>NZ_JBHVSU010000004.1:0-420563 GCF_042885035.1 Agrobacterium sp. NPDC058088 | reverse complement strand
AAAATTGAATTTAAAAGGGTATTTCGATTTCTGGCGTCTGTGGACGGCAAAAAGGCCCGCGAACGTATCGGCTTTTGCACAGGAGAAGCGTGCCTGGAGCAATGCGGCAGGGTCTGCGCCTTCTTTTAGCCCGGTTCCTCACTAATTGCTTTGCTAACGAAGCGTTAAAATCAGGCCTGTTCGCGCAGGTCCTTATATAGCGCGCTGCAATGTAATTGCCTTGACGTCGATGGATTTGACTCACGGCTTTGAAAGTTGCACACCTTCGCCTGAAGTTTCTGGAGAGCGCATGACCGACGGGGCACAGCTAGTATGACTGCGGATCGCAATGTGATCCGGTCGCTAGGTACGGAACCGCCAATTCTGGCGGAAGGCCGACGTGCACCCGATCGTCGCGAAATTTCGCTCCGATGGCTCTCCGGCACATTCCTCACCGGCATCACCTCTTCCATATTGATGGGGGTTGCGCTGTTTGCGGCACTCGACGGTCGCCAACAGCTTGCCATTCCCGCCGAAGCCTTCGCCAAGGCGGATATGGGCAACAATGCCACGGAGGCCGCCCGGCGCGGCACCCGCCTTGTCGCACCGAACATCGCGGCCCGGCCGTCCGACCGTTCGATCATGGAAGTTTCCACCGTCATCAATGAAGGCGACAAGGAAGTGGTCCGCAAGGTCCCCTTCTCTCACGTCAAGATTCCGCTGGCTTCCAATTATGCCAAGCAGGATGACTATCCCGCCTTCGATCCTCTGAATATCTTTGCCAGCAATGAAGACAAGGATGCTCCCACCCCGGCGGCGAGCCGCACAGGTACGATCTACGGCTCCGAGGTGGAATCCGAAGTCAGCCTGAAAACCGTTGCCTTTCCCGTCCAGCATTCCAAATATGCCTTTGCCGGCTCCCTGAGCTTCGATGAGGTCGAGGAGGCGGTACGTTCGAACGGCTCCATCCTGACTGACGGTAACGAGCAGGTTGCTGCCCTTTATTACATCGACCCGCGCCGTTTCGATAATGATGAGGGTGACGTCGACATTACCGCGGGCCTTGCTGCCCGCGTTGTTGAACAGAACATGTCGGTTTCCACCCCGCAATCGCCGTCCGCGCCCGTCAAGGAATATGCCGACGACGTGATCCCTTCCCGCCAGACCGAGACGATCGAAGCCGCCCTGTTCGGCGCCGGTTATTCGAAGGCGCAGTCGTCCGAGATTGCGAAGCTTCTGTCACCGCAGATCCAGTCGGAGAATGTCGAGAGCGGCGATGTGCTGCGCGTCGGCATTATCCAGGAAGACGAGAAAAGCGACATCGTCCGCGTCAGCCTTTACCGCAAGGGCCGCCACATGGTCACCATGGCCATCGATGACCGCAAGAATTTCGTCAAGGCCAGCGAACCGCCCAAGCTCGACGCGGTGGCGACCGCCTTCGACAGCACACCGGCACCGGCCGCCGGCCGCGATTTGCCCAGTGTCTATGACGGGGTTTATCGTGCGGCTCTCGCTTATGGCATGAACCAGAGCATGGTCTCGCAGTTGATCAAGCTTCTTGCCAGCAGCGTCGATTTCCAGGCGCAGCTGAAACCCACCGACACGCTGGAAGCCTTCTTTTCGGTGGAAGATGCGGACGGCAAGGCGACGGACAAATCCGAGCTTCTTTACGTCAACGCCAAATTTGGTGACAACGAGACACGGTTTTACCGGTTCCAGAACCCGGATGACAACAGCGTCGATTACTTCGACGAGAACGGCAAGAGCATCCGGCAATTCCTGTTGCGCAACCCCGTCCCGAACGGCCGCATGACCTCCGGTTTCGGCATGCGCCGCCATCCTGTCCTGAAATTCAGCCGCATGCATACCGGCACCGACTGGGCGGCCGCCCGCGGCACGCCGATTATCGCGACCGGCAACGGCATCGTGGAAAAAGCCGGCTGGGCCTCCGGTTACGGCAATCAGACGCTGATCCGCCATGCCAATGGCTATGTTTCCTCCTATAACCACCAGAGCGCCATCGCCAAGGGCGTCACCGAGGGCTCCAAGGTCCGGCAGGGTCAGGTAATCGGTTATGTTGGTTCCACCGGCCTTTCGACCGGAGCGCATCTGCACTACGAGTTGATCGTGAACGGCACCAAGGTTGATGCGATGAAGGTGCGCCTGCCGGGCGGCAAGTCGCTTTCCGGTGTGGCGCTGGCGCGTTTCTCCGACGAGAGAAAACGCATCGACAATCTGCTCAACATCGATGAAAAACCCAATCAGGTGGCGAGCCGCTGATCCCCAGGAAATTTACGGCCGACAATTCCGACCTGATCAAATGAAAAGGGCTCCGTTTCCGGAGCCCTTTATTTTATGCCGCATCGGCCGTTTCGGTCTCGGCCTCACCCTTGGCGGGCTTGACCTTGAACAGAAGCCGGTCGGTGCCAGAGGTTACCTTGACCCGCGAACCATCGGGGATTTCACCGCCGAGGATCATCTCCGCCAGCCGATCCTGAACCGATTTCTGGATCACCCGCTTCAGCGGACGCGCACCATAAGCCGGATCGTAACCCTTGTTGGCAAGCCAGTTGCGGGCATCCTCATCCAGTTCGAGCGTAATCTTGCGATCAGCCAGAAGAGAGACGAGACGCTTCAACTGGATTTCCACGATCGCACCCATTTCGTCGCGCCGCAGGCGGTGGAACAGGATGATATCGTCGATACGGTTGAGGAATTCCGGCCGGAAATGAGACCGAACCCGCTCCATCACCAGTTCGCGAACCGAATCCACGTCGTCATTGTCGCCCATCTGCGTCATGAATTCCGAACCGAGGTTCGAGGTCATGATGATGATGGTGTTCTTGAAATCGACGGTGCGGCCCTGGCCATCCGTCAGGCGGCCGTCATCCAGCACCTGCAAGAGGACGTTGAACACATCCGGATGCGCTTTTTCGATCTCGTCGAACAGCACGACCTGATAGGGCCGGCGGCGAACCGCTTCCGTGAGCGCCCCACCCTCTTCGTAACCGACATAGCCGGGAGGCGCACCGATGAGCCGGGCAACGGAGTGTTTCTCCATATATTCCGACATATCGAGGCGAACCATCGCGGTTTCGTCGTCGAACAGGAAGCGGGCCAGGGACTTGGTCAGCTCGGTCTTGCCCACGCCCGTCGGGCCAAGGAAGATGAACGAACCGATCGGCCGGTTGGGATCCTGCAGGCCGGCACGCGAACGGCGAACCGCCTTGGAAACCGCCTGAACAGCCTCACCCTGCCCGACAACGGACTTGGCAAGTTCGTCTTCCATGCGCAACAGCTTTTCGCGCTGGCCTTCCAGCATTTTATCAACCGGAATGCCGGTCCAGCGGGAGACGACATGGGCGATATTGTCCGGCGTCACCACTTCCTGAACCATCGAACCGGCGCCGCTGCTATCGCGGGCTTCCGCCGCAGCCAGTTCCTTTTCGAGGCCCGGAATGATGCCATAGGTCAACTCGCCGGCACGCTGGAACTGACCGTTGCGCTGAGCGATCGCCAGTTCGTTGCGGGCCTCATCCAGCCGCTTCTTGAGATCAGCGGCATGGCCGAGCTTCTGCTTTTCCGCCTGCCAGCGGGCCGTCAGTGCATCTGCCTTTTCTTCCGTATCGGCCAGTTCATCCTCGAGCTTCCTCAAACGATCGACGGAGGACTGGTCCGTCTCCTGCTTCAGGGCTTCGCGCTCGATCTTCAGTTGAATGATACGGCGATCCAGTTCGTCCAGTTCTTCCGGCTTGGAATCCACCTGCATACGAAGACGCGAGGCGGCCTCGTCCATAAGGTCGATTGCTTTGTCGGGCAGGAACCGGTCGGTAATGTAGCGGTTGGAAAGCGTCGCAGCCGCAACCAGGGCCGAATCCGAGATGCGGACCTTGTGGTGCTGTTCGTATTTTTCCTTCAAACCGCGCAGGATCGAAATCGTATCTTCAACGGTCGGTTCATCCACCAGAACGGGCTGGAAACGGCGGGCAAGGGCCGGATCCTTTTCCACATGCTTGCGATATTCATCGAGCGTGGTGGCGCCAACGCAGTGCAGCTCACCGCGAGCAAGCGCGGGCTTCAGCAGATTGGACGCATCCATTGCGCCATCGGCCTTACCGGCGCCGACCAGCGTGTGCATCTCATCGATGAACAGGATGATACCGCCATTTTCGGCCTGCACTTCGTTGAGCACAGCCTTCAGTCGTTCTTCGAATTCACCGCGATATTTTGCACCGGCGATCAGCGCGCCCATATCGAGCGCCATCAGCTTCTTGTCTTTCAGGCTCTCAGGCACGTCACCATTGACGATGCGCAGCGCAAGACCTTCCGCAATCGCCGTTTTACCGACGCCGGGTTCACCGATCAGTACGGGATTGTTCTTGGTACGGCGAGACAGCACCTGAATGGTACGGCGGATTTCATCGTCGCGACCGATAACAGGGTCCAGCTTGCCTTCGCGGGCCTCTTCCGTCAGGTCGCGCGCATATTTCTTCAGCGCGTCAAAGCCCTGTTCGGCATTGGCGCTGTCGGCTGTGCGGCCCTTGCGGATATCGTTGATGACCTGATTGAGCGCCTGTGCGGTCGCACCCGCCTTTTTCAGGGAAACCGAGGTGGAGGCGGAGCTCTCGATCGCAAGCGCCTGCAACAGACGCTCGACGGTCACGAAACTGTCGCCGGCCTTCTTGGCAAGATCTTCTGCGGTCGAAAACACCTTCGCGAGCGGAGCCGTCAGCGCAAGGCCGCCATTGCCGCCGGAAACCTTGGGCAATTTTGCCAGTGCCGCGTCATTGGCGAGACGCGCTTCCTTGGCGTCGCCGCCCGCACGCTCGATCAGCGATGCGGCCATGCCCTGCTCATCATCAAGCAGAACTTTCAGAACGTGTTCCGGCGAGAACTGCTGATGGTTTTCGGCCAGCGCAAAAGTCTGCGCCGATTGCAGGAAACCGCGAACGCGCTCGGAGTATTTTTCAATATTCATAATCGAACCTCCATAGACCGGCCCGCCCGCTTTCGGCACGGCTCCGGGTGTTAGGGTTGAGGCTCCCTCAAAGGCAAGCCCCGCTACGACAGCCGTGTTCAAAGGATTTCACGATTGCCGCCTCTTGAAGATCGGTCGCCGACAAATCCGGCTTCCATCCTTCCTGCACGAATATGGGAAGCATTTTCATCGGTTTAAAGGGGACAAAATCCACCGTTGGGGAAATTTTCATGCGAACTGACAGGCGTCAATTCGCCCGTTCAATCATTTCCCTGCGGGCGGAAGATTGTCCATCGCCGATCACCAAAAACAAAAAACTCCGGCAGGCCGGAGTTTTTCAATCGCAGAGTGATTTTGTAGACGCTGCTTATTCGGCAGCGTTCTCAAGCGTCGCTGGCGCATCTTCACCGGCCGGCGCATCTTCGCCTTCGGCACCTTCCGCAGCGGCGGCGCGGCGCGGGCGGCGCGGACGCGGACCGGTTGCACGGCGCGTCTTCGGAGCACGTTCAGCCGCCGGAGCTTCCGCCTGCTGCTGCTCTTCCTCAACGGCCACTTCCATGGGCGTGCCTTCGATGACGGGTTGCGGCGCCTGGCTGGCGTCGTAGACCGGCGGCTGCTGTTCGGCGGCCACCTGCGGCTGGCGCGGCTGACGCTCCTGCCGTTCGCGACGATCGGGACGCTCACGACGCTCCTGGCGCGGTTCGTTCCGCTCGGTACGCTCCTGGCGTTCCGGTTGCTGCGTCCGCTCGGCCTGTTCGGCCTGCTGCGGTGCAACGACGTTATCGTCGCCGTCGTTCATATCCATCTCGTCGCCATCCGCGGCATTGTATTCGCCGCGGTCATCGCGCTGGAAGCGTTCCTGCATCTGGGCCTGAGCCGAAGCAATGATGCGGTTGTAATGTTCAGCGTGCTGCAGATAGTTCTCAGCCATCACGCGGTCGCCGGAACTCTGCGCGTCGCGCGCCAGAGCCGCGTATTTTTCCGCTATGTGCTGGGCTGTGCCACGAATTTTAACATCGGGGCCGGAGCTGTCATAAGTCCTGGTGAGCGGGTTACCGCCCTTGCGGTTAAAGTTATTGTTGTTACCGCCACCATTGTTATTGTTGTTGCTTCCACGCCCCCGGCCGCGCTTGTTTTGCTGTCCTGGCCTCATCAATTGCTCACCTGAATTCTGTTTTGCTGACAATCTGGTTGTTTTCATGCAATTCCGGGCGGAAAACCGCTGGAAATTTTTCCTGAAATTGCTCCATCACGCGCCTTGCCGAAGATAACTCCCGGGCAAGGCCTCGCGTATGACGACCGGCTGCGCAAATGCTGCACCGTGCCGCCTGCGAACAAAGTTTACTGATTCACATACTGGAAACGCCCAGCCTTCAGGGTTCTCAAAAGAACCCGCTTCGGGACTGACCCATACCCTGACGAATCTCAGTTCGTCCTCAGCCACCCAGCATGTGGCCGCAAACTATCCCGCTTCCTGCGGAAATCCAAGCCTTTTCTTTTGCTGTGCAAAATATCCTTGCAAAAAATCCGCAGACATATCGCCAACAACTATCTCCGGAAGGTCAAAACTCGATCATTACCGCCATAATCCTTGACGGCGTCCAGAAGAGAGAAGCCGTGGGAAGCAAATATAGCGGAAACATCAAGCCTTTGATCGAAACCGATCTCCACACCGACAATCCCGTTTTCCACAAGAAAGCGGTCCGCATCGGCGGCGATGAGGCGGTACGGTGCAAGGCCGTCCTGACCTCCGTCCAGCGCTGCCATCGGGTCGTAGTTACGAACCTCCTGGTCGAGCGTTGCGACGACATCAGTTCTTATATAGGGCGGATTCGACACAATTATGTCAAAGCGACCAGAGATTTTTTCGAACCAGTCACTGCGAATAGTCTCAAAGCGTTTTCCGAGGCCGTTTCGGGCCGCATTTTTGGTCGCTGTCTCCAGCGCATCAATGGAGATGTCGCTGCCGATGCCCGTCGCTTCGGGGCATTCCTTGAGAAGCGCCAGGCAAATAGCGCCCGTGCCTGTACCCATGTCGAGAATGCGGGCGCTGCCCTTGGCGGAAACAATTTTTCTCAGCGCGGGCAACAGCGTGTCGACCAGAACTTCCGTATCCGGCCGAGGTTCGAGCGTTTCCTTCGACAACAGAAGATCAAGGCCATGAAACTCGCGGTGACCGAGAATGCGGTGAACGGGCTCGCCGCTGGCCCGACGTTCGATCATGGCGACGATACGGGCATTTTCTTCCACCGTGACCGGACGGTCTGGCTTCATCACGAAATCGGTCAAAGAGAAACCGACGACTTCCGCAATCAAAAGCCGCACATCGAGAAGCGGGTCGTCGATCCCGGCTGCCTGCAGCCTTTTGCGGGCGGCGGCAAGCGCGCTCGCGACGCTCCCTTCGCCCGCCGTACTCAAAGCTGCTCGCCGAGCTGGGCGAGTTGTCCCGCCTGATAATCGGCGATCAGCGCATCCACGAGTTCATCGATCTCACCCTCGATCATGCGATCCAGCTTGTAGAGCGTGAGATTGATACGGTGATCGGTGACGCGACCCTGCGGGAAATTATAGGTGCGGATGCGCTCGGAGCGGTCGCCGGAACCCACCTGGCTCTTGCGGTCGGCAGAGCGTTCGCTCTCCACCTTCTGGCGCTCGATATCGTAAAGGCGCGAGCGAAGAACCTGCATGGCCTTGGCGCGGTTCTGGTGCTGCGATTTTTCCGAGCTGGTGACGATTATACCTGTTGGAAGATGGGTGATGCGAACGGCCGAGTCGGTGGTGTTAACGTGCTGGCCGCCTGCGCCCGAAGCGCGCATCGTGTCGATGCGGATATCTTCCGGGCGGATTTCGATATCGATATCCTCCGCTTCCGGCAGAACGGCAACCGTGGCGGCGGACGTATGGATGCGACCGCTCGCTTCCGTCTCCGGCACGCGCTGCACCCGGTGGACGCCGGATTCGAATTTCAGCTTGGAGAACACCCCTCGCCCGCTGATCGTAGCGATGATTTCCTTGTAACCGCCCGCTTCACCCTCGCTGGCGGAAAGAACCTCCACCTTCCAGCCCTTGGAAGCAGCAAAGCGCTCATACATGCGAAAAAGATCGCCGGCGAACAGTGCCGCCTCGGAACCGCCGGTTCCGGCGCGAATTTCGAGGATCGCGCTTTTTTCGTCCGCCGCATCCTTTGGCAACAGCAGGACTTGCATGTCCTTTTCAAGCTCTTCGATGCGGCTCTCGATTTCCGGCAGCTCCATTTCCGCCAGATCGCGCATATCCTTGTCGGTTGTCTTATCGGCAAGTAGCGCTTCGAGATCGGCGGCCTCGGAGATCGCCTTCTCGTATTCGCGAATTTTCTTCACCACCGGCTCGAGTTCGGAATATTCCGAAGCCAGCTTCACATAAACATCCGCGGCAGGCCCGGCCGACATACGCGCTTCGATTTCACCGAAACGTCTTTCCAACTCGCGCATTTTTTCGACGGGAAGCTTCGCCACCAGTCACTCCAATACTGAAACAGGTCTTGTTAGATGGGAATGGAATGCGTCGCTGCAAAGCGTAACAACACCTCGCGCGCGCTTTCCAGCGAATTGTGATCGTCCAGTGCCGCGTTCAGTTCCTCGGCAAGGCTTGCGGCATCAAGACCCAGCAGCATCGCCTTGACCGGACCGATCGCCGTTGGCGACATGGAAACCGAGCGGAAACCGAGGCCGATCAAAGCCATGGCCGAAAGCGGCTTGCTCGCCATTTCGCCGCACAGCGTGACCGAAGTGTGGTGCCTTTCACCCGCGCGCACGATATCGCGCAGAATACGCAGGAACGGCTTGCCGAGATTGTCGAAACGATCCGAAACCCTCGCATTGCCGCGATCGACCGCCATGGAAAACTGGAACAGGTCATTCGATCCGACGGAGACGAAATCCACCTCCTGCATCAGCTCATCGAGCTGCCACATCAGCGACGGAACTTCCAGCATGGCGCCGAATTGCAGCTTTTTCGGCAGCGCATGGCTGAATTTCGAAAGGTGCTGCACTTCCTTCTGCAGAAGATCGCGTGCCGCCCGGATTTCGGAGACCTCGGTCACCATCGGCAGCATCATGCGCAGTTCAGCACCGGAGGCAGCGCGCAGAAGCGCGCGCATCTGCGTGCGCATCAGGCCCGGCCGGTCGAGCGACAGGCGGATCGCCCGCCAGCCGAGTGCCGGATTTTCCTCTTCCTGCCCGCGCATATAAGAAACGACCTTGTCACCGCCGATATCCAGCGTGCGGAAGGTGACGCTCTTGCCCTTGGCCTGGCGCAGAACGGAGCGGTAGAAAGCCTCCTGCTCCTCGCCCTTCGGCATGTTGGAGGCGATCATGAATTGCAGCTCGGTGCGGAACAGCCCGATGCCGTCGGCGCCGGATTCCTCCAGCTGCGGCAGGTCAACCAGCAGGCCCGCATTCATCTTCAGATTGACCTTCTGGCCATCCTTGGTGATCGGCTCGACATTGCGAAGCGCACGGAACTGCTCCTGACGCTTGGCGCGCAGGCGAACTTTCTCTTCATAGGCGCGCTGCAAATCCGACATCGGCCGCAGATGCACCTGACCATCATCACCATCGATGATGATCGGATCGTTATTTTCCGCCAGCGCGACGATGCCCGTCGCCTGGCCGATGATCGGAATACCCATGGCACGGGCCACGATCACGACATGGCTCGTCACCGCGCCGTCTTCCAACACAAGACCACGCAATTTCTCACGTGGATAATCCAGCAATTCGGCAGCGCCCATGGCGCGTGCAAGAACGATGGCATCGAGCGGGAAATCCTGCTCCGGGCTACGCCCGCCAAAACCGATGAGCTGACGCAGCAGCCGGTTGGCGAGGTCGTCGAAATCATGCATGCGCTCGCGAAGGTAAGGATCGGTCAGGCGCATCATGCGCGCCTTGGTGTCGCTCTGTACCTTCTCGACCGCGGCTTCCGCCGTCAGGCCGTTGCGGATGGCCTCTTCCATGCGCCGCACCCAGCCCTGATCATGGGCGAACATGCGGTAGGTTTCGAGAACCTCGCGGTGTTCGCCTTCGGTCGGCACGTCACGCCGCTGCAACATGTCGTCGATCGACAGGCGCAGCGAACCGATGGCGTCGGCAAGACGGCGGATTTCCGTGTCCGCATCTTCGTTCAGAAGATTGGTGACAACGATTCGGGGGTCATGGAGAACAACATGGCCAAGGCCGATGCCTTCGCCGTAGGCATCGCCGTCGATGGACACCGCGCGCGTCAGGTCCAGCTCCACGCCGGGGCGGGTGATTTTCTTCAATTCACCGCTCGCCACTATTTCAGCGATGAGCATCGCAGTTGTCTCGAGCGCTTCAACTTCATCCTCCCGGTATGTTCGGCTGGCCTTGTTCTGGACCACAAGAACGCCAAGAGTGCGACCGGAGCGCAAAATCGGCACGCCGAGGAAGGAATGATAAATTTCCTCACCGGTTTCAGGAAGATAACGGAATGCGGGATGCGCCTGCGCATCGGAAAGATTGAGCGGTTGGGCGGAAGCGGCAATGGTGCCGACAAGACCCTGCCCCATTTTCAGCTGGGCAAGATGCACGGCATCCTTGTTGAGACCTTCGGTGGCGTAAAGCTCGAGCACGCTGTCGGAACGCAGCACGTAGACCGAGCAAACCTCCGCCACCATGTTGCTGGCAATCTGACGGACGATCTGGTCCAGACGCTCCTGCGGTTCAAGGTGCTCCGCCATCATTTCGCGCAGCCGCTTGAGCAGGACACGCGGACCTGCGGAAAGGTCTCTCATCGCGTTTGCTCCCCGACGCTTCCGACCCGAATGTCATAATATTCGAGAATCAAAACGTCATTTAAAAATTTATAGCGCGAGAAGCGCGTCCCGCAAGGGACACGCTTTCATGAAACGCCACATCGGAAGAACGCAACTCCGAAGAATCGGAGCATCGGAAACCGATGTCTGGGTTCAAGCCTTATCGAGACCGTAGGCGGAATGCAAAGTGCGAACCGCAAGTTCGGCATAGGCGCCGTCGATCAGGATCGAAATCTTGATCTCTGACGTGGTGATCGCCTTAATGTTAATGTTCTTCTCGGCCAGTGCCTTGAACGCGCTGGCGGCAACGCCGGCGTGGCTGCGCATGCCGATACCGATGACCGAAACCTTGGCCAAGCCGGTTTCGTTCTGGGCGACGTCAAAACCGATCTGGGCCTTGTTGTCATCGAGAACCTTGAGCGCCTTGGCAACGTCACCAGAGGGAACGGTGAAGGTCATGTCGGTGCGCGAACCATCTTCGGAAATGTTCTGCACGATCATGTCGACATTGATATGCGCTTCCGCCAGAGGCCCGAAGATCGCGGCGGAGACGCCCGGACGATCGGCCACGCGGCGCAGCGAGATCTGTGCTTCATCCTTGGCATAGGCGATGCCGGTTACGACTTCCTGTTCCACGATTTCATCCTCGTCACAAATCAAAGTACCGGGCGGGTTGATGAGGTCGCCCATGCCCGGCGCATCGGGATCCTCGAAACTGGAGCGAACGAAGGTGCGCACCTTGTGTACCATGGCAAGCTCGACCGAGCGCACCTGCAGAACCTTCGCGCCGAGAGATGCCATTTCGAGCATTTCCTCGAAAGCGATCTTCTTCATGCGGCGAGCCTTGGGCTCAATGCGCGGATCGGTCGTGTAGACGCCATCGACATCGGTATAGATGTCGCACCGATCCGCCTTCACGGCAGCGGCAATGGCAACGGCCGAGGTGTCCGAGCCGCCGCGGCCAAGCGTTGCGATGCGGTTATCGGGACCGATGCCCTGGAAACCGGCAACAACGGCAACCTGGCCTTCGCCCATGCGTTTCACGATATCCGAGCCGTCGATTTCCAGAATGCGGGCGGCGCCGTGCGCATTGTCGGTGCGGATCGGGATCTGCCAGCCCTGCCAGGAGCGCGCATTGATGCCCATGGATTGCAGCGTGATCGCCAGAAGACCTGACGTCACCTGCTCGCCGGATGCAACAACCGCGTCATATTCGCGCGCATCGTAAAAGGAAGCGGCATTGCTCCCCGTAATCTTTGCTGCGTTCTGCACCCAGTCAACCAACTCGTTGGTTTTACCGGACATGGCGGAAACGACCACGGCCACTTCATGGCCGGCATCCACTTCGCGTTTCACATGCCGTGCGACATTGTGAATGCGTTCGAGGTTCGCGACGGACGTGCCGCCGAATTTCATGACAATGCGAGCCATAGCCTTGACCAGTACCATCCCATTTTCCCGCCGGCTCCTTCAGGAAGCGGACGGACAAGAACAAACCCAGTCGGCCCTTCCTGAAAAGAGCCTCAAGTTGCGGGTCTCTTAGCGAAAAGGTGGGGGGCACGCAATGCCGTTTATGAACCATGCGGTACGCCTTTTTCCGGAGCGCAGCCCGGAACAATGGCAGGATGAAACGGCGACAGGATAAAGCACCTGTAAAAGAGCGTACCGCAGTGCACTGTACAAATGGGCCCATTCGCAGTATGAGCGCGGCAATGCAACCGGCCAGATGGCCGAAATGGCCCGTATCGGCTGCCCCGAAGACTCTAGGATCTATTGGTTTCGGGCGGATGCGGGCAGCTTCATATCCGAAAGACGGTAGATGACAGACACCCAGGGTATCGCCCCGGCGATCGCGCAGGCGTTGGAAAAACGCGGCTACAAAGATTTGACCCCCGTGCAGCAGGCCATGCTTGCGCCCGAACTCGCCGACAAGGACGCGCTGGTTTCCGCGCAGACCGGTTCCGGCAAGACCGTTGCCTTCGGCATCGCGCTCGCGACCACGCTGCTGCGTGACAATACCCGTTTCGGCCAGGCCGCTGCCCCTCTGGCTCTTGCCATCGCCCCCACACGCGAACTGGCCATGCAGGTGAAGCGCGAGCTGGAATGGCTTTACGAATTTGCCGGCGTCTCCATTGCTTCCTGCGTCGGCGGCATGGATATCCGCAATGAGCGCCGGGCGCTGGAGCGCGGTGCTCATATCGTCGTCGGCACGCCCGGCCGTCTCTGCGACCACATCAAGCGCAATGCGCTCGATCTCTCTTCGATCCGCGCTGTCGTGCTGGACGAAGCCGACGAAATGCTCGACCTCGGCTTCCGTGAAGATCTGGAATTCATTCTGGAAGAATCGCCCGAAGATCGCCGCACGCTGATGTTCTCGGCCACCGTGCCGCGCAGCATTGCCAAGCTTGCCGAAAGCTACCAGAAGAACGCCGTGCGCATCGCCACCGCTTCCGAACAGAAGCAGCATGTGGATATCGAATATCGCGCGCTTCTCGTCTCCCCTTCCGATCGCGAGAACGCCATCATCAATGCGCTGCGCTTTTACGAAGCCCGCAACGCCATCGTGTTCTGCTCCACCCGCGCCGCGGTAAACCACCTGACGGCCCGCCTGAACAATCGCGGCTTCTCCGTCGTGGCTCTCTCCGGCGAACTAACACAGAACGAGCGTACACATGCCCTGCAGGCCATGCGTGACGGCCGCGCCCGCGTTTGCGTGGCGACCGACGTTGCCGCCCGCGGTATCGACCTGCCCGGCCTCGAACTCGTCATCCATGCCGACCTGCCGACCAATTCCGAAACGCTTCTGCACCGTTCCGGCCGTACCGGCCGCGCCGGTCAGAAGGGCGTCAGCGCCATCGTGGTGCCGGTCAGCCAACGCCGCAAGGCCGAACGCCTGCTCGAAGGCGCCAAGGTCAGCGCCGCCTGGGTACACCCACCCTCCGTTGAAGAGATCGTTGAACGCGACGGCGCCCGGCTTCTGGCCGATCCTACGCTGAGCGAAGCAGTGGCGGATGACGAACGCGATTTCGTGACCAAGCTGCTGGAACAGCATGGCGCGGAGAAAGTCGCCGCTGCCTTTGTGCGCCTTTATCATGCTGGGCGCTCGGCACCGGAAGACATTTTCGAGGTCGCGCTCGATAACACCCGCAAGCCGCGCCGCGACAGTTTCGAAACACCTGAAAACAATGCGCCGCGTCGCGACAGGTCCGATTTCTCCGACAGCGCCTGGTTTTCGCTGTCAGTTGGCCGCAAGCAGAGCGCCGAGCCGCGCTGGCTTATCCCGATGCTGTGCCGTTTCGGCAAGATCACCCGCCAGGATATCGGCGCGATCCGCATGCAGCAGACGGAAACCTTCGTGGAACTGGCAGCCGATGCCGTCGACCGTTTCACTTCGGCCATCGGCAAGGACATGACACTGGAAAAGGGCATCCGCCTGAAGCAGATGGACGGCAAGCCGGAAATGACCGGCGCGGCCCGTGAAGACACGCGCCCGGCAAAGGCTCAGCGGAAATTCAGCAAGTCCGATAATGCGGCCGGTCCGCGTGACGACCGCAAGGGCGATGACAAACCCTGGAAGAAGAAAAAGCCCTTCGGCGACAAGCCGAAATACGAGGGCAAGAAGGACAAGCCCTTCGAGAAGCGCGGGCCGAAGCAGCCGAAGGGCTGATTGCCTTTCGCTCTATGACGCCTGAAAATCGAAGGCCCCGTTTTGAACGGGGCCTTTTTATTGCGCGTTCAACGAAATGTCCGAAGCATCCCTATTTGGTCGTCACTTCGACAAGGGCCGTGACCGGCTTGCCGTCAACCAGAACGGGCTTATGGTGATCATTCGCCAGCAGAATACCGATAACATGCCGCCCGGTCGGGCTAGCGCAATGGCCGAAACGCGCCTTGATCAGATCCCCGCCAAAATCGCTGTTCATGCTGTTATAGGCGCGGCCGGGAATATTGCACGTATCGCCTGAAGGGTCGATTTTCATATGCACGTGGCCGCATTGGCCGTTGTCTCCACATTGCCCGGCGGCAAGCAGCAGGAAATTGCTTTTGACGACGACGCCGATTGCGCGTTCAGGGTCATCCCCCAGCTCTATGACATCGCCGGCTTTCGGCCACACGATTTCGAGGGTCGGGCTGTCCCCGGCATGTGCGACAGCGAATGGAAGTAAGGTAAATGCGAGACTGAACTTTAAAAATAAACGCAGCATTGAAACCTCCTGAAAGAATGTAATCGATGCTTACATCAAGGGAGCGCTTTTGCGCAAGGGGAAAATAATCGGTGATTACATCCGCGTTCCATGGTAACGTTGGTCATGAGTACGAACACGAAAGCGAGTGGGGACAAGCCCTACCACCATGGCAATCTCGTCGATGAACTTGTCGCGGCAACGATCGCAATCATCGAGGAGCGAGGTGTTGAGAACATTTCCGTCCGCGAAGCCGCCAAGCGCGCCGGCGTCTCGCCGGGAGCGCCTTTCAGGCATTTCCGCTCGAAAACGGCTCTGATGACTGCTGTCGCGGAACAGGCGATGAACCGGCTGACCGAATCCGTCGAAACCGCAAGACGACAGGCCGGCAGTGACGATCCCCTCGTCGCCTTTGAAGCCATCGGCCACGGCTATCTGCGCTGGGCGCTAGCCAATCCGACGCATTTCGAGATCATCAGCTCGCGCACGCTGATCGATTTCAATTCGTCCGATATTCTGCGCGAGCAGAATGACGCCATCCGGCGCCTGATGGTCAGCCTGCTTGCGCAGGCGCGTGAAAACAGCCAGCTCGCAGAGGGCCTCGACCTCGACCAGCTCGTGCTGAGCTCCCGCGCGCTGGTCTATGGCCTTGCCCGCATGGCAATCGATGGGCATTTTCCGGAGTGGCATGTTGCAGAGCCCCCTTCGGAGGCGATGCATAAGGCATTGCACCTGTTCATCGGGCAGTTCCCCAAGGGATAGCCGCCAAAAGAAAAGCCCCGCTTTCGCGGGGCTTTTCCATTCCATCAATCAAAACGTCGGCAATCAGAATTCCAGCGCGCGATCGCCGTTTTCGTCCTTGATGCGGTTCGGAAGACCGATCTTGTTCAGAAGGTTCAGGAACGGCTTCGGCGGCAGTTCTTCAACGTTTGCCATCTGCTTCACATCCCATTCGCCTGTCGCGATCAACATCGCGGCAGCAACCGGCGGAACGCCTGCTGTGTAGGAAATGCCCTGTGAGCCGACTTCTTCATAGGCGTCCTTATGGTCGGCCACGTTATAGATGAAGACTTCGCGTTCCTTGCCGTCCTTGATGCCCTTGACGATATCGCCAATGCAGGTCTTGCCGACGTAATCGGGCGCCAGCGAAGATGGATCGGGCAGCACGGCCTTAACGACCTTCAGCGGCACGACTTCCAGACCTTCCGCCGTTTTGACCGGCTTTTCGGAGAGGAGGCCGAGGTTCTTCAGCACAGTGAAGACGTTGATATAGTGATCGCCGAAGCCCATCCAGAAGCGCACATCGGCACCGTCCATGTTCTTGGACAGCGAATGCACTTCGTCATGGCCGGTCATATAGGCCTTCTGCTTGCCGACGACAGGCAGGTCAAATTCCTGGCCGACTTCGAACATCTGGTTCGTCTGCCACTGGCCATTCTGCCAGGAATAGACGACGCCTGTGAATTCACGGAAATTGATTTCCGGGTCGAAGTTGGTCGAGAACCAGCGGCCATGGCTGCCGGCATTGATATCGACGATATCGACCGAGGTGACCTTGTCGAAATACTCATCCTTGGCAAGGCGCGCATAGGCGTTGACCACGCCCGGGTCGAAACCAACGCCGAGAATGGCGGTAATGCCCTTCTCCTTGCATTCCTCCGCGCGCTTCCACTCGTAGTTTCCGTACCACGGCGGCGCTTCGCAAATCTTGGTGGGATCCTCGTGGATCGCGGTATCCATATAGGCAACACCCGTGTCCATGCAGGCACGAAGAACGGACATGTTGACGAAAGCCGAACCGACATTGATGACGATTTCCACGCCGGTTTTCTTGATCAAGGCTTTCGTCGCCTCGATATCCATCGCGTCAAGCGCATGGGCCTCAAGTTTTACATCTGTCTTGAGGCTCTTCTTTTCGCGTACGGACTCGACAATCTTGCGGCACTTTCCCAAAGTCCGTGACGCAATATGAATGTCTCCCAATACATCGCTGTTCTGGGCGCATTTATGCGCCACGACCTGTGCTACGCCACCGGCGCCGATGATCAGAACGTTCTTCGTCATTTCAGGTGATGCCTCCTTTTCCCCGCAGGGATGAGCTTCGTTGATGTTAAAAACAGGGTTTAAGACAGGCTTTGCTCGAAATCGGCAAAGTCGAATTCACGAACGGCGCGGACGGTGCCGTCGAGTTCCTTGATGGCGATCGCCGGCATCTTCACGCCGTTGAACCAGTTCTTCTTGACCATGGTGTACCCCGCCGTGTCCTGGAAGGAGATGCGGTCGCCAACCTTCAACTCCTTGTCGAAGCGGAAATCGCCGAAAATATCGCCGGCGAGGCAAGACTTGCCGCAGACCATATAGGGATGTTCACCCTCGTTCGGCGAAACCTTGGCACTCTCACGATAAATCAGCAGATCGAGCATATGCGCTTCGATGGAGCTGTCGACGATGGCGAGGTTCTTGCCATTAAACAGCGTGTCGAGAACCGTCACTTCGAGCGTCGTGCTCTTCGTGATCGAGGCTTCGCCCGGCTCCAGATAGACCTGCACTCCATATTTTTCGGAGAAGGCCCGCAGACGGTCGCAGAACTGGTCGAGCGGATAATTGTCACCGGTAAAGTGGATACCGCCGCCAAGGCTCACCCACTCAGCACGCGATAGCAGCGATGCGAACTTTTCCTCAATCTGGGTCAACATGCGGTCAAACAGAGAGAAATCACCGTTTTCGCAGTTGTTGTGGATCATGAAACCGGAAATGCGGTCCATGACCTTGTCAACCTTGGCCACATCCCATTCGCCGAGACGGCTGAAGGGACGCGCGGGATCGGCAAGGTCGAAGCTCGAAGAGCTGACCTGCGGGTTGAGGCGCAGGCCACGGGTGATCCCGGAGGCCTTGTCCGCAAAACGCTCAAGCTGGCTGATGGAATTGAAGATGATCTTGTCCGCATTGGAGATCACCTCGTCGATTTCGTAATCGGCATAGGCAACGGAATAGGCGTGGGTTTCACCACCGAATTTCTCGCGGCCGAGACGCACCTCATAAAGCGACGACGAGGTGGTGCCGTCCATATATTGCGACATGAAATCGAATACGGACCATGTGGCGAAGCACTTCAGCGCCAGCAGCGCCTTGGCGCCGGATTTTTCCCGTACATAGGCAATCTTCTCCATGTTGCGGAGAAGTTTTGTCTTGTCGATGAGGTAATAGGGCGTCTGCAGCATGGCGTTTCACATATTGATTGAAGTCAAGGTCGGTCTTGGATGATGGGCCTTATATGATGCTTGTGACAGGAAAACAAATGTCCGGGCCCGAATTCCCGGAAAAATGCCCGGCGCGCCACCATGGTGGAACAAAACGCATAACGTAACGGAACCAAGCGCGTGTCGGCGCGTTTCAATCGCGGACAGGCGGGTTGTTTCTGCCGCCGCAACGGGAGTCAAGCGGCGATAGGCTTTGACATATCGCCATCTCCATCAACGATGTTCAGGAAGGACTTCACTCATGGCAAGCGTGCGTAGCAGCGTTAATGACAAGATCCAGCAATCCCTCGAAAGTGGTGATGCAGCCGATGTGGCCGCACAGCTCTCCCAGCTTCGCGAAGACCTGGCAAATCTTGCCAAGAGCGTAAAGGCGCTTGGCGTGGGTGCTTCATACGAACTCAAGGCCCAGGCGGCGCGGGTTGCAGACGACGCCCTTTCCGCGTCCAGCGACATGGCTGACACCGTACGCAACGAGATTTCCACGCTGAATGACAATCTGACGGATCAGGTTCAGAAGAACCCCCTTCAGTCGCTCGGCATCGCCGTTGGCGTCGGTTTTGTTCTTGCACTCCTGACGCGTCGATAAGCTCATGCTCGAGGCATTGCTGGTCTATCTGGGGGAGACCCAGCGAGAAGGACGGGTCGTCACGAGACGACTTCGCTCCGTTATCATGCTATCAGTGCTGGCAGGGATATTTTTCCTGATAGCTTTCGTCGCAGCGGTCGTTGCGGGTTCGATCTATCTTGCACGCCACGTCGGAGCTGGACCCGCTGCGCTGGTCGTCGCGGGATCGGCTTTCCTGCTCGGCGTTATCATGCTGGTGGCGCTCGCCATCATCAAACGCCCAAGGGTTTACGCGACCAGACCGATAACACCACTTACAGCCGCGGCACCGTTGGCGGCGGCTCCGCTCGCTCTGCAATCTTTGCTTTCTCTCGCCATCCAGGCACGTCCTTACGCGACACTTGCCGTCGCTGTCGCGGCTGGATTTCTCGCCACAAGAGTGAGTACAAAAAAGACCAAGTAACTTCTTGGCAGCCTCACAAGACCAACCGCGCCTCCAGGCCATGGATGCGCGGTTTTTTTTATGTTACCCGCGAAGGATAGATTGGTTGATGGCGTCCTGCGCCACGCCGCCCTTATTTGAACAAAGTGACATACAGTCTCGGCGCGTCCGTAATTTTCTGAAAGGCAATTGATGAAGAAGAAAGTCCTTGTCGTCGGCGGTGCCGGCTATATCGGTTCGCACACCTGCCTACTCCTGTCCGAGCGGGGATATGAACCTGTTGTTTTCGATAATCTGTCCAACGGGCACGAGGAATTCGTCCGCTGGGGGCCTTTCGAACAGGGCGATATTCGCGACCGGGCGCGGCTGGACGAGGTCTTCGCCAAGCACCAGCCGGAGGCCGTTCTTCACTTCGCCGCGCTGATCGAAGTCGGTGAATCGGTCAAGCAGCCCGTGGCTTTCTATGATAATAACGTCATCGGTTCGCTCAACCTGCTTTCCGCCGCCATCTATGCCGGCGTCACCTCATTCGTCTTCTCCTCCACCTGCGCCACCTACGGATTGCCGGAACAGGTGCCGATCGACGAGACGCATCGGCAGGCGCCGATCAACCCCTATGGCCGCACCAAATGGGTGGTAGAACAGGCATTGAAGGATTACAGCACCTATAAGGGGCTTCGCTCGGTGATGCTGCGCTATTTCAACGCCGCAGGTGCGGATTTCGAAGGCCGCATCGGCGAGTGGCACAAGCCCGAAACCCACGCGATCCCGCTTGCCATAGAGGCCGCACTCGGCCGGCGTCAGGGTTTCAAGGTGTTCGGCACGGATTATGACACCCGCGACGGCACCTGCGTGCGCGACTATATTCACATTCTCGATCTTGCCGATGCGCACGTGCGGGCGGTGGACTACCTGCTGGATGGCGGCGAGACTGTAGAACTTAATCTCGGCACCGGCACTGGTACAACGGTGAAGGAATTGCTGGCGGCGATATCGGAAGTTTCCGGCCGCCCCTTCCCCGTCGAATACACCGAGCGACGTGACGGGGATTCCACAACCCTGGTGGCCAATAACGATAAGGCACGGGAAGTTTTGGGCTGGCAACCGCGTTACACCCTGCACGACATCATCAAATCTGCCTGGGCGTGGCATTCCTCCCGCAACGCTGGCGACTGACGATAAAAAGGCACCGACCCTCAGGTCGGTGCCTCGCGCGGGGCGGCTCATTCAAGCCTGCCTCGCTCCTGCCTCCCAGGTATCCGCATTAGGGCTTGGTGGCAGAGGTTGTTGTGCCGTCAGGCGTAGCCGGTGCAGCAGCATTCTGCTCGCTGGCTTTCTGTTCAAGCGTCTTGAACTCCGGGGCTGCCTTTAGCGTTTCAGCCGTTTCGGTCGTGGTCAGACGAATGGTGCCGTCCTCGACGTTGCGGGTCATCGTAATCTTGTCCATGGGAACGGCAACGTCCTTCGCACCAATTCCCAGGAACCCGCCAACGCCAATCACGGCTGCAACAAGACCACCATCCTGTTCGAGGATGAGGTTGGTGACGTTACCGATGCTTTCATCCGCACCGGTATAGACCGACTTGCCGATATAGTCGTTGGCGCTGACCTGATTTTCAGCCTGCTGGGTGATGTACGCACCGCCGGTCGACGTGGCCGCGCTATCGGCTGCCGTCGGAGCAGTCGGCGTCATCGGCGTTGCAGATGGGCTTGCGGGCTCGGTCTGTGCGCTTGGGCTTGCCGGTGCAGGCTGCGTCGTTCCCTGAGCGATGGCGAGCGGCGCGAAAGCGGTCGTACCCATCAGTGCGGCGGTGAAGATAGTCGCGAATTTCTTGGTCATTTTCGTACCTTCCTTTCATCGTTCTCAACTGGCCGGCGGTAATATTTCCTCCCGCTTCTCGACCGGTTCGATTGGCAAACGGCATGGTTGTTAAAATAGTTCCGATTTTTTCGATCACGGCTTTGGGAGATACCGTGAACCACAACAACCAAAGGTGAAAAATCAGCCATTGCTAACAGAGGACAGCGCGCTATTATTCCTGCTGTAACAATGCCATAACTGCCGGAGTTTTTTACATGCCTGGACCCGGCAACAGACTGAAAGACATGTTCTCGGCTTTGCGTCGGCGCAGCGGAAATTTTTTCCCCACGGCCTCCATCGGCACCTATCTGGTGGTGATGGCAACCGTTATTACGTTGCCGCTCATCCTTTTCGTCGGCTATCTCATGCTGCGCCTCGAGGCAGAAAAACGCGACGACTTGCAGCGGGAAACCATCGAGGACGTGCGGGTGGTCTCCCGCAACATCGACCGTCGCCTTCAGGAAATCTCCACGTCACTCAATCTCCTGTCGCAATTCCCCGAGCTTGAGAGTGGCAACCTCGCAGCGTTTCAGGGACGCGTTGCCGAAAGCCTGAAACGGGAAGGCCTTTTTGCCCTTCTCGTCACCAAGGATGGTCAGCAGCGCCTGAACACGCGCGTTCCCTACGGCCAACCGCTGAGCAACGTGCCTGCTGAAGCACATCTGACCAAAGCGATTGACTCTCGCCGCATCACCGTCTCTGACCTATTTTTTGGTTCCACCAGCAAGGAATGGGTATTCAATGTTACCCTGCCGCTCGATCCGGACCTAAGATCGGCTGGAGACGCCTTGATACTGACGCAGAATGCAAGTGATCTCGGCCGCCTCATTCCAACGGAAAACCTGCCTCGCCACTGGGCGGTCGCCATCATTGATGGCACGAACCGCGTTGTCGTTTCCAGCGAACCCGGTCAGGTCCAGGTCGGACAGCCGTTCATGTCCCCGGAAGTCCTTTCGCAAATGCAGGCCTTCAGCGGCAATTTTTTCGACGGCAAGGGAAATCTCTACGCCTACGCACAACTACCGGGTTGGCAATGGAAGACGGTAATGTGGGGACCGCTTGCCGCAAGCCAGGCGGCGCTGATCGACACCTGGCGGCAGATGATGATCGGCAGTCTTGTGCTGGTGCTGATCGCAATCGGCGGCGCCTATCTCGTCGGCCGGCAATTGCGCAGCTCCATCCGCGATCTCACCCACATGGCCGAGCGAATCGGTGAAGGCGAGATCGTGGCACCCGTCGACACCAAGATAAAGGAGGCGAACCAGGTCGCCATCGCACTCTCCAACGCCTCCTTCGACAGAAGCCAGTCGGAGGAGCGTTTGCAGCTGCTTCTGCACGAACTGGTGCACCGTTCCAAGAACATTCTGACCCTGGTTCAGGCGATGATACGGCAGCTGGGCCGCGAGAATAAAAGCATTCCGGAATTTCAGAAAGAGGTGGACCACCGCCTGCGCGGCCTTGGAATGTCGATCCGCGCTCTTGCGGAGGTTCAATGGCAGGGTCTGCCGATCCGCAAGCTGATCGAAACCCATCTCGATGTTTTCGGCACGGTGGCGGAACGCTTCACGCTGGAAGGCGACGATTTCATGCTGTCTCCTGAAGCGGCGCAGAACTTCGGGCTCGTGGTGCATGAGCTGACGACGAATTCCATCAAATATGGCGCACTTTCGGTTCCGCCGGGAAAAATAACCGTCAGCTGGAAAGCGCTCGAAAAAGACGGCCGGCAGATGATCCATCTGATCTGGACAGAGACAGGCGGGCCGCCCGCAACCGAGCCGAGCCGCAAGGGCTTCGGCACCACGGTCATCAAACGCCATGCGGAAGGCGCCTTCGGCGGGAACGTCATTACCCAGTATCGCGAGACCGGCTTCGAATGGTCACTGGAAGCGCCGATGCGCTATTTCATCCCCAAGCGACCCGAGCAGACACACTAAGGCTCCTGCACCCGACAGCTAAAATTTGGCGATTATCAAAAAAAATGCATTTTGCGGGAACCGAACGCTTCGGCGTGCATTCTTACTGCAGGCCAAGCAATTCCCCCGTCCCCGCCTGAAGCTTGGCCTGAATATAAACGGGTTTCACCCCTGAAAACCCGTCATAAAAATAGCACGGCTCTCCCATGGGCCGTGCTTTTTTTATATGTCTCGGGCTTGGAAACGGTGCGTGGTATCCTCCACGCCCCCACCCCTTTTCAGAAAGCTGCGCCGTCACCCGAAGGGAACGTCAGGCGGTAAACGATCCGCTCGGGCGTTAGCTGGTATTCCGCACTGCCGCCGAGAGCAGAAGGCACCACCTTTTCCAGCACCACGCTGCCGAAACTGCCGTGCCTGGCCGCCGCCGGCTCCTTCGATGGCATCATCGGCTCGTTCCACTCGACGATATAAAAATCACCGTCCTGACGACACTGGAGAGAGATCGGCGGGTGGTATGCCAGATTGCCGCTGTGGCTGACCGTATTGACGACCAGCTCATGGAAGGCGAGCCCGATATAAAGCGCGCCATTCGGGTTGAGCAGCAGGTTTTCGCCTTCCATATGGATAAGGTTCGGATATTCCGGCACGTAAAGATCGAATTGCTGGCGCAGAAGCTCGAATATGCGCGCGCCCCGCCAGTCGGAATCCGTGATGAGATCCTGGCTCTGGGCAAGAGCATGCAACCGGCCGCGGAACTTGCGCAGAAAATCATCCTTGGTGAGGCTGAAACGGGCCGTCTGGCCCGCAAGGCTCTGGATGATCGCCAAGAGGTTTTTGGAGCGGTGACTGACTTCGCGCAAAAGTGAGCGCAGAAGCTGCTCGCGTCGCCTTTCCGCCGTTACCTCGCGGATGGTGGTCTTCATCACCACCTGGTTCGACTGGTTGAAAGTAGAATGGACCTGAAACTGGAAGACACGATCATTGCCGGCATTGACTTCCAGCATGCCGCGGCTGCCCGCGGTGCTCATGTCCTTCTTCAGCTCGGCAAGTCGGGCAGAGAGCTCGACGCCGAAAAGACTTTCATCGGTTGGGCGGGAATCGGCCGGAAGTTTCCAGACATCCGGCAGATTGGCCACGAATATGTAGTCGCGGTTCCAGTCCTGCAGCATGACTGTCTCACCCGAATCGAGCAAGGCGAGGACGAGCGAATCGTGAAGTTCGCTTTCGTCCCTCTCCGCGTTATGCCATGCCAGCCGATGCAAATTCGTCTCCTTGCAGAAAGCCGAAGGACAGCCCCACGACCGTAACCGCCAACGCCCGGGCACCAGACTGGTTCCCGGTCAGTCCGCGGTGTCGGCAAAATTCACGCGGCGACGCGTGAGCTTTCGTTGAAAAACAGCGCCTGGCTGATGAGCGCTTTCACCATGTCCGGGTTAAACGGCTTCGTTACAAGGAAGGTCGGCTCCGGCCGCTCGCCTGTCAAAAGACGTTCGGGGAAAGCCGTGATGAAGATCACCGGGAGGGTGGTCATCTGCAGAATGTCCTTCATCGCATCGAGACCGGAACTGCCGTCGGCGAGCTGGATATCGGCGAGGATCATTTTTGGCTGAGTGCGATGGAAGAGATCGAGCGCTTCCGTATGGGTGCGAGCGATGCCCGTGACGCGGTGGCCGAGATCGGTGACCATCTGCTCGATATCCATGGCAATCAGAGGTTCGTCCTCGATGATCATGATATCGGTTGCCACCTGCCTTGCGATCTCAGAGGCGGCCTCATCGATCAGCTTGCCGACCTGGTCTTCGGACACCTTCAGGACCTCTGCGGTTTCCGATGGCGTGAACTCTTCGACAGTCGTCAAGAGGAAAGCCTGACGGGCGAGCGCCGGCACCGCGGAGAGGTTCGCGGAGGTGCGTTTTTCCCATCCTGACAGGTTTTCGTCGGTCTTAATATTGATCGTCACGGAACTAAAGATCGATACGAACAATTGATAGAGCGAAACACGATCGTTGCTAGTCTGCGGAAAAATGCTGATATCCGCAATCAGAGCTTCGAGGGTGGCGGCAACATAGGCATCGCCCGTCGATTGTGAGCCGCAAACGGCACGCGCGAACCTGCGCAGATATGGCAGGTGCGGTGCGATGCGTGTAGAAACTGACATGGAATTCTCCCCTTTCATGCGGTCTGCAACGCAAACCCACGATACCAACGTGCGCATCGCAAAAAAAGTTCCGGACCGCCGGAACTATTTTTTTTACCGCGCATTCTTTGCCTCGAAACAAAAGGAATACCGGACGTTATGAGCATGTTTCAAT
Organism: Agrobacterium sp. NPDC058088; assembly: GCF_042885035.1. NCBI lineage: Bacteria > Pseudomonadati > Pseudomonadota > Alphaproteobacteria > Hyphomicrobiales > Rhizobiaceae > Agrobacterium > Agrobacterium sp. NPDC058088. The sequence continues at coordinate 395,257 of NZ_JBHVSU010000004.1, read as the reverse complement.
CGGACCAAGATCAGCCGGATAATTCGGCTCCGCCCCAGGTTCCACATTCCGGGCGGGCGGTGATTTCCCGTAAGCTCAGAGAGCTTTATGATGCCGTTCAGGATGAAGGCATCCCTGACAAATTCCTCGACCTCCTCGAAAAACTCGATGAAGCCGAAAGCAACGCCAAACTGAAGGCTTCGGGGGAATGATGGGGAAAGAGCCTGAGCAGACAGACTACAATTTCAAACGGGAAATGCTGGCGGCACTGCCGAACCTGCGCGCCTTCGCGATTTCTCTCATCCGTTCGAGGGACCGTGCAGACGACCTCGTGCAGGATACGATAATGAAGGCCTGGGCCAAACAGGACAGCTTTCAGCCCGGCACCAACATGCGCGCTTGGCTGGTAACGATCCTGCGCAACGAATTCTACAGCCAGATCCGTAAGTCGGGCCGTGAAGTGCAGGATTCCGAAGGGGTTTACACGTCGCGCCTTTCCGTTCCGCCGGAACAGCATGGTTCGGTGGACCTTCAGGATTTTCGCTCGGCACTGGCTAAACTGCCTGACGACCAGCGTGAAGCGATCCTGCTGATCGGCGCCTCTGGTTTTGCCTATGAGGAAGCCGCCGAAATCTGCGGCTGCCCGGTCGGCACCATCAAGAGCCGCGTCAGCCGCGCAAGACTGCGCCTGCAGGAATTGCTTGGCATCGAAAACGAAAACGAGTTCGGACCGGATGCGCAGATGAGCGCGGTCACGGCCGCTGCAACGGTGCGCTGAGGAAATTGAACAACGGAAACGGGCAGGCAAGCGCCTGCCCTTTTTTATGCCCGCTTTTCAAATACCCGTTTCCTTGACCGACTGCATAACCACAAAGGTGGAAGTGTTGGCGACGGAGGGCAGGCTCGAGATTTTTTCGCCGAGCACCCTGCGGTATTTGCGAATATCGCTGGTGCGCACCTTCAGAAGATAATCAAAGGCGCCGGCAATCATGTGGCACTCTTCCACTTCCTTGATTTTGCGCACCGCCGTGTTGAACTCCTCCAGCGCCTTTTCCCGCGTGTCCGAAAGCTTGACCTCGGCGAAGGCGATGTGATCGACGCCGAGCTTTTGCGGATTGAGCATGGCCCGGAAGCCGAGAATATAGCCCTCATCCACCAGCCGCTTCAGTCGCGTCTGGCAGGGCGTCTTGGAAAGGCCGACCTTTTTTGAGAGTTGCAGCACGGACATGCGCCCGTCCTCGCTGAGCGCCTCGAGAATCTTGAGATCGAAGTGATCCAGATCGTCTGTTTTCTGACTATTTGCCATGCTAGTTTACGCCATTCTCGATTTATAAAAGTTCATATTACCTATTTTATCCTGAAAATAAGGCCATAGCAATTTCTGCGGCGATGATATTGTAAGCGCCAGGATGACAAGCGGCGGGCGCAGGACGCGCTGCCGCAGACGATCTGCCTTCAACAGCGTTTTCAGGATTTTCAGAATGGCCGATGGTGCAAGCAACGCCGGTGTAGTAGCGAACGGTATCTTCCAGAATTTTGCGCCGCCGGTGCGCGAACAGAGCCTGCTGCGCAAGGCGATCACTGCCGCCTATCGCCGCCCCGAGGAGGAGTGCCTGGCGCCGCTCCTTACGGCGGCGACCGTGACATCCGAACAGGCGAGCGCCATCCGCGCCACCGCCCGCAAGCTGATCGAAGCATTGCGTGCCAAAACCAAGGGCACGGGCGTCGAGGGGCTTGTGCAGGAATATTCACTTTCCAGCCATGAGGGTGTGGCGCTGATGTGCCTCGCCGAGGCACTACTGCGCATTCCCGACACCGCTACCCGTGATGCTTTGATCCGCGACAAGATCGCACGCGGCGACTGGAAATCTCATATCGGCGGCGGCCGCTCGCTTTTCGTTAACGCCGCGACCTGGGGTCTCGTCATCACCGGCAAGCTGACCTCGACGGTCAACGACAGCGGTCTTTCCGCCGCGCTGACCAAGCTGATCGCCCGCGCCGGCGAACCCGTTATCCGTCGTGGCGTCGACATGGCCATGCGCATGATGGGCGAGCAGTTCGTGACCGGCGAAACGATCGGGGAAGCCATCAAGCGCTCGAAGCCATTGGAAGAACAGGGCTTCCAATATTCCTACGATATGCTGGGCGAAGCCGCGACCACCGCAAAGGACGCCGAGCGTTATTACAAGGATTATGAAAACGCTATCCACGCCATCGGCAAGGCTTCTGCCGGCCGCGGCATCTATGGCGGGCCAGGCATATCCATCAAGCTTTCCGCACTGCATCCGCGCTACGCCCGCGCGCAGGCCGAGCGAGTGATGGCCGAGCTTCTGCCACGCGTGAAATCGCTGATGCTGCTCAGCAAGAAATACGATATCGGCCTCAATATCGATGCTGAAGAAGCCGACCGGCTGGAACTGTCGCTCGACCTTTTGGAAGAACTGGCGCTCGAAAAGGACCTTGCCGGCTGGAACGGCCTCGGCTTCGTGGTACAGGCCTATGGTCGCCGCTGCCCCTTCGTTCTGGACTACATCATCGATCTCGCCCGCCGTTCGGGCCGCCGCATCATGGTGCGTCTCGTCAAGGGCGCCTATTGGGATGCAGAAATCAAGCGCGCGCAGGTCGAGGGGCTGGAAGACTTCCCGGTCTTTACCCGCAAGGTGCATACCGATGTCTCCTACATCGCCTGCGCCCGCAAGCTGCTCGACGCACGCGATCTGGTGTTCCCGCAATTTGCGACGCACAACGCACAGTCCATGGCGACGATCTACCATCTTGCCGGTCCTGACTTCAAACTCGGCGACTATGAGTTCCAGTGCCTGCACGGCATGGGCGAGCCGCTTTACAGCGAAGTCGTCGGCAAAAAGAAACTCGACCGGCCCTGCCGTTTCTATGCGCCGGTCGGCACCCACGAGACGTTGCTGGCCTATCTCGTCCGCCGCCTCCTGGAAAACGGTGCCAACTCCTCTTTCGTCAACCGTATTGCCGATCCCGCCGTGCCGGTGGATTCCCTCCTGGAAGACCCGGTCGCGGTGGTGAAGGCCTATGCCGTTCCCGGCGCGCGTCACGATCGCATCGCTGCCCCCGAAGGCCTGTTCGGCCCGGAACGCAAAAATTCCGCCGGCCTTGATCTCTCCAGTGAAACAACACTCTCCGCTCTCGACAAAACCTTGAAGGCGGGTGCGACGACGGCATGGAAAGCAGCCGCACCACAGGCGGCCGGCCAGACGCGCCCGGTCCTCAACCCAGGTGACCACACCGATATCGTCGGCCATGTCACCGAGCCGACTGAGGACGATGTGAAAGCCGCCATGCAACGGGCAGCGGCGTCGAACTGGCCCTCCACCCCGGTGGAAGAACGCGCCGCCTGCCTGGAACGCGCCGCTGACGCCATGCAGGCCGAAATGCCTGCGCTGCTGGGCCTCATCATGCGCGAGGCGGGAAAATCCATGCCGAACGCCATTGCCGAAGTGCGCGAGGCCATCGACTTCCTGCGTTATTATGCAGCGGAAGCCCGCAGGAATTTCACCGTCGGAGAAACGCCGCTTGGCCCGGTCGTCTGCATCAGCCCGTGGAATTTCCCGCTCGCCATCTTCATCGGTCAGGTGACGGCAGCGCTGGTTGCGGGCAACCCTGTTCTGGCAAAGCCCGCCGAAGAGACCCCCTTGATCGCCGCGCAGGGCGTACGCCTGTTGCATGAAGCAGGCGTTCCTGAAGACGCCGTGCAGCTTCTGCCGGGCGACGGTAAGACGGGCGCAGCGCTCGTCGGTTCGCCATTGACGGCTGGCGTCATGTTCACCGGCTCCACGGAGGTGGCGCGGCTCATCCAGGGCCAGCTTGCCGGACGGGTTCTGGCCAACGGCCAACCGGTACCGCTGATTGCCGAAACCGGTGGCCAGAACGCCATGATCGTCGATTCCTCGGCTCTTGCCGAGCAGGTCGTCGCCGATGTCATCGCGTCTGCCTTCGACAGCGCCGGTCAGCGCTGCTCGGCATTGCGCATTCTCTGCCTGCAGGAAGACGTGGCAGATCGCACATTGACCATGCTCAAAGGCGCGCTACATGAACTGCGTATTGGCCGCACCGATCGACTTTCCGTTGATGTCGGCCCCGTTATCACCGCTGAGGCCAAGGGCATCATCGAAAAGCATATCGAAGGCATGCGCACGCTCGGCCACCGCATTGAGCAGATCACGCTTGCGGGCGAGACCGGCAAGGGCACCTTCGTGCCGCCGACCATCATCGAGATGAAGTCGCTTGCCGATCTGAAGCGCGAGGTCTTCGGGCCTGTGCTGCACGTCATCCGCTTCAAGCGCGACAATCTCGACCGGCTGATCGACGAGATCAACGCCACCGGTTACGGGCTAACCTTCGGCCTGCATACGCGTCTCGATGACACGATCGCGCACGTGCTCTCCCGCGTGGCGGCCGGCAATCTTTATGTTAACCGCAACATCATCGGCGCGGTGGTCGGTGTGCAGCCCTTTGGCGGCCGCGGCCTTTCCGGGACCGGCCCCAAGGCCGGCGGCCCGCTCTATCTCGGCCGTATGACGGAGAAAGCGCCGAAGATCGACCGCATTGCCAGCCAGCAGGATCAGGCGGTGGTCGAGCTCGCCCGCTGGCTGGATGAAAACGGTGAGACCGTCGCGGCGGAAGCCGCGCGGCAGGCGGCAGCTCTTTCCGGCCTCGGCTTTGAGACGGAGCTTGCCGGGCCGGTCGGCGAGCGCAATGTCTACGCTTTGCATCCGCGTGGCAAAATCCTGCTGGTGCCGGCAACCGAACAGGGGCTTTACCGCCAGCTTGCGGCAGCGCTCTCCACCGGAAACTCGGTTGTCGTCGACAATGCTTCGGGACTGGAAAAAGCGATCTACGGCCTTCCGGCGACCGTCACGTCACGCATCGTGTGGGCCGATGACTGGGAAAAATCAGCACCCTTCGCCGGTGCGCTGGTCGAGGGTGATGCCGATCGCGTGATCGCGATCAACAGGAAGATCGCTGCGCTGCCTGGCCCGCTGGTTCTCGTTCAGGCCGCGACGACGGAAGCACTTTCCGGCGAAAGCCAGCCCTACACTCTCGACTGGCTGGTGGAAGAGGTGTCCGTCAGCGTCAACACCACGGCTGCCGGCGGCAATGCCAGCCTGATGAGCATTGGCTAAAACATGGAAGCGGCAGGGTTTCGTCCCTGCCGCGCCACCTTTTATACAGTAATATCGCCGCGACCGAAAAGCTGGTTCAGAACCTGTTCCTCCAGCTTGGCGAATTCCGGTGTGCCATGACGGCGCGGGCGCGGCAGTTTCACATCCAGGTCGAGCGCGATGCGCCCCTCATCGATGACGACGATCCGATCGGCAAGTGCGACAGCCTCGGAAACATCATGGGTCACGAGCACGGCGGTGAATTTCTGCTTGCGCCAGATGCGCTCCAGAAGAAGCTGCATTTCGATGCGGGTGAGAGCATCCAGCGCGCCGAGAGGTTCGTCGAGTGCCAGTATCTGCGGATGGGCGACTAGCGCGCGCGCCAGCGCCACGCGCTGCTTCTGACCACCGGAAAGCACATAGGGCCATTCCCCTGCCCGGTCTTTCAGTCCCACCTCGTCAAGAATGGCAAGCGCCTGCTCCTGCGCCGCTCCGCCCTTGGCGATACCGGTCAACCCAACGGAAACATTGTTCGCGATCCTCTCCCAGGGCAGAAGGCGCGGCTCCTGAAACATCATGCGGGTGCGGCTTGATGCATCCTTCGAGACCGTTCCGGTCGTCGGCGTGTCGAGACCGGCCAGAATGCGCAAAAGCGTGCTTTTGCCACAACCGCTCTTGCCGATAATCGCCAGAAACTCGCCTTCCCGCACATCGAGATCGATGCCGCGCAGAACCGGCTTCTCGCCGAAGCTTTTTGTGACGTTGCGGAAACTGAAGGCGACCTTGCCTTCGGCCGGTTTGGCACGGAATTCGGTTGCCGCTTCCGTTTCTGATGGAAGGGAGGGCGTGGCATCGGGGCGTCTCAGCGTCGTCACATTACCGGTCGACATGGGTTACCTCAGGCTTTCTTGAAGGCTGGATGCCATTGCAGGAAGATGCTTTCGAGGAAGCGGGCGAAACTGTCGGCGAGCTTGCCGAGAAGTGCATAGATGAGGATCGAAAGAACAACGACATCGATCAGCAGGAATTCGCGTGCCTGCATGGCCATATAGCCAAGGCCGGAAGAGGAAGAGATGGTTTCCGCCACAATCAGCGTCAGCCACATGATGCCGAGCGCATAACGCAGGCCGGTGAAAATCGAAGGCAGCGCGCCGGGCAGGATCACCCGCCGGAACAGCGTAAAGGGCGTCATGCCATAGGTACGTCCCATCTCCACCAGTTGCGGATCGACGCCCTGAATGCCGAGCAGCGTGTTGATGTAGATCGGGAAAAACACGCCGAGCGCGACCAGAAAGAGCTTCGCTTCCTCATCGATCCCGAACCACAGGATAACGAGCGGAATGAGCGCCAGATGCGGGATGTTCCGGATCATCTGCAGTGTCGTATCGGTGAAGCTGCGGGAAAACTTCGAAAGGCCATTTGCCAGGCCGAAGACGAAGCCGATGGCGCCGCCGATGGCGAAGCCGGCGAGTGCGCGAGCGGAACTGACGCCGATATTGGCGACGAGTTCCCCCGAGAGCAGAAGCCGCCAGAAGGCTTCGGCGACTGCCGAGGGGGCCGGCAGCACATTGGCGGAAATCACCCCCGCGCGCGCAGCCGCCTCCCAACCTGCAAGGATGAGTGCAGGAAGCAGCCAGCCGATGATACCGCCAAACTCGATGCGCTTACTGCTGCTCACGGCGTGTCCTCCGGCTCAGTTCGTCGCGCCTGACCAGACGGCGTCCTTGATACTGATCTGTTTCGGGATCAGGCCAAGACGATAAAAGCGATCCGCCGTTTCCTGTTGGCTGGCGATGATCTTGTCATCGATCTTGGTAATTCCGAATTCCGAACGGTTCGCGGCAAGCGTCTGCGCCTCCAGCGGAACGCCCGTCACCTCATGCAGCGCCGCAGCGACCTTGTCGCGATTGGCGGCAGACCACTTCGCAGCCTCACCGAGCGCATCGATCGTCGTGTTGATGGTGTCGCCATGCGATTTGGCATAATCGCGATTGGCGAGGAAATAGGTTTTGACATCGAGAACGTCGCTGGTGCGCGCAAGCGTAACCGGCTTGTAGCGGGTTTCGGCAATGGCGTAGAAGGGATCCCAGACAGCCCAGGCATCGATCTTGTCGCTGGCAAAAGCGGCGGCAGCATCGGCGGGGCTGAGATAGATCACCTCGATGTCGCTGAATTTCAGGCCGTTCTTTTCCAAAGCTGCCACGAGAAGATTGTGCGCACTGGTGCCCTTGCCGACGCCGACCTTCTTGCCCTTGAGATCAGCCACCGACTTGATGCCGCTCTCAGGCTTGGTAAAGATCGCCTCGCCTTTGCCGTTCGAAGGAAGCGCCGCGACGTAAACAATGGCCGAACCCGCTGCCTGCCCGAAAATCGGCGGCGCATCACCCGTCCAGCCGACATTGATGGAACCAACATTCAGGGCCTCCACCAGCGGCGGGCCTGCCGTGAACTCCACCCAGGAGACCTTGACGCCCTTTGCCTCAAGCGCCTTTTCAATGACGCCCTGCTGCCTTGCGATAACTGGCAGGCCGGTTTTCTGGTAACCGATTTTCAGTTCTTCCGCCGCGTTCGCGGCAAAGGGAAGCACAGAAAAAGCGGCGGCGGCGATAAGACCGGCGGAAAGAGCGCGTCGGGTAATGGCGGGCATTTCATCTCCTATCACCAGCCCCACTGGCCGGTCTGCGATATGGAGCAATGCTAGGGTTTCCAGCAAAAACGATAGAGAGACAATAATTCAATATAACCAATTCCGTGGGAATAAAATTTCGCGGCTCTCGGGCTTTTCCGCAAATATTGGCGGCGACAGTTTTTTGCCTCAGCAAAATGCCGGCGCGAGAGGCGCCGGCATAGGGATCAATCGCGATGTTGTGGGCTTATTCGATATCGAAGGAAACGCCCTGCGCCAGCGGCAGCGCCTTGGAGTAGTTGATGGTGTTGGTCGCGCGGCGCATATAGGCCTTCCAGGAATCCGAACCGGATTCACGCCCGCCACCGGTTTCCTTCTCACCGCCGAAGGCGCCGCCGATTTCCGCGCCCGAGGTACCGATATTGACGTTGGCGATACCGCAATCCGAGCCTTCCGACGACAGGAAGCGTTCAGATTCCTGAATGTCACGGGTGAAGATCGACGAGGAAAGACCGGCGGCGACAGCGTTATGCGCCTCGATCGCCTGATCGAGATCGCTATACTTCATGACGTAGAGGATCGGGGCGAAAGTCTCTTCCAGAACGGGGCCAACCTGCTTGGGCATTTCGACCAATGCGGGCTTCACATAATAGGCGTCTGTCGCACCGGTATCCACGCGGCCGCCGCCATTCACCACGCCGCCTGCCGCCTTGGCAGCCTCAAGCGCCTTCTGCATGCCATCGAAAGCCGCCTTGTCGACCAGCGGACCGACGAGGGCCGAGCTTTCCAGCGGATTACCGACGGAGACGGAACCATAGGCTTTCTTCAGACGCGGCACGAGCTCGTCATAGACGCTGTCATGCACGAAAAGGCGGCGAAGCGTGGTGCAGCGCTGCCCGGCCGTGCCCATGGCACCGAAGGCGATGGCGCGCAGCGCCATGTCGAGATCGGCAGAGGGGCAGACGATGCCGGCATTGTTGCCGCCGAGTTCCAAGATGGCGCGGGCGAAGCGTTTGGCCAGACGCGGCCCGACATCACGGCCCATGCGGGTTGAGCCGGTGGCGGAAACCAGCGGCACCTTGGGATGGTCAACAAGCGCCTCGCCGACGGCGCGGTCACCGATCAGCAGCTGGGACAGGCCTTCCGGCGCGTCGCCGAAACGAGCAACGGCGCGCTCGAAGATGCCCTGAACGGCAAGCGCCGTGAGCGGGGTCTTCTCCGAAGGCTTCCAGACGACCGAGTTACCGCAGACGAGGGCAAGTGCGGCATTCCACGACCAGACGGCGACCGGAAAGTTGAAGGCAGAGATGACCCCGACGACACCCAGCGGATGCCAGGTTTCCATCATCCGGTGACCGGGGCGTTCGGTGGCGATGGTGAGACCATAAAGCTGGCGCGAAAGACCGACTGCGAAATCGCAGATATCGATCATCTCCTGCACTTCGCCGAGACCTTCGGACGGGATCTTGCCCGCTTCCAGCGAAACGAGACGGCCGAGATCGGTCTTGAAGGCGCGCAGCTCTTCGCCCAAGAGGCGGATCAATTCGCCGCGGCGCGGCGCCGGCACGTTGCGCCAGGTCCGGAAAGCCACATCGGCCTTTTCGATCACAGTGGCGACGCCTTCAACCGACACGGTCTTGAGGCTCGCGATCTGCTCACCCGTGACGGGGCTGAAGGACGCCATGTCGCCACCGGTATAGAGATCGCGGGCAACGCCCATCCTGCCGAGAAGGGCCGCAGCTTCCTGTTTCACGTCAAGCTTCGTCATCGCATCCATGTCCATCGTCCTTTTGGTTGAAAGGGGAGGAAAGGCCGTTTGATACGGCGCTTTCAACTCCCATCACTCATCTTTCCCCGAATTTTTCATTCGTTTTCTAAAACTGGGACCGGCCACGCCGGAAAACACCGTTCCATTCTTTCCCGTAATCATATATGACCATAACAACCCGTTTCCAATGAGAAACGCGGGTAAGTTGATGCGAGAATGGAATGGATCCGCGCAGAAGACTGGTTCCTGATATCGTTACCCTGCAAGCGTTCGAGTGCGCGGCACGGCATGGTAACTTTACGCGCGCGGCCGAAGAACTCAACCTCACCCAGAGCGCGGTGAGCCGGCAGATCGGCGAGCTGGAAGCGCAGACCGGAATGCAGCTTTTCGAGCGCATCCGCAGACGGGTGGTGCTTTCGGAAGCGGGGCGCAAATTCCTGCCCGATGTGCGACGCCTGTTGCAGCAGTCGGAACAGTTGATGGTGCGTGCGGTTTCTGCTGGCACCTCGCATGCATCGCTTTCCGTCGCAACGCTGCCGACATTTGGAAGCCGCTGGCTGATGCCGCGCCTCTCCCGCTTCATCGACACCAATCCTGATATAATAATCACGATCGGCTCGCGCTCGCACCCTTTCGATTTCGATGAGGAAGGTTTCGATCTCGCCATTCATTACGGACAGCCAATCTGGGCGCATGGCACCTGCACCTTCTTATGCAATGAGGTGATCGTGCCGGTTGCGAGCCCTTCCCTGCTTCGCTGCGCCGGCGTGAACCGGGTGCAGGATCTAGCCGGACAGCCGCTGCTGCATGTCACGACCCGCCCGAAGCTCTGGACGGAATGGCTGGAAATGAACGGTGTGACGGCTGACAATGCTTATCAGGGTAGCCGTTTCGACCAGTTTTCGATGATCATCGAAGCCGCCGCGAGCGGCATCGGTTTTGCCCTCCTGCCGAGATATCTCATTGAGGCGGAGCTTGCCTCCTGCCGCCTCGAAATCGTTTTTGACATCCCCCTGCAGACTGACAAGAGCTATTATGTCGCCCTGCCGGAAGGACGGCAGGACAATGCTCTCGCCCGCGCCTTTCAGGCCTGGCTGCTCGACCAGGTCGGCAAGCCGGTTTAATCCGCACCAGTTCGGTTCACATCGGCGATCAGAGGCGATTGCGGAAAAACGGGTTCCAACGCACGGTGCCGAGCCTGACCTTTTCGCGGATCATCGTGAGCAACCCCGATCCAGCGATGACGGCCAGACCGAGCACCGCGATGGCGTCAGGGTATTCGTGAAAGAAAGTCATGCCGATCGCCACCGCCCAGAGGATTTGCGAATAATGCGAAGGCGCGATCTGGCTTGCCGGCGCAATGCGGGTGGCAACCAGAAGCGTGATCTGCCCCGTGGCCGTGCAAAGGCCGATGAAGGCGAAGGCCAGCAACTGGTGCAGGTTGGGCATGACGAAATCCGGGATGGAAGCGATGCCGTTGAAAGTCAGGCCGTAAATCAACAGCACACCCATGATCGAGGTGCGCTTTTCCTTGCCCGCCAGCGAGCGCAAAAGCACGATGGTCATGGCCGCAAGGAATGCCACGCCGATGGCGGCGATATGCCCGAGCTCCAATGTCTTGAAGCCCGGCCGCACGACGAGGATGACGCCGACGATGCCGGCCAGAACCGCCGCCCAGCGCCATGGTCCGATATTCTCTTTCAACACCACGGCGGAAAGCACGGTGACGAAGAGCGGTGACAGGAAGATCAGTGCATAGGCTTCCGCCAGCGGAATGGTGGTGAAGGCGTAGATGCCGAAAATCCCCGCAAAGAGACCGGAAATGGCGCGCCCGTGCACCCCGAAGGGCCGGCTCATGCGCCAGAATTCGCGCCACCTTTCCTCACGCGGCTTGCTGAAGAAGATGAAGATACCGGAAAAGAGAATGCTGAAGAAGCCGATTTCGAAAACGCTGATCTGCGATCCGAGCGACTTGATGGTGGCATCGCCCATGGAAAAGGTCGCATAGGCGAACAGACCGAGCAGAAAACCCTTTTGCATTTGACTTCCCCGAACATCGACCGCAACGCAAAGCTTCTCCCGGTCGCGTGAAACGCGACCCGGACGCCCCTTTTGGGGACAGACAGTCTGGCAGATTTGATCCTCGACCCTATGGCTAGACCCGGCTACCTATGAGTGCAAGCCGCAAAAGCAGCAAAATTGTCCGATTGGGCGCGGGCGGTGCAGATCGCTGCAAGGTGCGGCAAATTTGTCCCGCCGCGGCATCACATCACCGTCATGGAAAGAGGTTAGCCGGTGTTGATCGCGGCGCTTGGCGGCGGGCATGAAGGCGGCTAAATATCATCATGCGATTTTCACCCGCCGATTTCCCCGGCCGGTGCTGCCGCGTTAACATGGCCTCGCTAACCGAAAGGAAAAAGAATGCGGATAGTGATGATCGGTTCGGGTTATGTCGGCCTCGTGTCCGGCGCGTGTTTTGCCGATTTCGGCCATGACGTGGTTTGCGTCGACAAGATGCCGGAGAAGATCGAGGCTTTGAAAAGCGGCCATATTCCCATCTTCGAGCCGGGCCTGGAGACCATCGTCGCCACCAACGCCAAGGCCGGGCGGTTGAGCTTCACGACCGATCTATCCGCTGCCGTTGCCAATGCGGATGTCGTCTTCATCGCGGTCGGCACGCCGTCGCGGCGCGGCGATGGCCATGCCGATCTCGGTTACGTCTATGCGGCGGCAAAAGAGATCGCCCACGCGCTCGACGGTTTCACCGTCATCGTCACCAAATCCACCGTGCCTGTCGGCACCGGCGACGAGGTGGAGCGCATCATCCGCGAGGAAAACCCGTCGGCCGATTTTGCCGTGGTCTCCAACCCGGAATTCCTGCGCGAAGGGGCTGCCATCGAAGATTTCAAGCGGCCGGACCGTATCGTCGTTGGGCTTTCTGACGAGCGCGCCCGCCCGGTGATGACCGAGGTCTACCGCCCGCTTTACCTCAACCAGTCGCCGTTGCTCTTCACCACCAGACGCGCATCCGAACTCATCAAATACGCCGCCAACGCCTTCCTGGCGATGAAGATCACCTTCATCAACGAGATGGCTGACCTATGCGAAAAGGTCGGCGCCAATGTACAGGATGTCTCCCGCGGCATCGGTCTCGACGGCCGCATCGGCCCGAAATTTTTGCATGCCGGCCCTGGTTATGGTGGCTCCTGTTTTCCCAAGGATACGCTGGCGCTCGCCAAGACCGCGCAGGATTATGATGCGCCTGTGAGGCTGATCGAAACCACCATCGCCATTAACGACAACCGCAAACGCGCCATGGGCCGCAAGGTTATCAACGCGGTGGGCGGTGACGTGCGTGGCAAGAAGATCGCCGTACTCGGCCTCACCTTCAAGCCGAATACCGACGACATGCGCGACAGCCCGGCAATCGCCATCATCCAGACCCTGCAGGACGGCGGCGCGAAGGTGGTGGGCTACGATCCGGAAGGGATGGCGAATGCGCGGCATCTGATGGAAGACATCGAATATGCGGCAGGCCCTTACGAAGCCGCGGAAAACGCCGACGCCGTCGTCATCGTGACGGAATGGAACCAGTTCCGCGCGCTCGATCTGCCGCGCCTCAAAGCCATCATGAAAAGCCCGGTGCTGGTGGATTTGCGCAATATCTACCGCTCGGATGAGGTCGCCGGCCACGGTTTCATCTATGCTGCGGTAGGCCGCCCGCATGAGGGCAGCCCGGGCAACGACACCTGAAGGCTCCGCTTTCGCAATTTCATCAAAAGACTTTCCGCGCTTCGGTCTGACCGCAAACGCACCAACGGATTCGGGACATAGTCATCATGCGTTATCTGGTTACCGGCACGGCAGGCTTCATCGGTTTTTACGTGGCAAAACGGCTGCTGGATGCCGGGCATTTCGTCACCGGTTTTGATGGCATGACGAAATATTACGATGTCAGCCTCAAGGAAAAACGCCACGCCATCCTTGCCCGATCCAACGGCTTCCGGGCCGAGATCGGCATGCTGGAGGATACGGATGCGCTGAAGCGGGCCGCCGAGGCCGCCGAGCCAGAGATCATCATCCACCTCGCCGCACAGGCCGGTGTTCGTTACAGCCTTGAAAACCCGCGCGCCTATATCGATTCCAATCTCATCGGTTCCTTCAACATGCTGGAACTCGCGAGGAGCCTGAAGGTCAAGCACCTGATGCTGGCATCGACCTCCTCCATCTACGGCGCCAATGAAAAAATTCCCTTTGCGGAAAACGATAAGGCGGATGAGCCGATGACGCTCTATGCGGCCACGAAAAAATCGATGGAGCTTATGGCGCACAGCTATGCCCATCTGCACAAGCTGCCCACCACGGCCTTCCGTTTCTTCACGGTCTACGGCCCCTGGGGACGGCCGGACATGGCGCCGATCAAATTCGTTGATGCGGTTTCCAACGGCCAGCCCATCGATATTTACGGACAAGGCAATATGAGCCGTGATTTTACCTTTATCGACGATCTGGTCGAAGGCATCGTCCGGTTGAGCGCCGTCATCCCGTCAGAGGAAAACCGCGTGACGCAGGAAGGCGTGACCGACACGCTCTCGCACCACGCCCCCTTCCGCATCGTCAATATCGGCGGCGGCCAACCGGTGGAACTAATGCATTTCGTCGAAACGGTCGAAAAGGCCGTTGGCAAGCCGGCCATCCGCAACATGCTGCCGATGCAGCAGGGCGATGTGCCGCGCACCTTCGCCTCGCCCGATCTCCTGAGAGCCTTGACCGGTTATGTACCGCAGACACCGATCGAAGAGGGCATCGAGGCCTTGGTCGCCTGGTATCGCGGGATGCAATCGGCCGAACTGCGGGAATAATTACAGCGTCGCCAACAAACGATTGGAGATGGTGCCGCCGGAAGCGCTCTGCATGGTGATCTTGGTTTCCACGGCCTCGATTATCGTATCGCTGAAATCCATCTCGGTGAGATCGCGGATATTGGAGAGACCGCCGGGCGAAAACACGTTCACCTCCAGTATCTTGTCGCCAACAATATCGAGCCCTACGAGGAACATGCCGTCCTCCACGAGCTTCGGCCGCACCATCTCGGCAAGTGCGACGATGTCATCCGTTACCTTCACCGCCTCGGCAGTGCCTTTGGCATGGATGTTGGAGCGTAGATCGCCTTTGGCCGGCACACGGCGTAGCGCGGCATATTTGCCGTCACGCGTGAGCGGCCGGCCATTCATCATGAAAAAGCGGATATCGCCGTCCTTGGCCGCCGGCAGATAGGCCTGCGCGATCAGATAACCTTCAAGGCTCACAGCCTCGAAAATCTGGTTGAGATTGGTCTCCTTGCTGGAGCCAATCTTGAAGACGTTCTTGCCGCCCGAGCCCTGCAATGGCTTGACGATGACGCCCTTGGGGTGCGAGTCGGCAAAGGCGCGGATTTCCTCGACGTTGCGGGAAATGATCGTGGTTGGCCGGACGATTTCAGGAAAACTCTGGAAATATAGCTTGTTTTGCGCGAGCGCCAGACCTTCGGGGTCGTTCAGCACCACGACGCCGCGCTGTTCCGCAAGCCGCCCGAACAGGATGCCAGCATGAACCGCCCAGGGTCGTGTCGTCTGATCGAGCGACGGGTCGTTGCGCAGCATCAGCGCATCGATTTCCTCGACATCCATGGTGCGCCGCTCCAGCGCCTTGTCCTGAAGCGTCGAATGGAACGTCTCGCCTTTCTTGATTTTACCCTTCGGCAGCACGGTGGCGTGAATGGTCAAGCTGTCATCCGAGCGCAATGTGAAATCGCCCGGTGTCAGATAGACCACCTCATGACCGCGATTGAGCGCAGCCATGGCAAGCAGGCCGGTCGCGTAGTTCGGCCCCTCGGTTTCAATGGAATTGACGAAAAATGCGATACGCATGAAGCCCCTCCTATAATGTCGCCAGTTCGGCAATGGATAATCCCGCCCGTATTTTTTCCAGCCGCTCATTGGCCCGGGCGGGCAAAAGAAATGCGGGTCGGACACCCGGCGGGCGAAGCAGGCCACGCAGGGCCAACTCCTGCATCACCGGGAAATGCTGGGCGGCGATCTTGCCCATCCAGAAAGGATCGAGAGCACCGCCCCTGCGTAGATGGTCCATTACTTCGGAAAGCCCGCGCAGATAGATCGCATCCTTCGAAAGACCGCCGCCACGATAGATGCGCAGCACCATGTTGAAGGCGCCGGCCGCATCGAAACCATGGTCACGGGTCATGATGCGGAAGGTCTCCACGAAGGTCGCACCGTCGAGCATGGCGGCGCAACCGACGACGCGGCCGGCAATCAACCGCAGTCGCTCGCGCGTCATGCCTCCTGCCAGATGTTCCGCCAGCACCGCCAGCCCTTCCTGCACGCCCTCGTAACCCGAGAGGCCGGTACGAAAGAGCCGAAGCCCCTGGGACGAGCCGTTAAAATAGGTGAGAAGATGCACGCCGATCTCATGCGAGAGCAGCGCCTCGACACGGCGCTGTTCCATGACGGTGTGGCGGGAGATCAAAAGCTTTTCGCCCGTCACCATCAGGCCGGGCGGCAGGTCGTCGCGGATTTCGACACGAGCCTTGAACGCCGGTTCTTCCCCCAGATAGGTCTCGACCATTTCCCGCGATTTCCTGGCGACCGCGTAACAATCCACCATGGCGATTTCGCCGCTCTCATCCCTGCTCGGACAATCCTCGAGCACACGAAGCGCCAGCGTCAGAAGAGCGGGTTCGACCGCACCGTAAAGGGCGCGTGAAAAATCGGTGAAGGTGCGGTGGTGCAGACTGGCAAGCATCGTCAGCTGCAGATCGATCTCCTGCTGTTTTTCCCGGTAGAGATGATAAAGCACCGGGTCTTCCAGATGATCGAAAACGACGGAATAGAGCTTGCGCTTCTGCTCTTCGACATCGACGCCCAGCGGTCGGTAGAGCAGGCGCGGTGCAAACTGGAAGCTGCCATCGCGAAATTCCTCGAATGCCTTGCGGGCATTGATCGGCGTGACGGACAGAAGAAAATCGAAGGATGACACGATCTCGTCAACCGAGCGGTCGGCTCGCCGGACGGCATCGACAAAGGCCTTGCGGCCAAGCGCCCGGTGGCTGGTGACTTTGAGCGCATCCATGCCGGACGAAAACGACGAGAAGGCCTGCAAGCCCGCATCGAAGAGATCGGCGATCATCGTCTCCCGCAAACCGGGATAATCGGCACCGGACTCCGGCTGGCGATAGATCGGCGCAAAACGCACGCTGATACAGGGAAAATCCAGCCCGGCATTCTGAAACCTGAGGACCGGATCGGCTTCCGGTTCCGGCCGGGTGATGCGTGGCGTGCGAAAACGCACTTCGGCATCACACACCGCCTTGATGAAAACCCGGCGGGCCTTCTGCGTTTCAGGTTCCGACGTTGCTGATACGGAAACCTCATAGTGCGGCAGAAAGGGAGAATCGTCGGCCAGCAGAATGTCGTGTTCCAACTCGCCGATATCGAGGACAATGAACGCGCCGAAACGTTGCTGCATGGCTGTACCAACTGCTTCAATTAGCGGCGCAGCCTCCTGAATATTCGAGGCGATGAGATAGGAGGCGTGGGCAGCAGCTATATCGCGCGCGGCGAGGTCTTTCGTGCCACCGGTCAGATGCAGGCAGAGGAAGGGCAGCGGGCGGTCGATGTGCAGCCGGCCGTTTTTTCCGACATCGCGGCGGATAGCCTTGCCGGCTTCAAGGCAGGAGATGACATCATCCACCAGTTCGGTGACGGGAGAAGATACGCGGCGAGTGGCGGAAACACTCATTTCCGCGACCTCAGGCATTTTTCGAGAACCGGCTGAAGGGCAGCGATCGTATCTGCGATGTCAGAAACCACACGCCTGTCCGGCGCTCCCGTCCATTCGTCCATGAAGAACTTCTTGAACTCAATTGCGATGGCACAGCCATTTTCGGCAAAGCGCTCATGGATGAAGCGGGTCTGCTCTCCCTTGCCCTGAAACGCCACGTTCTCGCGAACATCGAGGCGGCGGCCGCCGATGGTCGCGGACGCAAAATGCTGCCCCACCGCACTGACGACATCGTTCCAGCGGCTGCGATCCATCGAAAACGTGCCGATATTGATGTCCGGCGCTTCCGCCTGGGCAGTCGGCGGCTCGCCGGCGCCCTGTCGACGATGATTGTAGCTGTGGATATCCAGCACCACGAAAGCACCGTGACGTCGCTCGACGGCCGAGAGAACGGCTTCAAGCATCGCGTAATAATCCGCATGAAAATCAAGCGAATGGCGAACTGCGTCGTGTGATGGTTCCTGCTTCCAGACCTCAAGCCCCCACGATTGCTCCGGCTTTAGATAGATCGCCTGATCGGCCGCACGGTTAAGATCGATTTCGAAGCGCGAATGGCGAACGACGATGCGGTTTGTCAGCCCCGCGATCATATCGCCGGTGAACGGGTCTTCCTCACGCAGTCTTTGTTCGGGGGAAAGCGCCATCAGGCCGGCTATATCGGATCGGACGGAATGACCGTCATGAATAGCCGTGCCGACGACCGGTGACCGCCCGAAATCGATCGACCAGAAACCCTTGTTTTCAGCGTCGTGGTGAGATTTATCGTCGTTCTGTCTGGCTGCCATGCTGCCTCCCTGCATGGAGTATGAAACAGCCTGACCGGTCCGTTGGTTCCGGTAAAAATTGCGCGCTATTCATTTGAGCGCAGCAATGACGGCGACTGAAATAGTGCGGAACCATCCCGGAAAGCTGACGTTGTTCAGGCAGGAGGGCCGCCGTGTCAAACGGACGCGATGGTGCCGAAGAACACCGGGGTTTTTCCGTTTTCTCCCGGTGGCCAACGAAATGGCAGCCGAGCTTCTCACCCATCCGGCGTCCCTCCGTCCGATTTCCACCTTTAAGGAGCCGCGACATGGAAAAGACAGAAACGCGCAAACTTGCCGAAGAATATCTGCGGCTTGGCGGCACCCGCCAGGTGATGATCGACGACAACAAGACCTTCGTGCGCCAATGGGAGCACGAACCGGCGGAAGCCGAACGATTCTGGCAGGCGCAGATCGAAAATCTCGATGCGGAGCGCCGCAAGGACGTGGAGTTTTTCCTGCCATCCATCAAT
The DNA here is from genome assembly GCF_042885035.1 of Agrobacterium sp. NPDC058088. Taxonomy (NCBI): domain Bacteria; kingdom Pseudomonadati; phylum Pseudomonadota; class Alphaproteobacteria; order Hyphomicrobiales; family Rhizobiaceae; genus Agrobacterium; species Agrobacterium sp. NPDC058088. Next base: position 376,634 of record NZ_JBHVSU010000004.1, on the reverse strand, counting down.
TCCGACAAGGACGACTAAACCCCAAAAGGAGACAGACATGACTGCCATCAACGCTGCAAAAATCCTCATTCTCGCCACGGACGGCTACGAGCGTTCAGAATTGCGCGTGCCCTATGACCAGCTCAAGGCCAAGGGCGCAGACGTGAAGATCGCATCCATCAAGGAGGGTGAGATCAAGAGCTGGGACAAGAAGGACTGGGGTGACAGCATCGCCGTCGATCTTTCCGCCAAGACCGTAAAAACCGAAGATTTTGACGCGCTGGTTCTTCCCGGCGGCCAGATCAATCCGGACGTTCTGCGCCATGACGAGGATGCGATGCGGGTGGTGCGTGATTTCGTCAAGTCTGGCAAGGTGGTCGCCGCGATCTGCCACGCGCCATGGCTCCTCATCGAAGCAGATGCGCTGCGTGGCCGCGACGCCACCTCTTATTGGTCGATCAAAACAGACCTCAAGAATGCCGGTGCAAACTGGAAGGACGAAAAGGTGGTGACCGACAAGGGGATCATTACCTCCCGCAGCCCTGACGATCTCGATGCCTTCGTCGCCAAGATCGTGGAAGAGGTCGAGGAAGGCCGCCACGAACGCCGCGCCGCTTAAGTCACCACCCTATTCCCGTGCCGTCGGTTTCCCGGCGGCACTTCTATTTGGGAGGAACCCATGAAAAGCAGATTGCTGGCAAGCGGCGCGGAGCGCACCTTCATCCTCGTCATCGATCCCGATGAAGAAGCCTTCGAGGCCATCAGGCGCTTTGCCAAGGTCGAGAAGATCAACGCCGCCTCGGTCAGCGCGATTGGCGCCTTCGCCACGGCAACACTCGCCTTTTTTGATCTTTCGACGCAGGACTATAAGGAAATACCGGTCACCGACCAGAGCGAGGTTCTGAGCCTGCTCGGTGACATCACCCTTGACGAGAACGACATGCCCAATCCGCACCTGCATGTGGTTCTTGGCTTTGCCGATGGCTCCACGAAGGGCGGCCATTTTCTGAAGGGCACGGTGCGGCCGACGCTGGAAGTGGTCATCCGAGAAACACCTGCGGAATTGCGGCGCAGCTATCGCCCGGAATTCGGCATCGCTCTCATCGATCCCGCGCGATAAACGCAACGGAACCAGAAAAACACGCTCGCGTTATTGCTGCAGACTGGGGGCAGAATGGCGACAGCAATCGATCGTAAAGGCGCGGGAGACGACGAGGTCAGGCAATTCCTGATCGGCCTTGCGCGCGGAACCGCGGGTGCGCTGCTGTTTGCCCTACCCATGCTGATGACCATGGAAATGTGGTTTCTCGGGCTTTATATCAACCCGTGGCGGCTCTTGCTGCTCTGCATCCTCAACCTGCCGCTGCTGCTTTTTCTCGCCCGCCGCATCGGTTTCGAGAATATTCACTCCTGGAGCCAGGCGCTGCGCGATGCGATAACGGCCTATGGGCTGGGCATTGCCGTCAGTGCTGCCGTGCTGCTGCTGTTCGGCGTTCTGAACGACCAGATCACCGCCTCCAATATCGTCGCCAAGATTGCGCTGCAATCCGTTCCAGCCAGCATCGGCGCGCTGCTCGGACGCAGCCAGCTCGGTCAGCGCTCTGACGATGAAGACGAGGAAGAAGGCGAATATTCCGGCGAGACGGGTTATGTGCACGAACTGTTCATGATGATGGTCGGTGCGCTTTTTTTAAACCTGAACGTCGCCCCAACTGAAGAAATGATCCTGATCGCCTACAAGGTAACGCCCTATCACATTCTGGCGCTTTGCCTGCTGTCGATCGCCATCATGCATGGCTTCGTCTATGCGCTTCACTTCAAGGGGTCACATCAGTTGCATGAGGGCCAGCAATGGTGGCAATCTTTCATCCGCTTTACCCTCCCCGGCTACATCATCGCTATAGTAATCAGTGTCTATACGCTTTGGACCTTCGAACGCCTTGACCACACGTCGCTGTCTCAGATCATGAATGCCGCCGTCATTCTCGGTGTTCCCGCCTCGATCGGCGCAGCATCTGCCCGGCTGATACTGTGAGGACAAGATGACGATATCGAAAGACGGAAAACAGACGGAAAGCGCTGAGCCGCACTGGATCGAATGGGTCACGGGAACCATCTGCACCTTGCTCGTCGCGGCAATGCTTGGCTGGATCGCCTATGACATTTACCGCTACTCGCCAGAGGATGCCCGCTTCGACATCGACGTCAGCGGCATAGAGGGAGAGCCGGGGCAATATCGGGTGAAATTCGATATCCGCAACCTCTCCATGACCACGGCGGCGCAGGTAAAGGTCCGCGGCGACCTGCAGCGAAACGAAACCGCCGCCGAAAATGCCGATGTGACCTTCGATTATGTCGCCTCGGAATCGAAGGACAGCGGCACGCTCTTCTTCCGCAACGATCCCCGCAACGGAACGCTCACCCTTACCGTCACCGGTTATACCCAGCCTTGACCTTTCAGGACATTTTCATGCCGACATCGGAACTAACGAAAGAACGCGACCTCAGGGATTCAAAGCCGCTCTGGGCTGATAGCCCGCGTATTGGCGTCCGCAGCAGGCACACACCAACCGCCAACCATTACGACACGATCGTGATTGGCGCCGGCATCAGCGGTGCGCTGGTATCCCACGCCCTGCACAGGCCGGGACAGACGATGCTCATCATCGACCGGCGCGAACCTGTCATGGGCAGCAGCGTGGCTAGCACCGCCATGATACAGCACGAGATCGACACCCCCCTCACCGAACTCAGAAAGATGATCGGCCGGGATGCGGCCGACAGGGCGTGGCAACGCTCCGCGCGTGCCGTGCTGCGTCTGGAGGAAATCGTTTCCTCGCTCGGTATCTCCTGCAGCATGAAACGCAAACAGGCGCTTTATCTTGCCGGAGATGAAATGGGAGCGCGCGCATTGAAAGCCGAGGCAGCCGCGCGCGAAGAGGCTAGCATCGAAGCCCGCTTCCTGTCCGCTGCTGAATTGCGGGAGCAATATGGGCTGGATCGGACCGCCGCAATCCTCAGCGATATCTCGGCTTCCGCCAATCCGGCACAGCTGACAGCCGGCCTGCTACGCCATACGGCGGCGACGGGCGCCGAAATCGTCTCGAAGCTCGAGATTACCGATCTTAGAAACCTCGGCGACGAGGTAGTCCTCGCCACCGCCGACGGCAAAATCCTTTCCGCCCGCAACGTCGTTTTCTGCACCGGCTATGAATTCCTCAAAATGCTGGAGAGCCCGAAACACCAGATCATCTCCACCTGGGCGCTGGCGAGCAAAAAGGGGCTCGATCTGCCCGACTGGCTGGAAAGCCACATCGTCTGGGAGGCGTCCGATCCCTATCTCTACCTGCGCACCGACCGCGACGGGCGGATGATCGCTGGCGGCGAGGATGAGGAAAACCCTACCGCCTACCAATCGGAACGCAAACTGGCGGCAAAGGCACAGACGATCCGCCGCAAGATCGAAAAACTTCTCGGCATCGATATGGGTGAGCCGGAATATCGCTGGGCGGCGGCTTTCGGCACCACCACCACCGGCCTGCCGCTAATCGGCGCCGTGCCGGGCATGAAAAACGTCTATGCCGTGATGGGCTTCGGCGGCAACGGCATCACCTTCAGCCAGATCGCCGCCGAAATCGTGGCCGCCGCCGTCAATGGCGGAAAGGACCCTGACGCCGATCTTTTCCGCCTCGGTTGATGGCCTTCATTCTTCCTTGATACCTGCTGCCACCTGTACGCGGCGAAGCATCCACAGGACGATGATACCCATTCCCGAAGCGAGGAAAGCAAGCGGCCACATACCGAGGCCGGCCGAAAGGCCGATCGCTGCCGAAAGCCACATGCTGGCGCCGGTCGTCAGGCCTTTGACATCACCTTTCGTATAAACCACCACACCCGCTGCAAGAAAGGCGATGCCCGCCGTCACCGCTTCTACCAGACGGATAGGATCAAGCCGTGCGGCCTCATGACCTTCCGCCATCGTCTCCATCATATGAATCGTGATAACGCAGAAAGTGACGGCAGCCAGACCAATCAGCATGTTGGTGCGCAGGCCGGCCGTGTTCCTGTGAAACTCCCGTTCCAAACCGATCAGACCGCACAGAACGACCGCCCCAAAGATACGCACCAGAAGCACCTCAAAGGGAATGGAAATATTCATGGAAAATTCTTCTGCAAGATTTTGCGGCATTATCGCACTCCTCCCGAATTTGCTCACACTAAGTTCGCAAATGCGGGTTGGTTCCACGCGTGCAATATAAACGTTGTGCACAACCAGCCCGGAACCATAGGAGCGGCAAGAAGTTTGTTTCCCGTGCGCATGAGCGCACTTCATGCATTTCACTTCATGGGAGAAGAAACAATGGCCGAGAAGAAACTCGACGACCTGTTTTATGATACGCTGAAGGACATCTATTATGCCGAGAGGCAGATCCTGAAGGCCCTGCCGAAAATGGCGCGGGCAGCGACCGATCCGAAGCTGAAACAGGCTTTTGAAAAGCACAAGGAAGAAACCCAGGGTCATATCGAACGCTTGCAGGAGGTGTTCGAGATCATTGGCAAGCGGGCGCAGGGCAAGACCTGCGAAGCCATTCAGGGCATCATCGCCGAAGGCGAAGAGATCATCGAGGATTTCAAGGGCACGCCCGCGCTCGATGCTGGTCTGGTTTCCTCGGCACAGGCGGTCGAGCATTACGAGATCGCGCGCTACGGCACGCTGAAAGCCTGGGCGGAGAAGCTCGGCCATACCAAGGCCGTCTCACTGTTGGATGCCACGCTCAAGGAAGAATCCAAGACCGACGACGCGCTGACAGCGCTTGCCAAGACCTCGGTCAACGCCGCCGCAGAGAAAAAGGCGGCGTAAAGCACGCACCTAAAACAAAAACCGGAATGGTCACCCATTCCGGTTTTTTTGTGCCTGAAAACCCGTGGACCTTACGGCAGGGTATAAGCGATGACGTAATCGCCGGGCTTGGTTCCAACCGAACCGTGGCCGCCTGCGACCATCACCACATATTGCTTTCCGTTTTCGAGAGAATAGGTCATGGGCGTTGCCTGACCGCCGGCGGGAAGACGCCCCTCCCAGAGCTGCTTGCCTGTGGTGAGATCATAGGCGCGCAGATAGTTATCGACGGCCGCACCAAGGAAGGCCACGCCGCCCTTGGTGATCATCGGTCCGCCAATGCCTGGCACGCCCACCTTGAACGGCAGCGGGAGCGGCGTCATGTCATAGACCGTGCCGTTCTTGTGCTTGTAGGCGATATCGCCGGTGCGCAAATCAGCACCCGCGACATAACCCCATGGCGGCGCCTGGCAGGGAATTTGCAGAGGACCAAGGAACGGTCCCATGAACACGCCATAGGGTGCACCATCATTGCGGTTAAGGCCCTGTTCGCTACCCTTCTCATCCTGCCCCTTCGGCGGAATCTGGGCGCGCGGTACGAGCTGCGAGGTGAAGGCGAGATAGGTCGGCATGCCGAACATCACCTGCCGTTCGGGATCGACCGCCACGCTGCCCCAGTTGAACGTACCGAAATTGCCGGGATAGATGATCGAACCGTTGAGCGACGGCGGCGTATAGCGGCCCTTGTAGTTCAGCTGATGGAAGCGGATACGGCAGGCGAGCTGGTCGAACATGGAGACGCCCCACATGTCATTTTCCTTCAGCGGCTCCGGCTTGAAGGACAGCGCCGTGGTCGGCTGTGTCGGTGAGGAGAAGTCCTCGGGGATCGTGCCTGATGGTGCGGGTTCTTCCGTAATCGGCAAAAGCGGCTCGCCGGTGCGCCGGTCCAGCACGTAGATGTCGCCCTGCTTGGTGGGGCCGACCAGCGCCGGCACGGTCTGGCCATCCTTGGTGATGTCGAGCAGCACCGGCTGGGCCGGCACGTCCATGTCCCAGAGATCGTGATGGACCGTCTGGCGTACCCAGCGGTCCTTGCCTGTGTTGATATCGAGCGCGACAATCGAGGAGGAGTATTTCTCCACATTCTCGCTGCGGCCCATCCCCAACTGGTCCGGAACCTGGTTGCCGAGCGGAACATAAACGAGACCGAGGCCTTCGTCATAGCTCAGCACCGACCAGCTGTTGGGCGAGTTGGTCGTATAGGTCTCGCCCGCCGCGATCGGCTCGGTCTTTTCCGGGTTACCGGAATCCCAGTTCCAGATGAGAGCGCCGCTGTTCACATCAAAAGCGCGGATGACGCCGGACTGTTCCTGCGTGGAATAATTGTCGTTCACCGCGCCGCCGATGATGATCTTGCCCGCCGCGATGACCGGCGGCGAGGTCGAATAATAATAACCGGCGGGATTGTATTTCATGCCTTGCTCAAGATGCAGCACGCCCTGATCGGCAAAGGAAGTGCAGACCTGGCCGGTGGCCGCGTCGAGCGCGATCAGGCGTGCATCCGAGGTCGGCAGGTAGACGCGCTGAGCGCAGGCGGTGCCAGCAGCAGCGTTTGGTTCGGCGTAATAGGAAACACCACGGCACGTCTGGTGCTGGCGGTCCGGATTGAGACCGACGTTGGGATCGTATTTCCACTTTTCCTTGCCGGTGGCGGCATCAATGGCAATCGCCCAATTGTGCGGCGTGCAGATGTAAAGCGTATTGCCAATTTTGAGAGGCGTGACCTGATAGGTGGTTTCACCCACATCGTCAGGCAGCTTCACATCGCCCGTCTGATAGCGCCAGGCTTCTTTCAGCTGCGAGACATTGTCGACATTCACCTGGGTCAGCGGCGAATAACGCTGGCCATAGGGCGTACGGCCATATTGATGCCACTCCCCGTCAGGCACGTCGCCGCCATAGACCGGTGCCGCAGATACCGTCTCCTGCGGCAACGAGCCCGCCTGATCATGCGGGTCCTGCGCCATGGAATATCCGGCAACCGCAACGGAGGCGAGAACGGATAAGGCAAGCGGCCAGGCATTCGGGCCGTAGCTGTGCCCCGTCGGACTGGAAAAACCAAGCGGTTTTCTGACCCACGGCACCAGCAGCCAGAGACCGATGACGATGATGACGCCACCGCGTGGACCAAGCTGCCACCAGTCAAAGCCAACTTCCCAGATAGCCCAGGCGAGCGTGGCGACGATGAAGACAGCATAAACGTGAAGGGCGGCGCGATTGCGCTTAAACAGCAGAACGGCCGTCAACAGGAAGGCCAGTCCAGAAAGCACATAATAAAAGCTCCCGCCCAATATGACGAGCTCAGAGCCGAAACCGAACAGCGCAAGGCCGATCAGCGCAAGGAAAACTGCAGTGACGGTGACTGCCATGAATGAAACCCCCGATTCCTGTCACTTTGTGTGAAATGGAATCGGGCGCAATCTGGTTCCATACAAATTATCATCATGAGAATTTCATGCCGCGATCATGGGTTTCGCGGTGCTCCGGTCGAGTCCTGCGGCGTGGGGTTAGTCTCGGTCGACGCCGGTGGTGCCGCGCGGCCATTGGCCGGATTGTTGTCGAATGTGCCTGATCCCGACGGCTGCTGCGGCACCGGTGCAGTTTCGGTCTGCGGGTTCTGCGGCAGATTCTCGTCCGGTTCAAAAACCGCATATTCCACGACAGCCCACACTACGAGCGCAAGAAAAAGGCTGACGATCAGGATGACGAGGACCGGACGTCCCTTTGATCCCTGCCGTACACGCTTTGCCGTCTCGCTTTTCGGGGCATCCCGGCCATCGAGATGACTGATGTTTTCCCTGGCCATGTCTTTCACTCCCTGTGACCCTTTGAGACCTAATCCCGCGGGGTGGGGTTTTGTTCCAGACGGCAGATAAACGACCTTAACCGCACTCGGCCGGCAGACGGCATCGGCTTGAACCGTCACAATCCGCCATCTCCACCGCGCTGAAGCTTTGCCCGAGGCCCAGCCAGGAGACCGGCTGCGGGGCTTCGTCCTCATTCGCTGCCCACGGACAGTCTGTGGAACTATCGGAACTCGCTAATGGAAAAGGCGGCGTCATGCTCTGAAATTCAGAGCCGGAATATGAAAAGGAGAGATATTTTTTCACCGATTGGCGCCATCCGCGCCAGAGGGTCAACAGGTATAGGAAAACAGGCGTGCTCAACATCATGATCATCAGCAATATCTCTAAAATAATATACTCAGTTTGGCACACCAGACGTCCACGCGCATCCCCCGTTGCAGCGCAACTGCAGCGAATGGTCGGATTGTGCCAACAAACTGTCATAAAGTGTCAGGTCAGACCCGACGGATCGCGATCAACGCCCCAGCTGCACGATCCAGCGCGTCCACTCCGCACTGTCCGGCTTCAGAATATCTGAGGTGACGTCGCGGTTTTCCGACGCGAAATGCCGCATCTGGCGCGGTGAGAGACCAAACGCCTTTTTGAAGACGCGGCTGAAATTTTCCGGATTGGTGAAACCATAGGACGCCGCCACCTCGGTAATCGTCATATGCGCCGATTGCGGTGCCCGCAGGAAATCCATGGCGCGTTCGAGGCGCCGATGAGTGATGCAGGCCGAAAAGCCGCCGAGCGGCTCGAAGAGCCGATAGACCGTGCGTCGGGACACGCCGAATTCGCCCATTACCTTTTCTACCGACAGGGTGGGATCGAGAAGGTGATTGTCGATATAACGCCGGATGGAGGCCCGCAGTGCCCGCTGCACGCCCTGTGCATTGTCCTGCCCGACATGATTGTTGATGGCCGCCGTGGCGAGTTGCAGAAGCGGCGAGACCGTGGCCGCACCGTCATTCGCGTTCATGACATCGAAATGGCGATAGATGCTCGTCATCGTTTCGCGCAGGAGCGATACCAGCGGCAGGCCGGCCGGCAGCACACGTTCATGATGATTGCCGGAGCCGATAAGCCTGCCTTCCAGCAACCGGCGCGGCACCACGAGGCTCAGATGATCGTGGTCGATCGTCGCGGTGGCAAGCGGTTGCGCCATATCGATGATATAGAGGTCTCCCGGGCCGGCCGTTTCGCCCGCGCCTCGCCGCGACATGCTCTTTCCGCTGGCATAAAATTGCAGGAGAAACGCATCCATGCCGTCACGGGCAAGCTTGTTGCGCGATCGGTCGAAATCCTGCGCGGAGGATTGTGTGCGGCCAAGCGCGACATTACCGAGGAACGCTGCGTCCACACTCGCGAAAAAGCCGTCATCCTGCGAACGCCGCAGCCGGGCATCGAACAGCACGTTTATCGAATCCCGCCACAACCCCATGGCATCGCGTTTCGGCACGTGGCGCGTATCGAAGCGCGATCGCGCCAATGGCGCTTCAAAAGACCCTGCGTTCATCATGCCGTTTTTCCGTGAACACGGCGCTGACCTCGCCGTCCACGAAAACTATACAGGATTGAAATCGCCCAACAATGCCGGAAGGTGGCAAGACGGTTCGCCGGAAGCAAACGCGTGAAAAATTACTTCGCCGTCCAGCCGCCATCGATGGAAATGGTCGTACCGGTGATGGAGCGCGCCATATCGCCGGCAAGATAAAGCGCCATTTCCGCCACTTCCTCCGTCTGCACGAACCGTCGGGTCGGCTGTGGGGCCAGCATCACCTTCTTCACCACATCCTCCTCGCTCATGCCATGCACCCGCGCCTGATCGGCAACCTGGGAGGCAACGAGCGGCGTCCAGACATAACCGGGGCAGATGGCATTGCAGGTGATGCCGAGTTCCGCCACTTCCAGCGCCACACTTTTCGTCAGCCCCACCACGGCATGTTTGGTCGCAACATAAGGCCCCTTGAAGGGCGAGGCGCGCAAACCATGTGCCGATGCGATATTGACGATGCGACCCCAGCCCCTTTCCTTCATGCCCGGCAGGGCCGCGTGGATGGTGTGAAAAGCACTGTCGAGCGAGATGGCGACGATGCGGGAAAAATCGGCGAAATCGAACTCGTCGATCGGTGCGACCTTCTGGATGCCGGCATTGTTGACCAGCACATCGATATGGCCGAACTCGGCGATGACGGCGTCAGGCAGATGCGCGCTCTCGTCATAATGGGCGAGATTGGCGGAAAAATAGACCGGCCGGTGCCGCGCCACTTTCGCAACCGCCTCAAGGGCCTGTGCCCCCTCCTCCGCCGTCTCCACGCCGTGGACGGCAACCAGAAACCCGGCTTCGGCAAAACGTTTGGCGATGGCGAGCCCGATGCCGCTGGTGGAACCCGTGACCAGCACGGTCTTAGGTTGATCCTCCATCGGCCTAGTCCTCCAACTGCGGCAGGTTGCGGAAAAGCTCAAGCGATTCCGGATTGGCGAGCGCATCGGCATTCTTCACCGGCCGGCCATGAATGGTGTCTCGCACGGCGATTTCGGAAATCTTGCCGGAGCGTGTGCGGGGAATGGCGCTGACGGCGATGATCCTTGCCGGCACATGCCGTGGCGTTGCGCCTGAACGAATGCGGCTGCGGATGGTCTTTTCCAGCTCTTCCGTCAGGGCAGCACCACCCTTCATGCGCAGGAAGAGAATAACCCGCTGGTCGCCCTCAATATCCTGCCCGACGGCAATGGCCTCCTCCACTTCGGGGACGGTTTCCACCTGTCGATATATCTCGGCCGTACCGATGCGGACGCCGCCGGGATTGAGCGTCGTGTCCGAACGGCCATGGATGACATAACCGCCGGAGGGGCGCAGTTCGGCAAAATCGCCATGCGCCCAGATGCCGGGGAAACGGTCGAAATAGGCGGCCTGATACCGTGAACCATCGTCATCGCCCCAGAATTTGACTGGCATGGACAGATGCGCATTTCGGCAGACCAGCTCACCGGCAACGCCGCGAACAGAAAGGCCCCCATCGTCAAGCGTATCGATATCCATACCGAGCATCGCGCCCTGCAATTCACCGCGATGAACCGGCTGCAACGGATTGCCACCAAGGAAACAGGCGCAGATGTCAGTACCGCCGGAAATGGAGGCGAGATGCACGTCGGCTTTCCAGTCGCGATAGATATAATCGAAGGATTGCGGGATAAGCGGCGAGCCGGTGGAGAGAATTGTCCTCAGCGATGAAAGGTCGTGGCTTTCACGCGGTTTCAGCCCGGCCTTCAGGCAGGCATCGATGAATTTTGCAGAGGTGCCGAAGGTCGCGATCCGTTCGGCGTCGATGAGATCGATCAGCCGCGCGGGGTTGGGATAACCGGGATTGCCGTCATAGGTGACGAGTGTTGAGCCGAGCGCCAGACCGGAGACCTGCCAGTTCCACATCATCCAGCCGCAGGTGGTGAAATAGAAGAAACGCTCGCCTTCCTGAATATCGCATTGCAGTTTCAGTTCCTTCATGTGTTGAAGAAGCAAACCGCCGCCGGAATGGGTGATGCATTTCGGCTTGCCGGTCGTGCCGGAGGAATAAAGGATCGCCAGCGGCGCCTTGACGGGCAAACGGTTGAAAGCGATTTCATCCGGCTCAAAGGGTGCGACGAAATCCGAGAGCGTCACGCAGCCGAGATCGGAAAGGCCGGAAGGAACCACGTCACCGACGAGCACGATCTTTTCGGGCCTCGCACTTTCCGCCACCGCGCGGATGGTAGGGCCAACATCGATGCGCTTGCCGGCATAACCATATTCCGGCACGGCGATCAGGATTTTCGGGTCGATCTGCGACAGGCGATCCGAAGCGCCGGCCGGGCCAAAATCCGGCGAGCAGGACGACCAGATCGCACCAATCGCGCTCACGGCCAGATAGCTGACGATCGCCTCTATATCATGGGTGACGATGGCGCCGACGCGATCGCCTTCCTTCACGCCAGCATGAACAAGCGCCTGTACCATGCGGGACACGTCGTCATAAAGCGCCTTGCGGCTTATCTCGCGTCGAGTGCCGTCGTCGCGATGGGCGATGATGGCAAGACGTTCATCGGCATCGCGCAACAGGTTTTCGGCATAGTTTAGCCGGGCGCCGGGATAAAACTCAACATCCCGGATCGTCGCACCGGCTTTGAACGCCGTTTCTCCGCGTGTGCCGATAATGCCGAGTTCATCCCATAACGCATCGTAAAATTCATTCGGCGCGTCGATGGACCAGCGCAGCAGGCCGGCATAATCATCGGCGGCCACCCCATGCAGTTTTGCCGTTTTCTGTGCGAAGGAAAAAAGCGCCGAGCGCTCCAGCCTTTCCCTCGGCGAGACCCACAAAATATCGGAAGGCGTGGCGTCCATCATGCTTCGCTCCTGCGCAGCATCTCGACGATGGCGGAAAAATCGCGCCCGCCGCCGCCCTCGCCGACAAAGTTTTCATAAAGCGTCGATGCCGCTGCCCCAAGCGGGGTGGAAGCCCCCGCTCCATTGGCTGCCTCCTGCGAAAGCTTCAGGTCCTTCAACATTAGGGCTGCCGCAAAACCCGGCTGGTAATCCTTGTTCGCAGGTGATGTCGGCACCGGCCCCGGCACGGGGCAATAGGTGGTGAGCGACCAGCATTGCCCTGAGGAGGTGGAAGCAACATCGAACAGCGCCTTATGCGAAAGGCCGAGTTTTTCACCAAGCACGAAAGCCTCGGAAACCGCGATCATGGAAATGCCGAGGATCATGTTGTTGCAGATCTTCGCTGCCTGGCCGTTACCGCCCTTGCCGCAATGCACGATCTTCTTGCCCATCGCCTCAAGAACCGGCTTTGCAGCCGAAAAAGCATCGGCCTCACCGCCGCACATAAAGGTCAGGGTTCCTGCAGCCGCACCGCCCGTGCCGCCAGAGACGGGTGCATCAACCGAGGGGCAACCGGCGGAAGCGGCCAGTTCATGGGCCTTCAGTGCGCTTTCCATATCCACGGTCGAGCAATCGATGAGGAGCGTTCCGGCAGATACATTTCGAACCAGATCGCCATAGACCGAAACGACGTGTTCACCCTTCGGCAGCATGGTGATGATCACATCAGCCGCTGCCGTCGCTTCGGCCGAATCCGCAGCAACGGGAATACCTGCCTCCTTCGCTGCCGCACGGCAGGCTTCGGCGAGATCATATCCCCTGACGGTGTAACCCGCCCTGACGAGATTGGCGGCCATCGGCAGGCCCATATGTCCCAGCCCGAGAAAAGCGACGGTCTTCATGGGAGCGCTCCTTTCAGCGATTATCCGCAAGGATCATATCGGCGGCTTTTTCGGCAATCATGATCGTCGGGGAATTGGTGTTTCCGGAGGTGATGCGCGGCATCACCGAGGCGTCGGCGACGCGCAGCCCGGCGAGCCTGCGGAATTTCAGCCGCGAATCGACAACGCTCTCCACATCCGACCCCATGCGCAACGTGCCGACGGGATGGAAGATGGTGGTGCCAATATCGCCCGCCGCCTTCGCCAGATCATTATCGTTTTCGAAGGACGGGCCGGGCCGGTATTCCTGCGGGTTGAAGCGGGAAAACGCCGGCTGGGCAACGATGCGGCGTGTCAGCCGCATGGAATCGATGGCAACCTTCCGGTCACCTTCCGTGGAAAGATAGTTCGGGCGGATTTCCGGCTGCATGGCGAAATCCGGTCCTTTCACATGCACTGAGCCGCGGCTTTCCGGCCGCAGATTGCAGACACTTGCGGTAATGGCCGGAAAAGTGTGAACCGGATCACCGAACTTGTCGAGCGAAACCGGCTGAACATGATATTCCAGATCGGCGGTTTCCTTTTCCGGTGAAGAACGGGTGAAGACGCCGAGCTGGCTCGGCGCCATCGACATCGGCCCGGAGCGGGTCAGCGCATATTCAAGGCCTATCCGCGCCTTGCCGAACAGGGTGGAAGCCCTTTCATTCAGTGTCAGAACACCGGAGACCTTGTAGACCATGCGCAGTTGCAGATGGTCCTGCAGGTTTTCTCCCACGCCCTGAACCTCGGCCACGGTGTCGATACCGGCAGCCTGCAACACGTCGCCACGGCCGACGCCGGAAAGCTCCAGGACATGCGGCGAGCCGATTGCCCCCGCGGAAAGCACCGTCTCGCGCCGCGCCCGCATCTTTTTCAGCACGCCGTCATGGTGGAACTCGACGCCTGTTACACTGCCCTCTTCGATCATCAGCCGTTTGACGTGGGCCTTTGTGAGGACCGTGAGGTTCTTGCGGCCGAGTGCCGGCTTCAGAAACGCCTTGGCCGTATTCCAGCGCCAGCCCGAGCGCTGGTTTACATCGAAATAACCGGCGCCTTCATTGTCACCCCGGTTGAAATCGTCGGTCGCCGGAATGCCCGCTTCGCCCGCCGCCTTCTGGAAGGCGTCCAGCACATCCCAGCGCACGCGCGCCTTCTCCACCCGCCATTCGCCGCCGGCGGAATGCAGGTCGCTCTTGCCGCGATGAAAGTCCTCGGACTTCAGGAAATAGGGCAGGATGTCGTTCCAGCCCCAGCCCTCGCAGCCGAGCTGCCGCCAGACATCGTAATCCCGCGCCTGACCGCGCATGTAGATCATGCCGTTGATGGAGGAGCAGCCGCCCAGAACTTTGCCACGCGGATAGATCAGCGCACGGCCGTTAAGGCCGGGCTCTTCCGCCGTCTTGAAACACCAGTCGGTGCGCGGATTGTTGATGCAATAGAGATAACCGACCGGAATATGGATCCAATGGTAATTATCATTGCCGCCCGCTTCCAGAAGCAGAACACGGTTGTTCGGATCTTTCGAAAGGCGGTTGGCGAGGACGCATCCCGCACTTCCAGCTCCGATGACGATATAATCATAGTCCCCCATGCTCTTCTCCATACACCGCCCTTGCCGCGTCGTCCCGGACGCGGGGGAGGCCTTTCAAGTGTTTTCAAAAATATCTAACCGCGGTGCTGAAAGCCGAGTTTTCTCCCGAGACGCGACGCATAAAATTCACCGATCAGACCACGTCGGAACACCAGAACGCAGGCCATGAAAACAAGGCCGGTGATGATGGTGACCGGGAAGTCCGAGGTTGCGAGATAGTTCTGCAAGGTGACGACGAGGCCCGCGCCAAAAATTGGGCCGATCATGGTGCCGATACCGCCGAGCAGCGTCATTAGAATGACCTCGCCGGACATCTGCCAGGTCACATCGGTCAGCGTCGCGAACTGGAAGACCAGCGCTTTCAGACCGCCCGCAAGCCCGGCAAGCGCCGCCGACATGACGAAGGCACCCAGCTTGTAACGCTGCACGCTGTAACCAAGCGAAATGGCGCGCTGCTCGTTTTCGCGGATGGATTTCAGGATCATCCCGAAGGGTGAGTTGACGAAACGCCAGATGACCAGCAGTGCGAGCACGAAGGCGGCCAGCACCGTATAATAGATGTTGAGCGGCGCGTTGAGATCGAGAAGGCCGAAGAGGTGGCCGCGCGGCACGCCCTGTAAGCCATCCTCGCCGTGGGTAAACGGTGCCTGAAGGCAGAAAAAATAAAACATCTGCGAGAGCGCCAGCGTGATCATGGCGAAATAGATGCCCTGACGGCGGATGGCGAAGAAACCGATGACGAGGCCAAGAAGGGCGGCACCGGCCATGCCGATGACCAGACCGATTTCCGGCGTCACGCCCCATTCCTTCACCGAATAGGCCGTGAAATAGGCTGCACCACCGAAAAACGCCGCATGGCCGAAGGACAGCAGTCCCGTGTAACCGATCAGCAGATTGAAGGCGCAGGCAAAGAGCGCAAAGCACAGGAGCTTCATCAGAAAGATAGGATAGACGAACATCGGCGCGGCGATGAGCACGGCAAGGCCGGCTAGAATAAGCACTGTCTTGATAGTTCCCGCAGTCGTCGAAACTTCCGTATGCGGTATTGCGCCGGCTGTCGGGCTATGGGTGGCTTTGGACATATCAGGCGTCCTTTCCGAAAAGTCCGGCGGGGCGGATGAGCAGCACAAAGGCCATGATGACGAAAATGACGATGTTGGAGGCCTCAGGGTAGAACACCTTCGTCAGCCCTTCGGCTATGCCGAGCATATAGCCGGTGACGATGGCCCCCATGATCGACCCCATGCCGCCGACGACGACGACGGCGAAAACCACGATGATGAGGTTGGTGCCCATCAGCGGCGAGACCTGATAGATGGGCGCCGCCAGCACGCCGGTGAAGCCTGCAAGGCCGGCACCCAGCGCGTAGGTCAACGTCAGCAGCACCGGCACATTGATGCCGAAAGCCTGTACCAGCGTCGGGTTTTCCGTCGCCGCCCTCAGATAAGAGCCAAGCCGGGTCTTCTCGATCAGCGCCCAGGTAGCAAGGCAGGCAACCAGCGAAATGACGACAACGAAGGCGCGATAATTCGGCAGGAACATGAAGCCGAGATTGGTCCCGCCGGCAAGCTCACGCGGCACCGAATAGGGCTGGCCGGCAGCGCCGTAAAGCCAGCGGAACGTGCCTTCCACCACAAGCGCCAGACCGAAGGTGAAAAGCAGCCCGTAAAGCGGATCGAGATCATAAAGCCGCGACAGCAGGAAACGTTCGACAATCGCGCCGAACAGCGCAACCACCAGCGGCGTCACCACCAGCGCCACCCAGAAATTGATGCCGAAATATTGCAGGCCGAGGAAGGCGACGAACGCGCCGAGCATATATTGCGCCCCATGCGCAAAATTGATCACGCGCAGCAGGCCGAAAATGACGGCAAGGCCGAGCGACAGCAGGGCATAAAACGAGCCGTTGATAAGGCCGATCAGCAATTGCCCGAGCAGGGCCTGAATTGGAATGCCGAAGATCATCGTCATCGTTAAACCCCCAGCACTTTATTGAGTTCGCCCATGCGGCCGGAAAGCTCGCCCACCGGAAAACTGCTGACCATCTGGCCATGATCCATCAGGTAGAAGCGGTCGGCAATGCGGCTTGCGAAACGGAAATTCTGCTCCACCAGAACCACCGTCATGCCGCGGCTCTTCAGCTTTTGCAGCACTTCGCCGATGCGCTGCACGATAACGGGAGCGAGCCCCTCCGTCGGTTCATCAAGCAGCAGCACCTTCACGCCGGTGCGCAAAATGCGCGCCATGGCCAGCATCTGCTGCTCGCCACCAGAGAGCTTGGTGCCGGGGCTAGTGCGGCGTTCATGGAGATTGGGAAACAGTTCATAGATTTCATCGAGCGTCATGCCACCGGACGCGACGACTGGCGGCAGCATCAGATTTTCCTCGACGCTCAGCGTCGCGAAGATGCCGCGTTCTTCCGGCACGAAACCGATGCCGTATTTCGCCGTGCGATGCAGCGGCACCGGCATCATATCCTTGCCGCCAAGCTTGATGACGCCCTTGCGGTTGCGGATGATGCCCATGATGGTGCGCAGCGTCGTAGTTTTGCCCACACCGTTACGGCCGAGAATGGTGATGGTTTCACCCTCGCCGACCGTCAGATCGACGCCATGCAGGGCCTGGCTTTCGCCATACCAGGATTTCAGGTTGGAGACTTCGAGCATCGCCGCCATATCAAGCCTCCTCCGTACCCATATAGGCCGTTCGCACGCGCGGGTCGGCGGAAACGGCGGCATAATCACCTTCCGCCAGAATTTCGCCGCGCTGCAACACCGTGACCTGGTGGCAGATATCCGCCACGACTTTCAGATTATGTTCGACCATCAATACCGCGCGGGTCTTTGCCACCTCCCGAATAAGCTCGGCGACGTGAGAAACATCTTCCCCGCCCATGCCGGCCATCGGCTCGTCCAGCAGCAGAACCTTGGGATCGAGCGCCAGCGTGGTGGCGATTTCGAGAACCCGCTTGCGACCGTAAGAAAGATCGGCCGCAAGCGCATGTTTTTCCCGTGTCAGACCAACCGTTGCGATCAGTTCCTCGGCGCGGGCATTCAGCCTGTCGAGCGACGAGAGCGGCAGCCAGAACTGCGTTGCAAGGCCATTCGGCCGCTGCAACGCAACCCGGACATTTTCCAGAACCGTCAGATGCGGAAACACCGCCGATATCTGGAAAGACCTGACGAGGCCGAGACGCGCCACCTTGTCCGGTGGCGTCTTTGTTATATCCGTTCCCATGAAGGTGATCGCTCCGCCCGTCGGCTGGAGAAACTTGGTCAACAGGTTGAAGACCGTTGTCTTGCCGGCGCCGTTGGGGCCGATCAGCGCATGGACGCGGGCGTGATGCACGTCAAGATCGACGTTTTTCACGGCTGCGAATGCGCCGAAGGTTTTGGTGAGACCACGCGCCGAAAGAACGACGCGGGGTTCCACCTCACCGACAGTGGCGGGAGCGATCATCATGAAACTACCCCTTTTTACTGCGTCACCAGCGGGCAACCGCTCTTTGCGGGGTCCATGAATGCTTCCTTGCCGGGGATGGTGGCGAGAACCTTGTAATAATCCCAGGGCTGCTTGCTCTCATCCGGCTTCTTCACTTCCATGAGGTACATGTCGTGGATCATGCGACCATTGGCGGCCACATGGCCGTCCTTGGCGAAGACATCGTTGACGGGCAGTTCCTTCATGGCTTTCGCAACGGCATCGGCATCATCAGTGCCTGCCTTTTCGATGGCTTTCAGATAATGCAGCACGGCGGAATAGGTGCCGGTATGGATCATGTTCGGCATGGCACCGGTGCGTTCCTTGAAGCGCTCGCCAAATTTGCGCGATTCATCGTCGCGGTCCCAATAAAAACCTTCCGTCAGCGTCAACCCTTGAGCTGCCTCAAGACCGAGGCCATGCACTTCGGCGAGCGTGAAGAGAAGGGCGGCAAGCCGCTGGCCACCGGCAACGATGCCGAATTCGGCTGCCTGCTTGATCGCGTTGGAGGTATCGAGACCGGCATTGGCGAGACCGATGACCTTTGCGCCTGATGACTGTGCCTGCAGCAGGAAAGAGGAGTAGTCAGTCGATGCCAATGGATGGCGGACGGAGCCAAGCACCTTGCCGCCGTTAGCCTTGACGAAATTGGACGTATTTTCTTCCAGCGAATAACCGAAGGCATAGTCTGCGGTGAGGAAGAACCAGCTGTCCCCGCCCTGCTTCACCAGCGCGCCGCCGGTGCCGACCGCCAGCGAATAGGTGTCATAGGCCCAATGGAAACCATAAGGGCTGCACTGTTTGCCGGTCAACTCGGTGGTTGCCGCCCCGGTATTGATGGTGATCTTCTTCTTGTCCTTGGAGAGCGCCTGCACCGCAAGCCCCACCGACGACGAGGTCAGTTCCATGATCGAATCGACCTGCTCGGTGTCGTACCATTGGCGAGCAATGTTGGAGGCGACGTCGGCCTTGTTCTGATGATCGGCGGTGACCACTTCCACCGGCGCTCCAAGCACCTTGCCGCCGAAATCCTCAACCGCCATCTTCGCGGCTTCGTAAGAGTACTTACCGCCAAAGTTGGCGTAGACGCCGGACTGGTCGTTCAGGATACCGATCTTGACCTTGCCGTCCGAAATCTCGGCGGCATAAGCGGCGGTGCCGGCGGCCAGTGCCATGGCCGTGGATAAAACGATACTCTTGCGCATGACTTCTCCTCCCAGAGATGATTGCGAGCCTCAGATAAGTCTGTGCAGCGGTGAACCGAAACCCTGCACCCGAATGGCCGCATCGCCCTCCTCAAAGCGATGCATCCTAAGCGTAGAGTTCTCGAATTCGGCCGTTGACACAAGAGCAGGTCATCATCAAATTGCGAACAGGAACTGTTCATTTTTGAACAGAACTCGTGATGGGAACGGAAATGGCCACGCCTTTTACCTGGGACGACCTGCAATATTTTCTGGCGGTGGCCCGCACCGGACAGCTTTCATCGGCGGCCAGAAGCCTGCGTACCAGCCACGCCACCGTCTCGCGCCATATCGACCGGCTGGAATTTTCTCTTAAAACCAAGCTGTTCGAGCGAAACCCGCGCGGTTACGAGCTGACGACAGTGGGACGGCGGCTGGTGGATACCGTCGAGCGCATCGAGGCGGAAGCCGAACGGCTGCAATCGGATATTTCCGAAAGCGGTAGCCTGCTGCGCGGCGTGGTACGCTTGAGCGCTCCCGAAGGTTTTTCCAATTTTTTCTTCGTGGAAAGGCTGAAAGACTTCGCCGTAACGCATCCCCACATCATGGTGGAAATGGTGACGATCCAGCAGATCATGGCTTTGTCTCGAAAAGAGGCTGATGTGGTGGTCACACTCGATCCGCCGAAGGCCGGTCCCTATATCAACGAACAGATCATCGATTACACGCTGCATATCTACGCCTCGCGTTCCTATCTCGCCGGACACCCGAAAATCAACAAGCGCGAGGATCTGCCAGATCATTTCTTCATCGGTTATGTCCAGGACCTGATCTTTTCGCCGGGCCTCGATTATATGCGCGACGTGCTGCCGGGCCTGAGACCCAACTTCCAGTCGTCAAGCATTTTCGCGCAGCTGACCGCGACACTCAGCGGCCGTGGCCTGTGCATATTACCAAATTTCATCGCCGCGCGTTTCCCTGACCTTCAGATGGTGCTCCCCGGTGACGTGGAATTGCGGCGCGGCTATTGGCTGACCAGCCATCAGGACTTTGCCAACGTGCCGCGGGTCCGCTCTTTGATGGATTTCATCCTCACCACCGCGCGCGCGCACGAAAATCTCTTCATTCTCAAGCGCGGAATAATGGTCTGAAATCCCTATCGTTCACATTTCGGCGACACCCTGTCTACGCCTGGCAGGTTGGAGGATGCGCGCCGTTGCTTATATGACTGACAACAACGATGTCGCTGCAATAGCCGACATCCTCCAAAATCTGGAAGGTCATTATGAAAAAGATCGGATTCCTATCCTTCGGCCACTGGACGCCCTCGCCCCAATCGCAGACCCGCTCGGCGGCAGACACGCTGCTGCAATCAATCGACCTCGCCGTGGCTGCGGAAGAACTGGGGGCTGACGGCGCCTATTTCCGCGTCCACCATTTCGCCCGCCAGCTCGCCTCGCCTTTTCCGCTTCTTGCCGCCGTTGGCGCCCGCACGAAAAAGATCGAGATCGGCACCGGCGTCATCGACATGCGCTATGAAAATCCGTTCTACATGGCGGAAGATGCCGGCTCGGCAGACCTCATCGCCGGCGGCCGGCTGCAACTTGGCATCAGCCGCGGCTCGCCGGAGCAGGTGATCGATGGCTGGCGTTATTTCGGCTATCGTCCGGCCGAGGGCCAGAGCGAAGAAGACATGGCGCGGCAACATACCGAGGTCTTCCTCGAGCTCCTGAAGGGCGAAGGTTTCGCCGAGCCGAACCCGCGCCCGATGTTCCCGAACCCACCCGGCCTTTTACGGCTGGAACCCCATTCCGAAGGGCTGCGCGAGCGCATCTGGTGGGGTTCAAGCTCCAATGCAACAGCGGTCTGGGCGGCAAAGCTCGGCATGAACCTGCAAAGCTCCACCCTGAAGACGGATGAAACGGGCGAACCTTTCCACGTCCAGCAGGCCCAGCAGATCCGAACCTTCCGGGAAGCCTGGAAGGAAGCCGGCCACACGCGTGAACCGCGCGTTTCGGTCAGCCGCAGCATTTTCGCGCTCGTTAATGATCGCGACCGGTCCTATTTCGGTTATGGCAACGAAGGCGACGACAAGATCGGCTATATCGACGACAAGACACGCGCGATCTTCGGGCGCAGCTATGCCGCCGAGCCTGAAAAGCTGATCGAACAGCTAAAGGCCGACGAAGCCATCGCCGAGGCCGACACGCTGCTGCTGACCGTGCCGAACCAGCTGGGCGTCGATTACAACGCCCATGTGATCGAGACGATCCTGAAGCAGGTAGCGCCGGCTCTCGGCTGGCGCTAACAGTGGTTTTTCGAAATGAGAAAGGCGGCGCATTCCCTGCGCCGCCCTTTTTTATTTCACCGCCTTGCCGTAACGGGCGACGCTTTCAGCCAGCGGCGTGGTGCTCGCACCCGGCTGCTCGGGTCGTTTGTAAACACCGCCACGCACATGGATCGGCTCTTCGAAATGATCCTTGATCCACGGAATATATTCCAGGATGGTCGACGCCGGGTGCCAGTAGCTCAGATGCACATGCACCTGGCTCATCTCACCCGCATGCGGCACGACGGGCAGGCGGTGGGCAAGCGCCAGATCGGCGACCTGGATATATTCGGTGATACCGCCAAGCCGGGTCACATCAGGCTGGACGTAAGCGACCGCGCCGGCATTGATGAAGGACCGGAACGCATCCACCGTATAGAGCTGCTCACCCAGCGCAATCGGAATGGAGGTATTGCGCGCCAACCGGGCATGGCTGGTGACGTCGTCATACCACATCGGCTCCTCGAACCAATATATATCCAGATCTTTCGCTGAGGCGCAGAACCGCTGGCATGTGGGCAGGTCCCACTTGCCGTTGCCGTCAATGGCAATGCGGATTGTGGAACCGACCCGTTTACGGACGGCGGCAAGACGGGCAATGTCGACATTCGGATCGTCATGCCCCACCTTGATCTTCAGACGGCTGAAGCCATCTTCCTCCACCGCCCTGGCGCTGCCCGCCACCAAGTCTTCCAGTGTGAAGGACAGCCAGCCAATATCGGTATTATAAGCCTCTACCCCTGCCGTGCGGGCGCCCCCGAGATAGTGCCACAGCGGCACGCCTGCCTTCTTCGCCTTGATATCCCAGAGAGCCACATCAACCGCCGCCAATGCCAGATGCGTAATGCCCGCGCGGCCCACCCATTGCAGCGCCGGATACCGGGCAAGTTTCGTCCAGAGCCTTGAGTGGTCGGATGCATCCTCGCCCAGAAGCAGGGGCGCGTAACAATCGCTGATGCAGGATGTGATCAGCCTGTCGGAGGGCAGATGCGCGTGGGTGCCGGTGAAACCATAACCCTCGATACCGTCGCTCGTGGTGATCTTCGCGCCGACGACGCCCCAATGGGTGATGCTGTGGGTGGAATCGGAAATCGACTCCGAGGTTAGCGGCAGGTGCAGGATGAAAGGCTCGACAGCGGTTATTTTCATGCTCGTTCATTCCTCGTTGCTTGAGCGGCTTGCGAGGAGAAACAGGACCATCATCCCGCAATCCACAGACGCGGCGACGGTTTTGGTGAAGCGACCTCCCGCCCTCCTCCGGCGGTTGGTTTCCAATGGCGATAGAGCTAAACCAAAAACCCGCTTTGTAAAATAAAAAATTTTTTATTTTTAATATTCAGCCATTGCCTGTCTCGCGAAGCTGGTTGATGATGTCACCATGAACACGCTGGTCAAAGTCACACTCGCCGATCAGGCGCATCGAGAACTGCGCGCCCGCATCGTCAGCGGCAGATTGCGTGGCGGCAAACGGCTGCTGCCCAATGAGCTTGCTGCCGATCTCGGCATCAGCCCCACCCCTGTCAAGGAAGCCTGCCTGAAACTCGAGGCCGATGGCCTCGTGGTCAATTCCTCAAGGCGCGGCATGGTGGTGCGTGATTTTACCGTAGAGGATGTGGAGGAGCTCTATGCCGCCAGAATGCTGCTCGAAAAAGGCGCCGTGGAAGTGGCTTTCGATGCCGGGCAGTTGGATAGCGCACTGCATGCACGGCTCGTGGAAAGCCTTGAGCAACATCGCGAATTCGCCAAGGGCTCAACGCTCGATGAATTGTCGAAAGCGCTTTTTTTCGATCGCAGCTTCCATACGACCCTTGTTTCCGCTGCCCGCATTCCGGTCATTTCCGGCACGCATGAGCGTATTCTCGACCAGACCCACACGGTGTTTGTGTCGATCCTCGGCGATTATGCCCGCTCTGTCGAAGAACACCAGAATATCGCCGACGCCATCGCCGCGGGCAGTAAGGTCCAGATCGTCGATGCGCTATGGCGACATCTGGAGCGCAGTCGGCAGAACACGTTACGGCAAGTGCGTCTGCTCAAAGAGGCCGGGGCCTGACCTGTCACGATTTAAGGCCTGAAAAAGAAAGGGCCGGAAATCCGGCCCTTCTCACTTGTTGATCCTTCGATGCGTCGATTTCACACCGTCGCGGCCTGCCGTGCCGCCTTGCGGCGTTCCACGCGGGCGCGGATAGCATCGACATCCGTGATCGGTGTCGCGGCAAAAAGCTGGCGCGTATAGGGGTGCTTCGGATCGGCGAAAAGCTCCTCGCGCGAGCCCTGCTCGACAGCCTCGCCCTTGGAGATAACCAGCACGTCGTCGGCGATGTAGCGGACAACCGAAAGATCGTGGCTGACGAAAACATAGGTCAGCTCGAATTCTTCCTGCAGATCGCGCAGCAGGTTCAAGACTTGCGCCTGCACGGAAAGATCGAGCGCGGAGACCGGCTCGTCCAGCACCAGTAGCGCCGGGTTCAGCATCAGCGCGCGTGCAATCGCGATGCGCTGGCGCTGGCCGCCCGAGAACATGTGCGGATAACGGTTGAAATGCTCAGGACCAAGGCCGACCTTCACCAGCATGGCTTCGGCCCGCTCGCGACGCTCGCCAGCCGGCATATTGGTGTTGATGATGAGCGGCTCCATCAGCACGTCGCCCACCTTCTGGCGCGGGTTGAGGCTGCCATAGGGGTTCTGGAATACCATCTGCACCTTGGAGCGCATCTGCGTGTCCGGACGGCGTTTGGCGATATCGACCGGCTTGCCCTCGATCTTGAGTTCACCGCCGGATGCCGGGTCGATCAGTGCGATGATGCGGGCGAGCGTCGACTTGCCCGAGCCGGATTCACCGACGATGGCGAGCGTCTTGCCGCGCTCGACGGCAAAATCGATGCCCTTCAAGGCCTGAACGGTCTTTGCGCCGCCGAAAATGCCGCCGGGAACGTGGTAATGGCGGGTAATACCCTTGCCTTCGACAACGATACTCATCGAACGCCCTCCTTGCCGAAGAAATCGGAGACGGTGGGCAGACGGTCGCCGGTGGCATTTTCCGGCAGGGCCGAAAGCAATGCCTTGGTGTAGGGATGCTGCGGGGCTTCGAAGAGGCTCAAGACATCTGCCTCCTCCATCTTGCGACCCTTATATTGCACGACGACACGATCCGCGGTTTCCGCCACGACGCCCATGTCATGGGTGATGAGGATCAGCGCCATGCCGTATTCTTCCTGCAGCTTCATCAGCAGGTCGAGGATTTGCTTCTGGATGGTCACGTCAAGCGCGGTTGTCGGCTCGTCGGCTATCAGAAGTCGCGGTTTGGAGGCGATCGCAATCGCGATCATCACGCGCTGGCACTGGCCACCCGACATCTGGTGCGGATAGGCCTTGAGCTTTGTCTCGGGATCGGGAATACCGACGGCGCGGAACAGTTCCAGCGCCCGGGCGCGCGCGGCAGCGCCGCCCATGCCGAGATTGAGGCGCAGAACTTCCTCGATCTGGAAACCGACCGTGAAGGACGGGTTGAGCGAGGCGACCGGCTCCTGGAAGATCATGGTGATCTCGCGGCCGATCAGCTTGCGGCGCTCCTGCGGCGACATGGCCAGCAGATTGATGCCGTCAAACACCATCTCGTCGGCTGTGATCGTCGCCGTATCGGGCAGAAGCCCCATGACGGCAAGCATCGAGACCGATTTGCCCGAACCGGATTCACCGACGATGGCCAGCACTTCATGCTTGTCCACGGAGACGTCGATGCCGTCGACGGCGGTAAACGCGCCGGTGGCGGTGGCGAACTTCACCGTCAGGTTCTTGATTTTCAGCAGGCTCATATCTCAGCTCCGCTTCAGTTTGGGATCGAGCGCATCACGCAGCCCATCACCCATCAGGTTGATGGCAAGCACCGAGATCAGGATCGTTAGGCCCGGAAGGGTGACAACCCACCAGGCGCGCAGAATAAACTCGCGCGCTTCGGCCAGCATCGTGCCCCATTCGGAGGCAGGCGGCTGCGCGCCCATGCCGAGAAAGCCGAGTGCAGCCGCATCGAGAACAGCAGACGAGAACGAAAGCGTTGCCTGGACGATCAGCGGCGCAAGGCAGTTCGGCAGGATGGTCTTGAACATCAGCCGGAGATTGCCGGCCCCCGCCACCCGGGCAGCGGTGACATACTCACGCCTGAGCTCGCTCATGACGGCAGCGCGCGTCAGACGGGCAAAATGCGGCTGATAGACGATGGCGATGGCGATCATGGCATTGGTGAGACCCGGGCCGAGGATGGCGACCAGCACCAGCGCCAACAGCAACGACGGAAACGCCAGGATGACGTCCATCACACGCATGATGACGGTATCGACCCAGCCGCCGAAGAAGCCGGCAATGAGACCGATGACGATGCCGCCGACGAGCGCGATGGAAACGACAACGATACCGATGAACAGGGAATATTGCGCGCCGTATATCAGGCGGGACAACATGTCACGCCCGACGGCGTCCGTGCCGAAGAAGAAGCCGGCACGGCCGCCTTCCTGCCAGACCGGCGGCACGAGCAGCGCATCGCGATATTGCTGGGTCGGATCATGCGGCGCGATCAGCGGCGCAAAAACCGCGACCAGCACGAGAAGAATGAACACGGCAAGCCCGATAACGGCGCCACGGTTCTGGCGGAAATAGAACCAGAAATCGGCGATCATCCGGCGGCGGATGGCGGCGTCTGAGAGGCGCACGCCGGGAGTGGTGATCACATCGGTCATTTGTGACGGATCCTCGGATTGATGAGGCCATAGGTCAGATCGACGAGCAGGTTGACGATCATCACCAGACCCGCGATCAACAGCAGGCCGCTCTGCACGACCGGATAGTCGCGGCGAGAGATGGAATCGATCATCCACTTGCCGATGCCCGGCCAGGAAAAGATGGTTTCGGTCAGGATCGCGCCAGCCATCAGCACGCCGATCTGCAGACCGATGGTGGTGATGACAGGGATCATGGCGTTGCGCAGCGCATGAATGCCGACCACACGGGAAGGAGACATGCCCTTGGCACGAGCCGTGCGCACATAATCTTCACCGAGTACTTCCAGCATGGCTGAACGCGTCTGGCGCGCAATCACGGCAAGCGGAATGGTGGCAAGCACCACCGAGGGCAGGATAAGATGCGACAGGGCCGAGGCAAACGCGCCCTTCTGCCCCGAAATCAGGCTGTCGATCAGCATGAAACCGGTAACGGAGGGAAAGAAATACATCAGCGAGATTCGGCCTGACACCGGCGTCCATTGCAGGATACCGGAGAACATGATGATCAGCAGCAGACCCCACCAGAAGATCGGCATGGAGAAGCCGACGAGCGCCGTCGTCATGGAAATCTGGTCGAACCAGGAGCCGCGACGAATGGCGGCGATGACGCCGACCGGAACGCCAATCAGCGTTGCGATGATGATGGCGACGAGACCAAGCTCGACCGTCGCGGGAAAGAGCGACAGGAACTCGGTGAGAACCGGCTTCTTGGTGACCAGCGAATTGCCGAGATCGCCCTGAAGCAGCCGTCCGAGGAAATGGAGATATTGCTGCCAGATGGGCTGAGCAAAACCGAGCTGTTCGGCAAGCTGCGCATGCCTTTCGGGCGAAATGCCACGCTCGCCCGCCATCAACAGCACGGGATCGCCCGGCAGGACGCGCACGAAGGCGAAGGCGACGATGGTAATCCCGAGGAAGGTCGGAACGAGATAGAGAAGTTTGCCGAGAATGAACCGGATCATGGTTTTTTCCTGAAAAGACGCGCGGAAGAACAGGGTTCTTCCGCGCGTCCGGTTGTTCGGGGATTACTCCGCGATGTCGACGTTTTCGAAGGTGAAGTCGCCAAGCGGGCTCATGGTGAAGCCGGAAACCTTGGCGGACATGGGAACGAACTGCGTGGAGTGCGCAAGCGTCGCCCACGGAGCCTGTTCCTTGAAGATCACCTGTGCCTGCTCATAGAGCTTGGTGCGCTCGGCAACGTCGGTGGTCTGCTTTGCCTTGGCCAGCAGGTCCGAGAACTCCTTGTTGCACCACTGTGCACGGTTCGCACCGCCTTCGCCGGTTGCGGCGCAGGACAGGAGAACGCTGAGGAAGTTGTCCGGGTCACCATTGTCGCCGGTCCAGCCGAGGATGACGGAGCCGTCGCGCTTCACTTCGGTGGACTTCTTGAGATATTCGCCCCATTCGAAGGAGACGATCTCGGCCTTGACGCCGACCTTTGCGAAATCCGACTGGATCAGCTCGGCGGTACGACGGGCGTTCGGCATGTAAGGACGCTGCACCGGCATCGCCCAGATCTTCATCGACAGATCCTTGACGCCAGCGGCTTCGAGAGCCTTCTTGGCAGCTTCCGGATCGTAAGCATCGTCCTTGATGCTGTCGTTGTAGGACCACATTGTCGGCGGGATCGGGTTCTTGGCAACCTGGCCGGCACCCTGGAACACGGCGTCGATGATCGCCTGCTTGTTCATCGCCATGTTCAGCGCCTTGCGCACTTCCGGCTTGTCGAAAGGTGCAACGGTCGTGTTGTAGGCGAAGTAAGCGACGTTCAGACCCGGCTGCTCGTCGAGCTTGAGGTTCTTGTCGGCGCGGATGGTCGCCAGATCAGCCGGAGCCGGGTAAGGCATCAGGTGGCATTCGCCAGCCTTCAGCTTCTGCAGGCGAACGGCGGCGTCAGGCGTGATCGCGAAAATCAGGTCGTCGATCTTCGGAGCTTCACCCCAGTAATCGGCATTCTTCTGGTAGCGGATGACCGCGTCCTTCTGATAGGCGACGAACTTAAAGGGGCCGGTGCCGATCGGCAGGTTGTTGAAGTCTTCCTTAGTGCCGGCCTTCTCAAGCGTATCGGCATATTCCTTCGATACGATCGATGCGAAAGGCATGGCGATGTTGGCGAGGAACGGCGCTTCCGGGCGGGTCAGCACGAACTTGACCGTGTAATCGTCGACCTTGACGATTTCCTTGATCAGGGACGGCATTTCCATGGAGTTGTAATATTCGTAGGTGATGCCTGCGATATACTGGTTCCACGGGTTCTTCGCGTCGCCCTGGCGGTTGTAGCTGAAGATCACGTCGTCAGCGTTGAAGTCGCGGCTCGGCGTGAACTTGTCGTTGGAGTGCCACTTTACGCCCTTGCGCAGGTGGAAAGTGTATTCGAGACCATCCTTGGAAACGTCCCATTTTTCCGCAAGGCCGGGCTCTACTTCGGTCGTGCCCTTCTTGAACTCGGTCAGACGGTTATAGACCGGATGCGCGGAGGCGTCGAAGGTGCCGCCTGCGGTATAAGGCGACGGATCGAAGCCTTCCGGCGATGCCTCGGAGCAATAAACGAAGGTCTTCGCCATGGCGGGCATGGCGGAAGTCATCGCAAGTGCAGAAGCGATAAGCAAACTGCGGGTCAGCATTTTCATCTGATGGTCCTTTCCCTCTTTTTCTAAGTTCCTGCGGCTCCGTTCAGGAGCCTACCTCTTCTGGTCAGTAGCAACACGGATATCCGTATCGCCGTTCGGTCTTTTGCCCCCGACCAATTACCCGGCGACCGGCTGAAACAGCCGGTCGAGGTTCGTTTCCGGTGGGCAGAACCAGCGCGGCCCTGCCTCCGTCATATAAGCAATATCCTCGAGACGGACGCCGCATTCGCCATAAACGCAAAGCATCGGCTCGATAGAAAAACACATGCCCGGCTCAAGAACCGTGGCATTTCCTGCAACGATATAGGGTTCTTCGTGAATATCCAGCCCAAGCCCGTGACCCGTGCGGTGCGGCAGGCCGGGAACCTGATAATCCGGGCCGAAACCGGCCGCTTTCAGGCTTTCACGCGCAGCCTTGTCCACATCCTGGCAGGCAGCACCGAGGCTCGCAGCCGCAAAGGCGGCAGCCTGTGCATCACGTTCGGCATTCCAGAGAAAACGCTGGCGCTCTGTCGGCTCGCCGAAGACATAGGTGCGGGTAATATCGGAACGATAGCCGTGAAGAATGCCGCCGAGATCGACCAGCACCATGTCGCCATCGTTCAGCGTCTGTGCATAGGGCACGCCGTGCGGATAGGCCGTCGCTTCACCGAACTGCACCGCCACGAAAAGCGGCTTCAGGCCGAGCGCAATATGGGCGGAATTGACGAAATCGGCGACTTCGGTGGTGGAAATACCGGGACGCAGGCCTTCGAACACCGCCTTCTGCACGCCATAGCTCGCGTCCATCGCCGTCTGGATGAGGGCGATTTCGGCTGCGGATTTGACCTGCCGCTGTGCGACGATCATCGGCTGGGCGGAAATGACCCGTCCTTCCAGACGCTGCATCAGGGCGGAGGCGAAGACAAAGGGTGTTGCGGGATCGATTGCGATAAGATGGCCGGGACAGGAGAGTGCGCTAATGCTTCGTGCCATCACGTCGAAGGGACTTTCGTCCTCTTCCCAAACGGCGACCTCACCCGGAATGCGGATGAGCGTCTGCAGCTTCGGCTCTTCGAAGGTGGGGCTGACATAGACCGGCGCGCCCTCGGCGGGAATGAGAGCACCATGAATACGCTCGGAAAGGCCAAGCGACAGACCAGTATAATAGGTCAGCGACGATGATGCATCGAGCCAGACCGCCTTCACATTTTGCTGGATCATCCGCGCCTGAAGGCCGCGCAGTCGCAATCTGAACTCGTCTTCAGCGATCGATGAAACCGCGATCGGCTGAAATCGCTTCAGCGCCTCTTGAAAGTCTGCCATTCTCTCCCCGCCGCTTTCGGGCGCACGGACACAAGCATGCCGGCAGCCTCCCAAGCGTTCTTTTCGTCATGCTTAAACACAGGCAGGGTCCTAAGCAATGGGCCGATAGCGCGCAGCGGCCTAAAACTGTGCATATTCATCTAGACATAACGAAATCGTGATCGATGCACGCCTGATTTCCGCACGACTTACCTTGACGCGGGAATCTGAAATCCCCCGGAAATTCAAGGGGTGTAGGACCATCTTCCGCGTAAAGCCCGGTCGACGCAAAAAATATCCAGGGAAAAGACGTCCAAAAAAGGAAAAAGCCTGCCGCGGGAGGAGGTGCGGCAGGCTTCAAACTTGATCGGTGATTGGGAGGAGGAGTACCACCGATCCACATCGAGCGACGCTGGGAGGAGGAGTGCGTCGCTTCGATGATTTGAATATAGCGGCTTCTGCGATTTTTAACAGAGCAAGTCTCGCAATGCAGCATTGCGTTTTTGCATAGCTCGCAAATTCCTGCCCTGTTTTTCAGCACTCCCTGAAATCGCGAGACATCAGCTTTCCCGATAGACCTGGAAACCGGCGAAGGACTGATTGACGGGCATCAGTTCGAGGCTGTTGATGTTGATATGCTTCGGCTGTGAGGCGACCCAATAAATCGTGTTCGCGATATCGTCAGCCGTTATCGGATTGACGCCCCTGTAGAGATTATCCGAGGCTTCCTGATTGCCGCCGGTGCGCACCAGCGTGAATTCGGTTTCACACATGCCGGGTTCGATCGAGGTCACTCTAACACCCTTGCCGTGCAGATCGGAGCGGAGACCGAGCGAGAACTGCCTCAGGAAGGCCTTGGTGCCGCCATAGACGTTGCCGCCAGTGTAGGGGTAATGGGCGGCCACCGACGAGAGATTAACGACAATGCCCTTCTGCTTGATCAGCGTTGGCAGAAGATGATGGGTAATATTCAGGAGACCGGTGACGTTGGTGTTCACCATCGTCTGCCAGTCCTTCAGTGCCACCTCCTGTGCCGGTGCGGTGCCCAGCGCGAGACCCGCATTGTTGACCAGGATGTCGATATCCCTGAAACCATCAGGCAAAGCGGCCAATGCCTTCTCTGTCGCATCCTCGTCGGTGATGTCGAACGCCACACCATGAAAGGCCGGGCCGAGTTCAGCGGAAAGCGCCTCCAGCCGTTCGGCCCGCCGGCCCGTGCCGATGACCTTCCAGCCTTCCCTGGTAAAACGCCGTGCCGTGGCCTGCCCGAAACCGGATGTCGCGCCGGTGATGAGGATGGTGCCGCTCATGATGATGTCTCCACTATATCAGTTCTATCAGGGTCAATCGGTGTCAGTAATTTTTCGGCCGCGGCTGCGAGACAGCGCCTGAAGGCGGTCAGATCGGTATAAAGCGCCTCCGCCGGTGCATCGCCGACGATGATGACACCGCCGCGCCGCAAGATGCCGCCATGCAGCATGAGATTGTCGACCATATCGAAATTCTCGATCGACAGCCCGTCCGGCCCGCGATATCGGCCCGTTTCGTCCAGCGCCACAACGTCGCGATAATGCGCCTTGATGCGGGTGAAGTGATTGGCCGCGACATTGGTATAGGCGAAAACCGGCTTGCCCAGCGCGCACATGAAGCCCAACTCGTAGCTCGTACCGGTATCGGCGGCGATGCCACGGAACGGCGTGAGATTGGCAATCACCGCATCCGCCTCGATCATCATCCGCTCGTCGACTTCATTGATGTTGCAGCCATGGCCGATCCGGGTATCCGCCGGCGGAATCTGCAGGTCACCCGGCGACAACGGAATAAACCCAGCCTCCCGCGCCAGCGAGGCCTTGAGGTCGAGCATTTCACGGGCATTCGGGAGAAAGACTTCCGGGCCGGCGAGATAGATTTTCTTTGTCATCGGAAATTCATACGATCTGTCAGGAAAGGATGTTGCGAACCTAACCCGGCGCGTTTCGCAAAGGCAAGCCGGAGGAGGACGGAAACGGTCCATAAAACGGTATCGTCCAGACGCTCTTTCCGTTATAGCCGGTGCCACAGTCAGGAAGTTTCCGGAGCAAGACATGGCAGCGACCATCCGTTATCACGAAGGCGATATTTCCGCCGAAGATGCAGCCCGTTACACCGGCGCCATCGCCATCGACACGGAAACGCTGGGACTGGTGCCGCGCCGCGACCGTCTCTGCGTCGTCCAGCTTTCACCGGGCGACGGCACGGCCGACGTCATCCGCATCGCTGCCGGTCAGAAACAAGCGCCGAATCTCGTCCGCATGCTGGCCGACCCTGCTCACCAGAAGATTTTTCACTATGGCCGTTTCGATATCGCCGTTCTTTTCCATACGTTTGGGGTCACGACCACGCCGGTCTTCTGCACCAAGATCGCGTCGCGTCTCTGCCGCACCTATACCGACCGGCATGGGCTGAAGGACAACCTCAAGGAAATGTTGGAAGTCGATATCTCCAAGGCCCAGCAATCCTCCGACTGGGCAGCGGAGACCCTGTCGCCGGCACAGCTCGAATATGCCGCCTCCGACGTGCTTTATCTGCACGCACTCCGTGACAAGCTGACGGCACGCCTCATCCGCGACGGCCGCATCGATCATGCCGACGCGTGTTTTGCGTTTCTGCCAACCCGCGCGAAACTCGATCTTCTGGGTTGGGATGAAACAGACATTTTCGCCCATAGCTGAGCGCACCTGCACCTGATTTAAGTTCTGATTTACCAGAATTGCCTATTCTCGGCCGCAACTTTGAGCGGCCGGGGGCTTGAAAGATGATTACTCCGCTACAGCAGACGGCGGGCATTGCAGTCAGCGACCTCATGCGCTCGATGGTTCAGGCTATCGAGGACCGCCAGCGCGAAGAGCAGGAAAAGGCGAACGGCACCAAAAAGGACGATGCGGTCAAGACCCAGCCGCAGCCGGATGAAAGCCATCGCGTCGCCAATGAAAAGATAAGCTCCTACCTCTTCGGCATCATGAAGCCGGACGCCGATGCTTTCGCCTCCCTCGTCTCCCGTTTTTCCTCCGCCCTTGGCATCACCCAGGAAGCAGATGAGTCGAGCTTTTCTTTCGCCCGGCGGCTTCAGGATGCACTGGCGCTGACTGACGGTTTCGAAAAAGCTGATGCACAGGGAAAAGCCACGACGATTTCCCTCACCTCCTTCGGTGTTTCACAGGCGCAAGTGGTGGACGTGCTGGACAATGGTGCCAACGCAAAGACTGACCCCATGGCCGCCCTCGCCGCCCGTATCGCCAAGGCCGCCGGCCTCACCGGCAAGGAAGAGGATTTTGGCGACCAGATGTCGAAAGCCATCATGGCGACGCGCGCGACCTTGCCGAAAAATGTGAGCGACCTCGAAGAATCCACCGGCCTCAAACAACTCGGCATTTCCGCCCGCCAAATGATTGCCGCCATCGCAAACCCCTATGGCGACGAGGCGCGCGCCGTGAAGGATGCCCTGAACGACCAGATGCAGGGCACCCGTTTCATGACGCGGGAAACCCTGAAGATCATCCAGCGTCTCGAAGATGTCGCCGACCCGAAGACCAAGGAAAAATTGCATGCCGAACGTGGTGAAGAACGCATCGGCGAAATCAACGATGCCGAAGTGAAGGCCGAACGCGAAGAAGATATCAAGGCGCTCGATGCACAGGGCAAGCTTGAAGACGTGCAGAAACTTCAGGATGTCGTGAAGGAGCATATCGATGCTTCCAAGGACAAAAAAGCAGAAGGTGCCGACAGGCAGAAGCCGGTCGACATCTCACCGGAAACCGCACTGATCTCCGTGCTTGCGGCGACACCGAAGGAAGAAGCCACCCCGGCTGAAAACGAAGATGAACCCGCAAAGACAGAGGCGGCCGAAAGCCCCGCCGATGCGGAAAATGAGGCCCAAAAACTGCTCGATGCGCAGGGTCTCGTCAAAGACGCCCGAACCGCGATTTTGCCGATCTCGATCGACGACAACGGCCTTTACGAACTGCTGAAGAAAAAGGCGGCATGATTGCCGCTTGCGACCGTCACTTGAGCGAAACATGATGTGAGTTCAGACATGACCGATATTTCCGGCCTACCCGGCAGCGTTATCTACGACAACGAGCCCGATGCGGCGCAGGCGCTGCTTTCCATGGCCGCCCCGCCGCTCGTTCCCGATGACGCTGCCTTCACCGTAATCGACGACGAGGACCGGCCCAACGCCGCCGTGGAGATGCAACCGAAACGGAGCCTTCCCAAGGCAAGCTGGCTCGATGCCATGCCGTCGGAAGCCTTTGAGGCCGCAACCAGCGACCCCGACCATATTTCCTCTGTTAACTCCGACGATAATGGCCTTTACCGCATGTTCATCGGCGTCTCCCCCTGACCACGCCGCACCGCGCACTTCGTTGGTTAGCCAAATCTTAATATCTGCAAGCCAAGATTGAGCCAGATGATTCTGTATGCGCAGTAACCGGCATAGTTAGCGGGGCGCATATGGCGCTCCCGCATGAGCGGGCGAGATGACACCTGTACATCACCGGCGCGGCGATTTTCAACATTCAAGCCAGATGCGGATCAGAGAGCCAATGGGGATTGGTCCTTTCGCAGCCAGCCGCGGTCACCGATAGGAACGGAGCGCAGCATGTTACCGCCTGTACCGAAAATTGCGGCAGCCGATGCCGCCTATGGCACCACCGTACCGCTTACACCGCGCGCACAGGTGAAGGAAGGCGTGCCGCCGCAGGCGAGCGATCCCGTCCCAGAAAATAACGGCAACCTCTTCGCCCGCGCCGCAATCGCCTCCCTTGCCAGCGAATTCCAGCTTTCCCGCAGCACCGCAGTTCTTGCGGAAGCGCTGGGCAAGCTGATGAATCTTCCCCGAAGGGATGGCGAAGCCGTAGAGGCCTATGTGACGCGGCTGACGGAGGCCCTGCGCACCCTGCCTGCAGCCCAGCGGCAAGCGCTGGAACAGCAGGTCGGCAAAGCCCTGCAGGGCCTGACCCTTGCCATGCTCGCCGAAATCCTGAAACAACCGACCGGGCCGGATGCCGCCCGTCTGGCCTTGCTGATCGAACTCTCGCGCTACAGGGGAATGGATCTCGCGACAAAGGCGGTGGTGTCTTCCTATCAGCAGAACAATCCCGTCCCCACCCAGCCAAAACAGCAGAACGTGCCGAGCCAGAATCCGGAAAGCCGCCAGGCACCGACGGCGACGGCACAACCGGCAAGTTCCACGATTGCAAACCGGCTGCTGCCCCTGCTCATCGGCCCGCTTTCCTTCAGCGGCGCCGCGGTGAAAGCGACGGTGGCGGCGCTGACCACCCAGCCGGATGTGCGAGCACCTGTCGCTGCCCCACCTTCCGACACAGCCGAACCGCCGGGCGGTGCGACGAAACCCGGTGCGAAAACAGAAAACACGCTGCGTCCGCTTCCATCACAAACCGACAGCGCGCCCAAAGAAGCCCCTGCAGAACCGCGCCCGGCCAATTCGTCACGCGTGGAAGCCAGCGAGACGCGCACTGTCCTTACGAATCGCGAGATGACAAAAATCGAGCAGAAGGAGGCCCGCTTGGTCTCGTCGTCGATCGCCAGCCAGGCGGATGGCGACGGCGAGACCGTCGCCAATCTTCTGCTGGCCGCCGCAACCGGCAAACTGCCTGCCAGGGCGAACGCAACACAGCAGCTGCTCGTCGCGCCGCAGGGCGTTGCGGCACAACCTCTCGAAGATCAACCCGCCGAGAAAGCCGCCCTGACCACGGCCACTGCCCGACCTTCGGGCGACGAAACCGAGACCGTAGCCCCTCGTCCCGATGCCCAGCCGCTGCCCCGCGGTGCATTGGATCAGGAAACGAGAATGGCCATGCTGGAGCAATCGGCTTCACAATCCCTGATCGCCGCTGCTCTGGCGAAGGACGGCACGCCGCTGCCGCTCATCGCTTATCCGCCGGCGGATGAGGATCATGAATCAGAAACACCGCCCCGTGGCGGCGGCCCATTTTCCGACGATGAAGCGGAAAGCGAGGCCGAGGCCGGCGCTGACAATTCCGATGATCAGGCGGAAACGGAAGAGCGCATCGCCTCCAATGACGCGACCAACGAGCAGGAAAGCGCGCCCATAGCGGTTTCCGACGACAGCGCGGAGAACTATTATCTCAAGATGAGCGGCATGCTCTGAATTCGGCGGTACCGACGGAAAAGCGAGCAGAGCCAACAAAAAACCCGCCGGAAATTCCGGCGGGTTCTTCATTTCAAAGATCGGAGCGATTATTCGCCGCGGTTCTTCAGAGCCGCGCCGAGGATGTCGCCGAGCGATGCGCCCGAGTCGGACGAACCGAACTGTGCGACGGCTTCCTTCTCTTCAGCGATTTCCAGAGCCTTGATCGAAAGCATGACCTTGCGGTCCTTCTTCGAGAAGTTGACGACGCGGGCGTCGACAACCTGGCCAACGGAGAAGCGCTCAGGGCGCTGCTCGTCACGGTCACGGGAGAGATCAGCGCGACGGATGAACGAGGTGAGGTCTTCGTGGTTGACGAGCTTCACTTCGATGCCGCCATCGTTAACCGCGGTGACTTCAGCGGAAACGACTGCGTTCTTGCGCAGGTCGCCAGAAGAAGCGGCTTCGCCGACAGCGTCCTTGCCGAGCTGCTTGATGCCGAGCGAGATGCGTTCCTTCTCAACGTCAACGTCGAGAACGACAGCCTTAACGACGTCACCCTTGTTATACTCTTCGATAACCTGCTCGCCCGGACGGTTCCAGTCGAGGTCCGACAGGTGAACCATGCCGTCGACATCGCCTTCAAGGCCAATGAAGAGGCCGAATTCGGTCTTGTTCTTGACTTCGCCTTCGACTTCCGTGCCAGCCGGATGGCTGTAAGCGAATGCCTGCCACGGGTTTTCAAGCGTCTGCTTGAGACCGAGCGAGATACGGCGCTTGGACGGATCGACTTCGAGAACGACAACGTCAACTTCCTGGCTGGTGGACAGGATTTTGCCGGGATGTACGTTCTTCTTGGTCCAGGACATTTCGGAAATGTGGATCAGGCCTTCGATGCCCGGCTCCAGTTCAACGAATGCACCGTAGTCGGTGATGTTCGTGACGGTACCGGAGATCTTCTTGCCAACCGGGTACTTGGCGGAGATGCCATCCCACGGATCCGACTCGAGCTGCTTCATGCCGAGCGAGATACGGTGGGTTTCCTGGTTGATGCGGATGATCTGAACCTTGACCTGCTGGCCAATGTTGAGGATTTCCGAAGGATGGTTGACGCGGCGCCATGCCATGTCGGTGACGTGCAGCAGGCCGTCGATGCCGCCGAGGTCAACGAACGCACCGTAATCGGTGATGTTCTTGACGACGCCGTCAACAACCTGGCCTTCTTCGAGGTTCTGAACGATTTCAGAACGCTGCTCGGCACGCGACTCTTCGAGAACCGTACGACGCGAGACAACGATGTTGCCGCGACGCTTGTCCATCTTGAGGATTTCGAAGGGCTGCGGGTTGTGCATCAGCGGGGTAACGTCGCGGATCGGACGGATGTCCACCTGCGAACGCGGCAGGAACGCAACAGCGCCGTCCAGATCGACGGTGAAACCACCCTTGACCTGGTTGAAGATGACGCCTTCGACGCGCTCGCCAGCTTCGAACTTGGCTTCGAGCTTGACCCAGCTTTCTTCGCGGCGAGCCTTCTCGCGCGACAGAACGGCTTCGCCGAGAGCGTTTTCGATGCGCTCGACGTAAACTTCGACTTCGTCGCCGACCTTCAGCGTGCCGTCCTTGGACTTCGCGCCGAATTCCTTGAGCGGAACGCGACCTTCGACCTTGAGACCGACGTCAACGATCGCGACGTCCTTCTCGATTGCCGTGACGATACCCTTGGCAACATAGCCTTCGGCAAGATCGTTGGAGGCAAAGGATTCTTCGAGAAGCGCTGCGAAATCGTCGCGCGTGGGGGTAGATACTGACATGAAATCTCCTGAATGCATCCGCACGGGGCGAATACAAAGCGCCGGTGGGCTAGTGTTGTTGATACCCGAACCCATGCCCGCCTCTTCAAGAGGCTTTCCGGCGCAAGGACATGTCTTCAGGCAATTCCGGACTAAACGCAGAGGGCGGCAAGCCGTTCCGCGAAAAACCTATCTCTTCAGAGCGGCGTCGATAATCGTGCGCGCGGCCTGAAACGCCGCCTCTATACTCATTTCCGACGTATCTAGCAAGTGCGCGTCTTCAGCCGGTTTCAACGGGCTATCGGCGCGGCCCATGTCGCGCTCGTCACGTTTTTTCACCTCGGCGAAAATGGCATCATAATCCGCGGCGCCGCCACTCTCCAGAATTTCATCGTAGCGCCGGCGCGCCCGCACGTCTGGAGAGGCCGTCACATAGAGCTTCACCGGCGCCTCAGGGCACACCACGGTCCCGATGTCGCGGCCATCAAGCACCGTACCGGGATCCTTCGCGGCAAAACGCTGCTGTGCCTCGACCAGCGCCCGCCTCACCGGCGTCATCACCGCAATCTTTGAAGCAGCCTCGCCGATATCGTGCCGTGAAAGCACGGCGCGATCCAGGCCGGCAAGATCGACCTCCAGCGCCATCCTTTCGGCCACGGCCTCATCATCGAGCGGCAACCCCGCATCCAGAAGGGCCTTGGCGGTCGCGCGGTAGGTCAGGCCTGTATCGAGGTGATGAAAGCCATAGGTCTCGGCTATCCTGCGCGAAAGGGTCCCTTTGCCGGCCGCAGCTGGCCCGTCTATGGCAATCGTGAAGGTCATGAAGCGTTCCGTCCGTGCATCCGTCATCAGTATAATAAAGTGTGCAAAGCCTCCCCTTATTGCATCAGCATTGACGCATAGGGCTTGCACCAGGGGAGGCAGCACCCGAAGTTTGTCTTTGACACGAAAGAGCGCAACGATTAAGGGGACCGGCTATAAATTTTACCGTCTATGCCGGTTTTACGGCGTACACACCGAAACTCATTCGACAATTTGAGGCTTAGACAGTGGCAAAAGCGGAACTTGGTACCAAGCGCACAGACCCCGATACCGGCAAGAAGTTCTACGATCTGAACCGTGACCCGGTCGTTTCTCCCTACACCGGCAAGTCCTGGCCGCTCTCCTTCTTCGAGGAAAGCACCGCCCAGGCCAAGATGGAGCAGGCTGAAGAAGAGGAAGTGGCGGAAGTCGATACCGAAAACACGGAAGTCGAACTCGTCTCGCTGGAAGATGCCGATGGCGACAACAGCGGCGACGACATCCCTGATCTGGGCGATGACGACGACGTCGAAATCGACGACGATGACGATACCTTCCTCGAAACCGATGACGAAGATGACGACGACGACATGTCCGGCATCATCGGCGTGCCCGGCGACGACGAAGAAGCTTGATTTTCCTTGATAATTCGGCCCGGCGACAAAAAAATGACGCCGGGCCGTTTTTTATGCTTGCACTGACCGGAAAGCCGCAGTAGTAAGCCGCCACCGAACGGAAACAACAACCGCTTCGGTTCCCGGAACCGGAAGAAATGCCGGAACCCTTATGGGGCTATAGCTCAGCTGGGAGAGCGCTTGCATGGCATGCAAGAGGTCAGCGGTTCGATCCCGCTTAGCTCCACCAAATCTTCCCAGACGATAAATTTTCGCTTTCGGCCAACTGGCCCCATTATCGTTATAGCCGTTTGGCGTGATCGACTATTGCAGCAGTGCCCGCACGTCCTGCCCGTTGATACGACACTCCAGGGAACTCGGCGAACTCGCCTCCACCACCCGACATTCCAGATATCGGCCGCGCAGGCGGTTCTGCAGCGCCTTGAAGGCATTGAGGCCGCAGGCGTAGCGGCGGCCGTCGGGGCCCGTACAGACGCGATTGCGTTCGATCTCTTCCACGCCGGCGAGGCGGAATTCCTCGCCCTTGAAGGTGAAACGGCTGCTGGAAATCACCCGCAGGCGCTGGTCGGCGTGCATTTTCAGCGGATAGAGATCGGGCGGCGTTGGAATGCGCTCGTAATTCTGGCGAAGGGGATCGACCCGCACCGGTGAGGTGGTCCAGAGAAGTTCCGTATTGGCGGCGAGTCCTGCCGGTACGGAGGTCGCCTCACCATTGACGAGCGAGGCAATGCGAATGCCTGATATGCCGAGGCCTATGGCCAGGGCGATCTGAAACAGCAAGATTGCGATCTGCCTGACCATATCACCGCAACATCAAAACAATGAACGACATAAAATGGAACGGCCGCCTTTACAAAAAGGCCGGCCGCATATCACATCAATAAAACCTTGCACGCCGTGACATCCCGTACCGTGCCTATGGCCATGATGGGAACCCGGTCGCCGTCCAGAATCACTCTTCCCGTTGTGCGCAACCAGCGTAACCCGCCCGATTTAAGCTGGATGCGGTATTCCTGATCATAAAACACGCCATTCGTCAGCGAATTATAAACGGCCTCGGCGACGCGTGCGCGAGAAGGACTTTCAATCTGGGCGATGAAATCTTCGACTGGAATGCCTCTGGCGCCTTCTTCGAGGGAAAATTCGCGCAGATAAGCGGCCACGGCATCCAGATAAACCAGATTCTGGCCGACGTTCCAGGTGTAGTAACCCACAAGTGTCTCTTCGAGAGATATGTTTTCCAACATTAGCCTTACAGTATCCAATGCCTGTAGCGGCTCTCTAACATAGTAGAGGCCGAACGGCTAACGACAAGAATTCGTCCTTTCGTCTGATGAGACACGGCTTGCGGGCGGCGGATTATCGACAGCCCTTTTTGGCCGCCATGTTGGCGAAAGAACCTTCCTGTGCCAAGAAGGCTGATACCGAAGCCAGCGACCAGAGGAGCCGCCGTGACCATCGGACTTGCCCATGCCGAACTCATCGCCGTCGTCACCGCCATCACCACGGATGAACCACGGGTCATGACCGTTCGCGATGGGGCCGCCCTGCCCTCCGGCCCCTTCGAATTCGGCCACAGGACGCTTCAGAGCGGGCTGCGGGAATGGATTCACGAACAGACCCATCACCCGGTGGGCTATCTGGAACAGCTCTATACTTTCGCCGATCGCGACCGCAACAATGATATTCCGGGCGGCAGAACCATCTCCATCGGTTATCTCGGCCTGGTGCGCGAGCAGGAGGCATCCGGCGGCAAGCACGCTCTCTGGCATGGCTGGTACGAATATTTTCCATGGGAAGACCATCGGCATGGCCGCCCTGAGGTCCTCGACAACATCATCGACAGGCTGCGCGCCTGGGCCGATTCCGATTCCGCCAGCAGGGCGCAGCGCCACCTGCGCGCCGATTTCACCTTCGGGCTGGATGGCGGCGGCTGGAACGAAGAGCTGACCCTGCAGCGTTACGAGCTGCTTTATGAGGCTGGGCTGGTCGAAGAGGCGCAAGGCGAGCCACGGATCAATTTCGGCAGGCCGATGTTTGCCGATCACCGCCGCATTCTCGCCACCGGCATTGCCCGCCTGCGTGCCAAGATAAAATACCGGCCAGTGGTATTCGAGCTCATGCCCGACAGCTTCACCCTGCTGCAATTGCAGCGCGCGATCGAGGCGCTGGCCGGGCTGACGCTGCACAAGCAAAATTTCCGCCGGCTGATCGAACAACAGCAGCTGGTGGAGGAAACCGGCGACATGGCGACCGAAACCGGAGGCCGCCCGGCGAAGCTTTTCCGCTTCCGCCAGACCGTTCTTGACGAACGCGCGCTCTCCGGAACGAAACTGCCCCTCGCTCGCAATTGACATATGCTCATGATGAGAATATGTATTTGCTCTAGATATGCTCAATAAGAGTATAAATGGGAGAGCACCGTGAACGAGCAGATTTCCGCCGCCCGCCTTTATGACCGCGTTGCCCGCGTCATCCCCAAGGCCGAATGGATGAGCTTCCAGGATGATGTGGAGGCAATCCTTGAACTGAAGCGCAAG
The DNA here is from genome assembly GCF_042885035.1 of Agrobacterium sp. NPDC058088. Lineage (NCBI taxonomy): Bacteria > Pseudomonadati > Pseudomonadota > Alphaproteobacteria > Hyphomicrobiales > Rhizobiaceae > Agrobacterium > Agrobacterium sp. NPDC058088. Next base: position 334,436 of record NZ_JBHVSU010000004.1, on the reverse strand, counting down.
CGCAATGCCGTCATTCTCGCCCATAACTACCAGACACCGGAAATCTTCCATGGCGTCGCCGATATCGTTGGCGACAGCCTCGCACTCGCCCGCAAGGCAATAGACGTGGAAGCGGATGTGATTGTTCTCGCCGGCGTGCATTTCATGGCCGAGACGGCAAAGCTGCTCAATCCGGAAAAGACGGTGCTCATTCCGGATATGGCCGCCGGTTGTTCGCTCGCCGATTCCATCACGCCGGACGACATCGCGCTTCTGCGCAAGGCCTATCCCGGCGTTCCCGTGGTCACCTATGTGAACACCTCCGCCGCGGTGAAGGCGGCGTCAGACATCTGCTGCACGTCGGGTAACGCCCGCCAGGTGGTGGAATCGCTTGGTGTGCCGCGCGTACTGATGCTGCCGGATGAATATCTGGCGAAGAACGTGGCCAAGGAAACCAATGTCGAGCTGATCGCCTGGCGTGGCCATTGCGAGGTGCACGAGCTTTTCACCACCGACGACATCAGGGAATTGAGAGAGGGCCATCCCGGCGTGATCGTACTGGCGCATCCCGAATGTCCGCCTGAGGTCGTTGATGCTGCGGATTTTTCCGGCTCCACCGCCGGCATGTCTGACTATGTCGGTCGCGAGCGCCCTGCCCGCGTGGTTCTTTTGACGGAGTGCTCAATGAGCGACAACGTCGCCGTGCATCATCCCGATGTCGAATTCATCCGCCCCTGCAATCTCTGCCCGCATATGAAGCGCATCACGCTTGGCAATATCCGCACGGCACTGGAAGAAAATCGCCATGAGGTGACGGTCGATCCAGCCATTGCCGGCGCCGCCCGCCGCGCCGTGGAAAGGATGCTGCAGATATGAGCGCAATTTCGCCGCAGCGGGACTGGACGGTCATCGTCGGCAGCGGTATTGCCGGGTTGATGGCGGCGCTGACGCTGGCGCCGCAGCCCGTGCTGCTTGTGACGCGCGGCGCGCTCGGCGGCGAAACCTCAAGCGCCTGGGCGCAGGGCGGCATCGCGGCCAGCCTCGGGCCGGATGATCGCGCAGCCCTGCATGTCGCCGATACGCTCGCCGCAGGCGACGGCCTTTGCGATGAAGATATGGCGGTTGGAATCATCGCCGCAGCTCCCACAGTTATCGACGCACTGGAACGGGCGGACGTTCGCTTCGACCGGGACACCAGCGGCAACTACGTCTTCGGGCTGGAAGCCGCCCATAGCAGGCGACGCATTCTCCACGCCGAAGGCGACGGATCGGGTGCCGCGATCGTCAGTGCTCTCGCAAAGGCCGTTCGTCGCACGCCTTCGATCACGGTTCTGGAGAGCACGGAAGTGCGCCGGTTGCTGACGGAGGATGGCGTGATCGCCGGTCTTGCCTGCGCGGGTCCAAGGGGCAGCTTCTTTCTATCGGCAAGCCGGGTCGTTCTTGCCACCGGCGGCCTTGGCGGGCTTTATGACGCCACGACCAATCCCTCCGGCAATTTCGGGCAGGGCATGATGCTCGCCGCCCGAGCCGGCGCCATCCTTGCCGACATGGAATTCGTGCAGTTTCACCCGACGGCACTTTCCTCGCCCCGGCGGCCGCTGGCACTGGTGAGCGAAGCGGTGCGCGGTGAAGGCGCACTGCTGGTCAATGAAAATGGCGAAAGGTTCATGGCGGCGGTGCCGGGCGCGGAACTCGCGTCGCGCGATATCGTCGCCCGCGCCATCGACCGTGAAATCCTGCGCGGCGGCAGCGTCTTTCTCGATGCCCGCCAGGCGCTCGGCTCGGGTTTTTCCGCCCGTTTCCCGTCGATCGACCTGCTTTGCCGCGAGGCGGGCATCGACCCTGCCCGCGAGCTCGTGCCGGTCCGCCCGGCCGTGCATTATCATATGGGCGGCGTCGCCACTGATGGAAGGGGCCGAAGCTCGGTTCCGGGCCTCTGGGTTGCAGGTGAAACCGCCTGCACCGGCCTTCACGGCGCAAACCGGCTTGCCAGCAACTCGCTGCTGGAGGCGGCTGCCATGGGCATGCGTGCGGCTCATGATATAGCCGGCCGTCCCGCACCTTCGGCGAGACCGTCTGCTGCCGTCTCACCCGACACCACAGCCGATTTCTCGCCCGCCGATCTCACCCCTGTCAGGCCCGTCGTTTCCCGTCATCTCGGCATCGTCAGACATGCCGCGGGGTTGGCCGCAGCTATCAGCGATTTGTTGCCGCTCGCCGAGCGGAACGGCCCGGCATCCGACCCGGCCGTCGTCGCACTCTCCATCGCCGTCTTCGCGGCTCTGCGAATGGAATCGCGCGGCGCGCATTTTCGCGACGATTTTCCGCAAAAGGACGCGATGCCAACGAGACGCAGACTGGCGCTAAACGACATCATCACCATCGCCCACGAATTTTCCTCTTCCCGCCTATCCACGGCCGGTTTCGCGCGGAGCGCCTGACATGACCCTTTCCCCCTTGCAACGCCTCATCGTCGAACCGCTTGTGCGCAATGCCCTTCTGGAAGATCTCGGCCTGGCAGGCGACATAACCTCCACCGCTGTCATCCCCGCCGAGCACCGCTCGGTCGTTGTCATGGCGGCGCGGGAGCCGGGCGTCATCGCCGGGCTCGATGCGGCGGAACTTGCCTTCCAGCTTGTGGACCCGGCGATCAGGATGAACAGGCATATTGCGGATGGGGCGGCCGTGGCTCCCGGCGATATCATCGCAACCATCGAGGGGCCCTCACGCGGGCTTCTGACCGGGGAACGAACGGCTCTGAATTTTCTCGGCTATCTCTCAGGCATCGCCTCCGTCACGGCCAAAATCGTCGCCGCCATTGCGGGCACGAAGGCTTCGGTCGCCTGCACCCGCAAGACGACGCCGGGGCTGCGGGCGCTGGAAAAATATGCCGTGCGTGCCGGGGGCGGCATGAACCACCGTTTTGCGCTTTATGACGCCGTTCTCATCAAGGACAATCACATCGCAGTTGCCGGCAGCGTTCGAGAAGCCATCAGCCGCGCAAGGCAGGGCGTCGGACACCTCGTCAAGATCGAGGTCGAAGTGGATACGCTTGTGCAGCTGCACGAGGCCATGGATGAGGGCGTTGATGCGGTTCTTCTCGACAATATGACGCAGGAACAGCTGCGCGAAGCGGTGGAGATCGTTTCAGGGCGCGCCATCACCGAAGCATCCGGGCGCATCAATCCTCAGACCGCTCCAGCCATCGCCGCAACCGGCGTCGATCTCATCTCCATCGGCTGGATCACCCATAGCGCACCGGTTCTCGATATCGGCCTGGATTTTAAGAGCCACGGTTGAATTTGCGACAGCGTACACGTCGCACGGAACAAAATATCCACGCCATCGTTAATATCCCGCTTGGGGTCAATTCAAGGCGGGGGGACGTGCGCAAAAAATGCGGGTCCGGTGCCTTCTGACCTCTCTTTAGAAAGGAAAGGCCTGTTATGGAAGACGCACAAGTTGGCTGGATTGCAGCAATCATCATCGGCGGCGTAGCCGGTTGGCTCGCCGAACAGTTCATGAAAAGCAATATGGGTGTTTTCATGAACATCATCCTGGGCATTGTCGGCGCCGTCGTCGCCAATTTCCTTCTTGGGCTCATCGGCGTCTCGCTCGGAGGCTGGATTGGCTATCTCATCGCCGGCTTCATCGGCGCCTGCATTCTTATCGCCGTCGGGCGTGCAATTCGCAGATAAGGGGAGGACACAATGAGCTTTTTCGACAAGATCAAGAACGCGATTTTCGGCAAGGCAGAGGCCGCGCCGCAGACTTCGGCTCCGGCCGGAACGCCGACGACGACTGCGAGCCCGGCAGCACCTGCGCAGCCTGCTTCGCCTGCGCCCACAGCCGCCGCACCGGCACCGACCGGTAACGTCGATGTCGGTTCCATTCTGGACGCTGCTGTCAAGAAGAACGGCCAGAACCTCGACTGGAAACACTCCATCGTCGACCTTCTCAAGGCCCTCGACCTGGACAGCAGTCTCACCGCCCGAAAGGAACTGGCGAACGAGCTCGGCTATACCGGCGACACGTCGGATTCGGCCACGATGAATATCTGGCTGCACAAGGCGGTGATCAAGAAACTCTCCGAAAATGGCGGCAAGGTGCCGGCCGATCTTCTGGACTGAACCGGGAAAAAGGTGAACCGCGATGGACGACTATTCCAGTCTGAGAGAGCAGATCGGCCAGGATCTCGACACCCTGCACAGGACCGAGAACCCGAAGTCGATTTTCGAAATCGCCGATGACTATCTGCTCGGAGATCCAAATCTCAAGCGAGCCATCGTCGAGGACATCATCAAGGAAGAAGCGGACAAGCGCGGCATCGCGATCCACTGAGGCTGCGCCTCGCAGGCGCGGTAATTACAAAAAGGGCGGCATCGGTTTGGATGCCGCCCTTTTTTAATGGCGTACCGCAAGGCTTTATTTTTCCAGTTTAGCTTCAGCCTTTTTAGCGTTTTCTTCCATCAGCTCATACCACATCGCGTTCATGACGGCGAAAATGGCGGCGAGAGGCAGGCCGAGCAGCCAGGCGAAATACCACATGTTCGATCTCCTTCTTTCTCAATCAATAAGCATGACCGCTGTCGTCGCGGATCGCCTTTTCATCCACCTTGCCCCACAGCACGCGATAGACCCATGACGTATAGGCGACTATGATCGGGATGAAGATGAGGGCGACGACCAGCATGATGAACAGCGTCATATGGCTGGACGACGCATCCCAGACCGTCAAGCTCGATTTCGGATCGACCGAAGACGGCAGGATGAAGGGAAACATCGTCAACCCGACCGTCGAGATGATGCCAAAAATGGCGAGCGAGCTGGAAAGCAGCGCCAGCACTTGCCTGTGGGCCCGGAACAGGACGAAAGCGACGAGCGGGAAGGCAAGACCGAGCGCTGGCGCCAGCATCATCCAGGGATGCGCCGCATAGTTTGAGAACCAGACACCGCTCGCAACGTCTACCGTCTTTGACAGCGGATTGGACGGACCATTGGTGACGATGTCAGAGGTGAAGCGATAGCCATCGATGCCCAGCCACAGAAAGACGCCGCCAAGCGCAAAAAGAACTGATGTGGCAAGGGCCGCGACGCTGCCGAAGCCCCGGGCACGGGCAGCAACCGGACCATCGGTCTTCAGCACCAGCCATGCCGCACCATGCATGACGAGCATGGCCACCGAAACGAGACCGCAAAGGATGGCGTAGGGGTTCAGAAGTTCGAACAGCGTCGTGCCGTCGTAGAAAATCCTGAGGTCGTCATTGAGGTGGAAGGGAACGCCCTGCAGCACATTGCCGATCGCGACGCCAAAGATCAGCGACGGAACAAAGCCACCGATAAAGAGCGCCCAGTCCCAGCCGGTGCGCCATGCGGTGCTTTCACGCTTGGAGCGGTATTTGAAACCGACCGGCCGCAGGATCAGCGCGAACAGTGTGGCGAACATCGCCAGATAGAAGCCCGAAAACGACACCGCATAAAGCGGCGGCCAGGCGGCGAAAATTGCGCCGCCACCAAGGATGAGCCAGACCTGATTGCCTTCCCAGACGGGGCCGATGGAATTGATGACGACACGGCGCTCGATGTCCGTTTTCGCAACGAAAGGCAGCAGCGCCCCCGTGCCGAGATCGAAACCGCCGGTCACCGCAAAACCGATTAGCACCACGCCGAGCAGCAGCCACCAGATGACGCGGAGGATTTCATAGTCGATGAGTTGATGCAGGATCATGATATCTTACTCCGCAGCGACGAGTTTTTCAGGAACGAGCGGTGCCTCCGGCTCGTGGTCGGGGTCCGGCCCTTTGCGGATCGCTTTCAGCATCAGTCCCATCTCGACGATGAACAGCACCGTGTAGATGGCGATGAAACACAGAAGCGTAATCAGAACCGTCGAGGCGCTGAGGCTGGAGACGGCGGCAGCCGTGGGCAGCACACCCTCGATGATCCACGGCTGGCGACCGAATTCGGCCACCACCCAGCCCATTTCCGCCGCGATCCACGGCAAAGGAATGGCAAAGACCGCCACTTTCAGCAGCCATGGATAGTGATCCAGCCGGCGACGAGCCGAGAGATAGAAGAAAGTCGCCGTCAGCAGAATGAAGAACATACCGAGGCCGACCATGATGCGGAACGACCAGAACAGCGTCGGCACATGCGGGATCGTATCTGCCGCGGCCTTGGCAATCTGCTCTTCGCTCGCCTGACGCGGATCATCGACATATCGTTTCAGCAGGAGGGCGTAACCAAGCTCATGACCGAGCTCGGCAAAGGTGCCCCGCACCTCTTCCGGCAGTTGCGCGCCTTTACCGGTGGCGCGGATCTGCATCAGCGCATCATAGGCCTTGATGCCGTCGCGGATGCGGGTCTTGGCCTGCTCCACCAGATCGTTGATGCCGGGAATCTGCGTGTCGAGTGAGCGGGTGCCGATGAGACCCATCACCCACGGAATCTTCACGGCAAAATGTGTTTCGCGTGCTTCCTGATCGGGAAAACCGATGGCGGTGAAGGGAGCCGGGGCCGGCTCTGTTTCCCACATGGCCTCGATGGAGGCGAGCTTCATCTTCTGGTGTTCGGTGGAGAGATAACCGCTTTCGTCGCCCAGCACGACGACCGAAAGCGCCGAGGCAAGACCGAAGGAAGCGGCAACCGTCATCGAGCGTTTGGCGAGATCGACATGGCGGCCTTTCAGCACATACCAGGCGGAAACGCCGAGCACGAAGATAGAAGCCGTCACGTAGCCGGCGGAAACGGTGTGGACGAATTTCGCCTGCGCCACAGGATTGAACAGAACAGCGGCGAAATCCGTCACTTCCATGCGCATGGTCTGGGGATTGAAGGCGGAGCCCGTCGGGTTCTGCATCCAGCCATTGGCGATCAATATCCACAGCGCCGAAAAATTCGAGCCGATGGCAACGCACCAGGTTGCGACGAGATGGCCGAGTTTCGACAGCTTGTCCCAGCCGAAGAAGAACAGGCCGACGAAGGTGGCCTCCAGGAAGAAGGCCATCATGCCTTCGATTGCCAGCGGCGCGCCGAAGATATCGCCGACATAGTGGCTGTAGTAACTCCAGTTCATGCCGAACTGGAATTCCATGACGATGCCGGTGGAAACTCCGAGCACGAAATTGATGCCGAACAGGGTGCCCCAGAATTTCGTCATCTGCCGCCAGATCGTGCGGCCGGTCATGACATAGACCGTTTCCATGATGGCGATCACCACCGACAGCCCGATCGTCAGGGGAACGAACAGGAAGTGATATAAAGCCGTCACTGCAAATTGCAGGCGCGACAGCGCCACTATGTCGAGTTCCATAATCTTACCCACCTTTTCCGGAAGGCCGGCCTTCCATTTTCAAGACGACGCCGGCTCTCAAAAAAATCTCAGTCCGGACGTAGTGTCTCAAGCACTACGCCGTATTCCGGGGTGCCGCTTTGACATTGATCAAGCTGGCGTCCGTCTTTCAGCACGATGATGCGATCGGCAAATTCTGCCTCGCGGCGATTATGGGTGATCATCACGACAGTCTTTCCCTCCGCCTTCGCGAAGAGCCGGGCGAGCACGTCGCGGGCGGTCTCCCCATCCAGCCCTTCCGTCACCTCGTCGAGAAGCCACAGCGGCCGATCAGCGAGCAGGAAACGGGCAAGCGCCAGCCGGCGCGATTGGCCTCCGGAAAGACCCTGCCCGGCCTCGCCGAGCTCCGTCTCCAGCCCTTTCGGCAAGCTTTTGACGTGTTCGGCAAGTCCCGCCGCCGCGAGCGCTTCCCACAACTCGCAACCTGCCGCCGCAGGTTTTGCCAGTCGCAGATTATCGGCAATGCTGTCGCGGAAAAGCTGACTGCGCTGCGTCATCAGGGTGGACGGCAAGGCGCTGATTCCCCCCGTGGCTGGTTGCAACTCACCGGCCAGAAGCTGGATAAGGCTCGTCTTGCCCGCACCGCTCGGGCCGATGATCGCAACCCTCTCTCCGGCGGCAATGGCGAGGTTGATATTCGTCAGGACCGGATTGTCGTTTCCTTGCCGGTCCAGACGCACGTCTCGAAGCTCCGCCGCAATATCGCTCGCAGGCACCGCGAGACTGCGTACCTCAGCCACTGCGGCGAGGCGCGGGGCGATACGCCTCGCGGAAAACAGCGTGCGACCCAGCTCCATCGCCCCGCGGCGAAGTGCTGCGAAAGGCTCCAGCGCGGCGAAACAGACCAGCAGGCCTAGGGCGGCGGCAGGTGCACTCACCGCCCCGTGCTCCGCCAGCCAGGCCACGCCAAGAAGAGCGGCACTCAAAAGAATGGCCGATGAAACGCCAAAGGAAAAACCGGTATTGGTCTCGATGCGGTTGAGACTGTCATCGCAGGCAGCGAGATAGTCATCCGCCCGCTTGACCGCCGCAACCTGTGCGGAAAGTCGGCCGGTGGTCAAAAGCTCCGTCTGTCCACTCACCAGATCGGCCGTGCGGGCACGCAACGCCTCGAGCCCTATGGCCCGCCGACGCGAAAATTTTTCCGCCCGCAGGGCAGAGCGCGCAGAAATGCCCAACCCCGCCGCAATGAGAAAAGTGGCCACCAGCACGCCGGCAAGCGGATGCAGGAAAGCAAGCCCGAAGCCGGTAGCGAGCGCAGCGAGAATGGCCACAGTGGCCGGAACCAGAACGCGCAGATAAAGCGAATCCAGCGCATCAATATCCGCCGTCAGCCGGTTCAGCAGGCGCGCAGGCCGCGCCTCCAGAGATTTGGCGGCCTGCGGTGCGGCAAAACCGCGAAACAATTTCTCGCGAAGCGCTGCCAGCACGGAGAGCGTTGCTTCGTGGGTCGTCATGCGCTCGCCATAACGGGCGGCGGTGCGCGCCAGCGCCAGAAGCCGAATGGCGGCGGAGGGGGCAAAAACATCGAAGGCGAAGGCCGTCGCCGGCAGCAGGCCGGCAATGGCTGTCGCGGTGATGAACCAGCCCGACACGCCGAGAAGACCGATGCCCGCCAGAACCGTCGTGACCGCGAGAACCGCGCCCGCAAGCAACATGCCGCGCCGTGTCGACCAGAACAGGACGATAACTGGTCTCAATATGGCAAAACGCGCGATCATGGCTGCCCCCTCGAATGGATCGCCGTCATATCCACGATCCTGTCCATACGCGCCGCAAGCACCGGATCATGGGTCGCGACGATCAATGTCCTGCCCTTTGCCAGTTGCAGCAGGTTATCCGTGACCAGAGCAGCCGTTTCCCGGTCGAGATGCGCCGTTGGCTCATCGGCCAGGACAAGCTGCGTTGCGGGGCCTGCGAAAGCGCGCGCTATGGCGAGCCGCACCACCTCCCCGCCTGAAATGCCATATCCGCCGTCACCGATCTGCAGATGCCGGCGCGCCTGCGTCAAACCATCCAGCCCGGTACAGCGCAGGGCCTCTTCCACCATGTTGTCGCTGACCGCCGGGCGGCCAAAACGAATATTCGCCTTCAGGGACCCGGCAAAAAAGAACGGCTTCTGGCTGACCCAGCCGATCGTTCTGCGCAGCCCATCGGCGGTTGCATCATCAAGCGCGACGCCGCCGATCCTGATCGAGCCCTCACCCGCCTCGGCCAATCCGGCAATCAAGGAGAGTACAGTGGATTTGCCACAACCGGAAGGCCCAAGGATCGCCACTCTCTCGCCCTGCTGAACCGTCAGGTTGAAATTCCTGAGGACAGGCGGAGCCCCCGGATAGGCGAAGGAAAGATTGTCCATCTCAAGGAGACCGGGCGTCGAAGTTGGAGCGCGCACCACTTCCGCGCCCTCGCCCAAGATGGTCGCACCGCCGGCCGTCAATCTGTCGAGCGCATCGAGCGCCGCCTCGCCGGCCGCACGGTCATGCCAGACGGCGGAGAGTTCTCGCAATGGCTCGAAAAAGGCCGGTGCAAGCAGCAGGATGAAGAGGCCCTCAGCCAGCGTGAGCTTTCCGCCCCAGGCGCCGAAATCGAGGAAGCCGAGCAGGTGGAAACCGATATAAACGGCGGTCATGGCAACGCCGATCGCCGCAAAAAGCTCCAGCACGGCGGAGGAGAGGAAGGCGATCCTCAGAACGGCCATCGTCCGTTTCTTGAGGTTCTGCGCATCGGCGCCGAGGCGCGCCGCCGTCAGATCGACAGCCTTGAGCGTGCGGATCGTTTCCAGTCCGCGCAGACGATCGAGCAGGAAGGCATTCATATTGCCCGTTTCGGCCAGCTGCTTTTCACTGGCGGCCTTGGCCTGCCAGCCGATCAGCGCCATGAAAAGCGGGATGGTGGGCATGGCGAGCAGAAGTACCAGCGCCGCAATCCAGGTGAAGGGCAGGATGGCGAGCACAAAAACCAGGGGAATAATGGTGGCCTTCATGCGCGCCGGCTGGAACCGGGAGAGATAGGGTACCAGCGCCTCCGCTGCCTCCGTCACGACGCCTGCCGCCTCACCCGAGGCCGTGCGCGACAGATCGAGCGGGGAAACCTTCGCCACGGCCTGCAGCGCTTCGAACCGCCGCTGCGAAAGCGCTGCGCGTGCGGCCCGGAAAGACGCCCGCGCCGCGACTTTTTCCAGCCATGCCTTGAGAAGCCCCAGGATAAGAACCGCGGCGGCTGCCGGCACAATCGCCATCATCGGCTCACCAGCGGCGATTTTGCCGACGGAAAAGGCCAGCAGACCCGCCTGCGGCAGCCAGAGAAGCGCTGGAAGCACATGCAGCAGGGCAACGGACCTGCCCACTGCTGGAGCATGTTGTGTCTTCACCGCAGCTTTGTCGGGTGCGGAGCTGCGGCGGGTTCGGCCGAAGAGCGGCCGTTGCCCGGCACCGGGCGCGGGACAGTTTGCGGCATCACCTTCGGCCGACCGGGAGATTTGTGCGGACATGCTCACGACCGATCACCTCACCCATTTTTCTTCGCGCCGCGCGGTCTTGCAAGCGAGACGATCTTGTCCTTCGCCTCCAGAAGCTTCGTGACCTTCGAACCGAGCGCCAGGAGCGAGGCCAGCCTCTCCGTCTCCAGCCGCTTCACATCATCATACCAGCCGGTAAGCTGCTCGATCAGCGTCTTCATCTCGTCGATGCGCCTTTGCGCATGCCGCTCATCCTCGTTTTCCGGCGTTTCCATCAGGATTTCGCGCAGCACGCTGAGGGTGGGGTCGATCTCGCGCTTCTTGCGCTCTTCGGCGAGCGTGCGGAGAATTTGCCAGACATCGTCAGGCGTCGTGAAAAAATCGCGCCTGTCGCCGGGGAAGTGTTTGAGAATTGCAAGGTTCCACGCCTGAAGCTCCTTCAGGCTCATCGACACGTTGGAACGGGAAATACCAAGCGCCTCGACAATCTCGTCCGCACAGAGAGGCTGCGGCGAAATGTAAAGCAAAGCATAGACTTGGCCGACGGTGCGGTTGATGCCCCAACGGCTGCCCATCTCCCCGAAATGCAGCACGAAGGACTGAACGAGCGGTGACAGGCTGGTCGGCATTTCTTCACTTCCTGAATTTTCAGTAATTTCTGAAACTTCGATAAAGCAAAAACAGGCAGGCGGCAAATCACCTTTTTGACCTGCGTCAAAATGTGCAAGCCGGTGGAGGTGACTGCCAGAGGAAAGAAGCCAATGGTTGGCTTTTCCCGTAAAGCACACAAAACCTGACATGATACCGATAACATCCGCAACGGTTGTCGTAGATGGTAGAGCGCCCACAAAAAAGCCGGCGGCAGAATGATCCGCCACCGGTCAAAAGTTTCAAACACCCACGTGCGGGGAAAAGCGCTTACGAAAAAGCGATCTGCACCTTCATCGCACGACTGCGGTCCGACGCGAATTCGAAGGCCGAGATGGCATCGGCAAGACCGACGGTCTGAGTGATGAACGGCTTGACGTCAATCAGGCCCTTGCGCATCAATTCGACACCGGTGGCGAATTCCTCGTGGAAGCGGAAGGAACCGCGCAGGTCGAGTTCCTTGGCGGTGATCGCCATCATCGGCAGGCTCATATCGCCACCAAGGCCAAGCTGGACGATGATGCCACGCGGCCGCAGTGCCGCAATGCCGCCCGCAAGTGCCACGGCAGCACCCGAGCATTCATAGAGAACATCAAAGGTTCCCTTGTTTACGCCGTAGGCGGCAAGCGCATCGGGCTCGTCCTTGCTGTTGATGACACGATCCGCCCCCGCTTCACGTGCTTTTGCGAGGGTGAAATCGGAAAGATCGGTGGCAACGATTTCCGCCGCACCCGCCCGGCGCGCAGCCAGAATGGAGAGAATGCCGATGGGGCCACAACCCGTGACGAGCACGCGTTTTCCCAGCAAATCGCCGGCGCGGCGTGTGGCATGCAGCGTTACGGCCAGCGGTTCCGCCATGGCGGCTTCACCGGCGCTGAGACCATCGGCCGGCACGCATTGCAGGGCATCCGCCACAAGAACTTCGCGGAACGCGCCCTGAATATGCGGGAACGGCATGGCGCTGCCATAAAACCGCATGTTCAGGCACTGATTGTGCAGGCCCTCCTGGCAGAAACGGCAGGTCCGGCACGGGCGGGACGGCGATACCGCCACCAGACCGCCGATCTTCAGCCCCTCAACGCCCTCACCCAGCTCCTCAATGACAGCGGAGACCTCGTGACCGAGCACCATAGGTTCACGCAGCCGCACGGCGCCGAAGCCGCCATGATTGTAATAGTGCAAATCGCTGCCGCAGATCCCGCCCCTGGCCAGACGGAGCCGCACCTCACCCGGTCCCGGCTTTTCCTCCGGCCGGTCTTCGATGCGCACATCCTTTGCCCCGTGGGCGACAATCGCTTTCATGACAACTCCCGTTCAAGCGCGCGCCATTACGGCGCATAAAATTCTTCATCCGATTGCTGCCGCAAGATGCGCCTCGACGCACCTTGTCAGTTCGCCACCCGCCCGATACGTACCGAAAGCGGGCGCATCAGCCTTGACATCCGTCCTAAAACGGACAAATGTTATCGGTAACATACACATTCAAGAATGCAATGTCGAGAGACTGGAGGAAACAGTGGGCCTTAATTTGTTCAATCTTTCCGGCCGCCGCGCCCTGATTACGGGTTCATCCCAGGGCATCGGTTTCGCGCTGGCGCAGGGGCTTTCGGAAGCCGGGGCGGAAGTGGTGCTGAACGGGCGGGACGAGGCGAAATTGAAAGCCGCAGCTGCCGGCATCAAGGGCGCCAGGACACTTGCCTTCGACGCCACCGATCATGAAGCGGTTCGCAAGGCTATCGACGGTTTCGAGGCGGAAATTGGCGCGATCGATATTCTCGTCAACAATGCCGGCATGCAGCACCGCACGCCGCTGGAGGATTTTCCGGCCGATGCCTTCGAGCGCCTGCTGCAGACCAACATCGCCTCGGTATTCCACGCCGGACAGGCCGCCGCGCGCCACATGATCTCCCGCGGACGCGGCAAGATCATCAATATCGCCAGCGTTCAGACGGCACTTGCCCGACCCGGCATCGCGCCCTACACCGCCACCAAGGGTGCAGTTGGCAACCTCACCAAGGGCATGGCGACGGATTGGGCCAAATACGGCCTGCAATGCAATGCCATTGCGCCCGGTTATTTCGACACCCCGCTCAACGCCGCCCTTGTCGCAGACGAAACCTTTTCGGCCTGGCTTGAAAAGCGCACGCCGGCCGGACGCTGGGGCAAGGTGGAAGAGCTTGTCGGCGCCTGCATTTTCCTGTCGTCCGACGCCTCGTCCTTCGTGAACGGCCATATTCTCTACGTCGACGGCGGCATCACCGCGTCCCTGTGACAAATACCAAAACACGACACCTTGGGAGGAGGCCGTAAACAGCATGACCGGGAAGAACAACATCGCTCTCATCGGCGCGGGCGCCATGGGCGGCGCGATCGGCACACGGCTGGTGGAGACCGGCAATCACCTGACGGTTTTCGATCTGGATGCGGAAAAGGTCGCGGCGCTGACAAGCCATGGTGCGGAGAGCGCTCGCACGGCGGCAGAGGCGGCCGCAGTTTCCGACGTGGTCATACTCAGCCTGAATTCACCAAAAATCGTCCGCATCGCCGTCTTCGGCAAGGATGGCGTGGCAGCAGGGGCAAAACCCGGCACGCTGATTATCGACATGTCCTCCATCGACCCGGAAGCAACCAAAGAACTGGCGGCCGACGCTGCGGAAAAGGGCCTTCGCTGGGTGGATAGTCCGCTTTCGGGCGGCGCACCCAAGGCGCTCATCGGGCAATTGACGCTGATGGCTGGCGGCAGCGAGAAGGATGTGGCCGATGCCCACCGCGTGCTGCAGCATGTGGCCAGCAACTACACCCATATGGGCCCCTGTGGCGCCGGGCAGACAACCAAGCTCATCAATCAGGTTCTGTGCGGCCTGAACTTCCTTGCGGTGGCGGAAGCAACGCAACTCGCGCTGGATGCCGGCGTCGATGCCGCCAAGATACCGCAGGCGCTGAAGGGCGGCCGCGCCGACAGCGCCATCCTTCAGGAATACATGCTACGCTATGTGGCGAAGGATTACCGCCGCACCGGCCGTATCGACAACATGGTCAAGGACTTGAATGGCGCACAGGATCTGGCCCGGCGCACCAACACGGCCATGCCGCTGACAGCTGTTTGCGCCGAGGTGCACCGCATGCTGACGGCGGCGGGGCTTGGCGGAGAAGACCAGGCGGCGCTGATGGAGTTCTTCAGCGGCGCAAAACGAAGCTTCGCGGACTGATCGCCATTCCGGCCCCCACGGCCTCCTGCGAACAACGTTGCGGAAAGCGCCGGCCACGGATGGTGCGGCGCATCATAACCATTGCGAAAAGTCTCTGCAGCGAAGATGATCGCGCGAATCGGCGAGGCAATCGGCCCGGCCGTCGCAGATGCATGCATACAAAGGACAATTCCCTATGACCACTTCCGCAACAGGCACGGGGATTGCCGGTCTGGCCGTTTCCGGAAACGGTTTTTGCGCCGAGATCGCCTATGAGGGTGCAACGCTTCTCAGCTGGCGACCGCTCTCTGCCGATGGCGAAAACGGCGAGGATCTGGTCGACGGATATCTGACAGCTGCGGAGTTGCAGTCGCAGAACGGCGTGAGAAACGGCTTTCTTGCACCCTTCACCAACCGCATTCCGCAAGGCCAATATGATTTCGCCGGCGAAACGCACCAAATCAAGCCGGTGCTTGCCCATGAAAACCTTGTTTTTCACGGTTTTGCGCGCGCCCTGCCGTTTCGTCTCGACCGGTCCTTCGAGGAAAATGGCGCGCGTATTCTCGTTTTCCGGACAGAGATCGCGCCTGCAGATTTCAGCGGCTATCCCTATTCGCTGAGCATCGAGGTGGAATATCGCTTTGCCGGCCACGACGTCACAATCGACATTCGCGGCACCAATCGCGGCGACCGGCCGTTGCCTTTCGCCGCCGGATGGCATCCCTATTTTCGCCTGCCTGGCACAACCTCCATCGATGACCTTCATCTCACGATACCCTCGCGAACCGCGATCGAAACGGACGACAATCTCATTCCCCTGCGGGACCAGCAGGGCGGGATCACCAAACGGGACGACCCGCGCTTTCTCTATGCGCCGCTATCCGGCCATGTGCTGGATGTCTGCTTCACCGACCTGATCGCATCCGAAAACGGACTTTATGAGACACGGCTCGAAAACCGGCATAACGGATCGAGCCTCACGGTTTGGCAGGAGCGCGGCCATATGCACGTCTTTACCGGCGATACGCTCGCCCGTGACAGACGGCAATCCATCGCGCTCGAACCAGTGGAAACACCCACCAATGCCTTCAACCATCAGGAACTAGCGGCTGCTATTACGTTGCAGCCGGGCGAAACGCGCAGCTTCCGCTTTGGCGTCCGTTTTGAGGCGGGCCACTGACAAGGACGTTAACGGGGACTCGATGATGTCTCAGATATGCGTCGTCGGCAGCGACGAGGACAGCTTCACCGTCTCCATCGAGATATAGGCGGACATGTCATAAAGCTGAACGCGGCGCAGGATCTGCTTATAGACCGTGTCGTAATATTCGACGTTCGGTAGAACGAGTTTCAGAATATAGTCGAAATTGCCGGTCAGCCGGTGAACCTCGACGATTTCAGGGATGGTGCTGACGGCGGCGTGGAATTTGTCCAGCCAGTCTTCCGCATGCAGGCCCGTCCTCACCAGCAGAAAAACCGTGGTCGGCAGGTTGATCTTCCGCCGGTCGAGCAGCGCCATCGTGCCCGTCACATATCCCTCCGTGCGCAGCCGCGTGATGCGGCGCGAACAGGCGGATAGAGACAGGGAAACCTGCTGCGCAATATCGGCGAGCGGCGTTTCGGCATTTTCCTGGAGAATCGCAAGGATTCGGCGGTCACGATCATCAATCATCCACAAAGAATGCATCGGTTAACGTAAGGACGCAAGAAATTTGCACATAATTTATAACCTACGCTTCATACTTGCATACCAGCCCTGAAATTTCCTGAAAAACGCACGCCGTTTTCGTGGTGGCGATGGCATCCTTGTCTGCAATCAAACTTGATAAGGGGAAACTTATGAAACGCATCGGCCTGATCGGCGGCATGAGCTGGGAATCCACCGCAACCTATTACCGCATGATCAACGAGGCGGTTCGCGACAGCCGTGGCGGTCTGGTTTCGGCCGATATCGTCATGCATTCGCTCGATTTTTCCGAGGTTGTCGCCCTTCAGAAGGCTGACCGCTGGGATGAGGCCGGCGCGCTTCTGGGCGCTGCCGGTGCACGCCTTGCCAATGCCGGCGCCGATTGTGTGCTGATCTGTACCAATACCATGCATCTGGTTGCGGACACGGTTGAGAAAATGTCCGGTGTCGCGCTCATCGACATCATCGACGAAACGGCCGCCACGCTTAAGGCGGACGGACGCCGCAAGCCGCTGCTGCTCGCCACCCGCTACACGATGGAACATGGCTTTTATACCGACCGCATGCGCCATCACGGTATCGACGTGGTTGTGCCCGAAGCGGAAGACCGGGCTGCGATCCATGACATCATTTTCGGTGAACTGTGCCAGGGCGAAATCAAGTCCTGCTCGCGCGAACGATACCTTGCCGTCATCGAAAAGGCCCGTGCACTCGGCGTCGATTCCGTCATCCTCGGCTGCACCGAAATTTCCCTGCTGATCGATCCCGATGCGCTGCCGCTGCCAGGTTACGATTCGACCGCCATTCACGCGAAGGCCGCCGTCGGCTTTGCGCTCGGAGACGAGGCATTCGACAGAGCCGCATGAATGTGCCGCCTTTTTGCCTATTCCGGTAAACCCGTCTGGCTCGACAGCCTGCTGATCGAGCCGGAAGCATCGCTGGTCAGCCAGTCCATGGCCGCAAGGGAAGCGAAAACCGTCGTGAATGGCGATGGTTGCGGCCTTGGCTGGTATGGCGAACGCGGAACGCCCGGCGTCTTTCGCGATACCAGACCCGCCTGGTCGGATGCCAACCTTGCGGCACTCTGCCACCAGCTTCGCTCGGGCATGTTCATGGCCCATGTCCGCTCCGCCACGTCGGGCGAAGTGTCCCGCGCCAATTGCCACCCCTTTGCGCATGGCCAATATCTGTTCATGCATAATGGCCAGATCGGCGGTTACGAGCAGATAAGGCGCGATATCGACTCCCTTATCCCCGATGATATCTATGCATCCCGGCGCGGCACCGGCGACAGCGAAGCGATCTTCCTCATCGCCGCCGGCCTTGGCCTTGATGCAAATCCCGTGCACGCCATTTCCACCGCGCTGCGCCTTTGCCACGAAAAAATGGTCACGGCCGGCGTTTCCTCTGCCCTGCGCTTCAGTGCGGTGCTGATGGACGGCGATTGTGTGCATGCCTTCCGCTGGTCGAGCGATGACAAACCACCGACGCTCTACTGGCGTGGGCTGGAAGAAGGCATTGCGTTGAGTTCCGAGCCATTTTCCTTCGATTGCACCCCATGGTGCGCCGTTCCACCGAATACCCGCGTGACGATCCGCGCCGGGGAAATGATGATGCAGCCTTTTTGTCTGGGGTAACACGGCGATATCGCCCGGTTTCACGCAGCCGCCACCGGCAACAGGTGCGGCTGCGGCGCCGGCCCATTTATTTTCATTGAATTTTTGCGGCCGCGAAGGCTAGTGTGTGATCTTAAGTATCAGACCGAACCCATATGCGGTTTTCGGCCCGGTGTTTAAAGATGACAATCGAGCGAAACAGATTTCTGGACCGGTGAACAATTTAAAAGTGTTGCAGCCTCTTTCCCTTTTTTGAACGATGCCCGGCATCGCAACGACCACGCAAACCTTTTCGGTAACGGCGGATAAAGGGCCGGCAATGCCTTCGGCGATCCTCGGGACGCGGAAGAAAAGTTCTTATTTTTCAAAATTCTAAGCCGTTCAACTTTCCGCGAAAATTGCTGTTGCCACGCCTCCATATCGATGCATAAACTGGCATCAGTAAAGGCAACACGGATCAACCTCTCAGACCCTCTCCTCCCACCAAGGTGCTGACCGACCAATGATCAATAATCTCAACGCCGCCGATCTTCCCCGCCCCGCCCCGCGCAGTTCCAACCCGGAAATCATGGCGTCGGAAATCATCGAACGCCTTACCTATCGCATCGGCAAGGATGTCAAGGTCGCCAAGCCCCATGACTGGCTGACCGCAACCATCCTCGTCGTGCGCGACCGCATCATCGACAAGTGGATGGAATCCACTCGGAAGGCCTATGCCAACAATTCCAAGCGCGTTTATTACCTCTCGCTGGAATTCCTGATCGGCCGCCTGATGCGCGATGCCATCTCCAATATCGGCCTGATGCACGAAATCCGCGATGCATTGTCCTCGCTCGGTGTCGATCTCGATGTCATTGCCGGTCTGGAGCCGGACGCAGCACTCGGCAATGGCGGCCTTGGCCGTCTCGCCGCCTGTTTCATGGAATCCATGGCGACCGTCGATATTCCCGCCTATGGCTACGGCATCCGTTACGTGCACGGCCTCTTCCGCCAGCAGATGGCGGATGGCTGGCAGGTGGAACTGCCGGAAACCTGGCTGGCGCACGGCAACCCCTGGGAATTCGAGCGGCGCGAAAGCTCTTATGAAATCGGCTTCGGCGGATCGGTAGAGACGATCGGCGGTTATGAAGATCCGCAGCGTTTCGTCTGGAAACCGGCCGAGCGCGTGATCGCCATGGCTTACGATACGCCGGTCGTCGGCTGGCGCGGCACGCGCGTCAATACGCTTCGCCTGTGGTCGGCGCAGCCGATCGACCCCATTCTTCTGGCCGCCTTCAACGCCGGCGACCATATCGGCGCATTGAGGGAGAGCAACAAGGCGGAAAGCCTGACGCGGGTTCTCTACCCTGCGGACGCAACGCCGGCCGGTCAGGAACTGCGCCTGCGGCAGGAGTTCTTCTTCTCCTCCGCCTCGCTGCAGGACATTCTGCGCCGCCATCTGCAGCAGTACCCGGATTTCACTTCGCTGCCGGACAAAGTCTCGATCCAGCTCAACGATACGCATCCGGCGATCTCCATCGCCGAAATGATACGTCTTCTGTGCGATGTGCATGGTCTGGAGTTCGAGGAAGCCTGGAAGATCACGCAGGGCACCTTCTCCTATACCAACCACACCCTGTTGCCCGAGGCGCTGGAAAGCTGGCCGGTGCCGCTGCTTGAGCGCCTTCTGCCAAGACATATGCAGATCGTCTATGCAATCAATGCGAATACGCTGCTCTTTGCCCGCAAGGAAAAGAAGATGGCGGATCAGCAGATCCGCTCCATCTCGCTCATCGACGAAGGTGGCGAGAGACGTGTGCGGATGGGCAACCTCGCTTTCATCGGCTCGCATTCCATCAACGGCGTTTCCGCCCTTCACACCGACCTGATGAAGGAAACGGTGTTTGCCGACCTGCACAGCCTCTATCCTGACCGCATCAACAACAAGACCAACGGCATCACGCCGCGCCGCTGGCTGATGCAGTGCAATCCCGGCCTGACCAGCCTGCTGCGCGAGACGATCGGCGACGATTTCCTCGATGATGCGGAAAAGCTGACAGCACTTGACCGTTTCGCCGACGATGCCGGGTTCCGCGAGAAGTTTGCCGAGGTGAAGCGTCTGAACAAGGTGCGGCTGGCCAATACTGTGGCGCAGCGCATGGGTATCCGCGTCGATCCCTCGGCCATGTTCGACATCCAGATCAAGCGCATCCATGAATATAAGCGTCAGCTTCTGAACCTCATTGAGACCGTCGCTCTTTACGACCAGATCCGGTCCCACCCGGAACTGGATTGGGTGCCGCGCGTTAAGTTCTTCGCAGGCAAGGCAGCGCCGAGTTATCACAACGCGAAGCTGATCATTAAGCTTGCCAACGATATTGCCCGGGTCATCAACAACGACCCGGCCGTGCGCGGGCTTCTGAAAGTGGTGTTTATTCCGAACTACAACGTCTCGCTTGCGGAAATCATGGTTCCCGCCGCCGATCTTTCCGAGCAGATTTCGACGGCTGGCATGGAAGCTTCCGGCACCGGCAACATGAAATTCGCGCTCAACGGTGCGCTTACCATCGGCACGCTCGATGGCGCAAATGTTGAGATGCGCGACCATGTCGGTGCGGAAAACATCGTCATCTTCGGAATGACAGCGGACGAAGTGGCCAAGGCTCGCGCCGAAGGCCACAACCCTCGCGCGATTATCGAAGGATCGTCCGAGCTGTCGCAGGCGCTGTCTTCCATCGCGTCAGGTGTCTTCTCGCCGGATGACCGCTCCCGTTTCGCCGGCCTGATCGACGGTATTTATAACAGTGACTGGTTCATGGTCGCCGCCGATTTCGATGCCTATGCCAATGCACAGCGCGAAGTGGACGCGATCTGGAGCGATCCGGATAGCTGGTACGCCAAAACAGTGCGCAATACGGCGCGCATGGGCTGGTTCTCGTCCGACAGGACAATCCGCCAATATGCCACCGAGATTTGGAGAGCCTGATGAAAAAACCGCTCAATTCGGCCGAAGAGAAAAAGACTGGCGACATCACGAAGGCTGAAATCGAGGCGATCAAGAGCGGTTTGCATTCCAATCCTTTTGCCCTTCTCGGCGTTCACGAAACGCCGGAAGGATTTTCCGCCCGCTGTTTCATTCCCGGTGCAGAGGAGGTTTCCGTCCTGACGCTGGATGGAAATTTCGTCGGAGAACTGAAACGGCTGGACCCCGACGGCTTTTTCGAAGGCCGTATCGATCTTTCAAAGCGCCAGCCGGTGCGGTATCGCGCCTGTCGCGATGATGCCGAATGGGCGGTGACCGACCCTTACAGCTTCGGCCCGGTTCTCGGCCCCATGGATGATTATTTCGTCCGGGAAGGCTCGCATCTGCGGCTGTTCGATAAAATGGGCGCGCATCCGCTGAAGCTCGAGGGTGTCGAAGGTTTTCACTTCGCCGTCTGGGCTCCCAATGCGCGGCGCGTTTCCGTCGTCGGAGATTTCAACAATTGGGACGGCCGCCGGCATGTGATGCGTTTCCGCAAGGATACCGGCATCTGGGAAATCTTCGCGCCTGACGTCTATGCCGGTTGCGCCTACAAGTTCGAGATCCTCGGTGCGAATGGCGAGCTTCTGCCGCTAAAGGCTGACCCCTATGCGCGGCGCGGCGAGTTACGGCCTAAGAATGCTTCTGTCACTACCCCGGAACTGACGCAGAAATGGGAAGATCAGGCTCATCGGGAACATTGGGCACAGGTGGATCAGCGCCGCCAGCCGATCAGCATTTACGAAGTTCACGCCGGTTCCTGGCAGCGTCGCGAAGACGGCACCTTCCTAAGCTGGGACGAGCTCGCCGCGCAGCTCATTCCCTATTGCACGGATATGGGCTTCACCCACATCGAGTTCCTGCCGATCACCGAACACCCCTATGACCCGTCCTGGGGGTATCAGACCACGGGCCTTTACGCGCCGACCGCACGCTTCGGCGACCCCGAAGGTTTCGCGCGGTTCGTCAACGGCGCGCACAAGGTCGGCATCGGTATCCTCCTGGACTGGGTTCCCGCGCATTTTCCCACCGACGAACATGGACTTCGCTGGTTCGACGGCACGGCGCTCTATGAGCACGCCGATCCTCGTCAGGGTTTCCATCCCGACTGGAACACGGCGATCTATAATTTCGGCCGCGTCGAGGTCATGTCCTACCTCATCAACAATGCGCTTTACTGGGCCGAGAAATTCCATCTCGATGGCCTGCGCGTCGATGCAGTCGCCTCGATGCTCTACCTGGACTACTCCCGCAAGGAGGGCGAGTGGATACCCAACGAATATGGTGGGCGCGAAAATCTCGAATCCGTGCGCTTCCTGCAGAAGATGAATTCCCTCGTTTATGGCACCCATCCGGGCGTCATGACGATTGCCGAGGAATCCACCTCCTGGCCGAAAGTGTCGCAGCCGGTTCATGAGGGCGGCCTCGGTTTCGGTTTTAAGTGGAACATGGGCTTCATGCACGACACGCTGAGTTATTTCTCGCGGGAGCCGGTGCATCGCAAGTTCCATCATCAGGAACTGACCTTCGGCCTGCTTTACGCCTTCACCGAAAATTTCGTGCTGCCGCTGTCCCACGACGAGGTTGTCCACGGCAAGGGATCGCTGATCGCCAAAATGTCCGGCGATGACTGGCAGAAATTCGCCAATCTTCGCTCCTACTACGGCTTCATGTGGGGTTATCCCGGCAAGAAGCTGCTGTTCATGGGGCAGGAGTTCGCACAGTGGAGCGAATGGAGCGAAAAGGGCTCGCTCGACTGGAACCTGCGCCAATATCCGATGCATGAGGGCATGCGCCGCCTCGTGCGCGATCTCAACCTCACCTATCGATCCAAAGCCGCCCTGCACGCCCGCGATTGCGAACCCGAGGGCTTCCGCTGGCTTGTGGTCGATGATCACGAGAATTCCGTTTTCGCCTGGCTGCGCACGGCACCTGGCGAAAAGCCGGTCGCAGTCATCTGCAACCTCACCCCGGTCTATCGGGAAAACTATTATGTGCCACTGCCCCAGGCGGGGCGGTGGAGGGAGATTCTCAACACCGATGCCGAAATTTATGGCGGCAGCGGCAAGGGAAATGGCGGACGCGTTCAGGCGGTCGATGCCGGCGGCGATATCGGGGCGATGCTCGTCCTGCCGCCGCTCGCCACGATCATGCTCGAGCCGGAAAACTGACAGACACAGAGGGAGGACACCATGTCGGAAAAAAGAGTTCAGCCTTTGGCGCGTGATGCAATGGCCTATGTCCTCGCAGGCGGAAGAGGAAGCCGCCTGAAAGAGCTGACGGACCGCCGGGCAAAACCCGCCGTCTATTTCGGCGGCAAGGCGCGCATCATCGATTTCGCGCTCTCCAACGCGCTTAATTCCGGCATTCGCCGCATCGGCGTTGCCACGCAATACAAGGCGCATTCCCTCATTCGGCACCTGCAGCGCGGCTGGGACTTCTTCCGCCCTGAACGTAATGAGAGCTTCGACATCCTGCCCGCTTCCCAGCGCGTTTCCGAAACGCAATGGTATGAAGGGACGGCAGACGCGGTTTACCAGAACATCGACATTATCGAGCCCTACGGGCCGGAATATATGGTCATCCTCGCCGGCGACCATATCTATAAAATGGACTACGAATACATGCTTCAGCAGCATGTCGATTCCGGTGCGGATGTGACGATCGGCTGCCTTGAAGTGCCGCGTATGGAAGCAACCGGCTTCGGCGTCATGCATGTGAATGAAAAAGACGAGATCATCGATTTCATCGAAAAGCCGGCCGATCCGCCTGGCATTCCCGGCAATGAGGGTTTTGCGCTCGCCTCCATGGGCATCTACGTCTTTCACACGAAATTCCTGATGGAGGCGTTGCGCCGCGACGCCGCAGACCCCACCTCCAGCCGCGACTTCGGCAAGGACATCATTCCCTATATCGTAGAGCACGGCAAAGCCGTCGCCCACCGCTTCGCAGACTCGTGCGTACGTTCGGATTTCGAGCATGGCCCCTACTGGCGGGACGTCGGCACCATCGACGCCTACTGGCAGGCCAATATCGACCTGACGGATGTGGTGCCCGACCTCGATATTTACGACAAATCCTGGCCGATCTGGACCTATGCGGAAATCACACCGCCGGCTAAATTCGTGCATGACGATGAGAACCGCCGCGGTTCCGCTGTGTCTTCGGTTGTTTCCGGTGACTGCATCATTTCGGGTGCGTCGCTCAACCGCAGCCTTCTGTTCACAGGCGTGCGCGCCAATTCATACTCCCGCCTTGAGAATGCCGTAGTACTGCCGAGTGTGAAGATCGGGCGTCATGCCCAGCTTAGCAATGTCGTCATCGACCATGGCGTGGTCATTCCGGAAGGATTGATTGTAGGAGAAGACCCGGAACTGGATGCCAAACGTTTCCGCCGTACCGAAAACGGCATCTGCCTTATCACCCAATCGATGATCGACAAGCTGGACCTGTAGCGCCGATGAATGTCCTTTCGGTTTCATCCGAAATCTACCCCCTGATAAAGACCGGAGGGCTCGCCGACGTTGTCGGCGCGCTTCCCATCGCGCTGGATGCGCTTGGAATCAAGACGCGGACGTTAATCCCCGGATATCCGGCGGTGAAAGCCGCTGTAACCGATCCCGTCAAATGTTTCGAATTTGCCGATCTGCTCGGTGAAAAAGCCGATGTGCTGGAAGTGCGGCATGAGGGGCTCGACCTCCTCATTCTCGATGCGCCCGCCTATTACGAGCGCTCGGGGGGCCCCTATCTCGACCAGACCGGCAAAGATTATCCTGACAATTGGAGGCGCTTTGCGGCGCTGTCTCTGGCGGCGGCCCGCATTGCGGCCGGCGCTCTTCCCGGCTGGCGGCCGGATCTTGTGCATGCTCACGACTGGCAGGCAGCGCTTTCGCCGGTCTATATGCGTTATGCCGAAACGCCTGAAATTCCGAGCCTTCTCACCATCCACAACATCGCCTTCCAGGGCCAGTTCGGGGCCAACATCTTCAGCAAGCTTGGTCTGCCTGCCCATGCTTTCGGCATGGAAGGTGTGGAATATTATAATGATGTGAGTTTCCTGAAGGGTGGCCTGCAAACGGCGACGGCGCTCAGCACCGTCAGCCCGTCCTATGCCGAGGAAATCCTCACCGCGGAATTCGGCATGGGCCTGCACGGCGTCATCGGCAGCCGCGCCCATGTGCTGCACGGCATCGTCAACGGCATCGACGCCGATGTCTGGAACCCGGCAACGGATCATCTAATCCATGACAATTACTCAGCCGCCAACCTCAAGAACCGCGCACTGAACAAGAAGGCCGTCGCCGAACATTTCCGCATCGATGACGATGAAAGCCCGCTGTTCTGCGTCATCTCGCGCCTCACCTGGCAGAAGGGCATCGATCTCATGGCGGAAGCCGTGGACGAGATCGTTTCCCTCGGCGGCCGTCTGGTCGTGCTGGGCGCCGGCGATGTGGCACTGGAAGGCGCGCTACTGGCGGCGGCATCCCGCCACCATGGGCGCGTCGGTGTCGCCATCGGTTATAATGAGCCGCTGTCGCATCTGATGCAGGCGGGTTGCGATGCGATCATCATCCCCTCGCGCTTCGAGCCCTGCGGCCTCACCCAGCTTTACGCGCTGCGTTATGGCTGCGTTCCCGTGGTTGCCCGAACCGGCGGCCTTGCCGATACGGTGATCGACGCCAACCATGCCGCCATCGCCAATAAATCGGCGACCGGTGTACAATTCTCACCCGTCACGCTCGACGGTCTGAAACAGGCAATCCGCCGCACCGTGCGTTATTATCACGACCCGAAACTTTGGACACAAATGCAGAAACTCGGCATGAAATCCGATGTTTCCTGGGAAAAAAGCGCCGCTCTTTACGCCGCGCTTTACAGCCAGCTTATTTCGAAAGGCCATTGAACCAATGATAAAGACTGTTCAAACGAAGCCCTATCAGGACCAGAAGCCTGGCACTTCAGGCCTGCGCAAGAAGGTACCGGTCTTCGCACAGGAAAATTACGCCGAAAACTTCATCCAGTCGATCTTCGACGCGCTTGAGGGCTTTGAAGGCCAGACGCTGGTGATCGGCGGCGATGGCCGTTATTACAACCGCGAAGTCATCCAGAAGGCGATCAAGATGGCCGCCGCGGCCGGTTTCGGCAAGGTGCTGGTTGGTCAGGGCGGCATTCTTTCCACACCCGCCGCCTCCAACGTCATCCGCAAATACAAGGCGTTTGGCGGCATCGTGCTTTCCGCCAGCCATAATCCCGGCGGCCCGAACGAAGATTTCGGCATCAAATACAATATCGGCAACGGCGGCCCGGCACCGGAAAAGATCACCGATGCAATCTACGCCCGTTCCAAGGTCATCGACAGCTACAAGATTTCCGATGCCGCCGATATCGATCTCGACAAGGTGGGCAGCTTCAAGGTGGATGAACTGACGGTCGAGGTCATCGATCCGGTTGCCGATTATGCCGCCCTGATGGAAGAGCTGTTCGATTTCAATGCGATCCGTGCGCTGATTGCCGGCGGCTTCAAGGTCGTGATCGATTCCATGAGCGCCGTCACCGGCCCCTATGCCGTGGAAATCATCGAAAAGCGCCTGGGTGCTCCCAAGGGCTCTGTCCGCAACGCAACACCTCTGCCGGATTTCGGCGGCCACCATCCCGATCCGAACCTCGTCCATGCCAAGGAGCTTTATGACGACGTCATGAGCCCGGAAGGCCCCGATTTCGGCGCCGCCTCCGATGGTGATGGCGACCGCAACATGGTTGTCGGCAAGGGCATGTTCGTCACTCCGTCCGATAGTCTGGCGATCATCGCCGCCAATGCCAGACTGGCGCCCGGCTATGCCGCCGGCATTTCCGGCATCGCCCGCTCGATGCCAACGAGCGCCGCTGCGGATCGTGTCGCCGAAAAGCTCGGCCTTGGCATGTATGAAACGCCGACCGGCTGGAAGTTCTTCGGCAACCTCATGGATGCCGGCAAGGTGACGATCTGCGGCGAAGAAAGCTTCGGCACAGGCTCCAACCACGTACGCGAAAAGGACGGCCTCTGGGCCGTGCTTTACTGGCTGAACATCGTCGCCGCGCGCAAGGAAAGCGTGAAGGACATCGTCACAAAGCACTGGGCGGAATATGGCCGTAACTATTATTCGCGCCACGACTATGAGGAAGTGGACTCGGATGCGGCGAATACGCTGGTCGCTACCCTGCGCGAAAAGCTCGCGACCCTTCCCGGCACCAGCTACGGTAATCTGAAGGTCGCGGCAGCGGATGATTTTGCCTATAACGACCCGGTCGACCAGTCCGTCAGCAAAAATCAGGGCATCCGCATCCTGTTCGAGGGCGGCTCGCGCATCGTGCTGCGCCTTTCCGGCACCGGTACGGCGGGTGCGACGTTGCGCCTCTATGTTGAACGTTACGAGCCGGATGCGGCCCGTCACGGCATCGAAACGCAGACGGCGCTCGCTGACCTGATTGCCGTTGCCGATACCATCGCCGGCATCAAGGCCCATACCGGCCGTAGCGAGCCGAGCGTTATTACCTGAGGGTTTTGTTCAGTTGCATCAGCCGTTGCTGGAGAGGCGCGGAATCGAAAAGACGGCAGGCGGCCACAAGGCCGTCTGAGAGTAACAGACTTCTCTTCAAACTCGACGTCGTCCTCGGCCTTGCGCCGAGGATCTGCCAACGTATCGTCCAATCAATGCGTAGCTGATGCTCGGGACAGGCCCGAGCCTGACGGAGGAGAGGTTTTGGGTTCGCCATCGATCACAGGCGGACGCATACCCGCCTTCCATTACCGGCCACCCTCTACCGTTACGAAGAAGAAACAACTATCCTCCGGAGAAACAGACCATGCAGACACCTTCCGTTTTCCCCAAAGGTGCAATCCGCACGGAAAACGGAACGGAATTCACGGTCTATTCCCGGCACGCCTCGCAGATCGATCTCTGCCTGTTCGATGACACTGGCGAGAAAGAGACGGCACGTCTGCCGATGAGACGCGGTGAAGACGACGTTCATCGGCTCACGCATGCGCAGGCCGGTCCTGGCACGCGATATGGCTTCCGTGCCCACGGCATTTACGCCCCTGAACATGGCCTGTGGTTTGATCCTGCAAAGCTGCTGCTCGACCCCTATGCCACGGAGATCGACCGTCCCTTTCGTCATGACCCTTCGCTTTATGCTTTCGGCGCGGAAACCGGCGCGGTCATGCCGAAGGCGATCCTTTCCGAGCATGAGACGGTCAAGCGCCAGCCGCCTTGTTTTGCCAAAGGCGGACTGATTTACGAGCTTGCCGTCAAATCCTTCACCCAGTTGCATCCTGACGTACCCGACGAAATCAGGGGCACCGTCGCCGCACTTGCCCATCCCGCCATTCTCGCGCATTTAAAAAAAATCGGCGTCGATGCGGTGGAATTGATGCCGATCACCGCCTGGATCGACGAACGCCACCTGCCGCCGCTCGGGCTTTCCAATGCCTGGGGTTATAATCCGGTCGGATTCATGGCGCTCGATCCGCGCCTCTGCCCCGGCGGCGTGCGGGAGCTGCGCGACACCGTTGCGGCGCTGCATGCGCAAGGCATTGGCGTCATTCTCGATCTGGTATTCAACCATACGGGTGAAAGCGATATCGAAGGCTCGATCCTATCGCTGCGCGGTCTCGATAATCTCACCGCCTTCCGCCACCCGCAGGGAAAGCCGGGCGTGCTCATCAACGATACCGGCACCGGCAATACGGTCGCCTGCGACCATCCCTATATTCGCCAGCTCATCATCGATTCGCTGAAGCATTTCGTTCTCCATGCCGGCGTGGATGGCTTCCGTTTCGATCTCGCGCCCGTGCTGGGGCGAACAGCCGCGGGCTTCGACATGGCGAGTGAAACCCTTGCGACGATGCATTCAGACGCCATACTTTACGACCGGATATTGATTGCAGAACCCTGGGATATCGGCCCAGGCGGTTATCAACTCGGTAACTTCCCCGAAAGCTTCCTCGAGTGGAACGATCGTGCCCGCGATGACATGCGCCGGTTCTGGCGTGGTGACGCCGGCACGACCGGGGCGCTGGCCGATGCGCTGTCCGGCTCCTCACCGATATTTTCCCGCCATGGCCGTTTGAACACCCGCAGCGTCAATTTCCTTGCCGCCCATGACGGTTTCACCCTGTTCGATCTCGTCAGCCATGAACGCAAACACAATGACAAGAACGGCGAGAACAATCGCGATGGCCACAATGACAACCATTCCTGGAATAATGGTTTTGAGGGCCTGACCGACAATCCTGCCATTATGGCCGCTCGGCTTGCGGATGTGAAAGCGCTGCTTTCCACGCTTTTCGTCAGCCGTGGCACCCTGATGTTGACGGCAGGCGACGAAGGCGGGCGCAGCCAGCAGGGTAACAACAATGCCTATTGTCAGGACAATGAGATCAACTGGGTCGACTGGTCATCGCTCGTCCCCGAATTGATCGACCATACGGCGTTTCTTGCCACGTTGCGCAAGCGCTTCGATGTGTTTTCGCAGACCGGCTTCTTCTCCGGCAAAGGCGATGTGACATGGCTTGCCCCAGGCGGGGAGCCGATGACGGTTGCGGACTGGGAAAGACCGGATGCCCAGGCCTTTGCCATGCTGCTTTCCACCCTCGACCGGGAGACCGGCAAGAATACCGAGCTTGCCATCCTCATCAATCGCGGACGAGAGATCGTGCCCTTTATTCTCCCCGGCGATGGCTGGAACGCCATCGGCACGGATTTCGGCAACCCGGCCTTCCTGCCCGCCCGTTCGGTGGTGTTTTATCTCCACAGTTGATCCACTCGCGTCACGAGCCGTATAAGTCGCAGGAAACAATACGGACGAGGTAACATGACAAAAGAAATTGCGCTGGCGGACATGAAGGATCTCGTCGGCACCGAAATGGGCGTTTCCGACTGGATTACCGTCGACCAGACAATGATTAACGCTTTCGGGAAAGCGACGCGGGATGAGCAATTCATCCATATGGACCCCGATCGCGCCCTTGCGGAAAGCCCTTTTGGCGGCACCATCGCCCATGGGTTCCTGACGCTCTCGCTGCTTTCAGCGCTGAATTACGACGCCCTGCCCCGCATTCGCGAGCAGACCATGGGCATCAATTACGGCTTCGATGCCGTCCGTTTCGTTGCCCCGGTGAAAAGCGGCGCGCGGGTGCGCGGTCGCTTCACGCTGGCGGAAGCGCGTTTTCGCGGCGCGGCCATGCTGATGACGACCTATGACGTGACGGTGGAAATCGAAAACGAGAAAAAGCCCGCACTCACCGCCCGCTGGATCACCATCAGCCAGTTCAACCCGGAAGACAGGCCGGAGGACGCCTGAACCGCAGCAAGGGAGCGACCGCATGCATGACGAAGCCGTAAGGAATGCATTTCTCGTTCAGGCAAGCGCCTGTGACAGCCTCGGCTCTCCCTTCACGGCACGGCTTTGCCGCGCCGTGGCAACAAAGCTCGACCGCCAGACGGAGGTGGGCGAGCGGATTTTGTCCTGGCCCGGCGATGTTGGTCCTTCCGGCGATTCCGTTCCCCTGCGCTTGGCGGGCGCCCTGCACGCGCTTGCCATCCAGGAAAAGATCGCGCCGCTTGTCGATATGGCGCCTGATGACGAGGAGGCGCTATGGCAGGGCTGCTCCAGCGCCCTGCGCTTCCATTCGGCCTTTATCCTCGAAAGGCTGAAATCGCCGCCGCAGACCAATGAAGTCCGCCGTTCCGCCGTGCTGTTGCCGGGCTTTCTTTCAATAGCGGAGCGCAGCGGCAAGCCGCTCGTGCTGTCCGAGGTGGGAGCGAGCGCCGGGCTCAACCTGCAATTTGACCGATACAGCTATCGTCTCGGTGACGTTACATGGGGCAATCAATCCGATGTTTTCCTGTCGCCGGAATGGCGCGGCGACGCCCCACCGGATGGGCGGATAGAGGTTGTCGAACGTGCCGGATGCGATCTCAACCCGCTCGACCCTTCCTCGGCCGAGGACCGCCTGCGGCTGATGTCCTATATCTGGGCCGACCAGACGGACAGGCTGGAGCGCACCGCCGCAGCGTTACGGATCGCGGTGGAGAACGGCCTGCGGGTGGAGAAAGCCGATGCGATCGACTGGCTGAAGCGGCGCCTTTCCACTCAGCATCCTGGTGCGACGCATGTCGTCTATCACTCCATCGCCTGGCAATATCTGCCGGATGCCCTCAAGCGGGCAGGAGAAGCATTGATCGCCGAGGCTGGAGCCCGCGCCACGCCGGAGGCGCCGCTTGCCCGCCTGCAAATGGAGGCGGATGCGACACCGGGTGGCGCTGCCATTACCCTGCAAATCTGGCCGACGGGTGAGGGACAGGAGATCGGCCGTGCCGATTTCCATGGGCGATGGGTGGAATGGCGGGGATGGCGGCGTTAAACCGCCACGTCCTCCGCCGCTTCCTGCAGTAGGCCACCAACATAGGTCGCGAAGGAACGCCAGCACTCCACCCGGAACGTGTCGTCCGCCGTGCGCAGTAGCACGACTTCTGCCTTGCCGAACACGGTGCGCGAGCACGCCCCGACCGGGAAGCTTGTTAGCGACAGATCCTGCGGGCAGCCGGCATTCAGCGCGGCTTCAGCGCCAGCACCCGACACGATGATGGCGTTGTTGCGATGGGAGACGTCCGTTGCCGAGAACAGATCGGACACATTGGCAAGCGCCGCCACCAGGTCGCTTTCGCCCTGATCAATCACCAGCCATTCATCCGGCCCCAGCCAAAGGGCGGAGCGCAGACCTGAGGTTACCGATGTTTTTGGCCTTACAGGCAGGGCAATACCAAGCGCTTCTGACAAGGCAGGGATGGCGCTTTCCCGCGCCCGCAGCGATAGCCGCGACGCGGAAGCCGCGGGCTTTAGCGAAACGAAGGGCGAGCCGCCATGGAAATCCTCGAGCACGGATTTGCGTTTTGCGTGCAGCATATCAGCCATTGAGACGGGCTCCTTCCTTGTCGAGGAAGACCATGTCGGTCACTTCGACGGCAATGGTTTTATCGGCAAGCGGAATATAGAGCGTTTCGCCCATGCGCGCCCTGCCATCCGCCACCAAGGCAAAAGCGATGGAGTGGCCGAGATTTTCCGACCAGTAGGCTGAGGTGACATGGCCGAGCATGGTCATCGGCTTCGGTTGGTTTGGATCGGCAACGATCTGGCCGCCCTCATCTGGCACGGTCAGCCTGTCTTTCGTTTTCAAACCGACGAGCTGCTTGCGGCCGCTTCGTGTCAGATCAATGCGTTTCAGGCCGCGAATGCCGACGAAATCCGTTTTCTTCTTGGAGACGGCCCAGGCGAGCCCGGCATCGTCAGGGGTCACCGTGCCATCCGTGTCCTGGCCGACGATGATATAGCCCTTTTCGGCACGCAGGATGTGCATGGTCTCGGTGCCATAGAGGCAGCCGCCAACGGCTTCTGCCCTCTCGCGTATCGCGGACCAGACGGCTGCACCGTAATCGGCCGGCACATTGATTTCGAAGCCGAGTTCGCCGGTAAAGGACACGCGGAAAAGCCGCGTTGGCACGCCGCAGAACTTGCCCTCTGCCACAGCCATATGCGGGAAGGCCTCCGGCGAAATGTCGATGCCCTCGACGAAAGGCGCAATGACCTCCCGCGCCTTCGGCCCCTGCACGGCAATCACGGCCCATTGTTCGGTAGCCGAGGTGAGCCAGACATTGAGATCGGGGAATTCGGTCTGGAGATAGTCCTCCATGTGCTGGAGAACGCGCGGTGCACCGCCCGTGGTCGTCGTCACATGGAAACGGTCTTCGGCAAGGCGCCCGACGACACCGTCATCATAAACGAAACCGTCTTCGCGGGTCATGATGCCATAACGGCAGCGGCCGGGTTTCAGTGTATCCCAGGCATTGGTGTAGATGAGGTTCAGGAACTTCGCCGCATCCGGCCCGACCACTTCAATCTTGCCGAGGGTGGAGGCATCAAACACGCCGACGCTTGTCCGCACCGTTTTGCATTCGCGGTTGACTGCCTCATGCATGTCCTCGCCCGCGCGCGGGAAGAACCAGGCACGTTTCCAGTTGCCGACATCTTCGAACACCGCACCGGCCGCCAGTTCTTCGTCATGCATCGGCGTCTTGCGAGCCGGATCAAACAGCGCGCCGCGTGAATGATTGATGAGCGTGCCGAAGGTAACCGGCGTATAGGGCTGGCGGAAGGTGGTGAGACCGACCTTGGGCAAATCCCGGCCGAGCGCTTCCGACGCAATCGCAAGGCCATGCATGTTCGACATCTTGCCCTGGTCGGACGCCATGCCATTGGTGGTGAAGCGCTTGATGTGTTCGACCGAATGCATGCCTTCGCGGACGGCAAGGCGAATATCCTTAGCGCAGACATCGTGCTGGAAATCGATGAAAGCCTTGACGCCGGTGCCCTCGCCTGCGCCTTCGGCAGCGCCGATCATTCCGCCTGTCCAAGCCCGGGCATTTTCACCGGAAAACGCCACCGAACCGCCGCCAGCAACTGCCGCCTCCGCAATGATCGCGGCAACATCATCCGTGCCGTTACAAGCGCCGATGGAGACGCAGTTCTGCACATGGATATCCGGCAGGAAGCGCTGGTTAGCCGCGTCAAATTTCAGCTTTCCGCGTGATTGCGAGAAGAGATGCACTGAAGGCGTCCAGCCCGCCGAAACCACAAGCGCATCGATGGCGATCTTGCGTTTGTTGGAGCCACCATTACGACCAACGGTCATGGAAGATACGCGCAGGCGGCCGGCGGTGTTATAAACGCTGTGACCGGCCAGCACTTCGATGCCGAGCGCCCGGGCCTCGTCCAGCAGACGCTGGTCCGGATTTTCCCGGCAATCGACGATGGCGGCGATCTTCACCCCGGCCTTCTTCAGATCGAAGGCAGTCTCATAGGCCGAATCATGCGCCGTGTAGACACCGACATTGTGGCCTACGGACACACCATAATGGTTGAGATAAATGCGGGCCGCTGAAGCCAGCATGATGCCGGGCCGGTCATTATTGGCGAAGACCATATGGCGCTCGATCGCACCGGCCGCCAGCACGACCTTTTTGGCGCGGACCTGCCAGAGGCGCTCGCGCGGCTGGTGTCTGGCAGGCGTCGCGAGATGATCGGTAACGCGTTCGGCAAGCGCGACAAAATTATGGTTGTAATACCCAAAGGCCGTCGTGCGGGTCAGAACCCGGACGTTGGGCATGGATTGCAGTTCGGCAAGCACCTTCTGCGCCCATTCATAACCGGGCAGGCCGTCGATTACAGCGCCAGTGTCGAAGCGCAACGCACCACCGACCTCGGCATTCTCATCAACCAGAATGACGCTGGCACCGGTTTTTGCTGCGGCAAGCGCCGCCGTCAGGCCGGCGAGGCCTGCACCAGCGACGAGCACGTCGCAATGGGCATAACGGCCGGAATAGTGATCCGCATCCGGCTCGCTCGGCGCCTTGCCGAGACCGGCAGCACGGCGGATCAGCGGTTCGTAAATCTTATGCCAGGCGGCCTTCGGCCACATGAAGGTCTTGTAGTAGAAACCGGCCGCGAACATCGGCGACAGAAGATCGTTGATAGCGCTCAGATCGAAAGACAGCGACGGGAAACGGTTCTGCGAGGCGATAATCGCCCCGTCGAACACTTCCTGCACCGTGGCACGCACGTTCGGCTGCTTGCGCAGGCTGTCGCGCGACACGTCGATCAGCGCATTCGGCTCCTCCGGCCCGGCGGAGAGGAAACCGCGCGGACGGTGATATTTGAACGAACGACCGATCAGATGCACGCCATTGGCCAGAAGTGCCGACGCGACGGTGTCGCCCTCCAGCGCCGGATAGATCTTGCCGTCGAAGGTGAAGCGCGCGGTTCTCGCCGGCGTGAGACGTCCTGCGCCCTTGATACGATAATCGCCGCTCATTGCCCGGCTCCCTTTTCTGCGGAAAGAACCGTTTCAATATCGGGTTTCGGTTCACCCGCTTTGTAGGTCATCAGGAATTTGTCGCTCACCGAATCACGGGCGGCGTTGAAAAAGCGACCGCAGCCGTGAATGTGACGCCAGCGCTCGAAAACAAGGCCCTTGTCATTGTCGCGGATGAAGAAATATTCCGCGAAGGCCTCATCGGAGATATCGGCGATGTTTTCCGGCCGGGCGATATGGGCTTCGCCCGCCCAGCGGAATTCCAGTTCGGAACGGTCTTCCCCGCAATAGGGGCAATGGATCAGAAGCATCGTCGCTCCACCTAGAGAGAATTTTCCGGAAGGATCGTTCCGGCGGGTTGGTCACACAGCCGCTTCCCCATGGCTACAAAAGGGGAAAGCCGCTTTAAAAGCTGCTCGAAATTATCAAAGGGGCGCAACGCCGAGGCCCGGCCCATATTGACGATGGCGACCGCCATCATGTCGGTATCGATCGCGAAGGGATAATCCTGCTCGCCATCCTCACTCTCTCCGACGAAATAAACCATCTTGTTCGCGAGACTGGGAGCACACAAAAGCAGGCCTTTTTCCGCCTTGAACGGCCAGTCTTTCTCGCCCTGCATCTTCGCAATCTTCTGACTACGAAAATCCCTGGCCTCGGGAATGACGTTGCCGATGGGCACGGCCTCGGCCGCGCCTGATATATTGATCGCAAGCATGGCAGCCGCCAGCATCAATGCGCCACCGCGGCAGCGGCAGCCTCATCGATCAGGCGGCCGGTACGGAAGCGGTCCAGCGTCAGCCCGGCCGCCAGACGATGCGGCTCCCCGCGGGCAATGAGATGCGCGAAGAGATTGGCCGAACCCGGCGTCGCCTTGAAGCCGCCCGTGCCCCAGCCGCAATTGACGAAGAGATTCGGCACCGGCGTTACGCTCTGGATGGCGGAACGATCGGGTGTGTTATCGGTGATGCCACCCCACTGGCGCATCATCTTCACACGGCGGAAGATCGGAAACAGCTCGCAGATAGCGTCCAGCGTGTGGGTGATGATCTGGAGACCACCGGTCTGCGAATAGGAATTATACTGGTCGGTGCCGGCACCGATGACCAGCTCGCCCTTGTCGGATTGCGAAATATAGGCGTGCACCGTGTTGGACATGACGACGCAGGGGAAGATCGGCTTCAGCGGCTCCGAGACGAGCGCCTGCAGCGGGTTGGAATGCAGGGGAACGCGAACATCCGCCATTTTCATGATGACCGAGGAGTGACCGGCAGCGGAAACCCCGATTTTCTTCGCGCCGATGAAACCGCGATTGGTCTCCACACCCGTCACCGCTCCGTCCGGTCCGCGGCGAATGCCCGTGACCTCGCAATTCTGGATGATGTGCACGCCGCGATCGGAAGCAGCACGCGCATAACCCCAGGCGACAGCGTCATGGCGAGCCGTGCCGCCGCGGCGCTGAAGGGCCGCGCCATTGATCGGATAACGCGCATTGCCTGATATATCGAGCGGCGGGCAGTACGCCTTTGCCTGCTCCGGCGTCAGCCATTCATTGTCGATGCCATAAAGACGGTTGGCATTGATATGCCGGCTGAAGGACTGCCGGTCATGGATATTGTGCGACAGCATCATCACGCCGCGCGCCGAATACATGACGTTGTAGTTGAGATCCTGGCTCAAGCCTTCCCACAGTTTCAGGGAATGCTCGTAAATATCCATGCTCTCTTCATAGAGATAGTTGGAGCGGATGATGGTGGTGTTACGGCCGGTGTTGCCGCCGCCGAGCCAGCCTTTTTCCAGAACCGCGACATTGGTAATGCCGTGTTCCTTGGCCAGATAATAGGCGGCGCCCAGACCATGTCCGCCGCCGCCGATGATGATGACATCATAGTCCTTGCGCGGCTCGGGTGAGGCCCATTGCGCATCCCACCCTTTATGGCCCCGCAACGCCTCACGCGCCACGGCAAAAACGGAATATTTGCGCATTCGCAGTCTGCTCCTCAAGAACCGGCCAGCGGCCGTCAATATAAGCCCGGCCAATATCATACACATGGCAAATCGTGATGGGAGGCAATATTCATTTTGCGACGCCGCAATGATTTTGTTTCGACATCGCCGGCAGAATTCGGGATAAGCCGCATTTTGCCGGGTGATTGTGCGCTACCGGCTGGACTTGGCGCAAATGATCTGTTATTGCACGTCACCAATCGCCCAGCTCGACAGCCGGACGAACCATTTTTTGTTTGCGTGCGAATGCCTTTATTCTCACAGCAAGATAACCAAACTAAAGGAACGGGTTTAACGTGCAGGTACTAGTCCGCGACAATAACGTTGATCAGGCGCTCCGCGCCCTGAAGAAAAAGATGCAGCGCGAAGGCATTTTCCGTGAAATGAAGATGCGCGATTATTACGAAAAGCCCTCCCAGAAGCGCGCTCGCGAAAAGGCGGAAGCCGTTCGCCGCGTTCGCAAGCTGGCACGCAAGCGTGCACAGCGCGAAGGTCTGGTTGCAGCCCCCCGCGCAGGCCGTTAATAGGCCGTCTTTTGGACGTTTTTGAATGCTTGTTGGGCGGGGGCGATCAATTCGCCGCCGCTCTTTGTGTTTGTGGCCGGAGAATGTTCTTGAGAACGATCGTGAGACCGGCCTGCGAGGGAACCCACACCGAATGATCGCTGTCGATGCCTGTGTTGTGAAAAACGCCGATGCCTCCGCGCGCCGGGTGCCATTGAAAAACAACAGAGGGTTCCGCGCTTCTCTGGTCGTCTGCACCATCCTTGCCGGTCTTTCCGGCTGCGCGACATCCAACCAGACCGAAGATGTGTTCCGGATCGACCGTGCACAGGGTTCGCAGGAAAACATCGCCTCGCTCACCTCGGTCATCAACGCCAATCCCCAGGACCCTGAAGGTTACAACGTCCGCGGCTCGGCCTACGGCCGCGCCGGCGATTCGCGTCGCGCCATCGAGGACTTCAACAAGGCGCTGCAACTGAACCCGCGCTTCTATCAGGCCTACGCCAACCGCGCGCTGGTTTACCGCAATAGCGGCCAGCAGCAGCAGGCCCTGCAGGACTACAACGCCGCCCTGCAGATCAATCCGAGCTACGATGTGGCGCTGATCGGACGTGGCAATCTTTACCGCCAGTCCGGACGCGTGAACGAAGCTTTCAACGATTTCTCCCGCGCCATCGAGCTGGAAACCACCGACGGACGCGCTTGGCACAATCGTGGCCTGATCTACCAGCTGCGCAACCAGCATGCCCAGGCTATCGAGGACTTCTCCAAGGCGATCTCGCTGTCGTCGACGTCGCCCGAGCCCTATAATGGCCGCGGCCTTTCTTATGTCGCGCTGAACGACGATGAAAATGCCTTCGCCGATTTCAACCACGCCATTTCGCTTGATGGGAATGTGGCGGAATCCTGGGCGAACCAGGCGCTGGTCTATGAGCGCCGCGGTGAGATGGCCAAGGCTGCCAAGTCCTATGCGCATGCGGCGCGACTCGATCCCAAATACAAGCCCGCACTGGATGGCGTTGCCCGCACGCGCGGCGCCGCTGGCGCCTCCTGAGGCGTCCCGAACCAATAAAAAAGCCGGCTGGTTTATAACCCGCCGGCTTTTTTAATGAAGAAAAAGAACCATCAATGGCTGTCGCGGCGTGCCTCGGGCGCAGCATCCCCCGCCCACAATTCAGCCTGCACGGCGTTTTGAAATTCCATGACCTCGCGCCGCATGGCGGCGTCCTCATAGCCAAGCGCCGTCAGACGGGCGGCCAGTTCACGGCACTCCCTGCGCCAGAAATCATTCGCCTCCACACCATGCAGCCGGTCGAGCATGGTTGCACATCGTTTTACGTCGGCAATGCGGTTCTTTGCCGGAAAGGCGATTACTTCTGAACTCGTCGTCACGCGGGCACCCTGCTCTTCGAGGAATCAATACCGACTTTTTAAAGGCGAGATGGTTAACGAAGTCTGCAGAACGGGACAGACAACCCGCGAGGGCCGCCAGCAGCACGGTTCTGGCGCTTCCAGACGCAGGAAGCGGTCTCGTCAGGCATGCTTGATCGGCGCGGATCGGCAGTTATGGAGGAATTTACCAATCAAGATTACCGAAATTTCATGCCGCAACCGTTAGAAGAAGTATATGTGTGTTGAAACAGCACCGGTCTCATCGTATATTTCTTGCAAAGAAGAAAAATGCCGCAGAGCAGTCAAAAATGGAGAAATCGTTCTCGGGAGGAGAGCACCATGTATGCACCTCGTGTTTTTTTCAGCATGATTGGTGCATTGCTCGCCTTTGCGGTGGCGACATATTTCATCCACGGCTCTTTCTATACGGCATTCATTCAGACCCTCATCTGTGCGGTCATTCTGCAAGTCGGTTATTTTATTGGAATTCTGGTTCTCGTCGCCCGAGAAAAACGGCGGATGCGGGAAACCTTTTCGCGTGATCGCAGCGCCGAGACCATGACGGCGGAACCGGCAAAAAGCGCCCCACTGCACGGCGCTAAACTCACCGATATGTAAGCTTTTACGCAGCTTCTTTTATTGCGCCGCAAAAAATCGCTTGCATCCATACGCCTGACACTTTCTGCTGGCCAAATCCTGACCGTTGGTCAAAGCAGAAGGACACCACATGGTGAGCGATTCACAGCCCATTTGCGTCATCATCGCTGCGAAAAACGCATTTGAAACCATCGATATCGCCATTCGCTCCGCTCTTGTGGAGCCGGAGGTCGGGGAAGTCGTGGTTATCGACGATGGCTCCACCGACACAACGAGCGACGTGGCGCATGCGGCAGATGATGGCACGGGCCGTTTGCGGGTCGTGCGGTTCGATGTGAATCGCGGTCCCTCCGCCGCGCGCAACCACGCGATTTCGATTTCATCTGCCCCGCTCATCAGCATTCTGGATGCAGATGACTTCTTTTTCCGGGGCCGTTTCGCCGCCATGCTGGCCGATGACAACTGGGATCTTGTGGCCGACAATATCGCCTTCATCCAGCAATCGGTTCCCGGCGCTTCCTCCATGCAGCCGGCCCGTTTCGAGGCGCAGGCGCGGTTTTTATCGCTCACGGAATTCGTGGAGGGCAATATCTCCAGGCCCGGGGTGGAGCGCGGGGAAACCGGGTTCCTGAAACCGGTGATACGCCGCTCTTTTCTCGACAAGCATGCGCTGCGTTATGACGAGGCACTGAGGCTTGGCGAAGATTATGAGCTTTACGTGCGGGCACTTGCCGCCGGCGCGCGTTACAAGGTTATTCGCCATTGCGGTTACGGCGCGATCGTGCGCGGCAACTCGCTGAGCGGTCGGCACGGGACCGAAGATCTCCGCCTGCTCTACGAGGCGGACAGGGCGATTCTCGCCGGCTGCCGGCTCTCGACAGAGGAAACGGCGATCCTGCGCGAGCATGAGAAACATATCCGCGCCAAATTCGAGCTTCGTCATTTTCTCGATACGAAAAAACAGAAAGGCATGGGCGGTGCGCTGAGCCACGCCCTCGCGCGGCTGCCAGCCCTGCCCGCCATCACGCGCGGCATCTGGAGCGACAAGACCGCCCGCTTCCGCAAATCGCCACCGGTGCGGGATGTGCGTTATCTGCTGGACGGCACGCCGGTTTCGTGAGGGAAAAGGCGACCTACGCCAATTCCTCGCCGTCATCCTCGGGCTTGTCCCGAGGATTTACTCACGTATCTTATGATCGGTCGGTTGCAGATGCTCGGGACAGGCCCGAGCATGACGATAGAGACCCTAGAGGATGGCATCCTCAAGCAAAGGCCGGCAGAAAATTCTCTGCCGCATCCGCCCCTTGCCCTTAGAGATAATCCCGCTTTACCGTTTCCAGCACGGCGGCAAAACGCTCCTTGCGCTCCTCCAGCCGGCCGTCTGGGCTGAGACGTGGTTCCGAGCGGCTTGCCTGCCAGAGCGCCAGCGTGGAAGGCGCGGCCAACACCTGCTTGGCAAGCTTGCGCAGCGAGCGGGATTGCGTTTCTTGCGGCCGCACCAGCACGTCACCCTCATGCGCCGAAACAGAACCGGGCTCTGCGATAACCGGACCGGGCGGCGGCGGGAAGCTCATGCCCCAGAAGCGCGAGCCCTTTTTCGCCGCCTCGGCGCGGGTTGAAACGGGCACATAGCGCGGCTGATATTCGACACCGACGCTGCCGGCCCAGTCGCTCCATTTGAAGCTGTTGATCGACGGTGAGGTGCTGACGGCGACCCATGGCACGCGGAAGGCATCCGCCAAGATTGCGCCGTGCATGGATTCAGCCACGATGAATTCCGACTGGGCAATGGCGCGGATGACCGCTTTCGCTTCGCCGCGCGGGTCGAGATAGGTGAGGCCTGCTGGCTCACAGACCGTTTCCCACATGCCGAATTCCGCCGATTCCCAATGGGGAACGAAGGTCTTCTTGTAGAGTTTCGGCAGGCCTTTGAAATCGGGCATCTCGGTGACCATGACGGCCGGATCGACGATGCCCTTTTCGGGCGCGAGCCCCAGCTTGGCGGCGGTTTTTTCGCCGCGCACACAGCGAATGTCCCAGAACTCGGTGCTGGTATCCGGCACCGCGCCGTAACCATAACCGCTGCCGATCACCAGCTTGCGCTGTTTTCCCGGCAAAAGAACATCGTTCAGGACAGTGCCGACTCCGACGAGCATGACATCGTCATGCACATCGCGCAGGCCCGGAAGCAGAAAGTCCCACAGCCACAGGTTGAGATCGTCACCGAAATTTCCGTGATGAGATTCCCAGTGGTAAGGTTTCATGAGGTCACTCCTGGGTGAAAAAACACATAAATTCTTGCGGGCGAGAATTCGCTCATCGCAAGCGAACGATTTTTCCGGCGCCGAGTTCGAAAGCGGCACGCAGCAGGGCCGGATCACGCATCGCCCACTTCAACAGCAGTCCGAATTCGGGAGCCTTGCGCCGTTTCAGATTGCCCGCCTGGCTCCACAGGGCCTGTTTGCGCGCCGTGTTTTTGTAGGACGCAATGGAGGCGACATCGTCCGGCCGGCGTGAAAAACGCCCCTCCAGCGTATCGAGCGCCACCCAGGTATTGAACTGCTGGCGCAGGAATTCCGGCGAAGTATTGTCGATGCTGTGGAAGATATTGACGCCCATTCCGCGCATCGCACCGGCATCATCACAGAGCAGTGTCCGCTTCGATGCGAGGATGGAATCACAGAAAAACAGCACGTCTTCCGCCGCCAGTCTGAGCGCCGGATCGAAGCGGATTTTTTCAAAGAGAGGACGGCCGATCACCATGCAGGAGAGGTGCAGGAAGCTCCAGTTGCGCAGCATGACACTTGCCAGATCCGGCAGTTCGATCACCAGCGGTTTCTCGGAAAGCCGTGCGGCGCCCT
Organism: Agrobacterium sp. NPDC058088; assembly: GCF_042885035.1. Taxonomy (NCBI): domain Bacteria; kingdom Pseudomonadati; phylum Pseudomonadota; class Alphaproteobacteria; order Hyphomicrobiales; family Rhizobiaceae; genus Agrobacterium; species Agrobacterium sp. NPDC058088. The sequence goes on along the minus strand of NZ_JBHVSU010000004.1, from coordinate 292,237 downwards.
CATTTTTCTCCAGCTCGGAAATGGCGAAATGATAATAAAATTCGTCACTTGCCTGCATTGATGCCCAGTAGCACTCGCCGCCATAGGTCTTAAGCGCAAACGCCGCATTCTGCAGATGATCCGGCGTCCAGATATCGTCGGAATCAAGAAAGGCAACATAGTCGGTGCCGTCAGGCACATGGTCGAGACCGGTGTTGCGCGCGCCGCCCGGGCCGGCATTGGCCTGCTTAATGACAAGAATCCGGTCTTTCTGTTCCTGCGAAAGTTCCGCAAGTTCCTGATCGATCGGGTATGGCGATTCGTCATCGACGATGACAAGATCGAAGTCCTGGTAGGTCTGCGCAAAAACCGATGCGAGTGCACGTCCCAGGACACCGTGCTGCTTTTGGTAGTAGGGAATGACGACAGTAAATCTTGCCATTGTTTCGCCCCTTGCGTTGATCAAGAAGTGTCGGGCCCGATCCTAAAAGCGGCCCCGATGGTATCGGCAACTCCCAACCGGCTTCCTCCCGCCGGCCTCCAGAAACAGGATGCTTGTATGCCCCCAGCGCCAAATGTAAAGACCATCACCACGAATGTCGGCTGGAGCGTTTTATCAAAAACAGGGACATTCGGGCTTAAATTTGTCACGGTCCCCATTCTCGCAAGACTGCTTACCCCGGAAGAATTCGGCGTGGTGGCGGTAGGACTTACGGTTGTACAGTTCCTGACCATGATTGCCGGCGCAGGGCTGACCTCCGCTCTCATCGTCGAGAAGGAAGAGGATATGGACACGATCCATACCGTCTTCTGGGCCAATCTGGCGATCTCCTGCACCATGGCCGCCGTCCTCTACATCTGGGCGGAATTTTTTGGCGGGCTTCTGGGTGCTGTTGAAAGCGCCTATCTGCTGCGCATCATGGCATTCCTCATCCCGCTGCAGCTTGCCGGTGATGTCGCCTATTCGCTGCTGGCGCGACGAATGAACTTCAGCAAGGACGCGCTCTGGAGCATGGCGTCCGAAAGCATCGCCGCGGTCGTCGCCGTGGCGCTCGCCATCATGGGCTTCGGCGTCTGGGCGCTCATCATCCAGCTTTTTGCCGCAGCCCTCATTCGCCTCGTCGGGCTTTACGCCGTTTCACGCTATTGCCCCCGCTTCGTCATGAAACCGCGCCGGCTGGTGCCGCTTCTCGGCTTCAGCTCGGGGCTGATGGGCTCTGAAATCGCCAATTTCGTTACGTTCCAGTCACCTATGGTGGTCATCGCGCGGCACCTCGGCCTTGCCGATGCTGGCGCCTACTCCGCCTCCAACCGGTTTGCCAGCATTCCCAATCAGGTCGTGCTGTCTGCCGTTATGGGCGTTCTGTTTCCTGCCTTCAGCCGCATGATGGACGATCCTCAACGCCGTCGCGACGCACTGATGTTCAGTACGCAGGTGCTAACCGTGCTTCTGGCGCCCATGATGTTCGGTCTCTGGGCCGTTGCGGAACCGGCCATGCTTGTCATCTTCGGGCAGAACTGGGCCTATGCCTGGCCGGTGCTTGGCCTTCTGGCATTGTCGAAAGCCATTCTCACCCCCTGCAGCACCTTCATTCCCTATCTGAAGGGCGCCGGCTATGGCCGCGTCCTGTTCTGGTCGGCGACGATCCGCGCCGTCGTTACCACGGTCGCGGTGTGGCTCGCCGCACTTTATGGCACTCTGATCGACGCCATGGTGTGGCTCTGCATCGTCAATGCGGTAACGTTGGTCGCCTATTCCTGGGCCGTGTTCAAGGCAAGCGACACGCCGTTTTTCCGTGGCCTCTACGTCAGCAGCAGGCCGATGATCGCAGCGCTCGTCATGGCCGTTGCGGTGCGTTATCTGCTTCACGCCGTTTCCGATCATATCCCGAGCGCCACCCTTCAGGTCCTCGTCGGCGCTGCCGTAGGCGGCGTCATCTATGGCATCCTGATCCTGCTGACCGAACGGGCTCTGCTTGGAAAGGTCCTTGGGATGGTGAAATCACGGCGCATGCGAGACGCCACAACCCAAGGTTAGAAATTTTGCTGGGAAATGCGCCTCATTTCCGCCGTTAACCGGTCCTCACCGCGGCAATTCCCTTTGCCGCGGCAGGACCGGACATTGCCATTTTTGCAGTGCAACATCACGGCAAATGACAATTCCACACGGTTCAGCGATTTTTAACGACAACAGAATTTCTAAAAAATCGTTCTTTTTCATCGTCTTGACTTTATGCGGCGACAAAAATCGCGAAAACGCCAGACATTCACCCGCAAAATCTAAGCTTGTGTTTTTCCCGCGTCGCCACATTTTATCCCAAAGTCGAAACCAGACTTTCCAGTGCGGGCGTAAGTTCGCTCTGGTTGCAACGCGGCGTGGGTGGACGCCGCCCAATAGGGGTGACTGATGTGACTGTCGATCAGAACCTATCCTCCCGTATCAATTTGATGCGCATTTTGCTGATCTCGGGGATCGTGTTCGTGCATGTACCGCACGACGCGGAAACCAGCCCGTTTCTCGGCCTCTACGGCTTCTTCGACTGGCTGCGGGTTTTTCTCGGTGACGCGCTGTTTCGCATTGGCGTGCCCTGTCTCAGCGCCATTTCCGGTTACCTGCTGTTTCGTCGCGGCATGAGCAGTTTCGATTATCCGGCGACGATCCGTTCCAAGTCGAAAACCGTGCTATTACCCTTCCTGCTGTGGAATGGAGCGCTGTTTGCCGCCGTGCTACTGATCCAGCTGTTCGATGTGGGCGTCGGTTATTTCCCCGATCTCTGGAACGCCAGCCCGCGTGAAATCATCAGCCACGGAACTGCGCTCGAAGAGCTGCCGGTGAATGTGCCGCTATATTTCCTGCGTGATCTCTTCGTCTGCATCCTGCTGTCACCGGTGCTTGCCTTTTTGATGCGCCGTTTCGCGTTGCCGACACTGGCGATCCTGCTCATCATCACCGCCATGCCTGATTTGACGATCTTCATCGTCCAGAAAAAATCAATCCTTTTCAGCTTTTCGCTCGGCATTGCGCTCGCGCTGCATCGGGTCGATGTCAAGGCGCTCGATCCCTATGCCCTGCCGATCATGGCATTGACTTTCGCCGCCTCCGCCATGCTGGCGACTGGCCTTTATTTCACCGGCCCGGAATTCACCTTCTGGCTCAACATGTCGCGCAACCTGCTGGCCGTCTTCGGCGCGCTCGGTTTCTGGGTTTCCTCGGCGATCCTGATCCGCAGCCGGCTGGGCCAGCGGCTCGCCGACACCGGCAGCCTGAGCTTTTGGATTTTCTGCGCCCATTACCCGCTACTCGTCATCATGTGGATGGTCTGGAACAAAGGCGGGCCGGACTTCTATCCCGCCTTCTATATCAGCGCGACATTGTCCGCCTTCGTCATCCTGATCATCAGCAATAAGCAGGTGCGCAAATATCTACCGACCGTCTATTCCGTGCTCACGGGAAGCCGCAACGGCAAAAGCAAGACGAAAGCCGATTTTGCGAACAAACGGAGTTCCATCATCGGTCCGCCCACATCCGAAACGCTTTATTCGCAACGACAGAGGTGAACCAATGACAACATTTGTCACCCGCGTTAAGACACGCATTTTTCTTGCCGCAGCCCTTTCGGCCACGGCCTTCATAGCGCCCGTCCATGCCCAGGAAGGCAACGGCACGTCCTTCATCGAGAACTTCGATCAGATGGACAGAAGCTTCTGGTACGTTTCCGACGGCTGGAACAACGGCGCGCATCAAAACTGCACCTGGTCGAAAAAATTGGCGACGGTGGAAAACGGCCAGCTGACGCTTGGTTTCGAGGAAGCCAAAGCAGGCGAGCGCAATTTCGCCTGCGGTGAAATCCAGACCAAGGGCCGTTATCGTTACGGCACCTATGAAGCCCGCATGAAGGCCGCCACCGGCTCCGGACTGAACTCCGCCTTCTTCACCTATATCGGCCCGACCGACAAGAAACCGCATGACGAAATCGACTTCGAGGTTCTGGGCAAAAATACCAGTCAGGTGCAGCTCAACCAATATATCTCCGCCAAGGGCGGCAATGAGAAGCTGGTACCGGTGGAAGGTGGAGCCGATGCCGGTTTCAACGACTATGCCTTTGTCTGGGAACCACAGCGCCTGCGTTATTACGTCAACGGCAAGCTCGTCCACGAAGTCACGGACGCAACAAAAATCCCGCAAAACGCCCAGAAGATTTTCTTCAGCCTTTGGGGCACCGATACGCTGAAGGACTGGATGGGCAAGTTTGCTTATGCCGGGCCGTCGCAAATGGTCGTTGACCGTTTCGCCTTCACCGCGCTCGGTGACAAATGCCAGTTCCCGGAATCCATTGCCTGCGCCCTCAACTGATTTTTTTGAACCAAAACATAATCCACAGCGTCTCTGACGCGTGAAACCAACCGGACCCTTTGCATGACCCATGTTCTATATCTCGCGCATGATCTGTCGGACCCCGCCATTCGCCGGCGGGTGCTGACCTTGCTCGCGGGCGCGGCGCGGGTCACGCTGGCAGGTTTCCGGCGCGGGCAGAACCGGCTGGCGGAAATCGAGGGCGTCGTGCCCGTCGTGCTCGGAGAGACCGCCGACGGGCAGTTTCTGCAGCGCATGGCGGCGGTGGCAAAAGCAAGCCTTTCGCTTGGAAAGGTCCTGAGCGGCATCCCGACACCCGACGTCATTCTTGCCAGAAACCTCGAAATGCTGGCTCTGGCAAAGCGCGCCATGTCGATCTATGGCAGCCAGCCAGCGCTGGTTTACGAATGTCTCGATATTCACCGCCTGCTTCTCAACGAGGGCAAGCCCGGACAGATGCTGAACGCCGCTCAGCGTTATTTCGCACGCGACGCCAAACTGCTGGTTACAAGTTCTCCGGCATTCGTGGAGCATTATTTCAAACCAGTGTCGGGCCTCGACCTTCCCGTCCTGTTGCAGGAAAACAAGGTGCTGGCGCTCGACAGCACTGTTGCCACCTCGCCACGACCACGCGCGCCTGCGCCCGGAGAACCGTGGAAAATCGGCTGGTTCGGGGCGCTTCGCTGCCGCAGGTCGCTCGAAATCCTCGCCGAATTTGCCCATCGAATGGAGGGCAAGGTCGAAATCATCCTGCGCGGCCGGCCGGCCTATTCGGAATTTGCCGATTTCGATGGCTTCGTGGCCGCTGCCCCGCATGTGCATTTCCATGGGCCATACAAGAACCCCGAGGACCTTGCCGCCATCTATAACGAGGTGCAATTCACCTGGGCCATCGACTTTTTCGAAGAAGGCCAAAATTCCAGCTGGCTGCTGCCCAATCGGCTTTACGAGGGCTGCCTTTATGGCACCCTGCCGATTGCGCTTTCCGGCACGGAAACAGCCCGATTCATCGAAAAGCGCGATATCGGCTTCGTCCTGCAAAAGGCGGGCGCTGACGATCTTGCCGCCCTCTTCAACCAGATGACCCCGCAAACCTATGCGGATGCCTTCCAAGCCCTGTCGGCAACAGACAGGAAACAATGGCTGACCGACCGCGACGATTGCCGTCTGCTGGTGCAGCAATTGTCTTCTCTCGCCAAATCCGCTTCCGGCCACGCCCGTGAAGCGCAGTTTTCACCCGTGTAGTGCGTAGGGGGCAAGTTATGGAAGGTCTTGGTCATTCCGGCATCAGAACGCTGATCGTCATACCCTGCCTCAATGAGGAGAAGACGATCGAGGGGCTGCTCGTCAAATTCACCGGCGCGATGCAGGGGCGCCTGTTCCGCATCGTCGTCGCCGATGGCGGCAGCACGGATGGAACGCGCGACATCGTTTCCGCCTTTGCGGCAAAGGACGAACGCGTCACGCTTCTTGCCAATCCGAAGCGTATCCAGAGCGCCGGCATCAATCTTGCCGTCGCCACCTTCGGCGAGGATTTCGATTATCTCATCCGGATCGACGCCCATGGCGATTATCCCGATGATTATTGCCAGCGGCTGATCGAGGATGCCGAACGGACGGGCGCGGATTCCGTCGTCGTCGCCATGGATACGGTCGGTCACGGCCTGTTCCAGAAGGCCACGGCCATCGCCCAGAACTCCAAGCTCGGCAATGGCGGTTCCAAGCACCGCGAAGGTGCCAAAGGCCACTGGATCGATCACGGCCACCACGCGCTGATGCGGATCGCCGCTTTCGATGCGGTGGGCGGTTATGATGAGAGCTTCAGCCACAATGAGGATGCCGAGCTGGATTTTCGCCTGCGCAAATCCGGTTTCCGCATCTGGATGACCGACAAGACCCGCATGACCTATTATCCGCGCGCGAGCGTCATGCCGCTCTTCAGGCAATATCTCGCCTATGGCCGCGGCCGGGCGAAGAACCTGCTGAAACATCGCTCGATCCCGAAAATCCGCCAGATGATTCCGCTCGCCGTGCTGCCGGTCTTCGTGCTTGCGCTGCTGTCGCTTGTGCATTGGGCAGCCCTTATTCCGCTCGGCCTCTGGATTGCCGCATGTGTGGGTTATGGCTTGTGGATGGCAATAGGTCAGAAAAACCCATACGGCCCACTCGCCGCCTTTTCGGCGATGGTGATGCATCTGGCCTGGTCCACCGGCTTCTGGCTGGAACTCCTGAAATTCCGGGGAAGAAAGGCTGTCTCATGACCGACAACACCGTCACCCGCCCGCATTTTTCGAAAACCGTCGATATCGGCATCTGCACCTACAGACGCCCAGCGCTTGTCGCCACACTTCTGTCACTCTTCGAGCTGGAGGTGCCGGAAGGCGTGAAAGTTCGGCTGATTGTCGCTGACAATGACGAAGAGCCGAGCGCCAAGGCGAGTGTCGATCGCCTACGCGAAACCTCACCCTTTGAAATCACTTACGTGCATTGCCCGAAATCCAATATTTCGATTGCCCGTAACGCCTGCCTTTCGGAATGCAAGGCGGATTATCTCGCCTTCATCGATGATGACGAAACCGCCCCGCCGCAATGGCTCAACGCCCTTCTGAAGAAGGCGGACGAGACCGGCGCTGAAGCGGTCCTCGGCCCCGTCACGGCCGTCTATCGCGAGAATGCGCCTGGCTGGATGAAACGCGGCGATTTCCACTCGACGCTTCCGGTCTGGGTGAATGGCGAGATCATTACCGGCTATACCTGCAACACGCTGCTCAAGATGGAAGCGCCCTCTGTCAAAGGCCGGCGCTTTGCGCTGGCGCTCGGCCAGAGCGGCGGCGAAGATACGCATTTCTTCTCGCATCTTCACGCCGCTGGCGGTCGTATCGTGTTTGCGGAAGATGCAGTGCTGTCTGAACCGGTGCCGGAAAACCGGGCGAGCTTCCTATGGCTTGCCAAGCGCCGCTTCCGTTCCGGCCAGACCCACGGCCGGGTGCTGGCTGAAAAGAAGCCCGGTGCTCGCCGCGTCCTGCAGGTGGTGAAGGCAGGCTCGAAGGTTATCTACTGTGGCGTCTTCGCTGCCCTGACCGGCTTCAACGCCGTGCGCCGCAACCGTTATGCGTTGCGTGGCGCGCTGCATATGGGTTCGATGAGCGGCGCCTTCGGCGTGCGTGAAATCCGCCAATATGGTGCGGTGGAGGCGACCTGATGGAAAACCTCAACTCTTCGCCAGACATCAGCTTCGTCATCGCCGCCTATAATGCCGCCGATACGATCGAGGCCGCAGTTCAAAGCGCGCTCGATCAGCAGGGCGTGACATTGGAAGTGATCGTCGTCGACGACCGGTCCGCCGACGATACCATTTCCGTCGTTGAAGCGATCGCCGCAATCGATCCGCGCGTGCGGCTGCTTGCGCTCGAACAAAACCGGGGTCCGGGCGGCGCGCGCAATGCCGGCATTGAGGCCGCGACCGGCCGCTGGATCGCCGTGCTCGACTCCGACGATGTCATCCGCCCGGAGCGCTCCGCCTGCATGATGTGCCGGGCAGAGGCCGCCAACGCTGACATCGCTGTCGATAATCTCGACGTGGTCTACACCGATGGCCGACCGATGGAGACGATGTTTCCCGAAGAGTTTCTGGAGGAACGGCCTGTTCTCACATTGGAGGACTTTATTTCCTCCAACATCCTGTTCCGCTCCACCTTCAATTTCGGCTACATGAAACCGATGTTCCGGCGCGATTTCCTCAATAACCAAGCGCTACGCTTCCGCGAGGATATACGCATTGGCGAGGATTATATCCTGCTCGCCTCGGCACTCGCGGCCGGCGGGCTCTGCGTCATCGAGCCGAAACCGGGCTATATATACAACATTCGCGAAGGCTCGATTTCGCGCGTCCTCGAAATTCCTCATGTTGAAGCGATGATCAGGGCTGACGAGGAATTTTTGAGCCACTACACGCTTCTGCCCGCCGCTATGGATGCGCAGCAGGCGAGAAGCCGCAGCCTGCAACTGGCGCACAATTTTTTGACATTGGTGGACAATATCAAGCGCCGCTCCGTAGTTGGCGTCTTGAAGACCACGATCAGGGATCCCGCCGTATTGGGGCATTTGCGAATGCCCATTGCGGTGCGGCTAAGGAGGCTGCGGGACGCGATATTTGCGCCCGCGGCGAATACAGGGGTGAAAAGGCAGATTTCGTGAAATTTGCGCGCGGACCCTGTCTGCGCGGGGACTGGGGACAGATCAAACCTTGATGAAGGAGAACGCGATGGACCTGAACAAAACTGTCAGAAAAGCCGTCATTCCCGTAGCTGGCAACGGCACGCGGTTTTTGCCCGCCACCAAGGCGATGCCGAAGGAAATGCTGACGATCGTTGATCGTCCGGTCGTGCAATATGCTGTCGATGAAGCCATGCAGGCCGGTATCGAGCACATTATTTTCGTCACGAGCCGCAACAAGACCGCCATCGAAGACTATTTCGACAGCGCGCCGGAACTCATCAATACGCTGACCCGCTCCGGCAAGACCGTGCAGGTGTTGCAGCTGGAAAAGATGCTGCCCGTTGCCGGTACTGTCAGCTACACCCGCCAGCAGGTTCCGCTCGGTCTCGGCCACGCGGTCTGGTGTGCGCGTGAACTGGTGGGCAAGGAACCTTTTGCCCTGCTGCTGCCTGACATGGTCTCCTATGGCGCACGCGGCTGCATTGCCGGTCTGATGGAGCTTTATGACGAAGTCGGGGGCAATATTCTTGGCGTCGAGGAATGCCTGCCGGAAGAAGTCTCTTCCTATGGCGTCGTCGGCGTCGGCCAGAAGGTCAACCACGGCTTTGCCGTCACCGAAATGGTCGAAAAGCCGGAACCATCCAAGGCGCCGTCGAATTATTACCTGAATGGCCGCTATATTCTGCAGCCGGAAATATTCGATATCCTCGCCAAGCAGGAGCGTGGTGCTGGCAATGAAATTCAGTTGACCGATGGCATGAAACGTCTCGCGGAAAAACAGCCGTTCCACGCGCAGAAATATTCTGGCCGCACCTTTGATTGCGGCAGCAAGCAGGGCTTCATTGCCGCTAACGTCGCCTTTTCGCTGATGCGGGCGGACATGGAAGCACAGGTTCTCGCTTCGGTGAAGGAACTGGTGGCGAACCACGAAAGCCGCGTACAGGCGGCCTGACTTTAATCGCGCCGCCGGGGAGGCGGCCGGCGCACCAATAACGGGAGGCGGGAAGGCGAGTGTTGCTCGGCTTCCCGCGTACCATTTTTAATTCACAAGGTAGGTCCATGCACCACAAGACCTTTAAATCCAATATTGGTTTTCCGGAATCCGGCAAGGATTCCGACACGTTCATCGACCTCGACCGCCTATGGGCCGCCGTGGTGCGCCGCGCCAATGTCATTGCCGCCTCCGTCATTGCCGCCGTGGTCCTCGCCGGCCTCTACCTGGTGTTCGCGACCCCCGTTTATACCGCGATGACGCAGGTGCTACTGGACGAAAGCCTCTCGCGTTACGCCGAAGAGGAATCGCCGGTGCCGGCCGCGCAGATTGTCGATAACCGTATCGCGAGCGCCGTTGAAATCCTCAAATCCAAGGAAATGGCGCTGACCGTGGTCGACAAGGCCAAGCTTGACGAGAACGACACCATCGTCAATCCGGCGATGTCTCCGGTCGAACTCGTCAAATCTTCCGTGCGGGGCATCCTCGACCTCGTGCTGCCGGGCGACCCGCCAGTCTCCGAGGCTGCGATCCGTGCCGGACGACGGGAAAAAGCCGCCGCGGTGCTGCAGCAGTCGCTGACGGTCGAGCGTGTCGGCCGCAGCTCGGTCATCGCCATTTCCACCCGTTCGACCGACCGCCAGCTGGCGGCACAGATCGCCAAGACCTATGCGCAGGCTTATCTCACCGAACAGCTGAATGCCAATTTTGATGCCAGTGAACGTGCTTCTGTCTGGTTGCAGGAACGTCTGACCGACCTTAACCAGCGCGCCCAGGCGGCGGAACTTGCGGTTCAGAAATTCCGGTCCGACAACAATATCGTATCGTCACGCGGCGAACTGATGTCGGAAAGCCAGCTTGCCGATCTCAACGGCCAGCTGATTGCCGCGCAGGCGGATGCGGCTACTGCCTCTGCCCGCTACAGCCAGTACAAGTCGATTATCGACCGCGGGCCGGAGACGGCTGTCGACAATGCAGTTGTTTCAGCCCGCGACACCGACAACTCGGTCATTCAGGATTTGCGCAAGCGCTACATCACCATTTCGGACCGTCAGCGCGGCATCATCCAGCAATTCGGCGCCGACCATCCGCAGGCGGCCGCGCTCGACGCCGAGAAAAAAGAGATTTCGCAGCAAATCTTTCAGGAATTGCAGCAGCTGACCGGCAGCTTCAAGAACGAGTTTGATGTCGCCAATTCCCGCGTTCAGTCGTTGCGCGACAGTATCGACAAGGTCGCCGGCCGCAATTCGCAGGCCAACATCACCATGGTGCAGCTACGCGAACTCGAACAGCGGTCAACGGCACTGCGCACCCTCTATCAGTCCTATCTCGGTCGTTTCGAAGAGGCTTCGCAGAAGCAGTCCCTGCCAATCGCCAAGGCCCGCATCATCTCCGAGGCAGGACTGCCGACTTCGCCTTCCAGCCCGAAAAAGACCATGACCATGGCGCTTTCGGTCATCCTCGGCCTAATGCTGGGTGGAGGTATTGCCGCGCTTCTGGAGTTCCGGGATCGCTTCTTCCACACCGGCAATGACGTGCGTGACAATCTGCGCATGCGCTTCCTGGGTTATCTTCCCTTCATCGGGGAACGCGGCGTCGAAAATGCCAAAACCGGCAATAGCGCCGCCACCCCGGGCGGAGAAAATGCGACACTTGACGAAAGCGGGCAGGTCTCGTTCCAGAAAATGCTGCGCCTTGCCGTCGACAGCCCACGCTCCAGCTTCGCGGAAACCCTGCGCAACGTGAAGCTGACGGCCGATGTCGTCATTCAGGAGCGTCAGTGCCGGGTTATCGGCGTCATTTCCTGCCTGCCGAACGAAGGCAAGTCGGTCGTAGCGCTCAATCTCGCCGGCCTCATCGCCTCCACCGGCAAGCGCACGCTTGTCGTGGATGCCGATATCCGCAATCCCGGCCTCAGCCGCATGCTGACCACACGGCAATCCGCCGGCCTCGTCGAAGTGGTGCTCGATGAAGTTCCATGGACGCAGGCGGTGAAGGTGGATACGCGCACGAAAATGGGCATCCTGCCGGTTTCCACCAGCAACCAGTTCGCCCATTCGAGCGAATTGCTGTCCTCCTCGGGTATGCGCAAGTTCATCGATTCGGCGCGCGAGGCATGCGACTACATCATCGTCGACCTTGCACCCGTTGTGCCCGTCATCGACGCCAAGGCCTTTGCACCGCAGGTGGACGGTTTCGTGTTCGTGACCGAATGGGGCAAAACGCCGATCCAGATGGTGCAGAACCTGATGGCCAACGAACCGCAGATCGCCAACAAGACGCTTGGTATTGTGCTCAACAAGACCGACATGACGGAGTTGCAGCGTTATGCCGGCCCCGGTGGTTCGGAGCATTATCACGAAAAATTCTCGGCCTATTATGGCGATGCAAAGGCCCCGGTAAAAGAAGACGCGTAATCGTGAAACGGCCCGGTGAAAACCGGGCCGTTTTGCTCTGCCGAAAATTCCACTGACAAACCCATGGTATTGCCTGCCGAAATTGCGCATTGATGGCGTAAAGCTAAAATCGCAAGCAGGACCAATGCCATGCCATCACCCATCGCCTTTGTTTCACGGATGAACGCGGAAGCCGAAGCTGTCTGGAAACAGGCACTGCGCGCCGCCATGCCGCAGGAGGACATCCTGTCCTTCTCCGAATTGACGAACGAGCAACGGCGGGTAGTGGATTTTGCCATTGTCGCCAATCCTGACCCGGCTGACATCGCCGCACTTCCCGGCCTCACATGGATTCACAGCCTATGGGCAGGTGTGGAGCGGCTGGTGCTGGAACTGGGAGAAAAGGCTCCATCCATAGTCCGGCTGAAAGACCCGGAGCTTTCCCGCGTCATGGCTGAAGCGGTGTTGGCGTGGACCTATTATCTGCAGCGCGACATGCCGTCCTATCGTGAAAACCAGCAAAAGGCGATCTGGCAGGAGCTGGACTACCGTCACCCCGGCGAGATGACAATCGGCCTGCTCGGCCTCGGGGCACTCGGCACGGCTGCCGCGGAGCGCCTCCTCCATGCCGGATTCAACGTCGCTGGCTGGAGTCGCTCGGAGAAGGTAATCGCTGGTGTGGAAACACTGAAGGGAGATGACGGGCTGCAGACATTGCTCGAAAAAAGCGACATTCTCGTCTGTCTCGTCCCGCTCACCGATGCGACGCGTGGCCTTCTGAATGCCAGCCGCCTTGCCTTGATGAAAGAGGGGGCTGCACTTATCAATTTCGCCCGTGGCCCGGTCGTCGTTGCCGACGACCTGATCGCTGCGCTCGATTCCGGACGCCTTTCGCATGCCGTCCTCGATGTCTTCCAACAGGAGCCGCTTCCCACGGCTTCGCCATTCTGGCAGCACCCGAAAGTCACCGTCCTGCCGCATATTTCCGCGCCGACGAGCCGCGAGAGTTCGGCCCGCATCGTCGCGGGCAATGTCCGGGCCTGGCGGGAGACCGGCAGGCTGCCGGAAACCGTCGATATGACGCGAGGTTATTAAGCCGATAAAGCAGCGGACGGACTATTCCGCCCCCGCGCCCTTTGCCGTATGGGCCTGCTCGACCGCTGAGACGATCTGCTGTTCGTCATAAGGCTTGGTGAGCAGCACCGCGCTTTCGGGCGCGCCTTCCGGCAGATGGCTGTCGCCCGTCGCAAATACGATGGCAAGTCCGGGCTTGCGGCGCAGAGCCTCCACCGCCAGCTCGCCGCCATTCATGTCCGGCAGACCGAGATCAGTGACGAGAACGTCTATGCGGTCCGCCTCGATCACATTCAGCGCCTGCGCCGCAGTTCCGGCTTCGATAACCGCAAAGCCGCTGTCCGACAGCATCTCCATCGAATTCATCCGGATCAGCTCGTCATCCTCGACCAGAAGGACGCGTATGGACCGGTTTTCGCTTTCGGCCGTCGTGACCGGTTCGGAAGGTCTGGAATAACCGGGCGTAGCAGTCGGCCGTGCCCTCGACAGGGAGACCTGCTTGCGATTGGCGATCACATGGCGAATGCGCCGTGCCAGCGCTTCGCGCGTATAGGGTTTGGAAAGAAGTTCCACCCCGGCATCCAGCTTGCCGCCGTGCACGATGGAGTTTTCCGTGTAACCGGACGTGAAGAGAACGGCGAGGTTCGGCAGCCGCTCCTGCGCGCGGCGGGCCATTTCCCGGCTTTTCAAAGGCCCCGGCATCACCACGTCGGTGAAGATGACATCGATCGGAATGCCGCTTTCCACCACCGTCAATCCGGCCTGCGCATCACGGGCGGTGAGCACCCGGTAACCGAGGTCACCAAGCGTCTCGACGACGGTGTTGCGCACTTCCTCGTCATCTTCCACCACGAGAATGGTTTCCGTTCCGCCCTCGACCGGGCCGGTCGGCATCACCACTTCCCTGTCCTCATCGGCAGCGGAGCGCGGCAGATACATTTTCACCGTCGTGCCCTGCCCCACCTCGCTATAGATGTTGACGTGGCCGCTCGATTGTTTCGCAAATCCATAGACCATTGAAAGGCCGAGACCGGTGCCCTTGCCTTCCGGCTTTGTCGAGAAGAACGGCTCGAAGACCTTTTCGAGAATCTCCGGCGGCATGCCGGAACCCGTATCGCTGACGGCGAGCATGACGTATTGCCCCGCCGAAACTTCCGAATGCTTGCGGGCATAATCGCGGTCAAGAACCGCGTTGCCGACCTCAATGGTCAGCTTGCCGTGGCCTTGCATCGCGTCGCGCGCGTTGATGGCAAGGTTGAGAAGTGCGTTCTCGACCTGGTTGGGATCGGCATAGGTGTTCCAGAGACCGCCAGAGGTGATAATCTCCACCTCTATCGCCTCGCCCAGCGAACGGCGCAGCAGATCGTCCATGCCGGTCACGAAACGGGAAATGTTGATGACGCGCGGTTCCAGCGCCTGGCGGCGGCCGAAGGCCAGAAGCTGGCTGGCGAGCTTTGCACCACGATGGACGCCGGCCAGCGCATTTTCCAGCCGCCTTTCGGCGCGTTCATTGCCGCTCACATCCTTGGAGAGCAATTGCAGATTGCCCGCGATCACCTGCAGAAGATTGTTGAAATCATGCGCAACGCCGCCCGTCAGCTGGCCGATGGATTCCATTTTCTGCGCCTGCTGCAATGCCTTTTCGGCCTGGCGTCGCTCGGCCATTTCCGCCTCGACACGGACTTCAAGGCCTTCATTCAGTTGCCTAAGTTGCTCTTCCGCCCGGATGCGATGGCGAATTTCACGCTCAAGATTGCTGGCATGTTCCTTGAGAGTGTCTTCCGCCTGCCGCTGCTCGGTTATGTCGGTGTGGACGCCGACCCATTCGGCAATGGCGCCAGACTTATCGAAAATCGGCACGCCGCGGATCGCAAACGTGCGGTAGACGCCGTCATGACGGCGCACGCGGTGCTCCCATATATAGGTCGACTTTTCCGCAACCGCCTGGTTCCAGCTGTCTACAGAACCCTGCCTGTCTTCCGGGTGAACGGCATCCGCCCAGCCAAAACCCTGATATTCTTCGAGCTTCTGGCCCGTGAGCGCCGCCCAGGCAGGCTGTTCGCCCAGCATCCTGCCATCGGCACTGTTCGTCCACAGCACACCGTGCACCGCATCCACCGCCGCACGGAACCGGTTATTGCTGATGAGAATTTCCTGTTCCGCGCGCTTGCGGTCCTCGATATCGATGATCAGCACATAGATACCGTCGATGGAGCCATCGGCGACATGGCGCGGAACATAGCGGATCTCGGCGGCGCGCACAGTGCCATCGGGCCTCCTGATCACGGTGTCGGAGACGATCTTCTCACCGGCAAGCGCACGATCCAGATAGGCCTTGCGCGCTTCGAAAAACGCTTCGCCGACAATCTCTGGAACGCTGTGGCCGATCACTTCCTCGGCACGGCGACCGAACCACTCCAGATAGCCGTCATTGGCGAATTTATAAACATAATCGCGATCGACATATCCGACCAGAATGGGCAGGGCATTGGTAAGCCGGCTTAGTTCCTTCCGGCTCTGCTCCAGCGCTTCCACAGCCTTCACCTTGTCGGTGTTTTCAAGCACGGTGCATAAAACGCCGTCCACCGTGCCGCCTTCATTATAGATCGGCGTGTAGAACAGATCGAAGATCACCTCTTCCGGCACGCCATGTCGCATCAGCGTCATAGGCTGGTCGCGATAGGCCAGGACCTCACCGCGAAAACCGGCTTCGAGGATGCGGCTGTTCCAGTCCCAGATTTCGGGCCAGATGCCGGGCACCGTCCCGCCCAGTGCATGCGGATGATAATTGCCGGCGATCTCGGCATAGCCGTCATTGTAGATCATCACATGATCCCTGCCCCACATCAGCACCTGCGGAATGGGGGAGTTGACGACGGAATTGGCTTTTTGCCTTAGATTTTGCGGCCAATCGCAAATAGGACCCAGCGATGTCTTCGACCAGTCGAAGCGGCGCACAAGCTCACCCGTTTCACCGCCACCGATCGGCCATACCGGGGCAGCACGAAGATTGGTCATTCAACATCACCACAAAAACCGAGAGGAAATCTCCCGTAATACAGAACAGGATAAAAGTCCAAGAGAACAGAAACTTCGCCTAATAGTTCCCACGCTTTTCAAAAAAATGAAAAAGTTCCATCGCCGCTGAAATATTGCATAGCAATGGCTAAACTCCCCGATATTTCAACACCTTCGCGCCAGAAATTTCGCTAATATATTCCTGTAACCGCACCTTCACCTGACGATTGGCATCCTCAATACGCCAGAAATTGCCGCAAACGGGATGGCCACAAAGGAATTATTAAGCCTCAATAAGGGTGCTGGCGGTCGCGGTGCCGTCAGCGCCCGGGTCTTCGCCACACCGCGACCAGAGGGAACAACAATGAAAATACTTTTGGGTGCCACAATTCTTTCCGCCGGCTTCGCCTTTTCAGGCGGCGCAGCCTATGCCGCCGACTGTGGAAACGTAACAATCGCCAGCATGAACTGGCAGTCCGCCGAAGTTGCCGCCAATCTCGACAAGTTCATTCTCGAAAAAGGATATGGCTGCTCCGCCGAAATCGTCACCGGCGATACCGTGCCGACACTGACCTCCATGGCCGAAAAGGGCCAGCCGGATATCGCGCCTGAGGCCTGGGTCAGCCTGCAGCCGGAGATCGTCAAGCAGGGCCTGGAAGGCGGCAAAGTGGTCGCGGCCGCAAAAATCCTTTCCGATGGCGCTGTTCAGGGCTGGTGGATTCCGAAATACGTCGCTGAAGCCAACCCCGATCTCAAAACAATTCCTGATCTTTTCAAGCATCCCGAGCTCTTCCCGTCGCCTGAAGACAAGTCCAAGGGCGCCGTATTCAACGGGCCGCAGGGCTGGGGCGGCACCGTCGTCACCGCGCAGCTGTACAAGGCTTTCGGCGGTGAAAAGGCTGGCTTCACCCTCGTCGACACCGGCTCCGCTGCCGGCCTCGATGGCTCCATTGCCAAGGCTTACGAAGCCAAGCAGCCTTGGGTCGGTTATTACTGGGCTCCAACCTCGCTGCTCGGCAAATACGAGATGGTAAAGCTCGGATTCGGCACCGAATATGACGCGGCCGAATGGAAGCGCTGCACATCCGTTGCCGATTGCGCCGATCCGAAGCCGAACGCCTGGCCGATCGATGACGTGCAGACACTGGTGAGCAAGACTTTTGCCGATCGTGCCGGCCCTGCCATGGATTACCTTAACAAGCGCGCCTGGACCAATGCCACGGTCAACAAGGTGATCGCCTGGATGACGGACAATCAGGCGACCGGTGAAGACGGCGCCAAGCAGTTCCTGAAGGAAAACGAAGCCCTTTGGAAGGGCTGGGTCTCGCCTGAGGTTGCAGAAAAGGTCAAGGCCGCCCTTTAAAAGGCGCGTCCTCGCATATCTGCCCGGCAACCGGCGTCCGCCAGCGGCGACGCCGCGCCAGTATCGGCCCCGAAATGCCTTTGGCTTTCGAGGGGCGATGCGCCGGTTCAGCAGAGCGTTCCACCTGCGTCGTGAAGGATGCGGGGCGCTCTGGCGATTTTACTCCCGGAGTGCGGAGGATATCGGTCCCCGCCTCCGGTTCGTCATGGAGAACAGGATATGGAATGGCTTTTCAAATTTCCGACCATGAATGACGATTCTCTGCGCGCGCTGAAAAAGGTCATCGACGAAGGGTTCCGGGGTTTCACCCGAACCTATGGCGGCGCAATTGAGGGGCTGTTCACGCCTCTCCAGAGTTTTCTCATCTGGGCGGAAAGGCTTTTGATCGGTGCGCCCTGGCCGGTCGTTATTCTTATTGTCGGCGCGCTGGCCTGGTTTGGCAGCCGCAGCGCCACCATTGTTTCGCTCTGTTGCGGCATTCTCTTCGCCATCGGCTGGTTCGGCATGTGGGAAGACACGATGAAGACGGTTTCCATGATCTTCGTCTGCGCGGTGCTTTCCATCGTCGTGGGCTTGCCGATCGGCATTGCCATGGCCCGCTCCAACCGCCTTCAGAACGTAATAAACCCCGTTCTCGATGTGATGCAGACGATGCCGAGCTTCGTTTATCTCATTCCCGTCGTCATGCTGCTCGGCATCGGCCGTGTGCCCGGCGTCATCGCTGTCGTCATTTACGCCATTCCGCCGATGATACGGCTCACCAATCTTGGTATACGCATGGTCGACCGCGACGTGCTGGAAGCGGCCGACGCCTTCGGCTCTTCCAATCGTCAGAAACTTTTCAAGGTGCAGCTGCCGCTCGCTCTTCCCACCATCATGGCCGGCATCAACCAGACCATCATGATGGCACTTGCCATGGTCGTTATCGCCTCCATGATCGGCGTTCAGGGTCTTGGCCAGCCGGTGCTGAAGGCCATCGCCAACCAGTACTTCACGCTCGGCGTGTTCAACGGGCTTGCCATCGTCGGTATCGCCATCATCTTTGACCGCATCAGCCAGGCCTATGGCCTTCGCCTGCAAAAACACAGGGAAGTAGCGCATGGCTAGTCAATCGATCGAAATTCGCAGCCTCTACAAGATCTTCGGTCCGAAAGCGGGCGATTATGTCGAACCCGTCAAGGCCGGCATGTCCAAAACAGATCTCAACGCCAAACATGGTCATGTGCTCGGCCTGCGTGATATCAACATCACCATGCCGGGCGGGCAGATCACCGTCATCATGGGTCTTTCCGGCTCAGGGAAATCGACGCTCATCCGCCACGTCAACCGGCTGATCGACCCGACGGCGGGCGAAATCCTCTATGGCGGCACCGATGTCTGTCGCCTCAACGAAGCCGACCTTCTGGAATTCCGCCGCCACAAGACGGCGATGGTTTTCCAGAAATTCGGTCTCTTGCCCCATCGCAACGTGCTGCAGAATGTCGTCTATGGCCTTGAAGTGCAGGGAGTCGACAAGCGCGAGCGGGAGGAAAGGGCCGAAGTCTGGATCAGGCGCGTGGGACTGGAAGGCTTTTCCAACCATTACCCCAATCAGCTTTCCGGTGGCATGCAGCAGCGCGTCGGCCTCGCTCGCGCGCTGACCAACAATGCCGAAATCCTTTTGATGGACGAAGCCTATTCGGCGCTCGATCCACTCATCCGTGTCGATATGCAGACGGTGCTGCTGGAATTGCAGAAGGAGCTAAAGAAGACCGTCGTCTTTATCACCCACGATCTCGATGAGGCGCTGCGGCTCGGCGACAAGATTGCCATTCTGCGTGACGGCGAAATTATCCAGCAGGGAACGGCAGCCGAAATCGTCATGTCGCCCGCCGACAGCTATATCGAAGCCTTCGTGGAAGAGGTCAATCGCGGCAGGGTCATTCGCCTCGGAGCCGTCGTCCAGCCGGAATTTGCCGGCCAGTCCCGCCTTCAGCTCGATGCGGATATGACGGTTGAAGAGGGCCTGCGCGCGCTGGTCCGGGAAAATGTCAGCAGCGCCACGGTCGTCGGGGAAAACGGCAAGACGCTTGGCGCCATCACCACCGACGCCATCATGCGCTGCCTCGTCAGAACCGCACATGGCGAGGAAGGCGGCTTGGCGGAACGGCTGTCAGGCTGAACCTTCAAGCCATCTGGCCATGCCCTTCGCCGCCGCCTTGCCGGTGGCGAAACAGGCGGTCAGCAGATAACCGCCCGTCGGTGCTTCCCAATCCAGCATTTCCCCGGCAGCAAACATGCCGGGGAGCTTTTCCAGCATGTAGTTTTGATCAAGGCCGCTCCACACGATACCACCGGCGGACGAGATTGCCTCGGCAATCGGTCTCGTCCGTAAAAGCGGTATCTCTGCATGCTTTATTCTCGCGGCGACGAACTCGTCCGGCATGGCGGCGATGCCGGGAAAGATTTCCCGCAGAAGGCCGACCTTCACGGCAGACAGGCCAGCCGCCTTACGCATGCGGTTTGCGAAACTTTCCTTCCGGATGAGCCCTCCCAGATCACGGCTGAGTCGTTCCACCGTACGTCCGGGCGCAAGATCAATCGCCAGCGACGCTCTGCCTGCTTCTTCCAACCGGTCTCGCAGGGCGGCGGAATGAGCGTAGATCACGCTGCCCTCAATGCCATGCTTCGTGATCACGAATTCACCCTGAAAGGCCCCGGCCGGCGAAATGGTGATCGTGGATTTAACCGCTTCACCCGCAAAACGCTCACGGAAGGCATCGCTCCAATCAACGTCGAAACCGCAATTGGCCGGACGGAACGGAGCAAGCTCCACGCCCCTTGCCGCAAGCGTCGGAACCCATGCGGCATCGGAGCCCAGACGCGGCCAGCTTGCGCCGCCAAGTGCCAAAAGAGTGGCATCGGCCTTGACGGCAATCTCGCCCTCCGGTGTCGCGAAAACCAGCTGCTCGCCGGAAAAACCCGTCCAGCGGTGCCGCGTCCTGATGGTGACGCCTTGTGCCTCCAGTCGGGCGAGCCATGCCCGCAGCAGCGGCGAGGCTTTCATGACCGTTGGAAATACCCGGCCAGAGCTGCCGACAAAGGTATCCTGCCCCAGACGCTCAGCCCAGTTGCGCAGCATATCAGGCGTAAAATCATTGAGAGCGGCGCGCACGCGTGGTTCCGCATTACCAAACCGGTGACAGAAGCTGTCATAGTCTTCGGCGTGGGTGATGTTGAGACCGGATTTTCCCGCCATCAGCAATTTGCGCGCCACGGTCGGCATAGCCTCGAACACCGTCACGGTATGGCCTGCAGCCGAGAGCATCTCCGCCGCCATCAGCCCCGCCGGTCCGCCGCCGATAATCGCGACCTGCCTCGCCTCGCTCAAAACCCTCTCCATTGCCATCTTCGCCGTTGAAAGCCTTATAGCGATTTCCGCAGGCGAATATATGCGATATTGAAGCGCCCATGTTCACGCTCGACCGCCCCGTCACCTTTTCGCAGGATATAAAGAAAAGCCGCTTCATCGCCTTTGCCGCGCCGGTGACGGGTGAAGAGGATGCGAAAACATTCCTCGCGGCCCATTCCGATCCCGATGCAAACCATAATTGCTGGGCCTGGCGAAGCGGTCAGACCTATCGTTTCAGCGATCACGGCGAACCCTCGGGAACGGCCGGAAAACCTATCCTTCAGGCCATCGACGGCCAGACACTCGACAATGTCGCGGTTCTCGTAATCCGCTGGTTCGGCGGCATCCTGCTCGGCAGCGGCGGATTGATGCGCGCCTATGGCGGTACGGCGGCGGCCTGTCTTCGCCTCGGCGAGACGTCACCGGTCATCGCTTATGTCAGCGCCACGCTGAGTTGCCCCTTCTCAGACCTGGCGCTGGTGAAATCACGCCTTTCCGCGACGCCGAACCTGCGGCTTGAAAGAGAGGACTTTACCGGCACTGGCGCGAATATGTTGCTCTCGGTTCCGGCCGTGGAAGCCGAACGTCTAACCCGGCTCCTCAGCGACCTGACCAGCGGACGCGTCAATCTCCATATTCCCGACTAGAGTTTTTTCGTTTTTCTTCAAATCGCAAAAACACTCTAACTCTTTATTTTGTTACATTTCCGGTCGGAAAACTGCGGTCCACTTTTCCTGGAAATGCTCTAGCGCCTGTCCGAATGCGCAATTCGTGCTAAGGAAGCGAAATGTCATCCGAGCTTTCCAACCCCGTCTATAATCCGCCACTCGACCCTTGGCTCACCATCGTGCACCGCGACGACGATCTGCTGGTGCTTGATAAGCCGAGCGGGCTGTTATCGGTGCCGGGGCGCGATCCGGCGCTTTCCGACAGCCTGATGACGCGTGTGCAGAAGCAGTTCCCGAAAGCACTGATGATCAACCGGCTGGACAAGGACACATCGGGCATCGTGCTGATGTCGCTTAACCGCAAGGCGCATGCGGCGATTGCGTCGCAGTTTGAAAACCGCCAGACGCGCAAATCCTATTTGGCCATTGTCTGGGGAGAGGTTGCCGGAGAGGCGGGAGAAGTGGACCTGCCGCTCGCCATCGATCCCGAAAACAAGCCGCGCCACCGGGTCGACCACGAAAACGGCAAGTCCGCGCAAAGCCTATGGCAGGTGCTGGAACGCTTACCGCTTCCCGCAACGCGGCTGGCGCTCACTCCGCTCACCGGCCGCACCCACCAATTGCGGGTGCATATGAAAGCGCTGGGCCACCCCATTCTTGGCGATGAATTTTATGCAGAAGGCGAGGCATTTTCCGCCGCGCAGCGTCTGATGCTGCATGCGCAGGAAGTCGCATTCCGCCATCCGGATGGGCGCGACGTCGCCTATTTCGTGCCCTGCCCCTTCTGAGGTCCGAAATGAAGGAACAGAACGAAAGTTTCGTGGTGGATTTCGTCGGCGGCGCGGTGGGGCACCGTTTTCGTTCTGGCGAAGGGCGCGGACAGGCGCTGCCCAAGGCGGCAGGTTTCACCAAAGGCCGCACGCCAAAAATCCTCGATGCCACGGCTGGCCTCGGGCGGGACGCCTTTCTGCTCGCATCCCTGGGGGCTGACGTCACCCTCGTTGAACGCTCGCCGGAAATGCACGCCCATCTCGCTGACGGCATTCGCCGCGCCCTGGAAGCGGGCGGCTCTTATGCCGAGGCGGCGGCGCGCATGACCCTGCTTCACGGGGATTCACGCCAATTGCTGAAAGAGCTTTCACCGGAAGTGGTGATTGTTGACCCCATGCATCCGCCGCGCCACAACACGGCGCTGGTGAAAAAAGAGATGAGGGTACTGAGAGAATTGGTTGGAGCCGACCCCGACCAGGTTGAGCTGATGCAGGCTGCGTTGGAAAATGCGACGAAGCGGGTGGTTCTGAAATGGCCGCTCCGCGCCGATCCGATGCCGGGAATTCGCAAACCCTCTCACCAGATAATGGGCAAGAACACCCGCTATGATGTCTTCATGATCTTTGGAAAATCTCTCGATGGGAATGAATGATCAGCGAAAGCTCGGCTTGCGCTGCGCATTCATTAGAAGCTCATGCCGCGAGGCGAACTCGCCGAACAGCTTTCTGAGCCGGGTCTCCTCCGCCTTGTCCAGCCGGTAGCGCCGGCAGAATTCCGCAACGTTGAGGATCGGTTTGGTTCTGTCCGCGTCGATGGTTTTGTTGTCGATGATCTGCATGTCGCCCTCCGTGTAACAAAAGGGGAAAACGCGGCCGCAGGCTTGCGGTTCCTTATGAATTCGCATGGATGAGAAAAGAGCGTGCCGCCTGCACACGCAATGATCAAGTTTTCTTGAAACTAACGCAGGAAACGAAATGCTCCCCAAATGGTTCTCGACGTGACGTAAACGATGGAAGGGAGACCCATGTTCCACAACAACCGATTTCTGAGTTCGACAATCCTGTGCGCGCTGCTTGCTATTCCCTTTGCCGGCGCTGCCCATGCCCAGACCGCCCCGGCTGCCGAAACGAAACGACCGAATGCACCGGATCAGAAACCGGCTTTTGAGGGTCAGACACGCGCGCCGCAGGCTGCTGCCCAGCCGAGCGTCGAAAAAACCATCGTCGCCGAGGGTCTGCCGCACCTGTGGTCCATGGAATTCCTGCCTGATGGCCGCATGATCGTCGCCGCCAAGGAGGGCGCCATGCATATTGTTGCTGACGGCAAGGCTGGCCCGGCGATAGAAGGCGTGCCGGAGGTGGCGTCTGACGGACAGGGCGGTCTGCTCGACATCGCGCTAGCTCCCGATTTCGAAACCTCCCGTAAAATCTTCTTCTCTTTTTCCGAGCCACGGGATGGCGGCAACGGCACGTCCGTCGCATCGGCCAAACTGACCGAAGAGGGTGGAGCAGCAAAACTGCAAGACGTCTCGGTGATCTTCCGCCAGATGCCGACCTATGATGGCGACAAGCATTTCGGCTCCCGCCTGGTCTTCGGCCAGAACAATGAGCTCTACGTCACTGTCGGTGAACGTTCAGACGCAACGCCGCGTGTGCAGGCGCAGGACCTGTCGAGCGGGCTCGGCAAGGTCTTCCGCATTGATGCCGAAGGCAAGGCCTTCGAGGGCAACCCCTTCGCCGGCCAGCAGAACGCCCTTCCCGAGATATGGAGCTATGGCCACCGTAACCTCCAGTCGGCAGCGCTGGATGGACAGGGCAGGCTCTGGACCGTGGAACATGGCCCGAAAGGCGGCGATGAGCTGAACCTGCCGAAGGCGGGCCTCAATTATGGCTGGCCGGTCATCACCTACGGTGTCGAATATAGCGGCCGGTCCGTTGGCGAAGGTGTCACCGCCAAGGAAGGCATGGAACAGCCGGTTTATTATTGGGATCCCGTCATCGGCCCGTCCGGCATGGCCTTTTACGACGGCGACCAGATTCCCGAGTGGAAGGGAGCCTTCATCGTAGGAGGTCTGGTGAGCCAAGGCCTCGTCATCCTGCACATTGACGGCGACAAGGTTGCGACGGAAAGCCGATTGCCGCTGGAAGCGCGCATTCGTGATGTAAAAGTGGGTCCGGATGGCGCCCTCTATGCCGTGACCGAAGAGCGCGGCGGCGGCAACTCGCAAATTTTGCGGATCGCCAAAGCCAGCTGAGAAAAGTCGTGACCGCGACAGCAGGCCGCCGGAACGAAGGCGGCCTGTTTGTCGTTTCCTGCAACCTTAAACGTGCCGGAAACAACCATGCCACAGCCGCCCACCCGTCTTCTCGCCAAAATCGGACTTGCCTATGTCAACGACCAGGAGCCGGGTATTGCCCGCGAGAAACGCGGCCGCGGCTTCTGTTACCGGCTACCGGGCGGCGAGATTCTCTCCGACAATGAGGAACTCAGGCGCATCAAATCGCTCGGCGTGCCGCCCGCCTACAGGGATGTGTGGATCTGCATCGACCCGTCGGGCCATCTGCAGGCCACCGGGTTTGATGCGCGCGGCCGAAAACAATATCGCTATCATCCCGACTGGCACGCACTGAGGGGCGAGACAAAGTTCTTTCAGCTGAAAAGCTTCGGCAAGGCGCTGCCCGCCATTCGCCGCCGCGCCATGGCAGATATTGCCAAGCAGGATCACGGACAGGAAATGACGCTGGCGGCCCTGACGCTGCTTCTTGATGCAGCCTATCTGCGTGTCGGCAACCGTTCCTATCTCGAAACCAATGGCACCTATGGCGCGACGACATTGCTCAAGCGGCACATTTCCTTCGGTGAAACCATCGAATTACGCTTTGCCGCCAAGGGCGGGCAGAAGGTGAAACGGCAATTGCGCCACCCTCGCCTCCAGAAAATTCTGGAAGAGATCGCCGATCTGCCCGGCAAGGAACTGTTCGTCTGGCAGGACAGTGAAAACCGGGTGCATTCCGTCGATTCCAGCGACCTAAACGCTTACCTCTCCCGTATTGGCGGACAAGGCATCTCCGCCAAGACCTTCCGTACCTGGGGCGGAACGCTTGCAGCCTTCTGCAACGCGATGGAACATGTGGCCGCGGGTGAAAAACCGAGCATCAAGGGCATGTGCCAGGCGGCGGCGGCGGAGCTTTCCAACACGCCCGCCATCTGCCGCAAGAGCTATGTGCACCCCGCCGTCCTCGACATCGCCACAGAGGAAAAAGCGCAGAAAAAACTTGGCCGTATTTTGAAAGTCGGGGCGAAACCGGTCTCCGGCCTCAGAGCGGATGAAAGGCGCCTGCTAGCCTTCTTACCCTGATGATCATCGGTTTCCCGCCCATTCCGCCAGTTCCCGCTCGGCTTTTTCGAGAGCGCTGTAGTTCAACAGCTTGCGCAGGAACGCCACGGTGACGGCACGCGTTCGCAAATTGTATCGCCCCTCCGCCTCGTCATCGCCGGCCGCCTGATGCACGTTCAGCTTTTCGTAGAGGCTTTGCAACCGGTTCTGCACGCTGCGCAGCGACAGGTTACGACGGCGCGCAATCGCCTTGTCGGTGAGCCCCAGTGCGACATCGACAAGAATTTCATATTCGGAATCGGTAAAACCATGTACCTTGCCGAGGCTCTTTTCCTGCAAGCCACGCACTTCCCGGTCGATCACGCATTGCGCCTCGATGAAGATGCTCCTGAGCGCCAGCCGCAGGCGGTCATCGGAGGCGGATTTCAGCACATAGCCATAGGCAGCCCCTTCCGGCACGATGCGGGAAACACCACGCACATAGGCTTCGTCGGAATAATTTGACCAGAACAGGATGCGCGTATCCGGCCTTTCCTTCCAGATGGTGCGCGCCGCCTCGATACCGTTGCGCTCGTTCATCTGCAAATCCATGACGATATGGGCGGCGCGATTTTCCCGCGCGAGCTTCTCGCCCGTCCTGCCGTTTGCCGCCTCCAGAACCTTGTCGCATTCCGGCAGGGCGGCACGCACGGCCTCGTTCAGATAAGCGCGGTGCAGCGCATCGTCCTCAACGATCAGCACGTCCATGTCACAACTCCTCCCGCCGGTCGAAGGCATCTTCCGGCAAGGTCACGGTGATGCGGGTTCCCGCCCCCATGCCGTTGCCGCCAATATCGAACCTGGCTGAAATCAGCCGCGCCCGCGTTTTCATGTTGCCGATGCCGAGGCCACCGGATGCGCCGCCTTCGCCGCCGCCGCTGCCATCATCGCTGACCGTCACCCGCAAGCCGCCATCCACCGACGACAGCGTTACGGCAATGGTTTCCGGCTGGGCATGGCGAATGGCATTGTTGATGGCTTCCTGCACGATGCGAAACAGCGAAATGGCCACCGTTTTGTCCAGCCTTTCCACCAGCCCGTCCGTCTCATCCGTCACCGACCAGTCGATCGCGCAGCCGCTGTCACGCACGGAGCGATCCACATAAGTCTCGATCGCCTCAACCACGCCGAACAATTGCAGGATCGAGGGTTTTGCTTCCTCGATGATTTCGCGCAAATCCTGCATGCAGTGCTGCAGGCTGCGCACCACCGGTTCCAGCATCTCCCCCGACACGTCCGGGGTATGGCTCATGCGCTCGATACGCCGGGCCAACCGGGTGAGATCCGCCAGCGTCTGGTCGTGCAGATCCATGCCGATGCGCTGCCGCTCGGCCTCCAGCGCCTCGGTCAATTGCAGCGCGCCAAGGCGCAGACCTTCTTCACGAGCATTGGCACGCGCCTCCTCGATGGCCGAACGTTTCGCCTGTTCTGCAGCACGAATGGCATAGAAATAGGGCGCCAGTAGATCCGCAACCGCGCGGGCATTGGCGACATCCTCCATCGTATAGGCATCGGCCCGATGACAGGAACAGCTAAGCGCGCCGATAATATCGCCGTGGACCTTCATCGGGACATGCAGACGGCTATGCAGGTCGAGCTCATGGATGGGACTGGAAAAGGCGCCTTTGAAATGAAATCGCGGATCGGCGCATGCATCGCCGCTCAGAAGATGTTCGACTTCGCCCGACAGCAGGGAGCGGATAGGACTTCCGGTCAAAAGTGCAGGCGGATGTTTGCTCCAGGCGCTGACAAGCCCGCTCTCATAGGCGATGTGGTATTTGTCATCCAGCTGCTTGATGCAGACATCCATGTGGTCATGCGGGATGATATGGCTGATCTCGGTCGCGACCGCCTGAATAATGGCGTTGAATTCCAGCTGCCCGGCCAGCAGCCGTGAAATACCCATATAGTGATGAAAAAGCGCGCTTTTTGGCGTATCCAACATTTGCCGACGCCCTCCCAAGCGTCTGCCATATCTGGCGGCGCAGTTTCGACCAATCGGAATGCCGCGTCATCCATTCTGCGCCCGGCGGTGGCGTTTCGTCCTGCGGGTTCCCGCAAGCTTTCTGCGGAAATCCGCAGGAAGATTGCCGCGATCCGCCTATACAAGCGAAATCTTCTTGGTCATTCTCGCTTCTACTGGGGAAAGGAGCTCCAGTGCAAAGGAATTCCACCCGCCGCCGAGGAGATTTGCGGCGTGCGAGAATTCCGGGCTCGAAAAGAGCAAGCCACGAGGGAGGAAATCAAATGGCTTTCAGGAAGATGCTTATGGCATCGGCCGCTGTCGCATGTGCAGCGCTGCCGATCACCGCTCACGCCGATACGTCGGCAAAAAAGATTGCGCTTTCAAACAATTACGCAGGCAATTCCTGGCGTCAGGCGATGCTGACCAGCTGGGACAAGATCACCAAGCAGGCGGTTGCCGACAAGCAGGTGGCTGCCGCTGACGCCTTCACAACAGCCGAAAACCAGGCGACCGAACAGGCGGCGCAGATTCAGAACCTCATCCTGCAGGGTTACGATGCCATCGTCATCAATGCCGCCTCCCCCACCGCACTGAACGGCGCGGTGAAGGAAGCCTGTGATGCCGGCATCATCGTCGTGTCTTTCGACGGCATCGTCACCGAGCCTTGCGCATGGCGCATTGCGGTCGATTTCAAGGCCATGGGCGCAAGCCAGATCGACTACCTCGCCAAGGCCATGCCGAAGGGCGGCAATCTGCTCGAAATTCGCGGCCTGGCCGGTGTTTCCGTGGATGACGAAATCCATGCCGGTATTGTCGACGCCGTCGCCAAGAACCCGCAGTTCAAGATCGTTGGTTCGGTCAATGGCGACTGGGCGCAGGATGTCGCACAACGTGCCGTTGCCGGCATTCTGCCGAGCCTTCCCGAAGTCGCTGCCGTGGTAACGCAGGGGGGTGACGGTTACGGTGCGGCACAGGCTTTTGCCGCCGCCAAGCGCCCGACGCCGACCATCGTCATGGGCAACCGCGAAGACGAGTTGCAATGGTGGAAACAGCAGAAGGATGCCAGCGGCTACGAGACCATGTCCGTCTCCATCGCTCCCGGCGTCTCGACGCTGGCATTCTGGGTGGCGCAGCAGATCCTCGACGGCAAGGATGTGAAGAAGGACCTAACGGTTCCGTTCCTGCGCATCGACCAGGCCAATCTTGAAGAGAACCTCAAGACCACCCAGAAGGGCGGCGTCGCGAATGTGGAATATTCGCAGGCGGACGCCCAGAAGGCCATCGCCGCCAAGTAAGCCGAGCCAGTTCACAATCGATATCTGCGGCGTTCTGAAAACGGGCACCGCAGATATCGCCGACATTATCCCATTTTCAGATCACTGGCGTAATTGCTCATGAATGACATCATCGAGGCCGAAGAAGTCGTCGCCGCACGCGGCGTGAAGGTCGTGTTCGGCGCGGTCAAGGCGCTGGACGGGGCTGATCTCGTCATCCGATCCGGCGAATGCCTCGGGCTTGTCGGTCATAATGGCGCGGGAAAATCCACCATCGTCAACGTCATCAATGGTGGGCTGACGCCGCATGAAGGCTCCATTTCCTATCGCGGCGAGCATGGCCGCTACGGCATAGCGGTTGCCCGTGCCAGCGGTGTGCGCTGCGTCTTTCAGGAACTCTCGCTCTGCCCCAACCTGACGATCAGCGAAAACGTCCGTATCATGCATGCCGCCATCAGTGGGCGGAACTGGCGCGGGCGCGCGCTCACCATGATCCGGCAAACGCTCGACGAGATTTTTCCCGGCCACGGCATCGATTGCGAGCTGACGATTGCCGAACTCTCCATCGCTGAGCGACAGATGGTGGAAATCGCCATTAACTTCTGCCGCACACCTGAGGCCCCGAGGCTCGTTATTCTCGATGAGCCAACCTCCTCGCTCGATGCCGGTCTCGCAGAGCAGTTGATGGACTATGTCCGCAGCTTCATCCGCACCGGCGGTTCCGTTCTGCTGATCTCGCATATTCTCGGCGAGATTCTATCAACCGCCACCCGCATCGTGGTGATGAAAGATGGCCGGGTGGTGGCCGACCGGGCAGCGGGCGACTTCACGACACGAACACTGGTGGAAGCCATGGGTAGCGTCGTCAAGCAACAGGACCGTCAGAAAAGCGAAAACCGCAAAGCGGGCGAAAAGGTGCTTTCCATGCCGGCGCGCCGAGGCGAAGGCCTTGCCTTCGAGGCTTTCCGCGGCGAGATCATTGGCCTTGCCGGTCTTGGCGGTCATGGACAGACGGAGGCGCTTCTCGACCTTTACCTGGCCCGCAACAGCAGCTGGTTGCCTGCGCGCAAGACTGATATCGCCTTCGTCGCGGGCGACCGCAGCCTGAACGGCACCTTCCCGCTGTGGAGCATCCTGAAGAACCTCTCCATCGCGTCGCTGCGGGATATTTCATCCGCGGGCATGGTGGACAGGAGCAAGGAGAACGAACTCGGCGCGCAATGGAAGAAGCGCATCGAAATTCGTACGCCTGACATGGGCAACAAGATTCTCTCCCTCTCCGGCGGCAACCAGCAGAAGGTGCTTTTCGCCCGGGCGCTCGCCACCACCGCCAGCACCGTCTTGATGGACGACCCGATGCGCGGCGTTGATATCGGCACCAAACAGGAGGTCTACGATATCTTGAGAACCGAAGCCTCTCACGGCCGCACCTTCATCTGGTACTCCACCGAAATGGACGAAATTCGCCTTTGTGACCGGGTCTATGTTTTCCGCGACGGCGCCATTCAGGCCGAACTGGTGGGCGAGGAGATCACCGAACAGAATGTGCTGGCCGCTTCCTTCGCGGGAGAAGACCACGCATGAAACTCTCCGCCAGTGCCCTTCGTCTCATCATTCCCGCCGCCTCGCTCGCCTTCCTGCTCGCCGCCGTCTTTTACATGCAGCCGCGCGCCATGAGCTATAATGGCCTCAACCTGCTGTTCAATCTGGCAGTGCCGATCGCACTCGCCACCATTGCGCAGATGCTGATCATGTCCGTCAATGATCTCGACCTGTCGATGGGCACCTTTGTCAGTTTCTGTGCCTGCGTCACCGCTACCTTCCTGCAAACCACACCCGTCCTTGGAATTGCGATCTTTGCCGGTGCGATTACAGTCTACGCTTTGCTTGGGGCCATCATCCATATCCGCGCCCTGCCTTCCATCGTCGTCACGCTCGGCATGAGTTTCGTCTGGGGCGGCCTCGCCGTTCTTATTCTGCCTTCGCCGGGTGGCCAGGCGCCAGCCTTCATCCGCACACTGATGACGGCAAAACCGCCTTTCGTGCCGATCGCGATCGTCGCCAGTATCATGATTGCGGTCATCGCCCACTACATCGTCATGCGCTCCTCGTTCGGCGTGTTGATGCGCGGCGTCGGCGGAAATTTCCGCTCTGTCGAGCGCTCCGGCTGGTCAGTCATCGGCATCCGCGCCGCCACCTTTGCGCTGGCCGGTTTCTTCGCGGTGCTGTCCGGTATCGCCCTTGTCGGCCTGACGACATCGGCCGACGCCAATATCGCCCTGCGCTACACGCTGCTGTCGATTGCCGGCGTCATCCTCGGCGGCGGCGAATTCGTCGGCGGCAGGGTATCGCCCATCGGTGCCGTTATCGGTGCGCTGACGCTAACGCTTGCGGGCTCCTTCCTCTCCTTCATGCGCATTTCACCGGACTGGCAGATCGGTGCACAAGGGGCGATCCTCATCATCGTGCTGGCGCTGCGCATCCTGCTCAACCGTATTGAAAAGCGGGAGAAAAACCAATGAACGGGCTCTCTTCCCTCACCAGAAAACCGTGGATCTGGTCGTTTGCCGCAACCATTGCGGTGTGGATCGTTACCGTGCTCTTCACCGGCGGCGCAAGCTCCTTCGGGCTCTCGCATGCCGCTCTCACATTCGCAGCCTTTTCGGTCATCGTCGGCATCGGCCAGATGTTCGTTATCACGCTCGGGCCCGGGAATATCGACCTTTGCGTTCCCGCGACGATGACGCTTTCAGGAACTCTGGCCCTGAAATTCATGGATGTGTCGGACAGTCTCATCCTGCCCGGACTGCTGATCGCCATTCTGATCGGCATTGCCATCGGCATCGGCAATTATGCGCTGATCAAGCTCCTGCGCATCCCGCCAATCATCGCGACGCTGTCGATGAGCTTTATCGTGCAATCCATCGCCATCTGGTCAAACCGCGGCCTGCGCATCAAGCCCCCGGAAACATTGGCGACATTCGCGATATCAAGCTCTTTCGGCATTCCCAACGTCGCACTCGTCGCATTGCTGCTGTCGGTCGTCGCCTGGCTGCTGCTCGACCGTACATTTTACGGGCGCTGGATTTCCGCCATTGGCCAGAGCACCTTTGCTGCCCGTATGACCGGCATTCCCGTGGATGGCGCACGCTTCGTCACCTATGTGCTCTGCGCGGTGCTGGCAGCAATTGCCGGTTACCTGCTCGCCAGCTTCTCCGGAGGCGCGGCGCTTAACATGGGATCGGAATATCTGCTGATGTCCATCGCCGTCGTCGTCATCGGCGGCACGGCGGTGGCGGGCGGCGACTCCAATGTTCCCGGCATCTGGGGCGCTTCGCTCTTCATGTTCCTGGTGGTTTCGATGCTGAATACCTATGGTTTCGGCGCCGGCATCCGCCTCATCCTCACCGGCCTCATCATCATCTCCGTCATTCTTCTGGCGAGCGGCCGCAAGGCCGCGCGCTGAACCCCGAACGAAAAGCCTAAAAGCGGACCACGCTCATGACCACAGACAAGACCTCCCCTTACGAAATCCACGATGACCGCTTTCGCCATCTGATCGTCGGCAATGCGGAACTGGAAGAGCTTTATTCCGGCTGCCGATGGGCCGAAGGACCGGTTTGGTTTGCCGATCTCAACTGCCTGCTGTTCAGCGATATTCCCAATGAGCGCATGTTGCGCTGGGTGCCGGATGGCGGAATTTCGGTGTTCCGTCAGCCCTCCAACTTCGCCAACGGCAATACGCGCGACCGTCAGGGGCGACTTGTTTCCTGCGAACATGGTGGCCGGCGTGTCACCCGCACCGAAGTCGACGGCTCCATCACCGTTCTCGCCGACAGCTACGACGGCAAGCGGCTGAACTCTCCCAATGATGTGGTGGTGAAATCCGATGGCAGCGTCTGGTTCACCGACCCGACCTACGGCATTCTCTCCGACTACGAGGGCTACAAGGCCGAACCGGAGCAGAAGACGCGCAATGTCTACAGGGTCGATCCCGTAACCGGAAAGACCAGCATCGCCATCGACGACTTCGTGCAGCCGAACGGCCTCGCATTTTCGCCCGATGAAACGAAGCTCTATATCGCCGATAGTTCCTACAGCCACGATGTCTCCCGCCCACGTCACATTCGCGTTTTCGACGTGATAGACGGCGTGAAACTGACCAACGGCCGGGAATTCTGCAATCTCGACAACGGCCTGCCGGACGGATTCCGGCTGGATACGGCAGGCAATTTGTGGACCAGCGCCGGTGATGGCGTTCATTGTTTTTCACCGGAAGGCACCCTACTGGGTAAGATCAAGGTGCCGCAGACGGTCGCAAACCTGACCTTCGGTGGCCCGAAAAAGAACCGCCTGTTCATCACCGCGACGAAATCGCTTTATTCGGTTTACGTGGCCGCGACCGGCGCACAGACGCCTTGAGGTGCTGAAAACCGGAGGACATGGGTTGGTAGGGAACTGGAAAGACGGCTTTCCCGCGCTATAAATGCGGAATGAATGATGATTCCAGCCCCTTTCTGACCGATGACATGGCTGAGAACGGCGACACGCCAGCCGTTGAACCCATCAGCCGCATGCTGTCCTGGGCGCGCAATTCCGCGCTCTACCGGCTGGAACAGCGCATGATGACGGAAAAGCAGCTGCGTGACGCCATCATGCGCAAGGCGCGGGAAAAATTCGAGGATATCGGCCCGGCGCAGGTAAAGGCGCTCGGCGACTTTGCCGTCACCTTCGCTTATGGCATCAAGGCGCTCGATGATACGGCTTACGCTGAGATTGCCGTGCGGAGCGGTCAGCGCAGCGGCAAGTCGAAACGCGGGCTCGCGCAAAAGCTTCAGATCAAGGGTATAGCGCGTGAAACGGCGGCCATCGCGCTGGAGGAAACAAACGATCTGGTGGCGGCCATCATCTTCGCACGCAAGCGCGCTTTCGGCCCGTTTCGCCGTGTTGAACTGGATGAAAAACGAAAAGCCAAGGAATTTTCCGCTTTCGCCCGCAACGGTTTCAGCTTCGAGATCGGCGCAAAGGTCATGGCCATGACGTCAGACGAGGCGGAAGAGATCGTCGCCGAAGCACCGCTCTGACAGCTATTGCGGCAGGGGATGCGTTTTCAGATAGGCGATCAGGTCCGCAATATCGGTTTCGCTCCAGAGACCGAAAAAGCGCATCGCATTGCCTGGGATCGCCTTCTTCGGGCTTGAAAGGAATTTCTGCAGTTCCTCTTCCGACCATACCCGGCCAGCCGCGCCGGCATCTTTGAGCGCCTGCGAATAATGACCGTAATCGGCAACGGAAGCCATAGGCCTGCCGACCACACCCATCAGATGCGGCCCCATGCGGGTGCGCGGTGTATCGACGCTGTGGCAGGTAGAACAGCGGCTGAAAACCTTCTCGCCATGCGCCGCATCTCCGTCGGCAAGAGCGCTCGCCGCAAGCAGGAGGAAAAACGCAGCTACCGCCGCAGCTTGTTTGGATACGGAAATCATGCCTCGGATAATACAGCGCCCTCTCCGTCTGACAACGAAGAGGGCGCTTTTTAAGATGCGACAGAATGCCCGGTCAAAACACCGGGCGATTCGTCGATCAGTTCATGGCCGTCAGCGTTACGGACGTACCGGTCGCTGCAAGGTTGAGGCCAACCTGGCCGGTCACGCTGACCGTCTGCAGCTGGATGGAGCCGGAGGTGCCGCCAACGAGAACGTTGGTGCCGACGCCGAGACCGACGGTGACTTCAGCCGTTGCGCCCTGATAGAGGCCGCCCAGCGAGCCGCGGTGGTAACCGGCAGTCGGGGCGAAAACGGCCCACACGAGGCGGCCCTGCGTGGTGAAGCCGAGGTCAACACCCATCTTGCGGATGGCGCCGGTGTAATGGTCCGTGCGACGGGCGCCCATGGTGGACTGGAAGGTGCAATCCAGTTCCTTGGCCGAGCCGATCACGTAACCGACGCCGCCGCCGATATCGCAGGTGAGGTAACCGATCTTGACGCCGTTGCGATCGTCCTGCTCCTGCGGAGCCGGCTCATATCTTGCAAGGTCGGCAGCGAGTGCGGATGCAGTTCCGCCAAGGCCCATCGTCAATGCGGCAAAAGTTACGGCAACAGCCTTTTTCATCTTGTTTTCTCCTGTTTTATCCTACCCGCAGCAGCCCTTCTTGCCCTCTCCGGATATTGAATTCCGCACTGTTAACGTTTGTTCCGAAAAATCGATCCAAAACAACTTAATTGGAGGCTATGAAAGCAGAACAGTTAACAATGTCTGATGGCGGTAGGCTGGCATTAAGACATTGTTAGGGCGGGAAATGTGCGCGGAATCACCATCAACAACAAGCGTTTGCGGCCGTTGTTTTGCTGCAACATCTCAAACCGGCAAGGCGACGGGAAGGCCGGTGGCGGCATGGGTCATGACATCCATGCGCACGCCGTAGATGCGCTGCAAGGTCTCCGGCGTCATGATCTCCCGCGGCGTTCCCCGGGCAATCAGCTGGCCGGAATGAAGCGCGACGATCTCGTCGCAGAAGCGAGCCGCCATGTTGACGTCGTGCAGCACGACGATAACGCCGAGGCCTTTTTCACGCGACAGTCTCTGCACCAGTGACAGCACCTCGAGCTGATGCGCCATGTCGAGTGCGGAGATGGGCTCATCGAGAAGCAGGCTTTCCGCATTCTGGGCCACCAGCATAGCAAGCCATACGCGCTGGCGCTCACCACCGGAAAGCGTGTCCACCAGCCGGTCGCGGAAGGCGACGGTATCTGTGAGCTCGATCGCTTCGTCCACCTTCTCCTGATCCGCCTTGCTGAATTGTCCGAGCGCGCCATGCCAGGGATAACGGCCGAGCGCCACCAGTTCGCTCGCGAGCATGCCGGAGGCGGCCGGCGTATATTGCGGCAGATAGGCGAGCTTGCGCGCGAATTCGCGGTTGCCCCAGGCATTTAATGGCTTACCCTCGAACGAAACCCGGCCCGCCGTCGGCTCCTGCATCCGCGCCAGGATCTTGAGCAGCGTCGATTTTCCCGAACCGTTATGGCCGATCAGGCCAATGGTCTTGCCGGTCGCGAAACTTGCCGTCAGCGGTTGCAGCAATGTCCTGCCCGGCACTGCCATGGTGACGTCTTCAAGAGAAAAAAGCGGGGCGTCATCGTTGTCGACGGCCAGCATTGCCTTACCCATGGTTCGTATCTCCCGTAGATAGACTGAAACATCATGATCGCCTGCCCGACAGCCAGATTAGATAGGGCGCACCGGCCAGGGCCGCAAAAAGGCCGAGCGGCAGTTCATAGGGAAAGGTGACCGTTCGCGCACCGAGATCGGAAAGCGCCATCAGCACCGCGCCGAACAGGAAAGAGGCGAGCAGATGGTCACGCGGCGTGGTGAACCCGGCGCGCAGCGCAATATGCGGCGCCATCAGCCCGACGAAACTCAAGGGCCCAACGAGCAGCGAAGCGGCACCGGTGGCAATGCCGGCCAACGCGATAACGGCGATGCGCGCGGCGCTGAGCGGCAGGCCGAGGGAGAGCGGCACATCCCGGCCAAGCGGCAGGATCGTCAGCCAGCGCGTCACCGACAGCGCTGCGACCAGAAGCACAACGGAGAGGATGGCGAGAAAGATTGCCGAAGCCGGAGTCGCCGTCGAACCCGAACCGCTGAGCCAGGCAAGAATCTGCCATGCCCGCTGGTCGCCAATGGCAAGCAGCGCCGACAGCACCGCCGAGCAGAGCGAGCTGACGGCAATGCCCGCGAGCAAAATCTTTTCCGGCGCGAGGTGCCGGCGCACCGCGAAGAACAGCACAAGGATCATGACGGCGGCCGAGCCGATGCCGGCGCCACAAAACAGTTCAAACAGGCCTGCCGCCGGAAAAACCGTGATGGCGGCGGCAAAACCGAGACCTGCACCACCGCTGACGCCGATGACCTCCGGGCTTGCCATGGGGTTGCCGGTGAGCCGCTGCAAAAGCGCACCCGCCATGGCGAGAAGACCGCCGGCAGCTATGGCGGCCGCCAGCCGCGGCCAGCGGAAGGGCAGAAGGCTTTGCAGGTCACTCGCCCCCAGCATTGTCCAGCCCTGGGGCCCCTTGCCGACAGCGAGTGCGGCAAACACCAGCACCGTCATGATGATGAGTACCGGCAGCAGGGCCACAAGCGAGCGTCTTGGGGCGAGATCGACACTCTCGCCACGATGAACGTCGGTCGGCCGGATTTTCGGCAGCAGCCATAAAAGCAGCGGCCCGCCGATCAGGGCGGTCACCGCACCCGTCGGGAAAACTTCCGCCGTCGTGCTCGCCAGAAGCTGCACGAGGCCATCACAGAACCAGAGGAGCAAACCACCCAGAAGGGGCGACACGAACAGCACGGAAGACGAGCGGCGCACGCCGAGCGCCCGGGTGAGCGCCGGTGCGGCAAGACCGATGAAACTGACAAGGCCGACAGCTGCCGCAACGAAAGCGGCGAGCATGACCGCGACGGCTGCAACGGCGAACCTGATCGAAAACAGCGAGACCCCAAGGGAACGTGCGCCGGCATCGCCAAGACCGAGAACCGTGAGCGGTCTTATCAGCAGGCCGGTCAGGGCAAGCCCTGCGAGAAGCTGGAGAGCGAGCACAACAGCATTCGACCAGTCCTGCTGGCTGAGCGAGCCGCCATTCCAGACGACGAGAGACATCAGATATTCGCCCTGCGCCAGCGTCAGCGCCGCAGAAACGGAGGCGGCAGTGATACCGACCAAAAGTCCTGACACCACCATGGTCACCGGTTCGAAAGAACGCCGCCAGCCGAGAAGGAAGACGATGCCGGCCGCCGCCGCCGCACCGGCGAGCGCCACCGATGCGCGGTTGCCATCCAGCACCGAAGGAAAAAACAGGGTGGCGATGACGATGGCGAGCTGCGCACCGGCGGAAATGCCAAGCGTCGAGGGATCGGCAATCGGATTGCGCAGCAATTGCTGGAAAAGTGCCCCGGACAGGCCCAGCATCGCGCCCGCAAGGATGGCAACTGCCACGCGCGGCAGCAGGCTGAAGGTGAAGATGATCTGATCCATGGACATGGATGCGGTATCAAACGGCAGGCCCGGCCATGTTCCGAAGGGCAGCCGCTGCAGGCCGGCATGCAGGGAAAGGCCACAGGCAGAAACAAACAGAAGCCCGAAGAGGAGCTGGAGGGACCGCACCGTCACAGGGTTTCTCCCTGTGATGCAAGAGCCTCGGTCAGAAGCCGCGCAAACCGCATGCCGGCGGTGATACCGCCATAGGGGCTGACGTTGCCGAGCGTCACCACCCGGCCTTCGCGAACCGCCGGAAGGGCGCGCCAGATGGCGCTGTTGCGCAGGCTTTCCCGGGCCTCCACCGGAACATCGGAAACGATGACGATACGTGCCTCGGGCGTCGCCGCGAGATTTTCGAGCGGCACCGGCGCCGCGAAGGTGAATTGCGACCGGTCCACCCAGGCATTGGCAAGCCCCAGCCTGCCAAGGACATCGCCGAACATGCTATCGGCACCAAAAGCGCGAAAATGCCGGGCGTCGCCAATGTTGATCACATAGGTCGGCCGTGCGGAAAAACTGGCGATACGGGTCCGCATGGCTTGCAGCGCCGCTTCCGTTTCGCCCAAAACCTGACGCGCACCGCCTGTCCGACCGAGCTTTTCACCAAGCGCGGTGACCGCCGCCAGCGCCTTTTCGAAAGGCGGTTCGCCCTTCACGTAAAAGGGCAGCGAAAACACCGGGGCGATCGCTTCCAGCCTGCCGGTATAACGCGTGTAGAAAGGCGAAATCAGGATGAGATCCGGTCGGATGAGTTGCAGAAGCTCGAAATTCGGCGCGCCGCGCAGACCGAGATCGGCAACATTCTCCGGGATTTCCGGCTCCACGGCGCCGATCCGGAACTGAATGAGCTCGGTCGCCGCTACCGGCATGACACCGAGCGCCACGGCAGTTTCGAGCATCGCCCAGTCGATAGCGGCAATGCGCGGGGTTGCCTGTGCCCGCACATTGCCGGCAAAGGCCGAAGCAGCGAGCAGGCCCAAAAATTCCCGCCGCCCCCAAAAGGAGGACATCCATCGATCCTTGCGCGTCATGCCCCTGCTGCTTCACTTTGATATGGCGTCACCAACGACGGGTCGGCTTGCCCATAAAGGTTCTGCCGTCACCGTAATAGCATCCGAAAGTGGAGCAACTAGAAATATATTCTTTGTCAGTCAAGTTTTACGGCAGAGGCGAGGCTTCTTCCGCCGTCAGGACCTTCATTCTCCACACCCCTGGCTAGATGCGGCGTTATCGGGAAGCCATGCGCCTGCCGATCCCGTGGACGAAAAATCTGCCCTGATGCTTTGCAGCGCATCGATGGCAAAAGGCCGATACGGCACAACCGCATGAGATTGCGGGAAAAATGCCGCCCTTCTCGAGAGGCAGATAACGAGACTGGAATCTCGCTGGAATATTTCTCATCCCCGCTTTTCCCCGTCGCTCCGTCGCGCCGCATAATCACGGGCAGATTTAGACCTACGGGAGACAAAAATGGCTGAGACTTACGACTACCATGCGGCAGGCCTCGAATCCCCGGCATCCCACGCTTTCGATGTCGTTCCAGACGATGTGAACCCGCTGCCTTCCCCCACGCGCGCCATCTATGTGGGCAATGCCGGCCATCTCTGCCTGATCCTGCGTTCAGGCGCGACAGTAACCTTCCAGAATCTGCCAGCGGGCAGCCTGCTGCCGGTGAGGGCCACGCGTGTATTATCAACGCGCACCACGGCCACGGGCATCGTGGGGCTCAACTAAGTCCTCGGCCTATCGTCACCCTCCATCAGCTGAAACACAACCTTTTCGGGAAATTCGATGCTCTATGACAGTTTCGTGACAAGCATTCAGGTTGATGTCAGCAAAATCGGTCATCCGCCATCAATCGGGCCATGCAGCGACTTGGATGGCGGCGTTTCCGTACATTCTTCGCTGCCATCGGTCGTGCGGAAATCTGGTGGATCTGATAGTGGCTCTTTTAACCTCGAAAGCGACGGGAACAACAACATTTCGGCCGGAAATCGGCAGCGTGGCGCTCAGCCTACTGACGGGAGCCTATCTGCTGCTGTTTACGAACCGCACCTTCTGGTCGAAGGTCCATACCTATCTTTCCGCCTATCCCGTTGCCATCGCGGCGCTTTATGTTGCCATGGCCGCGTTTTTCGGCGCCCTCATCATCATTTTTTCCGCCAAATATCTCATCAAGCCGTTCTTGATCTTGCTGGTGTTTGCGGCGGCGGCGGCCTCCTGGTTCATGGATCGCTACGGCATCGTCATAGACAGCGACATGATCCGGAACGCCATGGAAACGACACAGGCGGAAGCGGGCAATCTGATCACCCCGGGCTTCCTCTGGCATATGGCCGTTTACGGGCTGGTTCCGTCCATCCTCATCGCTGCCGTGCGCGTCCGGCATCGACCGATCCTCCACAAGCTGCTGTGGAATACCATCAGCGTCCTGATCTGCCTCACCATTGCGGGCATCATCAGCTTTGCGAATTCCAAGACCTTCACCACGGCCATCCGCCAGCACAAGGATATTGTCAAAAGCGTCAACCCCTTGTCGCCAATGATGTCCACCATCCATTATTTCACGCAGGCCGGCCAGGAAGCAGAGATACAGGTAAGCCCTATCGGCAAGGATGCGAAACTCCTGCCGGCGCTGGGCGGTGTTCACAAACCGCGCATCACCGTCATCGTAGCAGGCGAGACCGCGCGCGCCGCGAATTTTTCCCTGAACGGTTATGGGCGCGACACCAATCCGGAACTTGCCAAACGCGACGTGATCTATTTTCCCAACACCACCAGCTGCGGCACGGCAACGGCGATCTCCATTCCCTGCATGTTCTCGAAATTCACGCGCTCGCAATATAGCCACAGCAAGGCGCTCGCCAATGAAAACCTTATGGATGTCCTCGTCCATGCCGGTGTCGGCGCCACATGGCTGGACAACAATACCGGCAGCAAGAACGTCGCCGACCGCATCCCCTATTTCGATTTGCCCTCCACCAACGACAGCCGCTTCTGCACTGGTGGCGAATGCCGAGACGATATCTTCTTCGACAAGCTCGACGCCTGGCTCGATAACGTCAAGAAGGACAGCGTGATCGTGCTGCACCAGATGGGCAGCCACGGACCGACCTATTATCTGCGCTACACCGATGATTTCCGAAAATTCACCCCGGATTGCCGCACAGCCGAACTAGGTAATTGCACCGACGCAGAGATCGTCAATTCCTACGACAATACGCTTCTCTATACCGACCATTTCCTCTCGACCGTGATCGACAAGCTCAAGGCACGCTCCGACAAGCTGGCGACGGGCATGATCTATGCCTCGGACCACGGTGAATCGCTCGGTGAGAACGGCGTTTACCTGCATGGCGCGCCCTATCTGCTCGCTCCGGAACAGCAGACGCATGTGCCGTTTCTCGTCTGGCTGGATGACGATTTTGCCAGGTCCATGGGGCTCGACAAAGCCTGTCTCGCAAAGAGCGCCGCAGAGGGTGGACGCTCGCACGACAATTATTTCCACAGCATTCTTGGCATGATGAGCGTCTCGACTTCGGTCTACGATCCCTCTCTTGACGTCTTCAGTGGCTGCACCAAGCGGCAGACGAGCTGAACAGACAGTGCTTGACGCTTATCCGGACAAAGAGATACGCAAGACGACGCGATAAAGGGAGCTGTCTTGCGGGTTCTGCTTGTTGAAGACGATTATGTGCTGGGAGAGGCGCTGCGCGACCATGTCGCGGCGGCTGGCCATGCTGTTGACTGGTTCAAGACGCTGGGTGACGCCACAGCGGCAACTCTGACCATGGGTTATGGCCTCATCCTGCTCGACATGCGACTGCCTGACGGCGAAGGCATCACCCTGCTGCAAGCCCTGCGCAAGCGCGACGACGCGACGCCTGTTATCATCCTGACAGCGCATGACCAGGTTTCCGACCGGATTGCCGGGCTGAATTCCGGGGCCGACGACTATGTAGTCAAGCCATTCGATCTCAACGAGCTTTCTGCGCGCATGCTGGCGGTCTCGCGCCGTTACGAGGGTCGCTCGGCACCCGTCATCCGCCTGCCCGGCATCGAGATCAACCAGGTGGCGCGCAACATTACGGTCGACGGGACGGCGCAGACACTGAGTGCCCGGGAATGGGCCGTGCTGGAAAAGCTGGTCGAGCATCCCGGAGCGGTCGTCTCCAAAGCGCAGTTGCACGACACGCTCTATGAATTCGGCGCGGAAATAGAGAGCAACACGGTCGAGGTCTATATCAGCCGGCTGCGCAAGAAAATCGGCCATGACCGCGTCGAAACCGTGCGCGGCGTCGGCTACACCATCAAGTAGACGAACCGCAGGCAGGCGAAGATGGCCAGACCCACCAGCATGACCCGCAAACTCGTGACGGCGCTGACGAGCGTTGTCGCCATATCCTGGCTTCTCGCCTGCGGGCTGGGCGTCATGGCGATGCAGGACGAATTTGCGGAGATTTTCGATGCCGGCCTTGAGGAGACGGCGGAAAGGCTGCTGCCGCTTCTGCTCGACGACCTGCGCGAGAACAATACCGGGCCAGCCTCGCAGAAACTCAACCAGTCGGCGGAGGGAGCGGAATATCTGACCTATCAGGTTCGTGACCGCGAAGGCCAGGTCGTGCTGCATTCGCATGACAGCTCGACGGAGCCTTTTGAAGTCTCGCTCGACCCCGGTTTTTCCGAGACGTCGTCGCAGCGCATCTTCACGGTGGCCTCACCCGATGGCAATTATTTTCTGCAGGTCGCCGATGCCTTCGCCAATCGCCGCGAGGCGATCATAGAGGCGGGCAGCGCCTTGATGTTGCCCGTTCTCATTCTCATTCCGGCCAGCATCATCGCCGTCATCGTCGTCGTGCGCCGAGCCCTTCAACCCGTGCAGACATTGCGTGACGAAATCGGGAAAAAAGACGGCGGCAATCTTGCGCCGCTTGCGACACAGCCGTTCCCCGCCGAACTGCACCCCATCGCCCGTTCGGTCAACCTGCTGCTCGGACGGCTGCGATCGACGATCGAGGCCGAACGGGAGTTTACCGCCAACAGCGCCCATGAATTGCGCACGCCGATTGCCGGCGCACTAGCGCAGGCGCAGAGGCTGCTCGTCGATATTCCGCCGGAGCTGGCGCCACGCGTTGAGAATATTGAAAAATCCCTGCAGCATCTCGCTCATCTCGCCGAAAAACTGCTTCAGATGTCGCGGGCGGAAGCGAAGATCGGGGTCACCGACAAAACAAGCGATCTCATCCCCGTGCTTGAGCTCGTCATTGACGACATGAGCAGAACGGCGATCGGAACGTCCCGCATCCGCTTTACCAATCGCTGTGAAGGCGGCCTGCCCTGCCAGATCGGCGCGGATGCCTTCGGCATCATCATCCGCAATCTTCTTGAAAACGCGCTGATCCACAGCCCGCCGGAAAGCCCGGTGCAGGCCATCGCTGAAACGGACGGCACGATCCGCATCGTCAATTCCGGGCCGGCTGTCGACCCGGCATTGTTGCCCAAGCTGACCACACGTTTCACCCGAGGCCCGACCACGGCTGATGGAACCGGGCTTGGCCTCGCCATCGTCAAAAGCCTGGTGGAACAGGCAGGCGGAGAGCTGGTGCTTTCCTCTCCTGTCTCCGGCCGGCAGGATGGCTTCGAGGCCCGCGTGATCCTTCCGGTCCAAACGGCCTGACGAGCTGCAAACAAAAGCCCCGCCGGGCGGGCGGGGCTTTAGTGGATCGGTACGGTTGAGGCTTAATCCTCGTGGATATGGCTGTGATCGCGCGTATCGCGCATCTTTACATAGACCACCAGCGACAGCGCGATCATGATCGTCACATACCAGAAGAACCAGTTTTCATGGCCGATCTGCTTAAATTTCAGGGCCACGAATTCCGCCGTTCCACCGAATATGGTGTTCGCCAGCGCATAGGGCAGCGCCACGCCGAGCGCGCGGATATGGGCAGGGAACATTTCCGCCTTCACCACCGCGTTGATCGAGGTGTAACCGGTAACGATCAACAGGCCGACCAGTACCAGAACGAACGCCATGATCGGATCCGTCGTCGTCGCCAGCGTGCTGAAGATGAGATAGGTAAACAACGTTCCGAGAATGCCGAAGCCCACCATCAGCGGTTTACGGCCCACCCTGTCCGAGAGCGCGCCGGCAAGCGGCTGGCACAGCATGAAAACGAAGAGCGCCGCCGTGGTGATTTCCGTGGCGCTTTCCTTGCTGAAGCCCGAGGTATTAACGAGGAACTTCTGCAGATAAGTCGTGTAGGCGTAAAAGGCGAGCGTGCCGCCTGATGTCAGCGCCATGACCATCAACGCTTCGCGCGGATAGTGTTTGAACAGCGCCCAGCCGCTGGATTTCGGCTTGTCGGCGGCTCCGGTTTTGGCGTTTTCGAAGGACTGGGTTTCGACGAGTCCCCGGCGGATATAAAACACCGCAATCGCCAGCATGCCGCCGATGAAGAACGGAATGCGCCATCCCCAGGCACCGAGCTGTTCCGGCGTCAGAACCCGCTGCAATACCAGAAGCACCGCCAGCGCCAGAAGCTGGCCGGAAATCAGCGTTACATACTGGAAACTGGAGAAGAAACCACGGCGGCTCTTGCCGGCCATCTCGCTGAGATAGGTGGCGCTGGCGCCATATTCACCGCCGACACT
Source organism: Agrobacterium sp. NPDC058088 (assembly GCF_042885035.1). NCBI lineage: Bacteria > Pseudomonadati > Pseudomonadota > Alphaproteobacteria > Hyphomicrobiales > Rhizobiaceae > Agrobacterium > Agrobacterium sp. NPDC058088. The sequence goes on along the minus strand of NZ_JBHVSU010000004.1, from coordinate 247,710 downwards.
GATGCCTTGCAGGAGGCGGGCGAAAACCAGGATGGCGGGTGCCGCAATGCCGATCGTGTCATGGCCGGGTGTGATCGCGATCAGAAGCGAACCCAGACACATCAGGGTGACGGAGAGTGTCAGGCCCGCCTTGCGGCCCTTGCGGTCGGCATAAGTACCCATGAACCAGGCCCCGATGGGCCGCATCAGAAATCCGACGGCGAAGACGGCAGCCGCGCTCAGCAGTTCGGCGGTCTGGTTGCCGGAGGGAAAGAAGACCGGCGCGAAATAAAGGGTGAAGGCCGAATAGACATACCAGTCATACCATTCGACGAGGTTGCCCGCCGAACCGCCGATAATCGATTTCAAACGGGTTTTCTGATCCGGCGCGGTGGCGGGACCATTTGCCATAATATTCACGGGTAAACTCCAATTCATCTTCGTCTGGGAGATGGAAGGGCGAACGGAAGGTGTGATAATTTGTCGCTCTCGGTGGGGGTATATACCCGCCATGCTGCAATGCGCAAGCTTATGCCGCATCGCAGCAAAAGGACGGGAAAGGCAATGGTAGTGCATGTCATCGAGCTTCCCGGCCCTCCACGCGGGGTCTGCACAACAGGACGGGACCATGATAGCGGGAAAAATAAAGCGACGCCATTGCGATCCGCCTTGTAAGCCGCCCGCGCCCAAACTAAAAAATATCAATGATTTACGACATATCGGACGTCCAGATCGAAAAGCTCTTCATCGCCGCCACCCGTGCGGGCGAAGCGCTGGCGCGGCTGGATGAGCGGATCGGCCGCTCGCCGATGAAACAGGGGTTCATCGAAAGACAGGATTTCACCGATGCCATTTCCTCCATGTGGGTGGATGGTGAACTCGTTCATATGGAAGATCTGGTGTTGCATGATGCCCATATGGATGTGCGGGCGCCGAGCCATGAAATGACGGCAGCACACCGGATTTTGCGGTCGAGACGGCTGATCTTTTCCAATGCGGCCGGCTGGGCCTTCACTGCACCCGGCCTTGCCAGGCTAAGGGGCAAGCTCACCCCCACCGGTGCGGAGACCACCGTACCACCAGGGGAGGCCATGGATCGATCACCAGAGGAAGATGCCGACGCCGTAGGGGAGACAGCGCTGGATGGCGCCTTTTCCGAGCTCGATGCGCTGCTGGCGCGAAGCTCCGCCACCCTTGATGCAATCACCACCGGCAACCCACTTCCGACGATACGCAGGGAAGAAAGCCATGACATCATCAACGAACCTGATTGGGACGAGGATGAACGGCTGAAAGAATGGTGGGATGTGCATGCGCGTACGCAGGAATTGCCGGCAATTCTGCGCACCGCCATTCTGCTCGATGCCTGGAACGTGATCGAGGTGCTGCAGCGCAGCCCCTGGCTCGGGAGGCTTCTGGCCTCCGCCTTCCTGCGCGAAGGCAATGTTACGCCGGATCATCTGCCGGCGCTGAGCGTCGGTCTTCGTGCCATACCGCGGGAGCGCCGGCACGCGAGAAACCAGACACAGCGCCTCTCCGCCCTGCTCGACAGTTTTTACGAAGCGGCACAGGCCGGCCTGAAGGAACATGACCGGCTGAGCCACGCAAGGGAGCGCATGATGCGCAGGCTGGCCGGCCGGCGTTCCTCCTCGCGGCTGCCCGAACTGGTGGAGCTCGTGGTCTCCCGGCCGGTAGTCTCGGCGGCGATGATCGTCAAGGAACTTGGCACCACGCCACAGGGGGCCATCGGCCTTGCCAAACAGCTGGAATTGCGGGAAGTCACCGGTCGCGGCCGTTTTCGCGCCTGGGGCATGCTTTAACCGTCACCGACTTCTACTGAGGCCCGGAAACCCGCGGTTTCGCCGGCTTCTTTTCCTTGAATACCGCCGCAGGAATGCGGCGATCACGAATCTTAACAAAATTTAACTATTGCGTAGGTGGGTGAAGCGTCTATGTTCCTCGCTGCGTTGCAGCACGATTTCTTCTCCGGCAACGCGGTCGCATTCGGCCCGGCAACTTTTCTGTGCCGCCCGCATTTAAGTGTCCATCATGAGGGAGATGCAATAATGACAATTTCAGTCACACAACCTGATTCCGATCACGAAACCGATGCTCCTTTTGCCAAAAAGGTTCTGGCAGCGCGTATGCTTGCCGGCTACACGGTCGAGCAGCTCGCCGTTACCTGCGGCCTGACCACCAGCGAAATCCGTGCGCTGGAAGAGGGCACAGACAGCGATCCGCTGCGCATCCGCCGTGTTGCCGCCGCCCTGCATATTCCTGTCGAAACCGTTATCTGACCCCGCCGCGAGCGGTTACTGAAACTCGGAAGCGCCGCCGGGGACGATGTTCGCTAGGACATCCGGGCGGCGCGCATGGCCTTGGGGCCGCCAGTCTTTTCCGGAACATTTTCCGCAGCGCTCTCTTAACATTTTCGTTATCCGGCACCACATGGGGTTCACGAGCGACCATGTTCGGCATGACTGCGCCCGTGTGAGAGCGGCAACAACCTCCGGAATCCTGCCATGACACTAAGCCTTGACACCGAAGAACAGGTTTCTTCCGCCGTGGATGAATTGTGGCCCGTGGAGAGGACCGAAATCCTTGACTGGCTCGTGACGGGCACCAAGGACGAACGCTTTATCGACGAGATATTCGTGGAGCTTTGCAACAGGCTGCGGGCAAGCGGAATTTCCGTCGCAAGGGGCGTGCTTGCTTTCCGCATTCGCCATCCGCAATGGCTTGGCGCGCGTATTTTGTGGAAAGCCGGCCTGCCCACTGCCGATATCGCCACCTATGGCTACGGCATGGAAAACTCCCCCGAATATCTCAACAGCCCCATCAACGACATCCATCAAGGCGCCACCGAAGTCCGCCACCGGCTCACCGGCGAGGAGATCGACGAGCCTGGCTATACCATCTATGAAGAGTTGCGGGCCGAAGGGCTGACGGATTATTGCGCCTGGCCGATCGAACACACCTTCGGCAAGCGCCATGTCGCCACCTTCTCCAGCGACCGGCCCGGTGGCTTCACCGAAACGGAAGTCCTTGCGTTGAAAAATCTTCTGCCTGCCCTGGCGCTGGTGAGCGAGATTCGTCTGAAAAACCGCATGACCCGCACCCTTCTCGAGACCTATGTGGGACCGCATGCGGGTGAAAAGATCCTCAATGGCGCAACGACCCGCGGCAGCGGCATCACGGTGGGTGCGGCGATCCTGATCTGCGACCTGCGCAATTTCACGCATATATCCGACCTCTGGCCACGCGACGATGTCATCGAGCTTCTGAACGGTTATTTCGACGCCATGTGCGATCCCATCGAGGAATTTGGCGGCGAAATCCTGAAATTCATGGGTGACGGATTGCTCGCGATTTTCCCCCTCAGCGATCCCAAGGCCTGCGAAAACCTGCTGAAGGCCATCGCCAGCGCGCAGAAGGGCCTCGTCGCGCTCAACGAATTCAATCGCCGGAAGGGCCATGATCCCCTGGGTTACGGCATCGGCGTGCATGTCGGTGATGTCATGTATGGCAATATCGGCTCGAAAACCCGCCTCGATTTCACCGTCATCGGCCCCGCCGTGAATATCGCCTCACGGCTGGAAACGCTGACCAAGGAGACCGGCCGCAACGTGCTTTTCTCCGAGGAATTCGTCCGCATGGCCGGGAATCGCGACGCGCTGGAAAGCCTGGGGCCATGGCTTCTTCGCGGCCTCGAAACCCCCGTCGAAGTTTATGCGCTTCCACCAGAGACCGACACGATCTCAGCCTGAACCGACCACCAAGACCTCTCTTCCCGCAATCCCGCGCAGGGCCTTTTGGCAATGCGGGGGATTTCTTTTTTTCGACGTGCCGCCCGCCGCTCGCCTCCGTCAAAACGCTTGACACTTCTGCGATGTCGATCTAGCAAAATAGAACATATATTCCATATCGAAACATTGCATGCATTCATATTCTGTCTCTTCAGGAGTGAGGGACGGATGTGAGAAACCGGAGGAAAGATGGTTACGAAATTGGCACTGCTCGGCGCTGGACGGATCGGCAAGGTCCACGCCAAGGCGATCACTACCGACAGCCGTGCGCAGCTGGTGGCCGTTGTCGACGCCATGGCCGGTGCTGCGGAAGCCATCGCCCGCGAGGCGCAGTGCAAGGTCAGCACGATCGACGAGGTTCTGGCCGACAAGACGATCGACGCCGTCATCATCTGCACGCCGACCAATACCCATGCCGACCTGATCGAGCGTTTCGCCCGCGCCGGCAAGGCTATTTTCTGCGAAAAACCGGTCGATCTCGATGTCGCCCGCGCGGAAGCCTGCGCCAAGGTCGTCGAAGAGACCGGTGCTAAGGTGATGCTCGGTTTCAACCGCCGTTTCGACCCGCATTTCCAGGCCGTTCACAAGGCAATCGAAGACGGACGCATCGGCAACGTGGAGATGGTTACCATCACCAGCCGCGACCCCGGCCCGCCGCCAGCCGAATATATCAAAGTTTCCGGCGGCATTTTCCGCGACATGACCATTCATGATTTCGACATGGCGCGCTTCCTGCTCGGCGAGGAAGTGGAAAGCGTGTTCGCAACCGGTTCCGTTCTCGTCAATCCGGAGATCGGCGCGCTTGGCGATTTCGACAGTGCCAGCATTATCCTGACGACCAAGAGCGGCAGGCAGGCAATCATCTCGAACTCACGCCGCGCGACCTATGGTTACGACCAGCGCATCGAGGTGCATGGTTCGCAGGGCTCGGCAGCGGCCGAAAACCAGCGTCCGGTTTCCATCGAGATCGCCAATGCGGATGGTTATACCCGCCCGCCGCTGCATGATTTCTTCATGACGCGTTACACCGCCGCCTATGCCGCGGAAATCACCGCTTTCATCGACAGCATCGAAAACAATGTTGCGCCTTCACCTTCCATCAAGGACGGGTTGATCGCGCTGAAACTCGCCGACGCCGCGCTGAAATCCACCGCTTCCAAGGCGGCCGTGAAGATCGGCTGAGGCCACTCTCATCATCACCCGCTAATTTGTCCCGCGGAGATTTCGCGGGACATAATATCCCTCATCCGGCTTGGGCTGGAATGACGGAAAGTAAGCGTTCGTCCGTATTGCCCGCATAGCATCGGCCACCGGCCCGCTCATTTGCCCTTCTAAAAAGCCGGCGCCCGGACTTGCATGGCTGCCATTCGAAAAATAAGGTTGTCTGACAAGGTGCGGCCATTTCATATGGTCACTACCCACCTCACTCATGCCTGATCCTCCTTTACTGGCAATTGCCGGATAGCGGTTTTCTTATGCCATCAGCCAAGACCGGTTTTCTTTATGCGCTTGTCGCTTTCACGATCTTTGCGGCGCAGGATGGCATATCGAAACATCTGGGCAGCGCCTATCCGCCCGTCTTCGTCGCCATGCTGCGATACTGGGCTTTTGCCGTCTTCGTTTTGTTGATGGCTGCAAGATCGGCTGGCGGCATTCGCGGCGCCGTCATGGCCAACCGCCCCTGGCTGCAGATCAGCCGCGGCGTATTGCTGGCCGTGCAGATCGTCTTTTCCATCTTCTCCTTCGCCGTCGTCGGGTTGGCGCATAGCCATTCCATCCTCGCCTCCGCGCCGCTGATCGTTGCGGCGCTGTCCATGCCTCTGCTGGGCGAACATGTGGGCTGGCGGCGCTGGTGCGCCATTTTCGTCGGCTTCATCGGCGTTCTCGTCATCCTCAAGCCTGAGGGCGACGGATTTGACAACAAGCTGATCATCACCTTCGTGGCCGCCTTCATGCTTGCGCTCTACAGCGTCCTGACACGCCTCGGCAGCAAGAGCGATTCAGCCATGACCAGCTTCTTCTACACCGGCGTGGCTGGGGCAGCAGCACTGACGCTGGTCGGCCCGTTTTATTGGGTGCCCCTTGCGCCGCAGGATTGGGGATGGATGCTGGCGCTGTGCATTACCGGCATGAGCGGCCATTATTGCCTGATAAAGGCGTTCGAACTGGCGGACGCAGCCTCCGTGCAGCCCTTTTCCTATTACCAACTGGTGCTCGTCTCCATTATCGGCGTCACCATCTACGGCGAGGTGGTAACGTCCAATATGGTCATCGGCGCAGCGATCGTTATTGCCGCCGGCCTCTTCACCATCTGGCGGGAGCATGTGGTTGCCCGCAGGAACCGCCGGGAGGCGAATTAGGCCTGCTGGCGATCACCGGTTTTGTCGAGAGCCGCCTCACAGCGCAGCAGCATGCCGAAGAGATCGCGTGGCTCATCCGGATCGGCCAAGAGGTCAAGCTCGGTATAAAGTCCGGTGGCAGCCAGTTTCGAGCGCACATAACGCAGCGCCGAAAAATCCTCTGTCGCAAAACCGACGCTGTCGAACAGCGTGATTTGCCTGTCGCCCGTGCGCCCTTGCTTTTCCCCTGACATGACCTGCCAGAGTTCGGTGACTGGATAATCCGCCGGCAATTGCTGGATTTCGCCTTCGATGCGCGTCTGCGGCGGATATTCAACGAAGATATCCGATCGTAGCAGGATATCGCGGTGCAGCTCCGTCTTGCCGGGGCAGTCGCCGCCGACGGCATTGATGTGGATACCGGGACCGACCATGTTGTCCGTCAGGATCGTCGCATATTGCTTGTCGGCGGTGACTGTCGTGATGATGTCAGCCCCTTCGACCGCCTCTTCGGCAGAGCCGCAGATCTTGATGGCAAACCCCTGTCCGGCAAGATTTCGGGCGCATTTTTCACTCGCGGAAGGGTCGATATCATATAGTCGCAGCGTATCGATGCCAAGAATGGCCCTAAAGGCGCGCGCCTGAAACTCGCTCTGCGCGCCATTGCCGATGATGGCCATGGAGCGTGCATTCTGGCGAGCGAGATATTTCGCCGCAACGGCTGAGGTGGCGGCGGTGCGCAGCGCCGTCAGGATCGTCATTTCGGTCAGAAGCAGCGGATAGCCATTACCGACATCGGAAAGCACGCCGAAAGCCGTCACGGTCTGGCGGCCTTCCCTCATGTTCTTCGGGTGGCCGTTGACATATTTGAAGCCATAAAGCGTGCCGTCGCTGGTCGGCATGAGCTCGATGACACCTTCCTTCGAATGCGAGGCGATGCGCGGGGTCTTGTCGAAGCTATGCCAGCGGCGGAAATCCTCTTCGACCACATCGGCGAGCTCGCGCAGGAATGTGTCGATCCCCACCTTGAGCACCAGCTTCATCATGTGATCGACACTGACGAAGGGCACGATATTGAGGTTTGGTATCACGGTCATCGCATCACCCCTTTCAACCGGCCCGCGTCGGGCGGTCCATGACCCGCTTGCCCATCAGGCTGGTGGCGAGATCCACCATCAGGGTTGCCGTCCTGCCGCGCTCGTCGAGAAACGGATTGAGCTCCACGAGATCGAGACTGCAGACCACCCCGCTATCATGCAGCATTTCCATGACCAGATGCGCTTCGCGGAATGTCGCGCCGCCCGGAACGGTGGTGCCGACGGCCGGCGCAATGGAGGGCTCGAGAAAATCGACATCCAGACTGACATGCAAAAGCCCGTTCGCCGCATGAACCCGCGCCAGGAATTCGCGCAGCAGAACGGCAACACCGTGCTCGTCAATCGAGCGCATGTCGTGAACGGTGATGTCGCTCTTTTCCAGAGCGGCCCTCTCGGCCGGATCAACGCTGCGAATGCCGATCATGCCGATATTCTCTTCCGGAACGGCATGGGAAAGCGGCGGGAAGTAACCGGAAAAACCATCACGTCCACTGAAATAGGCGACCGGCGTTCCGTGCAGATTGCCGCTGCGGGTGGTCTCCAGCGTGTGATAATCAGTATGGGCATCGAGCCAGAGCACGAAAAACGGACGGCCCTTTTCAGCCACCCGGCGCGCCATGCCCGCCACGGTTCCAGCCGAAATCGCGTGGTCACCGCCGAGGAAAATCGGCACGGCATCGACACTTTCGCGATAGGCGGCTTGCGTCAGCGCCTCGGTCCAGGCAACGGTTTCGGACAGATGATGCACGGCCGGGTTAGGGTGGCAAAATTCCCGCAGCGGCGCCGGCGTCACATTGCCGGTATCGACCACCCGATGCCCCAGTTCTTCGAGAGCATGGGCAAGCCCCGCGACACGATAGGCGCTCGGCCCCATTTCGCAGCCCAGCTGCCCGGCCCCGATTTGCAACGGCGCACCAACAAGCCTGATATCCATTCCCGTCCTCGCTTTCCCAACCGATATTTCACTAGACCATGGAGACATGGCAGAATGAACATGAAATATTGGCAATATTATCGAAATGAGCTACCATTTTGGTAAAATCTTTTTATCGAAATGGCATAGATGGACAATCTCGACGAACGCCTCATCACCCTTTTGCGGCATAATGGCCGGCGCAGCATTTCCGATCTGGCCGTGGAAACCCAAACCTCGCGCGCGACGGTGCGCGCACGTATCGAAAGAATGGAAAATGACGGCGCCATCATCGGCTATACCGTCATCCTGCGCGCCGACGCCGGGGAGGCCGCAATCCGCGGCATCATGATGATCGAGATTGAAGGCCATGTGACGGACCGCGTCATCCGCACACTCGGCGGTTTTCCGGAAATCTCCGAAATTCATACCACCAATGGCCGCTGGGACCTGATCGTCGAACTGAATGCCGCCACACTCAGCGATTTCGACGCCGTGCTCCGCCGCATCCGCCTCGTGCCCGGCATCACCGGCAGCGAGACCAGCCTGTTGCTCTCCACACCCCGCTCCACCCGCGCAAGGCTCTGACCCGAAGAGACAGCGCAAAAGCGGGATAAAACGCATTTTTCGATTTTTTCGACTTGCGCCCCAGAATAAATCATCTATATGACGACCCACCAAAGCGAACGCGGCAACGCACTTGCAGCTTTTGGGGAATAGTTCAATGGTAGAACAGCGGACTCTGACTCCGTCGATCTTGGTTCGAATCCAGGTTCCCCAGCCAATTCTCCCTAAAAGCCCTCAATTCCTTGATTTTCCAGTCGTGCCGGATATCGTTTGGCATCATTGGCGACCTGATGCCTGAAACTGGTGCTCAAGCGCAGCAACCGGTACGCCATCGCCATCCACGGCTCCGAGCGTGATCAAGTTTACATAGACCGAGCCAGCGTATAATATTTCTCGCCATTCAGCGGCCTGACATCGTGCCGATAGAATCGTAATCCATCGAGGTTTTTAGAGAGGGAGATTGCGCCAGAAGCCCGTCGGCTGGTATGCACGCCTCGATGATATGTGTCGGGGCCGCAGCCGGAATAACGCCGTCTCGTTCTTGAAAACGTATTTGGGATGACGCGCGGCGATGACACCGAACCCGGTGTGACATCCAACCGTTTCGATACGTCTTATCCGATCAGGATTTTTGTCTTGCCTAGATGCTCAGGCGCGTCGTCTGGCTCGTTGCTCAGTGGCTCTCATTCTTGCATTGGGGCACATCTCCGCTCTTCAATCCGACGGGCGGAGATGTGAACTGATTCACGCGTCTCGACTTACGGCGACAATTCTTCGAGAGCTTTACCCTTGGTCTCGACCGCGAACAGCATCGTCACGACAGCACCAATGACCAGAATGATGGCAAATGCCGCGAAGACATACTGGATGCCCATGGAAGACATCACGAAGCCTACAAGCATCGGACCGGCGGATGAGCCGAGACGTAGCCAGGCGCTGCCTGCACCCGTGCCGATGGCACGCATGCGGGTCGGGTAGATTTCCGCCGAATAGAGATACAGTGAGAAGGTCACGGTCTGCACGATGGCATAGGCAAGGCCCGCGAGGATCAGGACCTGCATGGGCGATGTCGCGCCGAGCCATGCCAGAATGGCGAGCGGCACGGGAGCCAGAAGCAGCGCTCCTGCGTACCAGCGTTTGCGACCGACCTTGTCGATCAGCAGCGCGCAGATGACGGCAGCGACCACGCCTGCCGCAGACGTCATGAAGCCATAGAGAATGCTTGTTTCGAGCGGCAGATTGAAGGTCTGGCGATAGAGTGTCGGCAGCCAGGTGATCGTTCCGTTCGCCACCATGTAGGCGCAGAACCACATCGCCCAGATCGACAGGGTGCGCTTCAGATAGATCCCCTGGAACAGTTCTTTCCAGTCGGACGAGCGTTTGACGGGCGTTGCAATGATCCGTGGCGCGGGAAGCTCCTTCCCGGAGGCGCGAGCGCTTTCTTCCATCCGCGTCACGATGGCATTCGCCTCATCATACCGGCCGGTTGCCGCCAGCCAGCGCGGGGATTCTTTCAGAAACCACCGTAGCGGGATCATCAGAATCGCGGGTACCAGACCCACGACGAACATGGCTTTCCAACCGTAGACCGGAACCATGAAGTAGCCGATCAGACCGGCGCCGACGAGGCCGAGCAGGAACATGACTTCATAGAGCAGGAAAAAGCGTCCGCGACCTTTCGAGCCGATCAGCTCGTTGATGTAGGCGCTGGCCACGGGCACTTCGCCGCCGGTGCCTATCCCTTGAACGAAGCGGAACGCCATCATCGTGCCTGCGCCGGCAGCGAAGAGGCAGGCAACATCCATGCTGACGAACAGGAGAATGGTGAATAGCAGGACCTTGAGGCGACCAACCTTTTCCGCAAGCCAGCCGAAAAGGATGGCGCCGATAAGCTGTCCGAGATATCCCATCGACAGAATCATGCCTGTCTGGGATGGAGTGAGCCCCCACTCGCGTACGAGAACAGGCATCGCATAGGCGATGGCGATCACCGTATAACCGTCGAAGAACGTCGCTGCTCCAACGATGTTACGGGCCCAGAATACTTCTCTTGTGATAGGAAGGCGCTCCAGGCGGGCGCTGATGTCGGCCTGCGGATCGGCAACAGCCGTCGCGTCAGCCCTTAACGGCTGCATGATATTCATGATTTCCTCCTCCACCCGCCGCCAATCTCTCTCCCGGCTACGGATTTGCTTCGTCGTCGTTGCTACGGTGTTTCTGGTTTCCTGTCAGAGATAAATTGCATCGGCATCACCGGCTTTGCGCTTCGTCACCCGGTCATGGTGCTTGCCGCCCGGCGCGCTCGCGCGGGGCGGCAAGAGATCACTCGGCGGCCAGCAGCTGCTCGACACGGCGAATGCCTGCGGCATCGAAGGCTGCGAAGATTTCCTGTTCTGCCTTTTCGCCGAGGTTTTTCAGCGGCTCGCGGATCGTCGCATGATCAAGGACGCCGCGGTGGACCAGGCCGAGTTTCAGAGCGACAGTGCCTTCCATATGTGAGCCGCGGTGGTAGACCGCACGGGTCACGGGCAGCAGCTGTTCGAAGATCTTGCGTGCTTGCGGATAATCCTGCGCCTTGCCCGCCTTGATCAGATCGATCAGAAGTTCCGGCGCGATGTTACCATAGCCAACGAGCAGGCCGTCGACGTCAAACATCGTCGGCAGCAGCCACTCATCATGGCAACTGAGGACCTGCAGGTTCGGATTGGCCTTCTTCAGCTCCGGGATTTCCACATACCAGCGCTTCATGTTGCGCACGCCGTTCTTCGTCGCAACGACACCGGGCTGGGTTGCGATGGCCAGCTGCGTGTCAAGGTCATAGGACGCCTTGGTCACGTCAGGATACTGGAACAGGATTTCCTGCAGACCGGATTCTTCCCAGATCGCCTTGTAGCGGTCCTGTGGAGCACCTTTCTGGAAACCGAAACGGAGCCAGCCGTGGTTTGGATAAACAAGCGCACCGGTGGCGCCGGCAGCCTTGCATTTCTTGGCCTCTGCGGCAGCCACGCGGGTTCCTTCACCGGTAATACCGGCGATGATGGGGAGAGAACCGCCAACGGCATCGACATAAACGCGGATGAGTTCAAGGCGTTCGTCCTCGGTTAGGAACGTGCCCTCGCCGGCGTGGCCGAGAATGACCAGGCTCTTTACGCCCTCCATCGAGGCGAGCCATCTGGCGATTTTGGCGTTGGCTGCATAATCGACCTCGCCATCCCGCGTGAAAGCGGTGACGGGTGCCGGGCTCAAGCCGCAAAGATCCATGGGTTGCATCTGATTTCTCCTCCTATCAGCTGCTGTCCTTAATCGATCAGCAGACGGGATCGTTAATGGGAACGTTCCCGTTATCGATCTGAATTGTTCTGGAGTCAACCGCATTTTTCGTGCAAAGTAAGTTGAAAGCGTCAGACAACAGACTTGGAATGGAAGAAAACCAATGGAATCAAAGGAGCGCCTGCGACAACCGCGCGTGACGGTACATAGCGTTGCCGCCGCTGCGGGCGTGTCTAAATCAACCGTTTCGCGCATTCTTGATGAGCGACTGCCGCGGTCGGATAGTGAAACTGCCCAGCGAGTTCGCAAAATTGCAGCGGAACTGGGTTACGTTCGAGACGTCTCAGCCGCCAGTTTGCGCCGAGGGAGCACGATGACGATAGGGGTCATCGTTCCGCGTTTGACGGATACTGTCATGGCGATGCTCTACGAGGCGATCGCCAAAGCCTGCGCGCGCTCGGGACGGTTCGCGATCGTTGCAACGACCGAGGACAAACCCCAAGCTGATCGGCTGGCTGCAGAGTCGCTGCTCAATCGCGGCGTCGACGGGTTGATTCTGTCCACGGCACGGGGCGACGATGATTTTCCAGACGAGTTGCGAGAACGTGGCGTGCCCTATGTTCTGGCGCTCAGGACGGATGGTCACAGCCTGTCGGCGGTCGGCGATGATCGCCTCGGTGGCTATCTCGCGACCCGCCATCTGCTGGATTTGGGACACAAGCGGATAGGCGTGATTGCCGGACCAGATTATGCATCCAGCGCAACCGGACGCGTTGATGGATACCGACACGCCCTTAAGGAGGCAGCCATCGCGATTGATCCGCAACTGATCGTCCCATCGACATTCGGTATTCAGTCCGGTGCGGAAGCCGTCGAAAAGCTAATGGGACTTGGATCGCGGCCGACCGCAATTTTTGCAGTCAACGACAATACGGCGATTGGCGCTCTCTCTGCATTGAGCAAGATGGGAATTTCGGTGCCCGATGACGTCTCTCTGGTCGGCTACAACGATATTCCCATCGTCAGCCATCTGCCAACACCACTGACGACCCTGCGCGTCCCTTTTGATCAGATTGCCGCCAACGCCATCGACTTGCTCACACATACGACCGCCCAACGGGACAACCAGATCCTCGTGTCTGCTCCAACGTTGATCCCACGCAAGTCTACGGCCAGGCTTGGTGGTTAGCTTGATCCTTATCGAGCGTCCTCGGGTGACGAGAGAGGCGGACTGAGGCAGCGGTCGCCACAGAGGCGCACAGGGCCATCATGGTGCGGCCCCTCAACCCACGCCGTCCTCCCAATAGGGCGGGTCGCCAAACGACGCTTTCAGGTGTGCCGCAAGTGCGCGCAATTTTGCCGAAGGACGGCGGCCCTCGGGGTGCGCGAGAAAGACGAATTCCGCGTCCGGCCGAACGCCGACATCAACGATCGTGAGCTTCCCATCGCGAATGTCCGGTCCTGCGATAAAGAGCGGAAGGAGTGCAATACCGAGACCGGCGATTGCCGCATCTCTCAGCATGTCACCGTTGTTCACTCTCAATCCAATGCGAGCACGAACGATTTCAATGCCTCCAGGCGTAAGGAAACGCCAATCCGCAACACCTCGGTTCGTGTAGAACAAACCCTTATGGGCGGCGAGTTCCGTCGTTGTTGCAGGTATCCCGTTGACCGCCAGATAGGCTTCGGAGGCCACCAAGACACGGCGGCTTGGTGCCAAACGCCAGACCATCAGTCTCGAATCGTCAATCGCCCCATGGCGCACGACGCCATCGTAAACGTCTGATGCAACATCGACGCGCCGATCGTCGAGTTCTAGCGACATCTCGATATCGGGATTGGCAGCAATGAACGGATACAGAGCCGGTCCGAGGTGCATCCGGCCGAATGTGACAGGCGCAGCAATTCGCATTGGACCGCCCAGCGTTCCACGCCGCTCGGACAAGTCCGCCGCTGCCTCAGAGACCTCTCGCAGGATGCGCTTGGCGCGTTCGAGAAAGGCAGTGCCATCTTCCGTCACCGAAACGCGGCGTGTCGTACGGTGGAGTAGAGTAGCGCCGAGGCTTCGTTCCAATTCCGCAAGTCGTTCGCTCACGACCGATTTTGAAAGTCCGAGCGTGCGTGCCGCACCGCTGATCGAGCCCTCTTCGGCGACAGCCACGAAACTCGCAATGCCATCCAGTTTCATTGTTCGGTCTTTCCGAAAGGTACGTCCGCCATTGGCACAGTAGTACGAACAGCTTGCTTGCGCCACATTCGCACTTACGAAAACCCACACAACAAGAAGGAATTCGGATCATGGATAGGCTGAAAAACAAGCGGGCGCTCATCACCGGTGGCACCAGCGGCATCGGACTTGAGACAGCACGTCAATTTATCAGTGAGGGTGCACGGGTAGCAGTCACGGGAACAAACCCCGAGACGCTGGACGCTGCACGGCGGGAGCTCGGCCCCAATGTATTGGTCATCAAGGCAGACGCTGCCGACGTGGATGGCCAGAAGGTCGTCGCTGAAACGATCAGGGAGGCATTCGGGGGCCTGGACGTCGTCTTCATCAACGCAGGCATTGCCCTTCTCAAGCCTTTGGAAGCATGGGACGAAGAAGGCTTTGACAGGGTCTTCGACATCAATGTGAAAGGCCCGTATTTTTTGCTGCAGGCACTGCTGCCGATACTGGCCAATCCGGCTTCGATCGTACTGAACACCTCGGTCAATGCCCATATCGGCATGCCTAACTCGAGTGTCTACGCCGCCTCGAAAGCGGCGCTGCAGTCATTCATCCGCACATTGTCCGGCGAACTGATCGCGCGCGGCATCCGGCTGAATGCAGTGAGCCCAGGCCCCATTTCTACGCCGCTTTATGGCAAGCTTGGTTTCACCGAAACTGACCTGAAGAACGTCGCCGAAAGCATTCAAAATCTTGTCCCGGCCGGCCGCTTTGGTGAACCGTCCGAAATTGCGAAGGCAGTGGTATTCCTGGCATCCGACGAAGCCGCCTACACGGTCGGCAGCGAGATCATGATCGATGGTGGCATGGGCACCTTGTGACACTTCGCCAGGCACCGGGACGTCACCACCACAGCGTTGGCAGGGCAGCCCTTACGCGCATTTTCGAACGGTGACCAAACTCAATTGCAAGGGCTTGATACCCTGCCACATCTTGGTCGCCTTTATGTTTCTCTGATCGATCTGGTTTTCACTCGTTCGTCTTCCAGGTTGTTAATATGGCCAATCCAATATGATCAGCTTGATTAAACATTTGTTGTCGCTGAGCTGTCTGCTGTTTTTCACCGTCGCTATCGCGGGTGGGATTTATCTTGTTGCGTTGAACCAGGATCTTCCAAACCACGAAGTCTTGAGTTCGTATGAACCTCCCGTCGAGTCTCGGGTCCACGCTGACGATGGATCCCTGCTCACGGAGTTTGCGCATGAAAGACGACTTTTCCTACCGATCCAATCGATTCCGGATCGCGTCAAGGAGGCCTTCATCTCCGCGGAGGACAAGAATTTCTACAGTCACGCCGGCATCGACGTTGCAGGAATAGGTCGAGCCATTCTGAAAGACGTGGAAAATTTCGGCTCCGGTCGTCCGCTAAGAGGCGCATCGACCATTACACAGCAGGTCGCCAAGAACTTTTTCCTTTCCAAAGACCAGACTTTCAACCGGAAAGTGAGGGAAGCAATTCTAACCCTTCGTATCGAGCAGACTTATTCGAAGGATAAAATTCTCGAGCTTTACCTCAATCAGATTCCCTTCGGCATGCGCGCCTTCGGCGTGGCAAGTGCGGCGCTCGCCTATTACGGCAAGCCCGTCACCGAGCTGACGGTGGCGGAGGCGGCTTACCTCGCCGCGCTTCCCAAGGCGCCTTACAATTACGACCCTTACCGACACACTCAAGCCGCGCTGGTTCGCCGCAACTGGGTTATCGATCGCATGGCCGAAAACGGCTACATCACCAACGACGAGGCCGAGGTCGAAAAAGCCAAGCCTCTCGATGTGAAGACGGGCGGCGGCGACCATGACATTATCGCTGCAGATTATTTTTCTGACGAAGTTCGCCGGCAGCTAATAGACCAGTTTGGAGAAAAGGAGCTTTATGAAGGCGGCCTTTCTGTCCGTACATCGATAGTCCCGGACCTGCAGAACCTTGCGCGCAAGGCCTTGCAGAAAGGGCTCGTCGAATTTGACCAGCGCAGAGGGTTTCACGGGATACTGGCCACAGTTGATGTCTCGGGTGATTGGGGCTCCAGCCTCCTGAAACTCGTTTCAACTGGCAAGGTCCCCGATTTGAATGACGTTCCTGAGTGGACGCTGGCAGTCGTTCTCGATGTTTCACCCCAATCTGTCGAAATAGGCCTTCGCCCAGAAACGGACAGAACGGGTCCGCCCTCCGGCGATCGCCAGACCGGAACAATTTCCGCCGCCGATATGAAGTGGGCCTTTCATGACGCCGACAACAACAAAACCGCAAAATCGCCAAATGCGGTTCTGAAGCGCGGCGACGTCGTCTATGTTGAACGCGTTTCCACGAACTCGCATAATTTCCTGTTGCGCCAGGCGCCGAGGTTGCAAGGCGGTTTCGTTGCTATGGATCCTAAGACAGGACGCGTTCTGGCGCTGACGGGCGGATTTTCTCACGCGCTTTCAAAGTTTAACCGTGCAACTCAGGCCATGCGGCAGCCCGGCTCGTCCTTCAAGCCGTTCGTTTATGCCGCGGCTCTCGACAGCGGCTATACTCCAGCTTCTGTCATCCTTGACGCCCCGATCTCAATTGCCAATGGCGGAGAGGTCTGGTCTCCCGACAACTACGGCAATGAGGGCAGCAACGGACCATCGACTTTGCGCTTCGGGATCGAGCATTCGCGAAACCAAATGACCGTGCGTCTGGCCCAGGACATGGGCATGGATCTGGTCGCGCAATATGCGGAACGCTTCGGCATCTATGACAAGATGCCCACTTATCTTCCCATGGCCCTCGGTGCCGGAGAAACCACCGTCATGCGTCTCGTTTCGGCTTACGCCGTGATTGCGGATGGCGGTAAACAGATCAAGCCGACGCTAATCGACCGGGTTCAGGACAGATATGGCAAGACAATCTTCCGCCACGATGATCGCGTCTGCAACGAATGCAATGCAGGCAAATGGGAACATCAGAAAGAGCCGACGCTGGTTGACAACCGCGAGCAAGTTCTCGATCCAATGACGGCCTACCAGATAACGACGATGATGGAAGGCGTGGTCCAACGGGGTACCGCAGCGGGAACAATCCACATCTCCGATCGGCCGGTTGCCGGCAAAACAGGGACCTCCAACGACTCCAAGGATGTCTGGTTCGTGGGCTTCACACCGAACCTGGTAGCAGGCGTTTACATCGGTTTCGACACTCCAGCCTCGCTCGGTCGTACCGTGACGGGTGGGACGCTTGCAGCACCAATTTTTGCAAAATTCATGGAGCCCGCATCGAAGTTGATGCCTGCAGAGCAATTCCATGTTCCCCAAGGTATGACCTTCGTCGCCGTCAACCGCAAAACCGGCATGAAGGCGCAGCCGGATGATCCGGATGCCATCACCGAAGCGTTCAAACCGGGCACTGGCCCCTCCGACGGCTTACACATCATCGGAGACAGCGAAGAGACGATGCAGGAACAACATCCAGACGCGTCGCCGCAGGCGGAACAGGCTGTGAAATCTGGGGCAAGCGGTCTTTTTTAGGCTGCTTGCGACTTCGAGAATAGCAAAACCTTTGCGGATCAGCGGTCGGAATTTAAAGGCTGTGCGGACGTAACGTTTCCGAAAGCCCACGATTTACAAGCCTTGATCGACCGTTCCCACATGTTCACAGAGGTTCCAGTCAGTGGTGACAAAGTACGGAGAGTCAAATCATACAGCCAAAGTCGTCGGCTGTGTTGTGGTAGCGGGAGAGGGACTTGAACCCCCGACACGCGGATTATGATTCCGCTGCTCTAACCACCTGAGCTACCCCGCCACAGGGGAAACGTGACAGTCATGTGACTGGCTCGCTCCATCAGGATGAGCGGCTTATAAGGTGCCGCTCCCCAAAGTGTCAAGCGCAAGATGCGCAAAAAATTCGCTTTCCGCATCGCTGCAAAAAGCGAATTGTTTCAGGCGGCAACCGGCTTTTCCAGAAGCGCCTTCAGCGATGCCTCGGCATCAGCCGAGCGTTCCGAGCGGTCGATGAAGCCACCGCCGTAGACGCGGGCGTCCGCTCCCGGCGCAGAATAGAGCACGCAGGCCTGGCCGGGGGCGACGCCCGCCTCACCGGTCATCAGATCCACATAGATGCCGTTTTCATCCGCATGCAGCACAGCTTCCGTCGGCGGACGGGTGGAGCGTACCTTTGCGAAACAGGCGAAGCCCTGCCCGGCGTCGACGGCCAGTTCGCCGTCACCCAGCCAGTTCATGTCACGCAGATAGACGCGGCGGGTTTCCAGCGCCTCACGTGGGCCAACAATGACCCGGCGGCCGCGCGCATCGAGATGTACGACGTAAAGCGGCTCGCCTGTCGCAACGCCGATGCCGCGGCGCTGGCCGATGGTATAATGTACGATGCCATCGTGGCGGCCGAGCACGCGGCCATCGAGATGCACGATATCACCTGCCAGAGCCGCATTCGGCTTCAGCTTGTTGATGATATCGGTATATTTGCCCTGCGGCACGAAACAGATGTCCTGGCTGTCGGCCTTCTTGGCGACCACCAGCCCCATCTCTTCCGCCAGCGCCCGCGTTTCGGCCTTGGAGAGGCCACCGAGCGGGAAGCGCAGGTAGTCGATCTGCTCCTGCGTCGTGGCGAACAGGAACCAGCTCTGGTCACGATCACTGTCGATCGGGCGGTAAAGCGCACGCCGCCCCGGCTGGCCGGCAACGGGATTGGGGCGCGATCGGATGTAATGACCGGTCGCCAGTGCATCGGCACCCAGTTCCTGGGCGGTGGCGAGCAGATCGGCGAATTTTACGGTCTGGTTACAGGCAACACAGGGGATCGGCGTTTCGCCCATCGCATAGGCTTCGGCAAAGGGGTTGATGACGGTTTCGCGGAACCGCGCTTCGTAATCCAGCACATAATGCGGAATGCCGAGCGTTTCACAGACCCTGCGCGCATCGTCGATATCCTGCCCAGCGCAGCAGGAGCCGGCGCGGTGCACGGCAGCACCATGGTCGTAAAGCTGAAGCGTAATGCCGAGGACATCATAGCCCTCGCGCTTGAGGATACCGGCCACCACTGAAGAATCGACGCCACCGGACATGGCGACAACGATCCGGGTATCTTCCGGCCTCTTGTCAAAATCGAGCGTATTCACGTTTTTTCCCATCGTCAGTCATAACGGGGGTAAAGGCCCCGCCGCCTGTCGGTCATCCGCCACGCGGGGACACTGGCCATCAATCAGGCCGTCTTGCCTCGCCATCCTGCGGATTTAAGGGCTGCATATAGAAAGGAATGGCCGCGCGCGCAAGTACGGGGCGGAAAACCGCCCCGTAAAGCCACCAGATTCGGATTATGGCAGGCCTTCAGGCACCGGCCGTCTTCTGGCCGCTGCTGCCGAACCACTTGTCGCGTTCCCGCCACAGGGCTGGCAAAGCCAATAGACCGATAGCCGTGAAGGCGATCAATGTCTTGTTCAGCTGCGAAAGTTCCGCCGTGCGGCCATCCAGATAATAGACGGCATAGACGATAGCCACATGCCAGACATAGACCTGGAGCGAATGGCGGCCAAGCAATTGCAGGAACTTCAGCGACAGCACCCAGATCACGCCTTCTGCGATCGAGCGCACGATCGGACGGTGATGCATCGGACCGGCGATCACCAGCCAGGTCAGGCCGACACCGACAGCAAGGAAGTTGATGAGGTAGACCGGGCCGAAATCGGCGCGGATTTCCATGGTGGAGAACTTGCCCATCATGAATTCAGGCATCAGGCCCCACGCCGTGGCGATGCGCAGCGGCATGAAGAACAGGCAGATAAGCAGCGCGGCCTTTGGCAGCCACGTACGTTGCGGCGAGAAGATCGCCTTCCACGGAATGCGGTTCTGCGCCGTCATCGCGCCCATCACCAGCGCTGAATAAAACACCAGCTGCCAGCCAAGCAGGTTAAAGCTGACACGGATGCCCTGCTCGTCCGCACCCTTGACGAGCTCGTTGAGCGGGGTGGTGACTATCTGCTGCAGGCCGAGCTGACCGGCCATCCAGACCAGCAGGGAACCTGCCATGACATAGGCCCACTTGCCGTCGAGGCAGAGCTTAACAAGGATCGGCGCAAACAGCATGTAGACGATATATTGCGGCAGAATATCCATGAAGGTCGGCTGGAAGAGGAATGTCGCAATAGCTGCGAGACGCAGCGGGTCGTCAAACGACGTCATGCCAAGCCAGTTGTACCAGATATAGGGTGCATGCGGGATGACCATGCGGAAGAAGAGCACGGCAATAACGAGGCCCATCGCATAACGATAGAGCTCCATCGCCCTGTTCCAGATCATCTGCTTGCCGGCGTCATAGCCATATTTCATCATCTTGCGCGCATAGACCATGCCGATCAGAAGACCGGATAGGAACACAAAGCCCTGCGCGTCCTCGACAAAGGCAAACTGCCGGTGATTGATTTCCACCAGCCAGAAGCCGCCGGCAAACACCAGATGGTTGATCAGCATGAAAACGAGGAAGTAACCACGCATCCCGTCGATCAGGTCAAAGCGTTTCATCTCGATAGCTCTCCGTTCTCGCAGGGCCAGCATTGCCCAGCCACCCAGCCCGGCTTGCGGGAGGCGGGCCGGGAATTGGATTGTCAACGCTGTTTTGCGCCTGAGGTTCCCTTTCCAAAGCGGTTTAGAACCGGCGCAAAAAGTCACATTGACGTGTACAGACCGTGGTTAGGACGCGGGGACTGAATGCCCGATGAATGAAAAAAGGCGATTCCGTGAAGGAATCAGCCATGCGTGGGTGATATGCCTCAGCTTGGAGGCTGTAAAGCCTTGCATAGCAGTGCGAAGCGAAAAGCCGGGGCAATCGCGAGCCGAGATGTCATTGGTAAAATTTTGTCGAGCGTTCTTGTCGATCGAGGGAACCGGCCCGGCAGGAAAAAGCCCGAAGCAATCAAGCTCCGGGCTGCTCAAACTCTAACAAAGCGGGTGATTCCTCAGGCGGCGGCCTGAATGGCGGCTACCTGCCAATTGTCGTTGCCGCCACGGCGCACGAAGGTCCACATTTCCACCGCTTCGGAAGGCTTGTGCTCGTCACCCTCGATAACCTTGCCCGAGGTACGATCGCGCATGATGTCGATGGCGGAGTAACGCATGGCCACCGTTGCATAGTCCTGGCCCTCTTCGTGCCAGGCTTCGGCGACATCGCCCTGCAACAGCGTCACATCACGGACGTCGTTTTTCACGCCACTGGTGGCATTGTCGCTTAGTTCTTCGGCGAGGTAAGACATGGCTTCGGGCGTCGTCAGCTTGCGCAACGTGCCGTAGTCCTCGGCGGCATAGGCAGACTGGACGTCTTCCAGCATTTTCTGGAAGGTTTCGAGGTCACCCTGGGTAATACCGATTTCATCGCCTTCGGACACGGCATTGGCATGCGTCACCGGCTTGGCCGTGGCCGCAGCTGCGCCGCCCGCAGCACCCGCAAGCGCGCCGATCTTCGGAATCTTGAATGAGGATGCGGGAGGACCCGCCTGTGAGCCACCGTTAAAGGAGGAACCGGAATTGTCCGTGCGCTGCGAGCCGCCTGCCGAGCCATAGGCCGGTTGCCCCTGACGGCGCGAAGCGAAGAAGCGCATCGCGAACATGACAAGAAGACCGATAAGGGCCACCTGCAGCAGCATGCCGAAGAAACCGGCCATGCCACCAAAACCGCCACCCAGCAACATGCCGAACAGACCGCCCATCAGCAGGCCGCCCATCAAACCACCCATCATGCCGCCGAAAAGGCCACGATTTTGCTGCGGCGCCTGTGCGCCGGGACGTGCCGGCTGAGCAGCGCTCGGTGCCGCCTGATTGGTATTGGGTGTCATGCTGCGGTTGATCGGCGCAGTCTGGCCGGGCGCAGTGCTGGTCGAAGGCGGAGCGGAATAGGTCCGCGTGCCACGGCTTCCGAAACCGCCGCTGGCGCGACGTGCCTCTGCCATATCAACCGCCACAAAAGACACCGCGATACCAAGCGCGGCGACTGCGAACAAACCCTTGAAGCGCCGAAAGGCAGCAAACATCGTTATCTCCTGTTGGCCACCCTCCCATGAGCGGCATCTCGCAAGCCGATATAGCAACTCACGATCATCATTTTTAGACCACTCGGCTTAAATTTTTTGTGATATGCAACCAAAGCGCGATCCAGATAGCAAAAGCCGCAACAATGACAACTGGAAAGCAAAAACCGGCACAGGGTTTCCCCTGCACCGGTTCCTATTGTCCCCTTGGGAGGAACGATAGATCAGTCGACGTTAAACGTCAGCGGCTTGACCTGGCGGATGGCCGGGTTGGCGCGCAGCTTGTCCAGCACCTCTTCGGAAACCGGGCCGTCAACATAAAGCAGCGCGATGGCGTCGCCAGCTTCCTTTTCACGTCCGAGCTGGAAGTTGGCGATGTTGACGCCAGCCTCGCCGAGCGTGGTACCCATGAAGCCGATCATGCCGGGAACGTCCGTATTGGTGATGTAGATCATGTGCGATCCGACATCGGCATCCATATTGATGTTCTTGATCTGGATGAAGCGCGGCTTGCCATCCGAGAACACCGTGCCGGCAACCGAGCGGATCTGGTTTTCCGTCTTCACCGTCAGCTTGATGTAGCCGTCGTAAACGCCGGTCTTGTCACGCTTCACCTCGGAAAGGATGATGCCTTTCTCCTTGATCATGACCGGGGCCGAAACCATGTTCACATCGGCAACCTGGCTGCGGATGAGGCCGGCCAGCAATGCACTGGTCAACGCCTTCGTGTTCATGTTGGCGGTTGCACCGTCATAAAGGATTTCGATTTCCTTGGTGGCGCTTTCCTGCACCTGGCCAACGAAAGACCCAAGAACATCCGCGAGACGGATGAACGGCTTCAGACGCGGCGCTTCTTCAGCCGTGATCGACGGCATGTTGATGGCGTTGGAGACGGCACCCTTGACGAGATAATCCGACATCTGCTCGGCAACCTGCAGGGCAACGTTTTCCTGTGCTTCCGTGGTCGAAGCGCCAAGATGCGGCGTGCAGACAACGTTCGGAAGGCCGAAAAGCGGGCTCTCGGTGGCGGGCTCGACTTCGAAAACGTCAAAACCGGCGCCGGCGACATGGCCGGACTTGATGGCTTCGGCAAGGGCTGCCTCATCCACCAGACCACCACGGGCGCAGTTGACGATACGCACGCCTTTCTTGGTCTTGGCCAGATTCTCGGCATTCAGGATGCCGCGTGTCTTGTCGGTCATCGGAACATGCAGGGTGATGAAATCGGCCTGGGCCAGCAATTCGTCCAGCTCAACCTTGGTGACGCCCATTTCCTGCGCTCGCTCCGGCGAGAGGAAGGGGTCATAGGCAAGAACATGCATCTTGAGACCAAGTGCACGCGAGCAGACGATGGAACCGATGTTACCCGCACCGATGACGCCGAGCGTCTTGCCGGTGATTTCGACACCCATGAATTTCGACTTTTCCCACTTGCCGGCCTGCGTGGAGCTGTCGGCTGCCGGAAGCTGGCGGGCAACTGCGAACATCAGCGCAATCGCGTGTTCTGCCGTTGTGATGGAGTTGCCGAAAGGCGTGTTCATGACGATGATACCGCGGCGCGAGGCAGCCGGGATGTCAACATTGTCGACGCCGATGCCGGCGCGGCCGATGACCTTCAGATTGGTCGCTGCTTCGATCAGCTTTTCGGTTGCCTTGGTGGCAGAGCGGATGGCCAAGCCATCGTAATTGCCAATGATTTCGGCCAGCTTGTCCTTGTCCTTGCCGAGCTTCGGCTGGAAATCAACTTCAACGCCACGATCACGGAAAATCTGGACGGCGGTTTCCGACAGTTCGTCGGATACGAGTACGCGAGGTGCCATGGTTCACGGGCTCCTTGGAGGAAGGGATGGAAATGTGCGAATGGGGAATGCGCGGCCCTGCATGATGGCAGGGCCGGTATCAAAATCAGGCCGCGGCCTTGGAAAGCGTTGCCTTCTGCGTCTCATACGCCCAGGCGAGCCATGGCATGACGGCTTCCATATCCGCCGTCTCGATGGTCGCGCCGGCCCAGATGCGCAGACCGGAGGGTGCGTCACGGTAAGCTCCGATATCGAGGGCGACATTTTCCTTTTCGAGCAGGGCGACAAGGCCCTTGGCGAAATCAGCCTGCGCGGCTGCATCCAGCGCCTGCACCTCGGGATCGACGATCTTCAGGCAGACGGAGGTGTTGGAGCGGGTTTCCGGCTTCACGGCCAGATTGGCGATCCAGTCGTTCTTCTCGATGAAGTCGTAGATAACCTTGGCGTTGGCATCGGCACGGCCGATCAGCGCCTTCAGGCCACCGAGGTTCTTCGCCCAAAGCAGCGCGTCGATATAGTCCTCAACGCAAAGCATGGACGGCGTGTTGATGGTCTCGCCGGTGAAGATGCCTTCGATCAGCTTGCCGCCGGAAACCATACGGAAGATTTTCGGCAGCGGCCATGCCGGTGCGTAGCTGAGCAGACGCTCAACGGCGCGCGGCGACAGGATGATGACGCCATGGCCGCCCTCGCCGCCCAGAACCTTCTGCCAGGAGAAGGTGACAACGTCGAGTTTCGCAAAGTCCATGTCCTGTGCGAAAGCAGCCGAGGTGGCGTCGCAGATGGTCAGGCCCTTGCGGTCGGCGGGAATGAAATCGGCGTTGGGAACACGGACGCCCGAGGTCGTGCCATTCCAGGTGAAAACGACGTCGCGGTCAAAATCGACTTCGGCAAGGTTCGGCAGCAAGCCGTAATCGGCCTCGAACTTGCGGACGTCCTTCAGCTTCAGCTGCTTTACGACGTCTGTAACCCAGCCGGCGCCGAAGCTTTCCCAGGCGAGCATATCGACGCCACGTTCGCCGAGCAGCGACCAAAGCGCCATTTCAACGGCGCCGGTGTCGGATGCGGGAACGATGCCGATGCGATAATCGGCGGGAACATTCAGGATTTCACGGGTGAGATCGATGGCCTGCTTCAGCTTGGCTTTGCCAACCTTGGCGCGATGCGAGCGACCGAGCGGTGCATCGGAGAGAGCATCTAGCGACCAACCGGGACGCTTCGAGCAGGGACCAGAAGAAAAATGCGTATTGCCCGGACGGAGGTCCGGCTTCACTATATCTGTCATTTGACTACCCTTCCAGATAGGCGCTCCACGTTAGGGTGGAGTGTCCTGACGCCGTTGCTATTCCTCTCGCCGATCCCAGTCAAGCGGAATATGTCGCTGCGCAGAAGAATCTTGGTCCATATGCGTCATGCGCGGCGTCAGATGCCGGTAAAACAAAACCGCCCGCAACCCGAAGGATGCGAACGGTCTGAAACTACCAGCGGTGCGTGACGTTTATTTATAAACGGCAGGCTGCAGCGGAATATCGGCAGGCGGCATGTATTGCGCGGTATCACAACCGTTGAAGACATAACGGCCGCCGAGACGTACTTCGTGCGAATAGAGGCCCTTATCACGACCGGGGCCACCGTTGTTCTCGTAAGCGAACATGTCGCCCTTGTTGATGTGGCGGAAGCGGTAACCGATATCAGCCTTGAGGTTACAGGTAACGTCAATGGAGGCGCCGGCCATCAGGGCGTAAGCGAAGCGCCACTTACCACGACCGCCGTGTTCGGTCGTCTCATCGCAATAGCCGGAGCCGTCCGTTGCGCAGGAGGTGTTACGAAGCTTGTCCCACTTCACGTAGGACGCACCAACGCCGCCACCGACATAAGGCGTGACGCGACCATAGGTGCCGAGATCGACATAAGCATTCGCCATCAGTGTGTAGGCGCGCAACGCGGCCAGATCGGTGGAAACGCAGGGCGCGCCATTGCCACAGAATCCACGGGTGGAGCCACGGAAATCGGATTTTCCCATGTAGTCGAAGGTCAGATCACTGCGGAAATAATTATTGAACTGATAACCGACGCCAGCGCCAATGTTATAGCTATCCTTGATTTTTGCAGTCTCGAAATCCTGCAAATAACCACCCGGGCCACCTTGATAATAGTGAGCACCGCGCAGCTTGTTGAAGGAATAACCGACGTCGCCGCGCAGATACCAGCCGCTCGCCTGGGTAACAGTAACCTCGGGTGGATCGACATACGCCGGTGCGGGCTCGGCTTGATAAAGATCGGCAGCGATCGCGCTGGTGCCGGTCAGCAGGACGGCCAGAAATCCGGCCAGGGCGTTTTTCATGACTTCCACTCCAGAAGAGGCACGTGCGTTTTCGGCAGCAGATGCCAGTGAACTGTTCAGTCGTGAAGATTGACGTAAAATGGTTAAGTCCCGATTAACCACGCTCATTCACTATATTTATTAGCAAACACTCAAAGAAAAAGCCGGCTGAAGGCCGGCTTTTGTCTTTCGTTACTGTCGCGATAATTCACGCGGCCGAGCGAGCGCTGGAGATGACGCCGACCAGATCGTTGACGATCTTTTCCACCTTCGCGCTGTCGTCGCCCTCCGCCATGACGCGGATCAACGGCTCCGTGCCGGAAGGGCGGATGACGAGGCGACCATTGTTGGCCAGCGCGCTTTCCGCATCGGCGATTGCTTGCAACACGACCGGGTTTTCCAGCGGCTTGCCGCCGGAGATACGCACATTCTTCAGAAGCTGCGGCACGGGCTCGAACTTGCGGCAGACTTCGCTGACCGTAAGGCCGGAGCGCTTGACCTTGGCGAGAACCTGCAAAGCCGCAACGAGGCCATCGCCCGTCGTGCCGTAATCCGAGAGCACGATATGGCCGGACTGCTCGCCGCCGACGTTGAAATTGTGGTTACGCATATGCTCGACCACATAACGGTCACCAACCTTGGTGCGGGCAAGGGTGAGACCCTTGTCGCCAAGGAACCGCTCCAGGCCAAGGTTGGACATAATGGTCGCGACGATGCCGCCGCCGCGCAGCGTGTTGTCATCGGCCCAGCTATCGGCGATGACAGCCATCAGCTGGTCACCGTCAACGATCTCACCGCGCTCATCAACGATGATGACACGATCCGCATCGCCATCGAGTGCGATGCCGATATCGGCCCTTACTTCATGTACTTTTTTCTGCAGGGCTTCCGGGTGGGTGGAACCACATTCGAGGTTGATGTTGATGCCGTTCGGCTCATTGCCGATGGTGACGACTTCCGCACCCAGTTCCCAGAGCGCCGCGGGCGCCACCTTGTAGGCGGCACCATTGGCACAGTCGATGGCGATCCTGAGCCCGCTCAGCGTCACGTCGCGCGGCAGGGTGCGTTTGACGAATTCGATATAACGGTAGATGTCGCCATCAACGCGTTT
Organism: Agrobacterium sp. NPDC058088; assembly: GCF_042885035.1. Lineage (NCBI taxonomy): Bacteria > Pseudomonadati > Pseudomonadota > Alphaproteobacteria > Hyphomicrobiales > Rhizobiaceae > Agrobacterium > Agrobacterium sp. NPDC058088. The sequence goes on along the minus strand of NZ_JBHVSU010000004.1, from coordinate 220,288 downwards.
GGCGCGGCCGATTTCGGCCGGCTTGGCCAGCTGGGCATAAATATCCTTGTCGAGAAGATCCTCGATCTCCAGTTCCAGCTCGTCAGAGAGCTTGTAGCCATCGGGGCCAAAAAGCTTGATGCCGTTATCGGAAAATGGGTTGTGCGAGGCCGAGATCATGACGCCGATATCGGCGCGCAGCGAGCGGGTCAGCATGGCAACGGCTGGCGTCGGGATGGGGCCAAGCAGGAAGACATCAAGGCCGGCTGCGGTGAAGCCGGCAACCAAGGCGTTTTCCAGCATATAGCCGGAAAGCCGCGTATCCTTGCCGATGACGACGCGATGGCGGTGATGGCCGCGGCGGAAAATCGTCCCGACGGCAATGCCCACCCGCATCGCCAGATCAGGCGTCATGGGGAAGACGTTCGATTGTCCGCGGATACCATCGGTTCCGAAATAACGGCGTGCCATTTGAACTCCAAATCTCTCGGGCATTCCGGCATAAGCTGAAAACAGCCGGAAGCGTTTTTGGCTAGATGCCACAAACCACGATAAACAGCACGTAAATTACCGCAAAAATGGCTTATATCTTGTTACCAAAATGAAAAGGCCACCCGGAAACTCGGATGGCCTTTTACAATTTCTAACATGCGCGGTCGATCAATGCGGCTGCGGCTCCATGCCGCCCTCGGCCTCGCCGTCGCCCTTTGCTTCGCCGTCACCCTTCACTTCACTGGGACCGTCCTTCTTGGCGCCGGCTTTCGGCACCGCCGAACCACGACTGCCCGGAGAATCGTCGCCTAGATCGCGGGCGGGCTTCTCACCCCTCAGCAGGGCCTTGATCTCGTCACCCGTCAGGGTCTCATATTCAAGCAGACCCTCGGCAATCGCAACGAAACCATCGTGGTTTTCCGTCAGAATGCGGCGCGCCTCGCTGTAGGCCTCGTCGATCAGGCGGCGAACTTCCGTATCGATGGTCTGCGCCGTCGCCTCGGAAACATTCTTCGACTGCGAGACCGAATGGCCGAGGAAAACTTCCTGCTGGTTTTCACCATAGGAGACCTGGCCGAGCGCATCGGAAAAGCCCCATTGCGTGACCATGGCGCGGGCAAGCTTGGTGGCCTGCTCGATATCAGACGACGCACCCGAGGTAATGTTTTCCTTACCGAAGGTCAGTTCCTCGGCAACGCGGCCACCCATCATGATCACAAGGCGCGACACCATCCACTTGTAGCTCATGGAATAGCGGTCGCCTTCCGGCAGCTGCATCACCATGCCGAGTGCACGGCCGCGCGGGATGATCGTTGCCTTGTGCAACGGATCGGCCACGGCAACCTTCAGTGCGGTGATGGCATGACCGGCTTCGTGATAGGCGGTCAGCTTCTTTTCGGCCTCGGTCATGGCGGAAGAGCGGCGCTCCGCACCCATCATGATCTTGTCCTTGGCGTCTTCGAATTCCTGCATGGTGACCACGCGCTTGTTGCGGCGGGCGGCCATGAGGGCAGCTTCGTTGACGAGGTTCATCAGATCGGCACCCGAGAAACCGGGGGTACCGCGAGCCAGAACCTTGAGATCGACATTCGGAGCGAGCGGCACGTTGCGGATATGCACCTTGAGGATACGCTCACGGCCGACGATGTCCGGGTTGGGCACAACGACCTGACGGTCAAAACGGCCGGGACGCAGAAGTGCCGGGTCGAGAACGTCGGGACGGTTGGTGGCGGCGATGAGGATGATGCCTTCATTCGCCTCGAAACCGTCCATTTCGACCAGCAGCTGGTTCAGCGTCTGTTCGCGCTCGTCGTTACCGCCGCCGAGACCGGCACCGCGATGGCGACCGACGGCGTCGATTTCGTCGATGAAGATGATGCAAGGCGCATTCTTCTTGGCCTGCTCGAACATGTCACGCACGCGGCTTGCGCCGACGCCGACGAACATTTCCACGAAGTCCGAACCGGAAATCGTGAAGAACGGCACATTGGCTTCGCCTGCTACGGAGCGCGCGAGAAGCGTCTTACCGGTACCCGGAGGACCAACAAGCAGCACGCCGCGCGGAATCTTGCCGCCGAGGCGCTGGAACTTCTGCGGGTCACGCAGGAATTCAACGATTTCCTCAAGATCCTGCTTGGCTTCGTCCACACCGGCAACGTCGTCAAACGTTACGCGACCATGCGCTTCCGTCAGAAGCTTGGCCTTGGACTTGCCAAAGCCCATCGCGCCGCGCGAACCACCCTGCATCTGACGCATGAAGAACAGCCAGACACCGAGAATGAGGAACATTGGCAGAAGCGTGCCGAGATAGCTCAGGAAACCGGAGGATCCATCGCTTTCGGGACGCGCCACGATGGTGACGTTCTTGCTCTGCAAGCGCTCCATCAGGCTGTCGTCGATAACGGGGGAATAGGTCTGAAAGGCCGTGCCGTTTTCGGTATAGGTTCCAAGAACCCGGTTACCGGTGACGGTCACGTCGCGAACTCGCCCGGAATCCACGTCGCGAATAAACTGGGAATACGGAATCTCCCGCGAACCCGTTTGCGTCGGCGACGTCTGGAACATGCTGAACAGCGCGATCAGCAAGAGGGCGATCACGGCCCACAAGGCGAAATTTCTGAAATTTGGGTTCATCGAACTCCCCGAACTCACACGGACATATCTGCTGCCCGCCATTATGTGCCCCTAACATAAGGACGACATATGCCGTTGCCAAGGCAAAGCGCATTTTCTGATGCGTTTTGGTGTAAAAACTATTCCAAGGCAATTCACGAAAAAGAGGCCGGATTTAAACCGGGGGCTGTGGATAAGCCGGGCGACCGAATAAATTGGCAATTGCATTCGCCAACTCAAGGTCGAAACGCGGAAGAAAAAGATCGAAAGGCGCAAACCTAGGCGTGATGGTGACCTCTGGCATCGAGACTCGCCCTTCGCCCGCTCCGGCAATTTGCGGCAGACCCGCCATTACCGGTTTCGCCACCCCGGCAGGTGTCGAATGAAAGAGTTCTACGACCCGAGCAGCGTCACCCGCCCTGTCCGCCAGGACATCGATTGGAAAGTCCGTTCCGTTTTTCACCAGGAAACGATCATCCCAAACGGACTGGCCGTGAGGCTCGATGCGAAGCTGCGGCAAGTTTCGCTGCTCGCGGAAAATATAAAGCCCGTCCCGCCTGCGGTCGAGCAGAACCCGACCGACCGTCATCCGCCCGTTTTCACCTGTCTTGAGAAAATGCAGAACGCGCTCCATGCTGCTTGCCGCCGGAAAATAAGCTCTGCCACCCAGTGTGGCGATCAATGCCGCCAGCCCATGCCGAAACTCTGGAAGATCGGGATTGACACAATCGCTCGCCAGTCTGGCGAGGGCGGCATGAAAAACCTGCGCATGTTCGCGCAGGAAAACGGCCGTTCTTTCGGAAAGCGACCGCCGTCTGACGGCGGCGCATTCGTCAAGCAACATTGGAGCGTGAGGCAGCGTCTGGCGCACACGAACACGCTCATATCTCGTATTTTCGTTGCTCGGGTCATCCAGCCAATGCCGTGAGCGTGACGACACGTAATCGCGGATCGCCTGCCTCTCACAGGCGAGGAATGGCCGCATGATCCAGAGATGTGCATCATATAAGACCGCATCCGCCATGCCGGAAAGGCCGAGATTGTCGCTGCCGGCGCTGCGGGCGGCGCGCATCGCCACGGTTTCGCGCTGATCCCCGATCGTATGTCCCGTCACAACAAGATCGGCGCCGATCTCGCGGGCAACATCGGCAATCAGGCGATAACGCGCAAGTCGGGACGCCGCGGAAAGGCCGGAGGCCGGTTTGACGCCATCCCATCGGCGTATGGTGTGGGGAATTCCGAGTTCGGCGCAAAGCATGGCAACCGTGCGCGCCTCATCGCCCGATTCGGGTCTCAGCGCATGATCCACGGTAACGGCGGAAAATCGCAAATCGTCACCACCAACCGCTTTTGCTTCTTGTAACGCCAGTAACAGGCCGGTGGAGTCGCTGCCGCCTGAGATTGCAACGAGAATATGGGTGGGTTTGCGGAAGCGTCCGACAAAAGACCTCGCCGCCGCAAGCGGCGCAATTGTCTCTTCATTGGGAGTGCGGGTATCAACCGACATGGAACACCCGCGACGCAGGAAAAATCAGCAGCTCAACCGCTTCTGTTCGCTGGCAACCTTGCCCAGCACGGTCTTCGAGGCATTGGGATAACGCTTCGGCACCTCACGCAGCGTGGCGCAGGCGGTTTCAGTATTGTCCAGAGCGGCAAGCGACATGCCGAGCTTCATCAGCATTTCCGGCGCCTTCGGAGACTTGCCATAGGTCTGATGGCCGTTGAGGAAGGTCTTCGCCGCCTCGTTGAACTTGCCCTGCGAATATTGCGCTTCGCCCAGCCAGAAACTCGCATCCGCGGCTTTCGTGCCCTTGGGGTAACCCTGCAGATACTGCTGGAAACCCTGTTCCGCCAGCTTGTAGTCCCCGGAAAGCACATGGCCATAGGCGGCCTGATAGATATCGCCCTCGCTGGTCAGCGCCGCCGTATTGACCGGATCGGTCTTGCGCGTGCCGTTGCCGGTCGTCACGCCCGGAAGGCTGCCGGAAGAATTGTTGGCGCCAGAATTGAGCGTACCGCCGACAGGCATGCCGCGGGAATCGAGCTCGATGGAGCCAAGCGTCGTCTCACCCGGCGCGCCCGTCTGGGCAGTGGAAGGAGCAGACGGGGAAACGGAAGCGCCACCCTGGGGTGGCGTTTCGATGATCGTTGCAACGTCGTCGGTCGGCGGCGTGGCCGGATTGACCGGACTGGCTTCCGCCTTCTTTTTCGGTGCAGCGGTCGGGCTTGCACCCTTGCCGCCGGCATTGCCGCCCTCCAGTTCCTGGAAGCGGAACTCGTTGTCTTCCTGCGCCTTGCGGATCGTTTCCTGCATCTGCAGAAGCTGGAAGCTCATTTCTTCGATACGGCCGTTGAGCTGCCGGATCTGTTCTTCAAGCTGCTGAACCTTATAGGCTTCATTGGCCTGAACCCGGATAACCGGGGCCTGCTGAGAATTGAACGTGCCGAAGCTACCCCCCGCACCGAACAGCGGACCCGAAACGGCAGTGCCGCTCAAGCCGGTGCAGGCTGCAAGCCCCAGCATTCCCGCCACGACAAGTTTCTTCATCTCATTCGTCCTGCCTTAACTGATTTGCATCGGGATGATGCCACCCGGATTTTTTCCATATCAACCGAAAAAGCAACTTAACTTCGGCCAAACTATGAAAAAAACAAAAGGCGGCCCGAAGACCGCCTTCCATTCAAGATCACAATCGCGTCAGGCAATTACATGCCCGCGCCACCGAGAACCGTCACGGCGCGGCGGTTCTGCGACCAGCAGGAAATGTCGTCGCAAACCGCGACCGGCTTTTCCTTGCCGTAGGAGATCGTCTTCATGCGGCTCGCCGGAACGCCTTGGGAGGCCAGGAAGTCACGGGTTGCGGCGGCGCGACGGGCGCCAAGCGCCAAGTTGTACTCGCGTGTACCGCGCTCGTCGGCGTGGCCTTCAACGGTGATGGCGTAGTTCGGATAACGCGCCAGCCACTGAGCCTGGCGCTGCAGGGTCTGCTGGGCGTCGGCGCGGATCGAGGTAGAGTCGGTGTCGAAGAAGATGCGGTCGCCGACATTGACCGTGAAGTCCTGCTGGGAGCCCGGCTTTGCGGAGCCCGCGCCGCCGAGGCCGAGTTCACCGGCGCTGTTCGGCATATTCTTCTTCGCGCAGCCTGCGAGAGCAAGCGCGAGCGTCATGGCGATGACAGCGGGGTTACGGGCCAGTTTCTGCATGGGGCTGAGTGCCGAAATGTTTGTACGGCTCATCGCCGGTCTCTCCTTGGGATTTCAATAACGTTGCCAGACACTAACTGATCGCGGTTAATAGCCGGCAAACGCTTATGGTTAACAGAAAGGAAACGTCCCACTTTTTTGCTCCCTCACAACACTTTGCGGCAAGAAAGAGGCGGTTTCCCGTATGGCATGCGTAAAACATGACGGCGCCGGATGGGTCCGGCGCCGTCATGGCAGTCATATCAGTCCAGAAGCGGCGACCATGCCGGGTCCGAAGCGAAGGTCGGCGTCTTGATGAGCTGTTCGTTATAGCCCGTCAGGTCGATCGAATAGAGCTGCGGGCCGCCCGCGCCGGCATTCTGGCGGAAGAACATCAGCACGCGGCCATTGGGCGCCCAGGTAGGGCCTTCATTGTGGAAGCCGCTGGTCAGGATGCGTTCTCCCGAACCGTCGGTCTTCATCACGCCAATCGAGAACTTGCCGCCCGACTGCTTGGTGAAGGCGATAAGATCGCCGCGCGGAGACCAGACCGGTGTGGAATAGGAACCATCGCCGAAGGACACACGCTGCTGGCCGGAACCATCGGCATTCATGACGTAAATCTGCTGGCGGCCGCCACGGTCGCTTTCAAAGGCGACACGCTGACCATCAGGCGAATAGGAAGGCGCGGTATCGATCGCCGCCGTATTCGTCAGGCGCGTCGTGGTACGCGAGCGCAGGTCCATGGTGTAGATATTGGCGTTGCCATCCTGCTGCAGGCTCATGATGACCTTCTGTCCATCCGGTGAGAAGCGCGGCGAGAACGTCATGCCGGGGAAGTTACCGACAACTTCACGCTGTCCGGTTTCCAGCTGTAACAGGTAAACGCGCGGCTGCTGGCCTTCGAACGACATGTAGGTCACTTCCTGACGGTTCGGCGAGAAACGCGGCGTCAGAACGATGTCGTTCGAATTGGTAAGGTTGCGGACGTTGAAACCGTCCTGGTCCATGATCGACAGCTGACGCTTGCGCGCCGTCTTCGGGCCGCTTTCGGAGACGAAAACGACACGGGTGTCGAAGTAGCCCTTTTCACCGGTGATGCGTTCGTAGATGGCGTCAGCGATGATATGGGCAACACGACGCCAGTTTTCCGGCTGAGTGAAGAACTGCTGGCCGGTCATCTGCTGGCCGGCAAAAGTATCCCACAAGCGGAACTCGGCGCGCAGACGGCCATCGCTTTCACGCGTTACACGGCCAGTTACCAGCGCCTGCGCATTGATGACCTTCCAGTCCTCAAAACGCGGCTGCTGATCCGGATTGCTGATCTTTTCGATGAAGGCGTTCTTGTTGACCGGCGCGAAGAGGCCGGAACGCTGCAGGTCGGCGGCGATGACCGCCGAAACCTGCGCGCCAATGCCGTCGCTCGACATGAAGTCGGTGATGGCGATGGGCAGCGGCTCGACATTGCCCTTGTTGATGTTGATTTCCACCCGCGCAAAAGCCGGTGCGGAGAAAACCGACATGAGGGCCGCGACAGCGAGCACCAGCCGGATCGGCGAAAATATCTTCATGTTGCCAGGCCTTTCAGCATTCATAGCAATTCACTGGGATCGAAGTTCACGACGACTTCGTTCCATGCATCATATTTGTCGGCAGGAAGGTTCGTGAACGGAGCAGAACGCATGATGGCACGATAGGCTCCGCCGGAAAGCGCACGGCGTGTTCCCTCGGAACCACCCGTTGCTTCGATCTCGGGCCTGCCGATGATGGACCCATCACGGTCAAGCTTCATGGTAACCCGGACGCGAACGTCCGAGGCATCCGCCATGCCGGGAATGATCTGCCAGTTCTTCTGGATTGCACCGCGGAGCGCATCCATTTCCGTCTGGCTAAGCGTCGAGCCGCCGGTCGATTTCTTGCCACCCAGGGCTGCCGTCTGCGTGGAGCGCTTCGCGCCGCCACCGGAGGGCGCCTGCTTGTTCAATAGCGCGGCAACGTCGTCGGCATTGAAGTCGCTTTCCTTCGAGGAAGCGGATTTTGCCGTCTCCTGCTTCTTCTCGCCGGGTTTCTTGTCGGAAGGCTTGTCCGTGGACTTTGCCTGATCGGGCTTCTTCTCGGCCGGTTTTTCGGCCGGCTTTTGCTCGGCGGGCTTGGTCTCAGCCTGTTTCGGCTCTTCCGGCTTCGGCGGCTCGGGCCTGGAATTCGGGCGTGGAACGTTCTGCGGCACGGGAATTTCGGCCGGCTCCTGCGTCGCCGGCGGCGGCTCTTCCGCCTTGGTTTCCTGCGGCGGTGGTTCCGTCTTCGGCTGCGGCGTTATTTCGGGTTTGGTCTGCGGCAAGGCGGCCATTTCCTGCGGCTTGGGAGCCGAGGTTTCTTCCTTGACGATTTCCTTCACCTCGTTCGCCTTGGTATCGACAACCGGCTGCGGCTTCTCCTGTTTGGGCGGGGCGGCAGCTGCGATATTGTCGTTGGGCTTCGTGGTCGGCGTCGGCGGCGCTTCGATATCGGCGGTGTTGTTGCCGGTATTCTGCGCATTCTCGATGATATCAGGCCGCGTGGTGGGAACAGGGGCGGACTTCTCGGCCTTCGGCGCCTTCTTGTCGCCCTGCTGTATCTGGGTCATTTCCTCAATCGGCACCAGCTCCACCGGCAGTGCCTCGGCCTGCGACACGTCCAGAGGCTCCGGCGAGCCCAGGGAAACAAGGGCGAAAGCCAGAAGCGACGCGTGCACGATCGCGGATGTGGTAAGGCTGCCCTTCATCGCTTTACGTCAATTGTCCTGTTTCTGCTGGGTCACAAGGCCGATATTCTTGAAGCCTGCCGCCTGAATACGCGCCATCACGTCCGCAACGACGCCATAGGCAGCAACGGAATCCGCCCGCACGAAGATGCGTTCGTTATAGCCTGTCGTGGCAATCGCCTGCAGCTTGTCCGCCACTTCGGCCGCCTGGATTTCCGTTTCCTGCAAATGGATCTGGCCATTGGCGTTGACGGAAATCGTGATCGGCTGCGTGTCCGAGTTCAGCGCATTGGCGGATGTCTGCGGCAGATCGATCGGCACGCCGACCGTCATCATCGGTGCGGCCACCATGAAGATGATGAGCAGCACGAGCATGACGTCGACCAGCGGCGTGACGTTGATCTCGCTGATCGCGCCGCCTCTGCGTCGTCCGCCGCGCCCACCCCGGCGTCCACCGGACCCGCCGCCGCTGCCACCTGCTGACATACCCATATCATCTACTCCATTTTGCCTTGCGGCAAATCACTCAACGGCATTTCAGTCGTGGCCGCTTACTGGGCGGCCTGCCGTGTCTGAAGTTTTTCATCGATCTGGCGCGACAGGATCGCAGAGAACTCGTCGGCGAAACCTTCCATACGGGCGGAAAGCTTGTGCGCGTCGGCCGTAAACTTGTTGTAGGCGATAACCGCCGGAATAGCCGCGACGAGGCCGATAGCCGTCGCCAGAAGCGCTTCGGCGATACCCGGCGCCACGACGGCAAGGTTGGTCGACTTCGAACCGGCAATCGCCTGGAACGAGGTCATGATACCAACGACCGTGCCGAAAAGGCCGATGAAGGGACCGGCAGAGCCGATCGTCGCCAGCGAACCGAGACGCGCCTCATATTGTTCGCCTTCGCGCGCGATCGTCACATCCATTGCCCGGTCGATACGCATCTGCAGACCGATGGGCGAACGCGCGCCGCGTTCGAAGGATTTTTTCCATTCCCGCATGGCGGAAACAAAAATCGCTGCAAGACCACCATTCTGGCGTTCCGCGAGCGTGCGATAAAGCTCCTCAAGCGACTGGCCGGACCAGAACACCTGTTCGAACTGATCGAACTGGCGCTTTGCCTTGCCGAAGCTCACATATTTGTCGAAGACGATCGCCCACGTCCAGACCGAGGCGGCGATAAGTCCGATCATCACGAACTTCACGATGAAGCCCGCCTGCATAAACAGCGCCCAGAGACTTACATCGTGCGTCGCCGCTGCCAAACCTGCCTGTTCCATAAATATCCAATCCCCGAATCCAAACGCCCGGTACGGGACCGGGCGATTCAAACGCGTGTTAACGCTCGAAGCTATGCGGCCGCAGCCGTTAACCCCTTTGCCATACCCCGATACTTGCCAGTAAGCCTTACTTGCCAATAAATTTGGTGAAAGGAAGGCGTGCGCCGCACAAATGCCAGTTGCTAAAGTAAGACACCATTATGGTTAAAGGAGTGTTACAGCTGGGCCACGCCGGTTGGATTTACTGAATGGGCCCGTCAATTACTTCAGGAATTTTTCCGCCACCGTCTCCGGAAGGCGCCTTGGCCGACCATTGGCATTGATGACGGCGATGATGACCTTGGCGGCGACTAGCAGCGTTTCACCGCGCCGGATTTCCTGATTGAGCACCATTTTCGCGCCGCCCGCCTTTTCGGTGACGGTGGTGATGGTCAAGACGTCATCCATCCGCGCCGGGCTCTTGAAATCGATCTCCATGCGGTGAACAACGAAGACCAGACCCTCCTCATCGGCGGTCAGAAGCGCGCTTTGTTCGCAGCCGAGGCAACGCAGGTAATCGGTGCGGCCACGCTCGAGAAAATGCAGATAACGCGCATGATAAACGAGACCGGAAAAATCCGTATCCTCATAATAGACCCGCTGGGTCAGGCGGTGGCCATGTTCGATGAGATCGCCTGAAAGCGAAACCACGAGCCCGCTCATAGTGTCTCCTTGAGAATTTCGGTCGCCGGGGAACGACCTTGGTGAACGAGAAGATGATCATTCTGGAAAATCAGCGCCGCAACCCGCATGCTGAAAAGCTGCGGTTTCCGGTCCAGCCGGATCATGTGGCGTTCAGGCGCAGAGGTCATTTATCGTCCAGATCGCCATCATGCCAGACGAGATGTCTTGTGGCCTTCGGCAGGTTCTCAATTTCGTCGGCGATGAAATAGGGCGGAATATCGAGCTCCGTCAATGCCTGCCGAGTTGCCGCGACCCAGCGGAACTCAAGCTCGTTATCGCCGTCCTGAACGCGGTGGATGATGTCACAGGGATGAAATGCGAGTGTGTCCGGCAAATCCATCAGGTAATAAAATCCGAGTTCGTGCCAGTCCTTGCCCTCGTAGTGGAAAAAATTCTCCACTGCCCAGAGGAGCCGTCCGACCTTAGCCTCGACGCCAAGTTCCTCGACCATTTCACGCGCCAGCGTTTCGTCGGAACGTTCGCCCATCTCGGCGCGGCCACCCGGAAAGGTCCAGAATTTTTCATGCGTTGCCCGGTGCACCAGCACATGGCCATCGCGAAACGCCAGCCCTGCAACACGCATCTGGAAGATGCGCTTCGGCTTGAATTTCATGCGGATGCGGGTGTCCTGCTTGCTATCGTGCGTCATGGTACTGGCCTGCGGGCTGGGAACATCAAATCGTTTTCCATCCACCCTAACGCATCCATGTCGTCTTTTCTCGCTTTTGCATCATCTCCCACAATGAATTCATCCAGTTGCGGCGGCTTGACAGGTGTTCCCGACAACATCGCATGCGCTTGCCCGCGATGGTGTGTCTGATGCTGGAAGAGATGTGACAGGACATCGTCGCAGCGGTCCTGCTGAATACGCGTGCCACGATGGATATCAACGATCGCAGCAAGACCGTCTTCATCAAGCCCATCGACAAAGGCAATCAACACCTCATCAAGCGCCACCTGCGCCTCGTGCAGCCCCGCCATTGTGGCAAAGGGTTCGTCATCAACAAAAGCGGCATAACCAAGCGTGCCGCCCTGAAGGGCATCGATATAAAACCGGTCGACAATGTAGATATGATTGAGCGTTGCCCTGAGCGTGGGGAAGAAACTCACTCGGTGCGCGACGAGATCATCCTGCGAAAGCTCAAGACAGGCCTTATGCAGCCTGAAATTAGCCAGCCGGTTATTGCGAGCGAGTTTGCGGAAAACCCGCAACGGATCGTAAGGCATGGGCTTCCCTTTTATGGACGCCTTTCAATCGGCGTGTTCAAGCTCGGATCTGCTCTTCAGAACCCTCGCACCATCGCTCTGTTCGATGAGATAGGCGGGTTCGTCGTTGCTTGCCTTGCGTTTTATCTTGGAGCCGGAAATCGTCTTCTCCACATCTTCCGTGAAGGTCTCGATGATTTTTCCTTCGCCGGTTCCATTGCCCCATTTCCAGCGAACCTTTGTACCCTTGCGATATGCCGACATGATCATCTCCGTCTCAAAGACAGTCAAAGCCGGCAAGTCTGCTTTGTTCCCTCAATCATCCTCCAGCGTCAGCCGAAACTGCGCCGCTTCGAGATCCTTCGGCGGTTGCATGCCCAAATGCTTCCAAGCTGTCGCGGTCAGGATACGCCCGCGCGGCGTGCGCTGGATGAAGCCCTGCTGGATCATATAGGGCTCGATAATGTCCTCGATGGCATCGCGCGGCTCCGAAAGGCCAGCTGCAATGGTTTCGATGCCGACAGGACCGCCGCCGAAATTGACGGCGATCATGGTGAGATACCGCATGTCCAGCTGATCGAGGCCCATATTGTCGACCAGAAGCCGCGTCAAAGCCTCGTCGGCGATCTCGCGGGTGACGGCTGGCGCCCGTGCCACTTCGGCGAAATCCCGCACGCGGCGCAGAAGCCTCCCGGCAATGCGCGGTGTGCCGCGCGCGCGCCGCGCCACCTCGCGTGCACCCTCGTCCGTCATGTTGAGACCCATCAGCCGCGCGCCGCGCCGCACGATCAGCTCAAGTTCGTCGACGGTGTAGAAAGCCAACCGAACGGGAATGCCGAAACGGTCGCGAAGCGGCGTCGTCAGCAGGCCGAGACGGGTGGTGGCGGCCACAAGCGTGAATTTGGAGAGATCGATCTTCACCGAGCGCGCTGCCGGTCCATCACCGATGATCAGATCGAGCTGGAAATCCTCCATGGCCGGATAGAGGATTTCCTCCACCGCCGGGTTGAGCCGGTGGATTTCATCGATGAAGAGCACGTCGCGCTCCTCAAGATTGGTGAGAAGGGCTGCGAGATCACCCGCTTTGGCAATGACGGGCCCGGACGTGGACTTGAAGTTCACGCCGAGTTCCTTGGCCATGATCTGTGCCAGTGTCGTCTTGCCAAGGCCGGGCGGGCCAACGAACAGCACATGATCAAGCGCCTCGCCACGATTCTTGGCGGCCTCGATAAACACCTTGAGATTGGCGCGAGCTTCGGCCTGGCCTGTGAAATCATCCAGCGACTGCGGGCGCAGCGTGGTGTCGATATCCTCGCCGCGCTTTTCCGGAGTAATCAATCTGTCCGCATCGCTCATTCAGGGCATTCCATTGTTCTAGTCGAATTCATCAGGTGACCGCCGCTATATCATGACTATCGCAACGACGCGCTTCACGAAATTCAGCATGGGTATGGTGCCTCGCCCGATTGACAGGCAAACCTTACCGCGAAAGCTCCTTCAGCCCGAGCCGGATGAGCTTGGCGCTGTCACCCCCCTCTCCGCCATTCTTCAGCGCGGCGGCAACCGCATTGGCTGCCTGATCGCGCGAATAGCCGAGATTCGTGAGCGCGGAAACGGCATCGGCCACCGGCGCGGAGGCGACACCCTCCCCAAGTTCCTGCTTGAGGCCGATGGAGGCAGAGGCATCTCCGGCAAAGGCGGGCGCCTTGTTACGAAGCTCGGTCACAAGGCGCACTGCCACTTTCGGCCCTACGCCGGGCGCACGCGAAATCATTACCTTGTCCTGTAGTGCAATGGCGTTGGCGAGTTCCGAAGGCGAGAGCGTCGACAGGACGGCAAGCGCCACTTTGGAGCCGACCCCCTGCACGCTCTGCAGAAGATTGAACCACTCCCGCTCCAGCGCCGAAAGAAAGCCGAAGAGCTTCAGCTGATCTTCACGCACATAGGTCTCGATGAAAAGCACCACCGCCTCGCCCACGGAGCCGATTTTCGACAGGGTGCGCGCCGAACAATAGGCGACGTAACAGACGCCATGCACGTCCACCAGCACGTAATCCGTGCCGATTTCCTCGATGCTGCCTTTGAGTTTTCCGATCATGATGCCGCCTGCTCAATGAGACATTATATTCAACCGGCCGCCAGGAGCCGCCGCATCCTGTCACCGCCGCGATTATGGGCGTGGCAGATGGCGATGGCGAGCGCGTCCGCTGCATCGTTACCCTTGAATTCGGCCTTCGGCATCAGGATTTTCAACATCATGTGAATTTGCTGCTTTTCACCGTGTCCAACACCGATGACGGCCTTCTTGACCGCATTCGGCGCATATTCGAAAACCGGCAACCCAGCGCGTGCCGGCACCAGCATGGCGATGCCGCGTGCCTGGCCAAGTTTCAGGGTCGCAACCGCATCCTTGTTGACGAAAGTCTGCTCCACGGCCGCCTCGTCGGGCTGATGGCTGTGTACGATTTCCGCCAGCCCGTCATGCAGCTGGCAAAGCCGGGAGGCGAGGTCCATATCGCCATCCGAGGTCACCGTGCCGGAAGCAACGAACCTGAGGCTGTTGCCGAGGGTGTCGATGACACCCCAGCCGGTGCGCCGCAACCCGGGGTCGATGCCGATGATTCGAATCGTCTTTTGCATGAGCTACCTTATCTTTCCGGTTGCGACCCTGCCAGCGATAAGTGAACAAAACGACAACATTCATCAAATTTGCAGTGCAGCATTTACCTCTGCTTAAACCGCGTACCGCATTGTTCGCGCACAAAAACAAAATGGGGAGCTGCGGACATGATGAGCCGCAGCACAATATGTTCGCCACATCAGCCGTCCAATGGCGCCATTCATGCATGGCGCAGGAACTGATCCGGCATTGGGGGCTGCATCAGCCATGCTGAACCGTTTTCATTCGATATCCACCAAGGTGCTCGTCATTTTCCTGGCGCTGATGGCAATCTCAACCGGGGCACTGACACTTCTCGGCTATCAGAGCAGCAGCCGCGTTCTTGAAGAGCAGGCGTCGAAATCCATGGAAAGCATCCTCGTCTTCCGCGGCGACATGCTTCAGGAGCGCCTCGAGCAGCTGAAGACACAGGCGGATTCCATCGCCAAGATCGAATCCCTGCAGATGGCGGTTGTCTCCATGCGCAGCGGCTGGGGCACCGTGCAGAAGAATTCCGGCGACGCAAAGGCGGAACTACAACGCGTCTTCGTCAAGGAAAATCCCTTCGGCGAAAAGGAAAAGCTAATCAAGCCGGAAAATCCAAGCGGCTTTTATTATTCCACCCATGAAAAGACCCAGACGGATATAGCCGGTTATCTGAAGGGAACCCCGTTCAGCGACGTCCTCTTCATCGATCCCGCCGGGGCGGTCTATTATTCCTATCTCAAGGGCCCGGCTTTCGGGGAAACGGTAACGTCTGGCGTCTGGACGGAAAGCGGCCTTGGCTCGGCCTTCGCGCGCGGCGCAGCGAATGCTGAAAAAGCGGTCAACGATGTGGCACAGACCAGTTTTTCCGGCCTGCGCATCGATGCCGCCACAAAAGAAGCCGGCATCTATTTCGGCGTCCCGGTCGTCAAGTTCGGCGCATTCAAGGGCATCGTCCTCTTCCGCGTGAAGGAAGAAGTCTTCAGCCAGATTTTGACGAAGGGTGTCTCGGCGGGCAGTTCCGAACAGTCCGCGATCATTTCCGCCGATGGCAAGGTTCTCGGCGTGGATGGTACCAAACTCGTCAGCCTCGATCCGGCAATTTATGATTTCCAGGGGCAGGCGCTGAACGCGACAGGCATGACCGTCGCCACGATCGACCGCGCCGATGGGGAGGCCAATGCCTATGCCCGCCCCTTCTCTTTCGCCGGCGAAAAATATCTTGCGGTGGAAAGCATGTTGCGCAGCGAGTTGAATGCCGGCTCCATCTCGATCGCCGGCACGCTTGCCGTGATCGGCCTCTGCGTTCTTGCCGCCATGTGCTTGGCAACGGCCTTCTTTGCGCGGCGCCTTTTTGCTCCGCTGGAAAAACTTGCCGGGCTGACCGGCGAAGTGGCAGCGGGCCGTCTCGATGCCGAAATCGGCAATCAGGACCGGAAGGACGAGATCGGCCGAATGGCACGGGCGCTCGGTAGTTTCCGAGAAAAACTGATCCTTCAACGGGAAATGGAAGAGACTGCTTCACGCACACGGGAAGAAGCCGAAATGGCGCGGCGAGCGCATCTTGCCGAGCGAGAGGCCGAGGCCGGCACCTTGCAGATGGTCGTGCGATCTCTGGATGAAGGGCTCGACCGGCTGGCAAATGGCAATCTCGCCTATCGCATAAACACCGTCTTCCCCGAAGATCTGGAAAGCCTGCGCCATAACTTCAATACGGCACTTGCCCGGCTCAGCGAGACAATGCAGGCGATTGGCGGCAACTCCGCTGCCGTTCGTGGCGGCTCCGAGGAAATGCGGGTGGGGGCCGATCAGCTGGCGGAACGCACCGAACGGCAGGCGGCTTCCATTACCGAAACGGCCAGCGCCATCAAGGCGATTACCGAGGCCGTTCGCGACCAGATCGAGCGCGCCGAGCAGGCAACGCGGATCGCCCGTGACGCGAGCACGGAAGCAACCGCATCCAGCCGCGTGATGGAACAGACAATCGCCGCCATGGAGGCGATCCAGACCTCATCGCGCCAGATCAACCAGATTATCGGCGTTATCGACGAAATCGCCTTCCAGACCAACCTCCTTGCCTTGAACGCCGGTGTGGAAGCCGCGCGGGCCGGCGACGCGGGCAAGGGTTTTGCCGTCGTGGCGCAGGAGGTACGCGAACTGGCTCAGCGTTCAGCCGCCGCCGCAAAGGAAATCACCAGCCTGCTGAAACGCTCCACTGACGAGGTTTCCGCCGGCGTGGCGCTGGTGGAAAAGGCAGGCGCTTCGCTCACCGGCATCGGCAAGCACGTGCAGACCATCAGCACGCGCATTGAAGAGATCATGGAATCGACCCGCGAGGAAGCGCACACGCTTTCTGAAATCAACAGCACCGTGGCCAGCCTTGATACGATGACCCAGCAGAACGCAGCGATGGTGGAAGAAACGACGGCGGCCATTCATAACCTCGCTTCCGAGGCTGGTGAGATGGACGGCAGGCTTGGACAATTCGCACTGGCCTCAGCGAATGAGGCGGCAACGTCTCGCGGCGGCAGCCAATTCAGGCGCGCCAGTTAAGCTGCAAGCAGCCTGGCAAAAATCGGGGCCTCTTCGGAGGCCCCAATTTTTTTGAACCATCCTTCAATTCTACGCGACTTCTCTGGTAAATCGAGACATCTGTCTTACATCCGCAGAAACGACTTAATTTCCGCAGGAGCGTCCGATGATCCCCTTTTCCATTCTCGACCTTTCGCCGATCGGCGAAGGCGAGAGCGTCAGCGCGGCGCTTGAAAATTCCCGCCGCATGGCGATCAAGGCTGAAGAACACGGCTATAACCGCATCTGGCTGGCGGAACATCACGGTATGCCTGGCATTGCCAGCGCCGCAACCTCGCTTGTCATCGCCCATGTGGGTGCCGCCACGAAACATATCCGCGTCGGTTCGGGCGGCATCATGCTGCCCAACCACTCGCCGCTGGTCATTGCCGAGCAGTTCGGCACGCTCGCAGCCCTTCTGCCCGGCCGCGTTGATCTCGGTCTTGGCCGGGCCCCCGGAACCGACATGCGCACGGCGCGGGCGCTTCGCCGCAACCTGGATGCCGGCGCGGAAAACTTCCCGCACGACATCGTCGAACTCCAGCGTTACCTTGGCCAACCACAGCCGGATCAGGCGATCCTCGCCGTGCCGGGCATGAATTCAAACGTGCCGATCTGGCTGCTCGGCTCAAGCACCTACAGTGCGCACCTCGCCGCAGCGCTCGGCCTGCCCTATTCCTTCGCCTCGCATTTCGCTCCTGACATGCTGATGGAGGCAATCCATATCTATCGCGAGCGTTTCCAGCCTTCCGAGGTGCTGGATAAGCCCTATGTGATGGTCGGCGTCATGGGTGTCGGCGCTGAGACGGATGAGGAGGCGCAGCATCTCTTCACCTCATCGCAGCAGCAATTCGTCAATTTGCGCCGCAATGTGCGCACGCCGTTTCCGAAACCGGTGCACAGCATGGACGATTACTGGAACGAGATGGAACGTTTCTCGGTCGAACACACGCTACGTTTCGCCGCCGTTGGTTCACCCCAAACGATCGAGCGCCACCTTGACGGGTTCCTTGCGGAAACCCAGGCGGATGAGCTGATCGTCTCGATGCCGATCCACGACATCGAAAAGCGGCTTCGTTCCGTGGAAATTTTTGCCGATGTGCGAACCTCCATAAAGAAGGCCGCCTAAACAAAAAGCCCCGGAGCGGATTGCTGCCGGGGCTTTTTTGAAACATGAAACGTCAGGCGGAAAGCTTGGCGAGAATCTCCTCGGAAAACTCGAAGTTGGAATAGACGCTCTGCACGTCGTCATCGTCTTCGAGATTGTCGATGAGCTTCATCAGCGACTGCGCCTTTTCTTCATCCACCGGCACCGTGTTCTGCGGCTTCCAGATGGCCTTGACGCTTTCAGCTTCGCCGAGCACGCCTTCCAGCGCCTTGGAAACTTCATTCATCGCTTCGAAACCGCAGATGATGGTGTGGCCGTCTTCGGACGATTCGACATCGTCAGCACCCGCTTCAATGGCCGCTTCCATAACCTTATCGGCATCGCCGACTTCGGCCTTATAGGTGATTTCGCCAACGCGATCGAAGGAGAAGGACACTGAACCGGTTTCGCCGAGTGCGCCGCCAGCCTTGGTGAAGATGGAGCGCACGTTAGAAGCTGTGCGGTTGCGGTTGTCGGTCAGGGCTTCGACAACGACAGCAACGCCGCCCGGACCGTAACCCTCATAACGGACCTCATCGTAGTTTTCGCTGTCTGCACCGGAAGCCTTTTTGATGGCGCGCTCGATATTGTCCTTCGGCATGGACTGAGCCTTGGCGTTCTGGATTGCCAAACGCAGGCGCGCGTTCATGGCCGGGTCGGGCATGCCCGCCTTCGCCGCAACGGTGATTTCACGCGCAAGCTTGGAAAACATTTTGGACCGAACGGAGTCCTGCTTGCCCTTGCGGTGCATGATGTTCTTGAACTGTGAATGACCAGCCATGGAAAACCCGATTGTCTTAATTTGGAGATTGCGGGCCTTATAAGTGCGATAGGCGCGCCATTCAAGCCCGCAAGCACTTTCTATTGCCGCAACAACAGAAGGAACTGATTTAACCGCTCCTCGTTTTGACCATGAACGCGGCAAATGAGGGCATGGATTTCTCTCCGTCGCAGCAAAAGAAACCGGAAGGAGAAAACATATGGTCAGCCTGACTGAAGCAAGAGAAGCCCCAGCCCGCCAGCTCTGGGACGAGATCAATTCCGTCCATGCCGGCATGCTCGGTCTGGAAGGCCTGCATAACCACATGCAGCCCATGGCACCCCATGCTGACCCGAAGACCAACACCATCTGGTTTTTTTCCAAAAAGGATACCGATCTCGTAAAGTCGCTGAAGTCAGGCTCACGGGCGCACTTCTGCCTCGTCGGCAAGGACCATGATTATCACGCCTGCCTCTCCGGCATTCTGGAGGCGCGTGATGACCGGGCGAAGATCGACGAATACTGGAATTCCGTCACCGCCGCCTGGTACGAGCACGGCAAAAGCGATCCGCAGCTGACCATGCTGGCGCTTCACGTCGATGATGCCGACATCTGGGCCTCGACCGACAGCACGCTGAAATTCGGCTGGGAAATCGCCAAGGCGAATATGTCGGATGACAAGACGCCTGATGTCGGCGTGCGACAGCACCTCACCTTTGCCTGATTAACAGCTCCCCCGGCCTTCCCCGCCCGCCACAAGCTACATGCCTTTCGGCACCAGTATCTGCGGCTGGCGGGGAAGGTTTCTCATCGAGACACGGATCACCGGCTCCGTAGCATAGGCGATCTGAAAACTCTTCCCGAACATCGTCAGAAACTGCTCAAGCGGCGGCCCGGTCCGATGCATCGGCAGGATCAGCGCGGAGCGCAGGCGTTTTACCACCCTGCTCATGCTGTCTACCCCCATGGTCAGACCGCCATCCACCGGCACCATCAACACATCCAGGCGGCCTATTTCGGCATAATGCGTGTCCGTCAACTCATGGTGCAGATGACCGAGGTGGCCGATGCAAAGCCCCGCCACTTCGAAGATGAAGATGGAATTGCCGTTTTCCTGGAAGGATTCGTAATCGCCCCAGCGGTTGCGGATATCGGTCGCAACATTGCGAATATAGACATCGCCTACCAGCACCCTGTGCTCGGCCTTTTCCCCTGGCGTGTCACTCCAGCCATGCAGCACATATTGAATCGCCGGGTCGGGACTGAGGGTGAAATGGGTGGAATGCGCCCGGTTCATCGTTACGACGGTCGGCGTGACGGTCGGACGGTAGACGCCGTTATAGTCGGTGGCGATCGTCACGCCATCAGGACTTTCGATGAGGTAGGTGGAATGGCCGATGAAGCTGATCTTCACCTCTTCCTTCTTAGCCGCCGCCTGCGCCAGCTGGACGCCAGGCGTATTGAAGCTCGCGAACATGACCCCGGGAATATTTCGGGCAATCGCCTGGCACTGGCTGACGGGTGGCCGGCTTGCCGACTGGGAAAAGGCGGCTCCCGCACAGGCGATCAGCCCTGTCATTGCAAGCATTAGCACGCGCAGCATCATGCCACTCCCCTGAACTTGCGAAGGTTGAGAGGATGAGGCAGGTTTTGCGAGGCGTCCAGTTACAAGAAGGTCGGAAAGCTCAGACTCTCGTCATTGTGAACGCTTACCGCAGAAGTTACGCCCAGAAGGAAGGCAGCGTTTCCGAAAGCCGCGGGCCGATACGCAGCGGCGCAATCTTTTCGGCAAGCCCGGTACGGTCGGAAATTTCAACGCCAACGCCGCAGATCGTCGCGGGCCCGCTCGCTGCCTCGAAGCGGCCTTTCGGCATTTTGGAAATGAAGCGGTTGATCGGCTCTTCCTTCTCCATGCCAAGCGAACTGTCATAGTCCCCGCACATGCCAGCGTCAGACATATAGGCCGTGCCGCCATTCAATATCTGCGCGTCGGCCGTCGGGACATGGGTGTGGGTGCCGACGACAAAGCTCGCACGGCCATCGACGAAATGGCCGAAACACTGCTTTTCGCTGGTCGCCTCGGCATGGAAATCGAAGATGATGGCGTCGGCCTGTTCCTTCAGCGGGCAGGCGGCAAGAATTGTTTCCGCCGACTTGAAGGGATCGTCCAATTCCGGATGCATAAACACCCGGCCCATGATGTTGGCGACGAGGATACGTGCACCATTGCGGGCATAGAACATGCCCGAGCCCTTACCGGGCGTACCCTCGGGATAATTCGCCGGCCGCAGGAACTGGTCGTGGCGCTCGCAGAAGGAGACAGCCTCCTTCTGATCCCAGACATGGTTGCCTGTCGTCACCACATCGGCACCGGCATTGATGGTTTCGAGATAGATATCCTCTGTAATACCGAAACCGCCAGCGGCGTTTTCACCGTTGACGATGACGAAATCGAGCTTCAGATCGGAAATCAGCCCAGGCAATCGCTCCCAGACAGCCGTGCGTCCGGTCTTGCCAACCATGTCTCCGAGAAAAAGAAGCCTCATTCACCCGCCCCGATCTTGCGCATGTTTTAAAAATTCCGTCCCCTCTAGCGGGTAATCCATCTTTTAAAAAGTGCTAAAGCGCCTTTTGCCCACCATCGGAGATCGATGACGGGGCAGAAAACCAGCGTAGACCGCTTTCCGTCAGAATGGCGTGGAGCGGCACATCATGCGGCTCCGCCGGGACGGATGGCACTTCCTGACAATCAAAGGCGACGCCTATGAGGACGGGCTGACGGCCCTTGGCGTGTAATCTCGCAATGGCGCGGTCATAGTGACCCGCACCATAACCGACGCGCTGCCCCGCGCCATCAAAGACGGAAAGGGGCACAAGCAGAATGTCCGGATCAACAACGTCCGCATCCTCGCCCGGGCCGGTCGTGCCGAAACCGGTCTTCACCAGTGGCGTATCCGCTTCGAAGGCCCGAAAAACGATGGTTTCCCGGTCCAGCACCACGGGAAGGGCGAGACGCCCGCCCCGTGCACGCAATGCCTCCATCAGCGGCCTTGTATCAGCCTCTGAACGGATGGGCATGAAACCGGAAATGACGGTGCCTGGCGGAAAGGGAATGCCGGAGGCACCGTACATCGTCATTGACAAGCTCTTCTGCTGCCGCTCGGCTTGCGTCAGGGCATCGCGCGCGGCGAGCCTTTCACCGCGCAACCTTGCTTTTTCCGCCGCATCGCCCTGCATCAGGCGGCCCGGCTCACAAGCACCTTGTCGATACGGTGGCCATCGAGGTCGATGACTTCGAAACGCCAGCCATTACGGGTGACATGTTCACCCAGCTCCGGCAGGCGGCGGAATTCGTCGAGCACCAGACCGGCAACGGTCTCGAACTCGGCATCCTCGTCGATCTGGAATCCCATGCGATAGGCGAATTCATCGGCCGGCATCCAGCCGGCGACGAGGAACGAACCGTCGTCGCGCTCGACCATAGCAGGTTCTTCGTCATTGTCTTCCTGGAAGGCGCCGGTGATGGCCTCAAGAACGTCGCCGGAGCTGACGATACCTTCGAAATGACCGTATTCGTCATAGACCAGCACCATGTGCACGGTGGAACGTCGTAGCGACTGGATGACATCCACCGCGCTCGTCAGATCCGAGACAACGGGAACCTCGCGCAGAAGCTCACGGACATCCAGCTCCTTGCCGGAGGCCAGAGCATCGAAGGCGTCCTTGGCGAAAAGCACGCCCAGAATTTCATCCGAAGCACCGTTGCGCACCGGCAGGCGCGAGCGCTGTGTCTGGCGGAGCTGCTCACGGATTTCCTCGGCGCTGTCTTCGATATCGACAACTTCCACATCGCGACGCGGAGTCATCAGGCCACGGGCATTGCGGTCGGCAAGACGCATGACGCTGGTGATCATCGCCGATTCCTCGGTTTCGATGACGCCGGCACTATGGGCCTCGGCGAGAACAGTGCGGATTTCATCGTCCGTCACCGAGGCGTTGGACTCACCGCTATGGCCAAGGAGGGCGAGAACGACCTTACCGGATTTATCCAGCAGCCACACCAGCGGCGCGCCGACCCGCGAAAGCATCACCATGGTTGGCGCGACACGGGCGGCAATCTTTTCAGGATCGCGCAGAGCGATCTGCTTGGGCACCAGCTCGCCGACAATCAGCGAGAGATAAGTGATGGCAATGACGACCGAGCCGACACCGATTGCATCTGCGGCACGGTCGTGAACGCCCTGCTCCATAAGCCATGCGGTGAACCGGGCACCGAGCGTGGCGCCGGAAAACGCACCGGACAGAACGCCGACCAGCGTGATGCCGATCTGCACCGTGGAAAGGAACCGTCCGGGATTTTCGGAAAGGCCAAGCGCCATGGTGGCGCCCCTGCTGCCCTGCGCGGCAAGCACCTTGAGCCTCGCCGGTCTGGAGGAGACAACGGCAAGCTCGGACATGGCAAGCACACCGTTCAATACGGTGAGCAGGACCACGATCATAATTTCAGTAAACAAGTTTAGCTCTTTGGGCTGTTGAACGGCACGTCGCGGTTTTGACCGCAGGACCCCTCGTATAAAAGGGCATGACAGACATACCAATTCGAATAATAGGCAATTGTTCCGCCATTGCAATGACAGCGCTATAAAAAAGCCATGCCCGGCAGTAGTGAAAAATAACTGTCGACGATAAAATAACTAGGTGAAGAACCGGGGTTAACCCAAAACTTCAAGCGCGATCCACGGCGACCGATGGAGATTTACGATCCTGGGTGCCTACAAAAGTAGGTGGGCACCGTGTGTCCAGCCCCACGGGACTGGCCAGGGACAGCTCCCTTTGGATCGAGTATGGCCCCAGGGATTGTGGTTCCTGTCGGGAAGCGCAGAACGCATGTAAGATATAGGACGGATTGGACGAAACCGCCAGAGGGCGGATAGCGAATTTTGCCGGCGTGGAAAGTTCGCCCGATCAATGGGTCGCAGGTTTGGGGCGCGCTAGCAGTTTTTCGGTAATGCCGTTCAGCCTGTCGGCCAGATCACCGATGGCGACAGCCACCATTTCATCCGATTTCGCCTTGTGTTCGGCCATGCCGTCACGGTTGCGGGAAAGGGACGCAACCTCGCCCTCCATCCGCTCGATCTTGCGGTTGAGTTCGGAAAGCTCGTCCATCACCATGATGCCGGCCATGACGGTCAGTCTCAGGTCGCCGATTTCTCCGAACTGGCTCTTGAGATGCCCGACATAACGATCGAAACGGGTGGCAAGATCGGTCAGGTGGTCTTCCTGCCCCGCCTCGCATGCCATGCGATAGGCCTTGCCGTCGATCATAACAGTGACTTGCGCCATGAAACCGCTCCTATCGATCCAGCACCGCGCGGATCGTCTCCATGGCCGTTACCAGCCGGCGGGAAACCTCGCGATTGACTTCTTCAAGACGGTTGGCGCGAAACTCGGCCTGATCAAGCTCGTGTGCGAGCCTGGCGCGGTCGACATGGACCCGCTTGACCTCGTTATCGATCTCGCCCGTCTCCCTTTGCCGTTCGATACGCATATCGATGGCATTTTCGAGATTTGTGATGGCAGCATTCAGCTCCGTCAGCGCAGATTGTACGGTCTTGTCAGCCGACATCGTTTTTTCCAACTCGCACGCCACCGGCCGAATCGTCCGGTTTCAGGCCATTCCAACAATCACGAGGTTATTACCCGATTTACCATCCCGTCAATCAAACCAGTGCATTGAGGCGTTTTGCTCTGTGGATGAACGAAGAAGCACCGGCCTCCATCGCACGAATTTTATCGGGACAGCCGATTTTCTAAACGATTTTTATCCCTCGGCGAACCGCAATTGCCCGTGGATTTATTGACTTGCCTGCCTCACCTGCTATGGATCAACCCGCTTTTTGGATAGTTGCGTAAAACTATCTCCTTTCACCCGGAACAGACGGAAAAGCCATGATTTCTCGCGACAAACACAACCGGATGGCCAATGCGATCCGCTTTCTTGCCATGGATGCAGTGGAGAAGGCCAATTCCGGCCATCCCGGACTGCCGATGGGCGCCGCCGATGTCGCCACCGTTCTCTTCACCCGTTACCTGAAATTCGACCCGAAGGCGCCGCTCTGGGCGGACCGCGACCGCTTCGTGCTGTCGGCAGGTCACGGTTCGATGCTGCTTTACTCGCTGCTGTATTTGACGGGCTACGAGGACATGACGATCGACGAGATCAAGCGTTTCCGTCAGTTCGGCTCCAAGACCGCCGGCCATCCCGAATACGGTCATGCCACCGGCATTGAAACCACCACCGGTCCGCTCGGCCAGGGCATCGCCAACGCCGTCGGCATGGCGATCGCCGAACGCAAGCTGGAAGAAGAGTTCGGTTCCGACCTGCAGAGCCACTTTACCTATGTGCTGTGCGGCGACGGCTGCCTCATGGAAGGCATCAGCCACGAAGCCATCGCGCTTGCCGGCCATCTGAAGCTCAACAAGCTCGTTCTGTTCTGGGATGACAACAACATCACCATCGACGGTGAAGTTGGTCTTTCCGACAGCACCGACCAGATCGCCCGCTTCCAGGCCGTTCACTGGAACACCATTCGCGTCGATGGCCATGATCCGGATGCGATTGCCGCCGCAATCGAGGCCGCACACAAGTCCGACCGCCCGACCTTCATCGCCTGCAAGACCGTCATCGGTTTCGGCGCGCCGAACAAGCAGGGCACCCACAAGGTGCACGGCAACCCGCTCGGCGCGGAAGAAATCGCCGCTGCGCGCAAGAGCCTGAACTGGGAAGCCGAAGCCTTCGTCATCCCGGAAGACGTGCTCGACGCATGGCGTCTGGCCGGCCTGCGCTCCACCAAGACCCGCCAGGACTGGGAAGCCCGTCTCGAAGCCGCTGAAGCTGGCAAAAAGGCCGAGTTCAAGCGCCGTTTCGCCGGCGACCTGCCCGGCAACTTCGACAGCTCCATTGACGCCTTCAAGAAGAAGATCATCGAAAACAACCCGACCGTTGCGACCCGCAAGGCCTCGGAAGACTCGCTTGAAGTCATCAACGGCATCCTGCCGGAAATGATTGGCGGCTCTGCCGACCTGACGCCGTCCAACAACACCAAGACCAGCCAGATGAAGTCCATCACCCCGACGGATTTTTCCGGCCGTTACCTGCACTACGGCATCCGCGAACACGGCATGGCAGCAGCCATGAACGGTATCGCACTCCATGGCGGTCTCATTCCCTATGCCGGCGGCTTCCTGATCTTCTCGGATTATTGCCGTCCATCGATCCGTCTGGCTGCCCTCATGGGCATCCGCGTCGTCCACGTTCTGACGCATGACTCCATCGGCGTTGGCGAAGACGGCCCGACCCACCAGCCGGTCGAGCAGATCGCTGCGCTTCGCGCCATTCCGAACCTGCTCGTCTTCCGCCCGGCGGATGAAACCGAGACGGCGGAATGCTGGCAGCTGGCGCTGGAACAGAAGCATCGTCCGTCTGCCCTGGCCCTCACCCGCCAAAACCTCGCTCCTTCGCGCAAGGAATATGAAGAAAAGAACCTCTCTGCTTACGGTGCCTACGAACTCGTATCCGCCAGCGACGCCAAGGTTTCGATCTTCGCTTCCGGTTCAGAAGTCGAAGTGGCCCTGAAGGCCGCCGCAACGCTGAAGGACAAGGGCGTGTCCGCCCGCGTCGTTTCCGTTCCCTGCTTCGAACTCTTCAAGGAACAGCCGGAGACCTATCGCAACGCCATCATCGGCAAGGCTCCGGTGAAGATCGCGGTCGAAGCCGCCATTCGCCAGGGCTGGGATTACTTCATCGGTAACGATGGCGCATTCGTCGGCATGCATTCCTTCGGCGCGTCGGCCCCGGCAAAGGATCTCTTCAAGCACTTCGGCATCACGGCGGAAGCCGTTGTCGCCGCAGTCGAGGCAAAACTTGCGTAAGGGCTTCAAAAGCCCTTACCACTCAGCAAAGACCACGCCCATTTTTGTTCGGGAGACTGTAAATGACTGTTAAAGTTGCCATTAACGGCTTCGGCCGCATCGGCCGCAATGTTCTGCGCGCCATCGTCGAATCCGGCCGCACCGATATCGAAGTTGTTGCCATCAACGACCTCGGCCCGGTTGAAACCAACGCCCACCTGCTGCGCTACGATTCGATCCACGGCAAGTTCCCTGCCGAGGTAAAGGTCGAAGGCGACACGATCATCGTTGGCGGCGGCAAGCCGATCAAGGTCACGGCCGTTCGCGATCCGGCAACGCTGCCGCACAAGGAACTCGGCGTCGACATCGCGCTTGAATGCACCGGTATCTTCACCGCCCGCGACAAGGCCGCTGCCCACCTGACGGCCGGCGCCAAGCGCGTCATCGTCTCGGCACCTGCTGACGGCGCTGACCTCACGGTCGTCTTCGGCGTCAACGACGACCAGCTGACCAAGGATCACCTGGTCATTTCCAACGCCTCCTGCACCACCAACTGCCTCGTGCCGGTCGTAAAGGTTCTCGATGACGTCGTTGGCATCGATCATGGCTTCATGACCACGATCCACTCCTACACGGGCGACCAGCCGACGCTGGACACCATGCACAAGGATCTGTACCGCGCCCGCGCCGCAGCCCTTTCCATGATCCCGACGTCGACCGGCGCTGCCAAGGCCGTTGGCCTCGTTCTGCCGCACCTCAAGGGCAAGCTGGACGGCACGTCGATCCGCGTTCCGACCCCGAACGTTTCGGTCGTGGACTTCAAGTTCATTGCCAAGCGCGCCACCACGGTTGCGGAAATCAACGAAGCGATCAAATCCGCTGCCGACGGCAAGCTGAAGGGCATCCTCGGCTACACGGACGAGCCGCTGGTTTCCCGCGACTTCAACCACGACAGCCATTCGTCGATCTTCGCCAACGACCAGACCAAGGTCATGGAAGGCAATTTCGTACGCGTTCTGTCCTGGTACGACAACGAGTGGGGCTTCTCCAACCGCATGTCGGACACGGCCGTCGCTTTCGCGAAGACCATCTAACGAAGACGCATTAATGGATGCAGGTCCGGCGGGAGCAATCTCGCCGGATTTTTTATTTTCGATTTTCCTATCAAGTGCAGCCAAGTTTTCAATTTCCTGCCTTTGTGTGGTCCATTTTGAAACGGACAAGAAGCACAGGGATAACGGTCGTGCGCAATGCACTTCGGCCCTGCCGTATCATTCGATACACCCCGCCTTGCGTCACCTTTCAACGCCGCCGATCAAGCGCTGACTGACCGCAACCCGTGGCGCATTGACTGCGAACGTGCAGAGCAATCATTGCGGCGGCCAGCGCGGCGTGAAAGAGGCGGTGGACGTGGAATCATTTTATCTGCTGTTGCTGGTGGGAACTGTTCTTGTCCTCGTCGCCGCTTTCTCAAGCCTCATCGCTTACCGCTTCGGCGCACCGCTGCTGCTGCTCTTCCTTGTGATTGGTCTTGCTGCCGGTGTGGACGGACTCGGCATTGAATTCACCAACAACCCCCTCGCCTATATGCTTGGCTCGCTTGTGCTTGCCATTATCCTTTTCGATTCCGGTTTTGGCACTTCGCTACAATCTTTCCGGCTTTCAGCGGCACCCGCTGTCGCACTCGCCACCGTCGGCGTCATTCTCACTTCCGTGTTCTTCGCCGGGGCGGCCGCCTTGCTGCTTGGGCTTTCCTGGCTGGAGGGCCTGCTGCTTGGCGCCATCGTCGCCTCCACGGATGCGGCAGCGGTGTTCTTCCTGCTGCGCATTGGCGGCATCCATATCCGCGATCAGGTGCGTTCGACACTGGAGGTGGAATCCGGCACCAACGATCCGATGGCCATTTTCCTCACCGTCGCGCTGGTGGAGATCATCGCCAAGGGTCAGGGCCTGGCCGGGATCGACAGTGGCTTCCTGTTGCTCTTCGTTGAAGAAATGGGACTTGGCCTGATCTTCGGCCTGCTGGGCGGTGTCATGATCGCCACCGTCGTCAATCGCTTCGCCGCCGATCGCGGGCTGGCGCCGATCTTCGTGCTGGCGCTGGCCCTGCTCGTCTTCTCCTTCACCGGCGCAATTGGCGGCAGCGGTTTTCTCGCGGTTTATGTGGCGGGCATCGTTGCCGGCAACCGCAAAATCTTCGCCAAAGAAACCATTCGCCGTTTCCACGAAGGACTTACCTGGCTCGCCCAGATCATCATGTTCCTGATGCTCGGCCTGCTCGCGACGCCATCGCAATTTCCGGCAATCGCCATTCCGGCCGTGCTGCTTGCACTTTTCCTTATCTTCGTCGCCCGGCCGCTTGCGGTGTGGCTAAGCCTGATGCCCTTCAACTACACCCAGCAGGAAACCTCCTTCGTGGCGTGGGTCGGCCTGCGTGGTGCGGTTTCCATCCTGCTTGCCATCATGCCCATTCTTGGCGGGCTGGACGATGCGCAGATCTACTTCAACGCCGCCTTCATCATCGTGCTCGTGTCGCTCCTGCTGCAGGGCTGGACAATCAAGCCGGTGGCGACAAGGCTTGGGTTGATTGTGCCGCCGCGCATGGGCGAGGTGGACAAGCTGGAGGTCGATCTTCCCGGCACCGCCAATCACGAATTGATCTCCTACCGGGTCGCCAAAGGCAGCGCCATCATGCAGGGCGAGCGCATTCCCCGCTGGGCGATGCCGTCGCTGGTGGTGCGCGACGGCAAGTCGATCCGTTATCAATATGCCGGACGCCTGCGCGAAAACGATCTCGTCTATCTGTTTATCGCACCCGGCTATATCAGGCTGATCGACCGGCTGTTTGCCAGCGCGCTGCCGGTCGCGGATGACGACGCCGATTTCTTCGGCACCTTCGCAATCTCGCCCGCCCGTCGGGCAACGGAACTCGACGCTGCCTATGGCCCCGGTATCATTTCCCCGGCTGAACACGCCATGACCATTGCCGAACTCATCGAGGCGCGTCTTTCAGGCAAGGCGGATTATGCCGATCGCGTACGTCTGGGCTCCATCGTCCTCATCGTTCGGGCACTGGACGAACATGAGGCAATCACAGGCGTCGGCATCTCGCTAGAACCTGTCGAACCGGCCATCGGCCTGCCGATCTTCATCAGCTTTTCGGAAATCCTCCGCCGGGCGCGCGCGCATCTGGCACAACGGCGTCAATTGCGTTCCGCCGCTGCCGACGAGACCGTTTCCGCACCTGCGAAGGCGGTGGCAGAAAATGAGGCGTGACCCGCTTGCGTCGTCAATCAGGCATAGTATGGTCCCTCCCGAACTCGCAACCAATCAGGATTGACCCATGCCCGCTTTCAAGACCATCGACGACCTTAAAGACATTGCCGGAAAGCGCGTTCTCGTCCGCGTTGATCTCAACGTGCCGGTCGCGGATGGCAAGGTGACGGACGCAACCCGTATCGAACGCGTTGCACCGACCATCCTGGAACTCGCCGCAAAAGGCGCAAAAGTCATTCTGCTGGCTCATTTCGGCCGCCCGAAGGGCGAACCTGTCGCTGAGATGTCGCTTTCCCAGATTGTCCCGGCCGTCGAGGAAGTGCTGGATCACGCCGTTTCCTTCGCCACCGACTGCATCGGTGCGCCGGCGGCGGATGCCGTTGCGAAACTGAATGACGGCGATATCCTGCTTCTGGAAAACACGCGCTTCCACAAGGGCGAAGAAAAGAACGATCCCGCTTTCGTCGAGGCACTGGCAGCTAACGGCGACATCTATGTCAACGACGCCTTCTCCGCCGCCCACCGCGC
Source organism: Agrobacterium sp. NPDC058088 (assembly GCF_042885035.1). Taxonomy (NCBI): domain Bacteria; kingdom Pseudomonadati; phylum Pseudomonadota; class Alphaproteobacteria; order Hyphomicrobiales; family Rhizobiaceae; genus Agrobacterium; species Agrobacterium sp. NPDC058088. The sequence goes on along the minus strand of NZ_JBHVSU010000004.1, from coordinate 189,745 downwards.
CCATGCCTCCACCGAAGGTCTCGCACGCCACCTGCCCGCCTATGCCGGGCGCACCATGCAGGCCGAACTTGAGGCGCTGGAAAAAGGCTTGGGTCAGCCAGTTCGCCCTGTGGTCGCCATCGTCGGCGGCGCCAAGGTATCGAGCAAGATCGATCTCCTTATGAACCTGGTGAAGAAAGTCGATGCCCTTGTCATCGGCGGCGGCATGGCCAACACCTTCCTGGCCGCCCGCGGTACAAATGTTGGAAAATCGCTCTGCGAGCATGATCTTGCCGAGACCGCAAAGCAGATCATGATCGAAGCGGCGACATCCGGATGCGCCATAGTGCTGCCGGAGGATGGCGTCGTTGCACGCGAATTCAAGGCGGGCGCCGCCAACGAAACCGTCGATATCAACGCCATTCCCGCCGATGCCATGGTTCTCGATGTCGGACCGAAGTCGGTTGAAAGCATCAAGGCCTGGATTTCGCGGGCGGAAACGCTGGTCTGGAACGGCCCGCTCGGCGCGTTCGAAATCGAGCCCTTCGATGCGGCAACCGTGGCTGCGGCAAAACACGCCGCCGAATGCACGAAATCCGGTAAACTCGTCTCCGTCGCCGGCGGCGGCGATACCGTCGCGGCGCTCAACCATGCCGGTGTCTCTGATGATTTCACCTATATCTCGACGGCAGGCGGCGCCTTCCTCGAATGGATGGAAGGCAAGGAATTGCCGGGCGTTGCCATCCTTGCCGCCGCCAAGTAAACTTACCCTACTTGCCTGACACAAGGCCGGACAAGCCATGCTTGTCCGGCCTTGTATTTTGGTAAGTGCACGCGGGAGGAAAAGTTTCAAACGATTGAAACCATTTCAATCGTTTCAATGAGTTAGCGTGCCATTTCCCTGCCCTGGAACTTCTGTTATCGGAAATTTATTGTGCCTTGGGAGAATAGCAAATGACCGAACGTCTCGAAGACATCGCAATCAAAATGGTCGCCGACGGCAAGGGCCTGCTCGCCGCCGACGAATCCACGGGAACGATCAAAAAGCGTTTCGACAGCATCAATCTGGAGTCCACCGAGACCGCCCGCCGCGACTATCGCGAAATGCTGTTCCGCTCCGACGACGCCATGAAGAAATACATCTCCGGCGTCATCCTTTACGAAGAGACCCTGTTCCAGAAGGCCGCCGACGGCACGCCTTTCGTTGACATCATCAAGGCTGCCGGCAGCCTGCCAGGCATCAAGGTGGATATCGGTGCGAAGCCGATGGCTTTCCACCCGCATGAATTCATCACCGAAGGCCTCGACGGCCTGTACGAGCGTCTGCGCAAATATCACGAGGCCGGCGCCCGTTTCGCCAAGTGGCGCGGCGTCATCACCATCGGTGAACAACGTCCGAGCTGGGGTTCGATCAAGGCAAACTCCCAGTCGCTCGCCCGTTATGCCGCTCTCTGCCAGCAGGCGGATATCGTACCGATCGTGGAGCCTGAAGTACTGATGGACGGCGAGCCGGGCACGCATGACATCGACCGCTGCGCGGAAGTCACGCAATGGGTTCTGCAGACCGTCTTCGCGGATCTGTTCGACGCCCGCGTGAACCTCGAAGGCATGATCCTCAAGCCGAACATGATCATCGATGGCAAGAAGGCCCGCAAGGCTTCGGTCGAGGAAGTTGCGGAAAAGACCGTGAAGGTTCTGAAGGCAACCGTGCCTTCCGCCGTTCCGGGCATTGCCTTCCTTTCCGGCGGCCAGTCCTCCGAAGAGGCAACGGCGCATCTCTCCGCCATGAACTCCGGTTACGACCTGCCGTGGTCGCTGACCTATTCGTATGGCCGCGCCCTCCAGGATACCGCTCTCAAGACCTGGGGCGGCAAGCAGGAGAATGTCGCCGCTGGCCAGCGTGCCTTCACGCACCGCGCCGCCATGAACAGCCTTGCCGCCAAGGGCAACTGGAAACAGGAACTCGAAAAGGCAGCCTAAGGCTTTCGCTACGGCATTAGTCAAATAAAGCCGCCCTGTGGGGCGGCTTTTTCGTTACGGGCGCAGAAGCAGCGTCACTGACCAGATGACAAAGGCGGCAACCGCAATCTTCCAGCAATCGCCTCTTTTCTTGAGGCCCGGCAGGCCCAGAGGCCGGATGATTTGCACCACCATCGCCAGCAGTAAAAAAAGGCCGATTGCCTTTGTCATTTATTGAGCCTTTTCTTTATTTCTGCATCGTCACAGGCTGGACATTTTTACCGTTCACCAGAAGAGTGCAACTCATTCGGGTAACCCCGTTCACTGGCCTGTCCGACCGTCCGTCCGAACGCATGAGAGTGACTTCATGAGCAGAAATCTTCTACCCGTATTCGCTCTTTTATCCAGCACTCTGTTTCTTTTTCTTGGTAACGGTCTTCAGGGCCTAGTATTGCCAGTACGCGGTTCGGCCGAAGGTTACTCCAACGAAACCCTGGGCCTTCTTGGCACCTCCTGGGCAGCCGGCTTCGTCATCGGCTGTTTTGTTGCGCCCGCCATTGTGCGTCGTGCAGGGCACGTGCGGGCTTTTGGCTCCTTCGTCGCATTGATCTGCCTGACGGTGCTGATGACCGGCCTCATTGTCGATGATGTCTGGTGGATTGCCCTGCGTGCATTGACCGGCTTCTGCACGGCCGGCACCTCGATGATCATCGAGAGCTGGCTGAACGAGCGCGCCACCAATGAGAGTCGCGGCATGATCTTTTCGCTCTATATCGCTATCACTCTGCTCGGCGTCGTGGCGGGGCAGATGATCGTGCCGATGGGCGACATCAGCAATACCTCGCTGTTCATGATCTGCGGCATTATCTATTGCATCGCCATTCTGCCGGCCACGCTTTCCAAGGCGGCCAGTCCTCAGCCGTTACAGAAGGTAAAACTGGATCTACCCGCGCTCTACCGCAATTCACCGGTCTCTTTCGTCGGCATCCTGATGATCGGCATCGCCAACGGCGCTTACGGCACCCTTGGCGCCGTCTTCGGCGCCCGAGCGGGCCTCGACCCGACGATGATCGCCATCATGGTCTCTGTCACGATCTTCGTTGGTGCGCTCGCACAATTTCCGTCGGGCCGACTTTCGGACCGGATAGACCGCCGTTACGTGCTTGCCGGACTGGCCGGTCTTGGTGCCGTTGCCGGCTTGGCCGTCGCGACCGTGCAGCCGCACAATGTCTATGTGCTCATTCCCATGATCGCCGTTTATGGCGCGGCCGCCAACGCGCTTTATCCCATCGCCGTGGCCCATGCCAACGACTTCGCGGCATCGGAGGACTTCGTCAAGGTCTCCGGTGGTCTGCTGCTGCTTTACGGCATCGGCACCATCATCGGCCCGACGCTTGGCGGCGCGGTCATGACCTATTCCGGCCCCTATGCGCTCTTCTTCGTAACGGCCGTCGCCCATCTGCTGATAACGGCCTATGCGATCATCAGAAGCCGGCAGCGTGCCGCCCTGTCGACGGACGAAAAGGACAATTTCTCGACGATGATGCCAACAACGCCCTCGCCGCTCGTGACGCCGGAAAGTATTGCGCTTGATCCGCGCGCGCCGCAATATCCAGGCGAGGACGGCGACTATGTGGAAAAAGGAGCAGGCATATGAGTCTCTTTGATGATGATCGCCCGCAAAAGCCCGTGGCACACGAGATCGGCAGCGACCTCAGCCTTCTTTCGGTGGACGAGTTAAGCAACCGCATTGAACTCCTGCAGGCAGAAATCGGCCGGCTTGAAGAGGAGAAAAAAAGGAAGTCCGCCGGCAGGCTGGCGGCGGAGAACCTGTTTCGCTCCTGACGGACGACCTAAAAGAACATGCAGCAATATCCCAACTGACAGACTTCGGGCACAAAAGCTAACCAGATTAACGATTCTGGCGCAGTCTTTCGTTTACCATTAACCAAAAATTAAGCTTTCTGAGAGATTACTATACATGTCCAGTTCTTCTGGACCTCAGGCATCTTCTCCATACGGCGAATTGGTCTGATTTTTCTCCCTGTTTTACCTTGAGAGCCGCTTTCGCGGCTCTTTTTTTGCTGGTCCCCGCAATTCGTAAAACTGTGGGTATTAACCCTTCTTTAATAATTGCCTTGCGCATTTCAGGTAAAGATACCATCCTGAAAACACTAAAGGCCGGAACAAAATATTCCCGGTCGTCGTTGCCTGACAGTGTGGTGCGTGAGCAGGGATTTAAGAAAATGTCCGAACAGGTTTTAAATACCATAAGCTTTGCGGGTCGCGCGGCTGCGTCCAACCAGTTCAAGACCCTCTATACCGAAGGCATGACCTTGGTCGAGGAAACGGCAAGCTATCTCGATGGCGCCGGCCGCACCGCTTCGAAGGTTCTGCCACGCATGGCCTCCGTCCTTTACGCAGCGGAATCGATGCGCCTCACCACCCGCCTGATGCAGATGGCATCCTGGCTGCTGCTGCAACGGGCCGTCAACAATGGCGAGATGACCCGTGATCAGGTTCTGAGCGAAAAGAACAAGGTGAGGCTCGACAGCTTCAATGTCGACCGGAACGCGCCCGGCTGGAACGACCTGCCGGAATCCTTCCGCGACCTCATCGAACGGTCGCTGCGCCTCCAGAACCGCGTTGCCCTGCTCGACCGCGAAATCTATCGCCCGGCAGAAGCCACCAAGGTGCCGGACAATGAAAACAGCGTGCAGGCGCAACTGAACCTTCTGCGCACGGCTTTCTCGATCAACTGAGAAAAGACGACGGTGTCAAGACAGTTTGAAAAGCAGGCTTATCGGCCTGCTTTTTTGTTTTTGCCTCTGTCACCACAAGTACCGACGCTAAAAGCGGGCAACAAAAAAGCCCGGTAGAACCGGGCTTTTTAAAACTATCCGTCCACAAAGGATCAGAGGCCGAGGCCGCCGAAACGCTTGTTGAACTTGGAAACGCGACCGCCGCGGTCCATAAGCTGCTGGTTGCCGCCCGTCCACGCTGGATGGGACTTGGGGTCGATTTCAAGGTTCATGACTGCGCCTTCCGAACCCCAGGTAGAACGGGTTTCGTATTCGGTGCCATCGGTCATGACGACCTTGATCGTGTGATAAGCGGGATGGATATCAGCCTTCATGACAATCTTCCTGGTTAAGTGACGTGCGGTCCATTTGCCGCAATTGCGTCAACTGAGCCATTTCAATAAATGAAGCCATAAACCAGATGGGCTATGGCTTCCCAATTCGATGCGGAGCCTATACATGAAGGTCGCCCAGATAACAAGAGCCTGCTATTCCCCTGTGAAAGGATATGGCTAAAGGGGCGGGAATTTTACCGCACACCGGAAATTCACCCGCAAAAGGCCCAAAAACGGCAGGGAATGAGGAGCATAGAGGACGTGGCAGACATTGACGAGCAGAAAGCGGCGAAACAAAGAAGCCTGAAGCCGCTTCTTGGCCTGTTTCCCTATCTCCGGCGCTATCGCGGCATGATGGCAGCCGCCCTTTTTGCGCTCGTGCTTTCCTCCGCCATGACACTCGCCCTGCCGCTCGCCGTTCGCCGCATCATCGATCACGGATTCCAGACGCCGGATGGAGGCATGATCAACAGCTATTTTGCCATGCTTCTGGCGATTGCCGTTGTCCTCGCGCTCGCCAGCGCCATGCGTTATTATTACGTGATGATAATTGGCGAAAGGGTCGTTGCCGATCTGCGCCGCGATGTCTTCGCTCACCTCACCACCCTGTCGCAGCAGTTTTTCGATAGCAATCGATCCGGCGAACTGACCTCGCGGCTGACTGCCGATACGGTGCAGATCCGTTCCGCCTTCGGTTCCTCTGCGTCTGTCGCGCTGCGCAACATCATCATGTGTTGTGGCGCGGTCGCGATGATGATCTATACCAGCCCCGGTCTTTCCGGCCTTGCCCTGCTTGCCATTCCCTTCATCGTTTTTCCTTTGATCGCCTTCGGGCGCTCGGTTCGCGCCCGCTCCCGCACCACGCAGGATACATTGGCCAATTCGGCGGCCTATGCTTCGGAAACGATCGCGGCAAGCCGCACCGTGCAATCCTTCAATGCCGAAACGCTGGCAAATGACCGTTACGGCGCCTCCGTTGAAGCAGCTTATCAAGGCGCGCGCGCGGCAATCGGTGCCCGTTCCATCCTGACCGCGGTCGCCATCGCCCTCGTCTTCGGCAGCGTTGTCGGCATTCTCTGGTATGGCGCGCAGAACGTTCTGTCCGGCAGCATGACCGCGGGTACGCTTGGCCAGTTCGTTCTCTATTCGGTCATTGCAGCAAGCGGTCTCGGACAGCTTTCCGAAGTCTGGGGTGAACTCTCGCAGGCGGGTGGAGCGGCCGAAAGGCTTTCCGAGCTACTGAACGAACGCTCACCCGTCGCAGAGCCCGCAGCGCCCGTTGCCATGCCGCAACCGCCGCGAGGCGAAGCGGAATTCGACAATGTCGATTTCGTCTATCCGCTCGCGACAGGGCGGCCGATTGTCTCCGGTCTTTCCTTCAAGATCGCCGCCGGCGAGACCGTCGCCATCGTCGGCCCTTCAGGTGCCGGCAAAAGCACGGTCTTTTCGCTGCTGATGCGGTTTTACGATCCGCAGCAGGGCCGTATCACCATCGATGGCGTGGATATTCGCAACGTCAGCCTTGCGGATCTACGCGCGCGGCTCTCGATCGTGCCACAGGATGTCGCTATTTTCGCCTCCTCCATCCACGACAATATTGCCTTTGGCCGCCCCGAAGCGACACGCGAGGAGGTCCGCGCCGCTGCCATAGCCGCACAGGCGGACGGTTTCATCGAGCGGCTGGGCGATGGTTACGATACGCAGGTGGGCGAGCGCGGTGTGACGCTTTCCGGCGGCCAGCGTCAGCGCATCGCCATAGCCCGCGCCATTCTACGTGATGCACCGATCCTGTTGCTTGATGAAGCGACCTCGGCACTCGATGCGGAGAGTGAAACGCTGGTGCAGAAGGCGCTTGATGAGCTGATGAAGACCCGCACCACCATCGTTATCGCCCATCGTCTCGCCACCGTGCTGAAGGCCGACCGCATTCTGGTGATGGATGAAGGCCGTATCATCGAGGAAGGCACGCATCAGAGCCTCATTCGCCAGAACGGCCTTTATGCCCGCCTCGCCCGGCTGCAATTCCAGACCGGGCCGGATGAATTGCGCGCCCAGGCCTGATCTAGGCCAACACCTTGCGCCCCGCAACGCGGCCTGAAAACAGGCAGCCGCCAAGGAATGTGCCCTCCAGCGCATTATAACCATGCATGCCGCCACCACCGAAACCGGCGACCTCACCGGCGGCATAGAGGCCCGGCACCGGTTGGCCAACGGCATCCAGCACCCGCGCCTCTAGATCGGTATGCAGGCCGCCCAGCGTCTTGCGCGTCAGCACATGCAGTCGCACGGCAATCAACGGCCCCATCGCCCGATCGAGCAGACGGTGCGGTTTCGCCGTCCGCATCAGCCGGTCACCAAGATAACGGCGCGCGCCGTGGATTGCCGTTACCTGCGCATCCTTGCTGAAGCCGTTTTCGATTTCGCGGTCACGCGCTTCTATCTGCCGGCGTATATGATCGATGTTGAGGCGATTGCCGCCGATAGCATTCATTCCCGCCACCAGCTCCTCCAGCGTGTCGCGAACGACAAAGTCTTCGCCGCGCTCCATGAACGCCCGTACCGGGCCGGGCGGCTCCTTGCCCAACCGCTTCAGCAGCAGCCGTACATCCTTGCCCGTCAGATCAGGATTTTGCTCGGAGCCTGAGAGCGCGAATTCCTTCTTGATGATCGCCTTGGTCAGAATGAACCAGCTGTGGCTGCTGCCACGTTCGCCCAGCATCTTCAGCGTGCCGAGCGTATCGAAGCCCGGCATGGCGGGAGCATCAAGCCGGTTGCCATCCGCATCGCACCAGAAGGATGAGGGGCCTGGCAGAATACGGATACCGTGGTTCGGCCAGATGGGATCGTGATTCTTCACGCCCTCGGTATAGTGCCACATGCGGTCCCGATTGATGACGGTTCCACCCGCCATCTCGGTAATACCGATCATGCGGCCATCCACATGGGCAGGCACACCACAGACCATATTTTCCGGCGGCGCGCCCAACCGTTCCACCGACCAGTTGCGCCGTACCAGTTCCTGATTGCCGCCGATGCCGCCGGAACTGACGACGACCGCGGAGGCCGAAAAGTGGAAGTCGCCCTCGGTATTGCGGCTGCTTTTTTGACCACGAAGAACTGGATCAGCGGTAAGCACGACGCCGGAAATGCCAGTGATGCGGCCGTCGGTCTTTTCCAGGCGGTCGACCTGATGGCGAAAGCGGAAGGTCAATCGACCGTTCGCCGCCATGTCCTGCGCTTTCCTGACGAAGGGCGCCAGCACTCCGGGACCGGTGCCCCATGTGACATGAAAACGCGGAACGGAATTGCCGTGACCATCCGCCAAAGCGCCGCCGCGCTCGGCCCAGCCGACCACGGGAAACCAGCGCATGCCCATGCGGTGCAACCATTCGCGTTTTTCACCGACGGCGAAATCGAGATAGGCCTCCGCCCAGCGGCGCGGCCAATGATCCTCGGGGCGATCGAAACCGGCCGAACCGAACCAATCCTGCCGGGCAAGATCGAGACTGTCGCGCACCCGCATCCGACGCTGCTCGGGACTATCGACGAAAAATAGCCCGCCCAGCGACCAGAAGGCCTGGCCGCCGAGATTTTGCTCCCCTTCCTGATCCACAACACAGACGCTGAAACCGCGCTCGGCCGCCTCCGTGGCCGCGACCAGCCCTGCAAGACCCGCGCCGACGACAATCACATCATAGCGTTCCATCAGCCCCTCCCAGATATGACGGAATTACTTTTACGCGAACGTAAATTTACTTTCGCCAGAAGGCAACGTCCATGATGAGGACCGAGATTCAGCGCTCGGTCAGCTTAAGTTCGATACGACGGTTCTGCTGGCGCGCTTCCGGTGAGTCGCCTTCGGCAATCGGCTGGTACTCGCCGAAACCGGCCGCAACCAGCCGGTTTGCCGGTACGCCCTTGGAAATCAGGAATTTCACCACCGATGTCGCGCGGGCGGAGGAAAGCTCCCAGTTGTCGCGGTAGCGGCCGGAACCGGAAAGCTGGACATTATCCGTGTGGCCGTCGACGCGCAGCACCCAGTTGATCTCGGCTGGAATTTCTCTGGCGAGATCGAGCAGTGCGGTTGCGAGCTTCGCCATTTCCGCCTGCCCTTCCGGGTTGAGGTCGTTGCCGCCTGATGGAAACAGCACCTCCGACTGGAAGACGAAACGGTCGCCGACGATGCGGATGTTTTCACGGTCGGACAGAATTTCACGCAGCCGACCAAAGAAATCGGAGCGATAGCGGTTCAACTCCTGCACCCGCTGCGCCAGCGCAACATTGAGGCGACGGCCGAGATCGGCGATCTTGACTTGAGAAGAGGCATCCTTCGCCTCCGATGCCTGCAGGGCGGCTTCGACCGAAGCGATCTGCGCCCGCAGCGCCGCGATCTGCTGGTTCAGCAATTCGATTTGCGCGGAGGCGCGGGAGTTGGCCTGCCGCTGCTCGTCCAGCTCTCCGGTCAGGCTGCCGATCCGGGCATTGGCGCTGGCATTGTTGCCCGAACCCGCATCGAGAAGTGACTGCAGGCGCGAACGCTCGTTTTCAGATGCGGCAAGTGTGGATTGCAGGCTCGCCAGCGCGTCCTCAATATCCTGCTTGTTGCCCTTTTCCATCGCCAGGAGCTCGGTCAATTCGGCGATCTGGCTGTTGAGGCGCGTCAACACCTCGTCCTTGCCGGTAATTTCCCGTGACAGCACGAATTGCGCGAGCACGAAAACCGTCAGCAAAAACATGATGGCCATCAGCAGCGTCGACAGCGCATCGACGAAACCCGGCCAATAATCCACACCCCTGTCGCGGCGGCGGTTGCGCGCAAGCGCCATGGCTACTCGCTCCCGTTATCGTGGCGGGTTCGTCCGGGGGATTTCGTGTCGCCGTCGATCCGCGCCGACAGCCGGTCAAGCGTGCGGCGGAGCGATTTCGATTCCTCCTGCTGCGCCTCGATCCAGTCACGCAGCATCTGCTGTTCGCTGCGCATGTTCTTGACGAGACCCTGAATGCCTTCGGCAAGGCTGGTCATGGCCGCCAACGAACGTTCGGTGCTGACCACGGCGCCCGGCTCAACGGCCTTGAGCTCCCGAGGCCCCTCCTCCGAGGTGTCGGTTACTGAGGACAGCCAGTTTTCGAGTTGGGTATAAAAGCGGTTCTGGGCGCGGCCGGCCTGCAGGTCGAGGAAACCGAGAATCAGCGAGCCTGAAAGACCGAGCAGCGAGGAGGAGAACGCCGTTCCCATGCCCGCCAGCGGCGCGGTGAGACCGGCTTTGAGCGAACTCAGAATATCGTTGCTGTCGCCTGCGCTCGGATCGAGCGACTGGATGACGTTGCTGATTGCGCCGATGGTGCCGATCAGGCCCCAGAATGTGCCAAGCAGGCCGAGAAAAACCAGAAGGCCGACGAGATAACGCGACGTATCGCGTGTTTCATCAAGGCGCGTTGCGATGGAATCGAGGATGGTACGCTGGGTGACAGCGGAAAGCCGGACTTCGCCGCGCTTGCCGATAAGCGTGCTCATCGGCGCCAGCAGTTTTGGCGCACGGCCGACCTTTTCGACGCTGCCGGCGGCGCGAAAGGCGTTGAACCAACGGACTTCCGAACGCAGGCTCATGGTCTGGGTAAACACCAGAATGATGCCGATGACGAGCACGCCGAGAATGAAGCCGTTAAGCCCCGGATTGGTCATGAAGGCGGTGTGTGCCTGCCGATAGAGAATGGCCGCCAGAAAACCGACGAGGATCAGAAACAGAACCATCGTCCAGAGAAAAGGTGTAGGGCTGGACAGCTTGTTGCTGTATTGCCGCGTGGTCACCGGTTTCTCGACACCAAGATCGAGCAGCTCCGAATCCGCCATAACGTTCGCATTCCCTCTGGTCACGTATCAAGCGGAAGCTATTTGAAAATTGCGACGATTTGAAGCGAAAAGCCGGTCTTTTGTCACAGGCATTTCAGGAAACCGAATGAGAAGCCGGCATCTGAAAACAGAAACGCCCGGCGAGTATTCACCAGGCGTCTAAAACTTGCTGAAAACGGCAGGTATCAGCCGAAAAACGCATCAGCGACCCGGTACCGGCCGGTTGGCGACCTCGACAAGTGCCTTGTGGATATATTCGTTACCGGCAGCAACGCTGCCGCTGCCGAAGATATCCGTGCCGCCTGTTGCGTCGGATGCAAAGCCGCCGGCTTCACGAATCAGCACCAAACCGGCTGCCATGTCCCATGGCGAAAGATCGGCTTCCCAATAACCGTCGAGACGACCGGCGGCGACATAGGCGAGATCGAGCGATGCCGCACCCATACGACGAATGCCTGCCGCCTCACCCATGACGTGACGAAGCTCAACCAGGAATTTGCCGTGATTGCCACGGCCAAGATGCGGCACGCCGCAGCCGATGACGCAATCCGTCAGCGCCTTGCGCGCGGCAACGCGGATGCGGCGATCGTTGAGAAACGCGCCGCCGCCGCGCTCGGCGGTGTAGAGTTCGTCGGTGGCCGGATTGAAGATCACGCCGGCGACAACTTCGCCGTTACGCTCCAGCGCGATGGAAACTGCAAAATGCGGAATGCCGTGCAGGAAGTTGGTGGTGCCATCAAGCGGATCGACAATCCAGCGATGCGCGCCGTCGCTACCCTTTTCCTCGCCGCCTTCCTCGCCCAGAAAGTCATAGGTCGGGCGGGCTTTCATAAGCTCATCCCGCACGATCTTCTCGGCCTTGAGGTCCGCCTGCGAGACGAAGTCGCTCGGCCCCTTGACCGAAACCTGAAGGTTCTGCACTTCACCGAAGTCACGCGACAAAGACTTACCCGCCTTGATGGCGGCCTGAACCATGACATTGAGAAGGGCTGAACGGGCCATCGATGTTGTTTCCTGGAAAGCTTGCGAACCGCCCGAAGCTTGTCAGGCAGGCACGTCATTATTTTCTTGAATTGAAAGTTTGCGGTTCAAGACCACAAAACGCGCGGAAATTCAAGGCAAAAAGCCCGAATGAGGATGTCAGCAGCGGAGGAAAGACGGCCGCATCACGTCGGGCGGAAACGATTTGCCGCATCGATCGCCTTTTTCTGCTGCTCATCGGTGATGCCGAGATAGAAATCCTCCAGCCTCGGATCCTTCAAACCGGCGCGGCGGGAAAGCACATACCACTTGGCCGCCTCCACCGGATCCGGGCGGGTGCCGAGCGCTTGGACGTAGAGATGCGCCACCTTGTTCTGGGCCACGACGTTGCCGCGTTGTGCAGCGCCATAAAGCCAGCGGAAACCCTCATCCAGATTGCGCTCACCGCCAAAACCATTGACCAGCCAGATGCCGAGATCGACCTGGGCAGTGTCATATCCAGCCTTTGCCGCCCGCATCAGCCAGTCCCGCGCCTTGGCTTTCTTTTCAGCGGGGACATCTTTCACCGACCAATAAATCTGCGACACCGCATATTGGGCGTCCGCAATGCCTTGTTCGGCGGATTTTTCATAGAACGGCAGGGCCATCAAAAGCCCCTTGGCGCCGGGATTTTCCGAAACCAGAATCTGGCCCCAGTTGAATTGCGCGGAGGCGTTGCCGGCTTCCGCAGCACGGCGCATGAAATCGTCAGCTTTCGTCTTGTCGCGGGTAACGAATTTGCCTTCCATCAGGATCAGCGCAAATTTGAACATGGCGACGGGATCGCCGCCTTCAGCCGCCTGCTGATACCAGAAAGCGGCGGTCTTCTCATCGCGGGCAATGCCCAGACCACGCGACATCATTTCGGCCACCAGCGTCTGCGCGGACGCATCGCCGTTCTGCGCGCGGCTCAGCGCCTTGTCGAGCGCCTGCACATATTCACCGCGCTGAAAATGGCCATAGGCTTCGTCCACCCGACCCTTGAATTCCTTTTCCGGCGGCAGGGCCGGCAAATCTGCGCCCATGCGCTGATAGACGTTGACGCCGGAAGACGGCTCGAGATCCTTCTGTTCTTCCGATTGCACCCTACCCTGGCGGGCAGGTTGGGCCTCATTCTCCAGTTGGCGGGACAGGGCGTTGTTTTCGCCCTGCGGTCCCGACTGGGCAAGGGCTATACCCACGGGCGCGCCAAAAGCGAGCGTCAGCAGCGAAACGGAAAAACAGAGAGGAACCGAGCGCATGAACATCGCCTGTATCAACCGCCAAACCGTGGCGCTTTTTCGTCAAGCAAAGCGTTGATTTCAGAAACCGCCTGGGCAGCGCCGGATGCATTGTCGAAAACGCCGCTGCGCATTGCCACGAACTCCACACCGGTTTCGGCCACGGCAATCACCGAAGACGGATCCGTGCCGCCCATGACGATGGCCGGAATTTCGATCATCGATGCCCACCACTCGCCAAGCGCCAGATTTTTGGGATGCGCCTCCGGCTTGATATCGCCTTCCAGCTTTCCAAAGAACACATAGTCCGGATTACACTCACCCTGCTCCAGCGCCTTGTGGCGGTCGTCCGCATTGCCGCCGCCAACAATCAGCTTCGGCGTGAATTTTTCCACCGCCTCGGCAAGCGCCTCTGCATTACCCACCACATGCAGACCATCCGCCTTTACCCGACCGGCGACCCGGCTGTCACCGGCGACAAGCGCTGCCGCCCCCGCCTTCTGGACGACGGGTACAATCAGTTCCGCGCGTTTTTGAAAGGCGGCGTCATCCAGGCCGTATTGTGGAATGATGACCGAAGCGACATCGCCGCCCCGCAATGCTTCTTCCACCTCTGTCGCCTGCTTTTGCGCATCGTCCGCTTGCGGAACGATCAGGACAAGGCGGCAACGGTCTTCAACAATGCTCATCGTTTCGTCCATTTCAGGCAGAGAACGCTTATGACGCGATCTGCACTCGTTTTCATATGACAAATCCGATAAACCGGACCGGCGAAAGGATCAACCATACATCCATGCTGACCGATTTTCATTTTTATCTCGTCGCCATTCCCGCAGTCGTGCTTGTTGGCCTTTCGAAGGGGGGGCTTGGCGGCGCGCTGGCGCTGATGGGTGTGCCGCTGATGGCGCTTGCCGTTTCACCCGTGCAGGCGGCAGCGATCTTCCTGCCGATCCTGATCGTTATGGATCTTGTGGCGCTCTGGGCTTGGCGGCATCACAATCATCGGGAAACGCTGCTCATCATGCTGCCCGGCGCCATCGCGGGCATCGCGCTCGGCTGGGCCACCTCAAGTCTCATCTCCGCTGATGCCATGCGTCTTGTCGTCGCCTCGGTCACGATCCTGTTCGTGCTGCGCTACTTCTATGAGAGCTACAAAAGCCGCAATGGCCAGGAGATCCCGGCCAAACCGCAAAGACCGGCTGCCGCCACGCTCTGGTCCAGCCTCTCGGGTTATGCAAGCTTCGTCGCCCACGCGGGCGGCCCGCCTTTCCAGATTTATGTTCTGCCGCTGAAGCTCGATCCGAAGACCTATACCGGCATGAGCGTGCGCTTCTTCGCCATCATGAATGCGATCAAGCTCATTCCTTATTTTGCGCTCGGCGCGCTGGACGCCACCAACCTCAAAACATCGGCGAGCTTGCTGCCAGTGGCGATGCTGGCGACACTTGCTGGCGCCAGGGTGGTGAAATATCTGAAACCCGCTGTGTTTTATCCGCTGATGTATGCGATGGCGCTGATAGCGGCGCTGAAACTGCTTTGGGACGGGCTGCCATTCTAAAACCGGGCAATAAAAAGCTCTGGCAACAGGTTTTCGCTGCCAGAGCTTAAAGGCTCAGACCACCGACCCTTCATTCATCGAGGGCCGGTGATCCGGCATGAATTAATGTCTTGTGGAGGCCTTGAGCCTCTGTAGTTCATCCTTCAGGCGCAGTTTTCGACGTTTAAGGTCCGCGATCTCTCTATCGTCAGACGACGGGGAAGCAAGAATACTTTCGAGCTCCTCCTCCAGAGCACCGTGTTTCTTTTCGAGCGATGCAATATGAGCCTGAATGGTCATGCGGCACGTCCTTCCTTTTTGAACCTACCTCCAGCTCTCCATCGCTGGAGTTTCAGGTTTACGACGGCAATGTGACACGGATCGCGCCGCTTGTCGAAGGCGAAATGAAGGCAATAAGTGGGCAATTTGGTCGCAAGGGATAACTTCCCGTTACCGCGATTTGATGATAGAGGCTCGTGAACGATCAGATACGCGCCGGAGCCGATCCGGCTGGCATAAAATGGGGATGACGAGATGCCCGATCAGGACCAGGCGGACATCAGGCTCACGCTGGCGCGGCTGCGCCAGGAGCATGAGGATTATGACGCGGCGATCAACGCGATGATCCAGACCAGCTGTGATGCGCTGAGAATACAGCGCATGAAAAAGAAGAAGCTGGCCGTCAAGGACAAGATGACCCAGCTTGAAGACCAGGTCATTCCCGATATCATCGCCTGAGCCGGAGAGATTACGTGACAGCAGAAACGCCCCCCGTCGCCATCATCATGGGCAGCCAGTCCGACTGGGAGACCATGAAGAACGCCGCCGATACGCTGGATGCGCTCGATATCGAATACGAAGCCCGTATCATTTCCGCCCACCGCACCCCGGACCGGCTTTATGACTTCGCCAATGGCGCGAAGGACGAAGGCTTCAAGGTCATCATCGCCGGTGCGGGCGGTGCTGCCCACCTGCCAGGCATGACAGCCTCAATGACGCCGCTTCCTGTCTTTGGCGTTCCGGTTCAGTCCAAGACCATGTCCGGTCAGGACAGTCTCTATTCCATCGTGCAGATGCCCGCCGGCATTCCCGTCGGCACGCTCGCCATCGGCAAGGCTGGCGCCATCAACGCCGCTCTTCTGGCCGCTGCCGTCCTCGCGCTCAGCGATGAGGATCTGGCCGACCGGCTGGATGCCTGGCGCGCGCGCCAGTCGGCTGCCGTCGCGGAATATCCCATGGACAGCGCCCAGTGACGAAAAAAGTGATGGCAAAGACGACCAACCTGACCATCGGCATCATCGGTGGCGGGCAGCTCGGGCGCATGCTGGCGATGGCCGCCGCCCGTCTCAACCACCGTACCATCGTGCTGGAGCCGCAGGCCGATTGTCCGGCGGCGCAAGCCTGCAATGACCAGATCGTTGCGGCTTACGATGACGAAAAGGCGCTTGCGGAACTCGCAAGCCGCTGTGATGTCGTGACCTACGAATTCGAAAACGTGCCTGTCGCGGCGGCCGAAAAACTTAGCGTCTCCGTGCCCGTCTACCCGCCCGCACAGGCGCTAAGCGCATCGCAGGATCGCTTGACGGAAAAGCGCTTTCTCAACGATTGCGGTATTCCAACTGCCGATTTCCGCGCCGTGGACAGCCAGGAAGGGCTGGAAGCCGCGTTGGCCGCCTTCGGCGGCAAAGGTGTGCTGAAAACCCGTCGCATGGGTTATGACGGCAAGGGCCAGCGTCTCTTCCGGGGTGGCGAAGACCTCGCAGGCGCCTTTGCGGCGCTCGGCGGCGTGCCACTAATCCTCGAAAGCTTTGTCGCCTTCGAGCGGGAGATTTCCGTTATTGCCGCCCGTTTTCAGGACGGCACCGTCACCTGTTACGATCCGGCCGAGAACGTCCATCTGAACGGCATCCTGCACACATCGACCGTTCCGGCAGCACTCTCGGATGCCGCAAAGGCTGTTGCGGTACAATCGGCTGAGAAGCTTCTCGCAGCGCTCGATTACGTCGGCGTTATCGGCATCGAATTCTTCGTCCTGCCGGACGGATCGCTGGTTGCGAATGAAATGGCGCCGCGCGTCCATAATACCGGCCATTGGACGGAGGCCGCCTGCGTAATCTCGCAGTTCGAGCAGCATATCCGGGCGGTATCGGGCCTCACCCCCGGCAGGACGGCTCGCCATTCGGATTGCGTGATGACCAACCTGATCGGCGATGACATCAACGATGTGCCGGAATGGCTGTCGAAAAAAGACTGTCTCGTGCATCTCTACGGCAAGACGGAAGCAAGGCCGGGCCGCAAGATGGGCCATGTGACGCAGCTTCTGCACACAGGAAAAGCCTAGTCTTTTAAGGCAAAGACACGGGCAAGTGTTGACAGGCAGGGCTCAAACAGGTATCTGCCTGCCAACCGAAAAGAGCGCGCCCCGTTGCGCGCTTTTGATTGTTTGAATAGCACGGCAAAATCCGTGCAAAACTGCGGACCAGTAAAATGAAGATCAAGAATTCGCTTAAAGCGCTTAAGGCCCGTCATCGCGATAACCGCCTGGTTCGCCGCAAGGGCCGCGTCTACATCATCAACAAGCAGAACCCGCGCTTCAAGGCTCGTCAGGGCTGATTAACCGCGACTGCGGTTCGCGATGTTTCGCGGATCACTTTGTTGACAGTGCAGAAGTTTGCATTTGATATTGGGCGCAGCCGGGTTAAGCTTTAACCCATGCGCCCAAATCGTTTTTGCACAGCTCTCATTCTCGCTCAGGGCTTCCTGTTTTCAAGCCTCCCATTTCCGGGAATGGCTGTGTTTGCTTATGCGGCAGACGGAAAACCGCCTGCTCTCGCGGAACCCGCGCCGTCACCGGCCAAGACCATCGACACTCTTTTCGCATCGCTGAAAAAAGAGCGAAATGCAGTGAAGGCGCGCAGCATCGCTAACCAGATCGCCGCCGAATGGAATGATTCCGGCAGCGCGACCATCAATCTGCTGATGCAATGGGCAGGCGAAGCCGCGGACGAAAAGCGCAACGCCGCCGCTTATGATTTTCTCGACCAGGTCGTTTTGCTCGATCCTGACTATGTGCAGGCGCCCTATCGCCGCGCCATGGTCCATTTCGCCGATGGCGATACCCGCAAGGCGATGGCGGATATCAACCTGACGCTGGAAAAAGAGCCGCGCTATTTCCCGGCCCTCGCAAGCCTCGCCAACATCCTCGAAGCCTCCGGCCGCGACGAGCTGGCGCTAAAAGCCTGGGAGCGTTATCTGGCGCTTTATCCTGCGGACAAGGACGCCCGCAAAGAATCCATCGACCTTTCAGAAAAGCTGGCTGGAACGCGCGGCTGATGTAGACGGCAGGTCAAACAAAAATCGCCGCAGAAGCGGCGATTTTTCATTGAGACGTTTTCAGCCGATCATTCCATGCCAAGCGCAGCCATATAGGTCTGAAGAATGGTTTCTTCTTCGATGCGCTCATTGGCATCCTTCTTGCGCAGGCGGATGATCGTGCGGATCGCCTTGGTGTCGTAGCCACGGCCCTTCGCCTCACCCATGACATCCTTGATGTCCCCTTGAATGGCGGCTTTTTCTTCTTCAAGGCGCTCAACGCGCTCAATGAACTGGCGCAGTTCAGCGGCGGCGACAGTTTCGGTGGTGCTCGTTTCGTCCATTACATCATCCTTTATTGGCGGCTCGCATGCGAGCCCTGTTCATTGATCCGGACGAGGGCCCTCGCCGGTCGCTGCCAGCGGGCAGCAAAATTCAGTCCTGTGAACTGCCCATTGAAAGGCGTTCCGTCAAGTCGATTCCGTCGGTGAGGACTTATTCCTTGGGCCGGTTCTGCTCGAAAGCGGCTTTCTGGTCGCCACTCGCTTCGCCCTGGTATTTCTCTTTCCAATCTTCATAAGGCATGCCGTAGACGATTTCCCGTGATTGATCCTTGCTGAGCGGAACACCTGCTTCTTCGGCCGCTTCACGGTACCAGTTGGAAAGGCAGTTGCGGCAGAAGCCCGCGAGATTCATCAGGTCGATATTCTGCACATCGTGGCGCTCACGCAGGTGCTGGACGAGACGCCGGAAGGCAGCGGCCTCAAACTCGATCTGCGCATTGTCGTTCTCAGTCGTCATGGCAAAACTCCAGGCTCAATAGGGGCCGGTGCGAGAGGCGAACAGCTGATATTCATGCAAAACGGGATCGTCGTTCATTGCGGCGAAAATGGGAGCGAGCCGGTCCGACCATTCGGCGATCCCCTCTTCATTCCCGATCAGATCCTGCCGAACCTCGAGAAGTGCATGCGGGATGCCCTTCATCATGCAATGGCGATACATGGTGTCGCCTTTGAGCGCCCCGTCGTAGGGTTCGTTATCGCCAACGAGGATATCGCCCGTGGCGCGCAGATGCGCCAGAAGCGGATCGACAGCACGGTGATCCGTGTCCCACAGAACTGCCGCATGCCATGGGCGGGGTGTTTCCTTCCAGAACGGCGTGTAAGAATGCAGCGACAGCACGAGCGGCGCCTCTTCAGACGCTTTCGCCACACCGGTCAACACACGGTCAACGGCATTGTGATAGGGCCTATGGAAGACCTCGATCCGTCTCTGCCACTCCTCGTCGGAAATGGGATGGTTGCCAGGAATGATCGCCCCGTCCGAAATCTTCATGATGAGAGTGGGATCGTCCTCACCGCGATTCGGGTCGATCAGCAGGCGAGAGAACCGCCCGAGCACGGCCGGCACGCCAAGGCGGGCGGCGAGTGAGCGCGTAAGTCCCTCTATACCGATATCAAATGCGATGTGACGATGAAAAGCGGTTTGCGGAAGGCCAAGATTGCCGTAGTGTGCCGGCAGGAGGTTCATGGCATGGTCCGCCAGAAGAACCATGCCTTTGTCATAATCGCCTTCTATGATTTCATAGGGTATGAAGTCGTTCATCGATGATTTTCTGGGGCAGGATTGAGGAGAGAAACTTGATGGCATGGCTTGAGGCCGGGCGCAAGTTCAGGCGGCAGAACAGCCATCAACCTTACCGCACTCACGATCCCACGAACAATATAATCGATTAAACTCGCGTTGACTTTCTTTGGCGGCCACGCCAAGAAGTGTGTTCATTATAACCATGGAATCCGGATGGAAGCCGTGACTCAGTCATCTCTCGCTCTTCCTCGCCACTTCAGGCATATCGCCCGTCTTTTTTCCGCAGCGGCATTGTTTCTGACCCCGTTCATGATAGCAGCGCCTGCACATGCGGATTTCCGCGTGTGTAACAGCACGCAGAACCTTGTAGGGGTCGCCATCGGCTACCGCGCAAAGGATGGCTGGGTCAGCGAAGGCTGGTGGCAGGTCCCCTCCTCGACCTGCGCAACGCTGATCGAGGGTGAGCTGCAGTCACGTTATTATTATCTCTATGCCGAAGATGCCGCTCACGGCGGCCGCTGGACCGGTGACGTCAACATGTGCGTGGCGGAAAACGAGTTTAAGATCAACGGCGTGGACGATTGTTATGCCCGCAGCTTCCAGAGAATGGGTTTCAAGGAATATGACACGGGCAGACAGGGCAGCTGGATGGTCCAGCTTTCCGACACGCCAGGCACACAGGGAAATCAAAACTGATGAAGCGTAACCGCAAAGTCAAAATTCTTGCAACTCTCGGGCCGGCCTCTTCCGAAGAGGCCATGATCGAAAAGCTGCATCTGGCCGGCGCCGATCTCTTCCGCATTAACATGAGCCATGCGAGCCACGACGTGATGCGGACGCTTATTCAGCGTATTCGCTCCGTCGAAAGCCGCAATGGCCGTCCCATCGGCATTCTGGCCGACCTGCAGGGTCCCAAGCTGCGCGTCGGAAAATTCGCCGAGACCAAGGTCGATCTGGTGCCGGGTCAGACCTTTACGCTTGATAACAACGACACCCCCGGCGACAACACCCGCGTTTTCCTGCCACATCCTGAAATTCTCGAAGCGGTCAAGCCCGGCCACCGCCTGCTGATCGATGACGGCAAACTGCATCTGCGCGCTGAAAAGAGCGACGGCAAGAGCATCGTCACCACGGTTGTTTCCGGCACCCGCATTTCCGATCGCAAGGGCATCAGCCTGCCCGACACGCTGCTGGGTGTCGGCGTTCTCACCGACAAGGACCGCGTCGATCTCGATGCCGTTCTCGAGACCAACGAAGTGGACTGGGTCGCCCTTTCCTTCGTTCAGCGTCCGGAAGACCTGGCCGAAGTCCGCAAGATTTCGCGTGGCCGTGTTGGCCTGATGTCCAAGATCGAAAAGCCCCAGGCTATCGAGCGCATCGAAGAAATCATTGAGCTTTCTGATGCATTGATGGTCGCGCGCGGCGATCTTGGTGTAGAAATGCCGTTGGAATCTGTTCCGGGCATCCAGAAGCAGCTGACCCGCGCCTGCCGCCGCGCCGGCAAGCCCGTTGTCGTCGCGACCCAGATGCTGGAATCGATGATCACGGCTCCGGTTCCTACCCGTGCGGAAGTGTCGGACGTTGCAACGGCCGTCTTTGAAGGCGCCGATGCCATCATGCTCTCGGCTGAATCCGCTTCGGGCGATTATCCGATCGAAGCCGTATCGACCATGGCCTCCATTGCCAGCACCGTGGAACAGGACCCCTATTACTCCAACATCATCTACGCACAGCGTCCCCAGCCGGAGGCAACTGGCGCCGACGCCATTTCGCTTGCCGCCCGCCAGATCGCCGAAACGCTGAAGCTTGCGGCAATCGTCACCTACACGTCCTCGGGCACGACCGGCTTGCGCGCCGCGCGTGAACGGCCGCAGGTTCCGATTATTGCGCTGTCGCCGATCATCCAGACCGCACGCCGCCTCTCGGTCGTCTGGGGCCTGCACTGCGTCGTCACCGGCGATGCCAGCGACCTGGACGACATGGTGAACCGCGCTTGTCGCATCGTTGTTTCCGAAGGTTTCGGTAAGCCAGGCGATCGCATCATCATTTCCGCTGGCGTGCCGCTCGGCACCCCCGGCGCAACCAACATGGTGCGCATCGCCTATATCGGCTCTGACGGCCAGAGCGGCGTCTGACGCCTCGCGACATACGCATGAAAAAAACCCGCCGTCTCCGGCGGGTTTTTTATTGGCCTTTCGGCCGTCAGATAAAACTGGCTCAGTGCATCTTCACCGGCGTGCTGAAACGGCTGGATTCGATGGCCACCGCACCCGGCTTGAAGCTCGCCGAGGTGGCGGAAGCCGACATCTCGTTGCTGAGCATACGATTGGCGATAACGCGCGGCGCCTTCACCGAGCGCCCGGTCGTGCCCTTGTTCTGGTTCAGCGCCCAATCCGAAATAAGATCCTGCGTCAGGCGTCCGCCGCCGACCATGGCCTGCTCGGAAACGGCTGCATCCTGCTTGCTCGGGCGCGAACCCTTGGTGGGAAGACCGGCGCTGAGGCCACCATTGACGGCAGGCTTCAGGTCAAAAGCATCCCCAAAACCGGGCTGCGGCGCGGCCTTGGCCGTTTCGGCGGGCGCAACGGTAACCTTGTGGTTCACGGCGGCCGGGAAGGGAGCTGCCGTCGGCATGGAGGCCGACTGGACCTGTGACCGGGCAGCCTGGCCGCTCTGTTCTAGAGCGGCAACCACGGTCGGCGAAAGCGTATCCTGTTGCGCCTCGGCCATATCGTCTTCACCTTCAGCATCGGCATTGGCAGCCGCAAGTAGGGCTTCAGCCACGGCCGGGCGATTGGCTGGAACTGGAACAGAGGCGAGTTCGCCGGTTGCGGCTGGTGTAGCCCCATCAGCGGAAGCCGTGAGGATCGAACCTTCCGCATCACCCTTCATGCCGCGCGGGCCGAGAAGTGTTGGCACAGGAATGGAAACTTCAGCCAGATCCGCAAATTGCTGGCGCTCTGCCGGAGCAGAGGTCGGCGTCGGCGTGGTGGCAGCCTGCAGGGCATCCTGCGCGGCATTGCGGGCCGGAGAATAAAGCGCGGTCGCAAGCCCTGCATTGGCAGGCGGCTGGTTACCGAATGCCGGCCGCGCCGTCGGCAATGGTGCGTCGTTCACACCGGGAAGGGGCTGCGCCGAAGCAACGGCGATGGTGGGTTCAGGCTCGGGAGCCGCCTGTTGCGGAGCCGGGCGAGCAACAGCCGGGCGTTCTGCGGGCTCCGGCGTTGCGATGCTATCGGGATCTTCATCCTCGTCGCCGCCGCCAAAGAGAGCTTGCAACAGGGTCTTGCGCTTGCCGCCGCCTGAAGAGGCAGGGCCGGCACCGGCGCTGGAAGCAACCTGAATGGAAGAGGAATTGACGCGCTTCTTGTAGTCAGCAAGCGCCTGCTCGTAACCGGGAAGCGGCTTGCCATCGGCAGGAAGATGCAACGTATTGCCCTTCGGGAAGATGCGCACGAGTTCCTGGCGGCTCATGCGCGGCCAAGCGCGAACACCGCCGACATCCATGTGCACGAAAGGAGAGCCGGAGGTTGGATAGAAGCCAACGCCACCGATCTGCATCTGCATGCCGATTTCGCGCAGGGTGGAAAGCTTCACGCCGGGAATGTAAAAATCCATGGCCTTGCCGAGCATATGCTGGCTTTTTTCCGCAACACCCTTGGTGCGCGTGCGCAGCAGGCCATTGGTCTCAGGCGAGCGGAAGGCCGACACGACGTTGATGTAATCGGTTGCGCCACTGCGGCGATAAACTTCCCATACGAGATCGAAAAGGCGAGGGTCCATGCGCGTCGGCTGGTTGCGACGCCAGTCGCGCAGGAATCGGTTCAGCTCCTGCAGGCCCTTCTGGTCGTATTTTCCATTGCGCTTGAAGGTGATGACCGCCTTCTCGCGTGTGTGGATATAATACAGCTTGAGGCTGCGCGTCTCGGCGGCGGCTTCCGTCGCCGAAACACCTACGAAAGGCATAGCGGCGAGCATCAGGCAGGCAAAGGTGACAGCGCGCGCCGACAGCTTCGTGCATATATCCTTGATCAAGCCGCGCGCGATCCTGGTCGAAAGCGCGTTATTCCGATGCAGATATGGCAATTCGATCCCCGCCTGGAAGACAATTTCTGTCACATTGCCTCAAATGAACGTCAAATACGGTGACACGATGGCAAAATTGCCACACACATGCAACCTTCCTCTATATAGTGAATCAGCCACTAACAAGAGGTTTATAGACGGTAAGCGGATATCCTTGCTCAGAAGTTAACGAATTTTGCTATCTACCCTGGAATAAGCGGTTTGCGACCTCACGCGGCGTCTCGAAGCGGATCATCCGGATCGATGCCATAATCCTTCAGCTTGCGATAAAGTGTGGAGCGGCCAATGCCGAGTTTTCTGGCGACCTGGCTCATCTGACCGCGATAAAAACGAAGGGCGAAACGGATGAGTTCCTCTTCGATCTCGGCCAGTTTCCGGATATTACCCGAATCGTCCATGCTGGAGATCAGGTTTCCACCCCGATAAATCGTGGTGGAAATATCCGACGGCTCCTCGATCACGGCGTGGCTCTCGGCAGCAGGCGGCGGCGAATAGGCCGCCAGCTTCAAAGACGACCCGGATGGCGAGCGGATGATATCGTCCTCATTATCGCCGTTCGAAAACTCCGGCAGTTGCAATGCGATCTGCGGAAAATCGGAATCCGACAATTCCTCACCCTGCGACAGAACCACGGCGCGGAAAACGGCATTTTCCAACTGGCGGATATTGCCCGGCCAGTCATAGGCCGTCAGCAGCGCCAGCGCGCTGGCATCGAGACCGACGGGGTTGGTCAACTTCTGTTCGGCAGAAAAGCGCTCGGCAAAAACCCGCGCCAGATGGGGAATATCTTCCTTGCGGCGACGCAGCGCCGGAATGGTGATCGGAAAGACGTTGAGGCGATAATAAAGGTCCTCGCGGAAGCGGCCTTCCTTCACCTCTTCGATGAGGTTCTTGTTGGTGGCGGAAATCAGCCGCACATTGACCTTCTGCACGCGCGCCGAGCCGACCGTTTCGATTTCACCCTGCTGGACGGCGCGCAGCAGCTTCACCTGCACGTCGAGCGGCAGATCGCCGATTTCATCGAGGAACAGCGTGCCGCCATCCGCCTCCATGAACTTGCCGACGTGTTTTTCCGTAGCGCCGGTGAAGGCGCCCTTCTCGTGGCCGAAAAGAATGCTTTCCACGAGATTATGGGGGATAGCACCGCAATTGACAGTGATGAACGGCTTGTTCGCCCGGTCGCCGGCCGACTGGATGGCACGGGCGACCATTTCCTTGCCGACGCCGGATTCGCCTTCCAGCACCACGGGAATGCTGGACTGAGCGGCGCGCTGCGCGAGTTCGATGACCCTCAGCATGGCGGGGCTTGCGGAAACGATATCGGTAAAATTCACTGCATTGCTCCGTCCGCGCCTGCCCGTGCGGGCCTTGGCCTCTCTCCTGTCGAGCTTGAGCGCATTGGAGATGGCGGCGCCGATTCTTTCCGGCGAAACCGGCTTCACGACGAAATCGAAAGCGCCGGCGCGCATGGCCTGCACGACAGTATCGATGCCACCCTGCCCCGTCTGTACGATGACCGGGACATCCGTGCCGAGTTCGCCGACTGCCTTTAGAAAGGCAAGCCCGTCCATTTCCGGCATCATCAGATCGAGGACAATGACGTTGATCTCGCCACTATATTGCTTGAGCAGTTCCAGCCCCGCCTTGCCGTTTTCGGCAAGCAAGGCCAGATGCCCATAACGTTCCACCGCATTTTTGAGCAGGCGGCGCTGGACAGGATCATCGTCTATCACGAGAACATGCGCGGTCATTTTTAGCTCCGGTTTCCGGTTTATGGACCTGCTTCATGCGGTCCCTTATGCCGCACTCTGGCACGGGAGATTTGAACATCCAGTTTTGAGAATTGCTTGCATTTTATCCATTGCCGCGGGAAACAAGGTCCCCATATGCTTCGCACGCATAATCAGAAGGACACGTCGGATGACCCTCAACCGCGCTACCCCACAATCCCTGTTCTCCCTTGCCGAAACCTCCGGCCCAGCACTTGGCGATCTGCCCGGCTGGAAATTGTCGGATCTCTATCCATCAGGGGAATCGGCGGAATATAAGGGCGATCTCGAGAAGGCGGCGTCGATGGCGGCGGCTTTCGAGGGGAAATGGAAGGGCAAGCTCGAAGCAGCCGCAAAGGCGACGGGCGAAGAGGGCATCGGCGCTGCGCTGAAGGACTATGAGGCGCTGGACGATCTTATCGGCCGTATCGGCTCCTTTGCCGGGCTTACTTATTTTTCCGACACCTCGAACCCGGCGAACGGCAAGCTTTACGGCGACGCTCAGGCAAAACTGACGGATATTTCCGCACATCTCCTGTTTTTCACGCTTGAACTCAACCGCATCGACGACGCCACGATGGACGCCTGCATGGCGAACGACGCCGCGGCGGGCCACTATCGCCCGTGGCTCGTGGATTTGCGCAAGGACAAGCCGCATCAGCTCGACGATCAGCTGGAGCAGCTCTTCCTTGAAAAATCGATGACCAGCGCGGCAGCCTTCAACCGCCTGTTCGACGAAACGATGGCCGACCTGCGTTTTGACATTGATGGTGCGAGCCTTCCGCTGGAAGTGACGCTGAACATGCTGCAGGAACCAGAGCCGGAAACCCGCAGGAAGGCGGCGAAAGCCTTGAGCGCCACCTTCAAGGACAATCTGCGGGTCTTCACCCTCATCACCAACACGCTTGCCAAGGACAAGGATATTTCCGACCGCTGGCGCAAGTTCGAAGATATTGCAGATAGCCGTCATCTCGCAAACCGTGTCGAGCGGGAGGTGGTCGATGCCCTGGCGGCAGCGGTCAAGAACGCCTATCCGCGCCTTTCGCACCGTTATTACGCCATGAAGGCGAAATGGCTCGGCATGGAACAGATGAATTATTGGGATCGCAATGCGCCGCTTCCAGATACGTCGAATACGATCATCCCCTGGGATGAGGCCAAGGATACCGTGCTTTCTGCCTATGGCAATTTCGCCCCTGAAATGGCCGATATCGCGCGCCGATTCTTCGATGAAGAGTGGATCGACGCCCCTGCCCGCCCCGGCAAGGCGCCCGGCGCTTTCGCCCATCCGACAGTGCCCTCAGCGCATCCTTACGTGCTCGTCAACTATCTCGGCAAACCGCGCGACGTGATGACGCTCGCCCATGAGCTTGGCCATGGCGTGCACCAGGTTCTGGCGGGCCAGCAGGGCGCACTGATGTGCTCAACGCCGCTGACGCTTGCCGAAACCGCTTCCGTCTTCGGGGAAATGCTGACCTTCCGCAAGCTGCTCGATGACACAAAAGATGTCCGGGAGCGCAAGGCCATGCTCGCCCGCAAGGTCGAGGACATGATCAATACGGTCGTGCGCCAGATCGCCTTTTACGAATTCGAGCGCAAGCTGCACACCGCCCGCAAAGAAGGCGAGCTGACCTCGGAACAGATTGGCGAATTGTGGCTCTCGGTCCAGGCCGAAAGCCTCGGTCCGGCCATCCGGATTTCCGAAGGTTACGAGACATGGTGGACCTACATCCCCCATTTCATCCACTCGCCCTTCTATGTTTATGCTTATGCCTTCGGCGATTGCCTGGTGAATTCGCTCTACGCGGTTTACCAGAAGGCCGAGACGGGTTTTCAGGAAAAATATTTCGAGCTTCTGAAAGCAGGCGGCACCAAGCATCATTCGGAGCTTCTGAAACCCTTCGGCCTCGATGCAACCGATCCTTCATTCTGGGATAAGGGGCTTTCGATGATCGAAGGACTGATCGACGAGCTGGAAGAGCTGGACCGGAAACAGGCTTAATATCTTCCGCCGGCAAAGCTATCCTATTTCGGACAAGCTTGCCGGTTGATATTAATCGGTGAACAATCCAGGCGAAGAGCACAGGCCATGAAACGCAAACCCGCTGATCTGACCTTGAAGGAAACCCTGCGCTGGGAACCGCAAACGGGCTTTCAGCGCATCGATCAGCATATGCGCCGTCTATTGCGCTCCGCCGATGCGCTGGGTTTTCGCGCGCCCGTCAACGCGGTTCAGATGCTGGAAAAGCAGGTGGGCGGTGAAAAGCCGCTCTGCGTCAGGCTGGTCATGAACTACAAGGGCGAACTGGATATCCAGACGACGGAATTCCATCCGCTGCGGGAAAGTGCCGTTTGGCGCGTCCGCATTGCCAGCAACACCACGCTCGATTCCTCCGATACCTTCTATCGCCACAAGTCGTCGCGACGCGAGCCCTATGATGCCGCCCGCGCCGAATTTTCAGCGGAGGAGGCAGATGAGGTGTTGCTGCTCAACGAGCGCGGCGAGTTGTGCGAGGGATCATCGACCAGCATTTTCGTCGAAACACCCGACGGGCACCTGCTGACGCCGCCGCTCGACAGTGGCATTCTGCCGGGTGTGCTGCGCGCTGATCTGATCCGCGAACGCAAGGCGCGCGGACAGGCGTTGATACCGGATGATATTGTCGGCCGTAAGCTCTTCGTCGGCAATTCGCTGCATGGGTTGATTGCAGCGGAGCTGGTTTAGACCGTCACCGCCAGAAGCCGGTCGCGGCCTTTTTCCTTGGCTGCATAAAGAGCCTGATCGGCGCGCATGAAAACATCGTCGGCGCTTTCCATCATCCGAAAAGCCGTCATTCCCGCCGAACAGCTATAGGAAAAATCCGGGAACTCCAAAAGCGGTCTGGAAAGGCGCACCTTCTGCAGCAGCCGCTCAACAATCTCCTGGCCCTCGGCAATTGAACTGCGCGGCAGGATGAGCATGAATTCCTCACCCCCGATCCTGCCGAAGCAATCCACCCGCCGGATGACGGAGTGAGCGATGGCGACAAAATCACGCAATACCGCATCACCACATTTATGGCCGAAGCGATCATTGATCTGCTTGAAAAAGTCGATGTCGAGCGTGCACAGGCAAAAGGGCGCCTCAAACCCCTTGGTTACCTGCTCCACCTGCAGAGCCAGCTTGGCGAAAACGAAGCGGCGGTTTGCAGTCCCGGTCAATTCATCCGTCTGCGAGGCGCGCACCGCCAAATCCCTGTCCTGTCGCAGCGTCCTGTAACCCTGACGCAATTCGGTAACGTCGCTTGCGACGCACAGCATCCAGCCATCCTGCTGCACCGTCTCCGTCATCCAGAACCAGCGGCCATCGTAGAGGTCCATTTCAAAGGCGCGATAGGGCAGCTTGCCGCGCCGGGACTGTGCCGAGAGCAGCCATGCTTCAAAATCATTGTTGCGGATGACGACACCGGTGCGCAGCCGGTGGTTCAGCCGCATGATATCGGCCCATGTTGGCAAATCACCGGCGGCAAGCTGAAAACTTTCCCGAAACGATGGATTGGCATGGCGCAACCGGTCTTCGGAATCGTAAAGGGCAATGAGAACGGGAGTGGCACTCTGAAGAGCTGCGACACGCTCTAAAAGATCATTCAACAGGCAACTCTCCTGCGATGGCGAAAAATTCCCGTTTCGTCATCCGCCCAAGGCCCCCCAAACCTTTCTGCGCACAAACGAAAAGAAGAACTTAATTATAAACACACTCTCTAAAATGCGAAGAAGCAGAAATGGTGGAAACAACGCATTCGCTCGTCGCACCATCGTTATCGTCATATGTCCGTCATCCACCTGCCCTTTATTGTGGCACGCTTTTATGATCTAGCTTACTTATTGGCTGAAAAAGGAAAATTGACGAATGACGGACGCAAACTACCCGATTTACGGTGATATTGACGGCCCCATCATCATGATCGGCTTCGGCTCCATTGGGCGCGGCACTCTTCCGTTGATCGAGCGTCATTTCAATTTCGACAGGACCCGGCTCGTCGTCATCGATCCGCGCGAGGACATCGCTGCGTTTCTGGCGGAGAAAAATATCCGTCATATCAAGACGCATCTGACCAAGGCGAACTACAAGGAAGTTCTCAAGCCGCTTCTGAAGGGCGTGCAAGGGCAGGGCTTCTGCGTCAATCTTTCGGTCGATGCCGCCTCTGTCGATCTGATGCGGATCTGCCGCAAACACGGCATGCTATATATCGACACCGTGGTGGAGCCATGGCCCGGCTTCTATTTCGACGCCGATGCCGACAACGGCGCCAGAACCAATTATTCGCTGCGCGAGACCATGCTCAAGGAACGGGCGCGCAGGCCCGGCGGCACGACCGCGGTGTCCACCTGCGGCGCCAACCCCGGCATGGTGTCCTGGTTCGTAAAGCAGGCTCTCATCAATCTTGCGAAGGATACCGGCCTCGACATCGAAGAGCCACAACCGCAAGACCGGGAAGGATGGGCGAAGCTGATGAAGCAGCTGGGCGTCAAGGGAGTGCATGTGGCGGAGCGCGATACCCAGCGGGCAAAAGAGCCTAAACCCTTCGGCGCTTTCTGGAACACATGGTCGGTGGAAGGTTTTATTTCTGAAGGTTTTCAGCCGGCCGAACTCGGCTGGGGAACGCACGAAAACTGGATGCCGAAAAACGCAAAAAAGCAGAAGAAGGGAAGCAAGGCGGCGATCTATCTCGATCAGCCCGGCGCGAATACGCGCGTGCGCACATGGTGCCCCGGGCTCGGAGCACAATATGGGTTTCTCGTCACCCACAATGAGGCGATCTCGATTTCGGATTATTTCACGGTCCGCAACGAGGATGGTGACGTGACCTATCGGCCGACCTGTCACTACGCTTATCACCCATGCAACGACGCCATCCTGTCCTTGCACGAACTTTTTGGCAATGGCGGCAACCCTCAGCCGATCCAGCATGTGCTTGGCGAAGACGAACTCGTTGACGGCGCGGACGAATTGGGCGTCCTACTCTATGGCCACGACAGGAACGCCTACTGGTATGGTTCGCGGCTTACCCTTCAGGAGGCGCGCTCGCTTGCCCCCAGCCAGAATGCTACTGGATTGCAGGTCAGTTCGGCGGTTCTTTCCGGCATGGTCTGGGCGATCGAAAACCCTGAGGCCGGCATCGTTGAGGCGGATGAGATGGACTATCGCCGTTGCCTTGAAGTGCAGCGACCCTATCTCGGTCCCGTCGAGGGACATTATACCGACTGGACGCCCATCGACGGCCGCCCGGGACTGTTCCCCGACAATATCGATACGTCCGATCCCTGGCAGTTCCGCAACATCCTCGTGCGCTGATGCGGCAGAGTCTCATATTTGCCACGCCAAGGCTTTCCTGAACCGCGTTGGGAACCCGGGAGAGCGAACAACGTTGCCTTGAAATAAAGGACGCTTCACGGCATGGTCGAAGCACAGAAAGTTTCATCGAATCGCAGGAGAACAGGCTCATGAACTTCAAGACAAGCGCTGCTTTGCTTTCGGCCGCCATCGCGGTGTCTTCATGCGTCGCACCGGGACCCTCGCAGCAGACCTCGATGGCGCCTTCGCTTTCCCGCGGCCCGGCTGTCGACGGCCGCTGGATCGACCGCAACGGCATCGTATCGACGTTCCAGAACGGCGCCTTCTCCACCCGTTCGACCGACACCAACACGCTTCTGGCCTCCGGCACCTATGTCACGATTTCGCCGACGCTCTATGAAATCAACATGACGTCGCTGGTGCGCAACACCCAGTCGCGCGTCAACTGCGCGCTCGTCTCCCCGTCACAATTGAACTGCACGACGGACAGCAACAGCCAGTTCTCACTGACACGGCAGGGCTGATAATACTGCCTTTTCAACGGTATAACCCTCTGAAACGCACGCCTCCGGCGTGCGTTTTTGTTTATTGCGCACCTGTCATAATTTCGCTTGCGGCGGCTGCAGCTAAATGAAAACATCCGGTTTTCGAATGACTGACATGTTTTCGGATTAAAGAATGAGCAGGGTCGGAGAATGATCAGCCGGCCCGGACTTCCGTTTGGAACAGGAGAGAAGGACCATGAAGAAAATTTTGGGACTGTGCATGCTGAGCGTTTCCGCAATAACGCTTTCAGCTGGAGCGGCTCTGGCAGACTACAAACTTAATATTCTTCACATCAACGACCTTCACTCCCGTATCGAGGCAATCAACAAATTCGATTCGACCTGCTCACCTGCCGAAACGGAAAAGAAGGAATGCTTTGGCGGTATCGCCCGTGTAAAGAGCGCGATCGATGCGCGCCGTGGAGAACTCGGGAGCAGCGCCAACCTCCTCGTTCTCGATGCCGGTGATCAGTTCCAGGGCTCGCTATTCTATACGCGCTACAAGAGCGGACCCGTTGCCGAATTCATGAATGGCATCGGCTTCGATGCCATGGCAATCGGTAATCATGAATTCGATGACGGTCCAGAAGAGCTGCTGAAATTTATCAATGCGCTGAAGTTCCCCATCATTTCCGGAAACACCAAGGCGGCCGCCGATTCCATTCTGGCCGATAAGTATAAAGGTTACGTCATCAAGGATCTGGGCGGCCAGAAGGTCGCCGTGGTTTCGGTGCTTGCAACCGACACCAACGAAACCTCGTCGCCGGGCGACAAGATCAGCTTTGAAGACGAGGTCGCCTACCTGAAAGGCGCCGTGAAGGAAATTCAGGACCAGGGTATCAACAAGATCGTGCTGCTTTCGCACGTCGGTTACGTCCGAGATCAGGAAATAGCACAGGCGGTGGACGGCATCGACGTCATCGTGGGCGGTCATAGCCACACACTGCTTTCCAGCACCGACCCCAAGGCCGCCGGTCCCTATCCCACGCTTGTCAAGAACCCGTCCGGCGTCGATGTTCCAATCGTTACGGCTTACGCATACTCGAAATATCTTGGTGACCTTACCGTGACCTTTGACGACAACGGTGTCGTCAAGTCGGCTGAAGGCGCACCTAAGCTCCTGGATGCTTCAGTCACGCCCGACGATGCATTCAGCAAACGCGTCACGGAACTCGCCGGTCCACTCGAGGAGATGAAGAAAAAGGAAATTGGCTCGTCAGAAAGCGCCATCGATGGTTCGCGTGAAGTTTGCCGCGCCAAGGAATGCACGATGGGTAATCTCGTCTCTGACGCGCTGCTGGATCGCGTCAAGGATCAGGGCATTACCATCGCCATCCAGAACGGCGGTGGCTTGCGCGCTTCCATCGACGCGGGAACCGTAACGATGGGTGAAGTCCTGACGGTTCTGCCGTTCCAGAATTCCATTGCTACTTTTCAGCTAAAGGGTTCGGATCTGGTCGCAGCGCTTGAGAATGGCGCGGGCCAGATCGAAGAAGGCGCTGGACGTTTTGCGCAGGTTGCCGGCCTCAAATATTCGTTCGATCGGTCCAAAGCGCCTGGTAGCCGAGTTGTTTCCGTCGAAGTCAGGGAAGGCGACAGCTTCGTGCCGCTGGACCCGAACAAGACCTATGGTGTCGTCTCCAACAATTACATGCGCTCGGGCGGAGACGGCTACAAGGTCTTTGCAACCAAGGCGATTAATCCCTATGACTTCGGCCCGAGCCTTGAAGACGCTGTTGCTGCCTATATCAGCGCCAACAGCCCCTACAAGCCCCATACGGACGGCCGCATCATCGACGTAACCCCTGCGGATTACGTGGCGCCCGCAAAACAGCCCGCACCCCCAGCAGCACCTGCCCCCACTGCGCCCGCGCCCGCCGCGGCAACCGGCGCCGCACCGGCACCCGCGGCTACAGCACCGGCAGCACCTGCAACTGCAGCCGCCGCCAGCAAATACGTCGTTGAAAAAGGCGACTCCCTTTGGAAGATCGCAGCGGAGAAATATGGTGACGGCGCTCTCTGGAGCAGAATTGCCAAGGCAAACACGTTGAAGCGTCCGAACCACATCGAGATCGGCGAAGAGCTGGAACTGCCGGCTCAATAAGGCGGACGGCAAGGAACAGGGCAATTTGCCGCATATGCGATGCCGGCTCCGGACAACGGGGCCGGTTTCTTATTTTTCCTTTTAAAACAGATACCTGCAGATCACGGTTTGTCAAAAGTCGGCCTGTGGCTGCGCCTGCCCCCGAAATTGCCTCCGTCGATGGTTTAATCCTGAAGAATTTCGTCTAGAACACGATGAACAAAATGATGGTGCGAGCGTATAGCTCGGGCATTTCCGACCAAACCTCGTCACGGTTTGCGTTCGGGTAGATAAACAGAAGATGGAGTGTTCAGGCCTTTATTCGAGGCGGGGCCGCTCCTCACATAACCAGTCAGAGTTTCAGGGTATCATTCATGGCGACAGAACTATCCCCACTCCCCGCAAACCATCCCCGCGTGACTTTTGGCAAGGTGGGCGTCCTGCTCGTCAATCTCGGCACGCCTGACGGCACGGATTATTGGCCGATGCGCCGTTATCTTGCGGAGTTTTTGAGCGACAAGCGCGTTATCGAATGGTCCCGTCTCTACTGGTATCCGATCCTTTACGGCATTGTCCTCAACAAGCGCCCGCAGAAGGTGGGTAAGGCCTATGAGGAAATCTGGAACCGCGAGCGCAATGAAAGCTATCTGCGCACCTATACACGCAGCCAGGGCGAGTTGATGGCCGAGGCGCTGAAAGATTTGCCTAATGTCGTGGTCGACTGGGCCATGCGTTACGGCCAGCCTTCGATCGCATCCAAGATCGATGCCCTGAAGGCGCAGGGCTGCGAAAAAATCCTGCTTTTCCCGCTTTATCCGCAATATGCCGCGTCGACCACCGCAACCGTGAACGACAAGGCTTTCGAGCATCTTATGAAGCTGCGCTGGCAACCCGCGATCCGCACCGTGCCGCCCTATCATGACGATCCCGCTTATATCGAAGCGCTCGCGGCCTCGGTCAAAAACCATCTGGCGACGCTGGACTGGGAGCCGGAGATGCTGATCACCTCCTTCCATGGCATTCCGCAATCCTATTTCAAAAAGGGTGATCCCTATTATTGTCATTGCCAGAAAACCGCACGGCTGCTGCGGGAGGCACTGGGGCGGACCGAAAAGAACTTCATGATTACCTTCCAGTCGCGCTTCGGGCCGGAGGAATGGTTGCAGCCCTATACCGACAAGACCGTGGAGAAGCTGGCCTCCGAAGGCGTGAAACGTATCGCCGTCATGAATCCCGGCTTCGTATCGGATTGTCTCGAGACGCTGGAAGAAATTGCCGGTGAGGCCGGTGAGATATTCCTGCATAATGGCGGTGAGAAATTCACCCATATTCCGTGTCTCAATGACAGCGCCGAGGGCATGAATGTTCTCGAAAAAGTTGTAAGACGGGAGTTGCAAGGCTGGGTGTAATCTTGCCATAACGATGACATGGTAAACCCCGGACGGTTCTGATCTCAGGAGGAAAGTGATGATTGCATTGGGCGGTTTCGACATCGTCGTCATAGCGGCGGTTGTTCTGGTTATTCTGGTGCTGTTTGCCGGCATCAAGACCGTGCCGCAGGGGCATCGTTACACCGTTGAACGCTTCGGGCGTTACACCCGCACGCTTGAGCCCGGCCTGAACCTCATTGTGCCGTTCTTTGAAAGCATCGGCTCGAAAATGAATGTGATGGAGCAGGTGCTCCACATACCGACGCAGGAAGTCATTACCCGCGACAATGCCAGCGTCTCAGCCGATGCCGTCACCTTTTATCAGGTACTCAATGCCGCCCAGGCAGCTTATCAGATCTCCAATCTGCAAATGGCGATCGAAAATCTCACCATGACCAACATACGCTCGGTGATGGGCTCGATGGACCTCGACGAGCTGCTGTCGAACCGCGATGCCATCAATGATCGCCTGCTGCGCGTGGTGGACGAGGCGGTGGGACCATGGGGTATCAAGGTCACCCGCATCGAGATCAAGGACATCGCGCCGCCGAAGGACCTCGTCGATTCCATGGCGCGACAGATGAAGGCGGAGCGCGAAAAACGCGCGCAGGTGCTTGAGGCAGAGGGTGCCCGCAACGCACAGATTTTGCGCGCGGAAGGTGCAAAACAATCCGCCATTCTGGAGGCGGAAGGTCAGCGCGAAGCGGCATTCCGCGATGCCGAAGCCCGCGAACGTTTGGCGGAGGCCGAAGCCAACGCCACCCGCATGGTCTCGGAAGCCATCGCCGCCGGCAATGTCCACGCCATCAACTATTTCGTCGCCCAGAAATACACCGAAGCGCTTGCAGAGATCGGCACCGCCAAGAATTCCAAGATCGTGCTGATGCCGATGGAAGCCTCGGCGTTGATCGGCTCTCTCGGCGGCATCGGCACGATTGCGAGAGAAGTGTTCGGCGACAAGGGTGACGCACCGAGCGCGCCTGCCGCCCCGGCATCATCCCGCTCCGTGCCGCCGACCCGGTCTCCCGGTCAGAGCATCAATGTTTCCATTCCTGGTAATCCCTTCGGCTCTTCATCGGAGAAGTGACGATGTTGCAACGGCTTGCCACTGAGCTGGGCCCCTGGAGCTGGTGGATCGTCGGCTTCGTGCTGCTCGCCGCCGAACTCATCGCACCCGGCGTGTTCCTGATCTGGATCGGCCTTGCCGCGCTGGTCATCGGGGCTTTTTCGCTGTTTTTCTGGGAGACGGCATTCTGGGCATGGCAATTGCAACTGGTGCTGTTTGCCGCGCTTTCCGTGGTGTTTGCCCTGCTTGGACGGAGATATTTCGGCCGAAACCGTGCGGTGAGCGACGAACCATTCCTGAACCAGCGGGAGGCCAGCCTTGTCGGCCGCACAGCAACCCTGCAGGAACCGATCGTCGAGGGACGCGGGCGGATAAGACTTGATGATACATGGTGGCCGGTTAATGGCGAGGACCTGCCGGCCGGAACCCGTGTCAGGATTGCGTCAGCGCGCGGTCGCACGCTGACAATCGAGCCGATAGACCCGTAAGCTCTGCGCTGGTCGGCGGCGTTGACGGCGCGCTTCCAGACGCCATCCAATTCCGCGGAAGGCCTCAGGCGACGCCGATCCTCAGGAGATCGTGGAAATGCACTAATCCTATCGGCCGGTTGTTGTCATCGACAACGATCAGCGCGCCGATATGGAATTTCTCCAGCGTCGCTAAGGCACTGGTCGCCAGCACCGACTTTTTGACTGTTTTCGGGCTGCGGGTCATGATGTCGTCGACCACCAGTTCGGCGAGGTTGCGCGACAGGTTGCGCGCCAAGTCGCCCTCGGTGACGATGCCGCACAGACGGCCATCCTCGTCAAGAACACCAACACAACCGAAATGCTTGCGGGACAGAACGCCCACCGCTTCGGGCATTGCCGTTCCCTTGTTGACCAGTGGCACACGATCGCCCGTATGCATGATGTCGCTGACCAGCGTCAGGCTCGCCCCCAGCTTGCCGCCGGGATGGAAAACCTTGAAGTCACCCGCGGTGAAATTACGCGCTTCCAGCAGCGCAACGGCAAGGGCATCACCAAGTGCGAGTTGCATCAAGGTGGAGGTGGTGGGTGCTAGCCCAAGCGGACAGGCCTCCTGCTCATTGGGCACCAGCAACACGATATCGGAGGCTTGCGCCAGCGATGATTTTTCCGAACAGGTGAGTGCGATCAGCGGAATGGAGAAACGGCGGGAATAATTGATGATGCTGCGCAATTCCGCGCTTTCACCACCCTTGGAAATCGCCAGCACCACATCATCGCCGCCAATCATGCCCAGATCGCCGTGGTTGGCCTCCGCCGCATGCACGAAAAAGGCAGGCGTTCCCGTGGACGCGAAAGTAGCGGCAAGCTTTGCGCCTATGTGGCCGCTTTTACCGACCCCAGTGATGATGAGACGGCCATTCGACTGGCCGATGGTCTCGATTGCCTTGCAGAATGGGTCGGAAAGACCATTTCTGAGAGCATCCTCAAGGGCGGCAAGGCCAGCCCGCTCCATCGAAATAGTCCGCAGAGCGGATTCGATGGCATTGTCTTCGACCAATTTGACGGCGCGCGTAATCATGGCCGACTGTTACTCTCTCAGCCGGAATAAGTCCACTCTTGGAGGTTTCGGCAAGAAGACATATCGTCAATGACGTCTATCCGGCGGAGAAATCTCCTCAATCGTTCCAAGTCGCTTGAACGGGATGTTTTCCTCATCGACTAGATATCGCCCCAGCGTCCTTACCCATGAAACCGAGCCGTCGCTGCGGCGCACGGCATATTCCTGATCATAAAAACTCGCAGCCTTCAGGGTAATTAACGCCGTTTCGATCACGCGATTTCGATGATCCAGATCCACCTTTTCGAGCATCTGAAAAATGCTGATGCCCTGCATCGCCTGTCTTAATGGAATTCCGAAGAGTTCAGCACATACTTCATCTAAATAGAAACGGTCATTGGTAATATCCCAACAATAAAAACCGACTTGCCGGATGTTCAAAACACGATTCATGAAACGATGCTGTCACATAAAATGAAATTCGATATAATTGTTGAACGATTTATGATCGCCCTGCGTAATTATAGGACAATTACGTGCCAAATTGAAACGTTTTAATCTTCACATATTAGAAATATTTTGAAGTTGCGCGATCCCGCGCAGCAGTCCGGATCGGCGTAATCGGGTTGCCGTTCGCTCGACAGGCGCTGCCGATTCCCATCCACGCCGAGACGCCGAAATCCCCGCCGATCTTTATCAACTGTTAACCATAAAAAACCTATTGTTAAACCGATGTTAAAACTTGCGTCGCCTGTCTGGTCCCTGGTTTCTTCACGTCATTTCGTCAGCCTGCCGATCATCGG
Organism: Agrobacterium sp. NPDC058088; assembly: GCF_042885035.1. Classification (NCBI taxonomy): domain Bacteria; kingdom Pseudomonadati; phylum Pseudomonadota; class Alphaproteobacteria; order Hyphomicrobiales; family Rhizobiaceae; genus Agrobacterium; species Agrobacterium sp. NPDC058088. Next base: position 151,500 of record NZ_JBHVSU010000004.1, on the reverse strand, counting down.
GCCTGAAGAGATGCCTTGGTGGGCTTTCGATCCGGCATCGGCCAAACTCGCCGGGTGAAAAGGAATGAATGTGAAGGGCACCGCCATACGTCTGTCGACGTCGCGGAAAGCAGCATCCCTGCTGCTTGCCTGTACGATTTTCTACCCGCAGGGAAGCGCCTTCGCGCAGAACGCAGCGACAGCCACACCAATGGTGCCGGGCGCCGCTTCCGCTGCCGACGGCACCGCTTCAACCACGCCGGCGACGGGCGACGCGGCAGGCACAGGCACAGGCACAGGCACAGGCACAACTCAGGCCACACCTGCGCCTCCACCGCAACTGTGGCGCCCGTCCAGCAATCCAGGCGACCCCATCTACGAACAACCGGACGAAGCCGGCCAACCCTATGCCGAGGCCGAGAACCCCTATGCACCGACAATGGATGGCGGGGAAAACCCGCGGATAGCAACCGAACCAGGACAGACGCCCGGCATCCGGCTCGGTACATTCGTGCTCCGGCCGTCGATCAGCCAGACCGTGAATACGGAAAAGCAGACAAATACGGGCGGCCCTTCCAGACGTAACTATTTGACGACGGGCATACGCGGCACACTCACCAGCGACTGGTCCCGGCACGCGCTGACGGTGACGGGCGATGGCGCCTGGGAGAGAAACTTCGGCGGCGACAAGAATGGCGAAGAACCCCGAGCCAATATCGAGGCCAATCTGCGCCTCGATCTCAGTGGCGAAACAACCGCCAATCTCAAGGCGGGTTATGAATTCAGCCGTGAAAGCACCACGGACCCCAATGCCCTGACAGGCGCTGCCGTGCAGGGCGGCGAGCATCGATTTACCGCCGGGGCATCGATAGAGCGGGATTTCGGAAAGCTGCGCGGGCTTGCCGCGCTCGATCTCTCACGTACCGTCTATACGGATGCAAAGGGCCTTGACGGCCAGCCGATCAGCCTTAGTGACCGCGACCAAATGGGCGCGAACCTGCGTGGGCGCATCGGTTATGAACTGTCCCCAGCCTTGATCCCCTTCCTCGAACTGAATGTGGGGACGACCAAATATGACCGCCACCTCGACAATTCAGGCTATGCCCGCTCCTCCAATGCCTATGGAGCGAAAATCGGCGCAGAAGTCGATCTCGGCGAAAAGACCCGTGGCGAGGCAGCGATCGGCTATCTGCGCAAGCAATATGACGATGATCGCCTGGCTGCGATCGGCGCCTTGACGCTGGATGGCAAACTCAACTGGTCTCCGCAGCGCGGCACGAATGTTAATCTCGGACTGCGCACGACGATAGAGGACTTTGCCGGCGGTCCGCAGGGTGGCTGGATTTCCTATCGGCTGGATGCAGGCCTGACCCATGAGTTGCGAAACAACCTGGTCGCGCGTTTGACGGGGCAGGTCGTGCATCGCACATTTCCCTCCTCTAACACCGAGAATGCTGTGGAATATACTGCAGGTGCCGGCCTGACCTGGGGGCTGAACCGCTATCTCGACCTGACCGCAGACGTCAGCTACCAGTGGACCCCGGTTTACGACAGCAATGAATTTCGTGTCGGCGCGGGACTTGTCCTGAAACGATAATGAGCCCCAAAAGAAAAATCCCGGCGGGAAGGCCGGGATTTTCTGGTGTATTTCGGTCAATTATTTCAGACCGCCGATCAGAGACTTGATCGGCCCCTCGATTGCCGGACGGATATCACCGCGTTCCAAAGCGAAGGCGACGTTCGCCAGGATGAAACCATCCTTGGCGCCGCAATCAAAAGTCTGGCCGCGGAAATGATAACCTGCAAACTCCTGCGACTTGGCAAGCGTCAGCATGCCGTCCGTCAACTGGATTTCATTGCCGGCGCCACGCTCCTGATTTTCGAGAATATCGAAAATCTCGGGCTGGAGGATATAGCGACCGTTAATATAGAAATTCGACGGTGCCGTTCCCTTGGCGGGCTTCTCGACCATTTCAGTGATCTTGAAACCTTCGCCCACGGTTTCACCCACGCCGACGATGCCGTATTTATGCGTCTGGTCGGGAGCGCATTCCTGCACCGCGATGACGTTGCCCTGGGTCTGGTCATAAAGTTCGACCATGCCCTTCAGGCAGCTTTTCTGCGAATGCATGATCATGTCAGGCAAAAGCACGGCAAAGGGCTCGTCGCCCACGATATCACGCGCACACCAAACCGCATGGCCAAGACCGAGCGGCACCTGCTGGCGCGTGAAGCTTGCCGTGCCCGCCTTGGGCAGAAGGCCAGCCAGCAATGTCAGCTCGGCATTCTTGTTCCGCTCGCGCAGCATCTGTTCAAGTTCAAATTGAATATCAAAATAATCTTCGATCACCGCCTTGCCGCGGCCGGTAACAAATACAAAATGCTCGATGCCTGCTTCCGCCGCCTCATCAACGACGTACTGAATGACCGGCTTGTCGACGACGGTGAGCATTTCTTTCGGAACTGCCTTGGTGGCGGGCAGGAAACGTGTACCGAGACCCGCGACCGGAAATACGGCCTTCCGAATTTTCTTATGTTCTACCACATATCCCTCCTGAGAGATAAAACTTGATCACAATCCCCGCACACTGTTGTTATTTCAAAAATAACAACGTTTTGTAAAGGGTGACGCTACCATCTATTAATGGTAAAGAATTTGTTGACATTCTTTTGTTATCCATGACGACGCCCGATGCGTTTTCGCAATCGAAATGATATTCGAGAGAACGAAAGACTGACGATGACAAAGACCCTTTCAAATGTCCGCAAATTCGGTTGCATGATGTTTGCAGGACTGGCGATCTCGCTTTCCCCCGTCTCGGCCCGGGCCGATCAAGGGTTCAAGCAGTGGATCAACCAATTCTACGCAACAGCCGCCAAAGAAGGCATTAGCAAGGCGACCTACCAGAAGGCCTTTGCCGGCGTCAGCGAGCCGGACCCGGACGCGTTGCGCAAGGCGACCTTCCAGCCCGAATTCACCACCCAGATTTGGGATTATCTCGATTCCCGCGTCAATCCGTACACGGTACGGATCGGCCGCGAAATGAAGATGAAACATGCGACGACGCTCAACTGGATCGAGCGCAACTTCGACGTCGACAAGCACATCATTCTCGCCATCTGGTCGATGGAATCCAATTACGGCGCGGTTCTCGAAAAGCCGGAGCGGCTGCACAACATCCCGCAGGCTCTTGCGACACTCGCCTATTCCGATCCCAAACGCGCCAAATTCGCGCGCACGCAGCTGATCGCAGCACTCAAGATTCTGCAGGCCGGCGATGTCACGCCCAAGCAGCTGACGGGCTCCTGGGCAGGCGCGATGGGCCACACGCAGTTCATTCCCACGAGCTACCTGCTCTATGCGGTCGATGCGGATGGTAATGGCAAGCGCGACATCTGGCATTCCGTTCCGGACGCACTGGCGACGGCGGCCAATCTTCTGGCCAAGAACGGCTGGGAGCCCGGCCGGACCTGGGGTTACGAAACCGCCGTGCCGCGTGGTGGCGCCCGCTATGAAGGGCAGACAAAGTCCATTGCGGAATGGTCGAAGCTCGGCTTCACCCGCCCCAACGGCAAGACCTTCACCCGCGGTTCCGATCGCGCCATGCTGAAATTGCAAGGCGGTGCAAATGGCCCCGGCTTCCTGATGATGAAGAACTTCTTCACCATCAAGAAATACAACGCCTCCGATAGTTATGCCTTGGCCGTTGGCCTGCTCGCGGATGAGATCGCCGGTTACGGCGGCATGCAGCAGAAATGGCCGCGCCCGGACGGCACGCTGGATATCCGGGAAAAATTCGAACTTCAGACCCGCATGAAGGAACTCGGTTATTACGATGGCGAGATCGACGGCAATTTCGGTTCCGGCTCGAAAGCCGCCATTAGCGCCATCCAGTCCCGCATGGGCATGCAAAATGACGGCGAGCCGTCGCAGCGATTGCTGAGAGCCCTGCGCAATTGATAATGTGCCGGCGGCATTCGGCGACGTCACGGACGCCGCCGATGCATCCGGAAAGGTTGATGTTATGAGTAGGAACTCTGCGGCGAGAAACGGAAAGACGGGTTGGCGTTTCTGCGCCATCGTTTTTTCCGCTGTCCTCTGTGTGCCGCTCGTTCCTTCCGAGACTTTCGCACAGGAACAGCGGCGTACCCTTTTCGAAATGCTGTTCGGCAAGCCTGTGGGCCGCGATGGCAGCTTCGACCGCGACTATCAGCCCCGCAACCGCCGGGATTTTCCGGCGGCTCCGCGGGAAAGATCTGTCACCCGTCCGCAGCCGGCACGGAAAGCGCCCTCGGTGGTTCAGATGCGAACCGCAAAACCGGAACCTGCTGCCAAGCTTGAAAATGCGAGACGCGTTCTGGTCATCGGCGACTTCCTTGCCGGTGGCATGGGCGAAGAGCTGGTCAATGCTTTTGCCAGCTCGCCGGCAATCGCCGTCGATGTCCGCGCCAACGGCTCTTCAGGTCTTGTACGCACCGATTATTACGACTGGTTCAAGACCCTGCCGCAATTCATTACCGAGACAAATCCGGCAACCATCGTCATCATGATGGGTTCGAACGATCGCCAGCAGATGCAGATCGGCGATATCAAGGAAAAATTCGGCACCGACGTCTGGTTCAAGGAATATGAACGACGCATCGACGAGCTACTGACGCTCGCAGGACGCCCAAAGGTTCCTGTACTCTGGGTCGGCCTGCCCGCCTTCCAGTCGCCATCGCTCTCGACTGATCTGGTCGGCTTCAACCGGCTTTATCGTAACCATGTCGAAAAATATGGCGGCGAATTCGTGGATGTCTGGGATGGCTTCGTGGATGAGGCCGGAAAATTCGTCGTCACCGGCTATGACATGAACGGCCAGCAGGCCCGCCTTCGTGAAGCCGATGGCATCGGCATGACACAGGCTGGCAAACGCAAGCTCGCCTTTTACGTCGAAAAGTTCGTGCGCCGTCACCTTGATGGCGCAGGGCCGGATCTCGTCAAGCTCGATGGCAGCAATCTGCCTGCCCTGACCTCCCTGCCCGCACTCGGCATCGACGCCGGCCAAGTGCGCACCCAGCCGATCAGCCTCACCGATCCCGCTCTTGATGGCGGCGACAAATTGCTTGGCGATGTCCTTCCCTCTGCCGCGCCGGCTCGCGTTTCCGTCGTGGAATCGCCACGCGAGAGGCTGACCAAACGCGGCGAGATGGCCGATGCGCCTGCAGGCCGCATCGATGACTATCGCGTGGTCACGGACACCACACCGGCGAAACAGTAAGCGCCATCACACCAAGCCGAGCCCTCCCGGCTGTAATGTAGAGGCAGCCCATCAATGACAGTATCGACCGAGCTTTGCAGGAATGCGGGGTGATCGCGTGTTACTTGCGATCATACTTTTTGCCGCACTCCATGGGCTCCATATTATCGTCGAGCTTGTCTTTGACGCCTTCCATCGTTTGCAGCCAAAAGACAGGGGCACCGGCCTTGGGCTTAATCTTGTCCAGGAAATCGTGCGCTATCGCGATGGAGAAATCACCAGCGCCGACTCCGGAAGCGGCGGCGCCTGCTTCCGGATCACGCTGCCTCACTGCTGATAAGACGCGCCCATTCTATCGCCAAAGAAAAGGCCTGCCGCAGCGGCGACAGGCCTCTTCGATTTCATAGGAGCCAGTTCAGCGTGGCAGAACGGTAGCGCCCATTAGCGCCTCATCGATCGCCCGCGCCGCCTGGCGGCCTTCGCGAATGGCCCAGACTACCAGCGACTGACCGCGGCGGACGTCGCCGGCGGCCCAGAGCTTGTCGACCGAGGTCCTGTAGTCCGTCTCGTCGGCGACAACATTGGTGGAACCACGACGATCCGTATTGAGCGTCAACTTGCCGTCCATTTCCTTCAGCACGCTATCGGTGAAGGGACCGGAGAAACCAATTGCAATGAAGGCGAGGTCGGCCTTGATGATGAACTCGGTGCCGGCGATCGGCTTGCGGCGTTCATCCACCTGGCAGCACTTCACGCCGGTCAGCACACCGTCTTCGCCAACGAATTCAAGCGTGGCGACCTGGAACTCGCGTACCGCGCCTTCCGCCTGGGAGGAGGACGTGCGCATCTTGGTCGCCCAGAAGGGCCAGACGGCAAGCTTGTCTTCCTTTTCCGGCGGCATCGGGCGGATGTCGAGCTGTGTGACCTTCACCGCGCCCTGGCGGAACGCCGTACCCACGCAGTCCGATGCCGTATCACCGCCGCCGACGACGACAACATGCTTGCCGCCAGCGAGGATCGGATCGGCCGGCCAGCCGATGCTATCGATGTTTTCACGGCCAACGCGACGGTTCTGCTGCACGAGATATGGCATGGCATCATGCACACCATGCAGGTCCGCCCCACCAATGCCGGCTGGACGCGGGGTTTCCGAGCCACCGCAGTAGAGAACCGCGTCGTGGTCGGCCAGCAGCGATTCAACGGTCACGTCGACGCCGACATTAACGCCGCAATGGAAGGTAACGCCTTCGCCCTTGATCTGCTCGACACGCCGATCAATGAAGTTCTTTTCCATCTTGAAATCAGGGATACCGTAACGCAGCAGGCCGCCAGGCTTGGATTCCCGCTCATAGACATGCACCTCGTGACCGGCGCGGCCAAGCTGCTGTGCCGCCGCCATGCCCGAAGGGCCGGAGCCGATGATGGCGACCTTTTTGCCGGTATGGATCGTCGCCGGCTTCGGCACGATGAAGCCCAGTTCATAGGCCTTGTCGGCGATGGCCTGCTCGACCGTCTTGATGGCGACCGGCGTATCTTCGAGATTCAGCGTGCACGCCTCCTCGCAAGGTGCGGGACAGACGCGGCCGGTGAACTCCGGGAAGTTGTTGGTGGAATGGAGGTTGCGGATCGCCTCTTCCCAATTGTTGTTATAAACCAGATCGTTCCAGTCCGGGATCTGGTTGTGCACGGGACAGCCGGTCGGGCCATGGCAGTAGGGAATGCCGCAATCCATGCAGCGCGCCGCCTGCTTCTGCACCTCGGCATCCGACATCGGAATGGTGAATTCGCGGAAATGGCGGATACGATCCGATGCGGGCTGATACTTGCCCACCTGCCGGTCGATTTCCAGAAAGCCTGTTACCTTGCCCACGTTTATGTCCTCACATCAAAGCGGAGCGCCTGTCGGGCCCCAGTACCAGTAAGCGAAACCAATAACCGCTCCCAATACGATGAACTCAAATCCGGTCTCGCCGCTCGTCCAGTAGATCACCGTGGGAACGGCGATCGCTGTTATCAGCGAGACCAGTTGGTGTAGTGTTCTCACGCGGCGGATTATTCCGCCGCAACGCCCATTTTCATCCGTTCCATATCCTCCAGCGCACGACGGTATTCGACCGGCATGACCTTGCGGAATTTCGGACGGAACTCGCTCCAGCGGTCGAGTATATCCTTGGCGCGCGACGAATTCGTGTAGTGGAAGTGGTTCGAGATCAGCTGGTAAAGGCGCTCCTCGTCGTGGCGCGTCATGTCCTCGGAAACGTCCACACGTCCCTTGTGCATGAGGTCGCCGCCGTGATGGTGCAGCTTTTCCAGCATGTCGTCTTCTTCTGGAACCGGTTCCAGCTCGACCATGGCCATGTTGCAGCGGGTGGCAAAATCACCCTTCTCGTCGAGAACATAAGCCACGCCACCGGACATGCCGGCCGCAAAGTTGCGGCCCGTCTCGCCGAGAACCACGACAATGCCGCCGGTCATGTATTCACAACCGTGATCGCCCACGCCTTCGACAACCGCGACCGCGCCGGAATTGCGCACTGCAAAGCGCTCACCCGCAACACCGCGGAAATAGCACTCGCCGGTAATCGCACCATAGAGAACCGTGTTTCCGACGATGATCGAGTTTTCCGCGACAATGCGGGTGTTTTCCGGCGGGCGCACGATGATGCGGCCACCTGAAAGACCCTTGCCGACATAGTCGTTACCGTCTCCCACCAGATCGAAGGTGATGCCTCGAGCCAGGAACGCGCCGAAGGACTGGCCCGCCGTGCCGCGCAGCGTCACGTGGATCGTATCGTCCTTCAGACCCTTGTGACCCCAGCGCTTGGCAAGCGCGCCCGAAAGCATGGCACCGGCGGAACGGTCGACGTTCTTGATAGGTACTTCGAAAACCACGGGTTCGCGGTTTTCCAGCGACGGCAGCGACTTCTCGATCAGCTTGCGGTCGAGAATATCGTCGATCGGATGCTTCTGGCGTTCGGTCCAGAAGGTCGCTTCCTTCGGAGCTTCGACCTTGTGGAAGATGCGGCTGAAATCCAGCCCCTTGGCCTTCCAGTGCGCCAGCATCTCATCCTTTTCAAGCAGTTCGGAAGCACCGATGATCTCGTCCAGCTTGGTAACGCCAAGCGAGGCGAGGATTTCGCGCACTTCTTCGGCGACGAAGAAGAAATAGTTGATGACGTGTTCCGGCGTACCCTTGAAGCGCTTGCGCAGAACCGGGTCCTGCGTGGCAACGCCCACGGGACAAGTGTTGAGGTGACACTTGCGCATCATGATGCAGCCCGCCGCAATCAACGGCGCAGTGGCAAAACCGAATTCGTCCGCACCAAGCAGCGCGCCAATGATGACGTCACGGCCGGTCTTCAGACCGCCATCCACTTGCAGTGCAACGCGTGAGCGAAGACCGTTCAGCACCAGTGTTTGCTGGGTTTCGGCAAGGCCGATTTCCCATGGCGAACCCGCATGCTTGAGCGACGTCAGCGGCGATGCACCCGTGCCGCCATCAAAACCAGAGACGGTGATATGGTCGGCACGTGCCTTGGCAACACCCGCCGCAACCGTGCCGACGCCGACTTCCGACACCAGCTTCACCGAAACATCAGCTTCCGGGTTAACGTTCTTCAGGTCGTAGATCAGCTGCGCCAGATCTTCGATCGAGTAGATATCATGATGCGGCGGCGGCGAAATGAGGCCGACGCCCGGCGTAGAGTGACGGGTCTTGGCAACGGTCGCATCCACCTTGTGGCCGGGCAGCTGTCCGCCTTCGCCGGGCTTTGCACCCTGCGCTACCTTGATTTGCAGCATATCGGCATTGACGAGATATTCCGTCGTCACACCGAAACGGCCTGAGGCAATCTGCTTGATGGCCGAGCGTTCCGGGTTCGGCTTGCCATTGAGCAGCGGCAGATAACGGTCGGATTCTTCGCCGCCCTCACCGGTGTTGGACTTGCCACCGATCTGGTTCATGGCAATCGCAAGCGTCGTATGCGCTTCGCGGCTGATCGAACCGAAGGACATGGCGCCCGTTGAGAAGCGCTTCACGATATCGGCTGCCGATTCCACTTCATCGATGGAAACCGGCTTGCGACCAAGCGCTTCCGCCGACTTGATGTTGAACAGGCCTCTGATGGTGTTCATCCGCAGCGCCGTCTCATTCACCATGCCGGCGAATTCGCGGTAGCGATCCTGGCTGTTGCCACGGACGGCATGCTGCAGCGAGGCGACGGCATCCGGTGTCCAGGCGTGGCTTTCACCGCGCATGCGATAGGCATATTCACCGCCGATATCGAGCGTGTTGGCAAGGATCGGGTCCTTGCCGAATGCCGCCGTGTGTCGCGTAACGGTTTCTTCGGCGATCTCGGTGAGACCAACACCTTCGATCGAGGTGGCAGTGCCAAAGAAATATTTCTCGACGAATTCCGAAGACAGGCCAACGGCGTCAAAAATCTGCGCGCCGCAATAGGACTGATAGGTGGAAATGCCCATCTTGGACATGACCTTGAGAATGCCCTTACCCACCGCCTTGATGTAGCGATAGACGACTTCGTCATCCGATACTTCCTTCGGGAAGGCGCCGTGCTTGTGCATGTCGAGCAACGTATCGAAGGCGAGATAGGGGTTGATCGCCTCAGCACCATAACCGGCAAGCAGGCAGAAATGGTGAACTTCGCGCGGCTCGCCGGTTTCCACGACGAGACCGACCGAGGTGCGAAGACCCTTACGGATCAGGTGATGGTGCACGGCGGCCGTCGCCAGAAGTGCGGGGATCGCGATGCGATCCGGGCCAAGCTGGCGGTCGGACAGAACGATGATGTTGTAACCGCCGCGCACGGCGGATTCCGCCCGCTCGCACAGGCGGTCGAGCATCTCGGGCATGCCTTCCGCGCCACGCTCCACATCATAGGTAAAGTCCAGCGTCTTGGTGTCAAAACGGTCTTCCGTGTGACCGATGGAGCGGATCTTTTCCAGATCGCCATTCGTCAGGATCGGCTGGCGCACTTCCAGACGCTTGGCGCGGGCCGCTCCTTCGTGATCGAGAAGGTTGGGGCGCGGACCGATGAAGGACACGAGGCTCATGACGAGTTCCTCGCGGATCGGATCGATCGGCGGGTTGGTGACCTGCGCGAAGTTCTGCTTGAAATAGGTGTAAAGCAGCTTCGACTTGTCCGACATGGCCGAAATCGGCGTATCGGTGCCCATCGAGCCGATAGCTTCCTGACCGGTCGTCGCCATCGGTGACATCAGGAGCTTCGTATCTTCGCTGGTGTAACCGAAGGCCTGCTGACGGTCGAGCAGGGACACGTCGCGGCGCAGCGCGCGCGGCTCCACGGGCTTCAGATCCTCAAGAATGAGCTGGGTGCGGTCGAGCCAGGTGCGATAGGGATGCTTGGCGGCAAGCTCGTGCTTCACATCCTCGTCGGAAATGATCGCGCCCTTTTCCATATCGATCAGCAGCATCTTGCCCGGCTGCAAACGCCATTTCTTGATGATGCGCTCTTCCGGCACCGGCAACGTGCCGGCTTCCGACGCCATGATGACGCGGTCGTCATCGGTGACGAGATAACGCGCCGGACGCAGGCCGTTGCGGTCGAGTGTCGCGCCGATCTGCTTGCCATCGGTGAAGGCGACGGCAGCGGGGCCATCCCAGGGCTCCATCAGCGCGGCATGATATTCGTAAAACGCCTTGCGCTCCGCCGACATAGACAGGTTGCCCGACCAGGCTTCGGGGATCAGCATCATCACGGCATGGGCCATGGAGTAACCGCCGCGCACGAGGAATTCGAGTGCGTTGTCGAAACAGGCGGTATCCGACTGGCCTTCATAGGAAATCGGCCAGAGCTTGGAAATGTCGTCGCCGAACAGCGCGGACGAAACGGACGCCTGACGCGCCGCCATCCAGTTGACGTTGCCGCGCAGCGTGTTGATTTCGCCGTTATGGGCAACCATGCGGTAAGGGTGCGCCAGCTTCCAGGACGGGAAAGTGTTGGTCGAGAAACGCTGATGCACGAGGGCAACGGCGGATTCGAAACGCGGATCCGAAAGGTCCTTGTAATAAGCGCCAACCTGATAGGCGAGGAACATGCCCTTATAGACAATGGTCGAGGATGACAGCGAAACCGGGTAGAAATCCTGGGTTTCCTTGCCGCCGCCTTCATCATAGATGCGGTTGGACAGCACCTTGCGGATCAGGAACAGCTTGCGCTCGAAGTCATGATTGGTCGCAGCATCGCGACCAGCGCCGATGAAGACCTGAACATGGTGCGGTTCGGTGGCAGCAATATCGGGCGCCTTCGACAGCGAGGAATTGTCGACGGGCACGTCGCGGAAGCCGAGGAACTGCTGCCCCTCTTCGCCGATGACGTCGACGATGACCTGCTTGTAATGCTCGATGCGCGAAGGATCGCGCGGCATGAAGATGTGGCCAACGGCGTATTCGCCAGCCTTCGGCAAGGTCACGCCCTGTGCCGCCATTTCCTCGCGGAAGAAACGATCGGGAATCTGCACCAGAATACCCGCGCCATCGCCCATCAACGGGTCTGCGCCGACAGCACCGCGATGCGTGAGGTTTTCGAGAATGAACAGGCCATCGCTGACGATCTGGTGCGACTTGACGCCCTTCATATGGGCGACGAAGCCAACGCCGCAGGCGTCATGTTCATTGGCGGGATCGTAAAGACCCTGCTTTTCCGGCAAGCCGCCCGCGAAACGCGCTTTCGCAGAAACGGGTGCGGCCGCAGCCGCGGTGGGACAGTCAGTGGTCAGGGTTGCGGCAGCGATATCCGCCTGCGGCTTGTTCGTCATTTTTGTCCCTCCTGCAAAATTACTTGCACGGTTTCATGCGAAGATCCGGCTCGATACGGATTGCTGCTTCCGCAAAATCCACATTCAGGCCGGCTGGATCAAATTTAGGACAGCAAGACTGTCTCAATTCCCGCTGATTTTGGCAGAAACGAGGGAATTTAGCAAGGGTCCGAATCCAATTAGTGAGCACCCCTGTTTGCAGCGAAGTTTCGATACTGACCTATTGTGCGAAACTTTCTTATCGAAAGAGCCGCCTTACCATTGCTTTCATTGCCCGATTTGCCAATCGCGATCTTAGGTCCTAGAACTTTGCCATCATCATCGCTTAACGCAGCCCAATACAGACCCCCAGCCATCGGAAAGCCTTCAGAGATGTTTTTTGCTTCAGACAATTGGGCTGGCGCCCATCCGGCCGTCAATGAACGGCTGTCTCGGGAATCCACACGCTTTGCCGCCGCTTACGGCACGAGCGAACTCGATCTCTCCATCGAAAAACGCTTCAACGAAATCTTCGAACGCGAGGTCGCGGTGTTTTTCGTCGCCACCGGTACTGCGGCCAATTCGCTTTCGCTGGCCAGCATCGCCCGTGCCGGCGGCCTGACCTTCTGTCATTCGGAAGCGCATGTGATCGAGGATGAATGCGGCGCCCCGGATTTCTTTTCCGGCATGCGCATGGTCGCCGTCGAGGGGCCGAACGGCAAGATGCTGCCGGAAAACCTGATCGAGCGTATCGCGCGTTATCCGCAGGATGCCGTGCACCATGGGCGCGCCGCGGCCATCACCATGACGCAGGCGACCGAGGCCGGCACCGTCTACACGCTTGACGAAATTGACGCGATATCGAAGATCGCCAAGGAAAACGGCCTGCCGCTGCATATGGATGGCGCGCGCTTTGCCAACGCGCTTGCCGCGCTCGGCACCACGCCGGCCGAAATGACCTGGAAACGTGGCGTCGACGTCCTGTCTTTCGGCGGCACAAAAAATGGCTGCTGGTGCGCGGAAGCGATCGTGTTTTTCGATCCTTCGCTCTCCCGGGATTTCTCCTTCCTGCGCAAGCGCACCGCCCAGCTTTTCTCGAAGTCGCGTTTCATCGCCGCGCAATTCGAAGCCTATCTGCAGGACGATCTGTGGCTCGGTCTCGCCGGCCACGCCAACGCCATGGCCAATCGGCTGCGCACCGGGTTCGGCTCGCTCAACAGCGCGCGCCTTGCCTGGCCGACACAAGCCAACGAAGTTTTCGCCATTTTGACGAAGGCAGCCGCGGAAGCGGCGACGGAAAAAGGCGCGAAATTCTATGACTGGCTGGAACCGCGCGACATGCCGGAAAAAGTTGGCAAGGACGAAGTTCTGATCCGCATGGTCACCAGCTTTGCGACGACCGAAGCCGATGTGGACGAGTTCCTGTCAATCTGCGCCGCCGTCTGACAACGATCGGAGGGCGTCGCTTCTGGGCGCCCTCAAACCTCCTGCAACCGGTAACCGACCCCGGTTTCCGTCAGGATATATCGCGGCTGATCCGGGATTTTTTCGATCTTCTGGCGCAGCTGGCGCACATAGACCCGCAAATATTGCACGTCGGTCAGTTCGTCCCACACATGCTCCAGCAGAAAACGGTGTGTCAGCACCTTGCCAGCGTGCTGCACCAGGACCCGCAGAATATCGTACTCCTTGGGAGAGAGTTTCACCTCGCGACCCTCCACCCTGACGATGCGCCGGACAAGATCGACAGACAGATCACCGGTCTGAAACACCGGCCTTTCGCCCTGGCTCTGCAGGCGATGGCGCAGCGCGACGCGGATGCGGGCGACAAGTTCGTTCATGCCGAAAGGCTTGCTGATGTAATCGTCCGCCCCCAGTTCCAGCGCCCTGACGATACCTGCCTCATCCGTTCGGCTGGAGAGGATGATGACCGGCAGCGCCAGACCTTCGCTGCGCCATTTCTCCAGAAGGTCATGCCCCGACAAATCCGGCAGTCCGAGATCAAGCACGACGAGATCCGGCTTATCTTCCCGGACCAATTCCATCGCCACTTTCGCATTCATTGCCTCGCTCACCGCATATCCCTGCGTCGAGAGGCCCACTCGCAGGAGCTTTCGGATCGGCGGCTCGTCATCGACGATCAGAATACGAACGGCGGAATTGGTCATTCCGAATCTCCTTCAGCGGCATGGCAGGATGCTCGACCATCTCTTACCGGCAATAGCACCTTAATCATGATCCAGCACAGGCGTATCGACGGCAACGGGCAGGCCTATGGTAAATTGTGCGCCACTGCGGCCCGATCTGTTTTCCGCCCGGATCGTGCCACCCATCGCCTCGATAAACCCCTTGCAGATGGACAGACCGAGCCCCGTTCCCGCCTGCACATGGTCAATCTTGCGTACCCGGTAAAAACTGTCGAAGACCCGCTCGATATCATCGGGCGGAATGCCCGGCCCCTCATCAGTGACCGACAGGAAGATATTCTTTCCCTGCCGCCAGCCGCGTATCGCAATGGTGGTGTGTTCGGAAGCGTATTTGGCCGCATTGTCGATGAGGTTGAACAGCACCTGTTCGAAAAGCACGGGATCGACCTTCAGCATCGGCAGGTCGGAGGGGATATCGAGAACGACCTCATGCCGGGCGACGATCTTCGCCGCGCGCGACAGCGCCGTTCCGACCATGTCGCCGAGGAAATGCAGCCCGTAATTCGGCTCCATCGCCCCCGATCCGATCCTAGTCATATCGAGAAGATTGGAGATGAAACGGTTAAGCCGTTCGGATTCCTCGACAATCGTTGACAGCAGTTCGCCGCGCGCATCGGGCGGAATGTCATCGGCAAAATCCTTGAGCGTTCCGGCCGAGCCCAGAATGGCAGCAAGTGGAGTTTTAAGGTCGTGGGAGATGGAGGTCAGAAGTGCGGTGCGCAGGCGGTCGGTTTCAGCCGCCAGCCTTGCCCGGTCGACATCCGAGGCGAGCTGAAGACGTTCTATCGCGAGCGCGGCCTGATCGGCCAGCGCGTCAAAAAGCCGCTGCTGTTCCGGCGTCAACAGCGGTCCGCTTCGGTCATCATCCAGGCCCACGACACCTACCGCACCGCTGCCGGTACGAAGCGGAAGATAGAGCCTTTTGGCACCCGGCAAAGTATCTGCACCACGACCCGCCGCCTTGTTGTGTTCCCAGGCCCATTGCGCGGCGGCGATATCGGCATCCACCAATGTATCGTCAGGCGGATAACCCGCCTTGACGGCAATGGCGCCGTTTTCCGGCATGAGCAGGACGACCCTTACCTTCAGCATCGACGCCATCTGATATGCGGTTGCCCACAAGACATCGTCGAGCGTTCCCGTGCCGGCCAGTTTTTTCGCAAACAGATAGAGATCTTCGGTGGTCCGCGCTCTAGAGCGCGCAGACGCCGCCTGCCGCTGCACCGCGACGGTGAGATTGGACGCGACGAGCGCCACGCCGAAATAAAACAGCAGGGCGACGAGGCTATCAGGGGAACTCACCGTCAGCGTATAACGCGGCTCCAGAAAGAAGAAGTTGAACGCGACCGCACCGAGCAGGGAGGCATAAAGCGCTGGCCCCAGACCGCCGCGCACCGCAGCAGCCAGAACGGCCATCAGGAAAACAAGCGCAAGATTTTGAAGATCGAGCGTCTGGTCGAGCACGATGCCGACCACGATCGCCAGTCCGACGAACAGGGTACTGTTGAGATACGACCGGAAAGATTGGCGGGATCGCGCCGGTGCGAGCTTTACGGCCTGACCCGGCTTTTCTTCGTTCTTGTCGCCGGAAATGACGTGCACGCTGATATCGCCGGCGTGGTCGATCAAATCATGCGTCAGCGAGCGCTGAAAAATCCGTTGCCACCACGATTTTCGCGGACGACCGATGATGATGTGGGTAAAATTATTGGCATTGGCGTAAGCGATGATCTCACGTGTGAGGTCAAGCGCCGGCAGGGTCACCGTTTCGCCGCCAAGCTGCTGCGCAAGCCGCATGGTGCCCGCCAGCCGGTCCTTCTCCGCCTCCGACAATTGCTGCGAACGCGGCGTGTCGAGATGTAGCGCGGTCCAGGGCGCGCGCAATCGGTCCGCCTGCCTTCGGGCATAACGCACGAGACCCGGGCCATTGCCGCCATGGTCGAGGCAGACCAGAACCCGGTCTCCCGCCGCCCAGGGTCCGGAAATGGCATGGGACTGCATATGGTTGAGCAATTGCTCGTCCACCCGCTGTGCCGTACGTCGAAGTGCGAGTTCGCGCAGCGCCGTCAGGTTGCCGCGGGAGAAATAGTTTTCGATGGCGCGTCGGGCCGTACGCGGCAGGTAGACCTTACCGTCCTGCAGCCGCTTGATCAGGTCATCGGGGGTAATATCGATGATTTCGACATCGTCGGCACGGTCGATGATGCTGTCCGGCACGGTTTCGCGCACACGGATGCGGGTGATCTGCGCCACCACATCATTCAGGCTTTCGACATGCTGGATGTTGAGCGTGGTATAGACGTCGATGCCCTGCGCAAGGATTTCCTGAACGTCCATGTAGCGCTTGGGATGGCGGCTGCCGGCTGCATTGGTATGGGCAAGTTCATCGACCAGCACCAGAGCGGGGCGACGGGCGAGAATGGCGTCGATATCCATCTCTTCCAGCACCTGACCGCGGTAGTCGATGCGCTTGCGGGGGATCACATCCAGCCCTTCGACCAGCGCCTCGGTTTCCTTGCGTCCGTGGGTTTCCACGACGCCGATAAGGGTATCGACACCATCCGCGAGCTTCGCCCGGCCGGACATCAGCATCTCATAGGTCTTGCCGACGCCGGGTGCGGCCCCTAAAAAAATCTTCAGCCGGCCTCTTGCCTCGCGCCGGGCATTTTCCAGCAGCGCATCGGGCGACGGTCGGCTCGGCATATCGCTGATATCGTCAGGCATTTAACCACCAGTGGTCGAGGCTATGGCTTCCGGAGAAGCCATAGCCATTTCAGTTTATGAGCCGGCTGCGTCAAGTGCCATATTGAGCTCCAGTATATTTACAACGGGCTCACCCATGAAGCCGAGTTCCGGCGCTTCGACATGATGCTCGACGAGGGCACGCAACGTGGCCTCCTCCATTCCCCTTGCCTTGGCGACGCGCGGCACCTGGAAATAGGCGGCCTCTGGCGAAACGTGCGGATCAAGGCCGCTGCCCGATGCCGTCACCAGATCGGCGGGAACTTCCGCCGACGGGTTTTCGGCTTTTGCAACCTCATAATCCTTCTTCACCCGGTCGATGAGCTTGGCGCTCGTCGGGCCGAGATTGGAACCGGAGGATGAGGCCGCATTATATCCGTCACCGGCAGCGGAGGGCCGTCCATGAAAATAGGTCTCGCCGGTGAAGGCTTGACCGATCAATTGCGAGCCGACCACCTTGCCGTCCTTCTCGATCAAGCTGCCATTGGCCTGAACGGGAAAGAGCGCCTGCGCCAGACCTGTCATGCCCAGCGGATAGGCAAGGCCGGTAATGGCCGTGGTGGCGAGGATCAGCACCAGTGCGGGGCGAAACTGTCTGAACATTGTCTTTACTCCTCAGGCGAGACCGAGCGCCGTAATGGTAAGGTCGATGAGCTTGATGCCGATGAAGGGAACGATGATGCCGCCGAGCCCATAAATGACCAGATTGCGCGACAGCAGCGCGCCCGCGCCGATCGGCCGATATTTGACGCCCTTCAGCGAGAGCGGGATGAGCGCGATGATGATGAGCGCGTTGAAGATGATCGCCGACAAGATGGCGCTCTGCGGCGTCGCAAGCCCCATCACGTTGAGAACGCCAAGCTGCGGATAGAGCGCCAGAAACATCGCCGGGATGATGGCGAAATATTTGGCGATATCGTTGGCAATGGAGAAGGTGGTCAACGCACCGCGCGTCATCAGCAATTGCTTGCCGATTTCGACGATCTCGATGAGCTTGGTCGGGTCGCTGTCGAGATCGACCATGTTGCCGGCCTCGCGCGCTGCCACCGTGCCGGTGTTCATGGCGACGCCGACATCGGCCTGCGCCAGCGCCGGCGCATCGTTCGTGCCATCACCGCACATGGCAACGAGCTTGCCCTTGGCTTGCTCCTCGCGAATGAGCTCCAACTTGTTTTCCGGCGTCGCCTGGGCGAGGAAATCGTCGACACCGGCTTCCGCTGCGATGGCGGCAGCCGTCATCGGATTGTCGCCAGTGATCATGACAGTACGGATGCCCATGCGGCGAAGCTCCGCGAAACGCTCGCGAATGCCACCCTTGACGATATCCTTCAGTTGCACGACGCCGAGCAGCTTGCCGTCGCGCACCACGGCAAGCGGCGTGCCGCCAGCCTTGGCGATATCTTCCGCTATCGTGCGGATTGCCCGCGTGGCATCCGTTTCGGTTTTGAGGGCTAGCGCCGAATTGCCATGTTGCAGAGTGCCGCCATCGACATAAGCAAGAACCGCATCAACCGCGCCCTTGCGAATGGAGGCGCCTTCGAAATCCACGCCGCTCATGCGGGTCTGGGCGGTGAAGGGCACGAAGCTCGCGTGCAGCTTCTGCATGTCGCGGGCACGGATACCGTATTTTTCCTTGGCCAGCACCACGATGGAGCGGCCTTCCGGGGTTTCGTCGGCGAGCGAGGCGAGCTGCGCGGCATCGGCAAGCTCCTGTTCGGAAACGCCGGGGATAGGGCGGAATTCGGTCGCCTGCCGGTTGCCAAGCGTGATGGTGCCGGTCTTGTCCAGCAGCAGCGTATCGACGTCACCCGCCGCCTCGACGGCACGGCCGGACATGGCGAGAACGTTGAAACGCACCAGTCTATCCATGCCGGCAATGCCGATGGCGGAGAGAAGCGCACCGATGGTGGTCGGGATGAGTGTCACGAACAGAGCCACCAGCACGATGATCGGGATGGAACCGCCGGCATAGGCCGCGAAACTTGGAATGGTCGCGGTGGCCAGAACGAAGATCAGCGTCATGCCCGCAAGCAGGATGTTGAGCGCGATCTCGTTCGGTGTCTTCTGGCGCTCGGCGCCTTCGACCAGCGAAATCATCCGGTCAAGGAAGGTAGAGCCGGCAGCAGCGGTGATGCGAACGCGGATCCAGTCCGACAACACCTGCGTGCCGCCGGTAACGGCTGAACGATCACCGCCGGATTCGCGGATCACGGGCGCGGATTCGCCCGTGATGGCGGCCTCATTGACGGAGGCAACGCCTTCAATAACCTCGCCGTCAGAGGGAATGATATCGCCTGCCTCGACGAGAACGACATCGTTAACCTTCAGACTGGTGCCGGCCACCATCTTATATTGACTGCGGTCGTCACCGCTCAGCAGCTTCGCCTGGGTTTCGGTACGCGTCCGGCGCAGCGAATCCGCCTGCGCCTTTCCGCGCCCTTCGGCGACGGCTTCGGCGAAATTGGCAAATAGCACCGTGAACCAGAGCCAGAGATTGATCTGGAAGGAAAAGGCGAGATTAGCGCCGCCGGCGACGAGATCGCGGATAAACAGCACCGTCGTCAGCACCGACACCGTCGCCACCACGAACATGACCGGATTACGCGCAAGCGTGCGCGGGTTGAGCTTTTTGAATGCGTCGGCAATGGCCGGCACGAGAATGCGAGAATCAAGGATGCTCGCTTGTTTGGACTGGCTCATGAAGAGGCTCCAGTGTTTGAAACAGGGCGACCGATGAGGGTCGATCAGCCCGTGATAACTTCGAGCGCGACAACGGCGGCGAACAGAGCCGCCATCATCGCAAGAATGAGATTGGAGGCGCACCAGCCGCCGGGCGTGGCGCTCCCTTTAACGGGAGCGCCGTTGCGAGCGGGGACGCGGTCGCGTCGGGACATGTCGTCAGTCATGGCATCACCTCAGAAGAGCTGGCCTGCCGCCATCACCAGATGTTCGGCAACGGGGCCAAGGGCGAGTGCTGGCAGGAAGGTAAGGCCGCCGACAACCAGGATGGTACCAACAAGCAGGCCAACGAAGAGCGGTCCATCCGTGGGGAAGGTGCCGGCCGAGGCCGGAACCGTCTTCTTCGCAACCAATGAGCCGGCAATGGCCAGAGCTGGAATGATCACCAGAAAGCGGCCCATCAACATGCCAAAGCCAAGCGTAATATTGTACCAGCTGGTATTGCCGCTAAGCCCCCCGAAAGCCGAGCCATTATTGGCGGCCGCCGACGTATAGGCGTAGAGGATTTCAGAAAAGCCGTGCGGACCTGCCGTTCCTATCGACGCCACGGCCGAAGGCAGGACGGTGGCAATGGCCGTAAAAATGAGCATGGCGAGCGGCAGGCAGAGAATGGCCAGAACCGCCATCTTCATTTCCTTGGCCTCGATCTTCTTGCCGAGATATTCCGGCGTCCGTCCGACCATCAGCCCCGCCACGAAGATGGCAATGACGATGAAGAGCAGAATGCCGTAGAAACCCGCGCCCACGCCACCGATGATCACTTCGCCCAGCTGCATATTGATAAGCGGGATAAGACCACCCAGCGCCGTGAAGCTGCCATGCATGGCATTGACCGCGCCACAGGATGCCGCGGTGGTAATCACCGCAAAGAGCGACGAGAGCGCCACGCCGAAGCGTACCTCCTTGCCCTCCATGTTACCGCCGGCAAGACCAAAGCCGTGCATCAGCGGGTTTCCGGCCGCTTCCGCCCAATAGGTGACGGCAACGCCGGCGATGAACAGCACACCCATGGCGGCGAGGATTGCCCAGCCCTGGCGCTGATTGCCGACCATGCGACCGAAAACATTGGTAAAGGCTGCGCCGATCGCGAATATCGACACCATCTGGATCATGTTGGAAATGGCGTCTGGGTTCTCGAAGGGATGCGCGGAATTGGCGTTGAAAAAACCGCCGCCATTGGTGCCCAGCATCTTGATCGCCAGCTGCGACGCCACGGGGCCAACGGCAATCGTCTGCTGCGCGCCTTCCAGCGTCTGCGCCGTGACATAGGCGCCGAGCGTTTGCGGCACGCCAAGCCAGACGTAAACCAGCGTCAGCACGATGCAGAGCGGCAGCAGCACGTAAAGCGTGGAGCGGACCATATCCACCCAGAAATTACCGATCGCCTTGCCGGATGCCCGCGAAAAAGCGCGGATCAGGCCGATGGCGATTGCCATGCCGGTTGCGGCGGAAACGAAGTTCTGCACTGTAAAACCGGCCATCTGGGTCAGATAGGACATGGTGCTTTCGCCACCATAGTTCTGCCAGTTCGTGTTGGTGACGAAGCTGACTGCCGTGTTGAAGGACAGTTCCGGCCCCACGGCCGGCATCGCCTGCGGATTATAGGGTAGCACCGCCTGAAAGCGCATCAGCGCATAAAGCAGGGCAAAACCGAGAAGGTTGAAGAGAAGCATGGAGAATGCGTAGGTCGTCCAGTGCTGCTCCTCACGCTCGCTTGTTCCAGCAACAGCATAAAGGCCGCGCTCGACGGGCGCGAGAACCGGTGACAGAAGCGTCCGCTCGCCATTAAAGACACGCGCCATGTAAAAGCCGAGCGGCTTCACAAGTGCAAAAATGATCCCGCAGAAAAGCAGGACCTGAAACCATCCATTGAGGGTCATGGTACTTTAACTTTCAATAGCCGCCGCTTCGATCAGAAGCGTTCGGGGCGAATGAGAGCGTAGGTGAGGTAAGCGGCGATAAAGACCGTGACGGCGCCGCTGAAGATATAGTCGAATGTCATCGCAGCCTCCGCCTAAAGCCGGTCACAGGCGCGCGTATAGGCAAAGCAGATGGCGAAAAACACCGTGGCTGCGCCGATAAGAACAAGATCCATCATTGATGGGACTCCCTTTTTTTCTGAGGAGCCGGACAGGAAGAAAAGCGCCGCCATGTGGGACGTCGCTTTTCAATCTTTCTGGCTGGAAAGGGAACACCATCCCTTCCCGCACAGAAGATGCACCCGAACCGCATAAAGGTTCGAGACGGCCGCATAGGGAATAAAATAGGAATCCTATAGGAATTTTCGAAGCCGACCGCAGCGGGCAACGAGCCACGTCTTCATGAAAGAGCGGTTAGGCGAAAGCAGAAACAATACCTTCGGGCGCACTTTCGCTGGCCAGCAGCGCGGCCAGCAGAATGCGGGCCTGGCCGGGACGAAGCGTAGAGGAATGCACGGCACCCGCCGCGACGAGATCGTGGCCGCCGCCGCCGCCGCCATAACTTGCAACCAGCAGGCCTTCAGGTACACGGCTGGAAACCACGACCGGAACACCGCGATCTGCGCAGCGCTTCACCGCTTCAGCAATAAGCGGATTGGCGTTGCCGGAACCGAGTGCAGCAAGCACGATACCCTTTGCGCCCGCCTGCAGGCTGGCATCGATATGGGTCGCGTCACAGCCGGGATGGATGGCGACGACATCGACCCTGATATCCGCGACGGGAGCGGCAAGCTTTGGTGCTGCGGCCTGGACTAGCGGTCGTGCGGAACGGAAGGCATCCGCCGCATCCGCACTCAGCTTGTAAAGCCCCCAGGCCGGCAGACAGCGACCACCGAAGGAAAGGAGCACGCCCTTTTCGGCATTCCGTTGATCGAGCGCTGTTTCTATGGCCCGGGCCAGGTTGGCCGGTCCATCCGCTTGCCCGTGGTCTGCCGTAAATTGCGCGCCGGTGAAGACAACGGGCTTGGCAAGGGTGTGCTGCACATGGACCAGCAGCGACGATTCTTCCATCGCATCGGTTCCATGCAGAACAACGACGCCCGCCACGGCGGGGTCGCTAAGTTCGATGCCAACGGCATTGCTGATGTGTTGCATGTCGGCGAGCGTCAGGCTGGAGGAATCCTTCGACATCAGGTCGACAGGCTTCAGTCGTGCATTGACGTGGGGAACCAGCGCCAGCAGGTCCTCGCCGGAAAGGCTGGGGGTGCTGGCGCCATCGGCGCCGCGCCTGCTCGCAATGGTACCACCGGTGGCGATCACCGCCACCAGTGGAATTGATCCGTGCCCGATCAATGCGACGCTCCTGTGCCTGCCTGATCGCCTGCAAGACGGTGGATACGATCACGCAGGAGGTACCAGCCGATCACCAGTGCAGGAATGATGACAATCAGCGAGGCGATGGTCCAGGAGCCGACAGGATAGTCAAACGCCATCAGCACAAGGACACCGAACAAGAAGATGAGCGTGAGGATGCCGGTATAGGGCGCGCCGAACATGCGGAAATCCGGACGTGCAAGCTCGCCACGCTGAGAAAGCTGCCAGAGTTTGAGCTGGCAAAGCACGATGACGGCCCAGGCGCAGATAATGCCGAGCGCTGACAGGTTGAGCGCAATTTCGAACGCGGCGGCGGGGACAACGGCGTTGAGCGCGACGCCGAACACGGTAACGACGGCAGTAACCGCGATGCCACCATAAGGCACGCCATTCTTGTTCATCTTCGCCAGCGCTGCCGGGGCCGAGCCGGAGACAGCCATGGAGTGAAGGATGCGACCTGTGGAATAGAGCCCGGCATTGAGCGAGGACAAGACTGCGGTCAGAACAACAAGGTTCATGATGACGTCCGCACCCTGCACGCCGATGGAACCGAAGAAGGTCACGAACGGGCTCTCACCGGCCTTGTAGGCCGTGTAGGGCAGGAGCAGCGTGAACAACAGCACCGAGCCGACATAAAACACAACGAGACGCAGGACGACGGCGCGGATGGCGCGCGGCATGACCTTGCGCGGGTCTTCGGTTTCGCCTGCTGCCGTGCCGATCAACTCGATCGACGCATAGGCAAAGACCACACCCTGGATAATGACGAAGGCTGGAAGAATGCCATTCGGGAAGAAGCCGCCATTGTCAGTAATGATGCTGAAGCCGGTAACGTGGCCTTCGATAGGCGTACCGAAAATGACGAAATAAACGCCGACGACGAGGAAGATCGCGAGCGCCAGCACCTTGATCAGGCTGAACCAGAACTCCAGTTCGCCGAACACCTTCACCGACAGCATGTTCATCGCCAGCACGACCACTAGCGCCGTCATCGCGAATACCCACTGATCGATGCCCGCAAGCCACGGTACGTATTGCTTGAAGAAATTCATATAAAGCGCAACGGCGGTGACATCGGCCACCGAGGTCATGGCCCAGTTCAGCCAATACATCCATCCGGCCGCAAAGGCCATCTTCTCGCCATAGAACTCGCGGGCGTAGGACACGAAGGAGCCTGAGCTCGGGCGATGCATGATAAGCTCGCCGAGCGCGCGCAGCACCAGAAACGCGAAGAAGCCGCAGAGCGCATAAACGAAAACCAACGCCGGACCAGCCTGCGCGAGACGCCCACCCGCACCCAGAAAGAGGCCCGTGCCGATGGCGCCGCCAATGGCGATCATCTGAATCTGGCGCGGCTTCAGGGCTTTATGGTAACCGAGATCCTCTTCAACGAAGACCTCACGTTCGGCGGGTGCCGTTTTTCCAGAATGCATGGATTTATCCTCCCGATAAAACGCTTGTAATCGGCAATAAGCCGGAAATCAAAGTGGAACTGGCGTCGTCCCAAGGGCTGGAAATATGGCCAGCGAATGCGTGCATCTTGTAAAGCTGCATGACAGATTTTTGCCCTCTTAATTGCAGAGACTGGCTTTCGTCAAGAGCCAGAGGGCAATATTGACCTTCCCCCTCCTTGGGAATATGGTCACAAAATCTGTAAGACAGCTTTACAGATTTTGCAACGCTTAAAGCCAGTGGAGGACACAGTGGGCGTGACGCGCAGGGAGCATGATTTGCTCGGGTCGAAGGAAATTCCGGGAAATGTCTATTGGGGGGTGCACACCGCGCGTGCGGTGGAAAACTTCAAGATTACCGGGGTGACCATTGGCCATAATCCTTATCTCATCAGGGGTTTAGCCTATGTGAAGGAGGCGGCCGCGCGTGCAAATCACGAACTCGGCCTGCTCGATCAGGAGCGGATGGAGGCCATCGCTGAGGCCTGCCGTGAAATCCGCGCCGGCGCGCTCCACGAGCAATTCGTGGTGGATGAAATTCAGGGCGGGGCCGGCACTTCAACCAACATGAATGCCAATGAGGTCATCGCTAACCGGGCGCTTGAACTGCTTGGCCACGAAAAAGGCGATTATACCCGTCTTCACCCGAATGATCATGTCAATCTCAGCCAGTCAACCAACGATGCCTATCCGACGGCCGTCAATGTCGGCCTGATTGAATCAATCGACGATCTCGCGGCATCAATGGGCGTGCTGAAAGATGCCTTCGACCGCAAGGCGCAGGAGTTTGCCGGCTTCATCAAGATCGGCCGTACCCAGCTGCAGGACGCCGTACCGATGACGCTCGGTCAGGAATTCCGCACTTTTGTGGTGATGCTCGGCGAAGATCAGGCCCGCCTGATCGAATCCGCCGCATTGCTGCACGAGATCAATCTCGGCGCTACCGCCATCGGCACCGGCCTTAATGCACCGCGCGGTTACGCCGAACTTGCCTGCCGGCACTTGGCGCAGCTGACGGGGCGACCGCTCGTCACGGCAGCAGACCTGATCGAAGCCACACAGGATCCCGGCGCCTTCGTGCACCTTTCCGGTGTGCTGAAACGCGTTGCCGTCAAGCTGTCGAAGACCTGCAACGACCTTCGCCTGCTCTCCTCCGGCCCCCGCGCCGGGATCGGCGAGATCACCCTGCCCTCCGTCCAGGCGGGTTCCAGCATCATGCCTGGCAAGATCAACCCGGTCATTCCCGAAGTGGTAAACCAGGTCGCCTATGCGGTGATCGGCAACGACATCACCATCACCATGGCGGCCGAAGCCGGGCAGCTGCAATTGAACGCTTTTGAACCTATCATCGTGCGGGCATTGTCGCAGAGCATCAGCCAGCTCAGCGCCGCCTGCCGCACACTGGCGGAACGCTGCGTTGACGGCATCGTCGCAAATCCCGCCATCATGGCGCAGCGTGTGGAAGAATCGATCGGTCTCGCCACCGCGCTCAATCCGCTGATCGGTTATTATGCAGCGACGGAAGTGGCGAAGGAGGCGCTTGCCAGCGGCCGCACCGTGCCGCAGGTGGTTCTGGAACGCGGCTATCTCACGGATGCGCAACTGCAGCAGGCGCTGAGCCCACGGCATCTTGCCAACCTGCCCGCCGTTACGGCTGGCGAAGCCGATCTTCGCCGATGATGGTCGTCACCACCTGCTTCACCTGGCCGAGGTGAATCTCCATCGCCTCACGCGCCTCGGGTGCGGAATTCCGCCGGATTGCCTCGACGATCCGGCGGTGCTCGAAATTCGAGGCTACACGGCGGCCCGCCATCAGATTGACCATCTCGGACTGCTGGGAAAGCGCCTCGCGGGCATCAGCCACGACCTTGGCGAATAGTCCATTGGCCGAAGCTTCGGCGATGGCGCAGTGAAATTGTCCGTCGAGCAAAACCCAGGGATGCGGCCTCTCTTCGGCGTCCATGCGATCGCAGAGTTCCAGCAGGGCGGCCAATTGCGCATCCGTGCGCCTCAATGCCGCCCAGCCGGCGGCCGGAACCTCGATGAAAGGCCGGGCCTCGATCAGATCGCGGGCGGAATAGGCGCCGTAACTCAATTCGGAAGGCGGCGTCAGCGTCATCACATAGGTGCCGCTGCCGGTGCGGGTCTGCGTCAGGCCCAGGGTCTGAAGCGAGCGCAACGCCTCACGAATGATGGGCCGGCTGACGCCATATCGCACCGCCAGGTGGGACTCGGCAGGAAGCCGGGTACCGACCTCAAGCTGCCCCGAGGTGATGGCGGACCGGATATCTTCGAACACCGCTTCCGCGGCATTCTTGCGATTGATCGGCTGTGCTTCCGTTAGCCAATCCGACAACCCGCCCATCTTCCAACCCTCCGGCACCCCAACATGATCCGCAATATCGGCGACATACGGATTCGATACGCGAGATACGACCGTCCGGAATCGAAAGGACGGCCGCCGCTCTCGCGGCTAAGCCGACCTTCCTAACACTATCCTGCCCATGGGAACAACGAGGGCGAATATTTTTATGGGATGAGGAAACGACGCCCTCACCCCGTTTCGAATATCAGGCCGTGACGTCGTGTCCTTCCGGCTTGTCATCCTCACGCGGAATACGGAACCACGCGACATAGAGGGCCGGCAGGAAAAGCAGTGTCAGCGCAGTGCCCACCACGATACCGCCCATCATGGCATAAGCCATCGGCCCCCAGAAAATCTCCCGGGAGATGGGGATGAGGGCAAGTGTGGCTGCCGCCGCCGTCAGCATGATCGGCCGCATGCGGTGCTCGGTCGCCTCGATGACGGCCCGCCAGGCCGAGATGCCTTCGCTTCTCAGATGCTCGATTTGCACCACGAGGATCACCGAGTTGCGGATGAGGATGCCGATCAACGCCAGCACGCCAAGAATGGCGACAAAGCCCATCGGCGCATTGGAGAAAAGCAGCGCCACAACGACGCCGATCAAAGCCGTCGGCGCCACGGCGAAGACCAGGAACAGACGGCTGAAACTTTGGAGCTGAACCATCAGGATCGTCGCCATTGCAAACAGCATCAAAGGCACCACCGCAACGATCGGCGCTTGTGAATCCGCGCTGGATTCGACCGAGCCACCCGTTTCCAGCTTGTAACCCACGGGCAGCATTTTTTCGAAAGCCTCGAGTTTCGGCTTCAGCTGCTCCACAATCGTCGCAGGCTGCGTGGGGCCGGTAATAGCGGCCTTGACGGTGACAGTCGGAATCCGGTCCCGACGCCAGATGGTCGGCTGCTCCAACTCGTAGCGGAAATTGGCAATCGCAGAGAGGGGCACGGCTTTGCCGTTCGTCGCCGGCAGTTGCAGGTTCTGCAATGTCTCAATGGAACCGCGCTCCGCCAGCTGCGCCCGCGCCACCACATTGACGAGATAGATGTCATCCCGAACCTGGGTAACGGTGGAGCCCTCGACAATGCTGTTCATGGCATTGGCAATATCTTCCGAGGAAACACCGAGCTGGCGGGCCTTGTCCTGGAGAACGTCGACCTTGACCACCCGCGTCGGCTCGTTCCAGTCCATAACCAGGTTGGACAACAGCTGATGTTCGCCAACGATGCCCGACAATTCCTGTCCGAGTTCGCGGACCTTCTGGATATCGGGACCGCTCAGGCGATATTGAACCGGTTTCCCGACGGGAGGGCCGATATCGAGCAATTTCACGAAGGCGTCGGTGCCGATAAAAGTTTTGTTCAGATAGTCCTGCAACTCGGCGCGCACCTTGTCGCGAACATCCAGCCCCTTGGTGACGATGACCGTCTGGCCGAAGGTGACATCGGGCGTCTGCACATCGAAGGACAAGATGAAACGCGGCGCGCCCTCACCCACATAGCTTGTCCAGTGATCGACATCCGGATTCTTGGCCAGCATATCCTGTTCGAACTTGGCCATCTGTCGGTTGGTTTCGGCAATCGAGCTGTTCTGCGGCAGGTTCCAGTCGACGATAAGCTCGACGCGGTCGGATGAGGGGAAGAACTGTTGCTGCACCAGGCTCATGCCGCCAATGGACAGGGCAAACAACGCAACCGTGGCAACTATCGTCACCCAGCGCCAGCGCAGCGCCCGGCCGAGAAGCCAGGAAAAGGCGGAGGCAAATCGGCCCTTCTTTTCATGATGAGACTTCATCGTCTTCGGCAGGATCGTCACCCCGAGCAATGGCGTAAACAGCACCGCGACGATCCATGACACGATCAGCGAAACGGCGATCACCACAAACAGCGTGAAGGTGAACTCCCCGGCGGCACTGTTATTGAGACCAACGGGAATGAAACCGGCGACGGTGACCAGCGTACCGGTGAGCATCGGAAAAGCGGTGGACGTGTAAACATAGGTCGCCGCTTTCCTGAGATCATCTCCGACCTCCAGCCGCGCGACCATCATCTCGACCGCGATCATCGCATCATCAACGAGAAGTCCGAGCGCGATGATGAGCGCACCCAAAGAGATGCGCTGCAGCGAAATGCCGGTATATTCCATGTAGACAAAGGTAATTGCCAGCACGAGCGGAATGGAGACGGCAACCACCATGCCGGCCCTGAGGCCAAGGCTGATGAAGCTGATGACGAGAACGATAGCGATGGCCTCGAAAAGCGCCGAGGTAAAGCCCGAGACCGCTTCGTCGACCACGGCTGGCTGATCAGACACGCGGTGAACATCCACACCAACCGGCAGGTCTGCCACCACGCGCTTCATCTGCGCATCCAGCGCCTCGCCAAAATGCAGCAGGTTCGCACCGGTTTTCATGCCGATCGCAAGGCCGATGGCCGGCTGGCCGTTAAACCGGAACAGCGAGGATGGCGGATCGACATAACCGCGCCGGATCGTCGCCACTTCCGTCAGCGGGAAGAAGCGGTTGTTGACCCGCAGATTGATGGACCGCAGGCTGTCTTCCGACGTGAACTGACCACTGACGCGCAGAGCCACCCGCTCCGGCCCGGCATTGACGAAACCGGATTGCGTGACGGCGTTCTGGGATTGCAGCGTCTTGATGATCGACTGCTGGTCGATGCCGAGAGCCGCGATCTGGCGCGTGGAAAACTCCAGATAGATTGCCTCATCCTGCGCGCCGATGACATCGACCTTGCCGATATCGTCAACGGTCAGCACCTTCGCACGGGCATCCTCCACCAGATCGCGCAATTGCCGCTGGCTGAGACCGTCACTGGTGAAGGCATAGATATTGCCATAGACATCGCCGAAGCGGTCATTGAAGAAGGGGCCGACGACACCAGAGGGAAACTCTCCCTTGATGTCACCGATCATGTTGCGCACCCGCACCCAGGTGGGCTCGACATTGCGCGCCTTGGTTTCCGGCACCAGTTCCACGAAAATCGTTGTGCGGCCAGCCACCGTCTGGCTGCGCAGATGATCGAGATTGTCGAGTTCCTCGAGCTTTTTCTCGATCCTGTCGGTTACCTGGCGGGCCACTTCCTCGGCGGAAGCACCCGGCCATTGCGCGCTGATCACCATGGTCTTGATGGTGAAATTCGGATCTTCCTCGCGACCGAGGTTGAGATAGGAGAAAACGCCGGCGAGAACGAAGACCAGCATGAAGTACCAGACGAGCGAACGGTGTTCGAGCGCCCAGTCGGAAAGATTGAATTTCTTCACTGACGGACCTCCTGATCGATCCTGATGGCTTGTCCATCCTTAAGCTTGTGCACACCGGCGCTGGCAACGCGCTCGCCGGGCTTGACGCCGCTGGTCATGCGCACGCTGCCGCCCTCGGCGGGCTCGCCTTCTATCGTGACCGGGCGGAACGTCACCGTTGCGGTATCGGTATTGACGATCCAGACACCCCAGCCATTGTCGGTTTTCAGCAGCGCTGATGAAGGAAGCATGATCTGCGGTTCGGATGCCGCAAGTGCCGAAGCCGTGACGACGGACCCCAGTCTGAATGCTGGCGGCGCATCCTGCAGACTGATCTTCGTGCGGCGTGTGCGCGTTGCTGTTTCGGCTTCCGGCGCGATCTCGCGCACGACGCCTGTCGTATGGATTTTTGGATCGAGTTGCAGGGCAATCTCGAAGGTCGAGCCGATTTCAAGCCGCTGCGCCGCAAATTGCGGAACATCCACCACCACGTCGCGCACTTCCGGTCGGGCGATGGTCACCACCGTCTGACCAGCGGAAACGACCTGGCCGATTTCGCCGGACGTCGCCGTTACCACGCCGTCGAATTCGGCGCGCAGTTGCGCATAACCCAGTTGCTCCTCGGCCTTGTCAAGATTGGCGCGGGCCTTGGCAACGGAGGCATTGGCCGTGCGTGTAGCCTGCTCGGCCTCTTCCAGTGCCGCTTCCGTGCCACTGCGGGCTTCGGCCAGCACACGCTGGCGCTGTTCGGTCGTCACCGCATTGGCGAGTTGCGCCTCGGCATTGGAAAGATCGGACTGGGCGCTTTTCACCGACAGTTCCAGCGCCAGCGGATCGATCGAGGCCACCACATCGCCTTTCTTGACCAGATCAGCCACATCGACGTTACGGGCGATGATGCGGCCGAGGACGCGAAAGCCGAGATTGGTCTGAATGCGGGATTCCACCGTGCCCGTCAGCCGCAATGCGTCGGCCGACTTTTCTTCAACGACAACTGACAGGACCGGACGCGGCGCTTCAGCGGCCGCTTCCTGCTTTTCCTGACAGGATGAGAGCGCGACTGCGGGCAGCAACAAAAACAAGCTTCTGTTTATCCTGAACATTATTGTGCCTGCCCCTTTTCATAGGCGACCTTTTCACCGGTGCGGAGAAATTTGGTCCCGACGGTGACGACGAGATCACCCGGATTGAGCCCTTCCGTGACGACGAATTGACCGGTCTCGTAATCGGCGACCTGAACCGGGCGCATGGCGACTTCCGACGATCGCGGATCGACAAGCCAGACAGCGGGGACGCCATCCTTAGAGGTCATCGCCGACCACGGAAGCTCGATCGCATCCACCTGCCGGAAGCGGAAATGGCCGGATACGGGCGCGCCAAGCGGCATTGTCATGTCGCCGTTCAGACCGACCTTGACCCGGATCGTTCCATTATCCGGATCGATCGTCGGGGAAATCTCACGCACGGGCGCCGCGAGGGTTTGGGCAGGATTCGACAGGAGGCTGACATTGACGAGATTGTCGATGTCGCGCTCGAGAAAGAGGGATTCGTAGACATCAAAGACCGCGTCACGCGGCCCGTCATGCGCGAGCGTAAAAACAAGCTGGGCGGCCTGCGCCACCTGGCCAACTTCGACATTGCGCGCGGTGATAACACCATCCGCATCGGCTTTGAGCTCGGTGTAGGACAGCGCATCCCGCGCCGTATCGAGTTGCGCCTGCGCCGATCTCACCGCCCCTTGCGTGGTAAGCAGCGTTTCCTGAGCCTTGTCGACAGCAGAGCGCGAAGTCACCTGCGTCTTGAAAAGGTTCTGCTGGCGGTCGAACGTCAGCTGCGCCTGTGTCTGCTGCGCTTCGGCGGATTGCAGATTGGCCAGGGCGACATCAATGTCGGCCTTCTGCTCTTCGGGGTCGATACGGGCGAGCAATTGGCCGGTTTTCACCCGCGCACCCACATCCACCAGCCGCTCGACGATCTTGCCGCTGACCCGGAACGACAGGTCCGTCTGGACCCTTGCGCGCACTTCGCCGGTTATGACGCTACCACGATCGACTGGCTTTTTCTCAGCCGCCACTACATCGACGGTGCGCAGCGGCTTTTCGGCGGGCGGTTCTTCATTACTGCAGGACGACAGGGCGAAAATGCCGCCGAGCGCCGCCGCGATAAGGATGGTTTTCATGGTGACCTCTTGATCTTCGCCTCGCTCTATAATATTTGACTAACCGAATAGTCAATGAAATTCTCGTGCCGCTGATCGGGAATCTGTCCGGGATATCTGGCCAGCTCCCTGTATGATCGTTCCCTCGTTCGTCCGGCACATCCCTGCGGGCGCATCGGCAATGTTCCGGCATCTTGAAGTATGCATGCGCCTTCACAAAATCCGTTCCGGTTTTCGCGCCGGTGCTATAGGCAATCAACACTCATTTCTGCCACTCGCGACGGACAGAAGGGCACGCGCCGAAAAATAAAGAAGGACCCGGGGGCCATGGCGAAAACAAAACTGACACGCGCTGAACAGAAGATACAACGTCCGCTGCAAATTCTCGACGCCGCATTCGAAGAATTCACCAAAAGAGGTTTCACAGCGACGCGGGTGGAGGACATTGCGGAACGAGTGGGGGTTACGAAAGGCACGGTCTACGTCTATTTCGAGACCAAGGAGGCGCTGTTCGAGGCGATGGTCAGACATGCCTCGTTGCCGTTTCAGGAGGCCTTCAAGGCCTATACGCATCAATCCGATGACCCCGTGGAGGAACTTCGCTCGCTGCTCGAATTCCTGTTCGACGCCTTGGTCGATAACCGGAAAATGCGTGAACTGTTCCGCCTGATCGTCGCCGAAGGCGCGAAATTCCCTGAACTCATCGACCAGCATCACGACACGCTGATGGCGCCGGTCTTCGCACGCATCGAAACAATCCTGGATGAGGGCGTGGCGAAGAAACGATTCAGGGCCAATCCCCCTGAACTCGCCAAGGTGGTCATGTCGCCCATGGTCGGAACATTGGTGTTCCGGCTGATCTTCGACGACAGACGCAGCCTGGACAAAAGCGCCGTGCTGACCATCCATCTGGAGCTGATCATGCGCGGGCTGCTGGTCTGATGGTCGAAACTGACTAAAGCATCGCGGAAGACCGGAGACTATTCCTGGCTTTCGAGCCGGTATCGCGAACCGGGATAAAGCAACCGGACCGACGTCACCGCGCGGCTTGACGACCAGGTTCGACGGCGCACGAGAAGGCAAGGCTCATTTCGGCTGATGGCCATCAATTTGCATTCCCAGGGCTGGGGTGATGCGGCCTCGATGAATTGCTCCGTCCGGGAAATGGGTGCCGCCGCCGTCAGATAGGCATTGGGCGTGAGCGTCGTGAAATCCTGCATCAGATAATCCGGCGCAATCTCGGCATTGACGAAGCGGTCTTCCAATTGGATCGGCACGTCGTCCTCGTGGTGGACGATGATGGAATGAAAGACCTTCGTTCCCACACCGATCTCCAGCGCCGTTGCGAGATCGGGGCCGCAAACTTCCGTCTGGGCGAGTATCAGGCTCGGCCGATGTGTCGACCCGCGCTCCTTGATCTCGTCGGCGATGTTGCGCACACCCATCATGCCGGCGCTTCGCTTTTTCGGGGCGACGAAGGATCCACGCCCCTGGACGCGAACAATTACCCCCTCGGTTGCCAGCTCCCGCAAAGCACGGTTTGCCGTCATGCGGCTGACACCCAGCATGTCGACCATCTCGTTTTCCGAAGGTATCCTGTGGTTCGTCACCCATTCACCGCTGGCGATCTTTTCTTTGATCTGTTCTTTCACACGCTCGTACAGCGGCAGGGAGGAGCGATCGCCCGAGACAAGAAACTCGCTTTCGATGACGGGCAGCATTAAAACTCCTAAAAATCGGGCGGTTGCACAAAACGCAGCCAGAATCCCCACAAGCACAAAATTATCACATCCTATCTTGCTTGTCTTTCGCAAATGTGTGAAGTTACATATACAACTTGAGAGGAAGATAATGGCGAGCGAAGACTCGATCTCTAGCAGCCACAAGTCAGCCACTGACGGCCCGGAGGATAGCCGCGCGCCCATCCAACGCCTTTGCACGAGCCATACTGGAAAAGCCAGCGCGGCACAGAAGGCTGAGCGGGGCCGATCCGGCCGAAAGATCGTTGTTTCCAAAGCAGGCCAGCCGCATGCAGGGCAGATGCGACATTTTCAAAAACGCCTACATCACGCGAATACCGCAAAGTTGTATAGTGAACTTTCAACAAGTCACCTCAATGCAAGCGTCGAATTTCCCATTGATTCGATGCTGACCGGCCTCCGCGACAATCGTCAGGTCGGAGCGCCCGGCTAAACCTTAAAAAACGCATGCCAGCAAATTGCCAATCATCAAACCAAAAGGGGAATGCAATGCTGAATTCAAAACTGAAAATCGCGCTGGCCACGACCGCGCTCGTCATGGGAGCATACGTCGGCGCCGCCAGGGCGGAAGGCTATTGCAGCGCCGGAAAGACCATCACCTTCGCGGGTATCGACTGGGAAAGCGGTGCCTTCATAACCGAGGTCATGAAAGAGATCCTGTCCAAGGGCTATGATTGCAAGGTCGATTCCATTCCTGGCAATTCGGTGACGCTGGAACAGGCGACCGCCAATAACGACGTCCAGATCTTCGCCGAAGAATGGATCGGCCGCTCCGATGTCTGGAACAAGGCCGCCGAAGCTGGCCAGGTGAAGTCGGTCGGCAAGACCTTCGTTGGTGCGGCCGAAGGCTGGTTCGTGCCGGAATATCTGGTCAAGGGCGACCCCGCCAAAGGTATTGCAGCGAAGGCCCCGGATTTGAAGAGTGTCGACCAGCTTTCCGATCCGAAGATCGTCGAATTGTTTAGGGATCCGGAAGAGCCGACCAAGGGCCGCTTCCTCAACTGCCCGTCGGGCTGGACCTGTGAAGGGGTCAACACTGCCAAGCTTCAGGCCTACAAGCTCGATGGCAATTATGTGAACTTCCGCCCCGGCACCGGAACCGCGCTCGATGCCGCAATCGCCGCCGGCTACCTCCAGGGTGAGCCGATGCTTTTCTATTATTGGAGCCCGACGGCGATCATGGGCAAATACAAGCTCATCCAGCTGCAGGAGCCCGCCTATACCGAGTCCTGCTGGAAAGAGCTGACAAGCGCTGATGGAAAACGCGACACCGGCTGCGCCTTCCCCTCCGTCGAGGTGGCCTATGGCGTGAACAGCACCTTTGCGAAGGACGCGCCGGAAATCATCACGATCCTTGAAAAGGCGACTTTCCCGCTGACGGAAATCAACGCCAGCCTCGCCTATATGACGGACAAGCAGGTCGACGCCACAGCCGCCGCCAAGACCTTCCTCCAGACCAAGGCCGATATCTGGAGCAGCTGGGTTTCTGCTGACGCCAAGGCGCGTATCGAAGCCGCCGTCAAGTAAGGATGACAGGCGCGCCGGGCTTCCGGCGCGCATTTTCCCGTCAGGACAGGGGCCAGTTCCGAGAGCCGGGACCGGCATGCGCAAGGACTACACCGATGTTTCCTGAAGTTTTCCATATTTCCATCCGCGGCCCGATCAATGAGATCGTGCGCTCGCTGGTGGTGAACTACGGCTACGTTTTCAAGGCGATCTCGCAGACGATTCTGCAGGCGATCCTCTTCGTGGAATGGGCTCTGCGCGGGCTGCCGTGGTGGGTCATTTTTCTGGTCTTTCTGGTGCTCGCCTGGTTTGCCGCGAAAAAGATTTCGCTGGTCATCATGGTCGCCGTCATGCTGTTCATCGTCGGCGCGCTCGGTCTTTGGGACCTGACGATGCAGACACTGGCGCTGATGCTGATTGCGAGCCTCATCTCCATCGTTATCGGTGTACCCATGGGCATCCTGCTTGCGAAAAGCGAATGGGCGCGACGCATCACGCTGCCCATTCTCGATGTCATGCAGACCATGCCGAGCTTCGTCTATCTCATCCCCGCCATCATGCTGTTCGGCCTCGGCAAGGTTCCCGCCGTGCTTGCCACCATCATTTACGCCGTGCCGCCGCTGATCCGCCTGACCGATCTCGGTATCCGGCAAGTGGACCGGGAAGTGGTGGAAGCGGCGACCGCCTTCGGTGGCAGCCCGAAACAGATCCTTTTCGGTGTCGAATTGCCGCTTGCCACGCCGACCATCATGGCAGGTCTCAACCAGACGATCATGATGGCGCTTTCCATGGTCGTCGTCGCCTCGATGATCGGCGCGCGCGGCCTCGGCGAGCAGGTGTTGAACGGTATCCAGACGCTGGATGTCGGCAAGGGCCTCGAAGCGGGTCTCGGAATCGTTATTCTCGCAATCGTGCTCGATCGCATCACCCAGGGTTTTGGCCGATCACGCCGGAAGGAAATGGGCAATGACTGATATTCATATCCGCAACGTGTCCAAGATATTCGGCGGCAACTGGAAACCTGCGCTGGCCATGGCCCAGCAGGGCGCGGAAAAAAGCGAAATCCTGGCGAAGACGGGATGCAGTGTCGGCCTCGACAATGTCAGCCTCGACATCGAAGCCGGCCGTATTTTCGTTATCATGGGTCTTTCCGGCTCCGGCAAGTCGACACTGGTGCGCCACATCAACCGTCTGATCGAACCGACAAGCGGCGAAATTCTCGTCGGCGGAGACAATGTCCTCGCCCTCAAGGCGAAGGAGCTGAGGGATTTCCGCAATCGTCGGGTCAGCATGGTGTTCCAGAATTTCGGCCTGATGCCGCATCGCACCGTCTTGCAGAACGTCGTTTATGGCCAGCGCGTGCGCGGGCTGACCAAGGCGGAGGCGCGGCCCATCGGCATGAAATGGATCGAGACCGTTGGACTTTCCGGCTATGAGGACAAATTTCCGCACCAGCTTTCGGGCGGTATGAAACAACGTGTCGGTCTTGCGCGGGCACTCGCGGCCGATACCGACGTCATCTTGATGGATGAGGCCTTTTCGGCACTCGACCCGTTGATCCGCGCCGACATGCAGGATCAGTTGCTGCAGCTTGAAAAAAACCTGCACAAGACCATCGTTTTCATTACCCACGATCTCGACGAGGCGCTTCGCATCGGTGCGCAGATCGCGATCCTGAAGGATGGCAAGCTGGTTCAGGTCGGGACCCCGGATCAAATCCTCAATAGCCCCGCAAACGACTACGTCGCCCGTTTCGTGGAGCGCCGCGCGGGTGCGGTGGGAGAAAGCCAGCATGGCTGATGCGGTCACCATCGATCGCCCCCTCACCTGGCAGCAGATCGCCGCTGTCGCAAAGGGCGCGACGCTTTCGCTGTCAGACGATGCCTGGCAACGCATTGAACAGGCGCGCGCCATCGTCGATGCGCTCGTCGAAAAACGCGTGCGCGGTTATGGCATCAATACCGGTGTGGGTGCGCTCTGCGACGTGATCGTGGATATTCCCCAGCAGCAGGCCCTCTCCCGCAACATCCTGCTCAGCCATTCCTGCGGCGTCGGCGAACCGCTGGGACGCGAAGAAACACGCGCCATCATGGCCGCCCAGATCAACAACTTCGCACATGGTTATTCCGGCGTGCAGGTGGAGACGGTGAAAACCCTGCTGGCCCTACTGAATGGCGATATTCTCCCCGTCATTCCCTCGAAGGGTTCGGTGGGTTACCTCACCCATGCTGCGGCCATAGGTCTTGTGCTGATCGGCGAGGGTCGGGTCCGCCACCGGGGCGAATTGATAAGCAGCCGTCAGGGACTCAAAGCACTCGGCCTGGAACCCATGGTTCTGCGGGCGAAAGAGGGCCTCAGCCTCGTCAACGGCACACCCTGCGCCACCGGCCTTGCCAGCCTCGCGCTTGCCCGCACCACCCGTCTCCTTGACTGGGCAGATGTGGCAGCGGCCATGAGCTATGAAAACCTTGGCGCGCAGGCAGATTCCTTCGCCGCGGGGCCGCTGGCGCTGCGCGTCTCGCCCGGCATCCAGACCGTCGGCGAAAACCTGCGCCAGCTTTTGGCGGCAAGCCCGCTTCTCGCCCGGTCGGCCGGTTCCCGTACACAGGATCCGCTCAGCCTGCGCGCTGTGCCGCAGGTGCATGGCGCCGTGCGCGACAGCGTGGCGCAGAGTGCTGACGTCGTGAACCGCGAGCTCGCAAGCGTCACCGACAACCCGGTCGTCGCCGGGACACCGCAGGCGCCCGAGGTCCATTCCCAGGCCCATGCCGTCGGCGCGGCACTTGGGCTTGCCATGGATGGGCTGGCGACGGCCGTAGCCGAACTTGCGGCGATTTCCGAGCGTCGCATCGACCGGCTCGTTAATCCGCTTGTCAGCAACCTGCCCGCTTTTCTCGCGGATGGTGACGGCGTCTGCTCTGGCTTCATGATCATGCAATATACGGCGACAGCGCTTACCGCGGAAAACCGCCGCCTCGCCGCCCCCGCCAGCCTCGATGGCGGCATCACCTCCGCATTGCAGGAGGATATATTGACACATGCCACCGCCGCAGCCGACAAGGCGCTTTCGATTATCGACAATCTGGAAACCATTCTGGCGGTCGAGATCATGTGTGCGGCACAGGCTTACGATATGCAGACCGACGACCATGGCCGTGCACCCGGCACCGATGCGCTCTACCACCGTGTACGGACAACGACGCCGTTTTACCGCGACGACCGTCCACTGAACGACATGGTGGCGGAAGTGCAGGAGATGCTGCGGAGATCGGATGCGATGGAAAGCCCTCACTGAAAGCGACCACCGCATCCTCTATCTTTCGCTGAATACTCCACCAGATCTTCCCGACTTCTTTTCGAGGCGTCCCGGCAAGCGGCGCGCCATGGGAGTGCCAAAAACAGTCTTCACGCCACGAAAATGTCCATGGCGCCTGACGAAAAATGTGCAGCGCACAAATTTCGGAGAAATAGACATGAAATTCGGACTTTTAGATACATATCATCCAGATAAATTCGTCTAAAACTCTCCCAATTCAAGGAGAGACACCATGACGGACACAACATCACAGTTCGACGAGACAGAGATCGCGCTGGAGGCCGCCGAGCAGCCGGCATGGACCGCAGCGACATGGTTCGCGGTTCTTTCGATGGCGGCCACCAGCTTTGCGCTCGTATCGGCGGAATTCCTGCCTGCGGGCCTGTTGACGCCCATGGCGCGCGATCTGGGAATTACCGAGGGCACCGCGGGGCAGGTCGTCACGGCCACCGCCTCCGTGGGCGCCGTGACGGCCCTTTTCAGCAACGTTCTCATCGGCAAACTCAACCGCAAAACCGTGCTTGTCGGTCTTAGTGCTCTGGCAATCGGCTCCAATATCCTTGCATCATTTGCAACCGATTTCTGGCTGTTGCTGGTGGGCCGAGCAGGACTTGGCATCGCGCTGAGCGGTTTCTGGGCGCTCTCGGTCGCGGTTGTGGCGCGGCTCGTTGGCGCGAACGCCACCGGTCGCGGGATGGCAATCGTCACCCTTGGCGTCTCGCTCGCTACGATAGCGGCGCCCTCCATGGGGGCGTTGATCAGCGACTGGCTTGGATGGCGTTTCGCCATGTCGATGACGGCGGGACTCGCCGCCATTGCCATGCTGCTGCAGATCCTGAGCCTGCCGACGCTGCCGGCGAGCACAAGCAACAGTCTTGCCGATGTTTTCCGGCTGACGCGGCGGCGTAGCATTCAGCTGGGGATGCTTGCCATCCTGCTGCTGATGACGGGTCATTTCGCCGGTTCCGTCTATGTCCGTCCTTTCCTCGAACAGGTCACGCATCTCGATACCAAGCCGATCGCACTCGCCTTGCTCGGGTTCGGCGTTGCCTCGGTGCTCGGCAATGTCGCCGGCGGTCGGATGGCTGACAACAGCATCCGTCTGGCACTCGCGGTCACTGCCGCCCTGATGGGATTTGCGGCACTCTTTCTGGTTTTCTGGGGCGCACATATGAGTGCCGCCTTTGCTCTCGTCGCGCTGTGGGGTTTTGCCTTTGGCATGGCGCCGGTGGTCCTGCCGACGAACCTGTCGCGCAGCGCGCCCGATGCTCTCGAAGCGGCCGGCAGCCTGATGGTGGTGTCTTTTCAGGTCGCCATCAGTATCGGTGCAGTCTTTGGTGGTTACATTGTTGATTATTATGGCGCCACCGCCCCGTTGTCTCTAACCGCGGTTCTGGCTGCTGCCACGCTTGCCCTGGTATTGGTGCAGCCGCGCCGCTGATCGTCGGCTCTTCCTACGAAAGCCGTTCCCTCAGCCGATTATCGCCCATGCAATGACAACATCGAATGCCTGCCTGTGATCCTGCGAGAAATTCAGATTTCTCGCGGTCACGGCGGGCAAACTGCGTTCTCTCACCCAAAAATGCCGCTTTTTCTACCGCAAGCATGCCAAGGCGGCACGGCCCGCTTGAGATGCTATCCACCAGAGGGTATCAGGTGTCCGGTCCCCGCCGGACCTTCGGCACGCAACAAGGTATACCCTGACATGACCCCCGATTTCCTCGTCACCCATTCCGGCGGCTTCCACGCCGACGAACTGCTGTCCAGCGTCGTGTTGACACGGCTCTTTCCGCGGGCCCGGCTCGTCCGCAGCAGAGCAGCTGAATGGCTAACACCTGGTGCAGACCGCATCATCTACGATGTGGGCGGCGCTTATGACGCGGCAAAAGGCATTTTTGATCACCATCAGCGTGGCGCGCCGCTGCGCGAAGACGGTCAGCCCTACAGTTCGTTCGGCCTGATCTGGAAGCATTTTGGGCGGGATTACCTTGCGGCGTCGGGCATTCCTGAGGACCATGTCGAAACTCTGCACGCGTCTTTTGATGCCGGATTTGTATTGCCGGTCGATCTGGTCGACAACGGCGCCCTCAGCCCCTCCGTTGCCGGCCCCCTTGCCGGACTCACCCTACCCGTCCTGCTGGAGACGTTGAAGCCTGTCTTTGACGACACAGACCCCGAAGCGGACGATCGCAGTTTTATGGCGGCACTGGCGATTGCCCGCAGCGTCGTAGAGGCGCAACTGGGCACCAGCGCTGCCAAGTTGCGAGCCGAGGGGCTGGTGCGGAAGGCCATCGCGGATGCTGGCGAAGGGCATATCCTCGAACTGCCGATGGGAATGCCATTCAGGCCTGCCATCGTAAAGGCCGGCGCCGACCACCTGCTCTTTGTCGTCCATCCACGGGACAATGACTGGTGCATCACCGGCATCCGCCGCGCGGATGAAGGCTTTGAACTGCGAGCCGACCTGCCGGCGGCGTGGGCCGGCCTGACGGGCAAAGAGCTGGAAGACGTTTGTGGCGTCGAAGGTGCGAGCTTCTGCCACAACGGCCGCTTTATCGCCGCAGCTAAAACCCGCGACGCAATTTTGGCCATGGCGAAACTGGCGCTGAAAGAGGCCCAATCCTCTGCGCAGACGACAGCGGCAAAGCAATGACATCTTGCGCAAGCTAAACGGTTGCCGTCCGATTTTTCAGGCGGATGGCAACCGTTTCCAGACGGCCATGACCGGCGCGCTCAATGCCGCCGTCAGGACATGTCCAGAGCAAGGGTCAGGTCGGCAATAAGATCATCGGGATGTTCGATGCCGATTGACAGCCTGATCGTTGAATCAAGGACACCAATGCGCTGGCGGACATCGGCCGGAACGCCCGAGTGGGTCATCGTTGCTGGGTGAGACGCAAGAGATTCCGTGCCGCCGAGGCTTACGGCGAGTTTGAATATGTTCAACGCATTGAGGAATTTGAAAGACGCCGGCTGCCCGCCAACAATGTCAAATGAGAACGTCGATCCCGCACCGGAGCATTGAGCGGCAAACACTTTGCCAACCGCCGATGCCGGATCACTGAACGGCAGGTAGTGAATTTTCTCCACCTTTGGATGCGCTTTCAGAAATTCCGCCACGACTTTTGCGTTGCTGTTTGCCCGTTCCATCCGGATTTGCAGCGTCTCCAGAGAACGCCCGAGCATCCAGCAGGAGTGCGGATCGAGCTGCGTGCCGATCGCTCCGCGCAGCGCCTTTACCTGTTTCATGACGTCCTTCCGCCCAAGCGCTGCCCCGGCGATAAGGTCGGAGTGCCCACCAACGTATTTCGTGAGCGAATAAAGCGAAATATCGGCGCCATGCTCGATGGGTTGCTGGAAAACCGGACCGAGGAGGGTGTTGTCGCAGGCGATGATTGGCCTTTGCCCTTGCTTTTCGCCGATCAGATCAGCGACACGGCTCATCATCGCCACATCGACAATGCTGTTTGTCGGGTTAGCCGGCGTTTCGATGAGGATGACTGACACCCGGCCCTTCGCCATCGCGGTCTCTGCCGCAGCCATCACCGATGTCTCGCTGACACCGTCAGCAAACCCCACCGCCGACACGCCAAAATTATGGAAGGTCTTTGCCAGCAGCGTCTCGGTGCCGCCATACAGCGGCTGGGAATGGAGCACGGTGTCGCCGGGCCGGACGAAGGCGAAAAGCGTTGTGGAAATGGCGGACATGCCGGATGAAAAAAGCGCACAACTCTCCGTGCGTTCGTAAACGGCAAGGCGATCCTCGACGATCTCACTATTGGGATGGTTGAAACGGGAGTAGACGAGACCTGCGCCCTTGCCCTCGGGTGGCTCCTTGCGGCCGGAAACATAGTCGAAGAAGTCACGGCCGTCTTCTGCCGATTTGAAGACGAAGGTGGACGTCAGGAAAACCGGGGGCTTCACGGCCCCCTCCGACAATTCCGGATCATAACCGTAATTGAGCATCTGGGTTTCAGGATGGAGGGCGTGATTGCCGATATGGGTTTTGGACGGATGCGGCGCGGTCATTTCCGATGATCCCTCAGCTGGCGTTGAACTATTTGCAGATTACACACGATTGAACCAAAATATCTTGCATTGTGAAGCGTGAAAATGTCTCTTGAAGCAAGATATTGCGGGGAATGAACGTTTATGTCGCAGAAAATTGCAGATCCGATCGACAGGCGGATACTCAAGGAATTGTCAGCTGACGCGAGAATCACAAATAACGAACTCGCCGAGCGAGTGGGGCTGTCTGCATCGGCATGTTTGCGGCGGCTTCGACGCCTGGAGGAAATGGGCATTATCAAAGGGTACGCCGCAATCATCG
Source organism: Agrobacterium sp. NPDC058088 (assembly GCF_042885035.1). Classification (NCBI taxonomy): domain Bacteria; kingdom Pseudomonadati; phylum Pseudomonadota; class Alphaproteobacteria; order Hyphomicrobiales; family Rhizobiaceae; genus Agrobacterium; species Agrobacterium sp. NPDC058088. The sequence goes on along the minus strand of NZ_JBHVSU010000004.1, from coordinate 108,381 downwards.
ACCCGGCATTTGAGGGGTGGACCATGACGGCCCTCGCATCCGTCCGCCTTAGCCGCCAGCACGATGACGAGATCCGGATGTTTGAGACGGCCGTTCTTGACTGGACGGAGGTTCTCGAATGTCATCTGGTCACGGGTTCGAGGGACTACATGCTCAAGATCATGTGCGGCGGGCTGGATGATTACGAGCGTTTCATCAAGGAAAAGATCGCGAAGCTGAAATGCGTCGACACCATTGAGACAAGCTTCGTGATGAACACGATCAAGGCGCGCCGCATCTGACGTCGCAACCAGCGTTGGCAGCAAGCAGCTGCACCCCAGAGCTCCGGCGCCCGTTTAAAATACGCAGTCGGCATCAATCCCGCGATGCTCCGAGCCTAACGGCGGGAAAGAAGGAAAAAACAGACTTCCGAACGATGCGGCATCCGACGTCGGCGAGGGCCTTATATAGAACACGCCGCGCAACTATCTGGGCTGCGCGGCATGTTCCATCATCATCGGCAAGAAACGGCTCTGCGGATTTCAGGCTTCGGCAGGTTCGCGAACATCATCAAGAAGAAAGTGCACGATCACATAGGGCGTCGTGTGTTTCTGACCGCTATCGGACACGCTCTCGACACTGCCGCCATCCGAGGGATGCCATTTCTGGTAATGGGGGTTGTTGGCGATCAGCGTAATCGCCCTGCCGGCAAGCCTGCCGTTCAACCGATAACGAACCTCTGCGAGAGGCCAGATCTTCTCAAAATCCTGCTGACTGATACGGGCTTTCAAAGCCCTTCTGGATATCGCTTTTCCTGGCGAACCATCGTCATGTGCTACCGGTGGAATATGAAGGTCAACCTCTTCCGCATCGTCCAGCAGAAAGGCAAATTCGTCTGGCCACATCCGTCTCACGTATCGCTCCTCCCAAAGCTTACCATCTTACAACACGGCCATGATAGCGCCTCCGCCGCGGGAGGCAATGGCGGATATGACCCCGTACTCGCCGGCATTCCCAGTCTTCCGACTTGTTACTCATTCCATAGAAGGGGACCGGCATGATGGCTGGCGTTGTCCACGATGTCAAAGCGGTGGAGCACCATGTTCATATCGGCCAGTTCTCCTCGACTGCGGGACCGTTAGACCATGTCGATAAATCTCAAAACCATCGGAGACCTGCGATCGAGGTCACTCTTCCTCGCGTCACATTATCAGTATCAGGCCGAAAGCTCCCTTCGGATGATTTCCGCCCCTGCACCCAGGGCATTGAGCTTGCCTCTTGCTACCTGACGCGAGAGGGGCGCCATGCCGCAATTGGTGCAAGGATAGAGCTTGTCGGCATCTACAAACTGAAGCGCTTTTCGCAAGGTATTCGCGACTTCCTCCGGGGTCTCGACAGTATTGGTTGCCACGTCAATGGCGCCAACCATCACCTTTTTACCGCGAATGAGCTCAATGAGATCCATCGGAACACGGGAGTTGTGGCACTCCAGCGAGATCAGATCGATGTTGGACTTCTGCAGTTTTGGGAAAGCTTCTTCATATTGTCGCCACTCCGACCCCAGAGTCTTTTTCCAGTCCGTATTGGCCTTGATGCCGTATCCATAGCAAATATGGACGGCGGTCTCGCACTTGAGCCCTTCGATTGCCTTTTCAAGCGTCGCAACGCCCCAGTCATTCACCTCGTCAAAGAAGACATTAAATGCCGGTTCGTCGAACTGGATGATGTCGACACCAGCAGCTTCCAGTTCTCTTGCTTCCTGATTTAGGATCTTGGCGAATTCCCAGGCCAGTTTTTCGCGACTTCTATAATGGCTATCATAGAGCGTATCGATCATGGTCATGGGACCTGGCAGGGCCCATTTGATTGGCTGTTTGGTTTGCTGACGCAAAAATTTGGCGTCCTCGACAAAAACAGGCTTTTCGCGAGACACTGCGCCAACGACCGTCGGCACACTGGCATCGTAGCGATTGCGAATTCTGACGGTCTCACGTTTCTCAAAATCGACGCCACTGAGATGCTCGATAAACGTCGTGACAAAATGTTGTCGTGTCTGTTCACCGTCACTGACGATATCGATGCCTGCCTGTTGTTGATCATTGAGGGACAACCGCAGGGCATCACGTTTGCCCTCAATCAGTTCCTCATCCTGCAATTTCCAGGGTGACCAGAGCTTTTCAGGTTGTGCAAGCCAGGAGGGTTTCGGCAGGCTGCCGGCGGTTGATGTGGGCAACAGTGTTTTCATGATAGATTACCTTGTGTTTTGTTTGTCAATGGACGCAATCGGCAGACCATTTCTCGAGAATGGTCTTGTACGGCCTGATGAAATGCTGCTCGGCAAACCTGCCCTGCTCGATAGCTAGCCGGCTACGTTCTTCCCGATCATAGACAATTCGAGTGAGTGAATAATCCTGGTGGTTCAGGTCTGGCTGATAACGCGCGCCCGCCACAGAATTGGCGTTATAAATCTCGGGCCGGTAGATTTTTTGAAAAGTCTCCATCGTGCTGACGGTGCTGATAAGCTCGAGATTGGTGTAATCACCGAGCAAATCACTGACAAAATAAAAAGCCAGTGGAGCGACGCTATTCAGAGGCATGAAGTAGCGGACCCGCAACCCCATTTTTTTGAAGTATTGGTCAGTCGAAGAGAATTCATTCTGCTGGTATTCGACACCCAACACGGGATGCCGGTTGTCAGTCCGATGATAGGTTCTGCTGCTTGATGCGCTCAGGCATATGACTGGCGGCTTGCTGAAATTCTCCTTGTAAGCGGCCGACTCCAGGAAACACTTGAACAGGTTTCCGTGCAGATCGCCAAATTTTTCTGGCGTGCTGAATTGGGCCCGGTTTCTGTTGTGCTCCGGCAGCACCACGCTGAAGTCGTAATCCCGGATATAAGAGGAGAAATTATTGCCGACAATGCCGTCAATGCGCTCGTTGGTTTTTCGATCGAAGACGTTCGTTTTCAGGATTTCAATCAGTGGGAAAGCATCATTCTTGCCTTCAGCACCAATATTCATTTCGACGGATATGATTTCGAGCTCCACAGAATAACGATCGCCTTCAGGATTATCCCAATACGCCAGAGCGTTGAAACGATTGTCGATCATCCTCAGGGCGTTGCGCAGGTTCTCTTTCCGGTTCTTCCCTCGAGCGAGATTGGCAAAATTGGTCGTAATGCGCGTATTTTCTGAAGGATGATAATCCTCGTTGAAATAAACTCTCTTGAGATCAAAATTAAAATCTCTGCTCATCGCGACCCGACTCCCTAGTCACCGATATAACCATCGAATTTTTTGAACTATATTTCAGGATACATCGAATATTGCTTTCCATATCCTCAGATAGTCACCGTTTATGCTGACCATAATTGAGAAGTATGTGATATGTGCCCGAGAATTTGAGCTAGTAAAAATGGTTTTATTTCATTGAAGCATGAGCCATGTTCATGGTTGGACGTGTCGCTGGACTGGATGTCATCTGTTTCGCACCCCTCAGCTCTTCGATTACATTCGAGTGATAGATGTCTTGACCAGTTCAACGACATGCGACATTGATTAGCCATCGTGGTTCTGCGGACGAAGGTCCGGAGCTAAGAGGGAATTCGGTAAAGGCTTTAAACACAGCCTGAATCCGAAGCTGCCCCCGCAACTGTAAGCGACGAGCGAAAGTCCATCACGTCACTGAGGCCTGCCTCGGGAAGACGGACCAAAGCTATGACCCGCGAGCCAGGAGACCTGCCGCGATCGATAACGTCCACGGGCGGGGTGTCCCGGAGTGCCGCTTTCGCGACAGGCATTCCCGTGCCTTTGCCTCTGCGTCATGTCCCGCCCTGCCACAACCTGATGGCAGCGCCGATGACAGAGACCGCAACGATAAAAAAGCCTGCCCAGCGCGGCTCGATAACCAGTCTCATCGATATCGTCTTTCCCGGAGATACCAACCATCACGGCACTCTCTTTGGGGGAACGGGCCTCGCTCTTATGGATCGCGTCGCCTTCATTGCGGCAACTTGCTTCTGGCGAACATTTTTCGTAACCGCGTCCTGGGAACGCATCGATTTCAGGCAACCCGCACACATCGGGCACATCATCGAAACCGCGGCGAGACCACTCAAGGCCGGACGCCGTTCCCTGGCGGTCGACAAGGACCACCGGCCGGTTCCCGTTTACGACCCGGCCGAAATCATTTCCCCTGAGAAGGAAGGGGCATAACCATGTTGGACAGGCAACATCTTTCGATCCTGCGAGAAGTCGACCGCATGGGCAGCCTCACGGCCGCGGCGGAGCGGCTGAATGTCTCCCAGTCTGCTCTCAGTCACACGATCCGCAAGCTGGAAGATCGGTACGGCGTGGCGATGTGGGAAAAGGATGGCCGCAACCTTCGTCTCACCGATGCGGGCCGCTATATCCTGACACTAGCGCAACGCGTTCTGCCCCAGATCGAGAGAGCTGAGAATGTTCTGTCGGATTATCGCCACGGACAACGAGGTTCGCTCAAGATCGGCATGGAATGCCATCCATGCCACCAGTGGCTGATGAGCGTCACAAAACCCTATCTCATGGAATGGCCAGATGTAGGCTTGGAACTAACGACCTCGTTCGCTTTCGGCGGCGTGGCGGCGCTGACTGGATATGAGATCGATATACTGATCACACCGGATCCTATCGAGATGCCCGGGATTCACTATTTGCCGGTGTTCGATTACGAACTCGTGCTTGCGGTGCCAGTCGATCATCCGCTGGCGCTGAAACGCCATGCCCAACCTGCGGATCTGCTGGATGAGACGCTGTTTACCTATCCGGTACCGCCGGAGCGGCTGGATGTGTTCACGCAATTCCTGGTGCCGGTCAATTGCCGCTTGCGCCATCACCGAAATATCGAGACGACGGAAATGATGCTGCAGCTTGTAGCGGCAGGCCGCGGGGTCAGTGCCATTCCCGATTGGCTGGTGCGACGGGAAGCGGCAGCACTGGGGGTCCGCTCCGTCCGCATCGGTCAAAGCGGCATCCAGAAAAGCATCCATCTCGGTTTAAGAGATGGTGACGACACTGTTGATTTTATCGCCGGGTTTCTCGAGACCTCGCGAAAAACATTGGCCTGACGAGTCGGTGCCTTATCGGCATTGCTATAACCGGGCTTGCCGATTTTGATCGGTTCGCGGCCCTAGCCGGAGGAAGCACCTGTATGCATATTGATAACTCATCGTCGGGCTGGCTCGCAGATGACGCCGCACATACAGTAAAAGCGGAAGCCCGAGCTTTCTGTCTACGGATGATCAATGAATTCTACGGCATCGGTTACACGCCCGCCTGGCACTCCGATCTGGACTCGCTGTTGAGTGCCACACCCGAAAACTGGTTTTCGAACGGGGAGCGCGGAGGTTTCCTTCTCGTCCGGGATGATGCAGGACGCATCATCGCTGCTGGAGGTCTCTACGGTCTGGGAAAAAAGCCACCCACGAGAGAACGCCTGCGAGATCGCTACCGCGACGCGGAAAGGGTGTGTCAGATCGTCCGGGTCTATCTGGAGCCAGGCGCCCGGCGGAAGGGACTGGGGTCGTCGGTAGTCTCAGCTCTGGAGACCAGGGCACGCGAACTGGGCTACATCACCTCCTATCTTCACGCCGACGCAAAAACACCCGACACGCTTCGTTTCTGGAGGAGCCAGAGATACAACGAGTTCGGTCGGTTCTCCTATCCGTCACCAAGCGGAACGGATAGCAGTGTGGACTTCGAGAAGTCTCTGCATGGCGATTTTGAATGAGAACACGAAGATGTCTTTGTGTTTCAATCGGAGCCGTTTCGACTGATCCTTGCGATTCGGGCCTTAAAACGCCCGCCGCTTCAGGAGGGGCGAAATGCCCCTGTAATCCGTCGAAGCACGGCGTTCGCATGGTCGCCAGTGACCGTGGAAATCATCACGACATCCAGTTTCGGAAGCTCCGGGAGCGCATGGTTCCTGACCTGCCTTACACCGGCGGGAGCAGCGCTTTGCGCCAGAAGCCCGATACCAATCCCTGCTTCGACAGCGGCTCCCACCGCCGTTGCCCCGGTCCCGACGAACACTTCGCGCCAGGCGCTATCCGCGCTCTCCAGCGCCCGAAGAGCCATGGCTCGTAAATTGCAGGGCTCGGGTTGAAGCACGAGGGGCACGGGAACGTCTGAACGAAGATCGAAATCCGCAGCGCAATACCAGCCAAAGCTTTCCTGAAACAGCGTTTCTCCATCCCTGCGGATATCATCATGCCGCAATACGACGATCGCATCGAGCTCTCCGGCATCATACAGTTCAAGCAGGTTTCTCGTGCCGGCGGTGCGAAGATGAAGTGTAACGCTTGTCACGCGCTCACTGACCATCCGAAGTATCCGCGGCAGGTCGGCCCCGATCAGATGATGTGTGACACCGATCGCCAGCCGCGTCGGCTCCTGACCGAAGACATCAAGTGCACGGCGGCCAGCAGAGACATAGGCGCGCGCGGGTTCCAGAAAGCGTTCGCCTGCCGCCGTCAACCGCACGCGGCGCGGTGTCCGTTCGACCAGACGATGTCCCAGCATGTCTTCGAGGCGGCGTAGGCGCAATGATATCGCCGCTTGCGACGTATTCATCACGCCTGCCACCTGTGTGAACGATTGCAGTTCGGCAACGAGAAGAAAAGCCTCGACGGCCTCGGGATCCAATGAGCGCATGGCATTCATAACAAACTGTTATCGCTGAAACTTGCAAGCCCCTAATTCTATCGACGCTTCAGGACGGATATTGCACGACACTCTTAGTAGGAGCTTTTCGTGTCACAGATTTCTTCGTCCTCGCCTAGCGCTGCCCCTGTCGCCGATCCCCGCATATGGGCAGTGCTTGCTGTGGCGGTCGGAACGCAGACCGCAGGCTCATTCGTATCGCAGGGAATTTACATTCTCGTACCCTTCTGGCGAGAAGCATTTGGCGTTTCCCTCGCATCCGCGTCGCTTGCCGTCACGGTCATGAACGGCGTCCAGATTGCGACGATGTTCACGCTCGGCCGTGCCATCGACATTCACGGCGAGCGTCGTATCGTCGGCATTGCCATGCTGGGCATGGCAATCGCCATGGCCTGCGCGGCGACATTGGCAAACAGCCTGCCCGCGCTGCTCGTTTGCATGGCATTTCTGGGGGGCACCTACGCTGCTGTCCAACCGGGCGGCACGCGGGCGATCATGCGCTGGTTCCCTCCCGCCAAACGTGGAATAGCCACCGGGTTTCGGCAGGCCGCGGTTCCCTTCGGAACGATGATTGCAGCAGCCCTCCTGCCGTTCATGGCAGTTCGTTACGGGTGGCATGCGGCGGCATGGCTGTGCGCTGGAGTCTCCATCGCCGGCGCTGCGCTCTTCTGGGGGCTGTATCGTGAAGGAGGCGATGTAGCGGCAAAAACAGAGCGTCCGCTTCCCTTGTTAAAACTTGCCCGCATCGTGGGACAGGATCGCAGCTTCTGGCCCGTATTGCGGCTTGGTATTGCCATGTCGGCATTTCAGTTCACCCTAACCGCACACGTCATCGGCTTCATGGCGGACGGACTGGGGCTTGGTCTCTTTGTCGCATCGTCCATGTTTGCAGCAACACAGCTTGCGGGAATTCCCGGCCGCATTCTCCTCCCCTGGCTCAGCGATCGTTACCGACCCGGTCTTCGTGGTCAATCGTTCGGACTGGTGTCCGTCATTGCTGCCGGCGCCGCCACGCTCCTCGCGCTTCTCCCGATCGGCACGCCACCAGCGGTTATCCTCCTCGTGCTTGTCATCTTGGGGATATTCGGGATCGGCTGGTTTCCGCTCTACCTCCTGCAGATCGCCGAGAGCGCACCAAAAGGTTCGATCGCATCGACAATCGCCTTCGCGTCCACGATCTGTTTGGCCGTCATGGCAATTGGACCCTATCTTTTCGGGCTCCTGGTCGACCGTTTTGGCTATGGCGCGGCTTGGTCAGCGCTGATCATACCGGTTGTCGTGACCGCGCTGCCGCTGACCATCCCATCACCGCGCCTCCCGAGGACTCAAACCGGCTCGCCGTTAGATGGAATATTGAAGTTTATGACCGCACACGAATGACAGCGGCCGTGTTCGGGAAAGCATCGGCGATGCCACAGAGGTCAAGCCGCGTACGGCTTATTGCCACGCCGGCAAATCATAACGCCTAGTCAATTCTATGATAATGCATGACAATCTAAAGGAGCTTGGGCTCAATGGCGGAGAGGGTGGGATTCGAACCCACGATACCCTTGCAGGTATGCCGCATTTCGAGTGCGGTGCATTCGACCACTCTGCCACCTCTCCGCATGCGCGAACGCTTGCGTTGCGCGCTCCTCTTAAACATCAAAGGCCGGACTGACAAGCGGAATTTCGTGTTTGTGTCACAAATTATTCGTCATGCACGAGGTCCGAAAGAAGGCTTGGGCGTCTGGCTGTTTAGTGAACATTTTTCGGGTGGCGCCGTGTTCTCGCGTCGCTTTCACAGCCGCTTATAGCGCCGCAGGATTTCGATGATCTTTTCATCCTGTTCCTGATCCGGCAGAAGGGCCGGCTTGCGGCTGGCGCCGACGGAGGGGTCTTGCAGGTAGAGCGCGCGCTTGACCATGGCGGGTGCGAAGCCGAGAGCGTAGAGATCGGTGCGGAAATTGGCATAGGTCGCCTGCTGGCGTTCGGCTTCAGCGATGTCGCCAGCTGCCCACATGGCAAAGCTTGACCACAATCTCGCACTGCCGCGGGACGGTCGAGAGAAGAAAAGCAGAGATCGCCGTTAGATGAACCGGAAAGGCAGGCCCGAGATGAGCGCCTTGACGAAGCGCTTTTTTTGAAAGCGCCCATTCAACGAAACGCGCGGCAGCTGTGCCGGTTTTTCGAGGCTTTGAGGACCGAGAACACCGGCCTGTGTGGTGACCGCCACGGAGAAACCCGCCTCCGATACTGCTTTCGCTTCGCGCTCTCCGACGGCCCTGACCCAGCCATAGGGATAAGAGAAGGATTGCGGCCGCTGGCCGACATAGGCTTCCACCACACGCGTCGATTCCTCGATCTCATGGGCAAGGCGTGCCGCATCGATCTTGCGCATATTCACATGCGTCATGGTATGTGCGCCAAAATGCACCAGCGGATCGTCCGAAAGCCTCCTGAGTTCGGCAGCATCCATGACGAGGTCGTCCACGATCGCGATGGGATCGATGCCGTGCTGTCTCGCGAGGCGATCGATCTTTTCCACCGCTTCATCTTCCGCGGATTCCTGGACGAAGTTTTCGAGCCGGGCGAACGCCTCCACCTTCTGCGATGGCGTAGCGCATTCCACCTGCTCCGGCCCTGCGCCGAAATCGAACTCGAACGACGCGGCTTTCTGCGTCAGAGCCGCCGCGGTTTCCCACCACAGGCTTCGGCTCCGTTCGACAAAACCCGGCGTGATGAAAATCGTGTAGGGAACGGCGTATTTTCGGAAGATCGGCGCGGCATGTTCGGCATTGTTGCGATAGCCGTCATCGAGCGTGAAGGCACAAAACGACCGGCCTTCGCTGCTGTCGGCAAGCAGAGCCGGCAGATCATGCAGATGGACTGGCACGAGGCCGGATTCGAGCGCGGCCTGTATCGCCTCTTCCAGAAATTCCGGCGTCACGGTCAATTGCACATTGGGCGCAAAGGCAGAAGCCGCATGCCCCGGACGCACATGGTGAAGCGTGAAAATCACACCCCGCCCGGCAAGGGAAGGAAATGCCGAGCGGAGAGCCGGAAGAGAACTCACCTCCAGCCCCGCCCTTATGACCCCATATTTCATCAGGCGTTTGACCGGCGGAAAGATCGCACTTGCCGATTGCCCTGATGCCAGACCCGGAAGGATACGTTTTTTCAGCACCCGCAAGGCCGTCAGCGGCAGATCGATCAGGCCCGGCAGGGGATCGTTCGGTGCAAAAGCGGCCCAGCTGCGTATTTTGCCGAGAGACATGAGATAATCGCGAAGGCTCGTCTGCCCTCTTCGTGCCAACGTGAAAGCGGCAACGGCATCGCGGACAAGATAGGACCAGGAAGCGCCCTGCCGTGCAGTGACCGCCGGCCCGTTGGGCATGTCATTGGCCACCCGCCACAGCAGCCCGCCAAGATCGATGCCGGCGGCCGAGCAGAGGCCGAACCACGACCACGGGCGTGGATTGACATCGAGAAGTTTCAGCTCTCCATCCCGGCCGTCGAGTTTGAACTCCACCTCGACCAGTCCGCTGTGGCCGGCCGACTTCAATATTTTCCGGGCAGCCTCAATCGCTTGCCGGTTATCGACGACCTCAACACAGGTGCTGGTATAACCGAAATCGACGGGATATTGCCTTGCGCGCCTCGCGGTAAATTCGGCGACAGGTTCCCCGTTCAGCCACAGGGCCGCATAGGAAAACTGGCTCTCTCCTCCGCCCGGAATGAGTTCCTGCACGACGACATTGTCGGGACCGATCTCTCCACTCGCATCGGCGAAAGCGGTTTTCAGCCCCTCTCTGTCGTCAGCACGGATAACTTTCGCCCGGGCGATCGAAGTATTGCCGCCACCCATATTCGGCTTGAGAATGACGGGAAACATCACATCCAGCCCGTCAATATCGGTTGCCGACGTCAGCGCGTAGGTTCGGGGGAAGCTGACGCCGAGTTCTGCCGCACGTCTATAAAGCAGCGGTTTTTCACACAGCCATTGCAAGCTTGTCCACTCAGGCAGAATGATTTTGTAAAACGCCGAAAGCTCCTCGCGGTGCTGCGAAACAAGCTGAACCTCACCATCGCCCGAAGGCACCAGCAGGCAACCCTTCAAGCCCCGTTTATCAGCGGTTTCACGCAGAAACGCCATCGCCCCGTCATCATGCGGGCCAGCCCAGCGGATTGTTTCCCGCACGAAGCGCGACCAGCCCGCCAGCGGGGAATCATGGGTAAGATAATAGACGGGCACATTCAGGGCACCGAGGCTGCGGGCAAGGGCAAGCGTGCCATGAGCGCCACCGACAATAACTACACCTGGAATGGTCAAAGCCTGATCCCCGTCCTACTCCATATCTTGATCGCAAAAATTGATAAATAAATTGGATATTTCTAAAGTATTGGGCCGGCGATTATCGAATGACGAGAAGGCCAAAGCGCCATGCTATTTAGTCTTTTAGCAGGCGCTTGGGACTTTGCCTTGAGACAACCCGGCGTGCGGCTCACGCCTCCTTGCCCACCGGGCGTGGCTCGCCATTCTCATCCACGGCAACCATGATGAAGACGGCCTCCGTGACCTTGTCGCGAGAATCCTGATAATGCCTACGGGTCCAGGCCTCGATCTTGAGCGTGATGGATGTACGGCCGATCTTTTCGATCCGCGTGTAGACACAGAGCGTATCGCCGATCTTGACCGGCTTCTTGAAGACGATTTCATGGACCGCCACGGTGACAGTGCGGCCGCCGGCCACATCATTGGCGCGGACGAAGGCCGCAAGGTCCATCTGCGACATGACCCAGCCGCCGAAAATATCGCCGGCCGGATTGGCATCGGCGGGCATGGCAAGCGTTCTAAGCGTGAGTTCCATATCGGCGGGCGGTTGCTGGTCCATCTCTCGAATTCCTTTCACAAACCTCCCGCTGCCGGACTTAAACAACCCGGCCTTATCAGCCAATAGCCGATTTGTCGCGGCTGCCCTTCCAAAACAGCAAGGAATAACAGAGCAATCGTAAGCTTCGGTTAACCATGATGGGGCACGATTCCAAAAAACGCGGGGGCGTGCAAATGGCCTATGACTGGAGTGGAAATAACGCGATAGAGCAGCGCTACGACCGAATTGTCCTGGTGGTCGCCGGCATCGTCGCCATCAGCCTGGCGACCGGCACCCTTGCGCTACGGCCGCAGATGGAACCGACAACCGCGATAAGCCTCGCCAAACAGCCACGCCTGAACTCTGAAAAATGGCATTTGCGGCTCTGATCCACAGCCATGAGCCGAGCGAAGCCCGTGGCCTCAGACCTATTGCGACGTGCTCTCTTGCTTCGGGCCAGTTTCCTTCGGTAAGGCGTGGTCAAGATGGGCCACAGCTGGAGCAAGGACTGAAAGAAAAGTCTCCGACCGGCCGATATAGATGATCCCAACGCCTTCCATCCGGTTTAGTACCTCCGCCAAATTATCCTGCGTCTGTTTTTCCAGACCTTCCAGCAAATCGTCGATCACGACGAATTTCGGCTTCAGAAGCAGGGCATTAGCAATGCGGATGCTCGCCTGCTCGTCCGAATCCAGTTTCTTGTCCCAGCGGATGCTTTCGTCGAGACGGGAGGTCATTTCTTCCAGCCCGCATGCGGTGAGCGCCGCGAGATAATCGGCATCGGTGAACCGCTGGGGCCCACGCGGATAGGCTAGGATTTCCCGCAGCGAACCCGCCGGCAGATAGCCGTGCTGGGCAATGAAAAGGGTATCGGATTGTTCCGGCATTTCGATTCTGCCCTGCCCCCACGGCCATAGACCCGCCATGGCGGCAAATAGCAGCCGCCGGTTTACGCCCTGTTCGCCGTTGATCATCAGCCGTTCGCCCGCCCCGATCCCGACCTCGTTTTCCCGCAGCCGGAATCCGCGCTCCACATCCTGCCCGCCCGCATCGCGGCAGATGATGACCGATTGCAGGCGGATCTTTTCATTCGCCGCACTGCGCTGCAGGTCGATCGTGAGGCCGTGCTGCTCCACGCTGTCCATCTGGATAAGTGCGTTACGGAACACTGAAACGCGCTGCAATGTCGCCTTCCAGCTGGCGATAGGGCCAAAATTATCGATATACCAGCGTAACGCCGTATTGACCTGATTGAAGGCACCGACAGCCATCATCAGCCCGCCGAAGGTGAGGTTGCCGGAAAAATAGACCGGCGCCGCAATCAGGATCGGTGCCACCACCGCCAGCCAGCCATAACCCGCCGATACCCATGTGAGATGCGTCAACGCCATGGCGAGCCCGCGAATGACGCCGAGCACCGCATCGATATCGATGCCGATCCGCCGCCTTTCATTCTTTTCGCCCCGCGCAAGTGCAATCGCGGCGAGATTTTCGCTGGCCCGCATCAGGGAAAAGCGCAGCTCTGCCTCTTTGGAATAACGCTCCGCATTCAGTCCGACCAGCCGGTAACCAACGAGGTTGCTGAGTAGCGAGGCGGACCCGGCGTAAAGGATCGCCGCCCAGACCATATAGCCGGGGATCGCGTATGTGTCGCCGCTGATGGTGATGGTAAAACCGGCCGAGAGCGACCAGAGGACGCCGATGAAGCTGACAAGCAGGATCGTTGCATTGACGAGGCCGATCGAAAGCGCCGTACTGCTTTCCGCGAGATTGCGGACGTCGTCATGCAGGCGCTGATCGGGATTGATCGAAATCGCGCCAAAACCGGCAAGACGCGCGGCGCGACCCGGTTTCAGCCATTGATCGACCATATCCTTGGCAAGACCCTCGCGCATGTTCAGCGCCGTCATCTGGTTGAGCCATGTCTGGATGACATTAAGGAGAAGCAGCAGCCCGGCGATGATGGCGAAAACTTCGAGCTGATGAATGAAGGCATCGAGATCGCGCCGCTCCAGCGCGTTGTAAAACGGCGCATTCCACTCGTTGAGCCTGATTTGCCCATAGGCCGTGAGCAATATCACCGTAAGCAGCGCGATCGACAGCAGGATCAGCCGGGTACGCACCGGCGACGTCCAGAAGGCACGCCCCATCATCCGCAACTGTGCGGGAAAATCGAGATCGAAACCCGAAAGGTTCGCCGCGCTCTTGCGCTGGTCGTCGGTCACCGTTGTTGCCATTCATTCCATTCCGAAAGTCAATCGGCAAAGAAAGCGGGTCGCGATTCTGCGCCTTGCGATGCCAAGCAATAACACGCCGTTCGACCTTGTCCACAATCCCGGTGAAATCTCCGCGGCGACGATTGAGAAGGCCGGGGCATTATTCCTGCGGCAGACATTACGGCCTCGGCCCACAATGCAATTACTGCCGGAAATGATCCTTGCTTTCTTTTCCTGCATTGCACAAAATCCCGATAATTTCAGAGGGGCGGACAACCGCATAAACCGGAAAAACCGGGCAAGGCAGATTAATGGCGATCAAAGCGAGCATCTATCATCTGACGCATTATAAATATGACAATCCGGTTCGCCTTGGACCGCAAATCATCAGATTAAAGCCCGCCTCTCACTCCAGAACCCGCGTCATCAGCCATTCGCTCAAGGTTTCACCCTCCAATCACTTCGTGAACCTTCAGCAGGATCCCTACGGCAATTACCTCGCCCGGTTCGTTTTTCCCGAGCCCGCAACGGAATTTAAGATCGAGGTCGATCTTGTCGCCGATATGACGGTTTATAATCCATTCGACTTCTTCGTGGAGGAAGAGGCGACAAAATGGCCCTTCGATTATCCGCAGGAATTGCGCGATGATCTCTCCATATACATGAAACCGGAGCCGACCGGCCCTCTGCTCGCCGCCTTCATGGCCACGGTCGACCGGACGCCGGAGCAGCCGACGGTGGATATGGTTGTTGGTCTCAATGCCCGTCTGCAGCAGGAAATCGGTTACGTCATACGCATGGAACCGGGCGTCCAGACACCGGAGGAGACGCTTGCTTCCGGCAAGGGTTCCTGCCGCGATACCAGCTGGCTGCTGGTGCAAGTGCTGCGGCATCTCGGTCTTGCCGCCCGTTTCGTGTCCGGATACCTGATTCAGCTGACGCCTGACCTCAAGGCGCTCGACGGCCCCTCGGGCACCGAGGTTGATTTTACCGATCTGCACGCCTGGGCCGAGGTCTATATGCCCGGTGCCGGCTGGATCGGACTTGATCCGACCTCCGGGCTTCTGACAGGTGAAAGCCATATTCCGCTGGCCGCGACGCCGCATTATCGCAATGCCGCACCGATTTCCGGCGGTTATTTCGGCCATGCCAATACCGAATTCGCCTTCGACATGCAGGTCCGGCGTGTTGCCGAGACACCGCGTATCACCAAACCCTTTTCGGATGAAAGCTGGGAGGAGCTCAACGCCCTCGGTGAAGCGGTCGACGGCGTTCTGAACGCTCAGGACGTCCGCCTGACCATGGGCGGCGAACCGACTTTCGTTTCCATCGATGATTTCGAATCCGATGAATGGAACACCGGCGCGGTCGGACCGACGAAACGCGAAAAGGCGGATACATTGATCCGTCGCCTGCGCGAGCGTTTCGCCCCCGGCGGTTTTCTGCATTACGGACAGGGCAAATGGTATCCGGGCGAAAGCCTACCGCGCTGGACCTTCTCGCTTTATTGGCGAAAGGACGGCCTGCCGATCTGGCGGAACCCTGCGCTGATTGCCGAGGAAGGTGCGAATACCAGCGTCCAGGCCGAGGATGCGCAAAAGCTGTTGGGCGGTATTGCCACGCAGCTCGGCATAGATGCGGATCTGGTGCTGCCGGCCTATGAGGATCCCGCCGAATGGATCATCAAGGAAGGCAGCCTGCCCGACAATGTCGATCCATCCAATTCCAGACTGAAGGATCCGGAAGAGCGCAACCGCATTGCCCGCGTGTTCGAACGCGGTTTGACGACGCCCACCGGCTACATTCTGCCGGTACAGGCGTGGAATGCGCGCGCCGCGGGCAACCGCTGGATCAGCGAGAAATGGAAAACGCGGCGGGGCAAGATTTTTCTTGTTCCGGGCGACAGCCCGGTCGGTTACCGCCTACCGCTCGGCACCCTGCCCTATGTGTCGCCTTCCGCCTATCCCTATATTCACGAGGCAGACCCTTCAATTCCGAGGGGGCCGCTTCCCGATGTCTTCACACCGTCGGGTCGCGCCATGCCCGAAGCCTCCTTTCATGCGAGCGAAGGGTCCGCGCAAGAGCGCATCGAACAGACGCTCGGTGAAATCGGCGGCGCGGTGCGCACTGCACTCTCCGTTGAACCGCGCGATGGCCGGCTCTGCGTTTTCATGCCGCCGGTCGAGCGCATCGAGGATTATCTTGAACTGATCGCGGCAGCGGAGGCGGCTGCCGCCGAGCTTGGACTGCCGGTCCATATCGAAGGTTATGCGCCGCCGCATGACGAGCGTATCAATGTCATCCGCGTCGCGCCAGATCCCGGTGTCATCGAGGTCAACATCCACCCCGCTTCGAGCTGGAAGGATTGTGTCGACATCACCACCGCAGTCTATGAGGAGGCGCGCCAGTCGCGTCTCGGCGCCGACAAATTCATGATCGACGGCCGCCATACCGGCACCGGCGGCGGCAACCATGTCGTGGTTGGCGGGGCAAGCCCCAATGACAGCCCCTTCCTGCGTCGGCCCGATCTTCTGAAAAGCCTCGTGCTGCATTGGCAGCGGCATCCGTCGCTCTCATATCTCTTCTCCGGCCTGTTCATCGGCCCGACGAGTCAGGCGCCGCGCATCGACGAAGCGCGTCACGACAGCCTCTACGAGCTGGAAATCGCGCTGGCGCAGGTACCGGCGCCCGGTGACGGCGTTCCGCCTTTGCCATGGCTGGTCGACCGCCTGTTCCGCAACCTGCTGACGGATGTGACGGGTAACACCCACCGCGCTGAAATCTGCATCGACAAGCTGTTTTCCCCTGACGGGCCGACCGGCCGCCTCGGGCTGGTGGAGTTCCGGGGCTTTGAAATGCCGCCAAATGCGCGCATGTCGCTCGCCCAGCAATTGCTGGTGCGCGCACTTATCGCCCGCTTCTGGAAAAATCCGGCCGCCGGCAAATTCGTGCGCTGGGGAACCGCACTCGCGGACCGTTTCATGCTGCCCCATTATATCTGGGCGGATTTCCTGGATGTGCTTGCCGACCTCAGGGAAAACGGCTTTGACGTGAGACCGGAATGGTTCACCGCCCAGCAGGAATTCCGGTTCCCCTTCTTCGGTGAGGTGGAATATGAGGGTGCGAAACTGGAACTGCGCCAGGCGCTTGAGCCCTGGCATGTGATGGGCGAGCAGGGCGCCATCGGCGGCACCGTGCGTTATGTCGACAGCTCCGTCGAGCGCCTGCAGGTGCGGTTGGAAACCTCCAACCCTTCCCGTTACACCGTCGCTTGCAACGGTCGTGCCGTGCCGCTCACGCCGACGGAAAACCGCAGTGTCTCGGTGGCCGGCGTGCGCTTCAAGGCGTGGCAGCCCTCTTCTGGCCTGCATCCCGTCCTGCCCGTCAATTCACCCTTGACCTTTGACATTTATGATACATGGTCGAGGCGATCGATCGGCGGATGCATCTATCATGTTGCTCATCCGGGCGGGCGCAATTACGAGACGTTTCCCGTCAACGGCAATGAGGCCGAGGCACGCCGCCTCGCCCGTTTCGAACCATGGGGGCACAGGGCAGGGCAATATCCGCTGCAGGCGGAAACCGTGTCGCCAGAATTTCCGCTGACGCTCGATCTGCGCCGGCCTTACGGAGTGTAAATTGTCCAAAGCCCCGGCAACGGATCGCAAGACGGAAACAAGTGCGTCACCGCACGGGCTTGAATATTCCCCGCTGCCGGGTGTTGCCGACGAAATGCTCGATACCAATGGCAAGGTGAGACCGGTCTGGAAGACCTTGCTCGATGCCCTGTCGCGTATGTCGGAGCGGGAACTGCATGAGCGTTTTGCCCGAACCGACCGTTATCTGCGCGATGCGGGCGTGTTCTATCGCGATTACGGCAAGGGCAGCAGCGAAAGAAACTGGCCGATCTCCCATATCCCCGTCCTGATCGACGACCGGGAGTGGGCGGTTCTTTCCGAAGGACTGAAACAGCGCGCTGATCTTCTCGAAGCCATGGTCGCCGATTTTTACGGCGAGAACCGGCTGGTGAAGGAAGGTTACGTGCCGCCGGCACTGATCGCCTCCAATCCCGAATATCTGAGGCCAATGGTCGGCGTGAAGCCGGCAAGCGGCCATTATCTGCATTTCTGCTCGTTTGAAATCGGCCGAGGACCTGACGGCAACTGGTGGGTGCTGGCCGACCGAACACAGGCACCGTCGGGCGCGGGCTTCGCGCTTGAAAACCGGGTGGCGACCACTCGCGCGCTGTCCGATATCTATGCGGAAACCCATGTCCACCGCCTCGCCTCGTTTTTCGGCGCTTTCCGCGACGCATTGCAGGCGCACAGGAAACATCCCGACGACCGGATCGCCGTGCTGACGCCCGGTCCGGCCAACGAGACCTATTTCGAACACGCCTATATCGCCCGTTATCTCGGCTTCATGTTGCTGGAGGGCGAGGATCTCACCGTCGTCAACGGCCGCGTCATGGTCAGAACGGTAGCCGGACTGAAACCGATCGGCGTGCTGTGGCGACGTCTCGACGCCTCCTATTCCGACCCTCTGGAACTCAACCAGCACTCCCACATCGGCACGCCGGGCATGGTGCAGGCGCTGCGCAATGAGGCGCTCACCATCGTCAATGCGCTCGGCAGCGGCATTCTTGAAACGCGGGCGTTGCTCGCCTTCATGCCACGCATCTGCCGCCACATTTTAGGCGAAGAACTGAAGCTGCCCTCCATCGCCACCTGGTGGTGCGGGCAGGAAAGCGAACGCCGCCACGTTGCCGGCAATATTGAAGGCATGGTCATCGGCCCTGCCTATTCCAGGCTTCCCTTCTTCGACGACAACGGCCAGTCCGTGCTCGGCTCTTCCCTGAGAGAAACTGCAAAGGAATCGATCAGCGACTGGCTTGCTTCCGATGGTCACAGGCTGGTGGGCCAGGAAGTAGTGAAGCTTTCAACCACGCCGGCCTATATTGACAACAAGCTCGTGCCGCGTCCGATGAGCCTTCGCGTGTTTGCCGCCCGTACCCAGGACGGTTGGCAGATCATGCCGGGCGGCTTCGCCCGAATCGGCAGCGGCGACGACGTATCGGCGATCGCCATGCAATCGGGCGGCAGCGCGGCCGATGTCTGGATCGTCAGCGACAAACCGGTTGAGCGCACCACGCTTCTGCCAGCCGAAGAAAGTTTCATCCGTAACATGCCGGGCAGTCTGCCAAGCAGGGCTGCCGACAATCTCTTCTGGCTCGGGCGTTACATCGAACGTTCGGAAGGCGCGCTGCGCATTCTGCGTGCTTGGCACGGACGGTATGCGGAATCCGCCGATCCACGCCAGCCGCTGCTTGCCCATGTGACGGGTTATCTCGAAGCGCTTGACGTGGAGATGAACGATGCCGTGCCGGAGAGCCTGCTGAACAACATCAACAGCGCGCTTTATTCCGCCAGCAACATTCGCGACCGCTTTTCCCCTGACGGATGGCTGGCGCTGAACGATCTTGCCAAGACCGCCCGCCGTTTCCACGCCAAGGTGGCGCCGGGCGATGATGCCACCCACGCCATGACGATCCTTTTACGCAAGCTTGCGGGCTTTGCCGGCCTCGTCCACGAAAATATGTATCGCTTCACCGGCTGGCGTTTTCTGTCAATCGGCCGTTATCTCGAACGCGGCCTGCATATGACGCGGCTTCTCGGCCATATGACCGGGCCGGAGGCCCCTGACGGTTCCTATGACATGCTGCTCGAAATCGGCGACAGCGTCATGACCCATCGCCGCCGCTATAACGTCAATACGGCGGGCCTGACCGTGACCGATCTCCTGGCGCTCGATCCCCTCAATCCTCGCTCGATCCTGTTTCAGCTGAACGAGATCCGCACCGAGGTGGAGCAGCTTCCGAATGCTTTCGTCAACGGCCAGATGTCGCCTTTCTATCGCGAGGCGATGCGTCTGCATTCCGGGCTCGCCGTGATGACACCGGAAAACATGAACGGCGCGATCTATCGCCAGCTCGAAACCGACATGGAACATCTCTCCGATGTTCTGGCCCGGACGTATCTTGGATAATCCTATGCTCTATGATCTTTCCCTGCATATGGGTTACACTTACGACACGCCGGCCCACGGCGCGCGGCACATCATCCGCGTTCTGCCGCTCTCCATTCCCGGCCGGCAGCGGCTTGTTGCCGGTTCCATCGATGTTTCGCCCGCGCCGGAAGAACGTGTCGCCTTCGAGGATTTCTTCCACCAATCGGCCACCTCCGTGCATCTGCGCGCGCCGCATGAAAAGCTCGACATCCGCATGCAGGCCCGCGTGATGGTGGAAGCGCAAGCGCTGACGGCCGATTTTTCGCCAGAGCTCTCCCGCTTGCCGCAGGAACTTGCCGATGTCTGGTCGCTTGATTTCCAGTCTCCGCATCATTTCATGGGCGCCAGCCCCAGAATAGGCACGGACGCGGCAATTTCTGCATACGCCCGGGACTTGCTGAAGCCGGGAATGACCATTCGCGAAATCGCACTGGCGACGTGCAGACGCATCCACAGGGACTTCACCTATGATGGCGAAGCGACGACCGTGGATACGACGCCATCCGAAGCCTTCAAGCTGAAGCGCGGCGTGTGTCAGGACTTTTCGCACATCATGATCACGGCGCTACGCAGCCTCGGCATTCCCGCTGGTTATGTGAGCGGCTTCCTGCGCACCATCCCCCCACCGGGCAAGGAGCGGCTGGAAGGTGCGGACGCCATGCATGCCTGGGTCCGTATCTGGTGCGGCGAGGCAACCGGTTATCTGGAACTCGATCCTACCAACGATATTGTTGCAGGAAGCGACCACATCGTCGTCGGTTATGGCCGGGATTATTCCGATGTCGCTCCTGTCATCGGCGTCTTGAAGAGTTACGGTAACCAGCAGATAAAACAGGCCGTCGACGTCATCCCCGTCCAATAACGGCACGATGTGTATTGTTACGACGACCCTGCAATACATTTCTTGAAAATACTTCGAAAACTGCGTCAATTTGAATACTGTATAAAATTTAACCGATTGCGTTAGCGGATTTTACATCGCTTACGGGTTTCTTGCACTCAGTAGAATATTCTAATCCGAGAGCCCGCCATGACCGCGTCCGCAGATCAAAAAAAGAAGTACCGTTTTCTTGCCGATACCAGCGGCAATTTCGGAATGATGACAGCCATTCTGCTGCCGGTATTGTTGGGCGTCGCGGGTGCCGGCATGGAGCTTGCAAGTGTCATGCAGGTGAAAGCGGATATGCAGAATACGGCGGATTCCGCGGCGCTGGCGGCAGCGACCGAGGCCCGTTTGAAAATGGGCGATCTGACGGATGAGCAGATCAAGGAAATCGCCAAGAACTTCATCGCAGCCCAGATGGAAAAGAACCTGACCGAGGAAGAGAAAAAGGTCCTGGAGCAGAATTCTCCGACCAATATCACGAAGACGGAAAATGCCCGCGGCAAGACCTATACTGTTGAAACTACGATCAACCACCGCATACAGCTCAATCCGCTGCTCGGGTTCATTGGCGCAAAAACACTCGATCTTTCCGTAACGGGCACCGCAAAGAGCACCGTCAACAAAGGCGCACCGATCTCCATGTATCTGGCTCTTGATCGTTCCGGTTCGATGTCCTTCAAGACGGATACGGTTGATAAGACCAAGACCTCTTGCCAGAACTATATCGCTGATAATTGGGGCAAGTATCCCAACCTAGCCAAGACGTCGCCCTGCTATGTCAATAAGGCCACATCGCTCAAGACCGCCGTCGGCTTCCTCGTCGCAACCTTGAACAAGGCTGATCCGACTTATACTGCCAACGGCGGCTCCGAACTCGTTCGCACGGGCGCCTCGGTCTACACACATGAGACCTATGCGGCTCAGTCTATTAGCTGGGGGACGAGCAGTGTTGTCAGCTATGTCGACAAACAGATTCCGGAATTCCCCACCGGCGGTACGGATGCTCGTAGCAGCCTGACCGCCGCATATAACGCGCTTAAAAAATCCAATTCCGATGAAGCGAAAGCACACAAAGACAAGGGCAATGAATCCTTCGAGCGCTACATCGTTCTCATGACCGATGGTGAAATGACGGGGAACAGCGCCGCGTGGAATTCCAGCATCGACCAGTCCGTGCGCACCACCTGTGAGACCGCCAAGAAAGACGGTATCAAGATTTTCACCGTTGCCTTCATGGCGCCGGACAAGGGCAAGTCGCTGCTGCAATATTGCGCTTCCAGCGTCGATAATTATTACGCGCCCGAGAATATGGAGCAGATCGTGACCGCCTTTGGTGAAATCGCCCGCAAGGCCGCCGGCAGCATAGCCACACTCACCAACTGACGGTAAACGCTGGAGTAGACCTTCATCTCGACTGTCTGGCGTCGAAGCGAAGGTTGCCCTCCCTGCATGGCTGGCAGGACAAGCACGGCAGGTGACAGCGGCAGCGGCTCGTGGCATAGGAGGGCCGCTCCCATTCCCAAGGCCCTGTCATGATCCGCATCGAAAATATCAGCAAGTCGAACAGTCACCGCATTCTCTATATCGAGGCCTCTGCCGCGCTCAATCGTGGTGAAAAGATCGGCCTTGTCGGGCCGAACGGCGCCGGCAAGACCACGCTGTTCCGGATGATAACAGGCGAAGACCAGCCCGATGAGGGACAGGTCGTCGTCGAAAAGGGCATGACGGTCGGTTATTTCAATCAGGATGTCGGTGAAATGTCCGGCCGCTCCGCCGTCGCCGAAGTCATGGAGGGTGCAGGCCCGGTCAGCGAGGTGGCAGCGGAACTTCGTGAACTGGAAGCCGCCATGTCAGATCCCGACCGGATGGACGAGATGGACGCGATCATCGAGCGTTACGGCGAAGTGCAGGCACGGTACGAGGAGCTCGATGGTTACGCGCTGGAAGGCCGCGCCCGCGAGGTGCTGGATGGCTTGAGCTTCAGCCAGGAAATGATGGACGGCGATGTTTCGAAACTGTCCGGCGGCTGGAAGATGCGCGTGGCGCTTGCCCGCATTCTTCTGATGCGGCCGGATGTGATGCTGCTCGACGAACCGTCGAACCATCTCGATCTTGAAAGCCTGATTTGGCTTGAAGACTTCCTGAAGAATTATGACGGCGCCCTGCTCATGACCTCGCACGACCGCGAATTCATGAACCGTATCGTCACCAAGATCATCGAGATCGATGCTGGCAACCTCACCACCTATTCCGGTGATTACGGCTTTTACGAACAGCAGCGCGCGCAGAACGAAAAGCAGCAGCAGGCACAGTTCGAGCGCCAGCAGGCCATGCTCGCCAAGGAAATCAAGTTCATCGAGCGCTTCAAGGCGCGGGCCTCACACGCCTCACAGGTCCAGAGCCGCGTCAAGAAACTTGAGAAGATCGATCGCGTCGAGCCACCCAAACGGCGGCAGACGGTGGCTTTCGAATTCGCACCCGCTCCTCGCTCAGGCGAGGATGTCGTGGCGTTGAAGAAGGTCAACAAGGCCTATGGCAGCCGCACGATCTACGGCGAACTGGACTTCATGGTGCGCCGCAAGGAGCGCTGGTGCATCATGGGCGTCAATGGTGCGGGAAAATCGACCTTGCTGAAACTGGTGACCGGCGCGACCGAGCCGGATTCCGGCAATGTTACCCTCGGCGCCAGCGTCAAGCTCGGTTATTTCGCCCAGCACGCGATGGATGTTCTTGATGGTGACAGCACCATTCTGGAATGGCTGGAGGAGCGTTTTCCGAAGGCGGGCCAAGCGCCGCTGCGCGCTCTTTCCGGATGTTTCGGTTTTTCGGGTGACGACGTGGAGAAACGCTGCCGCGTTCTTTCCGGCGGTGAAAAAGCCCGTCTCGTCATGGCGGCCATGCTGTTCGATCCGCCGAATTTCCTCGTGCTGGACGAGCCTACCAACCATCTCGATCTCGACACCAAGGAAATGCTGATCAAGGCCCTGTCGGAATATGAAGGCACGATGCTGTTCGTTTCGCATGATCGCCATTTCCTGGCCGCGCTTTCAAACCGCGTACTGGAATTGACACCTGATGGTATCCATCAATATGGCGGCGGATATACCGAATATGTCGAAAGCACCGGGCAGGAGGCGCCAGGCCTTCGCAGCTGAGGTTCCTGCCGGACACATCGGCCTGTAACGGCAGCTTTCGTTTCGAAACTGGAGAGACAGATGCGGATCGTGGTCTACAGCGCCAAGCCCTATGACAGGCAGTTTCTTGACGAAGCCGCCGGGCCGGGCATGCGGATACACTATTGCGAGGCCCGACTGTCACCTGAAACTGTCGCTTTGGCCGAAGAGGCGATGGCCGTCTGCGCCTTCGTTAATGACGATCTGTCACGGCCGGTTCTTGAGAAACTTGCGGGGATGGGCGTGCGGCTGGTTGCTCTGCGTTGCGCCGGGTTCAATCAGGTCGATCTCGCCGCTGCCGACAAGCTTGGTCTCACCATTGCCCGCGTGCCGGCCTATTCTCCCTATGCAGTCGCCGAACATACGATGGCGCTCATCCTGTCGCTTAACCGCAAGATCCACCGGGCCTATAACCGCGTCCGCGAAGGAAACTTCGCCCTCGATGGCCTGCTCGGCTTCGATCTCCATGGCAAGACGGTGGGCATCGTCGGCACGGGCAAGATCGGTACGATTTTCGCACGCATTGCGGCCGGCTTCGGCTGCCGTCTCATCGGCCACGATCTCCGTCCCAATCCCGATTGCGAGACTTTGGGGATGATCTACGGGACGCGGGAGGAGTTGTTCCGGACATCTGATATTGTCGCGCTGATGTGCCCGCTGACGCCAGAAACCCGGCACCTCATTCGCAGGGAGACTCTGCCCCTGTTGAAAAAGGGCGTGATGCTCATCAATACCAGCCGCGGCGCCATCATCGACGCCCGGGCGGCGATTACAGGTTTGAAGGACGGTACGATCGGCTCTCTTGGCATCGATGTCTATGAAGAGGAAGCCGATCTCTTTTTCGAGGATCTTTCCAATGACGTGCTGCGCGACGATGTCTTCGCGCGACTGCTGACTTTTCCCAATGTTCTTGTCACCGGCCATCAGGGTTTCTTCACACAGGAAGCGCTCAAGAACATCGCGGACACGACGATCGGCAATATCGAGAGTTTTGCCGCTACCGGCAAAGCCCTGCACGCCGTCTCCACGGGGTAGCCAGCTGGCGCAGTTTCGCATCTGAGAGTGGTAAAATCGCTGGTGATAGAATTGCCGGGCCCCGATGCCCGGTATAGGTTTCAATCCAACTTTTCCGAGCTTTCAAACTGAGCGGCCGAGCGACAGATGCAACTCAAAGACTGTTATAATTTCCACGATTTCCGCCGCATGGCCAAACAGCGCCTTCCCGGACCGATCTTCAACTACATAGACGGCGCTGCCGATGACGAGGTGACCTATCGTCGAAACACGGCCGCGTTCGAAAACTGCGATCTGGTTCCCGATGTGCTGCAGGGTGTGGCCGATGTGGATATGTCGGTCACCGTCATGGGGCAGAAGCTGGCGATGCCGGTCTATTGCTCCCCAACCGCTCTGCAACGTCTCTTTCACCATCAGGGCGAGAAGGCGGTCGCGGCTGCCGCCGGAAAATTCGGCACCATGTTCGGCGTCTCATCGCTTGGTACCACTAGTCTCGAAGAAGCGCGCCGCATCAGCGGCGGCCCGCAGGTCTATCAATTCTACTTCCACAAAGATCGAGGCCTCAACCGCGATATGATGGCCCGGGCGAAAAGCGCCGGTGTCGAGACGATGATGCTGACGGTGGACAGCATCACCGGCGGGAACCGCGAACGTGACAAGCGCACCGGTTTTGCCATTCCCTTCAAGCTCAATCTTTCCGGCATCGCGCAATTTGCCATGAAGCCCGCCTGGGGCATCAATTACCTGACACATGAACGCTTCAGCCTGCCGCAGCTTGACGACCATATCAAAATTGATGGCGGCGCCCTGTCCATCAGCCGTTACTTCACCGAGATGCTCGACCCTTCGATGAACTGGGACGATGTGGAGCAGATGGTGCGCGAATGGGGCGGGCCATTCTGCCTGAAGGGGATCATGTCCGTGGACGACGCCCGCCGTGCGGCCGAGATCGGCTGCAGCGGCATTGTGCTTTCCAATCACGGCGGCCGCCAGCTCGATGGCTCCCGCAGCGCCTTCGACCAGCTGGCTGAAATCGTCGATGCCGTCGGCGACCGGATCGACGTGATGATGGATGGCGGCGTGCAACGCGGCACCCACGTTCTGAAGGCGCTATCCCTGGGTGCAAAAGCCGTGGGCCTCGGTCGCTATTACCTTTTCCCGCTTGCCGCCGCCGGGCAGCCGGGTGTGGAACGTGCGCTCGAAACAATGCGCATCGAAATCGAGCGCGGCATGAAGCTGATGGGCTGCACCACCGTCGATCAGCTCACGCGGCGAAATCTTCGCTTCCGCTAAGCACACCTAACGGCAACGGGCGGTGTTCTGTCATAATCCAGCGCTGGAACCGCACACCGTTTCCACGGCGTTCCTGTGATTCTCCCACAGCGCGATGCCTATATTCCAGGCCAGCGCCAGGCAGACAAGCCCGCAGAAAACGGCCGCGACGAGCGAGCGATGACGCCTGACCCCGGAAACGAACATCCAGCCGATGATCGCATAGACCACAAGTGCCGGCACGGCAGCAATCAGAACGGATATCGGCCCATCGCAATCGATGGCCTCAATACCGATGTCCCGATATTCGTTCGGTGTTGCCAAGAGGCCCAGAACCGCGACCGGAAACATGGCGGCCAAAACCGCATAGCGGAAAAATCGAGGCGTATCAGGCATGCGTGCTCCATAGCCGGATAATCAATACCCGCAAACGCCGCGGGTGAATTCCACCGCACGATATACAATTACGGACAAGGGCGGTTCCCTCACCATCGTCGGTGCCCTGGGTAGCAGATTGCCCACTTCCAGGCAGAAAGCCAACTTTTTGCGACAGCCGCTAGCTTGGCAAGCCAAGGGAAATGTGATTATAGTTGCATGATGCAACTGTAATGGATCGACCGTGCCCGAACAATTTCCCTCCATAAACGACATCCGCTCCACCTCGCGCCAGCTTGTCCGCGAGCTTGGTTTCATGGGGGGTGATTTTGCCGGCACCGATTTGCCGCCCTCGGCAGTTCATGCCTTGATCGAGATCGAGGCATGCCCCGGCATCACGGCAAAGGATATCGGAAAGCTGTTGCAGCTCGAGAAATCGAGCGTCAGCCGCATGCTGCGCAAGCTCATTGTGTCGGGCGACATCGTCGAGCAGACGGACGATTTAGACAGCCGCATAAAGCGATTAAGTCTCACGGGACAGGGCGAGGAGAAGGTCAGCGCCATCAATGGCTTTGCGAACCGTCAGGTATCGGGGGCTTTGGCCCAACTGACGTCTGCGGATGCTCACACCATTCTCGAAGGGCTTCGTCTTTACGCCGGAGCGCTGGGAGCAAGGGCCGGCACGCCGGCTTCCACCATCGACATCACCCAAGGATACAGGCTTGGCATCATTGCCCGCATCACCCAGATGCATGCACTTTATTACGCCCGGACATCCGGCTTTGGCCAGCGTTTCGAATCCGTCGTGGCCGAAGGCCTCGCCGCTTTCTGCAACCGGCTTGAAAACCCGAAAAATGCGATCTGGGTCGCGATGCGCGGACAAGAGATCATCGGCTCGATCGCCATCGACGGCGAAGATCTTGGAGAGAACATTGCGCATCTGCGCTGGTTCATCGTTGCTGACGGCATACGCGGCGGCGGTGTCGGACGCAGGCTACTCGCAACCGCCCTCGCCTTCGCCGACCAGGCGGGTTTTACCGAAACCCATCTATGGACATTCAACGGCCTTCTTGCCGCACGGCATCTTTACGAAAGCCATGGTTTCACCTGCACCGAGGAATATCCGGGCAGCCAATGGGGAAGCGAGGTTCTGGAACAACGCTTTGTCCGGACACGCCCCGAATGATCTGCCCCAAGCATCACTGCGGCGACCGCAAAGCGCTCCAGAAGCTCCGCAACTGTCCGGTCAATTCCTGATAGAGACCGTAGCGCCGCCTGTAGTGCGATACTCGTTCAGCATCGGGCTGATAGGCATTTTGAACCCGCGTCATCGCGGCAACGGCCTCCTCGTAATTCGAGTAGAGCCCCGTCGCTACGGCGGCGCCAATCGCCGCACCGAGCGCGCCCGTTTCCCGCGCCTCGGCGACGCGGAGGGGAATCTCCAGCACATCCGCCATGATCTGCGGCCAGTGCCGGCTGCGGGAGCCTCCGCCGGACATGACGGCGCTTTCCACCGGAAGCCCCGCGTCTCGCAGAACCCCGATGTGGCGGCGATGCTCGAAACACACACCCTCGAACAGGGCACGCACCATGTGACCTTCGCCATGCCAGCCGGCGATACCATAAAACCCGCCACGAAACTCCGGTCCGAGCCGTGAGCCAAAGATGAAGGGGTGAAAGAACGGGTCATCAGCCCGTGGCGTCACGGAACCGACCAGCTCGTTGCAGCGCTCGAAAGCATGGTCGCCATGGTCGGCGCGGAGGCGATGCACATACCATTCCAGATTGGCGGCGGAAGTGGCGCTGGATTCAATATTCACATAACGGTCGCGGCCAAACGTAGTGACCATGAAAACATCCGGGCTGATGACCGGTTTGTCTGCAAATACCTGGTTGATGCTCCAGGTGCCTGCGATGACGGAGGCCTCGCCTGCATTGATGACGCCCGAACCCATGGCGCTGGAAACGACATCGAAAAAACCGCCAATGACAGGCGTGCCTTCGGAAAGCCCGGTCAGACCAGCAGCCTCCCGCGTTACCTGGCCGACAATATCGGCCGATTCCACGAGACGCGGAAAGAACGCGAAAGCATCTTCGAGGCCGTAGAGTGACAGAAGTTCGCGGTCGAGCAGAACGTCCGGCAGGGCAAGCAGCCCCGCACCGCTGAGGTCGGAAATATCATTGGCAAGGCAGCCCGTCAGGCGGAAATTGACGAAGTCCTTGCAGAACAGCACCGTGCCGGTCTGCTCGTAGAGATCGGGCGCATGGCGTTTCACCCAGGCGAGAAGGGTGGGCGTCTGCGCGGGCCACGGCCGCTGCAGGCAACGCGCCTGCAACAGGCCTCCGCTTTTCCGGTCAAGCTCGGCCGCCATATCGGCGGCGCGGCTATCGAGCGACTGGATGCCTAGCAGCGGTTGCCGTTCTTTATCCAGAAGGTAGAGACCATTGCCATGGCCGGCGCAGCCCACACCGGCGATGCTGGCTGGATCGACCGCTGATTTTTCCAGAAGCTGGCGGATCGCCTCACAGCCGTTGCGCCACAATTCCTCTAGATCGCGCTCGACATAGCCGGGCTGCGGGTATGTCGAATGCCCGTCGATGGCGTGATGGGCGATCTGCCGTCCCGCCGTGTCGAACAACACAGCCTTGATGACCGTGTTGCCGACATCGAGACCCAATATAAGATTTTTCTCAGCCACGATTATAGATGCCCCATGCCTCTTCGCCGCTCGCACCCTGATGGATGATGGCCATCAAAGCCGCCACCACGGCCTTGGGATTGTCGTGCTGGTAAATGTTGCGGCCATAGACCATCCCGTTCGCACCTTCGGCCATCAAGGCCGCCGATTTTGCCAGCACATTGCGCAAGTCCTCACGCCCTCCGCCCCGCACCAGCACCGGGCAGCGTGCCGCCTCGATCACCCTATGGAAATCCTGCGGATTGCTGGTCGGATCGGCCTTGATGATATCGGCTCCCATTTCCGAGGCAAGGCGTACCAGCGTGACGATCTTCTCGGCGTCGCCATCCACCTGATATCCGCCCCTGATATCGTTGGGCAGCATCACCAGTGGCTCGATCATCAGCGGCATACCGAAACGATGGCAGTCGGCCCGCACCCGGCTGATATTCTCGACACATTGGCGAAACAGTTCCGGTTCCTCCGGCAGCATGAAAAGGTTCACGACGACACAGGCGGCGTCCATTTCCAGTGCACCGATGATCGGATCATGATAATTCTGAAGCTGCGACCACATGGTTTTGTGACGGGTGGAATTATAGGGATTACCCATATCGATACGCATGACGAGGGCCGGCTTGTCGCGCTCCGGCCTCTGCTGCAGCAGATCCGCCTGCCCATAGGTCATCTGGATCGCATCGGGACGGGCTTCCACCAGCTTGTCGACCGTCTGCGCCATATCCTCCAGCCCGACAAGAAAGCTCGGCTCGTTGCAAACTCCGTGATCGATGGCCACATCGAGGCAACCACCATTGCGGAACAGCCGGTTCATGCGTGCCTTTTTTGAAATCCGCATCATCATGCATTCTCCTTACATCTGTTTTGAAGCATTGCCGGGGTGACCCCGTAAAAAGTCTCCAGCTCATGGATGAGCCGCTGCCGCTCCAATACGGCCTGGGTGGATGACCAGCCCATTTCGCGCGCGGCAACACCGAGAATGCCCTCGATCAAGTCCGCGTCGATGAGGCCGGTGATAGCGAGCGTCGTGCGTCGCAAAATGAGGTCCGTCAGGTGTCGCACATGTTCGCAGCGGATCAGCCAAAGGATTTCCGCGGCCGTCATCGGCGATTTTTCCGAAAGCGGCGCGTCATCCGCTCGCCCTCGGCAAAAACCCATCGCTTGGAAGGCGCGGGAGCCATAAGCCAAGGCCAGATGCTCCGCCCGGCGCCGGCCGATTGAAAACTGTTCCGCCAGCAAAGCCGAGAGACGTCCGGCACCGGCGGGGAAATTCCTGCCGCCGCCGATCGGACGATCCATAGTTCCGGTCAGCCGCTTGCGCCCGAGGTACGTCAGGACCTCATCGCTTACCTGTTCGCCGAAAGCCCTGAAGGTCGTCCACTTGCCACCGATCATGCAAAGCTGCGGCGGATCGCCGGCGACACGGTGAATGAAATGGCTGCGGGAAATTCTCCCGGTAAAAGCGGCGTCGCTGCGCGGCAGCGGGCGTATACCGCTGAAACTGAAGACAATATCCGAGCGATCGATGGTAATGTCCGGAAACACCTGCGCGATCGCCTCGAGAATATAATCCCGCTCCTCGGGCTCGCATCGCACCCGCTCGGGACGATCCACCTTGATATCGGTTGACCCCGCGAGAACCCGGCCGAGATAAGGAAAGAGGATGCAGACGCGGTTATCCGCATTTTCAAAGAAAATCATGTGGCCATCAAGCGCTTTGAGGAGCGCATCATTGGCGATGATCAGATGTGACCCCTTGGTGCCGGAAACGGTTGGTTTTTGCTTTTCCGTGGCCGGCGCGGCGGAAAGCGTGCCGATCGTTTCGTCTATCCATGCCCCCGTGGCATTGACGATGATGCGCGGCCGGATGGGCAGCGCATCGTCCGTTTCCTCTGCCCGGAGACGATATTCATCACCATTGCGAATAAGCTCCGCATAGTTGAGCGCGATGCTTTGCGGCGCATCGGCGGAGGTATCGATCAGCAGTTCCAGGGCAAGTCGCTCCGGCTGGCTTATCCATGCATCGTAATAGGTGGCGGAATATCTGATCTCAGGTGTGAGGCCCGGCCAGCGCTTCAGCGTCTTGCCGGCACCGCGAAACTCATGGCGCGGCAGGATGCGGTTCTTCCGGGTGACGAAGTCATAGAGGGTGAGGCCCGCTTTGATGGCGATCGCTCCACGGCTGGCGGGCTTGCCGCCGGAACCGAAAAATGTCGCCGCCGCATTGAACAGGCCGCTGAACAGCGAAAAAATCGGGATCGTCGTCGGCAGCGGCTGCACCATATGTGGCGCAAGTGTCAAAAGAGCATCGCGCTCACGCAAGGATTCTGCGACGAGGCCGAATTCGCCATTCTCGAGATAACGCAGGCCACCATGGATCATGCGCGAAGGCGCTGCACTGCAGCCGGAGGAAAAATCATTACGCTCGACCAGGAGCACCCGCAGCCCCTGCAAGGCGAGATCGCGATAGGCCGCGATGCCGTTGATGCCGCCACCGATGACGACGGCGTCGAAATCACCGTCTTGACGGATGCGGCTGAGAGCGTCCTCGCGAAAACTGGGCATAGGAATACCGTTCGCTGGCTAATGACCAGCGTCCCAATGGTGTTGATCGTTTGAGCGACGGGAAAGACGGGAGGCGAAAATTATGTGCTATTCGCCGACAACCCCGCCTTACCTCGTTGTTTTAGCTATCGAGTCCGACGAGATGCTCGCTGACACCGGCACTGATGAGGGCCAGTTCACTCTCTGTCAGCCGCAGGCGGGCGGCCGCGGCGTTTTCCACCGCCTGTGCCGGATCGCGCGCGCCGCACAGCGAGAACGTTATGCCCGGCTGGGCAATCGTCCAGGCAATCACCACCTGCGCGACCGAAGCTCCATGCGTGGCCGCCACCGGCTCCAGTACCGCCATCAATCGCGCGATCTTCTGGCGGTTCGCCTGGCTGAAACGGGGATTGCCATGGCGCTGATCATCCTCTGCAAACACCCGTTCCGGCCCGACCTTGCCCGACAGCAGACCGAGTGCCAGTGACGAATAGCTGAGGACGGAGACAGAATTCTTCCGGCAAAGCGGCAGAAGCGTCCCCTCGATATCACGCTTCACCATGGAATATTCTTCCTGAATGGCATCCAGCGCGCCGGTGGCGATATAGGCCTCGAGATCGGCGGGCGAGACGTTGCTTGCGCCGATGGAACGGATTTTCCCCTCCTCCTTCAGCCGCACCAAAGCCTCAACCGTCTCGGCAATCGGCGTCGTGGCGTCCTGCCAGTGGGTGACATACTGATCGATATAGTCGGTCCCGAGCCGCTTCAGGCTTTCTTCGACCTCGTAACGGATCGAAGCAGCGCCGAGATAACGGTGAACGGGTTTGCCATCCTGATGGAAGAAATAGGCGCCCTCGTTCACATGCCAGACCAGCCCGCATTTGGTGACCAGCACCACCTTATCGCGCTTCCCCGCAATCGCCTTGCCGACGATGGTTTCCGCAAGCCCCATTCCATAGGCTGGCGCAGTATCGATCAGAGAAATGCCTGCATCGATGGAGGCATGGATGGCGGCGATGGATTGCCGCTCATCGGTGCCGCCCCACATCCAGCCGCCAATGGCCCAGGTGCCCAACCCCACGGCGGATGCGCTGATGCCGCTGCCGCCGATCGTCCGGGTCAATATTGCGTTCTCCGTCACGACGTTTCCCCTTCCTCTTGATTCAATAAATAACCGGCGATCGCCTCATCCACGACAAGCGAGGTCAGATAACGGCCGGCAAGCGTGGCCGCCACCGGCCCGGCCTTGATGGCACCGGCCGCCACGCCGATGATATTCGGGCACCGAGCGAGCTGCCCGGGGTCCAACGCCACCACGCGCGAATTGAGATCGATCCGTGCCAGCTGCCCATCCGCCATGGTGAGATGCGCGAGAAATTCACCGGCAATGCCAACATCCACCAGCGCCTGCCCGCCACGGGCGGCATCCGGCAGAAGATCGTAATAACCGGAGCCCGGAGCCTCCACGGAACCGATGCCGACCAGCGCGACCTGCGCCTGCCGTGCCAGATCGAAGACTTCGCGGATCGACGCGACATTCATCAGCAGATCGCGCTGTTCCTCGTCCTCCGCGAATAACGGCGCATGCAGAAGCGAGGCACTGCCACCAAGCTTTTCCGCAAGCTGCGTGGCGAGATGATTGACGTCTGTATAGTGCTTGCCCTGTACGCCACCGGTCAGCGGCACCACCCGCACATCGAAGCGCCGCTCCGCCTCCAGATTATCGACGACGGCGCTGACCGCCTTGCCGCCGGTAATCGCGATCACGTCACCATCCCGGATTGTCTCCAGCAAATGGTTGGCAGCTACCCGACCGACCATCTGCAGCACCGTTTCCGGATTGTCGGAGACCGTCGGCGTCACCACCGCCTGCGTGAGGCCAAAACGGCGGCTGATCTCGGTTTCGAGATCCACCAGCCGCTGATAGGGACTGGCAATGGTGATCTTCACCATGCCCGCCTTGCGGCCGGCCGCAATCATGCGGTTCACTTTGGTATGGGAAAGATTGAGCCGCTCGGCGATCTCCGACTGCTTCACCCCCTCGATGAAATGCAGCACCAGGACGGAATACATCTGTCTCTGTTGATCGAAATCGTCCTTGATATCCAGCATGATCGTCTTTCTCCAGTTACCCTCGGGCGAGCGAAGGACGCTCAACGGCGGCGCCTGACCAGATAGTGGTCGAACAGGACCGCAGCCAGCAATATGCTTCCCCTGATGATGTCCTGCCAGTAGACAGACACGTTAAGCAAGGCAAGCGAACTGGAAACGACAGACAAAAGGATCGCACCGAGGATTGCACCCAGAATAGTGCCCGAGCCGCCGGACAGGCTCGCGCCGCCGATCACCGCCGCTGCAATGACATTGAGCTCCATGCCGACGCCAAAGCTCGGCTGGGCGGACCCGAAACGGGCCATGTAGATAACGCCCGCCACACCGCACAGCATCGAGCAAAGCGTGGTGGTGGCAAACACGACCCGGCCGACGCGAATACCGGAATAGGCCGCGGCCTTGGGATTGCTGCCGGTATAGAACACCTTGCGGAAGGCTGTCGTGCGCCGTAGCAGCAGGTCGAAGGCGACGACTACAACCGCGAAGATGATGAGGACCAGCGGAATACCGCCCAGCGCGCCCTGGCCGATGAACTTGAATTCCGGCGGCAGGGAATAGAGCCCGAGCGGCCGCCCGCCGGTTGCGAGCAGGCAAACACCGCGCGCAATGACCATGACACCCAGCGACACGATGAAATGATGCAGACCGACGACCGTGGTCAGAAATCCCATGACCATGCCGACCAGTGTCGTGAGGCAGATAGCGAGACCCGCCGCGACCCAGGGATCGACACCATTGAGGAAGAGCCAGCCGGCAGCCACCATCGCAAGCGCGGTGACGGAACCCACGGAAAGATCGATGCCACCAGAGATCAGCAGGATCGTCATGCCGACCACGACGATGCTTTCGATGGCGAAGACCATGGCCATGGCCCGCAGATTGTCCACCGTCAGGAAGTAGGGCGATATGAAGGACATCACGGCAAAAAGCGCGAGAATGATGACGATCAGCCCGGTTTCGCGGGCCTTGATCGCCGGCTCCCACCACACCGTGCGGCGAACCGCCGTCTGGGCAAGGCTTGAAGGTGTTTCCGATGTTGCCATTTTCCCGCTCCCTCAGGCTTCCGCCGCATTTTGCGTGATATTGATCGATCCGAGTTGCATGATCTTTTCCTCCGTCATGTCGTCCCCCTCGACCTCGCCGGTGATGCGGCCCTCGCGCACGACAAGCACACGATCGCTGACGCCGATGAGCTCAGGCAGTTCAGAGGAGATGACGACGACGCCAACTCCTTCACGCGCCAGTTCCCGGATCTGGCGGTGGATTTCCGCCTTCGCGCCCACATCTACCCCGCGAGTCGGCTCATCCAGAAAGATGACTTCGGGTTCCACCGACAGCATCTTCGCCAGCGCCACCTTTTGCTGGTTGCCGCCGCTCAAGGTTGAGACGGCATCACCGACGCTGTTTGCCCGTAGTTTCAGCCGGCGTCCCAGCTCATCGGCGCGCTTCATCTCCCTGCGCCGTTCGATGAGGCCCATGCCGTTCGATATTCTGCCGATATCGAGCGCCGAGATATTGGAAGCGATGGACATGTTCAGGAACAATCCGTCGCCCTTGCGATCCTCCGAGAGATAGACAATCCCCTCGCGGATGCTGTCGCGATAATCCCTAAGCTTCAGCGGCCGACCGCGCAGCGCGACGTCGCCTTTCGGCTTTCCTTCCAGCCGGCAGACCGCGCGCGCAATCTCGCTGCGGCCCGCACCGATCAGTCCGGCAAAGCCTAAGATTTCGCCGCGGCGCAGGTCGAAATCGACATCGAAAACACGCTTTCCTTCGTTCAATCCCCGGACCGAAAGAATGACCTCCTCCGATTTTTCATCGTCCGTCAGTTTCGGCGGATACAGCTTGTCGAGCACCCGCCCCACCATGCTGTTGACCACCTCTTCCGGCGAAATATCGGCAATATTCTCCGTCCTGATATGGCAACCGTCGCGCATGACAGTTATACGGTCGCAATGTTCGAAAATCTCCGCCATGCGGTGGGAGATATAAATGATGGCGATGCCGCGCGCCGCCAGCCGGTGCATGATCCTGAACAGCGTCTGGGCTTCGGTCTCGGTGAGCGCCGCCGTCGGCTCGTCGAGGATCAGGATACGGCAATCGAGCGTCAGCGCCTTGGCGATCTCAACGATCTGCTGCTGTGAAATCGACAGGTCACCGGCCCGGCGGGCGGGATCGATGTCACCGATCTCCCGCAGCACCGTTGCCGCCCGTCGTTCCAGATCGCGATAATTCACGAACCACGAGCGGCTTTGGCCGGTTTCCGACATGTACATGTTTTCGGCGACCGAAATCTCCGGGCAGAGCGCGATTTCCTGATGCACAAAACCGATGCCCAGCCGGTTCGCCGCATTGGGCGAGGATATACGAACCGGTTTGCCATCCAGTAGGATTTCCCCACCATCCGGCTGCAGAATGCCGTCGATGATATGCATCAGCGTCGACTTTCCGGCACCGTTTTCACCGGCGAGCGCGTGAATTTCGCCGCGCCGCAGTTCAAGCGCGGCACTCCGCAACGCCTTCACAGGCCCGAATGCCTTGTGAATATTCGTCATGCTGAGGATGACCTCACTCATAACGCCCTCCCAAACCTTCTTCCCATATGGCCGGCGAGGCGCAAACCTCGCCGGATCCCGAGCGACGCGTCAGCGCCCTTTCATGTATTCGTTGAGATCGAAGGAAGCGGCATTCGCCTTGGTGATGACCGCAAAGCCATTGTCCATCGAAGGCACCTGCATCGGGTTGAAGCCGGACACCTTATAGTCGTTGAACGGGTCGATCAGGTCCGAATGGGCGCCGAGGAACGTATTCATGAAACCCATGAAGCCCTGAACCCCCTGGTTGGGATTGATGGACATGTAGATATTGCCCTGCTTGATATGCTCCAGCGTCGCGGGCGTGATATCCGCATGCAGGATCAGGACCTTCTTTTTCGCTTCCAGAACGGCAGTTGTCGCACCTTCGGCGGAACCGGCTTCGGGAATCCATAATGCACCGAGATTTGGATTGGCTTGCAGCAGGGCGGCTGTCGCCTGATAGGCGACGTTCGCATCTTGGTTTGTCGCCTGGCGGCCGACGAGCTTCATTTGCGGATAGGTGCGCCCCATATAGTCGATGAGGGCTTTAACCCGCAGATCGTGGTTGCTTTGGCCCGGATTTTCGAGAACGGCATATTCACCTTTTTCACCGAGCTTCTTGACGATTTCGTCGGCTGCAAATTTCGCCTCGGCCACATTGTCCGAGGTAATATAGGCGGTGCGCTTTGACTTCGGAGAATCCGCTGCAAAGGTCGTCACGGAAACACCCGAGGCGATCGCCTTGTTGATTGGCTCGATAAAGGGATCAGCCTGCATCGGATGCAGCAGAATGCCTTTCGGCTTCTTCACCAACTCCTGTTCGAAGGACGCGATCTGCTTGGTAATGTCATATTCCGGCGTACCGGTGAAGACGGCCTCGCAGCCAAGCGCCTTGGCAGCCTGCTTGAACCCCTCGAAGACCGGCACCCAATAGGGGTGGCTGGAAACCATGACGTTCATCACATAGGTCTCACCCGGCTCGCAGGCGAATTTCCCTGCAGCGGTGGCCGGTGATGTTGCGGCAGCGCTCATCGTGGCGGCCAGAACACCCGCGGCAGCGGTCGATTTCAGAAAAGCCAACATATTCCCCTCCCAAGGACAATGACCTAGTCCGCAATAAATTTTGAGATCTGTAATTTATTGCATGTCACTTGAGATAGCGGGAAAAACCGGGCGCGTCAACGGCTTTGAATTTTATTTTCGCTTGTGAAATTTATTGCGAATCACCACGAGACGCAATGAGGCGCATCCGTGGGACTCTGGCCGACGAGAATGGCAAAATGTGCAACCGGTGACGGGGATTACTCGTGGACAGAAGTCCAGGCTATGGCTGGATCAGGAATGAAAAAAGGGTTTCTGATTGCTCAGAAACCCTTTTTATAAATTCGGATGGTGGGCGTGACAGGGATTGAACCTGTGACCCCTACGATGTCAACCATGTTGAAACCTGCGGACACCCTTGTAGCGCAGGATACGAGATTTGACAAATCTGGTGCATGTTCTCTTTCTGATCACGTATATCGTGGGCATAGTTTGGGCGGGCAAAATACCCCCTCGGACGATCTGATAAGGCTACTCGATGAGTATCAGCCGCGTGTCAGAGAGGCGGCGATGTGGCTGTATCTCAATCGCTCGACTGTCGCAGGTAACGTCCTGGTCGCGCTACGGCGAAAGTTCAGTCTCACTATCATCGAAGCAACGGACGCTGCCCACGCAGCGCACAAACTGACGTATCGATGAACGATAAGCCTGAGCTTCCCGGCAAGAACGACCTGCCTATTGCGTACCGCGCCATTTGCTTGGCGTCGGGTTTGTCTGGCGATGCCAAGAAGATCGCAGCGATCATCATAGGCCATTTCAACATCAAAACGGGTCAGTGCGACCCCGGCACAGAGCGATTGATGAGCAAATCAGGAGCCAGCAAGAGGACCGTTGTCAACGCCACAAACGAGCTTCACAGGCTCGGTTTGGTTGTAAAGGTCAGGCATGGCGGGAACGGTTTCCGGTCGCGATATCAGCCAAAATGGGACGCCTTCAATGAGATCGTCAAGGCATTCCAAGAAGAAGAAATAGGCGACGAGATAGTGCAAAATGCTGCACCTACTAAGTGCAAATCCGTGCACTTAGATAGTGCAAATCCGTGCACCCTAACTAAATCAAGGAACTCAATCAAGGAACTAACTGATAGCGACGGAGCAAGTGGAAGGGGTGAGCCTCTTTCATCGCCAAGACCCGTCAGACCTGTGTCAGCGGATAGAGTTCAAGGGCTTCTGAGAGACAGTCTGAGGAAAGCCCATCGCCCGAAACCTCAACTACCATCGGTTGTAGCAGCGCAGGAAGCTGCGAGGCATCGGCTTGAGGATGCGATAGCAGCATTGAGCGAGACCATGCGCGGCGTCATCGATGAGCGCATGACAGCCGAGATCCAGCAGGAAGCCATCGTTGCGGAAGTGAAGCGCCAAGGCGGCGGCATCGCCGTGGTAGTCGAGCGCGTGTCCCAGATGCGAAAGCCGGACGGGTGACGTGATGACACCCGTCGCCCCTCCCCCCTCTCGGGTCCTCCCTCGATCCCCTACCCATGCGGGCCGGGACGACCCCGAAAGTCCGCTAGTTACGACCTCCAAAACTCGACTTGACCAACTTGACCGATTGACAATTGCCTTGACTGAACAGGAGCTTAGCAGAATGGAAAACGAAGAAAGCGCCATCTGGATTTCGATCAAGGATCTGGCGGAGCGCAAGGGAGTGTCGAAACAAGCTATCTCGCAGCGCGTCCAAAAGCTGGAAGCCGCCGGCCTGATCGTGGTTCGCCAGAACGGGAAATTCCGCGAGGTTGATTTGGTCTCGTATGACCGCGCCGTTGGCGAAACCGGGAACGTCTTCCGCGAACAGGCGGCAGAAACCAAAGCGGACATCGCCGCCGGCGCGGGGAGCAAAAAGCTTAGGGACGCGCAGGCGGAGAGGGCAGGTTACGAAGCGCGACTGAAGGAACTCGACCTGGCTGAACGCCTCGGAAACCTTGTTCCGATCCGAGGCGAGCACGGCTTGGAAGCGGCGCTTCTTAAAATTTCTGGCGATATTATCCGCGAATTAGGCGCTCCGATGAACTGGGTTCCGGATTTGATGGAGGCCAGCGGCAAAGGCGAAGCCGCACTGCGGCGGGCGCTGCGGGAGAAATCAGCCGAACTTCGAAGGGGCGTTGCAACTCGGCTTTACGACCTGGCCGCCTCCGTTGGGGATGGGCCGTTCGACGTTGATGTCCGGGACCCTGATTAAGAGATTCCGGCAACAGAAAAATGGGGGTATTGACACACAAAACGACTCGCTTATTTTTGTGGGTAGAAACACCCGATTGGAGATGATGATGTTGTACAACCGAAAAACACTTTGTCTGCTGGCAGGTATCCAGCTTGAGCATTTCAAGGAAGCTGCCCGCGTCGATCCCGAAACGGGGGTTGATAATCTTCCGATCACTCTCCGTGACGATGGACGCCCCTCCTCACACGCCCGCTACGATGAACTTGACGTTCTGGCGGTTGCTTGTGCCGCGCAACTCGCCGCTGGCGGTGGCGTGGTTCATAGGGCTATGCCTTTTTTTGTGGCCTCAAAGATCGTTGGTTCCGTCCTCGGTCTACTTCCTGACGCTGTACGGCTCAAGCGCGAGGGGCGGGAGCTGCAGTTCATCGGTTACGTGTCTCTTACCGCTGGCGGGTTCAACGTCGCGGACACGATGGGCAAGATAGCCCTGAAAATAGCGACCGATTACCCGGACGAGGTTGTCAACGTGTTCCTCACGTCGCCGGCCTCTGTCGCCGTCGCCATCGAGGCGCGTGCGGCGGACGAGGGTATCGATTGGAAAACTGAACGTCTTTGGCAGGCGGAGTAAGCCCATGACGAACCGCCTCATCAAAAACGGAGAGTTACACCTCTACGGCACGGTCGGCGGTGACTGGACGTGGGACGAGGATGGCATCGTTTCCACCGGCTTCACTGACGAGCAGGTGATTGAAGCGCTCGCGGATTTGTCCGGCGATATCGTGGTGCGCCTCAACTCTGGTGGCGGGATCGCGTTTCAGGGGATCGCGATCTACAACGCGCTCAAGGCCCATGATGGCAAGGTTTCGGTTTTCGTGGACGCACTCGCCGCCTCAGCGGCCTCGCTGATCGCCATGGCCGGTGATTATGTCGTTATGCGACCTGGCGCAATGATGATGATCCACAATCCGGGGACCATCACTATCGGCACCTCAGAAGATCATCGCAAGGCCGCTCTGACACTCGACCAGATCGCCGCCTCTGCCGCAGAAATCTACGCCAGACGTTCCGGGCGCCCGATGCGAGAAATTCTCCGGATGATGGCGGACGAAACATGGATGCGCGGCTCCGTCGCGCGGTCCCTCGGTTTCGCTGAGGAAGCCGAGGAAAGCGGGGAGGAAATGGCCGCTCCCGCCTTCAAATACTCCCTGTTCAAGAATGCCCCCGCAAACCTATTCGCACACCGCGCCGTGGCGGCTCCCGGCAATCTCGACATATTGGCAACCGCTACAAAGGAGCCCGTTATGAGCACGACGACCAGCGCCAAAGAGACGACGCAGGATATTTTCTCCCGTTGCCGCGCCGCAAAGCTGACGATGGAAGAAACCGAAAAAGTGATGATGGATGCCAATGGCGACGGCAATAAAGCCCGCGACATCATCATCAACATGATGGCAGAGAAAGCTGGCCCGACGATCCACGGACACCTTCCCAACGATGCCATGCATTCTCTCAAGCTCGAAGATAACCAGCAGATTGTAGACGCGCTTGCGGCTCGCCTCGGCGCTCCAATCGATGGCGGGGGCAATAATCCGTACATGAATTGCTCTCTTCTGGAGATCGGCCGTCGCTACTTCTCGGCCTATGGCGAGCGCATATCCAACATGAGCGACACCGCTTTGGCTGAGCGCATGACAATGCATTCATCGGCTCGGGGTGCTGCCCGTGCGACAATGCTCACCGGCATGCACACGACTTCGGATTTCCCGGGCTTGCTACTCGGAGCGGGCCAGCGGTATCTGCTGGATCGCTACAACAGTTTGCCATCGCCGCTGAAGGCGCTTTCGGTGAAACGGAACGTTGCCGACTTCCGCCAGCAGACGTTCATTCGCCCCGGCGAAGCTCCAAAGCTCGAAAAAGTCACCGAGTCTGGAGAAATTACTTACGGTACGCTGAGTGAGGATACCCATGGTCTCCAGATATCGACCTACGGAAAGCTCTTCGCACTTTCCCGAAATGCGATCATCAATGACGATCTCAGCGCTTTCGCCGATTTTGTCCGCGCTTTCGCGGAGGCTTCTACCGAGACTGAAGGCGATCTCTTCTATCAGTTGCTGGCGGCAAACAACTTCGGTGGTGCGGTCATGTCCGATGGGAAGACGCTCTATCACGCAGATCACGGAAATCTTGCGACCGATTACGGCGAACCATCCGTTTCTACACTGAGCTCTGCCCGCGCCGCTATGCGTTTGCAGAAGAATGTCAACGGGACCGGAACAGCAGGCGTTGTGCCTGCCGTCCTCGTGGTCGGGCCGAAATTGGAAACGGTGGCGGAAAGGATTGCTGCCGAGTTGAAGGCGACGACCAGCGACGATGTGAACCCGTTCTCCGGAAAAATCCGCGTTGCCGTCGAAAACCGTTACGACGGCGTTGGCTGGTGGTTGTTCGCGGATCCACAACAGCGCCCGGCGCTCCAGCACGGTTATCTAGACGGAGTGGATGGCCCAAGCCTTGCAACCCGTGAAGGTTGGAACGTCCTCGGTATGGAGTTCCGCTGCATCCTGGACTTCGGTTGCGCCCCGTTCGACTTCCGCGCCACTTATTTCAATAAGGGCGTCGCTTGACCCAATTGCCGCCGGCAAGCCGGAGGCGAAAGCAATCAGGGCGCGGTGATTCCTAGAGGCTGAAGAGCCAGGCCGATAACGAAAAGCGAACCTCTCTGCCGCGTCCGGTGGTCGTTACAGAGTCAAGGCTCGCAAGGCTCAATTATCTCTTATTTTTCCACGGCTTACTACTATGAAATCGAAATCCGTACACAGCAAGAGAACCGGAAGGAAACCCTGCAATGAAGTATTATCCTCCATACGGATCGACTGATCCGGATGCGCCTTATGTTGACAAAGACGTGCCAGGTGCCGTGCGCGGTTCTGCCGTCCCTGCAAAGGCGATCGAGAAGCCACAGAGAGAGATTGTTGACTTCCTTCTCAAGTCTAGCCTTGTTCCTTCAGACGCAAACCAGCTGGCGCAGGCGGTCCAGACAGGTAAGGTTAGTTTCGCTGTGGCCGGTGGAACTGCTAACGCCATCACTGCAACACTTTCGCCAGCGCCATCGGCCCTGACGACAGGTATGTCGATCCGTCTGGTAGTCACCGTGACGAACACCGATGCTGCGACCTTGGATGTAAATGGCCTCGGCGCTGCCCCGCTTCAAACCAAATTTGGGGCTCCTCTCGCTCGCGGTGCATTGACTGCCGGAGCGGTAGCAACTCTTATCTTTGATGCCGCGGCATGGCGGCTCGCTGATCTGTCTCTTTCGGAGATACCCGTGAATTTCGGGCAGTGCCGCCTTTCCGTCCAATCGGCAACGTCTCTGCTGCTTTCGCCTTTCTCGGGCAACTCTCTCGTGATCAACGGAACGCCGGTGAAAATTCCATCAGCTGGGGTCACCTTAAGCAATGCAGGTTTGGCTGCAAACACGGTCTATAATGTCTACGCATTTCTGGCTGGCGCTTCGCTAACACTTGAGGCGTCTGCGGTAGGGCATGCGGCTGACGTTTCGACTGGCGTCGAAATAAAGTCCGGCGATCCGACGAGAACGCTTGTGGGGAAAATCCGAACCAATGCAACATCCAATTTCGCTGATACGACCAGTTATCGGGGCTGCATTAATTGGTTCAATCGGCGGCAGTTAAATGTCACCGGCGGTTCAGGGACAAATAGCACCTCTTCAGCCGGATACATTGATATGGGTGGGCCAATATCATGCTCTTTTCTTGCGTGGGGGGACGAAGCGCTTTTCAGCATCGTTAACGGGTACGCGAGGAACGATACGGTAGGCGGGGGCGCCAATATTTCACTTACACTCGACGGCATTCAAGGGTTCGCATCCGATAGTGGCATGCAGGCTTCGGTCGCCGGCTACAATCAGGCGCTCATTTCTACCGGATCTTATACACCTGCCGAAGGGTGGCGCACCCTGAGCTATGCAGGTCGAACCGGCGGAACAGGGAACATGACGGCCACAATGGCTATTCAAACCATAGTTAGGGGATAATTATGTTTGCAGTACTCAACAATTCGGGGGTGGTTTGCGCCCTCAAGGAAACAGGCGATCGAATCGCGGATGTGTTTACTGTCGTCCCCGTTGATCCCCAGAAAAAACCGTCAGTTGGCGATACTGGAACGCGCGGACAGGACGGAAAGTGGATCTTCTCATCGCCTATTCCGGTTGACATCAGCGTCTTTAAAGAGGG
The DNA here is from genome assembly GCF_042885035.1 of Agrobacterium sp. NPDC058088. Taxonomy (NCBI): domain Bacteria; kingdom Pseudomonadati; phylum Pseudomonadota; class Alphaproteobacteria; order Hyphomicrobiales; family Rhizobiaceae; genus Agrobacterium; species Agrobacterium sp. NPDC058088. Next base: position 64,413 of record NZ_JBHVSU010000004.1, on the reverse strand, counting down.
CCGTATTGAGGCTTTGCGATCCGCTTGCCAAGCGGCCATCACAGGTGGATTTAAGTCCGACGCGCTGGGAGCCTTACACACATATCCAAGCGACATGAAGGCTCAAATCAACCTGATGGGTTCTGTGACCGACAGCATTCTGCCCGGCGTCGCTAGTGACTGGGCTACTCCTTTTTGGGTTTGCGATCAATCCGGGACCTGGGCGTGGGAGATGCATGACGTCGTTCAAATTCAGCAGGTTGGGCGAGCCGGCAAGGCACATATCGTTGCGTGCCAAACACTGTTAGGTGAGCTGACTGCGAGCGTCATCGCCGCCAATACGATTTCCGCCGTGGAGTCGGTCGTTTGGCCGGAGTAGTTGTTGGTCGAACCTTCCCACTAGAGATAAGTAAACAGAGTGGAAGCGGCTGGTAGAGGACAGAAGTGAAGCCATGAAATACACAAAAGGCGAAACCCGCGCCCTCGATGTCATCCGCGCCCAGATACGCGAGAACCGGCGCTGCGAGCTTTCTCACAGCGAAGTGGCGCGAATGGCGGGTGTCGGTAAGTCAACGGTGCGCACTGCGGTCATTAAGGCGGAAAAGGCGAGCGACTTGCTTGTCAGGCGGCGGCCTGGTGACGGGCTGTCCAATGTGCTGCGATTACCGCAAGTCGCCAACTTGGCAACTTGATTTTAGGTCGCCAAGTTGGCGATCTGATTAGGTGGGGAATTTCCCCAGCATAACCGCCAATCTCACCAAACTACAGGCAACGGTCTAATTCGATAAAGTCCGAAAATTGCTGTCGCTGCGCTCGTGGCAAACAGAACCCCCGATATCATCCCAAATATTGCGGACAGGTAGAGTGTGCGGTTAATCCATTTGCTGGGATCAGGAAACGGGTCGTGACGATACAGGAGCTTAGGATCTGCCACTTCCTTACAGTAGCTTTCTTGGAGTTGCAGGTTTACCCACGCAAACAGGCCTGCGACAAGCGTGAGAAAAATCGCTGCAAGATTTTGCGAGGCGGCGTGTATAAGGAATTCGCTCTTTGTCGCGGAAACAGATGATCGCAGAGAGCTAAGGGCATAAATTGCGCCGCCATGCACCGCTAGGAGTGACGCAAAAAGCCATTTTGCGTAATCGGTGTGACCCTTATGCGCCCACTCTTCCTGAGTGAGATAATGCCTGTAAAGCGCTTCGTTATGCGCTTTCAATCGATCTCGGTATTTCGCGTCAGAAAGCATGTCGTAGAAGATAGCTTCCGGACTATCGCCTTGACCCTCTTTATCTCCCATCTGCTTCTTCCCTCAGTTCACCCTTGTCCCGGCAAGAGATAGATGCCGGGAACAACTCGCCGCTCTTTCTCAAAAATTTGAGCAGCAACGTCGAGGCCGCTGATCGACCACAACACAACATGGATTAACCGCGCTCTCAAATGGTCATCTTGGTCATGGATGTTAGCTTCCTTGTAGGCAGCCTCGAGGCGTGACAGGTGTTTTGTATTTGAGAGGCGGAATGTGATTTCATGCGCCGCTTCGTTTCTGATGTCACGGATCACATGTAACGCAGTCCGATCTACGGTACGAAGTAGACCCAACGCAAATGCGATGTTGATGCGATTTGATAGGCCTTTAAGCGGCTTATTGGCGCCATTCAATAGCTCTCTGGCGTCCTTGTGATCGATCAGGAACGTTTCCAGCAACTCGCCCAGTGCCTCGTCGATCATAGAGCCACAGACCAGAACTAGGCCTCGGTCCGTCCCGGCATTGGCCTCTTCATTGATTGCCTCAATAAAAGCCTTCCACCGAGCGTCGCGACGGTCACGACCAATGTTTCCACTACTAGATGTCATCGCCCTCGCTTACTCGGTTTTCTACCGTTCTCCCACTCCCTCCATGCTTTTTCGCCGGCGTCTTCACGATCAACAACAGCAAAGCTTTTGGGCGAGAACTCTATTTCTCCTGAGGGGTGCATGATGACGCGGACGTTGTACGTTGCTGCAGCGGACGCGGCGTCAGCAATTTCGGATTTCGTATACATGCGGGCTCTACTCATGGGGACCCGGCTTTTTATTCTTAACGGCTGTATCCTCAGGTGCGTCAGGAATTTTCGTCGGATCCCGCTGAGAAATATCGACCGTTGTGTAAAACCCGTTATTGCCGACAGCCTGAGCCCATTCATCATCCTTAGTGTGCTCTTCAGCGTTCTCCATCACATCGCGGATTATAGCCTGAACCTCGTCTTCTGTGCTGGGCATATCGGACCGAAGAACCTGTTTCAAATCGTCCGTTTCATTGTGGTATTCAATCGATGCCAGCGTTTTGCTAGCGAAGCCTTTCAAGTTCTCAGGTGCGTGTTGTTCGCTGATGATCATTTGGCAGAGCGCTTCGAGGAAAATGAGGTTCTGTTTCCTGGCAACTTCGCCGTGCTCGTTGAGAAGAGCTAGCGCATTCTTGGTCGTCACCAGCCCGATGATTTGGTGAATGTATTCACGAATCATCTTTTGGTAACGATCGATTTCAGCGTTCAGTTTCTCCCTGTCGCCAAGGTTTCCGTCGAGAGTGAAACTTAAGCGCGCGATGATTTCCGCATTCATTGAACGACCAGCTTTATCTGCCTCATGGGCGATGCGATCACGCATCCCGTCGGGGAAGCGCAGATTGAATTGGTCAGATCCTCTACCGGTCGATTGTTTCATGTTCTCACCTCCATAGGACCACTGTGATATTATCCGCTTGACGTCAATAGGACTACCGTAATAGTAATATCACCGTAGTCCTATTGGAGTCGCAAAAATGAAGACTGGCCGCGATAGCGATCAATTTCCACTCCGTCTGCCTGAAGGTATGCGTGACAAAATTCGGTGCGAGGCCGACAGCAATAATCGGTCAATGAACGCTGAAATTGTTTTCCAACTGAGCCGCGCTTATGCGCAATCTGAAATGCGAAAAGCCCACGCTACGGCCTGAGAACCAGCGTGGGCTTTTCCTAACCCGTAAAGGTCATTCAATGCGTATAAAGGTTAATCAGAAAATTGCTGGCGGCGCAAGTGTCGCCGTGGACCGCTTTTGGCAGATCATCACCGACAGTGAATTCCTAGAGGGCGACGCCTACAATGCCGCCACGTCGGCAACGATCTTGGAAAATTCTGTCGAACAAGCCTTTCGAGGATGTGAGGCTGGGAAGCTTCTGAACGATGAGCGTTTCGACGGAAACTTCCTCATCTCTGCCGATGAACGCCGCTATCTGACATTTCAAGTTGAAGACACCGCTCGACGCTGTCGAGCACTTGAGACATTAGCCAACAATCTGTCGTCGAAGCTGTTCGACTTTCGCGACCAGATGAAGCAAGCGGGATACCTCGATGACAATCAGCCCGGCGCCAAATGATCCATTGCGGCTGGCTGAGGCCGCCAAGATAGCTTTTCCTGATGGGTCAATAACGGAAAACAGCCTGCGCCGGGAAATTCGGCGCGGCAATCTCGCGCGTGAAATCATCGCCGGGAAAATCTACGTCACACTGAACGACATTGCAGATATGAGGGCAAGATGCCGCGAAAATCCAAGGGGCCACGGCTCTACCTCCGCCGCCGCAAGGGCAGGCCGTCAATCTGGGTCATCCTCGACAGCGGACAGCCTGAAATCAGCACAGGCTGCGGCGAACTTGATCGCCCAGGCGCTGAAAAAGCCCTCGCCAACTACTTAGCCGACAAGCACAAGCCGGAATGGCGGACTGGCGAACCTCATGAAGTAGCAGTCGCGGACGTACTGGCCTATTACGGAGCCGAAAAAGCTGTCACGCACGCGCATCCGGAGCTTGTCGGTTATCACATGACGCCGCTTCTCGAATTCTTCGGGAATCGCATGTGTGATTGGCTGGACGCCTCCGCATGCCGCCAGTACGTGGCTGGCCGCGCTTCTGGGAAGATCGGCCGCCGAAAGGTTCAACCGACGACTGCCCGTCGCGAGCTGGAGACATTGCAAGCGGCGCTGCGCTTTTGCCGCAGAGAGAAAAAACTCTCCGTCGACATCGATCTGACATTCCCTGAGAAGGCCGAGGCGCGCCAGCGCTGGCTAACTCGCTCGGAGGTGGCAGCATTGATCGGCGGCGCTCTCGGCTTCACGGTGACCGCCTGTGACGTAAAAACACGCAAGCCGGTCAAATGGGGGCGAATGTTCCGCCCTTCCTATCATGTCGCCCGCTTCATCCTGATCGGCCTCTACACGGCCACCAGACATGAGGCCATCCTTGCCATGCGCTGGAGAGCGAACACAAAGGGCGGCTGGTTCGATCTCGCCGGCGGCGTGATGTATCGGCGCGGTCAAGGCCAGAAGGAAACCAATAAGCGCCGCCCCGCCGTTCCTATCGCGGAAAACCTCGCGCCTCATCTTGAGCGGTGGCGCGGACTCACGGTGAATGGCCCTGTCGAGTATCACGGGCGACTGATCCAGAAAGAGCGCAAGGGTTTCGAGCGGGCGCGGGTTCTGGCTGGCCTCGACGACGATGTTACGCCCCACGTCCTCAAGCACACATACATCACCTGGGCGATGCAGCGCGGCATTCCGATCTGGGAAGTCGCGGGCTTCACTGGCACGTCAGAGAAAACGATTCGTGACGTGTATGGACATCATCACCCCGACGCCATGCCGAACGCCAAGAGGCGATTTCGTGGGCACAGTTTGGGCAATCGATAAGGAAGGAAGTGCGGGTTATGTCGTCAACCTCGCAAACGCCTGATAAATCAGGTAATCGGATGGTGGGCGTGACAGGGATTGAACCTGTGACCCCTACGATGTCAACGTAGTGCTCTCCCGCTGAGCTACACGCCCTCCGTGGCGGCGGATAGACCACAAAACCGGTTCATGCGTCAACTGCTTTTTTTCGGTTTTGTGAAGGTTTTTTGAGAGGCCTTACGCCACAAGGAGTTTGTTGACCTCATCCACCAGATCGCGCAGATGGAACGGCTTGGAAAGCACCTTGGCATCCTTCGGAGCCTTCGAATCGGCGTTGAGCGCAACGGCTGCGAAGCCGGTGATGAACATGACCTTGAGGTCCGGATCGAGTTCGGTCGCGCGCCGCGCAAGCTCGATGCCGTCCATTTCGGGCATGACGATATCGGTCAGCAGAAGCGAAAAAGGCTCTTCGCGAAGCCGGTCATAGGCGCTGGCGCCATTGTCGAAGGAAGAAACCTTATAACCGGCTTTTTCCAGCGCCTTGACGAGAAAGCGGCGCATATCGTTGTCGTCTTCAGCGAGAAGAATTTTCTGATTCATCATAAGTGACCGTAACTGCTCAATGTTTGGAATACCCTAGCCCGATTATAGGATTTTCACGGTAAATATCCTGTGAACACGTGAATCGGTATAGCGCTGCTTGGGCGATAGTATGGACTTGCCGCACCGTAACTGGCAACATGAACATCCCGATTGTTTGCGACATGGTAAATGGCACTGAATGGACTGGGTAACGGGTGAATATGAGCTGTTCGAAGTAACGGAACCTGCCGTTCAGACCCTGCCATTTGTCTATAATTCTCCGCATAGCGGCCGCTGCTATCCCATATCCTTTCTGGAATCGGCACGTCTCGATTCGCATGAGATCCGCCGTTCCGAAGATCACTTCGTCGACGAGCTGTTCGCCGCCGCACCCGAGATCGGCGCGCCGCTGCTGAAGGCGAATTTCCCGCGTGCCTATCTGGACGTCAATCGCGAACCTTACGAGCTCGATCCTCGCATGTTCGAAGGCACGCTTCCGCCTTACGCGAATATCGGCTCTATGCGGGTCGCAGGCGGTCTCGGAACCGTGCCGCGCATCGTCGCCGAGAATATGGATATCTATGCCCACCGCCTGCCCGTCGACGAGGCGCTCTCGCGGATCGAGACGATCTACAAGCCCTATCATGCCTGCCTGCGCCGCCTGCTCTCACGCACCCACGCCAATTTCGGAATGGCGGTATTGATCGATTGCCATTCCATGCCGGGCAATATCCGTGTCGCCGGCTCCAATCTCAGACCAGACGTGATCATAGGCGATCGTTACGGGACCAGCGCCTCCCAGGAAGTATCCCGCGCCGCCCTGCATTTTCTGGAGGAACTGGGTTTCGTCGCAGTCTGCAACAAACCCTACGCCGGCGGCTTCATTACCGAACATTATGGCCGGCCGATCCGCTCCCTGCATGCGCTCCAGATCGAGGTCAACCGCGCGCTTTACGTGGATGAAAAGACGCTTTTGAAAAAGGCCGATTTTCCCGCCATTCAGGCATCGCTGGAAATCTTCATGCGTCAGCTTGGCGTCTTCGTTTCCGAATACGCGATCGAGACTTCTCTCGCTGCCGAATAACACCCCATTATCCGCCATTTCAATATTTTCCCTGAATCGTCCCGCCGCGTGCGGGACAAAAAAAACCGCGCCTGAGCGCGGTCAAGTCTAGGGAGGAAACACCCAAGGAGGGTATTTACAGTCAAAGACTGCAGGGTCACGCTACGCAGTAATTGCACAATTGTCAATCACTTTATTATTTGCATATTTTTTAGGCTTATGCTGAAAATTTGGAAACCATGACTCCGTCATCCGTATGAGTGGACGGCGGATGTGATTCCAGTTTATGCATTGCCCACAGAATTCAGAGCACCATTCCAGGCGATGAGGTTTCGCATGCTGCCCGACCGGGATTTCTTCTTCAAACTTGCCGATGCCGCCAGCGCCGAGACGCTTCCCCGCTTCCGCACGGGCATTGCCGTCACCAATAAGCAGGATGGAGGCTATGATCCGGTGACGGAAGGCGATCAGGCAGCGGAAACTGCCATTCGCGCGCTTATCGAGGAGCGTTTTCCGCAGCACGGCATTCTTGGCGAAGAACATGGCAACGTCGGTCTCGACCGCGACCATATTTGGGTCATCGACCCGATCGACGGCACTCGCGCCTTTATTTCCGGCGTACCGGTCTGGGGCACGTTGATCGGCTTTCAGTCGGCCGGCCGCGCCACGATGGGCATCATGGACCAGCCTTTTACGAAGGAGCGCTATTTCGCCGATGGCGAGACAGCCTGGTATTTCGGACCCGACGCCGAAAAGAAAATCCGCACGCGTGATTGCGCATCTCTGTCGGATGCGGTGCTGTTCACCACTACCCCGCATATCTTCACTGCGGAAGAAAAGCCCTTCTATGAAAAGGTACAGGATCAGGTCCGCCTTTTCCGCTACGGCGTGGATTGTTACGCTTATTGCCTGCTCGCAGCGGGTCATGTCGATCTGGTGATCGAATCCGGTCTGAAGCCCTATGATGTCGGCGCATTGATCCCTCTCATCGAACAGGCCGGCGGCATCATGACCACCTGGGATGGCGGTCGTCCGGAAAACGGCGGTCGTATTCTCGCAGCTGGCTCAAAGGCCGTGCACGAAGAAGCGCTTGCTATTCTCTCCAAACTCTAGACAGCCTGCTTGAGCGACCATCACTCCGGCGCGAAAAACGCGTCGATGGCCGCCAGCGCCTGTTTGCGGAACACATCACGCTCATGCAGCAATTCGTGGCGCGCGCCGGTTATGGGAAGAAGCTGCGCTGCCCGGAAATTGCGTGAGAGCTCTTCCTGTGCCTTGTAGGGCGTGATCGTATCCAGCATTGGCGCCAGAATGAGGGTTGGAACGGTGATGTTCGTCAGATGATCCTGGCGGGTCACGCGGCCCATGGTCTTCAGCGCTTCATAGACCCAGCGCGCCGTCGGTGCGCCGATAAACAGCTCCGGAAATTGCCGGTGCAGGGTGAGATTTCTGGCGAAACGCCTGGCATCAGAGGTGAGCGGATTACCGTCGAAATCCCGCTCGCGCTGGTCCCTGCCGAGTTGAATCCTGCCGAGACCGATAAGGCTCAAGGCCGTCGCAACCAGCCGGATGACGGACGGTGAAACCGATTGCTGCCTATCCAGCTCGATGAAAGGTGAACACAGCGCCAGACGGTCAATCCGGTTCGAAAGGCCGGGCGCAGCCGCTAGGGCCGCAAGCGCGCCGGTGGAATGGGCGATCATGAAGAAGGGCAGTCGCGTATCCGGCAGGACAACCTGCTCGAGAAACAGGCTGATGTCGCGCATGTAGTCCGAAAAGCGCCGCACATGCCCGACACCCGGCTTTTTCAGGAGCCTTTCGGAACCGCCCTGCCCGCGCGTGTCGAAGGTTGCGACCCAGAAGCCCATGGCCGTCAGATCGGCGACGGTCTCGAAATATTTCTCGATACATTCGTTCCTGCCATGCAGCAGAACTACCGTTCCGCGGGCAATATGACGACTGGAACGGAAGATCGCATATCGAAGCTGTTTGCCGCCATGACCAGTGAAATATCCGACGGTATGGTTGCCGGGAACCGGGTTATCTTCACTGGCGCGCAATGTGGCTTCGATCATCGGTCTTTTCCGGCTTTTGTGCCTTTTCGGGATAGGTCGGCGGCGCGGGAAGGTCAAAGAAAAAATTGCCGGAACCGTCGGTTAAAGCAGTCGCGGTTCCGGCCAGTAAGACAGAAGAAGAAGGGACGTTATTGCTTCTGCCGACGGAGAATGTCTCCGATGACCGCAGTTTTATGGCGCTCAAACTGAACGATGCCGGAACCTGACGTTCAGCCATGGTTCATGTTGCTTTCACTTTTTCACGCCCCCTTGACGCAGCGGCAAGCCATTCCCATCTCATTCATGCGGTCGCCAGAACGGGACCGCACCCTATGTCCGGCCATCGCCAGAACGGGATGCCGGGCTTAACCGCAAACAGTCGCTTCTTAAGGAGGACACCATGCGCCACGTTGATTTTTCCCCTCTCTATCGTTCCACCGTCGGCTTCGACCGTCTTTTCTCGATGCTCGACGGCCTTGGCCAGCCTGAACAGGCTCAGTCCTATCCGCCCTATAATATCGAACGGACAGGTGAAAATGCCTATCGCATCACGATGGCCGTTGCCGGTTTTGATGAAACCGAACTCAGCATCGAATCCCGCGCCAATGCGCTGACGGTAAAGGCCGAGAAGGCCACGGACGAAAAAACGACCGAAGGCGAATTCCTGTATCGCGGCATCGCCACGCGCGCTTTTGAACGCCGCTTCCAGCTTGCAGACCACGTCGAAGTCCAGACCGCTTCCTTGAAGAACGGCCTGCTCCACATCGACCTCGTTCGCAATATTCCCGAAGCCATGAAGCCGCGCCGCATCGCGATCTCGTCCGACAGCGCCGATGCGCCGAAGACGATCGAAGCTCAGGTTACACCGGCTCAGGTCAACTAAGTTTTTGTGACATGCAAGACGAACGGCCCCCTTGAGGGGCCGTTTTTGTTTGCGAAAGTGCCTGTCATCGAGCGGGCGTGGCAGCGCCTTCCGCCGCAGCAGCCGCTTGCGCGATCGCTGCCTTTTCATGGGCCTTGCGGGCATAACGCTGGGCCAGAACCGCGCAGACCATCAACTGAATCTGGTGGAACAGCATGATCGGCAGCACGATGGCGCCAATGCTCTGGCCCGCAAAGATCGCACCCGCCATCGGCACGCCGCTTGCTAGGCTCTTCTTTGAGCCGCAGAAGGTGATGGTGATCTCATCCGCCTTGTTGAAACCCAGCAGGCGGCTGCCGAACATCGTCACACACAGAACCAACGCCAGAAGAACGATGTTGATGAGGATAACGACACCGATATCGCGGAGAGAAAATGTGTGCCAGATGCCTTCGATGACCGCGTCGGAAAACGCCAGATAGACAACCATCAGGATCGAACCGCGATCGACCGGCGAAAGCAGCTTCTTGCGCGCCCTGATCCACTCCCCGATCCAGGGCTGCAGCACCTGGCCGACAATGAAGGGCAACAGCAACTGCAGGAAGATTTGCAGGAAAGCATCCAGCGAAAAGCCACCGCCATGGCCGCCGACAGTAAAAAGGAAGCCGACCAGCAATGGCGTCAGGAACATGCCGAAAATATTCGAAGCCGAAGCCGAACAGATCGCCGCCGGCACGTTTCCCCCCGCCATGGAGGTGAAGGCGATGGAGGACTGAACGGTGGATGGCAGCACGCAGAGAAACAGCACGCCCATATAAAGCGGTGCCGGCAGGATGCTTTCGGGAATGAAACCGATCGCCACACCGAGAAGCGGGAAAAGGCCGAAAGTAACAAGCAGGATGGCCAGATGCAGACGCCAGTGCAGGATGCCCGCGATCACCACATCCCGCGAAAGCCGCGCGCCGTGCAGGAAGAACAGCAGAGCGATCGCGAGCTTTGTCGCAAGCCCGAAATACTCCGCCGGCGTGCCGCTGATCGGCAGGATGGAAGCCAAAATCACGGTGGCCACCAGCATCATGGTGAAACGGTCGGGCAGGAAGCGGGTCATAGGAGGTCTTTCCGGCATCGGTTTTGCTTGAAACGCGCGCCACTCTCGCTCATCATGATTTCGGATGCAAAGATTAACAGTTATCATGATTTGAGATAATGCTGAACCTCCAACATCTTGCCAGCTTCGTCATGCTTCAGCAAACCGGCAGTTTCACCCTCGCTGCCGAGCGGCTCGGCATTGGGCAATCGACCGTCAGCCAGCATATTCAAAGGCTTGAGGCATCGCTTGGTCGACGGTTGATCGCACGCAACACGCATCAGGTGAAGCTGACGGGCGAGGGTGAGGCCTTGCTTGGTTACGCCCGCAATATGCTAGAAATCGACAGCAAAGTGTCGTCGCTCTTCACCGAAAGCCGTCTGCGTGGGCGGCTACGACTGGGCGTGTCGGAAGATTTTGTCGCGAGCCGGCTGACGGCCATCCTGGAGGAATTTATCCGCCTTTATCCCCTTGTGGATCTGGAGCTGACGGTTTCGCTGAGCGGCGTGCTTTACCAGATGCAGGATAATGGTGAGCTGGATGTGGTGCTGGCCAAACGCCGCCTGGGCGACAAGCTGGGTCACTTTCTTTATCGCGAACCGCTTGTCTGGCTGGCGCGCGACCCGCATCGCATGCTGAACCAGCCGGACGCCCTGCCGCTGATCGCCTTTCCGCCGCCAAGCATCACCAGAAAGGCGGCACAGGAAGCATTGGACCGGGCCGGGCTATCTTGGCGGATCGTCTGCACCTGCGGCAGCCTGAGTGGACTTACAGCTGCGGCAAGAGCGGGCATGGGCATTCTGGTGCAACCGCGCAGCATGGCGCCAGCAGGCCTCAAGGAAATTGCAGCGGGTGTGCTGCCGGTTCTGGAAGATGTGGAATTTGTGCTGCAACCCAGCAAAGGTGCGGACATGAAGCTGGTGCGCGCCCTTTCCGATCTCGTGTCCAGCAAGAGCATCGCACCCGGCAGCTTCGTATAGAGTTCAACGCGCATTATCCGGACGTAAAGCCGCCACGCAGTTCTACTCGAAACGCCTTAGCTTTCGCGTTTCGAGAGGCAACGGCCAACGCTATCGCGCCAGCCTGCGATGGCGTTCTTCCGCTCGCTTTCCTCCATCTCGGGGCTGAAGCGGCGGTCGCGCCGCCAATGCTCGGCAAAGGCCTTGCGGTCCGGCCAGATGCCGGCGCGGGAGGCCGCAAGCCAGGCTGCACCGAGAATGGTCGTTTCCAGGAAGACCGGTCGGTCCACCGGCGCGGCAAGAATATCCGCCAGCCGCTGCATCGTCCAATCGGAGGCGACCATGCCGCCATCGACCCTTAGCACCGTCTTGCCGTTGTCACCCGCCCAGTCTTTGCGCATGGCATCCAGCAGATCAAACGTCTGATAGGCAACGCTTTCGAGCGCCGCGCGCGCGAATTCCGCGGGGCCGGTGCCGCGCGTCAGGCCGAAAATCGCACCGCGCGCTTCGGCATCCCAATAGGGCGCACCAAGACCGGTGAAAGCCGGCACGAGATAAACGCGCTGCTTGGGATCGGCCTTTTCCGCAAGCGCGCTGACTTCAGATGCAACCGAGATGAAGCCAAGCTCGTCGCGCAGCCATTGAACGGCAGCGCCGGCAATGAAGATCGAGCCTTCCAGCGCATAGGTGGTCACGCCGTCGAGGCGATAGGCAATGGTCGTCAGCAACCGGTTTGTCGAGGCGACCCGGTCGGTGCCGGTGTTAAGGAGCGCAAAGCAGCCGGTGCCGTAGGTGGATTTCATCATGCCCGGCTCGAAGCAGGCATTACCGATCACGGCCGCCTGCTGGTCGCCGGCCACACCCAGGATCGGAATTTCCGCGCCCAGCAGCGACTTGTCCGTCACACCGAAATCGGCAGCGCAATCAAGCACTTCCGGCAGCATGGCGCGGGGAATATCGAGGATAGACAGGAGTTCGTCATCCCAGGAATTGTCTTCGATATTGTAGATCAGCGTACGCGAGGCGTTGGTGGCATCGGTCACGTGCCGGCGGCCGCCGGTGAGACGGTAGATCAGGAAACTGTCGACGGTACCGAAGCAGATTTCTCCCTTGCCCGCCCTTTCGCGAAGACCGCTGACGCTGTCCAAAAGCCATTTCAGCTTCGTGCCGGAAAAATATGGATCGAGCAGCAGTCCCGTCTTTTTAGAGAAGAGCGGTTCCAGCCCCCTTCTTTTCAAATCCTCGCAGACCGGGGCGGCACGGCGGTCCTGCCAGACCACGGCGCGGTGCACCGCTTCGCCGGTGTTGCGGTCCCAAAGCACCGTCGTTTCCCGCTGATTGGTGATGCCTATCGCCTCTATATCAGTTGCGGCGATACCGGCATCGGCAAGCGCCAACCGGATGGTTTCAAGCACGCTTTTCCAGATATCTTCGGCATCGTGTTCGACCCAGCCGGAGGCCGGAAAATGCTGCGGAAATTCTCGCTGCCCGACACCGATGACCCGCATGTCGCGATCAAAGACCATCGACCTTGTCGATGTCGTTCCCTGATCGATCGCCAGAATATAACCGCCCATTATGTCACTCCCTTTTAAACGCAATGACGGGGCGGCAGAGCCGCCCCGGTTTCAAGATTTCATGCAGACATTACTTCTGCCAGCTTTTGACCAGTTCGTCGTAATTGACGGTGACCGGCTTTTCCTTTTCGTTCGCAATCTTCAGCTGCGGCGCCAGATGGCCCTTCGAAACGGCATCCTTGTTCCAGTAGTCGATATCATGCTCTTCCGCCAGCTTCGGGCCGATATCGCCCTGCACGCCGGCACGCTCGATACGGGCCATGACCTTTTCCTGCTCGGCGCAGAGAGAGTCCATTGCCGCCTGGGCGGTTTTCGCACCCGAGGATGCATCGCCGATTGCCTGCCACCACAGCTGGGCGAGCTTCGGATAATCAGGAACGTTGGTGCCGGTCGGCGACCATTGCACGCGGGCCGGCGAGCGGTAGAACTCGACGAGACCACCGAGTTTGGAAGCCCGGTCCGTGAAGCTCTTGTGATGGATGGTCGTATCGCGAATGAAGGTCAGACCCACATGGCTCTTCTTCACATCCACGGTTTTCGAGGTCACGAACTGCGCATAAAGCCATGCGGCCTTGGCGCGGTCGTCAGGCGTGGATTTCATCAGCGTCCAGGAACCCACATCCTGATAACCGAGCTTCATGCCGTCCTTCCAGTAGACGCCATGCGGCGAAGGTGCGACGCGCCATTTCGGCGAACCGTCCTCGCTCACGACCGGTAGGCCTGGTTTGGCCATATCGGCGGTGAAGGCCGTGTACCAGAAGATCTGCTGGGCGATATTGCCCTGCGCTGGCACCGGACCGGATTCGGAGAAGGTCATGCCCTGCGCTTCCGGCGGCGCATATTTCTTCAGCCATTCAAGATATTTCTCGATGGAATAGACCGAAGCCGGGCCATTGGTATCACCGCCTCGTGCCACGCAGGAACCGACCGGCTGCGACTTTTCATTGACCTTGATGCCCCATTCATCGACCGGCAGGCCGTTTGGCAGACCCTTGTCGCCGTTGCCGGCCATGGAAAGCCAGGCATCGGTGAAGCGCCAGCCGAGTGACGGGTCCTTCTTGCCATAGTCCATATGGCCAAAGACCTTCTTGCCGCCGACGTCGCGGCCGGTGAAGAATTCGGCGATGTCCTCATAGGCCGACCAGTTGACGGGAACGCCGAGGTCGTATCCGTATTTGGCCTTGAAATCCGCCTTGTTCTTGTCGTCGTTGAACCAGTCATAACGGAACCAGTAGAGGTTCGCGAATTGCTGGTCGGGAAGCTGATATAGCTTCTTATCCGGCGCCGTGGTGAACGCGCTGCCGATGAAATCCTTGAGGTCGAGACCGGGATTGGTGACGTCTTTGCCTTCATTGGCCATGAAGTCCGTCAGGTTGCGCACCTGCTGGTAGCGCCAATGGGTGCCGATGAGGTCGCTGTCGTTGACCCAGCCATCATAGAGGTTCTGGCCGGTCTGCATCTGGGTCTGAATCTTTTCGACGACGTCACCTTCCTGGATGATGTCATGCGTGACCTTGATGCCGGTAATCGCGGTAAAGGCCGGTGCCAGAACCTTGGATTCATATTCATGTGTGGTCAGGGATTCGGAAACCACCTTGATTTCCATGCCCGAAAAAGGTTTCGCGGCATCGATAAACCATTGTAGCTCCTTTTCCTGATCGGCGCGTGAAAGCGACGATAGATCGCCGATTTCCTTGTCCAGAAATTGCTTTGCCTCCTCCATTCCGGCGAAAGCGGAACCTGTCATTGCCAGCAGCATGGCTGCCGTCGTCGTCATCAGATGCCGTCGCATATCAGTCCTCCCAAGGGTTTGCGATTGCATGAAGTCTGCGGGTGCGGTTTTCCTCCGCCGCACCATTTCCTGCTCTAGACGAAACGGAAAACGCCGATGGCGTAGACCACGGACAGAGCGAGAGCCCACCACAGGTTCGGGCCGACCAGCCCGAGCCATGCGAGATGAATGAAGGCGCTGCCGAGCAGCGAGATGAACAACCTGTCACCGCGCGTCGTTTCGAAGCGCAAGAGGCCGTAACGGGGATTGCCGCCAGGGGAGAATTGCTCCCATATCCACATGCCAACAAGCAGCACGGCGATGGCGCCAAAAAACGCACCCGTCTGCCAGGTCCACGCCATCCAGGTAAAATCGGGCATCTTCGTCATGATCAAACCCTCCCCAGCGCAAAGCCCTTGGCGATGTAATTGCGCACGAACCAGATAACCAGGGCACCCGGTATCAGCGTCAGCACACCGGCAGCGGCAAGCAGGCCCCAGTCCATACCGGCGGCCGAAACGGTTCTCGTCATGGTCGCGGCGATTGGCTTGGCGTCGGTCGTCGTCAGCGTGCGGGCGATCAGAAGCTCGACCCACGAGAACATGAAGCTGAAGAAGCAGGCAACGCCGATGCCGGAAGCGATGAGCGGCATGAAGATCTTCACGAAGAATTTCGGGAAGGAGTAGCCGTCAATGTAAGCGGTTTCGTCGATTTCCTTCGGCACGCCGGACATGAAGCCTTCGAGGATCCACACCGCCAAAGGCACGTTGAACAGGCAATGCGCCAGCGCGACAGCGATATGCGTGTCGATCAGCCCGAAAGCGGAATAAAGCTGGAAGAACGGCAGCGCAAAGACGGCGGGGGGCGCCATGCGGTTGGTCAAAAGCCAGAAGAACAGGTGCTTGTCACCGAGAAAACGGTAACGCGAAAAGGCATAGGCCGCCGGGAGTGCTGCCGCGACCGAAATCACCATGTTCATGACAACGTAGATGATCGAGTTGATGTAACCCGAATACCAGGAGGAATCGGTAAAGATCGTCCGGTAGTTCTGCAGCGTCGGCTGGTGCGGATAAAGCGTCATTGACGATACGATTTCCGCATTCGTCTTGAAGCTCATATTGATAAGCCAGTAGATCGGCACGAGCAGAAGGATGATGTAGATCGTCGGCACCAGCCAGGAAAAGCGTGATGGTCCATGGTGGCGGCGTGACCGCGCCGTTGTGGCAAAGCTGGGCCGTACCGACACCGCTGAGCCAGTGCCCAAGCCATTACGTTCCACACCTGTGATGACATTGGAGGCGCTCATGTCTCAGGTCTCCGCGTCGTGGCTGGTCATCACGGTGTAGAACACCCAAGACAACAGCAGGATGATGAGGAAGTAGATCAGCGACATGGCCGCCGCCGGTCCTAAATCGAACTGACCGAGTGCCATCTTCACGAGATCGATGGACAGGAAGGTGGTGGAATTGCCCGGGCCACCGCCGGTGACGACGAAAGGCTCGGTGTAGATCATGAAGCTATCCATGAAGCGCAGCAGGAAGGCGATCAGCAACACGCGCTTCATCTTCGGCAGTTGGATGAACCGGAACACCGCAAAACGCGACGCGCCATCGATCCTTGCCGCCTGATAATAGGCATCCGGAATGGAAACGAGGCTGGCATAACACAGAAGGACGACAAGGCTCGTCCAGTGCCACACATCCATGATGACGACGGTGATCCAGGCATCGACGGGATCATTGACATAGTTGTAATCGAGCCCGAGTTGATTGGCGTAATAGCCGAGCAGCCCGATATCGCTGCGCCCGAAGACCTGCCAGATGGTGCCGACCACATTCCACGGCACAAGCAGCGGCAGTGCCATTGTGACGAGGCAGATCGGCACGCCGATACCGGATTTCGGCATTTTGAGCGCGATGAAGATGCCGAGCGGAATTTCAATCGCGAGGATGATGCCGGAGAACAGGAGGTTGCGACCCAGCGCATCCCAGAACCGGTCCGAGGCCAGAATTTCCTCAAACCATTGCGTTCCCGCCCAGAAGAACTGGTTGTTGCCGAAGGTGTCCTGCACCGAATAATTCACGACGGTCATCAGCGGAATGACGGCGGAAAAGGCGACCAGCACCAGCACCGGCAGCACCATGAACCACGCCTTGTTGTTCCAGCTCTTTTCCATGGTCAGGCCCCCATCTTTACACGCCAGGAATCGGCGAAAACGCCGATCGCGGCCGGGTCGAAGCGCACACCCGCTTCCGCCGGAATTTCCTCGTCTTCAGCGACAACGATTGCCAGCTTCTGGCCGGCAAAGCGGGCGCGCACGATCTTCTGCCGGCCGATGTCCTCGACCTTATCGACAGTGATGGGCATGCCGCCGCGCTCCAGCCGGACGAATTCCGGGCGGATGCCGATTTCGATGCGCTGCCCCGATGCGATCGTCGGCGCCCCTGCCAGCGGTACACCAAGACCGCCGACCACAGCCGTCGTCCCCTCGATATTTGCGGGCAGCACGTTCATGCCCGGCGAGCCGATGAAATAACCGACGAATGTATGTCCCGGCCGTTCGAAAAGCTCAGCCGGCGTGCCGATCTGAACGATCTGCCCGTCATACATGACCACCACCTTGTCAGCGAAGGTCAGCGCTTCGGTCTGGTCATGGGTGACATAGACCATGGTGAAACCGGACTGGCGGTGCAGCCGCTTCAGCTGTGAGCGCAGCACCCATTTCATATGCGGATCGATGACCGTCAGCGGCTCGTCGAAGAGAATGGCGTTGACGTCGGAGCGTACGAGGCCGCGTGCCAGCGAAATCTTCTGCTTCTGGTCTGCCGTCAATCCGCGCGCACGGCGTTTGGCCATGCCGGAAAGATCGGTCATTTCAAGGATTTCCCGCACCCGGCGGTCGACCTCCGCTTCCGGCACCTGCCGGTTGCGCAGCGGAAAGGCGAGATTGTCATAAACCGTCATCGTGTCGTAAACGACCGGGAACTGAAACACCTGCGCAATATTGCGGTCTTCAGTCGCAAAATCCGTCACGTCTGTTCCGTCGAACGCGATGCGGCCTTCGGAGGGACGCAGCAGGCCGGAAATGATGTTGAGCAGCGTGGTCTTGCCGCAGCCGGAAGGGCCGAGCAGCGCATAGGCGCCGCCGTCCTCCCATTCATGATGAACTTCCTTCAGCGCATAATCGCCGGCAGCCTGTGCCTTGGCGTTATAGGCGTGGCGTATGTGATCGAGCGTGATACGTGCCATGACCGATCTCCCCTTACGCCGCTTCGCCGATGGCGCGACCATTCGCGTCAAAGGCCATCAGGTGTTTCGTATCGAGAAATAGCTCGATATCCCTGTCCGGTTCGATGTCGTGTATGCCATGCGCCAGCATGACCCAGCGCCGGCCGGAAAACTCCACATGCACGAAGCTCTCAGAGCCGGCTATTTCCGAAATCAGCGTCCGGGCCCGGATGGATTGCCGCGCATCGCCCTTCGCCTGCGGAAAAAGATGATGCGGCTGGAAAGCGATGGTCAAAGGCCCATCCGGCACGGCGGCAAGATGCGCCGGCACCGCAACCACCGCCTGGTCGGCGCGCGTGAAAGCGTTACCCGCCTTGATGACCTCGATGGTGTTAAGCGGCGGATCAGCAAAGATTTCCGCAGTTACGATATCCACCGGCTGCCGGTAAACCTCGATCGTGCGGCTGAACTGCGTCACTCTTCCTTCATTGAGTGTCGCCGTATTTCCGCCCAGAAGCAGCGCCTCTGAAGGTTCAGTAGTGGCGTAAACGAAAATCGCGCCGGATTCCGCGAAAATGCGCGGCAGTTCTTCGCGCAGCTCCTCGCGCAGCTTGTAATCGAGATTGGCCAGCGGCTCATCGAGCAGCACCAGATTGGCGTTCTTGACGATGGCGCGGGCAAGTGCCGTGCGCTGCTGCTGGCCACCGGAAAGATTGAGCGGTGTGCGGTCAAGATAGGGCGTCAGCCGCAGAAGCTCGGCGGCCTTCCTCACTTCCCGGTCGATGGTTGCCTGATCCTTGCCGGCAACCCGCATCGGCGAAGCGATGTTTTCATAAACGCTGAGCGCCGGATAGTTGATGAACTGCTGGTAGACCATGGCGACGTTGCGCTTCTGCACCGGCCAGCCGGTCACATCCTCGCCATTAAAAAAGATCGAGCCGGCACTCGGCTTGTCCAGCCCGGCCATCAGCCGCATCAGCGTCGTCTTGCCCGAAAGCGTCGGTCCAAGCAGGACGTTCAGGCTTCCGCGCTGCAACGTCAGATTGGTCGGGTGAATATGATATTCACCACCAACCATCTTCGAGACGTTTCGCAATTCAAGCATGGTGATCCAAAGCCTCCTCCGCTTTTCGATCGGATCGTCAGATTACCTTCAAGCGTCCACCTGCAATGCCTTCGATGTAATCCTCCAGCCCGCGCGCCTCTTCAGGGGTCAGGAAAAGCCCCTGTTTGGTGCGGCGCCATAGAATATCTTCCGCCGTCAGCGCCCATTCCCGCGCCATCAGCCAGCGAACCTCGGCCTCATAAAGCGTCCCGCCGAAATGCTGGCCCAAAGCAGCCATATCCGTAGCGGAGCCAATTATGGCCATCGCATCCGTTCCATAACAACGGACTAGCCGCTCGGCATGACGTTTATCGAGAAAGTGATACCGCGACTGCAGGGCCCTGACCTCTTCCGCATAGGCCTCGGCACCGAAATTACCGCCCGGCAAATGCGAACCCGCCGTCCAAGGCGCGCCCTTCTCACCCAGTGCGTCGCCGATTTTTTCAAGAGCATGTTCGGCAAGCCGCCGATAGGTGGTGAGCTTGCCACCGAAGATATTGAGGAGCGGCGCTTCGCCTTCCGCCCCTTCGGTTTTCAGCACATAGTCGCGGGTTGCTTCCTGTGCTTTTGACGCGCCGTCATCGAAAAGCGGCCGTACACCGGAATAGGTCCAGACGATATCGGCAGGCGTTACCGGTTCAGCGAAATATTCACTCGCGGCATTGCAGAGATAGCTGATTTCCTCATCGCTGATCTTAACAGCCCTGGGATCGGCGGTGTAGTCGCGATCCGTCGTGCCAATCAGGGTGAAATCCTGCTCATAGGGGATGGCGAAGATGATGCGCCCGTCTGGATTCTGAAAGAAATAGGCACGCGGATCAGAGAACTTTTTGCGGACGATGATATGGCTGCCCTGAACGAGGCGGACATTGTGGACGTTGTTTTTACCGAAAGTCCGCGACAGCACCTGGTCCACCCAAGGGCCAGCGGCATTCACCAGCATCCGCGACTTGTAGGATTTCGTTTCTCCGGCGGCGTTTTTCGTTTCGACCCGCCAGAAGGCGCCTTCGCGTCGCGCCGAAACCACCTGCGTGCGGTTGAGGATCAGGGCGCCACGATCGGCCGCATCACGGGCGTTCAATACCACCAGACGGGCATCATCGACCCAGCCATCCGAGTATTCGAAGGCGCGTGCAAAAATCGGCTTCAGCGGTTTTCCGGCGGGATCCCGGCGCAGGTTGAGTGAACGGGTCGCGGGCAGAAGCTTGCGGCCACCAAGATGATCGTAAAGGAAAAGCCCGAGGCGTACGAGCCAGGCCGGACGCACCCCACCCTTCTGGAATGGCAATACGAAGCGCATGGGCCAGATGATGTGCGGCGCCATGGCCCACAATACCTCGCGTTCCATCAAGGCTTCACGCACGAGGCGAAATTCATAGTGTTCGAGATAACGCAAACCGCCATGGATGAGTTTGGTCGCGGCGGATGACGTGCCGGAGGCAAAGTCATTCATTTCCGCAAGCGCCACGGAATAGCCGCGCCCGACGGCGTCACGTGCGATGCCGCAGCCATTGATGCCGCCGCCGATCACGAAAATATCGTGGATTGCCTCGTCAGACATCGCCCCTCCCGCGCTTTCATCGATGCTCTCCCCATCGATATTTTGAAAGCACGGCAATCTAATTCGAAGACAAAACGAATGTCAAACGAAATTCCGAGGTGGCTAAATCAGCCACTCTGCGCCTCGGTTTCGATCAAGCGGACATCGTGATCAGCACAGATGCTGCGGATGGAATCGACCGGGCAATGGTCGGTAATAAAAGTATGGACCTGCGAAAGATGGCCGATGCGGACCGGGGCCGTGCGTTCGAATTTCAGCGAATCCGAGACCAGAATGACGTGACGGGCATTGGAGATGATCGCCTGCGCCACCTTGACCTCCCGGAAGTCGAAGTCGAGCAGGGCTCCGTCCTCATCAATCGCCGAAACGCCGATCACGGCGAAATCGACCTTGAACTGACGGATGAAATCCACCGCCGCCTCACCGACGATACCGCCATCTGAGCCACGGACCACGCCGCCGGCAATCACCACCTCGATACCCGGGAAAACTCGTAACCTGTTGGCGACATTTATATTATTTGTGATCACCATCAGTTCGTGATGGTCCGCCAGCGCTTCACCCACCGCTTCGGTCGTCGTGCCGATATTGATGAAAAGCGAAGAGTTGTTGGGGATGAGGGCGGCGGCGGCGGCCCCGATTGCCTGTTTTTCGACCGAAGCAATCGCCCGGCGCGCTTCGTATTTGACATTTTCATTGCCGCTTGGGAAAAGCGCGCCGCCATGGATGCGCGTCAGCACCCGCGTATCGCACAGATCGTTGAGGTCTTTGCGGATCGTCTGGGGCGTCACCGAAAACCGCGCCGCCAGTTCATCGACCAGCACCCGGCCGTTCGCTTTCGCCAGCACAACGATTTCGTCCTGACGCGGTGTGAGCAGCATTTCGGCCTCCCTCCTCTTTCAATTTTTTCGTTTTATTGAAGAGCGAACGAAAAACCAATGTCAAGGGAGGGTTTGATGGCGAAGATGGCCATCACGGATTTGCCTGAAGGATGTAGGGCCCAATCGAAAACTCGTTAGCCGGTTTTCTTGAAAGGCGCAGTTGCGGTCTGCTCTCCGCGGTTGACGGACGCGGAGCGGAACGCATTACCGACGCCAATCAGCACGGGTTCGTTGACGCCCAGCCTTTCGACTGCCGCAGCCAGTTGCACGAGCGAACCGCACCAGCTTTGCTCGTTAGCCCGGCTGACGGAAATCATTACCACCACCGGGGTCGAGGCGGGCATGCCATGGGCGAGCAGGAAAGACTGGATGTCCGGAGCGGTTCGCCCGCCCATATAAAAGACCGTGGTCGCGAAAGGGTTCGACAGAGACTGCCAGTCGATGTTTTCCGGCAGTTTTCCCTGTCGGGAATGTCCGGTAACGAACCGAACGGACTGGGCGTGGTCTCGATGTGTGAGGGAAACGCCGAGACGGGATGCCATTGCGCTTGCGGCGGTGATGCCGGGCACCACCTCGACCGGGATATTTTCAGCTTCCAGCGCCGCAATCTCCTCGCCGGCGCGTCCGAAAATCATCGGATCTCCGGATTTCAGCCGCACCACCCGTTTACCAGCCTTGGCGAAGCGGATCATCATGTCATTGATATCCTCCTGCCGGCAGCTTTCCCGTCCGCCGCGCTTGCCGACCAGCATACGCTTGGCCTCCCGCCGCGCCAGTTCCAGCACCTCCGCTGAGACGAGATCATCGAACAGGATGACATCGGCCGCCTGCAGGGCACGCACTGCTTTCAGCGTCAAAAGCTCCGCATCACCCGGCCCTGCACCCACCAGCGTTACCAGGCCGTATGCCGATCCTGCCTGTCCCGCCAGCATCCCCATATCTGTCAGCAGTCGCTTTTCGCTGCCTTCGTCCAGTCTTTCGGTAAAAGCCCGGTCGACGAATTTTTCCCAGAAAGACCGTCGCGCCGCGCCGGGTGCAATGCGCAGATTAACCTGCTCGCGGATCGTCTGGGCAAGAGCGCCCCAATGCTTCACCGACAGCGGCAATAATGTCTCGATGCGTCGGCGAATGGCCTGCGCCAGAATGGGCGCCGCACCATCGGTTGAGATCGACACCACCACCGGTGAGCGATTGACGATGGAGCCGAACTGGAACTGGCAAAATTCCGGCTTGTCGATGACATTGACGGGCACGCCGGCGGTGCGCGCGGCATCGTAGAAGCTCTCGGCTTCCGCATCGGTTTCGCAATCCGCCAGCGCCAGTTCCGCGCCGCCGAAGGTATCCGGACCCCACGGACGGTCATGCCATCTCAGCATCGGGCTTCTCGCGGCGAGCGCCGCAAGGCTTCCCGAAAGCGCGCTTTCTTCGCAATAAAGATCAAGTTTAGCCCCGCAGGCCAGCAGCAGTTCCGCCTTCCAGGCGGCCCCATCCGATCCGCCCGCTAACACTACCCGCTTCCCCTCAAGCCCCCAGAAGACCGGCAATTTGGCGAGCCTCTCCATGCGGGCCGGTTCATTCCGCTGCGGTTTTAAGGCATCCATCGATGATCCCCCTGATTTCGGCGCGGCAGGAGCCGCAATTGGTTCCGGCATTCAGCGCCTTGCCTATGGCTTCAACACTGTGACAACCGTCACGAATGGTGGCCGTGATCTGGTTCACCCCGACATTAAAACAGGAGCAGACAGTTGCACCCGGATCGGATCGCCCTGCCCCCGGACGCCCCGCGACCAGCGCAAAACGCATGCGCAAATCCCCATGGCGTTCGGTCAATTGCGAAATGGCCCAGTTGCGGGCGACGGCCACCGGCTCCCTGGCGATAAACAGTGCCGTGATCAGGGTATCGCCATCAAAGAAGGCGAGGCGCAGATCACCGGTCTGCCGGTCGCTATATCCCAGCGGCTCGATCCTGACATCGATGCCGAAAACCTGTCGCGCCCAGAGCGTCCAGTCCTGCGGCTCTTCCGCAAAGGCCAACTCCATGCGATAGCCCCCATCCGCCTTGGCAATCGCCCAATAGGGGCAATCCGGCGCATCGGGCCGAGTACGGGAAATGGCGAAACCGTATGCCTTCGCTTCGAAACGCCTTGCCCTCACGCCCGTGTTTTTCGAGGCGGGCTGGCCGGAATGCGGGTCCGTGACCGGGGCCACAAGCGTATCGATCCGCGCCCGCGCGGCGAACTTGTCATTCCAGTGCATCGGCGCGAAGACCGATCCGCGCGCCTGCCTTTCGCTGATCAACGCCCGCAGCAGAACCCTGCCATGCGGGCTTTCCAATTCCACCAGATCCGCGCTTTCTATTCCCAGCGCCTGCGCATCGCGCGGGTGAAGCTCGGCGAAAGGTTCGGCTATATGGGCGGTGAGGCGAGCACTTTTGCCGGTGCGGGTCATGGTGTGCCACTGGTCGCGAATGCGGCCGGTATTCAGTGTCAGCGGATAATCCGCCGATGTCCTGCCGGTCTCCGGCAAAGCGGTGGCGATGAACCGCGCCTTGCCATCGGCATGGTAAAACCGCCCATCCGCGAAAAAGCGGGTGACGACGGCATCGCCCGGTCCGGCCTTCGGCCATTGAAACGGCGTCATCGCATCATAGGAATTCCGCTCGACGCCGCTGATATCGAAATCGCGACTGCCGGCATTCTCGAAACCGGAAAGAGCGGCATGTTCGGCAAAAATCTCCGACGGCTGACGATGAGCGAACGCGGCGCCGAAACCCATGCGCCGTGCCACTGCCGCCATTTGCCACCAGTCGGCCCTGGCTTCACCGGGGGCCGGCAGAAAGCCGCGCTGACGGGAAATGCGCCGCTCGGAATTGGTCACCGTGCCGTCCTTTTCTCCCCAGCCGAGCGACGGCAGGAGAACATGGGCGTGGCGGGCCGTATCGGTATCAGCCATGACATCAGAGACGACGACGAAAGGGCAGGTCTTGATTGCCGCCTCGACGGCACCCGCATCCGGCATGGATACGACAGGGTTCGTGGCCATAATCCACAGCGCCTTGATGCGGCCATCGGCCACCGCCTGAAACATATCCACTGCCTTGAGACCGGGTTTTTGCACAATGGCGGGCGAGGCCCAGAAGCGCTGCACGCGGTCGCGATCCTGAGCACTTTCGATAGCCATATGGGCGGCCAGCATGTTGGCCAGCCCACCCACTTCGCGCCCGCCCATCGCGTTGGGCTGGCCCGTCAGCGAAAAAGGTCCCATGCCATGCCTGCCAATCCGACCCGTGGCAAGGTGGCAATTGATGATCGCGTTGACCTTGTCGGTTCCGCTCTGAGACTGGTTGACGCCCTGGCTATAGCAGGTAACGGTTTTTTCCTTACGCTCAAACAACTCGTAAAAGGAAATCAGGTCGGCAATAGGAAGGCCAGTAGCCTCGGCGATTTCTGGGAGGCTGTGCTGGCTTGCTGCCTGTAGGGCGGGCTCAAAACCGGCCGTGTGGCTTTCAACGTAACCGCGGTCCATGGCGCTGCCGCCCGAGAGGTGCGCCAGAAGGCCGGTAAACAGCGCCACATCTCCGTCCGAGCGGATGGCAAGGTGCAAATCGGCAATATCAGCGCTCATCGTCCGGCGTGGATCGATGACGACCACCTTCATCTCCGGCCTTGCCGCTTTCGCGGCGGCGAGGCGTTGATAAAGAACGGGATGGCACCAGGCGAGGTTGGAACCGGTAAGGATCACCAGATCGGCCAGCTCCATATCCTCATAGGTGCCCGGCACCGTATCCGCCCCGAAGGCGCGGCGGTGGCCGGCGACGGAGGACGACATGCACAGCCTTGAATTGGTGTCGATATTGGCCGAACCGATGAAACCTTTCATCAGCTTGTTCGCCAGATAATAATCTTCTGTCAGCAATTGACCGGAGACATAAAAGGCGACCGAGTCCGGGCCGTGCTCGGCAATGGTCCTTGAGAAACGGGAAGCGACGAGATCGAGCGCCTCGTCCCATGCCACCGATTTGCCATTGATCAGCGGATGAAGCAGACGTCCTTCGAGATCGATGGTTTCGGCCAGAGCCGAACCTTTGGAACACAGGCGGCCGAAATTGGCGGGGTGGTCCGGATCGCCTTTGACGGAAACGACGCCGTCATCGGCAACGGTGGCGATGACGCCGCAGCCGACGCCGCAATAGGGACAGGTGGTTTTTGTTTCAACGGGCATGGGTTTGCCCTCTCAGTGCGTGGCGGTTACCCCCCTCTGCCCTGCCGGGCATCTCCCCCTCAAGGGGGGAGATCGAAAAGCGGAAGGCTCCTCGTTTCCTCTCCACTGGCGACGAAACCAGTTGTGAATGGAGGTTCGCGCCGCAAATGATCTCCCCCCTTGTGGGGGAGATGTCCGGCCGGGCAGAGGGGGGTAAACTCATTGCCATCGCCATTCACTCCGCCGCAATCATCAGAGTCTCAAGCGCAATCGAAAGCCGCCCATCCAGATTACGCACCGGAATGGTCCGCACCTCACCCTCATCCGCCCCCAAAGCCTTGCCGGTCTCCAGCGAAATCACCCAGTTGTGCAAAGGACAGGTCACCGAAGCCCCATGCACGATGCCCTGGCTCAGAGGCCCGCCCTTGTGCGGGCAATGGTCCTCAATCGCAAAAACCTGATTTTCTGCCGTGCGGAACACGGCGATCTTGCCCATCGGCGTTTTTACGCAACGCGCGCCGCGCAGGGGAATGTCGGAGATATCGCCAATATCGATCCAGTTGCTGTCCATCGTTCTCACTCCGCCGCCTGATTGAAACCGATCGTCGCCATGGGTCTGAACTCGTGCTTGTCATGACCGGACACACGCTCCGACCAGGGATCGACCTGCGCGAATTTCTGGCTGAAGATGAAGCGGTCGAAATAGGCTTCGCGCTTTTCGGCATCGTCCATGATCTGGCGGCGAACCTCGTCGTAACCGATGCGCTTGGCCCATTTATAGATGCGCTCAAGGTAGCGCGCCTGCTCTCGATACATCTGAGTGAGCGCCACGATATGCTCCAGCGCCTCATCCTCGGTTCTGACGAGACCTAGAATTTCCGTGCCCTTGATATCGAGACCCGCGGCACCGGCGAAATGGATTTCGAAGCCGGAATCGACACAGATGACGCCGATATCCTTGCAGGTGGCCTCGGCGCAGTTGCGCGGACAGCCGGAAACCGCAAGCTTCAGCTTGGCGGGCGTCCACGAGCCCCACATGAACTTTTCGATGCGGATGCCAAGCCCGGTGGAATCCTGCGTGCCAAAGCGGCACCATTGCTGGCCGACACAGGTCTTCACCGTCCGCAAGCCTTTGGCATAGGCCTGACCCGAAATGAATCCGGCCTTGCCAAGATCGGCCCAGACGGCGGGCAGATTCTCCTTCTCGATGCCGAGGAGATCGATACGCTGGCCGCCGGTCACTTTCACCATCGGGATATCGAACTTGTCGACTACATCGGCAATCGCGCGAAGTTCGGAGGAGGAGGTGACCCCGCCCCACATACGCGGCACGACGGAATAGGTGCCATCCTTCTGGATGTTGGCGTGGACACGCTCATTGATGAAACGCGACTGGTAATCGTCAGCATATTCATCCGGCCAGTCGCAGACGAGGTAATAATTGAGCGCCGGCCGGCATTTGGCGCAGCCGCAGGAGGTCTTCCATTCCAGTTCCTGCATCACGGCGGGAATGGTCTTCAGGCCCTTGGCCTTGATGAGACGGCGCACATCATCGTGGCCGAGATCTGTGCATTTGCACATGGGCTGCACGGCAGCGGGATTGTAGCTGTCGCCAAGCGCCAGCGTCATCAGTTGCTCGACAAGGCCCGTGCAATTGCCGCAGGAGGCGGACGCCTTGGTATGGGCGCGCACATCATCCAGCGAGGTCAGCCCCTTCGAGGTGATGACCGAGGTGATCTTGCCCTTGCAGACGCCGTTGCAGCCGCAGATTTCCGCATCATCCGGCAAGGCTGCAACGGCCGCCATAGGGTCCAGCGGGAACCCTCCCTGATAGGCCTGGCCGAAGATCAGGGTTTCGCGCATGGCGGAAATGTCGGTCGATTTCTTCATCAGGTCGAAGAACCACGAACCATCCGCCGTCTCGCCGTAAAGAACCGCGCCGATGATGCGATTTTCCTTGAGGATCAAGCGCTTGTAGACACCGGCGGTGGCATCGCGCAGCACGATTTCCTCGCGGTCGTCGCCCTCGGCAAAATCGCCGGCGGAAAACAGGTTGATGCCGGTGACCTTCAGTTTGGTATTGGTGACCGAACCATGATACTCGGCTGAACCGCCGCAAAGCCGGTCCGCCAGCACCCGCGCAGATTCATAGAGCGGCGCGACCAGCCCGTAGCACATGCCGCGATGCTCGGCGCATTCGCCAAGCGCATATATCGAGGCATCCGACGTCATCATGCCATCATCCACGACGATGCCGCGATTGACGGCGATGCCGGCTTCCTTGGCGAGACCCGAGGCGGGACGGATGCCGACCGCCATCACCACCATGTCGCCTTTAATGACGCGGCCGTCTTCCAGCTCGATGCCTTCGACCTTCTCCGCGCCGAGAATGCATTTGGTATTGGCCTTGGTGATGATGTCGATGCCGCGCTCGTTCAGCGCCTTTTCCAGAAGATAGGCCGCTGCCGGATCGAGCTGCCGCTCCATGATCGTCGGCATCAGATGGATGACGGTGACGTCCATTCCCTGGCGCTTCAGCCCATAAGCTGCTTCCAGACCCAGAAGGCCGGCGCCGATGACGATGGCGCGACCCTTGCCTTCGGCGATTTCAAGCATCTTCGTGACATCGTCGAGATCGCGATAGGCGAGAACGCCCGGCAATTGATGGCCAGGGACGGGAATGATGAAGGGCAGGGAACCGGTGGCGATCACCAGCCTGTCGTAGGAAACGGTGATGCCGTTTTCACTTGTTACGGTCTTGTTGTCGCGGTCGATGCCGGTGACCTTGGCGCCCTTGTGCAGCGTCACATTGTTGGCCGCGTACCATTCGTCATTGTGGATGACGATATCTTCATAGCTCTTTTCGCCTGAGAGTACTGGTGAGAGCATGATGCGGTCGTAATTGACGCGCGGCTCGGCGTTGAAAATGGTGACGTCGTATAGGCCGGGGGCGGTTTCGAAAAGGTTTTCCAGCATGCGCCCCGGCGCCATGCCATTGCCGATGATGACGAGTTTTTGCGCCATGATGGTTACTCCGCAGCTTCGACGAAGCGGTGACGTTCGTAAAGGAACTTCAGCACGGCCTCGCGGCATTTGAGATAGGTCTTGTCGGATGCAAGCTCGATGCGGTTGCGCGGGCGCGGCAGCGGCACGTCAAGCACTTCGCCGATATGGGCGGCGGGACCGTTGGTCATCATCACGATACGGTCGGAAAGCAGCACCGCCTCATCCACATCGTGGGTGATCATGACCATGGTGTTGCCAAGCCGGGCGTGGATTTCCATCACGGCGTCCTGAAGGTGGGCGCGAGTCAGCGCATCCAGTGCGCCGAAAGGCTCGTCCAGCAGCAGGATTTTCGGCTCCATGGCGAGCGCCCGGGCAATGCCGACGCGCTGTTTCATACCACCGGAAATTTCAGACGGTTTCTTGTCCTTGGCATGGGCCATCTGCACGAGATCCAGATTGCGCATGACCCAGTCGTGGCGTTCCGCTTTGGTCTTGGTACTGCTGAAGACCTTCGCGACGGCCAGGTTGACGTTTTCATAAACCGAAAGCCAGGGGAGCAGGCTGTGGTTCTGGAAGACGACGGCGCGTTCCGGGCCAGGTTCGTTGACCTCGCGGTTTTCCAGAAGCACGACGCCTGCTGAGACTTTGGTCAGCCCGGCGATGAGGTTGAGCATGGTGGACTTGCCGCAGCCGGAATGCCCGATGACCGAGACGAATTCGCCCTTGCCGATGGTCAGGTTGATGTCTTTCAGCACCTCGGCGCGCGAACCGCCCTTGTCGAAATATTTGTCGATATGATCGAGTTTCAGATAAGCGTTCATGATGGTCGCCCTTTTAGTTGGCCGCAGCGCCGCGGGTGATGACCTTGCCGAGCGCCGCTACCAGCTTGTCGAGCATGAAGCCGACAACGCCGATGTAAGCGAGCGCCACGATGATGTCGGGCAGGCGCGAGGAGTTCCACGCATCCCAGATGAAGAAGCCGATACCGACGCCGCCGGTCAGCATTTCCGCAGCCACGATGGCGAGCCAGGAGAGGCCGATGCCTATGCGCAGACCGGTGAAGATGTAAGGCGCGGCCGACGGCAGCATGATCTTGAAGAAGAATTCGATCTGGTTGAGCCGCAGCACCTTCGCAACGTTGCGATAATCCTGCGGAATGTTGCGCACGCCGACCGCCGTATTGATGATGACGGGCCAGATGGAGGTGATGAAGATCACGAAAATGGCCGACGGATTGCTGTCCTGAAAGGCGGCAAGTGAAAGCGGCAGCCAGGCGAGCGGCGGGACGGTGCGCAGGACCTGAAAAATCGGGTCGAGGCCGCGCATGGCCCAGACCGACTGGCCGATGACCGCACCGAGAATGATGCCGGCGATGGCCGCAAGGCCGAAACCGTATGCCACGCGCTCCAGCGAGACCAGCACGCGCAAGCCGAGGCCGATATCCTGCGAACCATTATGGAAGAACGGTGATACGATGAGATCGTAGCTTTCCTCGAATACCTGGCTTGGCGGCGGCAGGGACGAGCCGGGGGCGGAACAGAGCACCTGCCAGACGCCCAGCAGAACGGCGAGGACGACAAATGGCGGTATGATATTGCGGGCCGCCGCAGCACCCAGTTTACGCAGATTGAACCGCGAGGGATGTTTGGGCGGAAGGGTCACGACGTTTGCCTTTTGTACCACCGGTTGCTGCGGCTGTTCCTTGAAATTTCGTGCCAATGCGGACATGGCGTTTCCTTTGGATTTCGGTTGCGGTCAGGGTCTCGCCCCTCATCCGGCCTTTGGTGTCCATCAGTAAATGGCAACCCGACGGAGGAGGGGCGACACCCGTGTCTCCTCCTCAGGAGGCTGCCTTGATGGAAAGACTTTCGAGATAGGCCGACGGGTTTTCCGGGTCGAAGACCTTGCCGTCGAAGAAGGTTTCCTTGCCGCGCGACGTGGAGGCGGGAATATCGGCAACACCGAGATCCTTTGCAGCGTCGCGCCAGATGTCCTCGCGGTTGACCTTGGCAACCAGCGCCTTCACGTCCGTATCGGGTGCAAATTTACCCCAGCGGATGTTTTCCGTGATGAACCAGCTGTCGTGGCTGCGGAAGGGATAGGACGCGTGATCCTGCCAGAACTTCATCTGCAGACCGGTATTTTCCAGCACGCGGCCGTTGCCGTAATTGATATTGCCCTTGAGGCGGCCAAGAACGTCCTTCGGTGGCACGTTGAACCATTGGCGCTTGCCGAGGATCGTGGACATCTCCTCTTTGTTCGCCATCTCATCGCACCATTGCTGGGCCTCCATCACGGCCATCAGCAACGCCTTGGTGGCGTTGGGGTTCTTTTCCGCCCAGTCGGCGCGCATGCCGAGCGCCTTCTCGGGATGCCCTTTCCAGAGTTCCCCGGTGGTACAGGCAGTGAAGCCGATGCCCTGATTGACGAGTTGCTCGTTCCAGGGTTCGCCCACACAGAAGACGTCCATATTGCCGACCTTCATGTTGGCGACCATCTGCGGCGGCGGAACGACGATGGTGGAGACGTCCTTGTCCGGGTCGATGCCGCCGGCGGCCAGCCAATAGCGGATCCACAGATCATGCGTGCCGCCGGGAAATGTCATGGCAGCCTTGATTTCCTTGCCTTCTGCCTTCTTCTTCTCGAAAGCTGCCTTCAGCTTGGACGCGTCGAGCTGAACGCCGGTTTCAGCATATTCCTTGGCGACGGAAATACCCTGGCTGTCTAGATTGAGGCGGGCGATAAGCGCCATCGGCACAGGCACGTTGTTCTGCGTCACCTTGCCGGTATGCATGAGATAGGGCATCGGGGTCAGGATATGCGCGCCATCAATGCCGTTCGATGCGCCGCCTAGCACGAGATTGTCACGTGTCGCACCCCAGGATGCCTGTTTGAGAACCTCGACATCCGGCATGCCATGCTTGGCGAACAGTCCGTTTTCCGCCGCGATGATAAGCGGGGCGGCGTCGGTCAGCGCGATGAAGCCGATTTTCGCGCCCTTCACTTCCGGCTCAGCCGTGGCTGCGAAAGCGCCTGACGGAAAAGCGGTGCGCACGGCGGTAACAAGAGCTGCGGCGGCTGTCGTCTTCAGTATGGTGCGGCGGCTGACATCGCCCGAGAATATCTTTTTCATTCGCATCTTCCCCTTATTGGACCACCGCATGGGTGGCGCGTTCGCTTGCGAAAAAACCTGAAATAAAAAAAACGCCGCTCGGAGTTTGCGCCTTCGGAACGGGAAATGTTCCGGGCAGCAAAACCTTGCGACGTCTATGTCTGTGAAAGCGCTTATGCCGCGCCCTGCTCGCCCCGATCGCCGTTGACCAGTGCAAAGACGACGACGCAAGAGGCGTGCCAGTTTTACTTGTGGAAGCTATCGCCTTGGAAAAAAAAGGAATTTCCGAGATTGAATTGGACGATTAAATTTTAATCAGTAGAAATTTTGTCTATGGTTTGCGCAAATGGATAAATTCCGCGCTTGAAATTTGCGCAGCTTGCCCGGCCGACGGCTGTCAGGCCTCGCCTTGGGAGATGGAAAACGGGGCAGAACTGCGCACGGAAAAGCCATTCACATAGCCAGCAATGTCTGCGGGATCGAAAACAAAACCGTCCACGAACCGGTCACCCGCCTCCTGTCCTTCGACTCGAATATCGGCATCATCGGGCGCATTGGCATCGCCCAGTGCCGCCCGATAAATATCTGGACGGTAAGCGGACAGGGTGGCCTCCACGCCACCCTGCGAAAACTCCGTCTGCCCCCAGCGGATCATCTGGCTGTAAATCCACAGTGCCTGGCTCTGGCGCGGATAATTGGCATGGCCGCCGTGGAAGAGGAAATATTTGTCGATGACCCGGCGGTTGCCCTGGCTGTCGATGTTGAATTCACCGGCAAGCACATGGCGGATGATGCTTTGCGGCGCACCGATATAACGCGGATCGGCAAGTATCCTGCTCAGATCATCGTGATTTTCCGCAAGGTCGCACCAACGTGCGGCGGCATCGAGCGCCATCAGCAGCCGGCTGACCGTTTCCTGCTGGCTTTCAGCCCATTCAGGCCGCATCCCGATCACCTTTTCCGGCGCGGACGGCCACAAATCCTGCTTGGCAGCGACGATCCTGCCCACACCGCGCTCGGCGGCAACGATGTTCCACGGCGCACCGACACAGAAACCATCTATGGCGCCCGCCGCCAATGCATCCGACGTCAATGGCGGTGGTACAACCACCAGTTTGACGTCGTGATCGGGATGAATGCCACCAGCGGCGAGCCAATAGCGAAATTCGTAATTGTGCGAGGAAAACGGGTAGGTCATGCCGAGCGTCGGTGTAGCTTCGCCCCGCGCTCGCATGTCATCCAGCACCTGCTTTAAGGCCTTCGCATTTTCCAGCGCCCCCGCCGTTTCGGAAAGCCCCGTCAACGCCTTCATCCGGGCAAAAAGCCGCGTCGAAAGCGTTATAGCATTGCCGCCGCGCCCAAGTGAAAACGGCGTGATCGTCGGCGAAGGGTTCGAGCCGAGTCCGAGCATGGAGGCAACCGGCATCGGCGACAGCATATGGGCAACGTCGAATTGCCGGAATGCCAGCCGGTCGCGCACATTCGCCCAGGACACATCCTTGACGAGATCGAGCGTCAGGCCTTCGCGCTCGGCAAAGCCGAATTCCGCCGCAGCAATGAGGACGGACGCATCGACAAGAGGAATAAAACCTGCCCGCAGGATTTTTTGCCGGTCGCTGCCAACACTTGCCGGCGCGCCCGCTTTTGAACCGGCCGATTTTTCCTGTGCCGCCATATCATACACTCCTCGACTGTCCCGCCGGCGGGTTCGTTACATCAACAGACCGGCCGCGGTGACCACGCTTTGCGCGATCTCGGATATTTTCTTTTTCTCGTTCATCGCCGTTTGCCGCAGAAGCGCAAAAGCCTCCTCTTCGGACAGGCCACGCATTTTCATCAAAATGCCTTTGGCGCGCTCGATGACCTTGCGCTCCTCAAGCGCCGATTTTGCTTCGGCAAGTTCCTGTCGCAGACGGCTGAAAGCGTTGAAGCGGCTGACCGCCATATCGAGGATGGGTTTGACGCGTTCTTTCTTCAGCCCGTCAACGACATAGGCGGAAACACCGGCCTCAACGGCCGCCTCGATGGACGCGGTATCGGAGCGGTCGACAAACATGGCGATCGGCCGGCCGACCGTGCGTGTCAACTGAAACAGATGCTCCATCATGTCGCGGTTGGGATTCTCAAGATCGATGAAGATGACATCGGGCTGCAGCGTCTCGATGGTCCGCGCCACGCCGTGCACCTCATGGATGACCGTCACGCGATTATACCCGGCCTCGCGCAGCCCCTCCTCGATGATCGAGGCGCGGATCGCGTTTTCGTCTATAACGAGAATGGTGAGGTCGCGAAGCGTCATGTCGGCATTGATGACGCACCGCAACAAACTTGGCAATCGCCTCGATCTGCAAAAGTGGAACGGTACGGCAAGGAACGTTTCTCAACTTGCCGCCCGCACCTCAAGAGGCGTGTTCGACGGCGCGTTCGAGCGCCTTCAGTACGGTGCGCTCGGAAAGATTGAGATAGATATCCATCTCGTCGCCCGCCTCCTTCGCCTTGCCTTCCTCCATCAGCGACAGGATTTTGCTGTTCATGTCGACAAATGGAGAATGAAGCTGTTCGGGATCTTTCAGGAGGCCGAAACACAGCCTCAGTTCCGCAGCGATACGCTCGTAAAAGTCGCTGATCCGGGCACTGTCGAGGAGATCGACCACGGCGGCGTGAAATTTCATGTTGGCGCTGCCCACGCCCAGCCAATCGGCAACCTCGCGCTTTACCTTGGCATCCTCGACGGCTGCGCGCATCGTCTTGATAGCAGGGTGCTTGTGCCAGGCCTGCCGCAACGCACCGCATTCCACCATGCGTCGCACCCGGTAGATATCGATGACCGAAGACATGGTGGGCACGGCAACGAAGACACCACGATTGGCTTCATGGCGCAGCAGCCCGTCCTTGGTCAAAAGCCGGAAAGCTTCGCGCAGCGAATTGCGCGAGACGTCGAAACGTTCGCTGAAAGCCGCCTCTGAAAGGCGCTGCCCCGGCGCCAGCTCACCTGAAATCAGCAGGGTGCGGATACCCTTGGCCAATCGATCCGCAAGCGGCAGACCTTCTATCGTTTCCGTCATGGCGCTCCTTTCCTAAGAGCAATACGGCATCGGGAGTTCCGTGACAGGCATGTTCGGACACGGCATGTTCTGCCCATAGCACAAAGCATTAGCAAAGCACGAAAAAAACGTGATTAAATCGCGGTCATCACGTCCAACAAATAGACAAAATGAAAGAACGATAACTTTATATTGTTCAACAAAGTTGACAATTTCACAGAACAGGACAAGATCAACCGTATAAAGCATCCGCGAGGGGCGGATTGCGAGAAGCGGAGAAAATCCATGGAGCAGAAAATGCCCACGCCCGCCGACCCGAATGAGGCGGCAAAGAAGGCGAAAACCCAGCGTTATGCCTTGCTTTCGGCAATGTTCCTGATGTCTATGTCGGCCGTCGGGCCGGGCTTCATCACTCAGACTGCGAATTTCACGGTAAAACTGGGCGCCGCCTTCGCATTCGCCATCATCATTTCCATCCTGATCGACTTCGTGGTGCAGGCCAATATCTGGCGTATCGTCACCATCACTCGCATGCGGGCACCGGCGATTGCCAATGCCGCCATTCCGGGCTCAGGTTATCTGCTCGCCATTCTCGTCATCATCGGCGGCCTGTTCTTCAATATCGGCAACATCGGCGGCGCGGGCCTCGGCTTCAACGCCATGATCGATCTCGATCCGAAGATCGGCGGCGCCATTGGCGCATTGGCGGCGATCGGCATCTTCCTGTCCCGTCGCGCAGGTATCGCGATGGACCGCGTGGTTTTCGTCGCGGCCTTCGTCAAGCTGGCGCTGATCGTTTATGCGGCATACGTTTCCGGCCCGCCGGTAGCGGAAGCCTTCCGCCAGACTTTCCTGCCCGACACGATCGATTTCGTCACCATCACCACCATCGTCGGCGGCACCGTTGGCGGCTACATCACCTATGCCGGCGCGCATCGCCTGCTGGACAAGGGCATGGTGGGCGTTGAAAACATCAGTGCGGTCAACCGCGCGGCGCTGAGCGGCATCGCGATAACGGGCGTGCTGCGCTACATCCTGTTCCTTGCCATTCTGGGCGTCGTCGCAAGCGGCGTGGTCATCGATCTCTCGGGCAAGGGAGCAAACCCGGCAGGCCAGGCCTTCCATGCCGCTGCCGGCGATATCGGCTTCCGCCTCTTCGGTGCGGTTTTCCTCGCCTCGGCAATGACCAGCATCATTGGTGCGGCCTATACCTCCGTGTCATTCCTGACAGCTTTCAAGCCTGACATAACGGAGCGCCAGCGTAACCTCGCGACCGTCGGCTTCATCGCCATTTCGCTGATTGCCTATATCATCATTACCACGCCGCCTGCAGCCATGCTCGTCTTCGTGGGTGGCCTCAACGGTCTCGTTCTGCCGATCGGCCTTTCGATCTTCATGTATGCCGCATGGAAACGCGCGGATCTGATGCACGGATATCATTACCCGCGCTGGCTGCTGGTGCTCGGCGTGCTGACCTGCGCACTCACCTGGTATATGGCGTATAAATCGGCGGGCGCGATCTTTGCCCTGCTCGGCTACTGATAGAATAAGGGAGGCAAACATGGCCGCTATCGATCTCAACAGCGATCTTGGCGAAAGTTACGGCGCATGGCGCATGGGTGATGACGAGGCAATGCTCGCTATCGTTTCCAGCGCCAACATTGCCTGCGGATTTCACGCAGGTGACCCGGCCGGCATTTACCGCACCGTCAAGGCCGCTGCCGAAAAGGGCGTGGTCGTTGGCGCCCATGTCTCCTATCCTGACCGCGTCGGCTTCGGCCGCCGCGATCTGGACGCCACCTCGGAAGAACTGATTGCCGATGTCATCTACCAGATCGGCGCGCTGAAGGGTGTTGCCGCCGCGGCCGGAACCACGGTGCGTTACGTCAAGCCGCATGGCGCGCTCTATAACCGCATCGCCAATGATGCAAAACAGGGACAGGCCGTCATCGACGGCATCAAGGCGATCGATCCTTCACTGGTGCTGATGGGTCTTGCCAACGCGCCCATCCTCGATCTCGCCCGCAAATCCGGTCTTGCCGTCGTTGCCGAAGCCTTTGCCGACCGCGCCTATACGCCTCAAGGACAACTCGTTTCCCGCCGGGAAGCCGGTGCCGTATTGCATGACGCGGCAAAAATCGCCGACCGCATGGCGCAGCTTGCCCGCGAAGGCACGTTGGAGGCAATCGATGGCAGCGTCATAAAAATCGAGGCGCAATCCATCTGCGTCCATGGCGACAGCCCCGGTGCGGTCGCGATCGCCCAGGAAATCCGCCGCCGTTTCGAAGCTGATGGCATCGATATCCGTTCCTTCGTTCTCGATCGCTGAAAGGGGTAGTCGATGACGATACCAACATCCTATCTCAACCATACAGATGCCGAGGCCGCACGAAAGGCCCGCGCGACCTATCGCGATGGCCTTGTCGCCCCCACCTCAGGCATTGCACCCGGCTTCACACAGGCAAACATGATCGTGCTGCCGCGCGACTGGGCTTTCGATTTCCTGCTTTATGCGCAACGCAATCCAAAACCCTGCCCGGTCCTTGATGTCTCCGATCCCGGTTCGCCGACCACGCTTCTGGCCCCCGGTGCCGACCTCAGAACAGATCTGCCGCTCTACCGCATCTGGCGGGATGGCAAGCTTGCCGAGGAAACGGCCGACGCCACCGCCGCCTGGGCGGAACGCGACGATCTCGTCGCTTTCCTCATCGGCTGCAGCTTCACCTTCGAAACGCCGATGGTGGAAGCAGGCATCGAAATCCGCCACATGACCGACAAGAGCAATGTTCCGATGTACCTCACCAACCGGCCCTGCCGCCCCGCCGGTCGGCTGAAAGGCAACATGGTCGTTTCCATGCGGCCTATCCCGGCATCGCGCGTGGCCGATGCTGCCACGATTTCCGGGCGTTTTCCGGCTGTGCATGGCGCGCCGGTACATGTCGGCGCACCGGAGGAGATCGGCATTTCCGACCTTGCAAAACCTGATTTCGGCGATGCCGTACGGATCGAACCCGGTGAGGTGCCGGTGTTCTGGGCCTGCGGCGTGACCCCACAGGCCGCCGTGATGGCATCCGGTGTTCCCTTTGCCATTACCCATGCGCCGGGCCACATGTTCATCACCGACATTCCCGACACCGCCTATCACGCGTGAGGATATGATGCGTTTTCTTCCCGTCAGCCTCACCACCATTCTTGTCGAACTCGCCGATCTCGATGAAACGCTGGCGCTGTTCGCCTCGCTTCAGAATGATCCGGTCGAGGGCATCGAAGAGACGGTGCCGGCTGCCCGTACCCTGATGATCCGGTTCCGGCCCGAGAAGATCGGCTCCGAAGCGCTGGCTGCGCGGCTTGCGAGCCGCGATCTCTCGGCAAAGATCGCGCCATCGGACAATCTTGTCGAAATCCCCGTCCGTTATAATGGCGAAGACCTCGTCGATGTTGCCGGACTGACCGGAATGAGCGTCGAAGAGGTCATTCGCCGCCACACTGAAAGCGAATTCACCGTGGCCTTCTGCGGCTTCGCCCCCGGCTTCGGTTACCTTGTCGGCGGCGATCCGGCACTGCATGTGCCGCGGCGGCAAAGCCCGCGCACCCGTATTCCGGCCGGCTCCGTAGCATTGGCCGGTGCTTTCAGCGGCGTCTACCCGCAAAACAGCCCCGGCGGCTGGCAGATCATCGGCACCACGCCGGTGAAGATGTGGGACATCGACCGTGAGCCCGGCGCGCTGTTTCAGCCGGGCTACCGTGTGCGT
The DNA here is from genome assembly GCF_042885035.1 of Agrobacterium sp. NPDC058088. Lineage (NCBI taxonomy): Bacteria > Pseudomonadati > Pseudomonadota > Alphaproteobacteria > Hyphomicrobiales > Rhizobiaceae > Agrobacterium > Agrobacterium sp. NPDC058088. Next base: position 25,914 of record NZ_JBHVSU010000004.1, on the reverse strand, counting down.
TTCTTCGACATGGACAAAGCCGGCCGAACGGTCGATATCCCAGCTCCGGCACCGGACAGGAAAGTACCAAGAAAGGATGGCCCGCATTTCGAGGTGCTTGCCGCGCCAATGCCAGCCATCTTTCAGGATCTCGGCCGTTTCGGCCAGACCGGGCAGGGTGTCTCCGCCTCCGGCGCGCTGGATCGTGGTGCGTTTAATGCCGCAAACCGTATCGTCGGCAATCCGGTCAACACGCCCTGTCTCGAACTGACTCTCGGCGGCTTTTCCTTCAAAAGTGCAAGCCGCGCCGTTATCGGCATCACCGGCGCCCCCTGCCCCGTGACGATCAGGACGGCAGACCGCGGTTTCCTCGCCCAAACCCCTGGCCCGGTCTCCCTTGAAGCCGGTGACGTGATCACTTTCGGCCAGCCGCCCAAGGGCATGCGCAGTTATCTTGCGGTACGCGGCGGCTTCGATGTCGAGCCGGTGCTCGGCAGTTTTGCAACTGATACTCTGGCTGTCGTCGGTCCCGAGTCAGTGGGTGCAGGTGCCATCCTGCCGCTTAAGGGCGAAAAGTCAGGTCTATCCAGCGTATCGATCAACGAGGTTCCGGCTTTCGAGCCGCCGGCAATGGGCGAGATCGTGACATTGGATATCGTTCTCGGCCCCAGAGCGGACTGGTTTACGCAGAAGGGTATCGAGACGCTGACCGGGCAGCTCTGGCAGGTCACCCCGCAATCGAACCGCGTCGGCATTCGCCTTGCCGGCGACGTGCCGGTGGAACGCCAGGACAGCGCCGAATTGCCGAGCGAAGGCACGGCAACGGGCGCAATCCAGATTCCCCATAGCGGCCAGCCGGTTCTTTTCCTTGCCGATCACCCCCTGACCGGTGGTTATCCCGTCATCGGCGCAGTAGCCGAATATCATCTCGATCTTGCCGGGCAGATCCCGGTCAACGCCAAAATCAAATTCCGCCCAATCGGCCCCTTTGCCGAAATCGCGGCCAAAAACACATAGTTCCGAGGAGAAAAGCGATGAAAAAAGTGCTGATTGCCAATCGCGGCGAGATCGCGGTGCGCATCATCCGCGCCTGTCGCGATTACGGCCTGCAATCGGTCGCCGTTTATGCCGATCCCGATCAGGACGCGCTTTTCGTCCTGCTGGCGGATGAGGCCTACGCGCTGGAGGGCGTGCGCCCCACCGAGACCTATCTCGACATCGCCAAGCTGATCGCGATTGCCAAACGCGCCGGTGCGGACGCCGTGCATCCCGGTTACGGTTTCCTGTCCGAACGCGCGGAGTTTGCCCAGGCCGTCATCGATGCCGGCCTGATCTGGATCGGTCCAGCCCCTCATGTCATAGAGGCGCTGGGCGATAAGGTCGAGGCACGGCGCATCGCCACGGGCGTTGGTGCGCCGCTGGTTGCCGGCAGTGATGGCCCCGTCTCTTCCGCCGCGGAAGTCACCGCCTTTGCCGAACAGCACGGCCTGCCGGTCGCCATCAAGGCTGCCCATGGCGGCGGCGGGCGCGGCCTGAAGGTTGCCTGGAAGATGGAGGAGATCGCCGATCTCTACGAATCCGCTGTGCGCGAGGCGACAGCCGCCTTTGGCCGCGGTGAATGTTTTCTTGAACGTTTCCTCGACCGACCGCGCCATATCGAAGCGCAGGTTCTGGCCGACAAACACGGCAATGTGCTTGTCCTCGGCACTCGCGACTGCTCGCTGCAACGACGGAATCAGAAACTGATCGAAGAGGCTCCCGCGCCGTTCCTGTCCGATGAACAGCGCCAGAAAATCCATGCGGCCGCAAAGGCGATCTGCGCTGCTGCCGGTTATTCCGGCGCTGGCACCGTCGAATTCCTGCTCGGCGTCGATGGCACGATTTCCTTCCTTGAGGTAAATACACGCCTGCAGGTGGAACATCCCGTCACCGAGGAAACCACCGGCATCGATCTCGTCATCGAACAGTTCCGTATTGCCGAAGGCCAGAAGCTGCGTGTCCTCGAAACACCCGAACCGCGCGGGCACTCCATGGAATTTCGCATCAATGCCGAAGACCCTGGCCGCGGCTTCCTGCCGACGCCCGGTTCGATCTCGGTTTTCGATGCGCCTTCCGGTCCCGGCATCCGCATGGATAGCGGCGTCGTCAGCGGCTCCAGCGTGCCTGGTGTCTTCGACTCGCTGATGGCAAAGCTCATCGTGACCGGTGTCGACCGAGATCAGGTTCTGCGCCGTGCCCGCCGCGCGCTGAAGGAATTCCGCATCGAGGGTATAGCGACCGTACTGCCGTTCCATCGCGCCGCGATCGAGACGGACGACTTCATCGGCACGGATGGGTTCAAGGTTCACACCCGCTGGATCGAAACCGATTTCGCCGCCATGCCCGACGCTATGGAGCGCCCGACACCGTCCGACGACCCGTCGATGACCCGCACCTATCTCGAAATCGACGGCAAGCGTGTTTCGGTCGGGCTGCCGAACATTCTACTCTCCAGCCTCGGCACAGTTAGCGGAAGCAATGCAACCACTTCTGCGGCCGCTACCAGGGAAAAGGAGGGTGAAATCACCGCCCCCGTTTCCGGCACTCTGCAATCCTTCAAGGTAAAAGATGGTGACACTGTCTCCGAAGGCGATCTTCTGGCGGTCATGGAAGCCATGAAGATGGAGACGCAGATTGTCGCCACCAAAGCCGGCAAGGTTCGCCTCATCGGCAAAGAAGGCGACTATCTGCAGGCGGGCGCGGCGGTGCTCGAAATAGCCGGCTGATATAAACCGGCGCATCGGCCTCACAATCGCAGATCGCGCGGCACCGGCGGCGGAACCCTTTCGCCACCGGGCCGTTTATGGCGCGACCTGCTAACCATCGTGAGGGACATATGGCCGGACGCACCTTGCTTCAATTCTTCCATTGGTATTATCCGGACGGAGGGAAACTATGGAGCGAGGTGGCCGAGAAGGCCGAAAGCCTTGCCAAAATGGGCATTACCGATGTCTGGTTGCCGCCCGCCTACAAGGGCGCCGCCGGCGGTTACTCGGTGGGATATGACACCTACGATCTCTTCGACCTTGGCGAATTTGACCAGAAGGGCACCGTCGCCACCAAATATGGTGATCGTGGCGCCCTTGAGCATGCGGGCAAGACGCTGAAAGAGAATGGCATCCGTGTCATTCACGACGTCGTTCTCAATCACAAGATGGGTGCCGACGAGAAGGAAAAGGTACGGGTTCGCCGCGTCAATCCAGAAGACCGCACAGATATTGACGATGCGGATTTCCCGGCGCTTGCCTATACGCGCTTCACCTTCCCCGGCCGTAACGGCAAACATTCCAAATTTATCTGGGACCTGAAGTGCTTCAGCGGTGTCGACCACATCGAGGAGCCGACTGAAGACGGCATATTCCGCCTCGTCAACGAATATGGCGACGGCGAATGGAATGAGGAAGTCGATCAGGAAAACGGTAATTTCGATTATCTGATGGGCGCGGACGTCGAGTTCCGCAACCGGGCGGTTTATGAGGAGCTCAAATATTGGGGCCGGTGGCTCTCCGAGCAGGTGCAGGTCGACGGCTTCCGTCTCGATGCTGCCAAACATATTCCGGCATGGTTCTTCCGGGATTGGGTGGGGCATATGCGTGAGACGGTCGATCCCGATCTGTTCGTCGTGGCAGAATATTGGCACCCCGATCTGGAAGCGCTGAAAAGCTATCTCGAGCTGGTCGACAAACAGTTGATGCTTTTTGACGTCGCCCTTCACCACAGTTTCCACGAAGCTTCGAAACAGGGCGGCGACTTCGATATGCGCAGCCTCTTCGACGGCTCGCTCGTATCAGCCGTTCCCGATCATGCGGTCACGCTGGTCGACAATCACGATACGCAGCCGCTGCAATCGCTGGAAGCGCCTGTCGAGCCCTGGTTCAAGCCGCTCGCCTACGCGATTATCCTGTTGCGTGAAGACGGTGTCCCCTGCGTCTTTTATCCCGATCTGTTCGGCACTGGTTACACCGACACCGGCAATGACGGAAACGAATATAAGATCGACATGCCTGCCATCGAATGCCTGCCGAAGCTCATCGAAGCCCGCAGCCGCTTCGCCAACGGAGCCCAGACGGATATTTTCGACGATGCCAGCTGCATCGCCTTTATCCGCCACGGCACTGCCGATGCGCCCGGCTGCGTGGTGGTGATGTCGAATGGCAACCCGGGCGAAAAGCAGGCCGACCTCGGCCCCGAACGTGGGGGATCGATCTGGCGCGATTTTCTCGGCCACCGCAAGGAAGAGATAACCCTGGATGAGAGCGGCAAGGGTATCTTCCCCACAGATTGCGGCAGCGTCAGCGTCTGGATTCCCGTCGATAGCGAATAGGAAGCGGCTCAGCCGCTCATTCCGCGGATACGAGGCGGCGCGGACCGGCGCCGTCATCAGCCAGAACATCGTTCGGGTTGCGCAGTGGACAATCATCGAGCGACAGGCAACCGCAACCAATACAGCCGGTCAACTGGTCTCGCAGCATCACCAGATTGCTGATGCGAGTCTGAAGCATTTCTCGCCAAGACTGGGAGAACCTGCGCCAGTCTGCCGTTGTCGCCACCCGGTCTTGCGGTAGATCAGCCATCGCGTCCCTGATAATGCTGAGCTGAATGCCGGCACGCTGCGCGATGCGGATGATGGCGATGCGTCGCAGGACGGCGCGGTGATAACGACGCTGGTTGCCGGCGGTGCGCCAGCCTTCTATCAACCCCTTCGCTTCATAAAAATGGATGGTGGAAACGGCAATACCGCTGCGGCGCGCAACATCCCCCACCGACAGGCTGTGTTTGAATATGGTATTTTCCATTCTGGCTCCTGCTTCCGGAACGATTTCCGCTCGGAAGATGCGGAAACACATTGAAGAGCAGCCGATATAATTCCTCAACTATAGTTGAGGTCAATAGGTCGACAGTCAAAAAAATGCGCCCTACCGACGCCTCTGAAATTCCACGCGAATGTCGAATTGCTCATTTTCGCCCGCGAAGCACCAGCTTCACCAATCCTTATAGGATCAGGCATTGGCCACCGCACTTTTCAGCGCCAGATATTCCCAAACGGCAACGGCGAGCAGAATTCCCGTGCTTGCCAGTTGCAGCACGAAAAGCGGAATGCCCGGCACCGGCAAAAGCAGGCACAGCGCCGCAACGCCGGCGAAATGTGAAATGGGTCGCTGATAGGTGGCGGCGATCTTGACGCCGATGTTTCCCGCCAGAAAGAGAACCGGGCCGCCGAGAATGGCGATAGCCTCCCGCATCATTGCGCCCTCACGGGCATGGGAAAGACTGAAATCCTCCCCCACTGCCGTCAGGATGATGCCGGCAACGATGGGCAGATGCCCATAATTGAAGAGGTTTTGCGCGATCTTCGTCTTTTCTTCGGCATTCTCGGCCTTTCTGGAAGCCTCTTCCTGGCCATGGTGAAAATAGATCCACCACATTACCACGGTGCTGACAAAGGCCGAGCAAAAGACCAGGAAGGTCAAAGCCGAATTCATATATTCCGTTGCCGTGCGGCCAGTGGTGAGGATGGTTTCGCCCAAACAGATGATGACAAAGAGCGCACAACGCTCCGCCAGATGTTCGCCGGAAAGATGAAGCCTGTCCTCATCGCTGGAAGCAACGCCCGGCACAACATAACGGCAGGCGGGCCCGGCATATTCGATGGCAAGGGCGATGCCCCAGAGAAGAATTCGGTCCGAGAGATCGACCAGGCCGCCAGCCAGCCAGAACAGGCTTGATATGGTGAGCCATATCGTTACCCGCACAAAGGCCAGGAAGGACTGCCGATCTTCGTCCTTGAAGGCGTAAAGCGCAAAAAGGCTTCGTCCCACCTGCATGGCACTATAGATCAGCGCAAAGACGAGACCCTGCTCCGCGAAGGCCTTCGGCAAGGCAATGGCCAACAGAACCCCGCCGAACATCAGAGCGAATAAAAGCAGCCGGACCGGCTCCTTCTCCGTCTTCAAAAGATTGGTGGTCCAGGTGGTGTGTATCCATAACCACCACAGCGACAGGATCAGGATGCCGGCCTCAAGCGCCGCCGTCGGCCCGAAATCCTTGGCAAGCGCATGGGAGAGCTGGATGAGTGCAAAGACGAAAACCAGATCAAAGAAAAGTTCGGGAAAGCTCGCCTTTTCGGCATCCTCACCCTCCTGCCTTATCCAGCTGTCAGTCGCCGGTTTACCTCTGGACGTCTTGTTTTCAGTGTTCATTCCGCCCCTGCCATCCGATACAGGTCCGCTAGAACCGTTTCCTCGCCACTATCCCTCACCGTTGCGACAGCGCTTCTTCGCTTGTTGATGCGGTGCGCTGCAAGCTCCGTCCCGGAAATTTCAGAGCCCGTGCGCTGTCGGGATAAAAACGCGGCCCGACCAGCCGGACCCTCTTTCCGGAAATATCGGTAATGTAGTTTGGGCCGATGAGTGGAGGCGCGATCTGGTTGCTCGGTGTTTTGGAAGTTTCCAGCGTGCTGATCTCCACTGGCTGGGCCGCTGCAGGCATTACGGCCAAGACGGCAAACGCAGGTACGAGAAAAGACGATCTGAGAGGCATAAGCAAATATCCGGGCGCAATTATTTGCGTCTAAACAGCCTGCAGCTGCTTTGGTTCCGCCGCCTTTCAGGCATCTCCTTCAAGATAGGAGCGATATTGGACATAGTCCGTGCTCGGCCGCCCATCGATGATTTCAGGGGGCCGACCCTCGCCACCGGGCAGATGGCCAGTTTTTTCAAGCTCCGCTCTCACGAGTTTTGCAATGGCCGCCTGCCGTGGCAAGGCATGGTCCGCCATATAAAGAGCGATAGCCAGTTCTACATCATCAGGAAAAATCATCAGCGCAGCGATCCTTCGAAACAATTTATTCAAACGCGGAACCTTCCAGAAGGTTCAATCGCCTGACGGGACGCGGAAAAGATTGCCTTCCTGTTGAAGGACCTTTTCTAAGGATCTAATCGTGCTGCCAAGGGCAACACGTCAAGCTCCAACCAGCGGTGTCCGGAACGGCAATTGGTACCGAAACATGTCTTCTTCTGCCGCTGTCGGGGCAACTCTTCATAAAAACCCTGCAGACTCAAGCGTTTGAAATCAATCACGGAAAAACGCAAACGAAAGCTAATCGACACTTAACTTTCATTACTTCGCATTAACCATAGGAAGCTCTGCTCGACGCTCAACATCGGCAGCCGCGCGAATCTTTGGGTACCTGTGGAAACGGCGTTAATGTACCTTCCAGCCGGTTTTTCCGCAAGCTACGACCATTTTCCGGTCCTTGTTGGCCTCACCCCGCCACAGCCGCCTCCCTTCTGTCCTGACGCCCGCGCAGCTGCGCCAGAAGCATGGTCTGCACCTCGAAACCGCCGTCCTTGGCCTTGCGCGTCAGATTCCGCAGATACCCGCCGAGCGAGCTAATCTGATCGGCCTTCTGCAGCAGGCAGGCGAGGATTGCCGCGGTTCCCTGTCGGCCGAAGGTCGTAAGTGCCTCCTGATAGGCGGACTGGCTGATGTTGAACATGGTTCTGATCACCGAGGTCGCGACTTCGAGGTCACGCCAGCCGGTGACCGCTCCACCCGGTGCATAGAGCGAGATGTCTGGGCAAGCTTTCAAAACCAAAACAATATCAGGAACAAAAAATTGCTTATGAAGAACAGGCTTTGGCGATGGTGGTGAAGACGTCGTACTGACGGGTGGGACATATGCCGGCTGGGCGATGGCGGTGCTGGCAGGTGCAACTATAACCGCTTCACGCAAATCTGGCCGTTCAGATATGGATTCGGATTCTGAATTCTTTATGAGCCGCTCATTTTGGCAGTCATTGCCGCCCATTTTTTCCGATTTTTCAATATTTTCCAGATAGTTGGTCACTTCCGCACGCAACGAGGCCAGGAATCCGGCGATTTCGTTGAGTTCTGCGGGCTTCGAATTGCGGCCAAGAGAGTTTGCGATTGCGTTGTAACGGGTCTGAAACCTCTCGAAGGTTTTAAGGTCACCACGCGCGGCAATCATGTCGCAAAGTTTCTGGATATCGCGGCGGCAAAGGCTGATGCTTTCACGAAGCCGCTGAAGATCGAGCCTTTCGCGAATGATACGCTCGGCCAGGTCCTCGATTTCAGTTTTGCGGGCAAGAAGCGGAGCCAGTGAGAAACCATAGGCTTCGCTGATCTCGCCTCCCCTGTGTTTGCGGGCGTAACGTTTGCCGTTCGGGCTGTCCTTGCGAATGATAAGACCGGCCTCGACGAGCGCCGAAAGATGCCGGCGCAATGTCTGTTCGGCCATGCCATGCGCTCGCAGCGACAATTGCGTGTTTGATGGGAACACCACCAGACCGGCTTCACTCGAAAGCTCGTTCTTTGGGTAAAAGCTCAGAAGCGCGTTTAGAACCGCAAGCGAGCGGTCGGTCACACCGAGCAGAGGCCTGGCTTCGCAGACCGAACGATAGAGTTTCCATTTGTCGACCGCTTCGACTTTTCTGGCCTTTTGCGCGGCAAACTGGGTTGCGAGGACGCCAAAGGACATCGCTCGCCGCCCAAAGGGCGTCGTTACACATGTGCTGTCCATGTCTTTCACCTTTCACAAGGCAAAAGAAAATCGCTCACCGAAAAATTCGATGCCAAGACTCTTGACTATGATTCGCGGAAATGAGATTCTTCGGGTGCTTAAATCAAAGAAAGGCTTCCGCGCGGCAACGTTCGGGGGCTTTTTTCTTTTGTGATGCGTCTCCTGTTAGTGGTTCACGTTAAAACTCACTGTTTGGACCGGTATTCGGCAAACAGCGTCTGAAGATGTTCGAGAACGAATTCGGCAAATTCCGGCGCTTCGTTCTTGTCGATAGAAATATCCAGCTTGCGGTCGCTCTCGACCACCTTTGCCAGTCGCCCTCCGGTTTCTGATGACCAAACGCCGGCTTTTTTGGCCTGCGCTTTGGGCTTCAGAAAATCCAGTAGCGATTTGAAGCGTTCTTCCGATGGCAGGGCTGCAACCGAAGCATCCTTCACATAGGCACGAGCCGCTTCCTTGACCTGTGAAGAGGAGAGCTGATCGGCCAGGTCCATCCAGTTACGCCGGCCGACAGTCGGGGCGGGGCCAATGAGATCGACCAGATCCTCAGGAATGCGGCCGACAACCGACAGCATGTTGGAAAGGTCGCCCTTGTACAGCGACATGGCGGCCATGATCGTATCCCGCGGAAACCGCATCTGCAGTTTCTGGGCGAAGCGTGCCTTTTCGATATAGGTGAGATCGCGACGCTCGTTATTTTCCTGTCCCTGGGCCACGACGAGCTGCTCGTCGCTGAGATCACGAACGACCGCCTTGACCGGAATACCGAGGCGGGAGACGGCGCGCAGGCGACGATGGCCGAAAGCAACCTGATAACGACCCGGAAAATCGGGATGCGGGCGCACGAGAATGGGAACCTGCTGGCCCTGCTCACGAATGGCTTCAACCAGTCCGGCATCCGCCTCTTCGGAGGCTGGCATGCGATCCGGTATGAAGGAAGGATCGATATCGGCAGGATTGAGCGAAACGATCGTTAGACCTTCCGCGAGCTGCTTTTCGATCTCTTCTGCGCGCTTGGCGCGTTCCGATACCTCGCTAAGCGACTGGCCGATCATGCCGACAGGAGAATTCAGAACATCCGTCACCAGCTCAGGAGAGCCGAGAATGGGCCTGATACGCGGACGTGACCGCTCGGATGCGGTCTCATTGCTGTCGCCGGCCGGGGTGCCAAGATTGGCGAAGATTTGTTTTCTGCTCATGCTGCCCTACCCCACGCTTTTTTAATCAGTCCTTCGATTTCAGCGTTTACGTTGTTCATGGCTTCCAGCGCACGGTCATAGGTGGACCGCGTGAACTGGGTTCTTTCCACTTCGAAAAGTGTCTGGTTGGTCAATCCGGCATCCGAAACCGCTGTGCTTTTCAGCATGGGGTGGATGAGGACGTTTTCGCCGAAGATGGAGCGCAGGAAGGCGACCATCTGGTTCTGCGGCCCGTCGCTCGGTTCGAAACGGGTGATCAGGTACCGCATCCAGTTGTAGTCCGAGCGCGCTCCGGCCCTGCCGATTTCGGCGAGAAGATCACCGGTCATGGCAAGAAACTGGTTCATGGACATCACGTCCAGCATCTGCGGGTGAACGGTAACGAGAACGGATGTCGCAGCCGTGAGCGCCGAAAGCGTCAGATAACCGAGCTGCGGCGGGCAATCGATGACGACGACATCGTAGAAATTCTGCGCCTGGGCGATGGCCTGGCCGATGCGGGCGAAAAATAGCGTATCACCCGGCGCACGGCGCATCAGCGCACGGGGCGTATCATGTTCGAACTCCATCAGCTCCAGATTGCCGGGAACGATATGGAGATTGGGAATATAGGTACCGCGAACGATCTCGGCGATCGGCCGACGCTCGTCGTCGTAACGGATCGCACCATAAAGCGTTTCGTTCGGGCCGACGTCAATTTCCGGCTGGTGGCCGAAGAGAGCGGAGAGACTGGCCTGCGGGTCGAGATCGATGGCGAGAACGCGGTAACCGCGCAGCGCCAGATATTGCGCCAGATGCGCCGAGGTCGTGGTTTTCCCCGAACCGCCCTTGAAGTTCATGACCGCGATGACCTGCAACTCTTCACCCTCACGGCGATGCGGCAGATAACGTCGGGTACCGCGGGCACCCTGGTCCAAAAATTTTCTAATCTCGTCCATATCCTCTACAGAATAGGAACGACGGCCTGACGCCTGGGCGGCATCGAGCTCGGGGCGTTCGGAAGCGATCTGGCGAAGATAGGCCTCGCCGATGCCAATTAATCGTGCGGTTTCGGCTGGAGAAAAATGCCGCATGCTCTTTTCGGTATGCGGGGAAAATGTATTTGCATTATGAGCCTGCAATTGGGCTGACAACGCAGCCGAATGCTGTTGTATAAGACTCGTCAGGTCAGGTGCTCCTGCGGCACGTCTTAAATCGGCACTCTGTGTCATCGGTCTTCTTTCGCTCAAAATTGCAGTAGCGGTTTTTTTCGAAAAAGGCGGTTTTTTCCGCAACTGAGATATAAGCGCCGATTCTCTTTTCGGCGCAATAGGCTTTTTTCTCAGGTGCGAAACCGCCGCTAAAGCATTGTGGAAGAATCACATTTGCTTTTTGTGACCGTTTGACGGTTAGCCGCGGCTAACTTTTCTTTTGTGAGTATATGGAGACGTGAAATCCGGATATTTCTGGCATGCTCTTCGCGTCATTTTCAAAGTTAGCCGCGGCTAACTTCAGGCTCGACTGGCTACCCGCTTCGAGAATTATAATGGCAGGAAGTGTGGGGTGGACATTGGCATGTGTTTAATCTCTACTTGCTGACTAGGGTATTGTTCGGCCGCGCTTGTCGGTCGGCCGTCCTGGACTGTCGCAGGTTGGAGGAATATATGTCCTATGATGTCGCTCTTGTCGGGTCGGGTTTCTCGGCCATCTGTACCGCCGCCCATCTTTTATCGTCCCTGCCGGCGGAGGCCTCCATCGCCATCGTCGGTGACGAATCGGATTTCGGGCGTGGTACTGCTTATCGTACAGAGCTGCCCTATCACCGGCTGAATGTGCCGGCGGGAAGAATGAGCGTCTTTCCTGATCGGCCGAACGACTTCGTCGATTGGCTAGGGGAAAACGGTATCACCACAGACCCCCTGGCTTTTGCCTCGCGCGGTGACTATGGCCTCTATCTGCGAGACAGGCTGGCAAACTTGCTGAGAAGCAGGGAGCAGCGGGCGAGGGTGGATTTCATCCGGGCCAAAGCTTCATCCTGTCGGCCCGACGGCGCGGGTGGCTTTTCCTTTGTCCTCGAAAATGATGAGCAGCTGAATGCAAAGAATGTGATCCTATGTCTCGGTGTCGGCTCGGCGAGTTTGCCGGTGCAAACTGTCGCAAAAGATGAAGGTGAACCGCGCCGGATTATCAGCCATTGCTGGCAACCGGGATGGCTGTCCAAAGTCAAAGCTAGTGATCGAATCTGTATTCTGGGTTCAGGCCTGACGATGATTGATCAGGTTTTGACCCTGCGCGGGAAGGGGCATTGGGGCCCAATCCATGTCCTGTCCCGCCGCGGGTTGGTGCCGCACCCGCATGTCAGCCCGCCATTGCCTCCTGCGGAAGTATCTCTGCCTCACGGGACGACCGAGATCAGCCTGATTTTGCAGAGCCTGCGCAGGCAGGTGAGAGAGGGAGCACCATGGCGCGCCGTAATGGATGGTTTACGGCCGAAAACGCAAGCGCTCTGGCAGAGCCTTACGGCAGCGCAGCGCAGCCGCTTTCTTCGACATGCCCTGCCATGGTGGAATATTCACCGGCACCGCATTGCGCCTGAGGTTTCCGGTGCTTTCGCAAAGTTGCTTTTGGAGGGTGTTCTCGAGATCCACGCGGGTTACCTTCGCTCGATCGATGAAGAGGCGGAAGGGGTCACCTTGCGTTATCGCCGCAGGCACACGCAGATACTGAAAGAGCTGCAGGTCGATTGGGTGATTAATTGTACAGGCATGGAACGCGCAGGTATTGGCCATTCTCGCCTTCTGGAAACCATGCGGGATGACGAGGTTCTCTTGCTCGATCCCTTCGGCCTGGGCGTCGAGGTAGATGACCAGTCCCGTTTGTTACAAAGGGATGGGGAGAGCTGGCCCGGTCTTTTCGCCGCGGGTGCGCTGACGGCGGGACGTTTTTGGGAGATAACGGCTGTTCCAGATATTCGCGTGCAGGCGCAGAAGATCGCGCAGGCCGTTACGGATAGGATCGGCTCAACAACGGACAGGGTTTCCGCCCAGGGTTGAACGGCTTAAAGGCCAGCGAGAGCATATAGTCTCCCGCGGTCGCGAGGACCTATCACGCACCGTGTTAGCCGCGGCAAACTTTGCGTGCTGGCGTGCCGGCGACTTGCGTGATGTCGGCAACAGCAGCTCGCTATAATAGAAGGCGCGCATTGCCTTCCGCTTTCAGCGGACGACGGGTATATTTCCTGATTGTACATAAAAACTGGTCATCGATGGCCAGATGACGTCTATGAAAGCTTGTTTGCTAAATAATTTACATCAGTTGTGGAAATACGACGCGAAACGGGCTATAAAGCTCGAAATATTGTAACATTATGAAAATAATTTGCGAGGTCTTGTGGAAAAGCAGAAGCTGATTAGGTACGAGGCGGCGGACAATCAGGCTGGTGGACAGCGCCGGCCCTTTTCCAAGGCCGTGCGTGCGGGCGATTTCGTTTACGTCTCAGGCCAGGTTCCTACCGTCGATGGCGAGGTGGTAACTGGAGGCATCGTAGCGCAGACCGAGCAGGTCGTCGCGAATATCAGGGATGTTCTGGCGCTTGCCGATTGTACGCTGGCCGATGTGGTCAAGGTGAATGTCTGGCTGGATGATGCCCGGGATTTCTCGAGCTTTAACGCTGTTTTCCAGAAACATTTCATCGATCATCCGCCGGCGCGCTCGACCGTTCAATCGCCGCTGATGGTGGACGCCAAGGTGGAAATGGACGTTATCGCCTATAAACCGCTGGTTTGAGGCCCCCGTTTTACAATTTTGCGAGTAGATGATGAGCTATCCCTGGCCGGATGCGGGCACAGCCCTCAATGCGATTTCGACGCCCATGCCCGTTATTGATGAGGACAGGCTCGCAGCCAATATCCTCAAGGCGCAATCGTATCTTGATGCGCATGGCAAGGCCTTTCGGCCGCATATCAAGACGCACAAGATACCAGCCATTGCCAAGCAGCAGCTTCAGGCGGGTGCGATCGGCATCAACTGCCAGAAGGTCAGCGAGGCGGAGGTTTTTGCGGATGCCGGCTTCGAGGATATTCTGATCACTTACAATATTCTCGGTGCGGTCAAGCTCTCACGGCTGAAGGCGCTGAATGCACGCATCGGCAGGCTGAGTGTCGTGGCCGACAGCTCCGTGACGATTGCCGGTCTTGCGGATACATTTGATGCGGAAAGACCGCTGGCCGTTCTGGTCGAATGCGATACGGGTGGCAAGCGCTGCGGCGTGCAGACGCCGGAAGCGGCATTGGCGCTTGCGGAACAGATCGTCGCGGCACCGGGCCTCATATTCAAGGGCATTTTGACCTATCCGGCACCGGGCGGCGCCGAGACGGTGGAAAACTTCATTCGCAGGACCATGGCATTGCTTGCGGCAAAGGGCATAGACTGCCCAGTTCGATCCAGCGGCGGCTCACCGGATTTCTATTCCGCCCATCTTGTTCCTTCCGCCACCGAACATCGGGCCGGCACCTATGTCTATAATGACCGTTCGATGCTGCGCGCCGGGCACTGTAGCGCTTGGGATCTTGCGATGCATGTTCTCGCCACCGTCGTATCAAAACCGACGGCCGATCGGGCAGTGCTGGATTGCGGCTCCAAGGCCCTGACCTCGGATCTTCTTGGTTTCACCGATTATGGGCTGATCGAAGGTTATGAAGGCGCAAAAATCACTTCACTTTCGGAAGAACACGCGGTTGTCGATCTATCCGGCTGCGTTTCGAGCCGACCTGAAATCGGTGATGTGGTTCAAGTCGTACCGAACCACACCTGCGTCGTCAGCAATCTGTTCGACCGGATGGTGTTCCATCGAAATGGCGTTGTAACCCGGGTGGAACAGGTCGCGGCACGGGGAACGGTCTGGTAAAATTACCCGGCTAATTAAATTATGAATCGGAAGCTGCGAGAATGCAGATACCGGCAACGAGAATCGAAAGACATGCGCATCTTCACGGCGTCGCTCGCCACTGAAACCAATACGTTTTCACCCGTTCCGACGGATATGGACGCATTTCGCGCGGCTTTTTATGCCGGTCCGGGGGAGCATCCGGAAACGCCGACACTCTGCTCGTCGCCCGTGCCTATTCTGCGCCGCCGCGGGAAAGCGGAAGGGTTTACGGTGATCGAAGGCACGTCCTGCTGGGCGGAACCGGCGGGTCTCATTCAGCGGCAGACCTATGAAACGCTGCGGGATACCATTCTTGCCGAGCTTGCCGCTGCACTGCCGGTGGATGCCGTGGTGCTTGGCCTGCACGGCGCCATGGTGGCGCAGGGTTATGACGACCCGGAAGGAGATTTTCTATCCCGCATCCGGGCAATGGTCGGGCCGGATGTGCTGGTCGCGGCAGAATTTGATCCCCACAGTCATCTAACGGCGCTTCGGGTCAAAAATCTCGATATCATGGCGACGTTTCTGGAATTCCCCCATACGGATTTCGAAGAGCGCGGTGAGCATGTCGTGGAAATGGCGCTGCGCACGCTTCGGGGGGAGATCAGTCCGGTCATCTCCACCTTCGATTGCCGTATGATCACCATCTACCCGACCAGCCGCGAACCGATGCGCTCTTATGTCGACCGATTGAAGGCGATGGAGGGCAAAGACGGTATCCTGTCCATTTCCGTCATTCACGGTTTCATGGCCGGCGACGTGCCGGATATGGGAACCCGTATCGTTGTCGTCACCGACAATGACAAGCAAAAGGGTGATGCACTGGCCGAAGAACTCGGACGTGAGCTTTATGCGATGCGGAAACTGACCGCGATGCCGATGCTGGATACGGAATCGGGTCTGGACCTTGTTCTCACCATTCGCAGCAACAATCCGGAGAAGCCGGTCGTTGTTTCGGACATCTGGGATAATCCTGGCGGCGGTGTCGCCGGCGACGCCACACATATTCTGCGGCGCATGGTGGAGCGCGGCATGGACAATTTCGCCGTCGCAACCATTTGGGATCCGATTGCAGTGTCCTTCTGTCACGCTGCGGGCGAGGGAGCGGAGATCGATTTGCGCATCGGCGGCAAATCCAGTCCGCAAGGGGGGGAGCCGCTTGATTTCCGGATCAAGGTCATGCGGACGGTCGAAGCCGGTTGGCAGAGTTTTCGCAACAGCCGTGTCACGCTCGGCCGCGCCGCCGTCGTCCGGCCGATCGGCACCGAAATCGATATCATTCTCATCACCAGCCGAACGCAAACTTATGAGCCGGATATCTTTTCCAATCTCGGGATCGATTTTGCGAAAAAAGACGCTCTGCTCGTCAAGTCCACCAACCACTTTCACGCGGGTTTCGCGCCCATCGCGGCGGAGATCGTTTATATAGCAGCCCCCACCTCCTATCCCACCGATCCGGCAAAAACGCCCTACCGCAAGGCGAGCCTTGGGTTATGGCCACGGGTTACCGATCCGCTTGGGCTTGATTGAGAGGACGCAGCTTTAGACCTGATCAAACATCACGACGAAGAAACGACCATTCCCTTCACCGCCGTTTACGGCAAATCCGGCACCGGGCTCGAGCAGAAGGCTGTCGCGTGGTTGCAGATGCATGGTTTCTCCGGTCGATGAGACGCTGACAGGATCAGTGGCAAAAATTAATGTCACCGTTGAAACAGTTGAATGAACAGTGAGCGCGCCGCGGTGTCTTTCGACGCAATGCGCATAGTGTCCGCGACGAGACATGACATTGAGATCGACGATGGGACCATCCGTCAAAACGGCGTCTACCGGAACATCCGCAGCGAAGGGCAGGGGGTCGCTCTCCGTGGTCAACGCTACAGGCGCATGCGCGTCTATACCGAGGCTCATACCGTTCCCCTGGAGGATGCAGAGCGTGCGGTCAATCCCTGGAAATATTGAAAATGGCCCGTCTTGCGCAACGTTGGCCATGCTGATGCGCCAGTCGAAATCCGCCATCGAGGCGTTTGCGGGATGAACGATGATCTCGGTTGTTACACCGCCGCCATTTTTCCAGGGCATTGACGTGTAGGTGCTTTTTTGGAGGTGCCTCATCTTCTGCATTCCCTAGGCGTTCGGCTGGATAGGAGGGCGTTAGTTCCCATCGCCGGCGATAAGTTCTTCAAGCCGCTTTTGCGCTGTGTGTAGATCGACCCTTTTTCCGGCGAGTTTCTCGATCGCCTCGACAACAAGATCACGCGCAACGTAGTCTGACTTGTGTCCGAGATTTTTCACAACGATCAGGACCGACTTGTCGATATCGCGTGCTAGCTGGCGAGAGTGAATTTCTGGTGAAACCACATTGTCCGTGTCGCCGGTTATGATGATGGTAGGCGCCTTGATCTTGGAGTAATTCGGCGCGGTGCTCCGCGCCCATGCATTCAACGCGGCAACTTCCTGCGCGTTATGGCGAAAAGCTTTCGGCCGCAATGCCGCCCATGCTCGGGTTGCCTCGATATAGTCTGGGGGACGCTTGTTAGGAGCAAAAACCCCGCGCGTCGCCTGGTCGAGTGCGAGGAAACCCGCCGGTGGCGCGACGAAGGCCGAAAAAAGCGGGCCAGTCACCGGGGCGCTTGCTGCCGTGTAATACCAGGCAATTCCTCCCGGCCAAGGGTAAACCGCAGGAGAAAGAAACACCAGGCCGGACACCATCTTCGGGTGGCGAAGCGCGAATGCCGCGGTGATGGCGCCGCCAAAGGAGTGGCCGACGATGATGGCCTTGTGGATGCCGCGCTTTTTCATCACCTGAGCCACGGCATCAGCCTGCCCATCCGGCAGAATATTGTCCCTGCCGCCAGTGTCGGAGCCGCCATGGCCCGGCCTGTCTATGAATAGGAGTCTTGCGCGGCCGCGCAGTTTGTCCGCGAAGGAAAATAGCGGATCATAAAGACTTGCACTCGCGCCGTGCAGGAAAACGATCGGCGGCAGGTCTTCCTTTTTCTGCGGTTCGATCAACAGGCTGTTCAGCTTGTATCCGCCGACATCAATTCTTACCGGAACGGCCTTTTGGGCTTCGGAGGCTGCAGCGACGGTGAAAGAGAAAGCGGGAAAAATTGCACCAATCAAAAAGGAAAGGCCAAATGAGATACGTCGTGGTGCCATGCTTATCTTCCGCACTCCATCAAAGCTCGCCGCGTTATAGTCGGCGCGAAAATGAACCGTTATGCCTGAGCGACAGTAACAACGAGAAAATCGACTCGGAAGTTTCAGACGGAGGAGCGGGTTGGATACTAGTCGTCCGGCTTGGTTTGCGGAAGGCGAAAGCCGCGCGGCGATGGACCGCGCGGCACAATAATCAATTACCCAGAATGCCGGGCAGGCGCAGGCCCTGCTCCTTGGCGCATTCCACGGCGATGTCATAACCGGCATCGGCATGGCGCATGACGCCGGTTGCCGGGTCGTTCCACAGCACGCGCTCCAGCCGGCGTGCCGCATCATCGGTGCCGTCGGCGCAGATGACCATGCCGGAATGCTGCGAGAAGCCCATGCCGACACCGCCGCCGTGGTGCAACGATACCCAAGTAGCACCGGATGCGGTGTTGAGCAGAGCGTTGAGGAGCGGCCAGTCGGAAACGGCATCCGAACCGTCCTTCATTGCTTCAGTTTCGCGGTTGGGCGAAGCGACCGAGCCCGAGTCGAGATGGTCGCGGCCGATGACGATTGGTGCCTTCAGTTCGCCGTTCTTGACCATTTCGTTGAAGGCAAGCCCCAGCCGATGGCGGTCGCCAAGCCCGACCCAGCATATGCGCGCCGGCAGGCCCTGGAATGCGATGCGCTCACGCGCCATGTCCAGCCAGTTGTGCAGGTGCTTGTTATCAGGCAGCAGTTCCTTCACCTTGGCGTCGGTCTTGTAGATATCTTCCGGGTCACCAGAAAGGGCGGCCCAACGGAACGGGCCGATGCCCCGGCAAAAAAGCGGGCGGATATAGGCAGGCACGAAGCCCGGGAAGGCGAATGCGTTCTCCAGCCCCTCATCCTTGGCGACCTGGCGAATATTGTTGCCGTAGTCAAGCGTTGGGACACCGGCGTTCCAGAAATCGACCATGGCCTGAACATGCACCTTCATCGAGGTGCGGGCGGCAGCGGCGACGGCCTTCGGGTCGCTTTCCTGCTTGGCGCGCCATTCGGCAACGGTCCATCCGGCGGGAAGATAGCCATGGACCGGGTCATGCGCCGAGGTCTGGTCGGTGACGATATCGGGGCGAACGCCGCGACGGACGAGTTCCGGGAAAATTTCCGCGGCATTGCCGATCAGGCCGACGGATTTCGCTTCGCCTGCCTTGGTCCACTGGTCGATCAGCGCCAACGCCTCATCGAGTGTGTGGGCCTTCGCATCGACATAACGGGTACGCAGGCGGAAATCGACACGGGTTTCATCACATTCGACGGCCAGGCAGCAGGCGCCGGCCATGACGGCAGCCAGCGGCTGTGCGCCGCCCATGCCGCCGAGACCGCCGGTCAGGATCCATTTGCCCTTCAGGTTGCCGTCATAATGCTGGCGGCCGGCTTCCACGAAGGTTTCATAGGTGCCCTGCACGATGCCCTGCGTGCCGATGTAAATCCACGAACCGGCCGTCATCTGGCCATACATCGCAAGGCCCTTCTTATCCAGCTCGTTGAAATGATCCCAGTTCGCCCAATGCGGCACCAGGTTGGAGTTGGCGATCAGGACGCGCGGCGCATCCTTGTGGGTGCGAAACACGCCGACCGGCTTGCCGGACTGTACGATGAGGGTTTCATCCTCGTTCAGATCCTTCAGCGTCGCGACGATGCGGTCGAAATCGTCCCAGGTGCGGGCGGCGCGGCCGATGCCGCCATAAACGACAAGCTCATGCGGGCGCTCGGCGACGTCAGGATCGAGATTGTTCATCAGCATGCGCAGCGGCGCTTCCGTCATCCAGCTTTTGGCATTGAGTTCAGTGCCCTGCGGCGCGCGGACATCGCGAATATTGTGGCGTGGATTGTTCATGTGCTTTCCCCTTATCATTTTGTGTCGAGCGCAAATTGTTCCATGCGCGTGAGAATGGTCTTGAGATGGGCGCGGAGCCGTTCGGCTTTGCCCGTGTCATAGGCAAAAGGCGGGTGCTCGGTTTGAAGATGGGTGGACTGCGCCAGCTCCATCTGAATGGCATGCACGCCGGTCTTCGGATTTCCGTAATGGCGCGTCGTCCAGCCACCTTTGAAGCGGCCGTTCAGAATGCTGTCATAACCCTGTGCCGCAGCGGTGACCTCAACGGCGATTTTCTCGATCGCCGGATCGCAGGTCTTGCCCATATCCGTACCGATGTTGAAATCCGGCAGCTTGCCCTCGAACAGAAAGGGGATATGCGAGCGGATCGAATGGCAATCATAGAGAATGGCGATGCCATGGATGGATTTGACCCGTTCGATTTCCGCCCCAAGGGCGGCGTGATAAGGCGCGTGGAAGTTTTCAAGGCGATAGGCGATGTCGCCCTCTGTGGGCTCCTGCCCTTTAGTCCAGATCGACTTACCATCGAAATCAGTCTCAGGAACGAGACCGGTCGTGTTTTGGCCAGGATAGAGGCTCACCCCCGCCGGGTCGCGGTTGGCGTCGATCACATAACGATGGAACGTCGCCCGAACCGTCGTCGCATTCTCGATAAGCCCGTCATAGAGCTCATGGATATGCCAGTCCGTATCGGCGAGGAGCCTGCCGTTGTCGTTGAGACGATCCCAAATGTCGGCTGGTACATCCGTGCCGGTGTGGGGCAGCCCGAGGATGATCGGCGAGGTGCCTTGATGAAGCGTGAAGGGCGTGTTCATCGATTGCCCCTCTTTGCCGTGGGGTTACCCCCCTCTGCCCTGCCGGGCATCTCCCCCTTGAGGGGGGAGATCGGCAAGCGGATAACTCTGTATCTATTGAACGAGCGGGCACGGCATCTGTTCTCCCCCCTTGAGGGGGAGATGCCCGGCAGGGCAGAGGGGGGCAAACCCAGTGCACGACCAGAGTTGGAGGAGGAGGATAAAACGTGCATCATTCTCAAACCTCCAGCTTCGGCAGAATGCCGCCAGAAATCACCGAAACCAGCGCGCCGGACGCAATGAGCTCCGCTGCAGCCTTCAAATCCGGTGCCATATAGCGGTCTTCCTCCAGTGACGGGACTACGGCACGCAACGCGGCAATTGCCTTTTGCAATTCTGGGCTCGTTTTCAGCGGCCCACGCAACTCCACGCCCTGCACGGCTGAAAGCGCTTCGATCCCGAGAATGGCAAAGAGATTGTCCGTCATCGGCAGCAACCGACGCGCACCGTGGCAGGCCATCGACACATGGTCTTCCTGATTCGCCGATGTCGGTGTCGAATCGACCGAGGCCGGATGCGCCATCTGTTTGTTCTCGCTCATCAGCGCGGCGGATGTGACTTCGGCGATCATCAGGCCAGAATTCAGGCCCGGTTTTTTGGAAAGAAACGCCGGCAGGCCATAAGAAAGCGCCGGATCGACCAGCAGCGCCACGCGGCGTTGGGCGATTGCACCGATTTCGCAGATGGCGAGCGCCGTCTGATCGGCGGCGAAGGCGACCGGCTCGGCATGGAAATTGCCGCCGGAAACGACGGAATTGTCTGAAAGCACCAGCGGATTGTCGGTTACCGCATTGGCTTCGATTTCCAGCGTGCGGGCCACCTGCCGCAGAAGATCGAGGCAGGCGCCGTCGACCTGCGGCTGGCAGCGGATGCAATAGGGGTCCTGCACCCGCTCGTCGCCTTCGATATGGCTGACGCGGATTTCCGAACCTTCCAGCAGATTGCGAAGCGCTGCTCCCGCATCAATCTGGCCCTTATGACCACGTAGGCTGTGAATATCGGGGTGGAAAGGAGCAGACGACCCCATGGCGGCGTCGGTGGAAAGCGCGCCGGTCACAAGCGCTGCCTGTGCAGCGCGATGGGCGCGGAAAAGACCGGCAAGTGCCAGTGCGGTCGATGTTTGCGTGCCGTTGATCAGAGCGAGACCTTCTTTTGCCGCAAGAACCACCGGCGTCAGCCCGGCCTTCGCAAGCGCTGCGCCGGCGGGAACAAGCGCACCTTCATAAAAGGCCTCGCCTTCACCCATCATCACTGCCGCCATATGGGCAAGCGGCGCGAGGTCGCCGGATGCGCCGACCGATCCCTTTTCAGGAATGACGGGGATGACGCCCTTTTCCAGCATGCCCTCGATCAACCGAACCAGTTCCAGCCGCACACCGGATGCGCCGCGGCCGAGAGAAACCAGCTTCAACGCCATGATCAGCCGCACGATATTTTCAGGAAGCGGTGCGCCAACCCCGCAGCAATGCGACAGTATGAGATTGCGCTGCAGCGTCGCGACATCCGCTGCGTCGATCTTGATGGAGGCAAGTTTCCCGAAACCGGTATTGATGCCGTAGACCGGCGCATTGCCGGCGGCGATTTCGGCAATGCGGGCCGCTGCCTTCTCAATGCCCGCATCGAAGGAGCGGTCGAGCTTTGCCGTGCCGTTTTCCCAGTAGATTGCGGCAAGCTCAGCAAGCGTCACGGCGCCCGGATGAAGCGTGATGGTTTTCATGGTCATGGGGAAACCTTCTGTCCCTTGAAAATGCGGGCATGGAGCGGATTGAAGCCGATTCGATAGACAAGCTCGGCCGGGCGCTCGATATCCCAGATGGCAAAATCCGCGGATTTTCCGGCTTCCAGCGTGCCGGTTTCCGCAAGCAGTCCGAGCGCCTTTGCCGCATGACGTGTGGTTGCCGTCAGGCATTCTTCCACGGTCATGCGGAAAAGCGTGGCGCCCATATTCATGGTCAGGAGCAACGAGGTAAGCGGCGACGTGCCGGGGTTGCAGTCCGTTGCAAGCGCGATCTCGGCTCCGGCATCCCGCAGCGCCTGCACCGGCGGCAGCTGCTTTTCCCTGAGCGCATAAAAGGCGCCGGGCAGAAGCACGGCCACGGTTCCCGCTTTTGCCAGCGCCTTCGCACCAGCCTCGTCGAGATATTCCAGATGATCGGCCGAAAGCGCGTTGTAGGAGGCAGCGAGCTCTGCACCGCCGAGATTGGAAAGCTGCTCGGCATGTAGCTTGACAGGAAGTCCGCGCTGCGTTGCCGCGGCGAACACCCGGTCGATCTCCGCGACAGAAAAAGCGATGCCTTCGCAAAAACCGTCCACCGCATCCGCCAGCCCTTCCGCATGGGCCTTTTCCAACCCGGGCAGAACGACTTCGTTAATATAGTCGGCGTTGCGACCCTTGTAGTCCGCGGGTGTCGCGTGTGCGGCGAGATAACTGGTGACGATGCGCACGGGCCGCAGCGTCTCGAGCCTGCGTGCAACGCGCAGCATCTTCAGTTCGGTTTCGATGTCGAGACCGTAACCGGATTTGATCTCTATGGTGGAAACACCTTCGGAAAGAAGCGTGTCGAGACGCGGCAGGGCCTGCGCCACCAAAACCTCTTCCGAAAGGGCGCGCGTGTCGCGCACCGAAGAAACGATGCCGCCGCCCGCTTTGGCGATCTCTTCATAGGTGGCGCCATTCAGCCGCATCTCGAATTCCATGGCGCGATTGCCGCCGAAGACGAGATGGGTGTGGCAGTCGATCAAGGCGGGTGTGATCCAGCGGCCGCCGCAATCGGTGGTCTCATCGGTCGTCGCGAGATCAGCAGGCAGATCGCTTTCTGGGCCCGCAAAGGCAATGCGGCCGTTACGCACGGCAATGGCGGCATTTTCGACAGCGCCGATTCCATCCATGGCAGGATCGAAAGTCGCCAGCCGGGCATTGCGCCACAAAGCCGTGGCGTTCCCGGTCGCCATTCCATTTGCAGATTTGTTCCCTGGCATTTGCTTTTCGCCTTTCCTTTATGGCTTAAATGTATATACATAATAATCGGCTTGGCAAGCCGCAATTTCGGGTTTGAAATGGCCTTGCCGGAAAGAACCAAAGGAGAGGGTGGCATGACGGCAATTCACGCGGGCGCAGCGCTTCTGGCGGGTGGATGGGCGACGGATGTTCGCATTATCTGCAAGGACGGCGTTATTTCATCCGTCGAAACCGGTGCTTCCCCCCAGTCGCAGGATGAGCGTCACGCCGTCATCGTTCCGGCCATGCCCAATCTCCACAGCCACGCCTTTCAGCGCGCTATGGCCGGGCTTGCTGAAACTCGCGGTCCCGGTGACGACAGTTTCTGGAGCTGGCGTACCGTCATGTATAAATTTGCGCTCTCCATGACGCCAGATCATGTCGAGGCGGTCGCCGCTCAGCTCTATATGGAAATGCTGGAGGCGGGTTTCGGTCGGGTCGGTGAATTCCACTACCTGCATAATGACAGCGACGGCTCGCATTACAGCAATATTGCCGAAATGGCGGAGCGTATCGGGGCTGCCGCTTCGCAAACGGGCATCGGCCTCACCTTGCTGCCAGTCTTTTACGCCCATTCCGGTTTCGGCGGTCAGGCGCCGATCGACGGACAGAAACGCTTCATTCATTCGCTCGACAGTTACGGTAAGCTGATGCAGGGCGCGCAAGGCGTAGTGGAGAAATTGCCGGGTGCTACACTCGGTATCGCGCCGCATAGCCTCCGCGCCGTGACCGGCGCCGAGCTGGCATCCATCGAGCCGCTGGCAAAAGACGGACCGATCCATATTCATGTGGCGGAACAGACGAAGGAAGTGGACGATTCGCTCGCTTTTTCCGGTGCGCGGCCGGTGGAATGGCTGCTGGACAATGCGCCAGTCGATGGCCGCTGGTGCCTTATCCATGCGACGCACATGACGGAAACCGAAACGAGACGCATGGCAAAGACCGGTGCGATTGCCGGCCTCTGCCCGATCACGGAGGCCAATCTCGGCGACGGCATCTTCCCGGCTCCGGTCTTTCTTGCCGAAGGTGGGCATTACGGTGTCGGATCCGACTCCAATATTCTGATTTCAGTGCCGGAAGAGTTGCGAATGCTTGAATATTCGCAGCGCCTCTCGAATCGGGCACGCAATGTCATCGCCGATGCCGGCCATTCTACCGGAGAAAAACTCTTCCGACAGGCGCTTGAAGGCGGTGGCAGGGCTCTGGCGTCGCCAAATGGCTTGGAAAGCGGGAAAAGCGCTGACTTTGTGGCCCTTGATATTTCCGCCGTTCCTTATCTTTCAATATCCCAAATTCTCGATCAGTGGATGTTTGCGGGCGGTGTCGGCGTCGATTCCGTCTGGGTGCGCGGCAAGAAACAGGTGCAAGCCGGTCGGCATATCCACCGCCGCGAAATATCGGCACGTTTCAACGAGGTCATAGTCGAACTCCTCGATAGCTGATATGGGCTCGACGGAAACGGAAAAAAGCCAATGGGGAAAGGTACTGCGGACGTGACGAAAGCATCGGCCGGACAGACCCTTCACCAGCGTATCCTCAGCGATATAGAGGGCCGGATCGTTTCAGGAGAATGGCCGCCGGGCCACCGGCTGCCTTTCGAGGTAGACCTCGCTGATCAATATCACTGTTCGCGGATGACGGTGAATAAAGTCATGGGCCAGCTCGCCAAGGCCGGTTTGATCGAACGCCGCAAAAAGTCAGGTAGTTTCGTTCGTCAGCCGCAGATCCAGTCTGCGGTCCTCCAAATTCATGACATCGGGGCGGAAGTCGAATCCCTTGGCCTCGAATATGGCTTCAAGATCGTGGGGCGCGATAGACGCAGTGCAAAAAGCGTGGATCGTGAGCGGCTGGATGTTTCCGTCGGAACACCGTTGCTTGACATTCTCTGCATCCATTTTGCCGGCGCGCGCGAATTCTGCGTCGAGCAGCGCCTCATCAGTCTGACGGCAGTGCCGGAAGCGGCTGAAACCGACTTTACTGAAATCGCGCCGGGGCCCTGGCTGCTCGGCCATGTTCCGTGGAGTACTGCCGAACATCGGATCAGCGCCGAGTCGCCATCGAAGGAGATCGCGCGTCTGCTCGGCATCTCAGACAGGCAGGCCTGTCTTGTGGTCGAGCGTCGCACCTGGAGCAATTCCGGTGCCGTGACCTATGTGCGCTTCACCTATCCCGGTAATGCACATGCCCTGGTTGCCCGTTTCAGCCCGTCTTCCGACTGATATCCCTTAAGGTCGCCCGCGTCCTTTAATTGCGAAATGGAAACCCCATATAGGGGAAGGCCCGTCCTGCTTATCGTTTGCACGGCCAAAGGCGTTAAAATTGATTAATCTGTATGACTAATCTCAAATTTCCTTTTAAATTCAGTTCC
>NZ_JBHVSU010000003.1:0-707236 GCF_042885035.1 Agrobacterium sp. NPDC058088 | reverse complement strand
AAGACCGAGCCGGAGGCGATCGCCGGCTTCAGCCTCATTCCGTCGGGCACGCTTGAGAATTACGTGACGGTCCAGACCCAGCGCGATTACTTCAAACCGTTCATGAACTCGGTCGTGCTGTCGCTCGGCTCGACGATCATCGCGCTGATCATCGCCATTCCCGCTGCCTGGGCCATGGCGTTCTCGCCGACCAAGCGCACCAAGGACATTTTGATGTGGATGCTTTCCACCAAGATGATGCCGGCGGTGGCCGTGCTGGTGCCGATCTATCTGATCTTCCGCAATGCCGGTCTGCTCGATACCCGCATCGGCCTCACCATCATGCTGACTTTCATCAACCTCCCGATCGTCATCTGGATGCTCTATACCTATTTCCGGGAAATTCCCGGCGAGATCCTGGAAGCCGCGCGCATGGATGGCGCTTCGCTGTGGAACGAGATCGTGCATGTGTTGACACCCATGGCGGTGCCCGGCATTGCCTCGACGCTGCTCCTCAACGTCATTCTTGCCTGGAATGAATCCTTCTGGACCATCCGGTTGACCACCACCAATGCCGCGCCGCTGACGGCCTTCATCGCCTCCTTCTCCTCGCCGCAGGGGCTGTTCTGGGCAAAACTCTCGGCCGCCTCGATGATGGCGATCGCCCCCATTCTCGTCATCGGCTGGTTCTCGCAGAAGCAACTCGTGCGCGGCCTGACCTTCGGCGCCGTGAAATAAGGAACGACAAACATGGGCAGCATTTCCCTTCAGAACGTGTCCAAGGTCTTCGGTGAGGCAAAGGTCATCCCGTCGATCGATCTTGATATCAATGACGGCGAATTCGTCGTCTTTGTCGGTCCGTCCGGCTGCGGCAAGTCCACGTTGCTGCGCCTCATCGCCGGGCTCGAAGACGTCTCCGGCGGCAAGATCGTCATCGACGGCAAGGATGTGACCGAGCGCGCGCCGGCAGAACGCGGCCTTGCCATGGTGTTCCAGTCCTATGCGCTCTACCCGCATATGAGTGTGAGAAACAACATCGCCTTCCCGCTGAAAATGGCCAAGCTCGACAAGGCCGTCATCGACAAGAAGGTGGAGGACGCCGCCCGCGTTCTGAACCTCACCGATTATCTCGAACGCCGGCCCTCGCAGCTTTCGGGTGGACAGCGCCAGCGCGTGGCGATTGGCCGCGCCATCGTGCGCGAACCCTCTGCCTTCCTGTTCGATGAGCCGCTTTCGAACCTCGATGCGGCGCTGCGCGGCACCATGCGGCTGGAAATATCCGAGCTGCACAACACGCTGAAAACAACGATGATCTATGTCACCCACGACCAGGTCGAGGCCATGACCATGGCCGACAAGATCGTCGTCCTGAACCGCGGCAATATCGAGCAGGTCGGTTCGCCGATGGAGCTTTATCGCTCTCCCGCCAACCTCTTCGTCGCGGGCTTCATCGGCTCGCCGCGCATGAACCTCATCACCGGCGACTTCGCCCGCAGCAAGAATGCCACCACCGCCGGCGTGCGGCCGGAACATCTGGTGCTGTCGAAGGAAAGCGGGCTGTGGCAGGGCAAGGTCACGGTCGCCGAACATCTCGGCTCCGACACTTTTCTGCATATCGATGTCCCAGGCATCGGCCCGATTACCGCCCGCGCCGATGGCGAATTCGCCTGCAAGCACGGCGACACCGTCTTCATCACGCCCGACGAGACCAAAATCCACAGGTTCGATGACAAGGGTGTGGCGATCTCGGCCTGAGCCTCACGCCTCTCCTATTCTGACGCCATTCCTGTCGAAGACATGCAGCCTTTCCTGCGGGAAACCGACCCGCATGGATTTGCCTGGCTGCAACAATGCCCGGTCCGAAGAAAACAGCTTGAACGGCAATCCATGCACGGTGAGATGCAGGATGACGCCGAGGCCGGTCGGCTCGACCAGATCGACAGTCGCTTCCACACCGCCTTCATCAGGCCCAACGGCAACATGTTCCGGGCGGATGCCGAGCGTGACCGGCTCACCATCGGCCAGCTCTACATCGCGGCCGAGCGCCAGACGCGTGCCGTCACCCAGCACGACGAAACTGCCGCCATTCTCCCGTCCGAGCCGTCCTTCGAGGAAATTCATGCCGGGCGAACCGATAAAGCCGGCGACGAAGAGATTGGCGGGACGATCATAGAGATCGAGCGGCGCGCCGATCTGCTGCACATGGCCGGCATTCATGGCGACGATGCGTGAGGCGAGCGTCATCGCCTCGATCTGGTCATGGGTGACATAAACCGAGGTCGCGCCAAGGTCGGCATGCATGCGCTTGATTTCGGCCCGCATCTGTTCGCGCAGCCGGGCATCGAGGTTGGAGAGCGGCTCATCGAACAGGAACGCCTTCGGCTGGCGCACGATGGCGCGGCCCATGGCGACACGCTGACGCTGGCCGCCGGAGAGTGCCTTGGGGCGGCGGGCGAGATAGGGATCGAGGCCTAGCTTGGCAGAAGCGCCCGAGACCGCAGCGGCGATCGTTTCCTTCGGGCTGCGGCGCAGGCGCAGGCTGTAGCTCATATTGTCGGCAACACTCATATGCGGATAGAGCGCATAGGACTGGAACACCATGGCGATATCGCGATCCTTCGGCCGGCGATCATTGACGCGTTCGCCGTCGATGGAGAGGTCGCCGGACGTTATCTCTTCCAGCCCCGCGATCATGCGCAGCAGCGTCGATTTTCCGCAGCCGGAGGGGCCGACGAGGACGATGAATTCGCCATCCCTGATATCAAGATCGACGCCATGCAGCACGGCCAGATCGCCATAGGTTTTGCCAACATTCTTCAGCTCGATGGAAGCCATGGGATTACCCTTTCACCGCGCCGGCCGTGAGGCCCTGCACGAGATAACGTTGAATAAGCAGGAAGAAGAGGCAGGCCGGAATGAGCGCCAGAACGCCCGCCGCCATCATCTGCCCGAAATCGACGGAGAATTTCGAAACGAAGGTCAGAAGGCCGACCGGGAAAGTGGCGCTCTGGTTGCCGGAAATCAGCATCAGCGCAAACAGAAGCTCGCTCCACGCGGCGGTGAAGACGAAGCCGAGCGTCGCGGCGATGCCCGGCAGCGTCAGCGGCAGGATAATCTGGCGGAACGCCGTAAACCGGCTTGCCCCGTCAATCATCGCCGCCTCTTCCAGATCCTTTGGAATGCCGTCGAAGAAAGACTGCATCAGGAAGGTGGCGAAGGGGACGTTGAAGGCTGTATAGACGATGACGAGGCCCGTCAAGCTATTGGTGAGGCCGAGCGGCGACAGCATCTTGAAGATCGGCGCGACTAGCATGACCAGCGGAAACATCTGGGTGATCAGCATGAGCGCGACGATCCAGTATTTGCCCTTGAAACGAAAGCGCGACAGCGCGTAACCCGACAGCGAGGAGAGTATCGTGACGGCAATTGCCGTGGAGCCCGCGACGATAACGCTGTTCTTAAAAAACGTCGGGAAGGCACTGTTTTCTATGACGAAACGATAATGATCCCATGTCGCGCGCGATGGCCACATCCTGACACCCTCGCTGTAGAGCAGATCATTCGGCGTGACGGAAACCTTCAGCAGCCAGAAGAGTGGGAACAGTGCGAAGGCGATGTAGGCGAGGATCGCGAGACGATGGGCAAGGGTAAGAAAAATCCTTGATGTCATCGGTCAATCCTTCTCGATCAGGCGCTGGCGCAGCAGGACGATTAGCATGGAATAGGCAAGCAACAGCACCAGGAGCACCAGCGCAATCGCCGAGGCGTAACCGAAGTCCAGCCGCTTGAAGGCCTGCGTGAAGATGTAGCTGGCGACAATCTGCGTGCGGTCGGCCGGTCCGCCATTGGTCATGACGATGATGAGATCGGCGAAATTGGCGATCCAGACGGTGCGCAGCAGGATGGTGATGGCGATGGTGGGCGCCAGAAACGGCAGGGTGATAGAAGTGAACCGCTGCAGCGGGTTCGCCCCGTCAATTTCCGCCGCTTCGTAGAGATCGCGCGGGATCGCCTGAAGGGCGGCAAGAAGGGTTATGGCGAAGAAAGGAATGCCCCACCAGACATTGGCGATAATCGGCCCCCACATCGCAAGCTGCGGATCGGCAAGGATATTATTGGGCGCGGAGAGAAGCCCGAGCGAAACCATCCAATGCGGCAGCGGCCCGATGACCGGGTTGAACAGCCATGCCCAGTTGAGACCGGCAAGGAAGGTGGGAACGGCCCATGGCAGGAACACCAGCGCCTGCGCCAGGCCCCTGCCCGCAAAGGGCTTGTCGAGCAGCAGCGCCAGAATGAGGCCGAAGAAAAATTGCAGGAAAACCGAAGCACCGGTCCACCACAGAGTGTTTTTCAGCGCCCGGTAAAAGGCCGCATCCTGCGAGAGCGTCTCCAGATGTTTGAGGCCCACAAACCCGCCCGAAAACGGATTGAGCAATTGCACATCGCGGAAAGCATAGGAGAGGCCGAGCACCAGCGGCACCAGCATCACGGCGACGATCAGCACGAGCACCGGCGCGCTGTAGAGCCAGGGTTCGGCCCAGTCGGCAAACCGCCGCATCGCGGGCTTGCCAGCCGGTTTGCGCGCAGCCACCGGCCCGGCGCCATGGGCATAGGACATTGTATCGCTCCCTGATCGGACGACGAAACGGACGGGTTTTCAAGCCATTCGGCTGACCGATCCGAAAAATTTCGATGAAAAGGCCTTTTGCAACGAAGGCCGGCAAGACCGCCGCACAGGCATTTGCGCCCGCGCGGCTGGCGCGTGTCGTTATTTCGAGGCGAGGAACTTCTGCTGCGCCTTGGTCATGTAATCAGCCCATTGTTTGGCCAGATCCTCGGGTGTGATGTCACCAAGAAGCGCTTCCTGCGAGGTCTTGATCACGAGCGAGTCCTTGAAGAAGGCGAATTCCTCAAGATAGGTCGGCATTTTCGTCGGTACGGCATTCTTGTCAGCCAGTTCGTCAAACCAGCCCTTGAACTGCTCGCTGGCATAGAAGGGGTCCTTCTCCGCCGACTTGTGCACCGGCAGCGCGCCGGTCTTCTTGTTCCACTCGATATTGCCTTCCGGCCCCTCAAGCGTCTCGATCAGCTTCCAGGAAAGGTCCTTGTTTTCAGACTTCGCCATCATCGACCAGCCAGCAAAACCAATCGTCGGGAAGGTCTTGCCGTCAGGACCCTTCGGCATAGTCATGACGCCGAAATCTTCCGGCTTCATGCGCTGGGCAATGGCGATCAGCGCATCCGGGTCCTGATCGAGGAAGGCGCAGGTGCCGGAATAGAAGCCGGCAACGATCTCGTTGAAGCCCCAGTTTACGCTGTCCTTCGGCGCCAATCCGTTCTTGTAGAGATCGATCACATATGTCAGGCCCTTCACCCAGCCGGGGCTGTCGAAGGTGGAGGTGCCGTCCTTGGTGAAGAACTCGTTCGAACCCGCCATGGAAGCGCCGAACATCACCCAGCCGTTGAGGCCGCCGGGGCCGCCGCGCAGGCAATAGCCATATTTGCCCGGAAGCGCTGCGACCTTCTTGGAGGCATCCGCAAATTCCTCAAGCGTCTTCGGCGGCTCTTTCACGCCGGCCTGTTCCAGCAGCTTTTTGTTGTAGAACATGGCGCGCAGGTAAAAGCCGTAGGGCAGCATATAGGCCGTGTTCTTTACGTCGCGGCCTAGTTCGAGCGTGCGCTCGCTGAGCCCCGACGTGTGCTCCCACTTGGCGAGATAGGGCTCAAGGCTTTCGAGCATGCCGTTATTGGCATAGAGCGACAACCATGTATCGGGCATTTCCATCACATCCGGAATATCACCTGCGGAAACCATGGTGGCAAATTTCTGGAACGCTTCGCTCCAGGGAAGCGAGATGATTTCCACCTTGGTGCCGGGATTGGCGGTCTCGAATTTCGAGACGATGCCCTCTAGCGTTTCGGTTCGTTCCGGGCTGGTGATGACTTCGACCAGCTTCAAGGTCGTGTCCGCCAGCGCCGTTCCAGTCATCAGGGCGGTGAAGATTGCTGCTGCTACCAGTTTTTTCATGTCGTTCTCCCCTTTTTGTGGTCAGTTAAATCACGTCAGGCCTTGGTGGCCGCCTTGATCGCAGGTTCGAGATCGTTCCAGAGCGCCTCCGTGCCCTCCAGCCCGACATGCAAGCGCACGGACCGTGCGCTGATGCCGAAAGTGTGGGCAGAGTTTGGCTGCGCCTTTTGTTCAAGCACCACTTCACCCGGAACGATCAGGCTTTCGTGCCCGCCCCAGGAAACACCCAGTTTGAAAAGCTTGAGACGATCGGCAAAGGCGCGTACATCCACCCCCTCCTTGAAGATGAAGGAGAACAGGCCGGAGGTGCCGTTGAGGCCGGGCGGCAGGCGGTTCGCCAGCCCCGGATGGCAGACGGTTTCCACCACCTCGAGCGCGTGAAGACGTGTTGCTATGTCCAAAGCTGAGGCCTGATGCGCCTTCATGCGCAGCGGCAGGGTGCGAAGCCCGCGAATGAGCAGCCAGGCATCAAAAGGCGACATCTTGCCGCCGAGATAGGGATAGGCTTCCGCCCGGATGCGATCGATCATCTCCTTGGAGCCAGCAACCACGCCGGAGACCACGTCGCTATGGCCGCCAAGATATTTCGAGGCGGAATGTAGAACGAGATCGACGCCAAGCGAGATCGGCTGCTGGAAGACCGGGCTTGCCCAGGAATTGTCGATGACGGTAACGGCGCCGTGCCTTTTGCCTATGGCGGCGAGCGCACCGACATCGTGCGCCTCCATCACCCAGCTTGTCGGGCTTTCCATGTAGAAGAGTTTCGCGCCCGGCATCGCCTTTTCTACCGCCGCCTCATCGCGACCATCGACATAGACGACCTCGATATTCATGCGCTTCATGAAGGTGCCGAACAGCCGGAAAGCATCGGGATAGACGTGGCGCACCGCGACGATCCGGTCACCGGGCGACACGAAGGAAAGCACGGTGGATGAGATCGCCGACATGCCGCTTGCAAAACCAAGTGCGTCTTCCGCCCCTTCCAGTTTTGCCAGCATCTCTTCGAACAGTCGAACGGTAGGGTTCAATCCGCGCGTATAGACCGGCCGCACCTTCTCGCCGCGGTAGGTGGAGACCATTTCGTCGTAGCTGGAAAAGGTGAACAGCGACGTCTGCACGATGGGCGGCACCACGGCCTCGAAGGCGTGGGCTTCGTCATGGGCGACGATCAGGGAGGCGGGATCGAAGAGATCGTTGCCATGGTTCATTTCGACATGTCCTTGATATCTTCCTCGACGACGGCGAGGATTTTCAGTGTTTCTTCCCGCGCCGTTGCCGCGTCACCGGCGGCGATCGCGTTGAACAAGGTGCGGTGAAAGGGAAAGGAGCGACTGGCAAAATCCGGCCGGTCGAAGGGTTTCGACCAGAAGCGTTCAAAACCCTCGCGCATCTGCTCCAATAGCTGCTTGAACAGCGAATTATGCGTGGCGTCATAGATGGAAAGGTGAAAGGCGAGATCCGCCTTGCCTGAAGTTCCCTCGGCGAGATGCACCCGCTCCATTTCGTCCAGCCGCGCTTCCATCGTGGCGATATCGTCTGCCGTGCGGCGGCGCGCAGCGGCCATGGAGGCTTCCACCTCGATGCCGCGCCGTACTTCCAGCGTCATCAGCAGCGCATCGCGCAGACTTTCGGCATCGATGGAAATCGGCATATGCACGGTGGCAGCGGAAATCGGCTTCAAGAGGTAATTGCCGCTGCCCTTGCGGCTGTCGATGACACCGAGCGCCTGAAACTTGCGGATGACTTCGCGGATTGTGGACCGCCCCACCCCCAGCGCCGCCATCAGTTCTCGCTCCGCCGGCAGACGATCGCCCGCCTTCAGTCCTGCGCGCTCCACATAGTCGGAAAGCGCTGCCTCCACCTGGCGAACACGGTCGCTCGGCGGAATTGGCTGCATGAGTTCCCGGCTGGACCTGTCCAAGACGCATCCCCTAAATTGGTCTGACATCTTACCATTTCAAAAGGTAAATTGATTGTCAACCGGAAAGGGGATACTGAATACCCATCTCGATGGAGCCCCATATCCATTTGAAAATGCATCGAAAAGTCTAGATAATTGAGGTGGTCTCGTCGATTATTGATGCCGAGAAAAACAACTTGGCGATCGCTCGACCTTGAAAAAGTCAGAGCGCGGCGGCTTGAAGAAAAACCCAGTTCGCGGCATGACAGCGCCTGGGGGAGCGCGTTAAGGCGCCGTATCGCGGGCGATATGACGCGCCAGAGCATCGGCGTGCTCATTGCCGACAGTGCCCGAATGCCCCTTGCACCATTCCACGACCACACGGGGATGCCGCTCGAGCAGCGCGTCGAGCTGCTGCCAAATCTCTCTGTCCGGGATCGGTCTCCGGCGTGTGTGCTGGTTGGGCGTAATGCGCTTCCACCCATTGTTTCGCCAGATCACGCGATATCGATTGCAGCCCTCAACGACATGAACGGCATCGGTCCAAAGCGTGACCGCATGCGTTGGCGCCTCGGCGGCGATCCACGACATGGCGTTCAGGACGGCGAGGACTTCGAACGTATTGTTGGATGTACCGGTCGTTTTGCCCGAGGCCGAATGGATTTGCTTGCCTGCTTCATGAACGACGAAAGCCCACCCTCCGGAACGGGAGGCATCGTTGAAGGAGCCATCGGTGAAGATGTGAAGAGCGTCAGACATGAGGAGGGTGTGTAGCACTGAATTGGAGATCGCTAAACAAACAGGTCATCGGACGGGATTATTTCGTTCCAATGCCACCTCTCGTTTCCCGGCAAGGCCAAGAAGCGTCACAGAAATGCAGGAAGGGCGGCGTAAGCCACCCTTCTATCATCGCTGCGAAAGAACTGAACTTACTGGCTGAGAACCGCCGCTGTGATCGTCTGCATATTGTGGTTGATCATGTCGATATAGGTCGAAGCCGGACCATCGGCAGCCGAAAGCGCGTCGGAGTAGAGCGTGCCGCCAACCTTGAGGCCGGTTTCGCTGGCGATCTGGTCAATCAACCTCTTATCGGTAATGTTCTCGACGAAGATCGCCGAGGCCTTGTCGTGTTTCACCTGGTCAACCAGCTTGGCAACATCGGCGGCCGAGGCTTCCGATTCCGTCGATACGCCCTCGGGCGCAAGGAAATTCAGGCCATAGGCGTGTTCGAAATAACCAAACGCATCATGCGAGGTGATGATGACACGCTTTTCCGGCGGGATAGCCGCAATTTCGGTCTTCACCTTCTCGTTCAGCGCGGCAAGTTTGGCGATATAGGCATCCGAATTGGCGGTGTAGGTCGCGCAACCAGCCTTGTCGACTTCGCAAAATGCGCCAGCGATGTTCTTCACGTAGATTTCCGCGTTCTTGATCGACTGCCAGGCATGTGGGTCGTATTCGCCGTGATGGTGTCCCTCATGGCTGTGATCGTGAGCCTCAGCGGTCTCGTGTTTGTGGCCAGCCTCTTCGGCTTTGTGGTCGTGGCCTTCTTCTTCTGCTTCCGGATGGGCGTGACCGGCCGGCTCGTCGGAAAGCTTGAGCGGCTCAACGCCCTTCGTCAATTCAACCACCGGAGCCTTGGTGCCGCTGGTGTCGATAAGACGCTTCAGAAAGCCCTCGAATTCGAGGCCGTTGACCAGCACCACATCCGCCTTGCTGACGGCGACGGCATCGGCCGGGCGCGGCTCATAAACGTGTGCATCGCCATCTGGCCCCACCAGCGTGGTGATCTCAACGCGGTCACCGCCGACGTTCTTGGCAAAATCGGCGATGATCGAGAAACTGGCCACGACCTTGAGTTCGGCGGCGGACGCCTGCGCCATCAGGACCGGGGAAAGAGAAAGAAGGCTGACGCCAGTGGCGAGACGGAAGGTTTTGAACATGAAGGTTCTCCTTTTTGGACGCTGTTTTCAGGCCGTTTTATGGCGACCGGAACCGAGAAGATCACTTAGCACGCCGCGCGTGCCGACGAGGATGGAGAGCGCGTAAATGACGCCCGCAGACAGGATGATCGCCGGGCCCGATGGCAGCGACGCGTGATAAGACAGGATGAGGCCCGCAAAGCAGGAAACCATGCCGATGCCGATGGAAATGAAGCACATGGGCGCCACGCGATTGGACCAAAAGCGGCTGGCCGCAGCGGGTAGCATCATCAGCCCCACCGAGAGCAGCGTTCCAAGCGCCTGAAAGCCGCCGACCAGATTGAGCACGACGATGGCAAGGAAGAGGAAATGCACCGGGCTGCCCCAGTTGCTGACCGAGCGCAGGAACAGGGGGTCGAGGCATTCCGCCATCAGCGCACGCCAGAAGGTGACCATCACCACAAGCGTCACGATGCAGATGCCGCTGATGAGGCCGAGCGCCTCGTTGTTCAGCGCCAGCACCGTGCCAAACAGCACATGCATGAGATCGACGCTGGAGCCACGCCACGAGACGAGCAGAACGCCGAGCGCCAGTGAAATCAGATAAAAGGCGGCAAGCGAGGCGTCTTCCTTCTGAACGGTGAAACGCGATACCGCACCGGCACCCAGCGCCACCACAAGGCCGACCACCAACCCGCCAATCGTCATCGGCAGGATTTCCAGCCCGTAAAACAGAAAACCGACGGCCGCTCCCGGCAGGATGGCATGCGACATGGCATCGCCCGTGAGACTCATGCGCCGTAGCATCAGGAACACCCCGACCGGCCCGCAGCTGATGGCAAGGATCAAGGCGCCGGTAAGCGCCCGCTGCATGAAGACATATTGAACGAAGGGTTCGATGAAGAAATCAGCCATGGGCATTCGAATTTGCGTGGGAGTGGAGGTGAGAATGGGATGACGCCGTCCGTGGACCTGCATTGAGCGCATCAATCGCTGGCACATTGGTCGCTGTCGCATCGACCATTGGCGTATCGCCCGGCGCGCACCACGCTGCATTTTCCTCCCATGCTTCGTGGAAATGCCGCGCCTGGCGCATGTTTTCCGGCTTCAGGACATCGGCTGTCGGACCAAGGCCGACGAGACGCCGCGCGAGGAACAGGGTCTGGGGAAAATGCTGTCGCACAAGCTGATGGTCATGCAGGACGGCAAGCACCGTGCGCCCTTCCGCAACCCATGCCTTGATCAGCACGAGAAGATCGGTGACGGTGCGCTCGTCGACGGCATTGAAGGGCTCATCCAGCAGGATCAACTGGGCATCCTGCAACATGGCGCGGGCGAACAGGGCACGCTGCATCTGGCCGCCGGAGAGCGAATCTATATTGCGCTTTTCAAAGCCGGAAAGCCCGACCACCTCCATCGCCCGGCCCATCGCCGCCTTGTCTTCAGAACGGTGGCGGCCAAGCAGGCCGCGCTTGGGCCAGAGACCCAGCGCAACGAGATCGCGCATCTGAGCCGGGAACGTCCGGTCAAGTTCCGACTGCTGCGGCAGATAGGCGACGGACATGCAGGAGCTGATCCGGCACTCACCGCCGAGCGGTTTCAAAATACCGGCGATACCCTTCATCAGCGTCGATTTGCCCGAGCCATTGGCGCCAACGACCGCGGTGAGCGATCCCTTGGTGATAACGCCATCTAGATGATGCACGGCCGCGCGGCCGGCATATCCAAGCGTCAGATTTGTGAAGGTGAGGCACGGATCGCTCATCGATCCCTCCGGGGCAGGATTTCAATCAGCGCCCTTGATATGTAATGTTATTACGTTCGTCAAACGAATATGTAATGAAATAACATTAACTGTTGGAAAGTTTCAGCGACGCTCTGTTGGGCAGCGATCTCACGTTTCCGCAGGTGCTTTTTTTCCAACCCCAGTTGACATTTTGCGCGTATGTAATGTTATTACGTTACACAGCTGGAACCGGCACTTCAAAAACCCCTCCGTTTCCAAATCGCCTGCCGTGGTCGTCATGACGTCCACTCGACTATTGCCACAGAACGAGGTCCCCATGAAAAAACTCCCCGTCACCGTCCTCTCCGGCTTTTTAGGCGCTGGCAAAACCACCCTTCTCAACCACATCCTCGCTAATCGGGATGGTCTGCGCGTGGCGTTGATCGTTAACGATATGAGCGAAATCAATATCGATGCGGCCCTGGTGCGGGATGGCGGCGCCAATCTTTCGCGCACCGAAGAACAGCTGGTGGAAATGACCAATGGATGCATCTGTTGCACGCTACGCGACGACTTGCTGACCGAGGTCCGTGCACTCGCCGAACAGGGTCGCTTCGATTATCTGCTGATTGAATCCACCGGCATCGCAGAGCCCCTTCCCGTGGCCGCCACCTTCGATTTCCGTGACGAGAACGGCCGCAGCCTGTCTGATGTCGCGCAGCTGGATACGATGGTGACGGTGGTGGATGCCGCGAATCTTCTCAATGATTACGGTTCATCCGATTTTCTGGCCGACCGGGGCGAAACGGCGGGGGATGGCGACAACCGCACCATCGTCGATCTTCTGGTCGAGCAGATCGAATTCGCCGATGTGGTCGTCCTCAACAAGATCGGCACCGCAACGCCACAGCAGCGGGATGCGGCCCGCAAGATCATCGTCGGGCTGAACCCGGATGCGAAACTCATCGAGGCCGATTTCGGAAAGGTGGAACTGAAGGAGGTGCTCGGTACCGGTCGCTTCGATTTCGCCAGGGCCGAAGAACATCCCCTGTGGTTCAAGGAACTGCACGGCTTCAAGGATCACATTCCCGAAACCGAGGAATATGGCATTCGTTCCTTCGTTTACCGCGCCAAAAAACCCTTCGATCCCGTACTGTTCCAGCGCTTTATCGACCGTGCCTGGCCTGGGGTGGTGCGCGCCAAAGGCTTTTTCTGGCTGGCGACACGGCCGCGTTATGTCGGCGAGATCAGCCAGGCGGGCGCATTGGTCCGCACCGGCAAAATGGGTCTCTGGTGGTCCGCCGTGCCCAAGGAGCAATGGCCGCGTGAAAAACAGTTTATCGACATGATGAAGCCCTATCTCGACCCGGTCTTCGGCGACCGGCGGCAGGAAATCGTCTTCATCGGCTCCGATCCGATGAGCGAGGCGCGCATCCGGGCGCAACTGGACGCCTGCTTGATCGATACCGAAAGCTTTAGCCCTGATGCCTGGCGGCACCTGCCCGATCCTTTCGACAGTTGGGACAGGCAGGCGGCTTGATTGTCTCCACCGCCCGCAATTTAGCGGAGCGGATGCCTCTCTCGCCTTCTCCCCCCGGGGAGAAGGTCGAGGCCCGCGAAATAAGCAGTTGAAATTATAGAAAATTCAGCGTCACCAGCGCGAGCACAACATATCTCCCAACCTTGGCGATGGTGACCAGCAGCAGAAACACCGGCAGCGGCTCCTTCATGACGCCGGCTGCCACGGTCAGCGGATCACCAATCAAGGGCGCCCAGCTGAGCAAAAGAGACCATTTGCCGTAACGCCTGTACCAGTTCTGCGCCCGCTGCAGCGCAGCTTCCCCGACCGGGAACCAGCGTTCATGCCGAAAACGCTCGATGCCGCGGCCAAGCAGCCAGTTGGCGAAGGAACCGGCGACATTGCCGACGCTCGCTACGACAACCAGCAGCCAGACGGGCTGGGATTTCAGAAGAATGAGACCGGCAAGCGCCGCCTCCGACTGCATGGGCAGGATGGTCGCCGCAATGAACGCCGTCAGAAACAACCCCGCATATACCGCCAGATCGGCCATCGCCTGCCCTTCATCATTCAGCGAATCCATCGCTGCCCCTGAATTGGCGGATGAAGGCTGCGGCGGTCAAGCGGCTCTGCCGTCTGGAGGCGGGCTCTCAGGCGGAATTCGCGGCAATGGCGCACACGATATCGTCATGATCCACCTCCAGCAGCGCCTTGTGGATGGATATTTGCCTGATATCGCCGGAGGCGGACAGGACGACGATCACCGTTTCCCGTGGCGGGCAATCCGGCAGCGCACAGGAAAGTTCGCTGATGGTGACGACGTCCTCCGCATGAAGATGCAGCAAATCGCGCGACCACTGTTTCAGGAGGCGGGCCTGCGAGATGATCGCGGACCCCTTACGTGCAAGCGGGTTGTTCATGCCCTGCCCTTTCGCCCCGCCTGCGCTGCCAGCGTGTTGAATAGATCACGGATCGGCTGCTGTGGCATATCCATGCCGATCATGACGATCCGCGTTGAACGATCGCCATCCGGCCAGCTTTCCAGCCGGGTCAGGGGATAAAGCCGATGCTGCACGGCATGGGCGACGACCGGCCGCCCCGGGTCGTCAGTCGCGCCGAAGATTCCCTTGAGCCGTAGCAGGCCGGAATGCACGTTGCTGGTGACGAGTTCGAGAAAAGTGACGATCGCCTGCGGATCGAGCGCGCCTTCAAAGGTGAGATCCAAGGCCTCCACCCCGGCGCGATGACGGTTGATATCATGGGCATGGCCGGCATGGAGGCTCAGCCTGTCGGTCGTCAGCCAGCCCAACACGTCCTCCGCCTTCCCGCGCAGCGAATAGTTCTTCGTTGCAAAAAGCGACATGAGATCAAAATCGGCCGCGTTGCGGTCATGCAGGCGAGCGACGGGATTGAGATCGGCAAGGTTCCTATGATCGCTTGCCGTCGCTTCGGCAAGATCGGTTTTGGTCAGGACGATGTCATCGGCAAACGCCAGCTGTTTCCAGCCCTCGATGAAACTGTCGAGCATCGCACGGCCCGAGATGACATCAAAAACCGTAACCACGCCCGAAAGATGAAAGTGGCGGGCAACGATGTGGTCACGCAGGCCCAGCGCCGGCGTGCCGCCGGCAATCAGGCTGTTGATGATCGGCGCGGGATCGGCAAGGCCGGTGGTCTCGATGACGACACGCGATATTTCCGGCATTACCCCTTCCAGGAAGGCCTGATGCAGCTCGTAAAGCGAGGTGCGTATATCACTGGTGGCGGTGCAGCAGATGCAGCCCGTCGTGGTCTGAAAATAACGCTCCGACCCCGTTCGAACCAGACCGTGATCAATGGGCACCGAACCGAACTCATTAACGATGACGGCAGCGTCGCCCATCGCCGGCTCGGCCAGAAGCTCGTTGAGCAAGGTGGTCTTGCCAGCCCCGAGAAAGCCGGTGAGCAAGGTGACCGGCAGCGTCTTGACCGGTGGCGCGGCCACCGGATCCTCTTTGCGCTCAACCGCCTTCTTTCGCATCATTCCGAACATTTGCACCGTGAGATTTATAAATTCGTCGCACCATACTATGTAATGTAATAACATATCAACAGATTTATGCGTTCGAGATTTTCAGCGCTGCACACATGGGAGTTTGCCCTCGAGCCGACATGCCAGGCACTCTTCATGCCTCGCAGCAACAAACACATGAAAAAACCGGAGCGCCCAAAAATGGAATAATAAAACCATTCCATTCACTTTCGTTTTAATCGTTCCACGTTCTCTTGCATTTTCGTTAGAGTTCGCTTTTAATCGGCAATGCTAATACAGAAAAGATCGCCCGCAGTCGGATCGAGGAGGATGGGCTGCAATAAGGGGCTGTATCTTTTACTGTTTTCATAATGGGAGGAATGACCTTGAAAAGATTAAGCTACCGCCTCGCTGCGGCATCCGCGCTTTCGTTTTTTGTCACATCGAATGCATATGCCGTGACGGAAATTCAATGGTGGCACGCCATGACCGGCGCCAATAACGAGGTCGTGGATACGCTGGCGAAAGAGTTCAACGAAAGCCAGAAAGACTACAAGATCACGCCCGTGTTCAAGGGCACCTATCCGGAAACGCTGAATGCCGGCATCGCCGCCTTCCGCGCCAAGCAGCCGCCAGCCATCATTCAGGTCTTTGACGCCGGCTCTGGCGTGATGATGGGTGCCGCAGGCGCCATCAAGCCGGTGGCGGATGTGCTGAAGGAAGGTGGTTATACCTTCAACAAGGATGAATATCTGGCCGGCATCGTCGCCTATTATTCCAAGCCCGACGGCACCATGCTGTCCTTCCCTTATAATTCGTCCTCGCCGATCCTCTATTACAACAAGGATGTCTTCCAGAAGGCCGGCCTCGATGCTGCCAACCCGCCCAAGACCTGGCCGGAAGTTTTCGAAGCCGCCAAGAAGATCAAGACCAGCGGTGCCGCGCAGTGCGGGTTCACCTCCACCTGGCTCACTTGGATCCAGACGGAGAACTTCGCCGCCTGGAACAACGTGTCCTATGGCAGCAATGAAAACGGTCTTGGTGGCACGGATGTGAAGCTCGCGGTCAACGCGCCGCTCTTCGTCGAGCATTTCCAGGCCATCGCCGATCTCGCCAAGGACGGCACCTTCCGTTATGGCGG
The DNA here is from genome assembly GCF_042885035.1 of Agrobacterium sp. NPDC058088. Classification (NCBI taxonomy): domain Bacteria; kingdom Pseudomonadati; phylum Pseudomonadota; class Alphaproteobacteria; order Hyphomicrobiales; family Rhizobiaceae; genus Agrobacterium; species Agrobacterium sp. NPDC058088. The sequence goes on along the minus strand of NZ_JBHVSU010000003.1, from coordinate 691,010 downwards.
GCGCACTTCGGAAGCCAAGCAGCTGTTCATGTCGGGCGAATGCGGCATCCTGACCGAATCCTCCGGCGGCCTTGGCGATATCGTCAAGACCGGCATGAATTACGGCATCGGCCAGCTGCCCTATTACGAAGGCCATGGTCCGCAGAACACCATCCCCGGCGGCGCCAGCCTCTGGGTCTTCGGCGGCAAGAGCGACGCCGAATATAAGGGTGTTGCCGAATTCTTCCATTTCCTCTCGCAGACGAAGATCCAGTCTCGCCTGCACCAAGTCTCCGGCTACATGCCGGTCACGATCGCGGCCTATGAGGAAACCAAGAAATCCGGCTTCTACGACAAGAACCCTGCCCGCGAAACGCCGCTGCTGCAGATGATGGGCAAGCCGCCGACAGAAAACTCCAAGGGCGTGCGCCTCGTGAACCTGCCGCAGGTGCGCGACATCATGAACGAAGAGTTCGAGGCGATGCTGGCCGGCAAGCAGGACGCGAAAGCCGCCCTCGACAAGATCGTGCAGCGTGGTGACGCCGCCATCAAGCAGGCCGCCGGCAACTAAAAGATCCCCTGCCCCGCCCGCATCTTTTTCAGGTGCGGGCGGCATTTTCACGTCATCAGGAGATCGCTGTGCAAAGCGTCGTATTCCCCAACAAGATCCTGCCTTATCTGCTGGTCGCACCACAGATCGTGCTGACGGTGATCTTTTTCTTCTGGCCCGCCAGCCAGGCGCTCTACCAATCGACCATGCGCGAAGACGCCTTCGGACTGAGCAGCAATTTCGTCGGGCTCGCCAATTTCTCCGCTGTTCTGTCGGATGAGAGCTATCTGAACTCGTTGAAGGTTACGATCATCTTCAGCGCGCTGACCGCACTCGTCTCCATGGGACTTGCCCTGCTTCTGGCAACAGCAGCGGACCGCGTGGTGCGCGGCAAGGGTTTTTATCGCACCATGATGATTATGCCCTATGCCGTGGCGCCCGCTGTCGCCGGCATGTTGTGGCTTTTCATGTTCAACCCGGCCATGGGCACCTTCTCTTATATCCTGCGCCGCAACGGCATCATGTGGGACCCACTGCTCGACGGCAATCAGGCCATGCTGCTGGTCGTCGCAGCCGCCGCATGGAAGCAGATCAGCTATAATTTCCTGTTCTTTGTCGCAGGCTTGCAGGCAATTCCGAAATCATTGCTGGAGGCGGCCTCCATTGATGGCGCCCGCGGTTCACGGCGCTTCTGGACCATCGTTTTCCCGCTGCTGGCGCCGACAACCTTCTTTCTCCTGGTCGTCAACACGGTTTACGCCTTCTTCGATACCTTCGGCATCATCCATGCCGTCACCGGCGGCGGCCCCGCCAAGGCGACGGAAACGCTGGTTTACAAGGTCTATAATGACGGCTTCGTGAACCTGAACCTCGGCTCTTCCGCCGCGCAATCCGTGATCCTGATGGTGATCGTCATCGCGCTCACCGCCTTCCAGTTCCGCTTCGTCGAGAAGCGCGTGCATTACGGCTGAGGATTTCACCATGATTGAAAATCGCCCGGTCGCCCGCATGGTCGCCCATTTGATGCTCATTCTCGGCATCATCATCGTGGCCTTCCCGATCTATTACACCTTCGTCGCCTCTTCCATGACGTCGAATGACATCATCCGCCCACCCATGTCGCTGCTGCCCGGCGATCATCTGAGCGCGAACTACACCGAGGCCATGGTCGGCGGTGTCGAAAGAGTGGTCGGCGTCAGCCTCGAGCGGCTGCTGTTCAACAGCTTCGTCGTGGCGCTCGCCATCGCCATCGGCAAGATCGTTATCTCGTTCCTGTCGGCCTTCGCCATCGTCTTCTTCCGCTTTCCCTTCCGCATGGGCTTTTTCTGGATGATTTTCATCACGCTCATGCTGCCGGTGGAGGTGCGTATTCTGCCCACCTACAAGGTCATTGTTGATCTTGGGCTGATCGATACCTATGCGGGACTGACGCTGCCGTTGATGGCGTCTGCGACGGCAACATTCCTCTTCCGGCAGTTCTTCCTGACCATTCCCGGTGAACTGGTAGAGGCGGCACGTATCGACAATGCAGGTCCGTTCCGCTTCATGCGCGATATTCTGCTGCCGTTGTCGAGAACCAATATCGCCGCCCTTTTCGTGATCCTGTTCATCTATGGCTGGACCCAATATCTCTGGCCGCTGCTCGTGACCAACGACGCCAAGATGAACACGATCATCATCGGCCTCAAGCGCATGGTGGATTTCACCGACGCTTCGACGCCCTGGAATTACGTGATGGTGACGGCGATCCTCGCCATCATCCCCCCTGTTATGGTTGTGGTGCTGATGCAGCGCTGGTTCGTCAAAGGTTTGGTGGAGACCGAAAAATAATGGCAAAAATTGCGCTGAAAGACGTCCGCAAGGTTTATGGCGGCAATGTCGAGGCCATCAAGGGCGTATCGATGGACATCGCCGACGGCGAAATGATCGTGCTGGTCGGTCCCTCTGGCTGCGGAAAATCCACCCTGCTGCGCATGATCGCCGGTCTGGAGGGTATTTCCGGCGGCGAGATCGTCATTGGTGACCGCGTCGTCAACGATCTCGAACCATCCGACCGCGACATCGCAATGGTGTTCCAGAACTATGCGCTTTATCCGCATATGACGGTGCGCCAGAACCTTGCCTATGGCCTGAAGAACCGCAACACGCCGAAGGACGAGATCGAGAGGCGCATTACGGAGGCGGCCAAGGCTCTCGAAATCGAACAGTTCCTGGAGCGCAAGCCGCGCCAGCTTTCCGGTGGCCAGCGCCAGCGCGTGGCCATGGGGCGCGCCATTGTGCGCAAGCCGGCGGCGTTTCTGTTCGACGAGCCGCTGTCCAACCTCGACGCCAAACTGCGTGTGCAGATGCGGGTGGAAATCCGCCGCCTGCAACGCTCGCTCGCCACGACAAGCGTTTATGTCACCCATGACCAGATGGAGGCCATGACGCTGGCCGACCGGCTGGTGGTGCTGAACGCCGGCCGCATCGAACAGATGGGTACGCCGATCGAGCTTTACGAAAAGCCGGCGACCACCTTCGTCGCCACCTTTATCGGCTCGCCCTCCATGAACCTTCTGGCCAATGCCGCGGCCTCGTCCAATGCCTCGACCGGCTGGTCGGTCAATGGCGCCGCAGCACTACCGCAAAACGCCGCCACGCTCGGTATCCGCCCGGAAGACATCACGCTGGCGGAAGCAGAACCTGCCGATGCCGCCTTCACCGCCAACGTGCAGGTGGACGCCGTGGAACTTGTGGGCGCGGAAAGCTATGTACACGGCTCCTTCGCCGATGGCACCACCATCGTCTTCCGCGTTCCCGGCCGCTCGCAACTGCGCATCGGCGAAACGCTGAAGATCGCCGCACAGGCAAAGGATTTCCATCTGTTCGATGCGTCGGGCAAGCGGATTTAGACTTATAGATGAAGATCGAACACTCGCCATTCGGCGAGTGCTCGGGCATCGCTAAAGCCTTCGCCAGCTCGCTACCACACCAGCTCCACCTGTGGCCGGCCATTGGAGGTTTTCTCCACCGTGCGGCCGGTCGTATCAACGTTGCAGTGGACGCGCTGCCGGAAGGCGGAGAAGCTTTCGAAGGTCACGACGTCGACGGGATCATCCAGATGCAGGGTGAGCCTGTAACGTTCGGGATCGCCGCCGAGCGCCTGGACGCCGAGCACGGAGGCGACGAAAGGCTGGCCGAGATAGAGGCCTTCCACCCTTGAACCCAGAAGATTGGGATTGAAAGCGGGGCGGTTGCCGGCTGCTGCGTGCAGGGTGTTCCAGTCGCGAAAGCCATATTGCGCGGCAATAAGTTCCAGCGCCTTGGAGTGGGTGATTGCCTGTCCCTGTTCCTCAAGCGCTGTGCGCAGGCGTTTTGCCTGTTCTTTCAGCCCTTCAAGGGCGGGAAACGGTTTGGACACGTTCATAACGGTTCTCCAACATCGACATGCCGAATTTTCCGAAGGGGGTCCGCGTTGCCATCGACGACATGCAAAACATGGGATGACCGAAATCAAGGAAAAGAGCTTCACCAGGGGCAAAATGCCTGCGGACGGCCGGGGCTCTTTGCCCGTGGCCATCCGTATAACTCAGAATGCGCCGCCCGTCAAAGGCGGCGCTGACGACCACCCGGAATCAGAAGCGATAGGTGATACCGGCACCGATGAGCCAGGGATCGAGCTTCGCCTTGCCGCTGATCGGCGTGCCGCCGAGTTCGGCGGTCCAGTCGGTCTTCAGGAAAATCTTCTTCACGTCGAAGTTCACGCCCCAATGCTCGTCCAGCATATAGTCGAAACCGACCTGCACGGCAGCACCGAGCTTGTTCTTCACGTCAAGATTGCTGAAACCGGGCTGTTCGGACTGGTTGTAGAACAGCGAATAGTTCACGCCTGCACCGATATAGGGCTTGAAGGCGCCGAAATCGGTGAAGTGATATTGCAGCGTCAGCGTCGGCGGCAGCAGCCATGTCTTGCCAACCGGCGTGCCGGCCAACACGCCCTCGCCATTGATCTTGGCATAGGTGGTGCCGAGAATGAGTTCGGCGGCAAAATTCGGCGTGAAGAAATAGGTGATGTCGAGTTCCGGGATCACCGTATCCGAATAGGACAGACCCGCCCCCGGCACACCGTCGACGCTGCCGCTGTCATTGGTGATGACGCCGAGACCGCGCACGCGCAGCATCCATGGGCTTGCCGCCGCAATCGCCTCTTCGGCGGTGGGTGCCGGCGCTGCCGGGGCCAGATCGGCGGCCAGTGCGCCGTTCGCCATCATCATCGCCGCAACACTGGCCAGCAGGGCGGTCTTCTTGTTCATCTTTGTCATTCCATCTCTCCTATAGCGCAGCGCGGCCGGGCAATTCCCGAAACCGGCTGATGACGGCGGGCTGGCGACTCTTCGCCTGCCGTGCCGGATCGCAGCCACTATGGCGATGGACGGGATGGGCCGATTGAGATGGATCAAATGGGCACGACGATCGCTCCTCAGGCCAAAGAAGCAAGCGGCATTGTAACAATTACGCAACAGCCGCTACCCCGTGAAGTGTGCTTCCATAGCCTGAAAAGCCGGAGGACGCCGGTCCGGCGTCCTCTTTTCACCCTCAGGCCGCCTGCGGCGTCAGAGTGGCGGAGCCCGGCTTCCTGAGAAGCAGTACCGAGACAGCCGCGATAAGACACATCAGACCGGCAATCTGCAACGCAGGCATATAGGTATCGAAATCGCTCTTGAAGAAACCGGCGCCGAAAGCGGCGGTGGCCGCACCCAGCTGATGACCTGCAAATACCCAACCGAAAACGAGACCCGCTTTTTCGCGGCCGAAATTTTCAGCGGCGAGCTTCACCGTCGGCGGCACCGTCGCCACCCAGTCCAGTCCGTAAAAGACGGCGAAGACCGAAAGCTCGACGACGCTGAAACCGGAGAAGGAAAGATAAAGCAGGGAGAGTCCGCGCAGACCGTAGAACCAGAACAGCAGGAACCGGTTGTCGAAACGGTCGGAAAGCCATCCGGCGAAAATCGTGCCGAAGAAGTCGAAAATGCCGATCACCGCCAGCGTACCCGCCGCCGTAACCGCGGCCATGCCGAAATCACCGCAGATGGAAATCCAGTGGGTCTGGATCAGACCATTGGTGGAAAGCCCGCAGACGAAGAATGTACCGAACAGGACCCAGAAAACGGAGTTACCGGACACGCTTTTAAGCGTCACCAGCGGTGAAACCAGCGTAGCGAGAAGATTGTGGTCCTGCTTCGGCGGTTTTACCACCGCCGTCTCACCATAGGCCGGCAACCCGACGTCGGAAGGGTGGTCACGCATCAGAAGCAAGACGAGGACCATGGCGGTCGCAATCACCGCAACGGAGAGAGTCAGTGCCGTCCGCCAGCCATAGGCCTCGGTGAGCGCCGCCAGCAGCGGCAGAAACACCAGCTGACCCGTGGCGTTGCTGGCCGTCATCAGGCCGATCACCAGGCCACGGCGTTTGGAAAACCATCGCGATGCCACCGTCGCACCCAGCACCAGTGCGGTCATGCCGGTGCCGACGCCGATCACCACGCCCCACAGAAGCAGCAATTGCCAGACTTCCGTCATGAAGAACGAGGCGACGATGCCGCCCATGATCAAGGCAAGCGCCGTCGATACCACCTGCCGGATGCCGAAATGGTTCATGAAGGCGGCAGCGAAAGGCCCGAGAAGACCAAAAAGCACCAGCCTGACAGCCATGGCGGAGGAAATATCGGCGATATCCCAGCCGAATTCCTGATGCAGCGGCTGGATCATAACCCCTGCAGACCCCATCGCGCCGGCGGTGGCCAGCATGGTCAGAAAAGTGGTGGCGGCAACGAGCCAGCCGTAATGCAGGTTTCTGCCGGCCATCCAGCTGGCAAGGCGTGTGGAGAGCATGTTCAAAATCCCTTTCCATGGCCTTCGGCCGAGTCTTTCGGGCATCTACCCGGATTTACGGGCAGATACCCGCTTTTTGATCAAAAAATTACAGGGCCGCGAGAAGTTCCTGCAACTGAGCGGTCTTTTCCGGACCCAGACGGGCCTCGATTTCTTCCTGCACCCTGTCCCAGAGCGGCGCGCCAGTCTTCAGGACGGCCTGCCCTTCCTCCGTCACGGTCAGCATTGCCTCCCGCTGATCCTCGCCGTGACCAATTGCTACCAACCCCATGCGCGCCAGCACCCTGGCATTGCGACCCACGGTGGAACGGTCCAGCTCCACCCTCGCGGCAAGATCGGTGAGTGACACCGGCGCAGTGCGATTGATGTTCCGCAGCAGGCTGAACTGGCCGATATTCACGCCAAGCGGCGCCAATGCGTCGTCATAATAGGACGAGACCTTGCGGGATGCTTTGCGCAACAGAATGCAATGGCAGCTATCGTTTGGCATTTGTCTCGGGTATATACCCGCAAATTCTTGCAGGCAAGGGGTGTTTGGAAAAATGTTCTGAATCACAATTACTTACGGTTGACCAAACAGCTCCCGCAATCAAAACTTTCCAAATCACTTCACAATGTCCCGACGGAGACCCGGGCATGTTTCTTTTAGATACGAGTGTTCTGAGCCAAGCGCAATACGAAAGAGCGCACTCGTCCGTCGCCAGCTGGCTCGCGAAACAACACTACTTGACCATACCTTTTCCGGTGCTACTCGAAATTCAACAGGGGATCGTTGAAATTGAGCCAGCCGGTGAACTGCAACTGCCTATTAGTCAGGCGATCTCGAAATTGAAGTCAGACCAATAATCGAATAGCGTCTTGACCTGCTTCTTCGGGTCAGCCGTGCCGTTCCGGACCAGGGAGGAGTACGTTCTCCCTCCACGGGCTGATATTCCGTCGATCAACGTTGCAAGACGCTCGCTTGATGCAGCAACGAGAAAAACGTCACGATCGTCACTCACATAAATCAGAGCGTCATTTGGCGAGAAAATATATTTATCAGTGTCGACAAACTCACTTTCCAGTTTAACCGCTTCGGAAAATGATGAGGCTAACGAATGCTCGAGCGATTTATTCCCGCTTGAAACAAACAGTTGACGCGAACCGAAAAACGCCTGGAAGGCACCATATTCGGCGTCATCCAGCCAGTCCACACCAAAGAAAATCCTGAAACCGTTCCTGCGGCAGAACTCCTTGTCTATTCCATATCGATCGGATTTCATCTTTGGCCTCATGTCGATGGGCTGCCGGGATATCTGTATTTTCGGAAAGGCCGTCCGTTCGGCTTGATAATATCGAGTGTTGGCCCATTGCTTTTACTTTCAGGTCGCACCGTTACGGTCCGGCCGTCAGACAGCTTGCCTATCCTAATACCATTTCCTTTATCGATCGCATTGTCTCCCACAAGGTCGTCAAAATCCTTGTTCGCATCGTTGACGGTCCCAGGCCTGTCTCTGTTGAAATCCTTGTCACCGGGTTTCTGGGTGGAATCCGCATCCATCTCCCCGATCTTTTCTTTCTCTTTCTTCTCCTTCGCCTCCGCGCAGTCGCCGGTGCACTCAGACGCATCGTTGCTCTGCAGCGTGTTGTCCGCATCGTCGTCCGCCTTCGACATCTGCTGACTGACGATATAAGCGCCACCGATGATCGTCACTGCCGCAAGAACACCATAGGCCACCCAGCCGGGTGGCCCAGCCGCCAAAAGGGGCGCGCCAGCAACAAGCGTCGTCATGCGCTCACTCCGCGATGCGCAGCAGCCCTGACGGACTTCAGCAACAACCGCACTTTCTCATCCGGTGTCCCTTCTCCTCCGCCCGTCATATAGTCAGTCACGCCAGGTTGTTGCGTCAGCCGACCACCCGTTATCGCCTGGAGATAACACCAGCGTCCCAACCCCGCTTCCGATCGCACACCAAGCGACCTTGCCTCGCGAATATGAGACCTTATCCAGATATCGCGCTCCTCCTCGCCCATACCTTTGAGGTGATCTCCGGCGTTGCGCTCAAGATAGCCAGATATTTTGTGGCGAGAGGCCTGATCGCGCGTTTCGGAAACAGACGCCATCATGTCCTGTGACATAAGAATCGGCTCACCAAGCGGTCGATCCGACGAAACTGCCATCCTTGCCCGCTTCACGCCACCGCCCCATTCGTGACCGGGTGCGAACAACAGCTGTGTAGCGGGGCCGAAAAGATGACTGAGTTGGGCCTCGTCCAAGACTGGAATGATCTGCATCATAACATTCGCATCCGCATGCCGGAAGATGAACGGCTCATACGCAGCGAACGTCCCGCTCTCAGAGGCTGAGAGATCGCCTTCAGCTGCAGGTGAGGCCTTTTCGCTGCGCAGCAATTCGTCTGAAACGTCAGGGCCCCTCCATGTCTTCGGCACAAATATCCGGTTGAGACCGCGCAGATGCCGATAAAGCCGCTCGGAAGCCAAATCGTTTTCCCCGGACCAGAAAACCACAGCGGGTTTGCCCTGGCTCAACAAAACTATCTTCCGAAGGCGTTCCTCTACCTTTACTTTATCGCCTTCAGGCACCGGCAGCATTCCACCACCCGTCGGATCACCTTCCTGCAGAGATAACATCATCTTCGCGGAAAGCGCAGCTGAGCGCGTCTGCAGAACCTCTTCAGACAGATCATCCTCCACCTCATCCGTAGATGACGGTGCGCCCGCAGAACAGGATATCGCAGCCTGGTAAGGGTCGACCAGCCAAGGGCCACCGAGAATGACGTCGTAATCATCGCTCGCATAACGGTAGAGCGGTCGGTGGGCAACATTCGCCTCTTTCAGCAGTTGCGGCAGATCGCTGTATTGCGAGCCATCCATGACGGCGTAAACACGCTTTTCCGGATTGGCCGCGAGTTCGCAAACTGCTTTCAGCAGAGCTTGAGAGGCCGTGTCCTGTTGTCTCTCGTCAGTGGGCTCAGGAAGCATTGAAACTATCCCCGCACCATCGGCATCGATCTCGCTGCCATACTTTTCTGGCAATTGGTGCCACCAGCGTCTCCAGCTTTAATGGAGCCGGAACCGTCACCAATAAAAACATTGGAGGAGCCCGTTTGCGCCTGCCCACCGCAATCGATCGCATCTCCTATACGGCCAGCAGGCTTACCATTGATGAAGACCGTCGACGAGCCAGCAGCAAGCTTGCGACCATGCGAGGGCTCCGGACAAACCGGACAACCATGAGGAACATACGCATCGCCTACCCGCATCAGCGACTTTTTGTTGACGAATACGTTAGGGCTGCCGCCGGTCGCAAGTGTCGGCGGGAAATGGCAAGAATGGCCTGAGCCTATGTCGGAACGGCGATGAGCTGAGGGCATTACTTAATTCCTATCCTAGATTCCCAGAATCTCTTTGAGCTCTAACGATAAGGTTTCTTTGTGATCCAGAGTTAGATCATCATTCGGTTTCTCAAACCTCGCTGCCAGCAGAAGCGAAATACCCCCGACATCCTTACCTGCAGCAATAAGTTCGACCAGTGTATTTCTCGGGAGAATCTCGGGATTGATCAGAAGTGCGGCAAGATTGGTATTGCCGTCCGTAACGGGCGAAGGTGCTCCGAGCTTACGCCATAGCGCCAAGACGTCGTCGAGTGAAGCGCCCTTGCACCAAGATGTTGCGGTGCAAGCTATCGGTGTCCATCCCACTGCTGCACACATATATACCCAACGCTCGACCTCAAAGTCCGCCAAGAAGCGCGCTTCCTGCCGGTGTTTATCAAGCACCTCCAACGCCAGTGCGGGTCTTCCAGCTTTTATCTCTGAAAGATAATTATTCTCCCAAAACTTGTTTAGAGAATGCAGTTCGAACCATACGCTCATTGGCGTTCGACCGCGGTCGAACTGAACCAATGTTGTAAAGGGCACGCTATCAAAAAACCTGTCTATGTTCATATTGACGTATGTTTCTTAACTCGGGTATCGGATCGCGCCATCGTTAAACATTGCGCTTGAAAATACTCTGCAAAATTCCTGCAGCCGTTCCTGATCAACGGGGTAAGGGTCCCCAGCGCGGTGCGCCAAAGACCTCACGATGTTCTGCTGCAATCCATGGCAGATAAGGATTTGATGCCGGGGCGCGCGCTCCTCGGTTTAACTGCTCATCCATTTTGATAATTTCCTGAAGAGCGTAATCACTGTCGGGGTAACCGAACTTAGTGGGATTCTCCATCATCTCTTTCTTAATGTTGCTTAGGACGCGATCCTGTTCCTGTATCCGTGAGAGTTGCTGTGCTTGTGCATATGCAGGCGACTTCCATTGATGGAAGTATGGATGGACACTGTAACCGCGAAAGGGATATTCCTCCGTTTTGGAATAGGCACGCTCGGTCCAGAGCGAATAGAATTTATCGACGAACCAGAACCCCCGCATTGAGCCGAGAGAGGCCGAAAGCAACGTAGGTTCTTGGGTAATGTTTATAGCTCTTGCTTCAGTGAAGAGATTGCTCGCGTCGGCGAGGTATGCTGTCCCGGCACCTATAACAGCCTCAACGGAAACACCTGATACTGCACCATATGTCCAGTTCAAATCATTCGACGAAAACGGTTTCAGTGCATTGAACCCAGACACATTTGCCGCAAGCGTCCGGTATATTTGATGCGCGGAGCCAAAATCATCTTCTTCGTAATGCCAATTCAGCGTATCAACTCCGTCACGCGTATGCTCGAAAGCTTCTACGACTTGAGCTGGATCGCTGTGCTGCTGGTTCGATCCCGGATAGCGTGGCGTTTGGCCTCCGCCGCGGGTCGCCCTCTTTGTAATATTCGAAAGACCATAACCCGCTGTTAGTCCGGCTCCTCTAAATCGAGCGGAAAATGCAACGAGGCTTTCCTTTCCGAAGAACAGAAACGTGTGTCCCCCGACGATCAAGGAGGCCCCTTTGTGATAGCCGACCAGCCAGCTTTCGGACTTTGTGTTGGCCAAACCTGCCCACCGCTCAGGATGCTTCAGATCGTTGCCATAAGGGAATGTTTCCTTAGCCATGCTTCCTACTCATATGGATGAAATGGCTCACTGCTATTGGTTCCCTCACGCGAGGGCTCAAGAAGACAGTAGAGCTTGGAATTGTAAACAGCGGCGATTGGATAGCAGGTATCGGCAGATGCCTGAGCACCGCTGGAGCACTGCTGCAGGCCGTTGAAAACATCCATCGCGTCACATTTGTCGCCAGCGCATTCGGCTTTAGTGAACTGGGTGTAAGCCCCAGTCACATAAAAGAGAGTTGGCTTGGAGTACCACTCCGGATTGCCGACATTGTCGACAAGCCTTTCATAGGCCTGTGCAACCTCATCACGGGTCCCAAATGCAAATTTCTGCGGCCGCGCTGCATAAAAATCGAATTCCGCCTCATCGCTAGTACAACTCGGCGTCCAACCAGAAGAAGAGGCTAAAACGATAAGTGAAATAAAGGTTATAAACTGCATCGAATTTTCCCGGCGACATTGAGGACTAGGAACGCATCACGCTTCCTATTGGAAAGGGCGAAAACGATTTTCAGCGTCGAAATCCTCCAGTGAAGGCTCAAGGAGGCAATAGACGCGCGACTGATATACTGCTGCGATAGGTGTACATGCCGTCTTGTTACTCCCAGGATCGGCTGCGCATTGCTGTTCGCCAATCAGGATATCCATCCCGCGACATTTGTCTCCAGAGCATTCTGATTTGGTGAAGTGCGAAAAGTCTTTGGTCACATAGAACAAGGTGGGCTTTTCAAAGTGCGCCGGATCGCCAATTACTTCTATTAGTTTTTGATAGGCTGCCGAAACGTCATTACGCGAACCAAACGCAAAATTTGTCGGAGACGTTCTGAGGAAATCAAATTCCGACACATCCGTTACACAACTCGGGGACCAACCACTGGGCGAAGCCAGTGTAACAAGTAGAGCGAGTGCGGAAAACTGCATGAAGAGGTCTCCGATATTAGTTCAGGTCAATGCGACCGGCATTGGCTATTATTGTGTTTTCGCCGTTAATCTCGATATCCTTAAAATCAAGGAAAAGACGTGCCCCGCCGAGACAAACCGTGCCGTCCTGATGAAGCAGGATGTGCGATTCTCCACAGTGAATGTGAACCTCTCCGGAACTGCCAACTGTTATCGATTTTCCAGCCGAAAGTCCCATTGTGTCACTACTGGTAAAGGCGATCCGCCGGCCCGCGTTGACGCCATAAGATAACCCGACGTTGGTCATCATACCCACGCCCGCATTGATCGAGTTATAGACGCCAACAGTCTCGGTCTTGTTCTTTTCAACCGTCAGCAACATGTTGCCCTCACCCGGGTTGAGAGCACCGGGCAAACCCAATTTGGCAGCGGCCTGACCAATCCCGGCGGTGAGGGACGCCAGTACTCTAGTAACGATGCGACCAATATTTGCTGGCCCTACGCTGATCGAAAGATTCCCTCCGATGATTTCATCATGGTTATTCCGGACTTCGATCTGCCTGTTATTGCCAACAAATTGGACGTCATTGTTGTCCGTAGCATGTGTGTTATTGTTGAGGACCTTCGTATTCATGTCTTTTTGTGCATGAACATAGATTTCTTCGCGGCTATTTTCGTCTTCGAAGGTCAATTCGTTGAAGCCGGTTCCCTTGTGGGTATTCGTGCGGAATGTACTCTTCGTCTTGTTCGCCGGCAGGTCGTAAGGCACGGTTTGGCGTGCGTTCGGCACCACGCCGGTCACAAGCGGCCGGTCAGGGTCGCCGTCGACATAGGCGACCATCACCTCCATGCCGATGCGCGGAATGATCTGACCGCCCCAGGTGGAGCCCGCCCAGTTCTGCGCCACCCGCACCCAGCACGTATCCGTACCATCCTTCTTCGCCTTGCGATCCCAAGGAAACCACAGCTTGATGCGGCCATATTGATCCGGATGGATTTCCTCACCCTCCGGGCCAGCGACGATCGCCACCTGCGTGCCTTCGATGCGCGGGCGTTTTGTTGACCGGTGCGGCGTCAGCGGCACGCGCGCCGGGATCGCCTCGAAATGGTTACGATACTCAGGCTCGTTACTGTTTGTCTCATAGGAGAGATCGACAATGCTGTGGCTTGCTCTGATGACCACATGCTCTTCATAGGCATGATCGGGATGGGCAACCTCGTAAGGCGTGAACCGTCGGCCCGCCTCCAGAATGCGCGAGGTGGACGATCCGAATACCCGGTCGTGATCCGCCTCGATCGATTGGGTTCTGAGTTTTTGCGCCCGCTCCGCTTCTTCAACGGTGCTGATCCGGGCCGGATATTCGTAAAGCTCGCGCTTGGTCGCATCCGGCATCTGCACCAGCGACGGCGTCATCGTGCCAGGGACCATGCCCGGCGTCTCGAAATTCCAGTCCGCGCCCGCACGCTGGCCGGAGACATAGGAGAACCGCCGCGCCCAGTCATTGATGTGGTTACGGTCCGATGACCCCTGCGCCAGACGCACCCTGCCCTCGCCTTTAGCGGATGGTGACGGCCCAAGCCAGCCGCCGGCGCTATCGGCCACATGCAGCTTGTGGCTGCCATCCTCGTGGCTGAACCAATAGAACAGGCCGTCCTCCTCGAAACGACGCATGAGATAGGAGAGATCATCTTCGTTCCATTGAACGCTGTAATGCTGTGCAGGCGGCGGCGAAATGATGCCTGACGTATCGGGTGCGGGAATGCCGTGTTCGGAAAACAGGGTCTCGACGATATCCACTGCCGTCTTGTCCATCCAGATACGGCAGTCGGAACGGCGCGACAGAAGCCACATCTGTGGCCGGATGGTCATCGAATAAGAGCGCAACCCACGCGTGATCGGAGGACCTTCATGGAGCTCCGTTACCAGGCCGTTGAACGGACGGCGGATGCCGCTGCCCTCTTCGCCGTCCCCTTGCTCAACCTCGACCGACACATCCACCAGCCGTCCGATCAGCTCTTCGGGCCTAACCGCTTCTTTCTTGGCCCGCACCGTGAGGCGGATATCGAAGAGCTGCGACACGCCCTCCTCTACCGTCAGGCGTTCCGGCAGCAGTTGGTCTTCGCCAAGTGGCGACTTGACCTTGAGGACGCGGCTCGCCTGGATGAAGTCAGAGGATGAGGGCTGGTCGTTCATCGGGAACCTCGATAGCAGAGCACAAAAAATCAATCGGCTGTCAAAATCTCGACAGAATGCAATCAAACATTGTGGCGAAACCAAGGATTCATCACGAATTTTGCAACCTGGATACGCTAAATATCCATCGGTGATATCTGACAAGCTGGAGCATCGCGTGACGGTCGAGAAAATTTCGAGGCAAACGAAACACGATGCCGATACCTACGGCCTGCGCCGCGAAAAAGCCGCTGGGGCTCACCACGGGGCTGGCTGGTGGGTCAGTATCCGGCGGCGTGGCCACAGGATTGTCAGGCTGTTTAAGGACAGTATCTACGGTTCCGGCGACGAAGCCTACCGTCAGGCTCGCGCCTACCGCGACGCCATCATTCTTGCCATTCCGCCCGCGACCAACCTCGAGCAGGCGGTGCTTCTGCGTAAAAACAACCGAAGCGGAATCTCCGGCGTCAGGCGCGTCGAGACGGCTGATGGAGATGTCTGGCAGGCAACCTTGATGACCAACGAGGGGCAAAAAAGAGAAAACTTCTCAATCGCGAAGTTCGGTGAGGAGGCGGCAAAATCGATGGCGATCACTCAGCGACGCACCTGGCTGAAGGCGTTGCCGGTGACACATCTCGCCTATGCCCATCACGCCGCGGAAGTGGCGCGCGCGCAGTTCGGCGACAAACTTGCGCCAGCAGATGATATTTTGCCGGAGGTGCGTCTGGCCGATGCTGACATCAAGGTGCGCATCAAAGAGATTAACGACCAATTTGATGCAGCTCGGCCGAAGCGGCTGCGGGTTCGGGTAAAAAGCTATTCAACGGACAGGGTATCCATCGCAGTTTCCGATGCAGAAAGCCCCGCGCGCAAAAAACTTATGCATCTCAACAGGCGGGGCAAGACAGGGATCGAAATCATAGACGCGATCAATAGAAGCGTCCGAGAAACCGTGACAGCAATTCATGATGAGAAAATCGCGAGATGGTTCTGTTCAACCTATGGAAACGAGCTGCTCAACCCTCAGGCATTCAGTATCGATGACGGTTTCAACGTGCTCGTTATTGTGCCCGAGGACTCAAGTTCCCGCGTAACGCACAGGCCCGACCGATATCCGTAAATTATCCACCCAGCTCGCGTAAGAAGTGCGTCGCCACATATCTCGTAGCCATCGCGGAAAAACCGCCGACTATGATCGAGAAAGAAATCAAAAGTGATATTGTTTCTTGATGACCAACGAACAAGTAGAAAAACGGGAACGCCCCGCTTACTCCTTAAGCCGCTGCATGTTGGTTTCCGCGCAGAACTGAGCCGGTGGGGGTGCGGATAAAAAGTTGGACTGTTTTAAATAGTCAGGCCGAGGCTCTTACGATATTCGACCGGGCTAAGTGATCCCAGTGATATTTTGATGCGCGTTTCATTGTACCATCGGATGTAGGCGTCCACCTCTGCCACGAACTGCTCGATCGTGATGACCTTCCAGTCTCGTCTAGAAGAGCTCGGTTTTCAACCGACCGAAGAACCCTTCGCACGCGGCGTTGTCTTGCGAGCAACCCTTTCGAGACATCGCGCGAACCAGTCTTGCTTCGCTGATACGGGTTAACCAGCCGGGCCATCGATAATGCGCTCCGCGATCAGAATGGATGATTGGCCGTTCCGCTACGTCGGTCACGGTCTCGATTGCGGCGTTCAGCATGGTATTGACTAGGCCAGCATCTGGTTGCGTCCCGACCGACCAACTGATGACCATGCCGTCAAAGCAGTCGATGATAGGCGAAAGGTACGCCTTCCCGGCTGGGATCTGGAACTCGGTGATATCTGTCAGCCATTTCACATTCGGCGCCTCAGCATGGAAGTCGCGATTGATCAGGTTCTCGGGTGCCGGACTGATTTCTCCCATATATGATCCAAAACGCCGCCGACGCGGCCTGGCAACAACTAACTGCTCCTGCTTCATCAATCGCTGGACAACCTTTTCCGAGATTACCACGTTTTGTCTGGTCAGCGACGCCTGCAGTCGTCGATAACCGTAGCAACGACGGTTCGTTTCAAAGATCTCAGCTAGGCTGTGGCGGACGGCGGCATACTTGTCTGCCAGGCACATGCAGGCGCGATGGTAAAAGTAGGAGCTGCGGGCAATCCGAAGCTGGGCAAGCAGCTCTGGCAAGCGATAAACTTTCTTAAGGACGTCAATCAGCTGTTTCTTCTCCCGATTACTCAGGATCTGCAGATCGACGCCCCAGGTCTTTTTTTAGGAGTTCGTTGGCCTTCTTCAGGAGATCGTGCTCGAGTTGTAACTGGCGGACATCACGCTGGAGCGCTTCAAGCTGTCGCTCGAGCTCTACACGTTCAGGCAGCTTAGAGTTGGATTCGCGGCGTTTCATGGATGAGGGAGCCTCGTGACCGAGTAGCTGATCTTTCCAGTTGTACAATGTCGGCCTTGAGACGCCCAGTCGGTCAGCTACCTGTTGAGCGCTTTCATCTCCACTGCACAATCCGCTGACCCCCGCTTGCCGGACCTCTTCGGAATAGCCAGGGTGCCACGATCGACCGACCATCGATGTCCGCGCCTCCGGAAACGCCTCACGAACCCATGCGGTTAGAGTTCCTCGACCGGGATAGCGCAGCGCCCTCATCGTCGCAGAGATGCAACGATTGGGGTGCGAAAGTGCTCAAGTGCCGCCTGCCTCTGAGCCTCTGAATATTTTGGCGCTCGCGCTACCGGCTGAGTACGTAGGTCGAGATGCTGTAGGTACTCGCGGTACCAGCCCCTCAGCGCATTCTTGGTGGGATATCCCAGCTGGCGAATGGTCGCGTTAAGCCGCTTGCCAAGCCGGATATAGAGCTCAACCGCTCGAAGTCTGTCTGCGTAGGAATACATGAACTACCTCCTCGGTGGTCCAAGTTTTTGTCCGCACCCCCATACTCCCAGATTCAAGTATATCCCCGGTCATTTTGCGTGACTCCGTACAAATGTCAGTTGGAAAGGAAGTCCGCACACATGATATGGTCGAAAGAATAAACCCCGACTTTGAGCCGGGGTTTGATAATAAGCATCGAAGCTCGCCTCAGGCCGAAAGCCGGCGGCCGTTTGCAACCAGAAGACCGGCAGCACCTTCCAGCCAACCGGATTTCAACTCCAGCGCCAGGAAACGGCTGCGTTCGAACGGGCCGGGCATGATGAGGTGCTGCGCCTTGTCGGCGAAGAAACCGAAGCGCTCGTAATAGGGCGCGTCGCCAACGAGAAGGACAGCGCCATGGCCGCGTCTGGTAGCCTCGGCAATTGCCGCGCGCATCAGCGCGGAGCCGATGCCCTTGCCCTCGTGGGCGGCATCGACGGCCAGCGGGCCAAGCAGCAGCGCCTCGACGGGACGACCTTCGCGCGATATGCCGGCTTCGACATTCCATAGGCGCACGGTAGCGATGACATGGCCATCCTCGTCACGGGCGACAAGCGCCAGGCCTTCGGCCGGAACGCGGCCGGCGCGCAGCTTTTCCGAAGACTTGCGGCGGCGGCCAGCGCCCATGGCGCGGTCCAGCAGATTCTCACGGGCAACGACATCGCCCGGGTTCTCCTGATCGACATGAAATGTCTGTGGTGTGAAAAATGCCCGTACCGAATTCAAAAGAGCGGCCATCTTTGGCCTCCCGTCACACAACCGCCCACACGCGGCCCTTGATGAAAAATGGTGAAACCGTTCCGGCCCGCCGACACGCTTTCCTCGGCTGGAAGAGGTGCAGCAAGCAGGGATTTGCGCAACAGCACAATCGGCAGGGCCGGAACGGAAGCTTGGTCGAGACGCCGCCCTGTTCAGCGGGCGGCGTTCGGATCAGATGACGTAAGCCTTCAGCGGCTCAAAGCCATTGAACGCGACCGCCGAATAGGTGGTCGTGTAGGCGCCTGTACCTTCGATCAGAACTTCGTCGCCGATGGTCAGAGAGACCGGCAGCGGGTACATGTTCTTTTCATACAGCACGTCGGCGCTGTCGCAGGTCGGGCCGGCCAGAACGCAGGGCTGCATCTCGTCCTGATCACGCTCCGTGCGGATCGGGTAACGGATGGCCTCGTCCATCGTTTCGGCGAGACCGCCAAATTTGCCGATGTCGAGGAATACCCAGCGGTGGTTGTCGTTGTCGGACTTCTTCGACACAAGAACGACTTCCGCCTTGATGACGCCGGCATTGCCGACCATGCCGCGGCCCGGCTCGATGATCGTCTTCGGGATCTGGTTGCCGAAGTGCTTGCGCAGTGCCTCATCAATCGCCTGGCCGTATTCTTCGGCAGCCGGAACGTCGCGCAGGTATTTGGTCGGGAAGCCACCGCCCATATTGACCATCTGCAGGTGGATGCCCTGCTTGGCAAGCGATGCGAAAACGCGCTTGGCGTCAGCCAGCGCCGCATCCCATGCGTCGAGGTTCATCATCTGCGAACCGACGTGGAAGGATACGCCGTAGGACTCAAGACCGAGCTGATGGGCGTAAACCAGAACGTCGACAGCCATCTGCGGCACGCAGCCGAACTTGCGCGACAGCGGCCACTCAGCGCCTTCGCCATCCGTCAGCACGCGGCAGAATACGCGCGCGCCGGGAGCGGCACGGGCAACCTTCTCGACTTCCTCATGGCTATCCACGGCGAAGAGATCGATGCCGAGCGCGTAGGCGCGGGCGACATCG
Source organism: Agrobacterium sp. NPDC058088 (assembly GCF_042885035.1). NCBI lineage: Bacteria > Pseudomonadati > Pseudomonadota > Alphaproteobacteria > Hyphomicrobiales > Rhizobiaceae > Agrobacterium > Agrobacterium sp. NPDC058088. Next base: position 671,827 of record NZ_JBHVSU010000003.1, on the reverse strand, counting down.
CGTTCCTTCTTGATGGTGTTGCCGAAGGAGATGCGGTCGGACGTCGCACCGGCATCGAGAGCCATCTGGATTTCAGCCACGGAGGCGCAATCGAAGTTGGAGCCGAGCGAAGCGAGCAGCTTCAGGATTTCCGGAGCCGGGTTTGCCTTGACTGCGTAATAGATCGCGCTGTTCGGCAGGGAATGCCGGAACGCGTTGAAATTGTCGCGCACGACGTCGAGATCGACCACAAGGCAAGGGCCTTCGGGACGACGGGTCTTGATGAAGTCGAGAATGCGTGCAGTCGTCATCGATATATTCCCTATAAAACCGACTCCGGAAAAATCCAGAGGACAAAGGACGCTCGAGATATGCATTCGAATCAGCCGGTGGAGGCGCAGAATCGATAGCATACGCTCAAGGCGCGAATATGAACGATGCCCTGCCAGAGCATCATTCGGCTTTGTCTGCCATGGATTGGAGGGAATGACCCGACCGCACTTCAGGCAATGATGGTGTGCCTCTTCAGTACCCCGGCTGATGGAAAGCCGGCAGAGAACCAGAAAGGCCCGCACCGTCGTTGCTTCGTATGTCCTCGCATTTCCCGGTTGGCCGGAATAGCGACTGGAGGGGTTAGTTCCAGGTACCTTACCTAAATCCTCACCACATCGAGGAATCGGCGGACACACATGGGCACGTGCGACTTTGGGCAGCACGGGAGATAAGAATATTCGCAGTCATAATCAAGAGGTTTTTTTCACCATTTAGCGGATTTTTTCGGCAGTGAATTTAGGGTTGAACAGTCAGTCCGCAGCGTTCAATTATATGGAACGAACCGGAGGATTTTCATGGACACGCTCACCCGCATCCGCGCCTTTATCGATGTCGTCGAAGCGGAGGGCTTTTCCGCCGCCGCGCGCAAGACCGGGCGCTCCAAGGCGCTTCTGTCCAAATATGTCCGGGAACTGGAAGACGATCTCGGCGCGTTGCTCCTCAACCGTACAACGAGGCAGTTCTCGCTGACCGAGGCCGGACATACCTATTATCGCACCGCCTCCGACATTCTAAAGGAGATCGACAACCTTGCCGACCTGGTGCGCGAGAAAAATGCCGATCTCAAGGGCAAGCTTAGAATTTCGGTGCCACGCACCTTCATCGATGCCGATGTGGGCCAAAGCCTCATCGACTTCGCCAAGGAAAACCCGGAACTGATGCTGGAAATAGTCGCCGATGACCGGTTCGTCGATCTGATCGAAGAAGGTTTCGACCTTGCGATCCGTATCACGCGGCTGGAGGATTCGGGTCTTATTGCCCGCAAGCTTTCCGATTTCCGGGTCTATGCGGTGGCGACGCCGGACTTCGTTGCGAAACACGGGCCGCTCGACGGACCGCAGGATTTTGCCCGCGTGCCCTTCATCATCGATACCAATACCCGCTTTCACAATACTGTACGTTATCTGGAACCGGACGGCGGCTCGAACTCGGTCGCCATCAGCGGGCCGATAGAGGTGAACAGCCCGCAGGCAACCTTGCGCGCGGCCCGTGCCGGGCTCGGTATCGCCATGGTGCCGGATTTCATCGCCCGGCCGCATATCCACTCCGGTGAACTGGTGACCCTGTTCGACGACTATATCTCAAAGGATCGCGGCATCTATGCCGTCTATCCGCACCGGCGTTACCTGCCTGCCAAGGTGCGCAGTTTCGTGGACTATCTCTCGGCGTGGTTTCGCAAGAACGAGTGAGGAATGGCTTTCATCAACCACCGAAATAAAACGCCCGCCTTTCGGCGGGCGTTTTCATGGGGCGTGATCCTCAGAACGGCGAATCCGGGAAATAGAACTGCTTGGCATTTTCCTTGGTGATCAGCGTCGCGTCGAGAATATACTCGCCGGCAACCGGCACCTGATCGTAGAAATGACCGGCTGTCAGCTGCATGGCGGTCGCCACCATCGCCGGCGGATACAGCACGTCGACCGGCACCAGCTTGTCGCCGTCCATGACCTTCTTGATCATGTCCTTGGAACCGGCGCCAGCAACGATATACTTGATATCGGTGCGTTTCGCCTGCTGGATGGCTTCCAGCACGCCGATTGCCATGTCGTCGTCCTGACACCAGACCACGTCGATCTTCTTGTATTTGGTCAGATAGTCCTGCATCACGCGGAAGGCGTCGTCGCGGTTCCAGTTGCCGTACTGGCGGTCAAGAACCTTGACGCTGGACCCGGCGATGCCCTTGTCAAAACCATCCTGGCGCTGCTGGTCGATCGGGATCGGCAGCCCACGAATGACCACCACTTCCGCATCAGGCGTAGTCTTCTTGATGTATTCGCCCGCCACCTGTCCAAGTGCCGGATTGTTACCCGCGACATAGAGATCGCGGATCGAGTTGTCGTTGACGCTCGGCGCGCGGTCCACCAGCGCAACGAAGGTGCCCTTGTCCTTGATCTCCTTGATGGCGTTAACGAGCGGATCGGGATCCGACGGCAGAACCACCAATGCGTCTAGCCCCTGCACGGCAAGATCCTGAAGCGCGTTTGCCTGGTTTGCGGCATCCGGCGAGGTCTTGACGATGACGTTCAGGCCCGGATGCTCCTTCATCAGGAGCTTGGCCACACGCTCGGCATGATAAACGACGCCCGCCGTCCAGCCATGGTCGGCCGCCGGAATGGACACGCCGATCGTAACCTTCTTGTCCTGCGCCTGAGCAGAACCTGCCAGCACCGTTGCCAGCGCGGCAAAGGCCACGCCGATGAATTTTCTACGCATAGTCTCTTTCCTCCCAAGACCGGGGCGTTCCTCCTCTTACAACCGCGCCTGCCCCACATGGCGCGGCCAAACTCCCATCATTCCGCTACCTGCGGCTCAAAGAGCGCTGCACCAGCATGGCGATGATGATGATCGCGCCCTGAATGGCGCCGATCAGATATTCACTGACGAAGTTCGACAGGATCATGATGTTGCCGACGATCTCCAGAATGAAGGCGCCGCAGATCGTGCCCCAGATGCGCCCTACCCCGCCGCGCAGCGCCGTGCCGCCGACGACGACGGCGGTGATGGCCTGCAATTCCCACAACATGCCTGTGGTGGCGGATGTGGAGGCGAGACGCGGCACGTAAAGAAGCACGGCAACGGCGACACAGAGCCCCTGAACCACATAGGCAATCGTGCGGACCCGCACGACCGAAATGCCGGAATAGCGCGCTACATCCTCGCTTGAACCGACGGCCGTCAGGTGCCTTCCGTAACGGGTGCGGTACAGCACGAAGGCGGCGATAGCCGCCGTCACGAAAATCACGACGACCGGCACCGGCACACCGAGAATATTGCCGAAATAGACCGGACGATAAAGCGTCTGGATCTCCGGATTGCGAAGCGTGATCGCTCCGCCCTGCGACAGCCAGGTGGTCAACCCGCGATAAATGCCCATGGTGCCGAGCGTGGCGATAAAAGGCTCGATGCGGCCGATGGTGGTGATGAGACCATTGGTCAGCCCGCAGGCTGCGCCGATGGCGATGGCCAGCGCCATGGCGGCGAGCAGCATCAGCACCGGGCTGGCGATGACACCGCTGTTCATGAACAGGATCATCAGGCTGGCGACGAAGGCAACCATGGCGCCAACGGAAAGATCAAGCCCGCCCGATGTGATGACATAGGTGGCGCCAAGCGCGATGATGGCGATGAAGGCGCTGCGGGTCACGACATTCAAAAGATTGTCGATGCCGATGAAATTCGGATTGGCGATGGTGCCAAGCACCAGCAGCAGGGCCAGCGCCACGAAAGGCGCGACGGCGCGCAGGTCCCAGTCCTTCGAGGTCTTCGGCGTTTTGCCGTTATCAATTGCGGCCTCAGTCATATTTCCCCTCAATTGTCTTTTCTTCAGGCCTTATTCGAATGACAGGCGCGCCTCAGGCGAATTCCTGCGTGTGAACGCCCGTCGCCAGCGCCACGATGTCGTTTTCGGTCATCCGCTCGCCCGCTACCTCGCCGACGATCCGGCCCGAACGCATCACCAGAATACGGTCGCAGATGCCGATCAGCTCCGGCATTTCAGAGGAAACGACGATGATCGACCGACCCTCATCCGCAAGGTTCGCGATGAAACGGTAAATCTGCTCCTTGGTGCCGATATCAATACCGCGCGTCGGCTCATCGATGATGACGATGGAGGGATCGAGCAGCATCATCTTGGCCAAGAGCAGCTTCTGTTGGTTGCCGCCTGACAGCTGGCCCGCAAGCAGGTCCTTGCGGCCGGTGCGGATGTCGAAATCGCGCACAGCATCATCGAGCGCCTGCGCCTCCCGGCGGATATCGATCTGAAACAGCCGGCTGAACTTGTTGAGTGATGCGAGCGTAAGATTAACCCGCAGATCCTTGCTCAGTAGTAATCCCTTGCCCTTGCGGTCTTCGCTCAGGTAAACGATGCCGGCCTTCAGGCTGTCTTCCGCCTTTGCGAAGTGCACCTGCCGACCGCGATGGCGGATTGTTCCGCGTCCGGCCCGCAGGCCGAGTATCCCCTCCATCAACTCCGTTCTGCCCGCCCCCACAAGGCCGGCAAAACCGAGGATTTCACCCTTGCGCAGGCTGAAACCGGCATCCTGCGCATAACCTGGAACGGTGAAGTGCTCCACCTGCAGAACCGGTTCGTGCTCGCCGCCGGCATGCCGATCCGGATAAAGCTTGGCGACATCGCGCCCCACCATCAGCCGCGCCATATCAGCCGGCTCCAGCTCCGAGGCCGGATGCGAGGCGACGAGCCGGCCATCACGCAGGACAGTCACCCGGTCGGCGATCTGCTTCACTTCAGGCAGGCGATGCGAAATATAAAGCACGGCCACACCCTTTGCCCTGATGTCGCTGATGACATTCAGCAGCGCATCGGTCTCGATGGGCGTAAGGCTTGCGGTCGGCTCGTCGAAAATGACGACGCGATGCGGCACGAGCAGAACGCGGGCGATCTGCACCAGCTGCCGCTGGGCAATCGAAAGACTGCCGACGATGGAGTCTGGATCGATCGTGCCGCCGAGATCGGCTATCGCCTTTCGGGCTCCAGCCCGCATGGCCCGGTCGTCCATCACCGGCCCCCGGCGCAATTCACGACCCAGATAGATGTTCTGCGCCACCGTCAGATCCGGCGCCAGCAATATTTCCTGATGCACGAGGACGATGCCGCGATGTTCGGCGTCCACCGGTCCGCTGAGCGCAACTGCCTCACCATCGATGCGGATTTCCCCGCCCGTCGGCTTTTCATTGCCGGCCAGGAGCTTCATCAGCGTCGACTTGCCGGCACCGTTCTCGCCGATGATGGCGTGCACCTCGCCGGCGCGCACCGCGATCTCGATGTCCTTCAGAACCTGAACCGGTCCAAAGGATTTCGACAGCCCCACCGTCCGGACAAGAACGGGGTCTGAAGTCTCGTCAGCAGAAATCATGCGCCGTCACCGACAACAGGTGAAAACGAACGGCTTTTGCGCCTCGATCTTACTTGATTTGACCATAAGCGAACTCCTCCCAAAGCTCTGAGAAGAAGCTAACGTCCGTTTTGAGGTACGTAAAGCAAATTTCGCTCGTCTTTTAGAATACACTGAAATTTTACCGGCCAGACAGCACGTTCCAGCGCTTCGTTCATACAGAAGGGGGACGCTGGAAGCCTTTCATGAGACGATGCATGGCTTCTGCGCCTTCCTTCACCAGGTCGAAACGTTTTCCAAACAGCAGCCAGTCGTAAACGATGCCTTTAATCAGCCAGTAGAGCGCACCGAGCGCCGATTCCGCCGTCCAGTTGTCATTGAAGACGCCTTCTGCCTGCGCCCGCTGAAAAGCCGCTTCAAGCCGCTCCTTCTGGTTACGGTCCAGCTCTTCCTGCGCATGCAGCACGGGGGCGAATTCGTCGGAATAGCTGGTGCGCAGGCTGATGGTCATGATGCGCTGACGCTGCTCGTCTTCCACTAGAAGCGCCAACCACTTGCAGACCGCCTCCTCGATCTTGGCCAGCAGTGCCGTTCCCTTGAGATCAGGATCACCAAAATCCAGCAGATCCGATTCCGGCAGCGCCACCGATTCGTAGAGGCCGATGAAAAGGTCGGCCTTGCTGGAAAAATGCCAATATATCGCGCCGCGCGTGACACCGGCTGCGGCCGCCACCTCATCAAGAGAGCTGTTGGCCACGCCCTTTTTGAAGAACACCCGCTCGGCGGCGGCAAGGATCGCCTGACGCGTCTCTTCTGCCTCGGCCTTGGTTCGGCGCATGCTGATGTCTCCTTTCAATCACGGCACGGTGCTTTCGCACCGTGCCTCTTTGCTGTGCCGGGCTGTCACTCAGATGATTGCCTTGATCGCATATCTACCCGGCCTTCCCATCGTTTTATTCGGCCGGCGATACGGCGTCAGCAGCAATCTCGCTGCCCTTCTTCCGATCTCCGAAAATCTTCATGACAAAGACGAAGAACACGGGAACGAAGAAGATCGCAAGGATCGTCGCCGAGATCATGCCGCCGAGAACGCCGGTACCGATGGCGTTCTGGCTGGCCGCACTCGCGCCTGACGCAATCGCCATTGGCAGGACGCCGAGCGAGAAGGCGAGCGAGGTCATCAGGATCGGCCGGAAACGCAGATGTGCCGCCTCCACCGTGGCATCATAGGTGGATTTTCCCTCCGCCCGCAAATCCTTGGCGAATTCGATGATAAGGATCGCATTCTTCGCCGAGAGGCCGATGATGGCGACGAGGCCCACCAGGAAGTAGACGTCGTTCGGCATACCACGCAGCATCACCGCCGCCACTGAACCGATGACGCCGAGCGGTACCACCAGCATAACGGAGAGCGGAATGGACCAGCTTTCGTAAAGCGCCGCCAGCAACAGGAAAACGAACAGCACGCTGAGGGCGATCAGCGCCGGCGCCTGCGAGCCGGACTGGATTTCCTGCAGCGACTGGCCGGTCCATTCGAAACCGAAACCGCTAGGCAATTCGCGCGCGAGACGCTCCATTTCGGCAATCGCATCACCGGAGGAGTAACCGGGGGCAGACTGGCCGCTGATACGGATCGCCGGATAGCCATTATAACCGACCACCTGCGAGGGACCGCGCACCCATTCCACCGAAGCGAATGAGCTTACCGGCACCATGCCGCCATTGGCGTTGCGGACGTTGAGGTTCAAAAGATCCTCGGTCTTCATGCGCTGGCCCTGCTCGGCCTGCACCGTCACGCGCTGCATGCGGCCGGCATTGGGGAAGTCGTTGACGTAGGACGACCCCATATTGGCCGAGATGGTGGCGTTGATGTCGCTGAAGGTCACACCAAAGGTGTTGGCCTTTTCACGGTCGATGATGAGATTGACCTGCGCCGCATCCGGCATGCCTTCGATACGAAGACCGGCAAGAATGGGGCTCTGGCGGGCGGCAGCCATGAGTTGGGCACCCGCCGCGCTGAGTGCGGTCTGACCGGCACCCGACCTGTCCTGAAGGCGGAACGTGAAGCCGCTCGAGTTGCCCAGACCCTGAATAGGCGGCGGCGACAGGGCAAAGGACATGGCATCGGGAAGGCCCCAAAGCTTGCCGTTGATCCGGGCGGAGATGGCAGCAGCCGAATCCTCAGGTCCGCGCTCGCTCCAGTCCTTCAGCGTTGCGAAGGCGAGACCCGCATTCTGGCCGGAGCCGGAGAAGGAGAAACCTGAAACAGCGATGACCCTTTCCACGGCAGGTTCTTCCATGAAGATTTTTTCGATCTGCTGGATGGACTGGAGAGTACGCTCGGTGCTGGCTTCCGCTGGCGCCTGAACGTCGACAATCAGATAACCCTGGTCCTCGTTCGGCAGGAACGAGCTTGGCAGTTGCATATAGGCCCAGCCGAGACCGGCAAGCAGCGCCGCATAGATGATCATGAAACGGCCAGAGCGTTTGATGATGCTGCCGACTGAAGACGAGTATTTGTGTGAGGCCTTGTCGAAGCCGCGGTTGAACCAGCCGAAGAAACCCTTCTTCTCATGATGGCCGGCCTTGATCGGCTTCAGGAACGTCGCGCAGAGCGCCGGCGTGAGTGATAGCGCAAGGAAGCCCGAAAACAGGATGGAAACCACCATGGTCAGGCTGAACTGCTGGTAAATGATGCCGACGGCGCCGGGGAAGAAAGCCATGGGCACGAAGACCGCCGTCAAAACCAGCGTGATGCCGATAATGGCGCCCGAAATCTGGCCCATTGCCTTGCGGGTCGCCTCCTTTGGCGACAGATGCTCCTCCGCCATGATGCGCTCGACATTTTCAACGACGACGATCGCGTCATCGACGAGAATGCCGATGGCGAGAACCATGGCGAACATGGTGAGCACATTGATGGAGAAACCCGATACATACATGATGGCACATGTGCCGAGCAGCGCCACCGGAACCACCAGCGTGGGGATGATGGTGTAGCGGATGTTCTGAAGGAACACGAACATCACCACGAAGACCAGAATGATGGCCTCGATCAGCGTATGAATGACCTTTTCGATCGAAATCTTCACGAAGGGACTGGTGTCATAGGGAATTTCGTACTCGATGCCCTGTGGGAAATAGCGCGAAAGCTCATCCATCGTGGCACGCACGCCCTCTGAGGTTTGCAACGCATTTCCCGTCGGTGACAGCTGGACACCGATGGCGGCACTGGGCTTGCCGTTGAGACGGCTCGAGAAATTGTAGCTCTCGCCGCCCACTTCAACACGCGCGACGTCACGCAGCCGCACCGATGAGCCATCGGGATTGGCGCGCAGGACGATGGAACCGAATTCCTCCGGCGAGGTCAGCTGACCCTGAACGTTGACGGTTGCTGAAATCTGCTGGCCGACGGGGTTCGGCGATGCGCCGATACGACCAGCGGCAACCTGCGAGTTCTGCGCCTGGATGGCGCTGATGACATCGTTTGACGTCAGGCTGAGACCCAACATCTTGTCGGGGTCCATCCAGATACGCATGGAGCGTTGAGTGGCAAACAGCTGCGCGCTGCCGACGCCTGGCACGCGCCGCAATTCACCCAGCACGTTGCGGCTGAGATAATCGCCAAGACCAATCGCATCGGTGTTGCCGTCAACCGAGGTCAGCGCCACCATCATCAGAAATGATGTGCCAGCCTGTTCCACGCGCAGACCCTGCTGCGTCACAGACCGGGGCAGACGCGGTTCGACGCGTGCAATGCGGTTTTGAACTTCGACCTGGGCTTCGCCGATATTGGTACCGGGCTCGAAGGTCACGTTGATCGAAATACGGCCGGAGGATTCCGAGGTCGATTCAAAGTAAATGAGTCCGGGAACGCCGTTCAGCTCTTCCTCAATGGGCCTGGTAACACTCTGATAGATGTCTTCCGGCGATGCACCCGGATAGTTGGTGCCGATCGAGATCTGCGGTGGAGCCACATTCGGATATTGCGCAATCGGCAGCATGGGAATGGCGAGCACTCCCGCCAGCATGATGAAGATGGCGACGACCCAGGCAAAAATGGGCCGATCGATGAAAAAACGTGCCATGGAGATCGGTCCTTATTGCTTCGCGGCGGCGGCCGGGGCAGCGCCCTCGCTGCTGGCGGCGGCGACGTCGGGTTCCTGCAACCACGGCTCAGGCTTCACCTTGGCGCCCGGCGCGGTTTTCTGGAAACCTTCGGCGACGACGCGGTCGCCATCCTTGAGGCCTTCCGAAATCACCCAACGATCGCCAATCGAGCGACCGACGCTGACGCGCCGCTGTTCGACCGTGTCTTCGGCATTGACGACGAGCACGCTCGCCTGCCCGCCCGCATCGCGCTGTACGGCCTGCTGCGGAACGGCAAAGGCTGCCTTCTGGATGCCCTGCTGGATCTGGACGCGGACATACATGCCCGGCAAAAGATCGCCGTTCGGATTGGGAAATTCGCCACGCAGCGTCACCTGGCCGGTGGTTTCATCCACCGCCGCTTCGGAGAACAGAAGGCGGCCGGAAACCGGATAGCGGCTGCCGTCATCAAACAGCAGGTTGACTTCGGCCTCATTCTTACCGGTCATCAGCTGGCCGTCCTGCAGCGCCTTGCGCAGGCGAATGAGATCGGCTGCCGGCTGCGTGAAGTCGGCATAGATCGGATCCAGCTGCTGGATCGTCGCCAGGCTTTCCGAACCGGTAGCGCTGACCAGCGCGCCTTCGGTGATGCGCGCCCGGCCGATGACGCCGCTGATGGGAGCCTTCACATCGGCATATTGCAGATTGAGCCTTGCTTCCGCAACGCCGGCCTCCGCAACCGCCACTTCGGCATCGGCCTGCGCCAGCTGGGCAATGGCATTGTCGAATTCCTGCTGCGAGCCAACATTGGACCGGCGCAGCTGTTGCTGCCGGTCAGCCGTCTGCCGCGCCTGCAGTTGCGCGGCCTGCGCCCGCCGCAACGTGCCTTCGGCGCTGTCGACGCGCACCTGGAACGGCGCGGGATCGATCCGATAGAGGATATCACCTTCCTTCACCAGCGAGCCCTGCTCGAACACCCGCTCCACAATGATGCCCGAAACACGCGGGCGCACTTCGGCAAGCCGCGTGGGCGCAATGCGTCCCGGCAATTCATTGGTGATGGGCAGTTCTTCCGGCTTCACGGTCACGACCTTGACCGCACCGGGCGGCGGGGCGCCGGGCGCGGACGCCTGCTCATCGCTGCACCCGACCAGAACGATGCCTGTCAACAACATCGCTACGATCTGCCCAAATCTCTTCGCCATACTGCGCTCCGAATCCACAAAATAAGTCGTATTTACATACATACTAAGACGTATGTAAAATTTCGGCAATAGAATTGTTGCAGCGCAAAAACGCTCTCACGTGCTTGTGAAGCACTGCGGTCAGGGACGAGAAAATGGTGTCCCGCGTCCGGCGAGATGATAGAATTGGGGTTAAGCTGAAAGGTTATTGGCGGTCAGAGCGACATTGCCCTCGCCGCGTTACCCTTAGAAGAGGCGCTTCAACGACGAGGCTTCTGACTGAGGGCTACTTTTCGTCGTATCGCTATTGTCTGCCGAGCGGCTACGCAGTGCCGTATAATAGGCGTTCTTCTGCTCATACATGTTGATGTCTGCCCGGCGTACTACCGATTCCATCGTCTCGCCGACCTCACTGGTCGCGACACCCAGCGACAGGCTGAGCGGCGCGCTGGAATAGAACTGGTTGTTGATCTTCAGCAGTTCGTAGACCGTGTCGACCATGGCGGCGGCCACCTGCTTGTCGGCGCCGGGAAGAAGGATGGCGAATTCGTCACCACCGATGCGCGCCGCATGGTTTGGTGCGGTCACCACGCCGTTCAGCACCTCACCCATGCGTCGCAACAAAGCATCGCCGGCATCGTGTCCCAGCTTGTCGTTGGCGTCCTTTAGACCATTGAGATCGATAACGATGGCGGAAACCGGCCTGAGCGCGCTGCGCTCCAGCCGGTTCAGCTCGTCCGAATAGAAAGCGCGGTTGTGCAGCTTGGTCAGCACATCGTGCTTGCCGAGATATTCGAGATAGGCTTCCGCCTTCTTGCGCGCAGTAATGTCCGTCAACGCCACCTGCACCAGCGACCAGTCCCGCTCATGGCCGGGGAAGACGGAAAAATGCAGGAGAACGTGCCGCTCGGAACCATCTAGCGCATAATTCACCACCTCGCGGTGGTGGGTGAGATTGCCGTTCCAAAGCTCCATCAGTTGCTCACGAAACGGCTTTTCCATCTCATCGCGGAAAATGTCACCAAGCCGCTGCAGAAGAACCTGCCGGTCCGGTGCACAGAAAAGGTCGAGCGTCGCCCGGTTAACGTCGATAACGCGGATTTCGCTCATGCATTGCCGCACGAACTCCGGATGAACATCCATGAACACCCGGAAATCGACGATGCCACGCTCCCTGACCTCCTCGATCAGCCGCCGCACCCGGCTGAAATCTTCCACCCAGAGGGAGACCGGCGAATGTTTGAACATTCCCTCGGCATAGCGGCGGTTGAGAAGTTCCTTGCGGCGGGCTTCTTCCCGCTCCGTCACGTCCTCGGTGGTCAACAGCAGCCGGCCGAGGGTGCCCTCGTAGCCGGGAATGACCGCCCCGCGTAGCTGAATATCAAGCCGCTTGCCGCCGATCGAGTAGTTCACCGCATTGCTGGTGAATTCGGTTTTGCCCGCCCAGAGTTCGGAAAGCTCGTTCACATGGCTTTCCAGCATGTCGTCGCGAAAAATCCGGTGCAGATTGTCAACGAGATGCGCCTGGTCGCGGGCCTCGAACAGTTCCAGCGTCTTGGCATTGACCTTTATCACGCGGATTTTCTGCGAACAGGCCGCTACCCGTGACAAATCCTCCAGAAGAAAAGCTCTGATATCTTCGACACCCTCAGCCCGCCAAATATCGAACTGGCTCTTCACGGCGCTGAAATCTTCGATCCACATCGCCACGGGGGCGAGATTGAAGACATTGGTATCGATCGTCTCACTCATACGGGCATTCTTCTCGAAAAATAGATGCAGGCAGATGCCGGAATGGTGCGGAATGGCGGCAGCCGCCCGCATATCGGAATTTATTAGGGATATTCGATTTTAAGCAAGCATTTATCGCGCAAACTGCCGGATTGCGCGATAATTCCCTGGTTCCCGCAGTAGATGCCCTTACCAGAGCTTCACGTGGCGGTTCACATCCTTGTAGAGCAGATAACGGAACCGACCCGGCCCACCCGCATAACACGCCTGCGGGCAATAGGCGCGCAGCCACATGAAGTCACCGGCCTCAACTTCCACCCAGTCCTCGTTCAGCCGGTAGACGGCCTTGCCTTCCAGCACATAGAGGCCGTGTTCCATCACATGGGTTTCCATGAAGGGAATGGTCGCGCCGGGCTCGAAGGTAACGATGTTGAGATGCATGTCATAACGCACATCTTCCGGATCGATGAAACGGGTCGTTGCCCATTTGCCTTCCGTATCAGGCATGGCCGACATGGCGATCTCGTCTTCATGCGAGAAGATCGCCGGCGGCGGCTCCAGCCCGTCAACCCTCTGAAACGCCTTGCGGACCCAATGGAACTTGACCGGCGCCTTGCCGGAATTTGCGACCTGCCAGCGCGTACCGGCCGGCAGGTAGGCGAACGAGCCCTCGCGCAGGGCATGCTGTGCACCCTCGAACGTCACGGTCATTTCGCCTTCGACAACGAAGATCGCCGCTTGCGCCCTTTCGTCCGGCTCCGGCCGCTCACTGCCGCCACCGGGCTGCACCTCAACGATATATTGCGCGAAAGTCTCGGAAAAACCGGTCATCGGCCGGGCGATGATCCAGGCCCGCGTACCTGTCCAGTGCGGCAGCACACTTGTCACGATATCGGACATCACGGTCTTGGGGATGACGGCATAGGCGGTCTTGAAAACAGCCTTGCTTGACAGCAGTTCCGTCTGCCCCTGGAGACCGCCCATATCCGAATAATATCTCTTCATTTCAGCCATTCCATTCTGCGACGCATCAGGCGCGGATTCTTAGGCCCGCGATGTGGTTTAATCAAATAGTTATTGGCGATGGACAGGGGACGGGTCCCCTCGCGGAGAAGAAATATGCGCACCCTTCTATCTCAACCTTTCTTACGCATCGTCGCATAGACGATATTGTGGTTCTCGCCGAAGAACACCTCCGCTTCGATGCTTGAGGGATCAGCGCTGGCATTGATGATCCGCCACATATCCGCCTTCGAACGCAACAGCAGCGCCCAGTTCATGAAGGTTTCCATGTAGCCGTCGACAACGATGTCTTCTGAGAAATTGGCGAAGAGGAACATGCCGCCGGGTTTCAGCATCTCCATGCAGCGCCGTGTCAGCTTGATCGCCACACGGTCGTTCAGATAGTCATAAAGACCGGCTGCATAGATCAGATCGAAGCTGCCGAGCTCCTGCGTGCGCAGCACGATATCACGCACCGAACCGTCAATTGCCTCCACACCGCGACCGCCGAAATCACGGGCGACCGAGCCGACGCTCAAGGGGTCCTGATCCAGCGCCACCCAGCGCTTGATCCTGCCCTCTTTCAGCGCCACCGAAGCATCGGCCTCACGCAGGTGGCCGGAGGCAATGGTGAGGATTTCCGTATCCTCGCCATGGCGGGCGGCGGCCTCATCCACGAACCGTGTCAGCAGGTCCCGCCGCTCGCGCACGGCAACCGAGGAGCTCGCATCCTTCGTGTAATCGTAAAGGGCGGACCCCAGCGGCGAGGCGTTCTTCACCAGTTCGGCAACGCTGTCGTGACCGTAGATGAAGTCGAGCAACTGGGCGTCGCCCGAATAGCCCCTCGGCTTTTCAAACGACCATCGGGTGAAGGGATCTTCGAGAAAGTGCTCCGACACGGAGTGATTCTGCACCAGTGGAATCAGTTCAGCCCACACGCTGGAGTGGAGATTATCTCGCAGACCATGAAGTGCGCCCGCCGTTCTATGTATTATCTCATGTGCTGAAACACGACTGTCGAATTGCTGTTGTGCCAATTCGAGAATGAGTGCTACCTCTGCTTTCGCAACCGCGAACTGCTCATCGAATGTTTCCGTTCTGCGCGCAAAAATCTCTTTTGCGACAGTATCCGGGGTAATCAGACTTGCCCCGTCAAGATTTTTCTTCTTTACCCGAACCACATCAGCCTCCAGTATTAACACATTGTTAACTATACGTTTCTGGGAGACGGATGGCCACTCGCTTTCAATTTTTCAGCGGTGTAGGGATACATTAGTAAATTAGCGTATTTTTTTGGTCACACTCGTGGGCAGAGGAGAGAGCGGATACGCGATTCAGTGAAACTTAATGTCGGGAACGTATGATGCGTTCTTCCTCCCGGTGTCTGCCGCTCACATTGGGATAGATGAACAGGAACCCGCGCCGGTGTATTTGCACACGGAAAAGTGGAATAAGCAGTTACTTAATTAAGTATACGCAACACTATGGGAAAGTGCATGAAGCACACATTGGGAGAGGTGAGTGGACAACAAGACTATCGGCGGCCGGATTCCCGGTTTTCTGATGAACTTCTTGCCCTTTACCAGCAGGAAGGTGAGCGCAGTCGCCGCGGTTCAATCCGGCGAGGCTTGTGGACGGCCGTTTTCATCTATCTGCTATTTGCCATATCCGACATCATCCTGATACCCGACGTCGCGTCTTATACCATTGTTGCGCGCTTCGTCGTCGCCCTGTCATCCTTGCTGACGCTAGAGATCCAGCTGCACAAGGGCGCCAGCACGGCAGCCCTTGATCTGACCTGCGCCACTGCACTTGTCATGGGCTATATCGGCTGGCTGCTGCCGTCGCTTCTGACCGACAATCTCGAAAACATGTCCTATTACATGGTTTTCGGGGCGATCTTCATGATGGGCGCCAATCTGTTCTTCAGCTTCCGCTTCCATCTGTCGCTGGTGTCCTCCGGCATCATTCTGGTGACCTATTTTCTGGCGGCGACGCAGTTTCCAGAGGATATTTTCTACAAGTTCGCATTCGGCACCTTCTACATTTCGTGCTTCGTCTTCACCTCCTATGTGAACTGGAACCTCAACCGCGAGCGTTACCACGTCTTCGTCAACGGGCTGGAGGCAAAGGCGCAGCAGAAGGCGGCGGATGAGCGTGGTCAGGCGTTGCTGCGGCTTTCCAATACCGATTCCCTGACCGGTCTGCAGAACCGCCGCGCCATCGACCACCATCTGCGTCTGTTGTGGGACAATTGGGTCAGGAAGGAAGAGGGTTTCGCCGTTCTCCTGATCGATGTCGACTTCTTCAAGAAATACAACGACCGCTACGGCCACCAGGAAGGCGACAGATGCCTGATAACGGTGGGCAATGCCTTGCAGGATGCAATCATCGACCACGGCGCCTCGATCGGCCGTTATGGCGGCGAAGAGTTCATCGTGCTGGTGCCGTTCACATCCAAGCAGCAGGTTGGCGAACTGGCAGAGACGATCCGCCATACCGTGGAAGAGCTTTCGCTTGCGCATGACCAGCGTCGCGATGGCACCTTCATCGTTACCGTCAGTATTGGCGCCTCCTTCACCCGTCCGAATCCCGACGGCAAGCTGGAGAAAATCATCAACGAAGCCGACCGTGCGCTTTATATCGCCAAGGGCAACGGCCGCAACTGCATGAAACTGTTTGACCCCGAAGACCCGCATTCCAGTGATGAGACCGAGAACATTGCCGCCCTGCTGAAGATCGCTATCGCGGAAAATCTCGTTTCCCTCGTCTATCAGCCGATCCTCAACATCTCCACCAACGAGACCGCGGGGGTAGAGGCGCTGATGCGGCTTCGCCTGCTGGACGGTAATCCGGTCTCGCCCGGTATTTTCATTCCGATAGCCGAACGCACCGGCACCATCATGGAACTCGGCCTCTGGACCATCAAGACCGTCTGCAAGCAGCTTCTTGCCGATGACAGAGTGGATGTCGTCAGCGTCAACGTCTCACCGATGCAATTGAAAAATCCCGGTTTTGCCACCTCGGTTGCGGCCATCCTCGTGGAGGCCGGCATTGCTGGCAACAGGCTCGCCTTCGAGATCACCGAAGGCGTCGACATGGAAATGCATTCGGACGTCCTGCGCTGCCTGAGCGATCTGAAGACGCTCGGCATCAATATATGGCTGGATGATTTCGGAACCGGTTTCGCCGGCCTTTCATGGCTGCGCATGACGGATTTTGACACCGTCAAGATCGACCGCTCCTTCCTGCAGGACAGCAATACGCCGCGCGGCCGGGCGATGCTGCAGGACATGATCCGCCTCATCCGCAATCGCGGCCACAAGATCCTCATCGAAGGCGTGGAGACGGAAGAGCAGCTACGGCTCGTGCGCCAGATGGAGATCGACTACGCGCAGGGCTATTATCTCGGCCGCCCGGTCGTCGCCGAAAGACTGGGAGCGGCGGCAACGCCCTATCCCCGCCCCAACATGCTGCTGCGCCCCGCCTGATTTTAGGATGGCAGCGGCAGGCGGCCGGCATCCATAGGCCGCTTTAATGATAGGCGGGCGGCTCAACCGAGAATCTTGCTGCGAGCTCCGAAAAGGCCGCCCGTGTGACGGGATCGACAGGTGCGCCTTCCCTCTCCCGTTTTGCCGCGACGGCCCACTCCCGGTCACCCGGGGCCATGACCTTGCAGTCTTCGCGAGCGGGTGATCCTCGCAGCACTTCGAGATACCTCTTCATGCCCTCGTCAAACACGTCGCGCTCCAGAAAGGCCTCCGGCTTCAGGGCCAGAACGAAGGCCCCGAGCCCGCGCGGTGTGGCAAAATCCGGCCCGCCCATGGGGGCGAGATCGAAACTGAGCTTCATGCCGGAGAGAACTGCGCTGAAAATCTCGACCACACCCGCCAACGCCGCGCCCTTGAAACCAAACTCACCGCCGACCGGGGCGAGCATCTCGACGGCATTGGGATCACGCGTGTCAACGCCGTCGCCATCGGAGGCGACACCTTGCGGCAGTTGCTGGCCGAGGCTCCGGTAAAGCAGAACGCGATTATAGGGTACGGCGCTGGTGGCCATATCCAGCAGCCAGGGCAAGTCATCCGCTGCCGGCACACCGACGGCAATGGGGTTGGTGCCGTGGAAGCGCATTGCCCCATCATGCAGGCGCACGAAACTGTCTGAATTGCAGAAGGCAAGTCCGATATAGCCCTGTCGGGCCGCTTCCAGCGCATAGGCGCCGGCCGGACCGAAATGCGAGGAGTTGCGGATCGCCACCGCGCCAATGCCGAATTTTTCCGCCAGCGCCATGGCATTCTCCATGGCCGCATAGGTGGCGCGGGCGCCATGGGCATGGTCGGCGTCGATCGTTTCCACGGCGCCGAAGCCGGAAACGCGGCTGATCTGCGGCCGCCGATTGAGGCGTCCACCTTCAAGACCCGTGACATAGTGCGCGAGCAGGCGCACCCCATGACTGTCCACGCCGAGCCTTGTGCCATGCATCATGGCGCGGGTCGCCGCATCGGCCGTTTCCTCATCCGTGCCGACGGCCAGAAAAACGGCGCGGCAGAACCGCTCCAACTCGTCCAGCCTCGCCAGAACAGTGGCCTTTTCGTTACCGTGCGTCATGAGGGAATCCTACCCAATTCCAGAATCTTTGCCGCACAGGCTATTCATGGGGCGTGTTTTTGCAATGGCATATCGCGGCCGAAACGCTGATAAGCGCAGAGGATACGACATACCTCATATCCACAATTCAGGGTTTGCCCCGGAACCAAGGGCGATCAGGTCCATGGTTCAGGAACCCGAGTCTGCCGCAGGCGACGTGGATGGAGCCGGATCGAGCCCGGCATAGCGGGCTCGACGGAGCGGCACTGGAAATCTCCGCCGCAGAATCGGCGCGAAATCAGTCGTCCGCACCCATCGTTTCGTAAGCACCGCGCTCACCGGCGATGATGGCGCGCTTGCCGACATGGTTTGCTGGGCCAACAATACCTTCCTGCTCCATACGCTCCACCAGCGAGGCGGCCCGGTTATAGCCCACAGACAGGCGGCGCTGGATATAGGAGGTCGAGCACTTTTTGTCGCGCATCACCACCTTGACGGCCTTTTCATAGAGATCGTCACTATCGTCGTCGCCCATCGACGTCTTGTCGAAAACAGCCGTATCCTCTTCCGCCTCTTCATCGGCCTCTTCGGCGTCTTCGGTGACGGTGCCCAGATATTCCGGACGGCCTTGCGTCTTCAGATGCGCCACGACCTTTTCCACTTCCTCATCCGAAACGAACGGACCGTGGACACGGGCGATGCGGCCGCCGCCCATCATGTGCAGCATGTCGCCCTGGCCGAGCAGATGCTCTGCGCCCTGTTCGCCAAGGATGGTGCGGCTGTCGATTTTCGACGTTACCTGGAAGGAGATGCGGGTCGGGAAGTTCGCCTTGATCGTGCCGGTGATGACATCGACCGACGGGCGCTGCGTGGCCATGATGAGGTGGATGCCGGCGGCACGCGCCATCTGCGCCAGACGCTGGATCGCGCCTTCGATCTCCTTGCCCGCAACCATCATCAGGTCAGCCATCTCGTCAACGATGACGACGATGTAAGGCATGGCCGTGAGGTCCATTTCCTCCTGCTCATAAACAGCCTCGCCGGTGGCGCGGTCGAAGCCGGTCTGCACGTTGCAGAACACAGTTTCGCCCTTGGCGCGGGCAGCCGCTGCCCGTGCGTTGTAACCGTCAATATTGCGCACACCGAGACGCGACATCTTGCGATAGCGGTCTTCCATTTCGCGCACGGCCCATTTCAGCGCCATGACCGCCTTTTTCGGATCGGTAACGACAGGCGTCAACAGATGCGGAATGCCGTCATAAACAGACAGTTCAAGCATCTTCGGGTCGACCATGATCAAGCGGCATTCTTCCGGCTTCAGACGGTAGAGCAGCGACAGGATCATGGTGTTGATGGCAACCGACTTGCCGGAACCGGTGGTGCCGGCGACCAGCAGATGCGGCATCTTCGCCAGTTCGGCGATGACAGGCTCGCCACCGATGGTTTTGCCGAGGCAGAGCGCGAGCTTCTGACGCGTTTCGGCATAATCGGTCGCTTCGATCAATTCACGCAGATAGACCGTTTCGCGGACCGGGTTCGGCAGTTCGATGCCGATGACATTGCGGCCGGGCACCACGGCGACACGGGCCGACAGCGCCGACATGGAGCGGGCGATATCATCGGACAGGCCGATGACGCGCGAGGATTTGACGCCGGGGGCAGGCTCGAACTCGTATAACGTCACGACCGGGCCGGGGCGGACGTCAATGATCTCGCCCTTGATGCCGAAATCTTCAAGCACGCTTTCCAGAAGCCCGGCGCTCTGTTCCAACGCTTCGGGCGTCATGGTTGTGGTCTGCTGGACACGGGCTTCCTGCAGGAGATCGATGGAGGGATATTGATATTCTCCCTCGGCAAAGACCGGCGCTTCGCGGAACATCGGCTGCGAAGCCTGGATGGGTGCACGCGGCGTGAAGCGCGGCTCTGCCGCTACTCTGGCTGCTGGCTGGCTTTCAATCGGCTGGGCCTGCTCGACCGGCCGCTGCGGCTCGACGAAGACGGGTGCCTCCGCCATCGGCTGCGGCGTGATTTCCTTTTCTGCGACCGGCGTGGCGACCGGAACGACAGCCTGACGTACGCCGATTTCCCGGTAAAGCCGGATCGCGGAACCGCCTGGCACGGTGACGACCGGCGGCTCGGCTGAAAGCACAACGGCAGCGGCCGACGACGCGGCAACGGCAGGGGCGGATGCCGTCAGCGCCGGGTTCGTCACAGCGGGATTTGCCAGCGCCGTATTTGCAAAAGCCTGATCGGCAAAATTGGCGCGCAGATAGGCGGGAACGGCCTCGATCGCAGCCCCCGGCAGATCAAGCGTCATGACCTCCCAAAACAGTTCATCCGGCAGGTGCGCGGCAAAGGCGGGAACGGATGCAGCCGGGATGGCGGCCTGCGCCACAGCATTTGGCTGGACGGCAGGCAGCGGCTGAATGGCGGCAGATACGCTTTGTACCGGCGCTTCCACCATGGGTGCGGATGTCACGGCCTCCGCTGGTGCCTGTGCGGCCGCCGCGGCTTCTTCCGCCTGTTTGCGCGCAAGTTCGAGACGCAATTTATAGGTCAGCGCCCTGGCACCGCGCGCATCGGGCGGCTGCGGCAAAAACGGCATGCGCGGCGGCGGCACGCGCTGCTCCGCCGGTTTTACGACCTTATGGGACGGGGCAGCATTATTCTCATGTGCGACGGCCCGCTGGGCCATCGCTTCCGGCTCCACCGTGTTCGGCGCGGCGACAGCAACGATTTCCTCTTCGGGAATATGGAGCTCTTCCGGAATATTTGGTGTCTCGACCGGCATGCGTCGGCTAAAGGCGCTTTCCGGCGTGCGGGTAAAGCGCACATTGGGGCCAAGCACGAAAGCATTCTGCCAGCCGGGCATTTCGGCACGGCCTTCAATGGCGTCGGCTGCGCTGATATCGGCATTGGGCCGGGGTGCGGCACTTGCCTTCACCGCCGTCTGCTGCCCGGCAACCGCCTTGCCGCCGGCATGACGGGCGTTTTCGCTCCCCTCCCCTGCGTTATTGGACGAATTCTGGAATCTGGATCGGGAGAAGCTCATGGCAGCGTGCACACTCATCATAAACGTACATATTTCGGTCTCCCTGAAATAGAAAATAAAGGTTAATTACCCCTTTCCAAACGGCGCTCCGGCGGCAGATTTCACCTCACCCACAGGTCCGTTCCGGTATACGCCCACAGCGAAAACAAAGATCAACACTCTGTTTTTATTTTATTAAATCTGTTTTTCCTCAAACTGGGGATATTCCGCATCAACGGGGGAAAACCAGATTGGCGCGGGTGAGGCATATTGTTTCTTCAAACTCATCGGCAACGTAAAATCATTGCTGTAAAGGCCGCGAATTAACGTGGACACTGCCGAGGTTGCAGTCTTAAGATCGGGATGCCGCGGGCCAAGCGGAAAAGCCCGTCTCGCCCTCATTTCCGGAGTGAAATTCATGTCGCCTGTCCAGCTTTCCCGCCGATCGCTTCTCAAGACCTCACTTGCTCTTGCCGCAACCACGGGACTGGCGGGAATCGCCTCAGCGCAGACGAAATCCGGCGGACGGTTGATCGTCGCGGCCGATTCGGAGCCGAAAAACCTCAATCCGGCCATCGTCGCCTCCAATGGCGTGTTTTATATCGCCAGCAAGATCGTCGAGCCGCTGGCGGAAGCTTCCTTCGATGGCAAGGACGGGCTGGAACCGCGGCTTGCGACCGAATGGCAGGGATCGGATGATGGCCTCAGCGCCACCTTCAAGCTGCGCGAAGGCGTGACCTGGCATGACGGTAAACCCTTTACCTCGGCGGATGTGGCCTTTTCGGCGCTTTCGGTGTGGAAACCATTGCAGAACCTCGGCCGGCTGGTCTTTGCCAATCTGGACAAGGTGGAAACGCCTGACGACCACACGGCCGTCTTCCGTTTTTCCAAACCCACGCCGTTCCAGCTCATCCGTAATGCTTTGCCTGTCGTCACCAGCGTCGTGCCGAAACATCTTTATGAAGGCACCGATATCGCCACCAATCCGGCCAATACCAAACCGGTCGGCACCGGGCCTTTCGTTTTTGCCGAATACAAACCCGGCGAATATTACCGCCTGACCCGCAACCCGAATTACTGGGGCAAAGACCAGCCGCAGCTCGAGGAAATCATCTATCGCGTCCTGCCGGACCGTGCAGGGGCAGCCTCGGCGCTGGAAGCCGAAGAAATCCAGCTGGCCGCCTTCTCCGCCGTACCGCTCGCCGATCTTGCCCGCATCGCCAAGCAGCCGGGTATCAAGGTGATCGCCGATGGTTACGAGGCGCTGACCTATCAGCTGGTGGTGGAAATCAATCACCGCCGCAAGGAACTGGCCGACCTCAAGGTCAGAAAGGCCATCGCGCATGCCATCGACAAGAAATTCGTCATCGACAAGGTGTTCCTCGGTTATGCCACGGCATCGACAGGCCCCGTGCCAAAAAACGCCCCTGAATTTTATACCGGCGATGTGGAGACCTATGATTTCGACGTCGCCAAGGCCAATGCCCTGCTGGACGAGGCCGGATATGCTCGCGGACCTGACGGAAAGCGTTTTTCGCTGAAACTTCTGCCCGCGCCCTATTTCAACGAAACCAAACAATTCGGCTCCTATCTTCGTCAGGCGCTTCAGGAAATCGGCATCGATGCCGAGCTGGTCAATAACGACGCTGCCGCCCACCAGAAGGCCGTCTATACCGACCACGCCTTCGATCTGGCAGTTGCTCCCCCTGTGTTCCGTGGCGACCCGGCAATATCCACCACGATTCTCGTGCGCTCCGGCATCCCCGCCGGCGTCGGCTTCTCCAATCAGGGCGGGTATGACAACAAGACGCTCGATACGTTGATCGACAAGGCGGCGCAAACTGTGGATACGGCAGCTCGCACCGCGCTCTACAAGGATTTCCAGAAACAGGTTACAGCCGATCTGCCGCTCATCAACGTCGCCGAATGGGGTTTCATCACGGTGGCGCGCGATACGGTCAAACATGTCGCCAGCAATCCACGCTGGGCGGTTTCCAACTGGGCGGATACCGCGGTCGATAGCTGAGGCCGCGCCGTGAACCGTGCGACGTCTTTGCTGCGGCGAAGGGCGATCAGCGCCATTCCGGTGCTGCTGATCGTTCTCATCTTCACCTTCGCCCTGCTTGAAAATGCCTCCGGCGATGCGGTGGATGCCTATCTCGTTTCCATCGGCGGCGGCGATGCCGGGCTGCGGGATGCGCTGCGCGAGCAATATGGCCTCAACGGCTCGATGCTCGCCCGCTTCTGGCTCTATGCCAGTTCGGTGCTGAGGCTCGATCTTGGCTGGTCGCTTGCCTTTGACCGGCCGGTGCTGGGATTGATCCTCGAGCGGCTGCCGAACACGCTGCTTCTGATGGGCAGCGCCACCGCTCTTGCCTTCATCCTCGGCACCGCGCTCGGTATCGTCGCCGGCGCGCGTCCCGGTGGAGTAACCGACCGGGTGCTCTCCGCCTTGTCGCTCACACTTTACGCCACGCCCGGCTTCTGGCTCGGCCTCGTGCTTGCCATCGTCTTTGCCGTGCAGCTTCGCTGGCTGCCGACCTCGGGCATAGAAACCATCGCCTCGGGCAAGCAAGGCTTTTCCCGGGCGCTGGATATTGCCCGCCATCTCGTACTGCCGGTCGCCAGCCTTGGCCTCATCTATCTGGCGTTGTTCCTGCGCGTCATGCGCACCGCCATGGCGGCCGTCTTGCCCCTGGATTTCGTGCTTTTTGCGCAATCCAAGGGGCTTTCCAGACGGCGCATCGTGCTGCGTCATGTTGCCCGCAACGCGGCGCTGCCGCTCATCACTGTGCTTGGCCTGCAGGCCGCAACCATGCTGGGCGGCAGCGTGGTGATTGAAAGCGTCTTTGCCATTCCGGGTTTCGGCCGGCTGGCGCAGGAGGCCGTCAGCGGTCGTGATACGCCGCTTCTGATGGGCATTATCCTCACCAGCGCCATCTTCGTCATCCTCGTCAATCTCGCCATCGACATTCTCTATTCCGTTCTCGATCCGCGCATCGGCAGCGGGGAGAACGCGGCATGAGTTTCGTTCTCCGGCTCCTGCGCAGTTTCGAAGGTGTGACAGGCACCGTCATCCTGACATTGCTGGCGGTAATTGCGCTCTCCGCTCCCCTCCTGTTCCCCGGCGATCCGCTGGCGATCGTCGGCGAGCCGCTGATTGCGCCCTTTACGGATGCGGCCCTGCCGCTTGGCACCGACCGGCTGGGCCGCAATGTGCTGGCCGAACTTGCCCATGGCGCACAGGCATCGCTGCTCGTCGGCATGGGTGCAGCGGCCGCAGCACTTGTTTTCGGCACCGTCATCGGCACGATTGCCGGTTTTGCCGGCGGCCTTGTGGATGAGGCGCTTATGCGCTTCACCGATGCCTTTCAGATCGTGCCGAATTTCCTGCTGGCGCTTGCCTTCGTCAGCACCATCGGCCCCTCGATGCCGACAGTCATTCTGGCCATTGCGCTCGGCGGATGGGCGGATCCGGCGCGGTTGATGCGGGCGCAGGTGCTGAGCATCCGCGAGCGGGACTATGTGCAATCCGCCCGCACCATCGGCATGCATCCGCTGGAAATCGCCTTCCGGCAAATATTGCCCAATGCCCTGCCGCCGGTCCTGGCGCTCGCCGCCATCATCGTTGCCGCGGCCATCCTCACCGAGGCGGCACTCTCCTTCCTCGGGCTTGGCGATCCCAATATCGTTACCTGGGGTTCGATGATCGCGGAAGGACGCAACGTACTGCGCTCAGCCGCGTTCCTGTCCGTCATCCCCGGCATCGGCCTGCTGGTGACAGTGCTCGGTGTCTATCTTTTCGGAGAAGGCATCAACAGGGCGATGGCGACGAGGAGGCAGGCGCCATGAGCGGTAACGCCCTTTGCCGGATCGATGATCTCACCGTCCGTTATGCCGCGGCCGATGCACCGGCGCTGCGCAAGGTTTCCCTGACGATACGGCAGGGGCAGCGGCTGGCGATCATCGGCGAAAGCGGCTCGGGCAAATCCACGCTCGGCAAGGCGATCGCCGGTCTTCTGCCGCAGGCCGCGCGGGTCTCGGGCGATATTTCCTGGAGCCGTGACAGCGGCCTTTTCACCGGCAGACCGGCGCCGGGGCGCGATATCGGCACGATCTTTCAGGATACCGGCGCGACACTGAACCCGGTTCTAACCATCGGCGAACAGGTGGCGGAGGGCGCGGTGCGACATCTCGGCATCTCATGGAGGGCCGCGCGCGATCTTGCCCGCGATCTCTTGGAAAAAGTGCGGCTGCCGCATCCCTCCCATCTGCTCACCGCCTATCCGCACCAGCTTTCCGGCGGGCAGAGGCAACGTGTGGCGATTGCCGCCGCCATTGCGGCGCGCCCTTCAATCCTGATTGCCGACGAGGCGACGAGCGCGCTCGACACGGTAACCCAGGCGGCCATCGCCACCCTTCTCGATGATCTCGTGCGCGAGGAAGAAAGAACGCTTGTATTCATCACCCATGATATCGGCCTGGCCTCCAGCCTTGCCGACGACATCGCTGTTTTAAGCGCCGGCGAGCTGGTGGAACACGGCCCGGCCCGGCGGGTGCTTTCCGCGCCCGCCCATGCCTATACCCGGGCGCTGCTTGCCGATTACCTCGATCTTTCGACGCCGCCGCTCGTCAGCGAGGCCGCGCCATGAACGAAATCCTTCTGAGCGTGGACGGCCTTTCCAAGACCTACCGCACCGGCGCAAGAACGGTGACGGCGCTCTCCGATATCTCGTTTTCGCTCAAGCGCGGCGAGACGTTGGGCCTTGCCGGCCCCTCCGGCTGCGGGAAATCGACACTGGCGCGCATCCTGATGCGGCTGATCCCCGCCGACGAAGGCACAGTCCGTTTCGAAAACCGCAACTGGCTCTCGCTTGGCGGCAGCGCATTGCGCGCCGCCCGGCAGCAGATGCAGATGGTGTTTCAGGATACGCATGGCGCCTTCAACCCACGCGCTACCGTCGAGGACGCCATAGTCGAGCCGCTGCGCATTCACCGCATCGTTCAGAGGCGCGACCGCCCGGCGGAAATACGCCGCCTTCTCGAGCGTGTCGGCCTGCCAGCTGCCTATGCCGGCCGCTCCGTCTTCGAACTTTCGGGCGGGCAAAGGCAGCGTGTGGCGATTGCCCGCGCCATTGCCCTCAAGCCGTCGCTTCTCATTATGGACGAAGCGGTCTCGGCGCTCGACGTTTCGGTTCGCCGGCAAATTCTCGAACTGCTGGTGGAAATCCAGCGGGAAACGGCGATTTCCTGTATTTTCGTGTCACATGATCTCGCCGTCATCCGCGCTGTCTGCCACCGTGTCGCGATCATGGAGGCGGGTCGGATCGTCGAAATCGGCGGAACCGAAGCGATCATTTCCGCGCCGCAATCCTCGACTGCCAGAAGCCTGATCGATGCTGCCCCGCGGCTCATCACCACCATGCAAGGATAAGACATGCCCGCCCCGGATTACGCATTGCTTCTCGACCCGCCCGCTTTCCCCGCCGAGCGTTACGCCGTGCTGGCCGACCGGCTGGCGGCCTTGATGGCAACAAAAAATGACGTGCTGCTGATACAGGCGGAAGCCGTGCTAGCGCTGGAGGCGGCAGCGACAAGCCTTGCGCGACCGGGGCTGAGGGCGCTCAACATCGTCACCAGCCCCTATGGCGCATGGTTCGGCGGCTGGCTGGAACGCGGCGGCGCAACGGTGATCAATCTGACGGCAAGCCCGGCAAAGCCAGTGACGCTGGGAGAAGTCGAGCGGGCGCTGGATGACGGGCCGGGCTTCGATCTTCTCGCCATCGTACATGCGGAATCGGCAAGTGGCATTCTCAACCCCCTGCCCGCCATTGCCGCGCTGGCGCAGGAAAGAGGCGTCGTCACGCTGGTTGATGCCGTCGCCTCAATCGGCGGTCATGCCTTCGAGGTCGACAGGCTGGGCATCGATATCGCCGTCATCGGGCCGCAGAAGGCCTTGGCCGGCCCTGCCGGCGTATCCGCCATTTCGGTCAGCCCAAAAGCATGGGAGCTTCTTTCGCACGACAAAGCGCCCACCAACTCGATGCTCTCGCTACTCGACCAGAAGCAGCTCTGGCTGGATGCCGGCCGTGGCGCGCTGCCCGGAACGCCGGCGCCGCTGGAATTTTACGCGCTGGAAGCAGCACTCGACAGGATCGAGGCGGAGGGTCTGCCAGCCGCCAATGAGCGCCATATGCGGGCAGCAGCAGCCACCCGTCATGGCATCAGGGCACTCGGCATCACAAACTGGGTGGAAGACGCACACGCGTCAGCCCTCGTTTCCACGGCGATCCTGCCGGATACCGTCGAAACCGGAGCGTTTCTCGCCGCTGTATCGAAGGAGCATGGCGCGGATATTTCCGCCGGGGTCGGCCCCGGCGCGGAACGGCTGATAAGGCTCAACCACACCGGCCGGCGTGCGCATCCGCAGGCGGTGAAAGCCAATATCGCTGCCGTCTCAGGTGCCCTGAAAAACCTCGGCCATGCCACCGATACCGATTCCGCACTGGAAGCGGCCGAAAAAAAGAGCTATTCCGAGGCCGCCTCGAAAGACATTTGACGGCACCAACAAACATTCATTGCGTGAAATCCGGCACCGGTGAAACGCTCATCACGACATTGTTGTTAAAAATAGTAGACAAATTCCTCGGTCAATCTTGACGAAATCATGGCAACGCGCGAAACTTAACACACCGTTAACTCGCGTGAAGAAGGGAACTGGCCATGGTAGCAGGGTTCAATATGCTCTCCTTTGACCTCTTTGGCATCGGCCGAAGAATGCCCGTCGTCAATGACCGGGTGGAGACCGAGTTTCAGGACAAAACACCGCGCAGACCGGACAACGAACAGCATGACGACGATCGTGACCAGGAATATGAACTGTTCTTCTGGTCTCTTTATCCGGTGATCTGAACTTGTGAATCTGGCCTACTCTCGCCCCTTACTTTTGGTTAAGTGAGCGGGTGCCGCTTGTTTCTTCTCCCCGCCGGGGAGAAGTCCTCGGCAGAGTGATGAGGAGGCTGGCTCTCCTAAATCCGGCGACGTTGCTCCCTCATCCAGCCCTTCGGGCCACCTTCTCCCCGGCTGGGAGAAGAATCGGTAAGCTCGTCTCTTCTCGTTTGTCCTCGCAAGTCGTTGCCCGGTTACGACATCCCAACCGCGCTGATCTCCCAAAACGTTTCAGCCCCGATCGTAAACCCGGGGCTGATGAGAAAAGCGCGAGTATGGCGGCTCCGCCTTAGTGGTTGTCGCGCGGCAGGCCCTTGGTCTGGGCGATGCGCTGGTACTTGACCGCCGGTTCCAGAACCGCGCCGGTTTCCATCTGGCTGACGATGCCGCGCTGGATTTCCTGCCATGGCGTCTGGTGGTCAGGGAACTTGTAGCCACCCTCTGCATGCAGAGCCTCGTAACGCTTGGCCAGTTCTTCACCAGAAATCAGGATATCCGCCTGGCCGCGGCCCACATCGATGCGGACACGGTCGCCCGTCTGCAGGACGGCGAGACCGCCGCCGGCCGCCGCTTCCGGCGAGGCATTGAGGATCGACGGGCTGCCCGACGTGCCGGACTGACGGCCATCACCGATGCAGGGCAGCGAACTGACACCTTGCTTCAGAAGATAATCCGGCGCGCGCATGTTCACAACTTCCGCTGCACCCGGATAACCGATCGGGCCTGCACCGCGCATGAAGAGAACGGTATTGGCGTCGATGCCGAGCGACGGATCGTCGATGCGGTGATGGTAATCTTCCGGACCATCGAACACCACGGCGCGGCCTTCGAAGGCTTCCGGATCATCAGGGTTGGAGAGATAACGATTGCGGAACTCTTCCGAGATCACGCTCGTCTTCATGATGGCGGAGGAGAACAGGTTGCCGCGCAGCACGCGGAAGCCGGCGCGCTCCTTGAGCGGCTGCTCATAGGGGCGGATGACCTTCTCGTCTTCGATGATCGCACCACGGCAATTGTCGCCGATGGTCTTGCCGTTGACCGTCATGGCGTCTTCCATGATCAGTCCGTGGTTCATAAGCTGGTTGACGACAGCGGGAACGCCGCCGGCATGGTAATAGTCCTCGCCGAGATATTCGCCAGCGGGCTGCAGGTTGACGAGCAGCGGCACGTCTTCACCATAGGTCTGCCAGTCATCCACGGTCAGCTCGACGCCGACATGGCGGGCAAGGCCGTTCAGGTGAATCGGCGCGTTGGTGGAACCACCGATGGCCGAATTGACGCGGATGGCGTTGATGAAGGCATCCTTGGTCATGATATCGGAAGGCTTCAGGTCTTCCTTGACCATTTCGACGATGCGCAGGCCGGTGAGGTACGAGACTTCCTGACGATCACGGTAAGGCGCCGGGATGGCGGCGGAGCCGGGGAGCTGCATGCCGAGCGCTTCGGCAAGCGAATTCATGGTCGTTGCCGTGCCCATGGTGTTGCAATAGCCGGTCGACGGAGCCGACGAGGCGACGAGCTTGACGAAGCCCTGATAGTCGATCTCGCCCTTGGCCAGCAGTTCGCGTGCCTTCCAGACGATGGTGCCGGAGCCGGTGCGTTCACCGCGGAACCAGCCGTTCAGCATGGGGCCGACGGAAAGGGCGATGGCTGGAATGTTCACGGTGGCCGCCGCCATAAGACAGGCAGGCGTGGTCTTGTCGCAGCCGATGGTCAGCACGACGCCATCGAGCGGGTAACCATAAAGCACTTCCACGAGGCCGAGGTAAGCCAGGTTGCGGTCGAGGCCGGCCGTCGGACGCTTGCCGGTTTCCTGGATCGGATGCACCGGGAATTCGATGGCAATACCACCGGCCTCACGGATGCCTTCACGCAGGCGGTTTGCCAGTTCCAGGTGGTGACGGTTGCAAGGGGAAAGGTCGGAACCCGTCTGCGCGATACCGATGATCGGGCGGTCGGACTGAAGCTCGGCTTGGCTGAGACCGAAGTTCATGTAGCGCTCGAGATAAAGCGCGGTCATGTCCGCATTGGCAGGATTGTCGAACCAGGCACGCGAACGGAGCTTGCCCTGAGTTGCAGGAAGATTTTCAGATGTCGTCATGATGCGGGTCTCCAGCCGGAAGTGGCCAACGGTAAAATATTACGAATTGCGACAAGCTTATGTTGTGCGCAAGAAAAATGGAATCAGCGTTTCGGAGATCACGCATAACCGACAGTGCAGGCCCAGACGAGTGGCATTGGGCTGCTCTTCGGCTTTAGCCGAATATTTTTCGGCATTTAAGGCCATCGCGGGACTGCGCAACGGAATCTCCCTCCCATTTTGCCGGTTCAATCATGAGTCCTGCGACCCAGAATCCCGGCAAAAATCATCTTCTTATTTGTATTACTATTAGACGTCATTGTATCCTGTCAAGCGATATAGCGTTTGAACGGGTGGCGACATCGTCTATTCGAACCAGAAAACATGAATATGTTATCATATTGATTTTTATTAACTTATTTCAAAAATACGTGATTTTTCCGTCACGTTAAAAGTGGAACATACGAAAATTCCTCTTTTCAAGAGTATTACTATATGCTCATAGTGTGGTCGTCACGCTGACATCATCTCTGGGAGGAATAAGATGAGAAAAGCTCTCGCGGCAGTCACTGTCGCCGTTTCGCTGTGCCTCGCTTCAAGTGTTTCCGCAAAATCGCTCACCGTCGGCTTCTCGCAGATCGGTTCGGAATCCGGCTGGCGCGCGGCTGAAACCACCGTCACCAAACAGCAGGCCGAAAAGCGCGGTGTCACGCTGAAATTCGCCGACGCGCAGCAGAAGCAGGAAAACCAGATCAAGGCCGTTCGCGGCTTCATCGCGCAGGGCGTCGATGCGATCCTGATCGCACCCGTCGTCGCAACGGGCTGGGACGCCGTGCTGAAGGAAGCCAAGGAAGAAAAGATCCCCGTCATCCTGCTCGATCGCCAGATCGAAGCGCCGGATGATCTTTATCTGACGGCGGTCACTTCGGACCAGGTTCACGAAGGCAAGGTTGCCGGCGACTGGCTGGTCAAGGATGTGGGTTCGAAGGACTGCAAGGTCGTCGAGCTCCAGGGTACGACCGGTTCTTCGCCCGCCATCAACCGCAAGAAGGGCTTCGAAGAGGCTATTGCTTCGCACGCCAATATCAAGATCGTGCGCTCGCAGACGGGTGACTTCACCCGCACCAAGGGCAAGGAAGTGATGGAAAGCTTCATCAAGGCCGAAGGCGGCGGTAAGGATATCTGCGCCGTTTACGCCCATAATGACGATATGGCCGTCGGCGCAATCCAGGCCATCAAGGAAGCCGGTCTGAAGCCCGGAACCGATATCAAGGTCGTCTCCATCGATGCCGTTCCTGATATCTTCAAGGCCATGGCCGCCGGTGAAGCCAATGCAACGGTGGAACTGACGCCAGACATGGCAGGCCCGGCATTCGACGCGCTCGAAGCCTATCTGAAAGACAAGAAGGCTCCGGCGAAGTGGATTCAGACTGAATCCAAGCTCTACACGGCATCTGACGACCCGATGAAGGTCTACGAGGCGAAGAAGGGCCTGGGCTACTAAGCCATTTTCTCGGGGAAACGGCGCAGGAGCTGCGCCGTTTCCGCCCAGGCTGCAGAACGATCGTATATGAAGCGAGCGGATGAGGCTTGCTTCTTCTCCCCGCCGGGGAGAAGTCCGCGGCAGCGGGATGAGGGGGCAAGCTCTCCGAAATCCGGCACCGTTACCAACTCATCCGCCCCTTCCGGCCACCTTCTCCCCGGCGGGGAGAAGAAACAGGCGGCATCCGCTCACTCCATGTGAGATCACTCTGCGCTTTGAATCGCCAGACCCATATCCATACGGAATTAACTCATGCCCGAAACCGCCTCTCTTCTGGACGCACGCGTCATCGGCAAATCCTTTCTCGGGATCACGGCGCTCGATGGGGTCGATTTTTCGCTCGGGCGCGGTGAAATCCATGCGCTGCTGGGCGAAAACGGCGCGGGCAAATCGACGCTCATCAAAATCCTGACCGGCGTTTATCACCGCGACAGCGGCTCGATCTTTCTGGAGGGCTCAGAGATATCGCCCGCCAATGTTGGCGAGGCGCAGGCGCTCGGTATCGGCACCGTCTATCAGGAAGTGAACCTTCTCGAAAATCTGACGGTTGCCGAAAATCTGTTTCTCGGCCGCCAGCCACACCGCTTCGGCATGATCGACCGGGCCTCGATGCAGCGGCAATCCCAGGCGCTGCTGGCGCAATACGGTCTTTCCATCGACGTCAACGCCCTGCTCTCCAGCTATTCCGTCGCCATCCGCCAGATCATAGCCATTGCCCGCGCCGTCGATCTTTCCGGCAAGGTGCTGGTGCTGGACGAACCGACCGCCAGCCTCGACGCCCATGAAGTCGAGATGTTGTTCGGGGTGTTGAGAAACCTGCGCGCCCGCGGCATCGGTATCATCATCATCACCCATTTCCTCAATCAGGTCTATGATATCGCCGACCGCGTGACGGTTCTGCGCAATGGTCGCCTCGTCGGCACGCGTGAGATCGGCAGCCTGCCGAAATCCGAACTCATTGCGATGATGCTGGGCCGCGAACTGCAGCACATCACCCATGAGCATCAGGCGGCCGACGATACGGTTGCGGACGGCGAACCGCCGATCCGTTTCGAAGGTTACGGTAAACGCGGCAGCATTGCTCCCTTCGATCTCGGCATTCGCCCCGGTGAAATCGTTGGCGTCGCCGGTCTTCTCGGCTCCGGCCGCACCGAAACGGCGTTCCTGCTGTTCGGCGTCGACAAGCCCGACACCGGCAAGGCCATGATAGACGGAAAGACGGTGGCAATTTCCTCACCCGAAGCGGCGATCACCGCCGGTTTCGGCTTCTGCCCGGAAGAGCGCAAAACGGACGGCATCATCGGCGACTTTTCGGTGACCGACAATATTGCCCTGGCACTTCAGGCCCGGCAGGGCTGGGCACGACCGCTGTCGCGCCGGCAGAAGGCGGAGCTTGCCGAGAGCTTCATCAAGTCGCTCGATATTCGTCCGGCCGATCCCAACCGGCCGATAAAATTCCTGTCCGGCGGCAACCAGCAGAAAGCCATTCTGGCCCGCTGGCTCGCCACCCATCCCCGGCTTCTGATCCTCGATGAACCGACCCGCGGCATCGATATCGGCGCACATGCAGAAATTCTCAAAATGATCGAAAAACTCTGCACCGAGGGCATGTCGCTTGTCGTCATTTCCTCCGAACTCGAAGAGCTTACCGCCGTTGCCCACCGCGTCGTCGTGCTGTCAGACCGCCGCCACGTCAGCGAGTTGAAGGGAGGCGAAGTCACCGCCGACAACATCATGCGGGCGATCGCCGATGCGGCGAAAACGGAGGCTGCGTGATGGTGGCCATAACACGACGCCTTAAAAGGCTGGCACCGCAGCTTGCCGCCCTCTTCATCATTCTGGCGGCGATTACAATCATTTCGCCTGGTTTTCTGAATGTTTCGTTCCAGAACGGCAGGCTCTACGGCAGTCTGGTCGATATTCTCGTGCGTGCAGCCCCCGTGGCGCTTTTGACCATCGGCATGACACTTGTCATCGCGACCAAAGGTATCGATCTGTCGATTGGCGCGGTGATCGCCATTTGCGGCGCGGTTGCCGCCACGCTCATCAGCAACGGCCATTCCATACCCACCGTCCTTGCCGTCTCGCTTGCAGTCGGCATTGCCTGCGGCCTTTGGAACGGCGTGCTGGTTGCCCTTCTCGATATCCAGCCGATCATCGCGACGTTGATCCTGATGGTGGCGGGACGCGGCATTGCTCAGCTCATCACCGAGGGTGTCATCCTCACCTTCAACGATGACGGCTTTGCCGCCATCGGCTCAGGCTCCTTTGCAGGTGTTCCCTTGCCCGTCATCATCTGGGTGGCGGCGGCTCTGGTGATCGGCGTTCTGGTGCGCAAGAGCGCGCTCGGCTTTCTGATCGAGGCGACCGGCATCAATCGTCGCGCGGCAGCCCTTGCCGGGGTTAGAGCACGCTTTCTCTTGTTTTTCGTTTATGCCGTTTCCGGCCTCTGTGCGGCGATCGCTGGCATGATCGTGACTGCGGATATTCGTGGCGCGGATGCCAACAATGCCGGGCTGTGGCTGGAACTGGATGCGATCCTGGCAGTGGTAATCGGCGGCACATCGCTGAATGGCGGCCGCTTCTCCATCACCGCATCGCTGATCGGCGCTCTGATCATCCAGACCATCAATACCGGCATTCTGGTCTCCGGTTTCCCACCGGAATTCAACCTCATCATCAAGGCCGGCATCATCATGGTCGTGCTGACACTGCAGTCCCCGGCAATCATGGCGGTTCTAGGCTTCGTCAGATCGCCCAAGCCGCACGCAAAACCGGCTGCTGCCAACGGCATGACAAAGGAAGGAACCGCGCAATGATCCATAGCCGCAATCTGCCCTTCCTCACCACGCTGACGATTTTCGTGATCGCCTATCTGCTGTGCGTGCTGCAATATCCGTCGATCCTGTCGACACGGGTGATCGGCAATCTTCTGACCGACAATGCCTTTCTCGGCATTGCCGCCGTCGGCATGACCTTCGTCATCCTGTCGGGCGGTATCGATCTCTCCATCGGCTCGGTCATCGCCTTCACCAGCGTTTTCGTGGCCGTCATGGTCGGCACCTATAATATTCATCCCCTTCTGGCCTTCGCCATCGTGCTCGTTGTCTCTACGCTGTTCGGTTGCCTGATGGGAGCGATGATACGTTTTCTGTCCATACCGCCCTTCGTGGTCACGCTGGCGGGCATGTTTCTGGCGCGCGGTGCTGCCTATCTGATCTCCACGCAATCGGTGCCGATTTCGCACCCTTTCATCGACGAGATCCAGGGCTTTTATTTCCGCTTTCCGGGGGGCGGCCGGCTGACGGCGCTCGCCATGGTGATGATTCTCGTCTTTGCCGCCGGTATGCTGATCGCCAGCCGCACCCGCTTCGGCGCCAATGTCTACGCGCTGGGTGGCAACCCGCAATCGGCCGAACTGATGGGCGTGCCGATCGGCCGCACGACCATTGGCATCTATGCGCTGTCAGGCTTCCTCTCCGGCCTCGCCGGCATCGTCTACACGCTCTATACCTCGTCGGGTTATTCACTGGCGACCGTGGGGGTGGAGTTGGATGCCATCGCTGCCGTCGTCATTGGCGGCACACTTCTGACGGGCGGCACGGGACTGGTGGCCGGAACCTTCATCGGCCTGCTGATCCAGGGGTTGATCCAGACCTACATCGTTTTTGACGGCACACTGTCATCCTGGTGGACGAAAATCGTCATTGGCGTGCTGCTTTTCGTCTTCATCGTGTTGCAGCGCGCAATCATCTGGTATTCAAACAGGAGACTGGCCGGACCACATCCGGCATAACGCAAACGGAGGCTTTATTGGGGCTGCTCGAAACGACGATAAGCGGGCGAAAACGCCGGAACAGCCACGCCCATGTGGTCTCCGAACTCGGCAGCGCCATCGTCTCGGGCAGAATTGCGGAAGGCTCCCTACTGCCCAATGATGCCGAACTTTCCATGCGCTTCGGCGTTTCGCGCACGGTTTTGCGCGAAACCATGAAGACGCTGGCGGCCAAGCGGCTGGTGGAACCAAAGGCCAAGGTCGGCACCCGCGTTCTTGATCGTTCAAGCTGGAACTTCTTTGATCCCGACGTGCTGGGCTGGCGCTGCGAAGCAGGCATAGACCAGGAATTCGTCAAGCATCTGGCGGAAATCCGCCTCGCGCTGGAGCCGGCAGCGGCAGCTGCGGCGGCCCTGCAGGCCTCCAACGACGACATCGTGTCGCTCTATGTCATCGCCGCCAAATTCGACAATCCGAAACACACGCCGGAAACCATCGCCAAGGTCGATCTCGAATTCCACCTGGCAGTGGCGCATATGTCCGGCAACCCCTTCATGCGCTCGGCAAGCGGGCTGATCGAAGCCGCACTTGCCATTTCCTTCCAGCTTTCATCGCCCGCCGCCTCGCCCGGCACCATAGCCGAGATCGCGTCCAACCATCTGCGCATCGTGCATGCGATTGCGGCGCGCGATGCGGATGCGGCTGTGAAAGCCATGCGGCATGTGATCGAGGTGGGTAAGGACCGGACGCAGAAGGCGATCAAGACGGTTTGAAGACGCAGCCATCCGGCAGGAGCGACTGCCTTTTGCCGCTTGCTCCCAAAAGGGGAAGAAGGACCGGCAAGGGCTTGGTAAATATTAAGGCCCGTATTCCTGCGGGCCTGTTTGCTTCAGGTTTTACCTTAACCCTGCGAAGCCTCGACCTGCGGCACCACGCCCCGGCGTGATGCCATCAGCGATGCGCCGAGAAGGGCGGAGACCGCCACGAAGACGAAGACCATGATCGCCCCATGAAGATCGATCAGCAGACCACCCAGAACCGCACCGCTGGAAATGGCGATCTGGAATGTGGTGAGCAGCAGTGCGCCGGCGCTTTCCGCCTCATCGGAAGCGGCCCGGGTTATAAAGCTCTGCACGCTGACCGGCACCGCGCCGAAGGCAAAACCCCAGGAGGCTATGGCAAGGCTGGCAATCAGGGGTGCCGCACCCGCAATGACCAGAACGGAAGCCGAGGCGGCAATCAAAGTTGCGGCGAAGGTTACCGCCCACGCCGTGTTTTTCTCGGCAAGGAACCCACCAAAGAGATTGCCGAAAAAGCCACCGATACCATAAGCCAGAAGCACAAGTGAAATAGCCTCGACGCCAAATCCCGTCACATTTTCCAGGAAGGGACGGACATAGGTGAAGCCGGCAAAATGGGCCGCGACGATGAAGAGTGTCGTCAGGAGTCCGATGCGGACCTGCGGACGCTGCAGCAGCCGGAACATGGTGGAAAGTCCGGGAGCGCCAGCCGGCGGTAGCGAGGGCATGGTCAGCAATTGCACGATGAGCGCGATGACACCGAGAGCGCCCGAAACGACGAAGGCCGAACGCCAGCCGAGCGTCGCGCCGATCCACGCACCCACCGGCGCGGCACAAACAGTGGCGACGGAAACCCCTGTCAGGATAATGGCCATGGCGCGCGGCATCTTATCAAGTGGCACGAGCCGAAGGGCCAGCGCCGCCGACATGGCCCAGAAGCCACCAAGGCCGATACCCAGCAGGACGCGCGAGGCAAACAGCATGACGAGGCCATTGGCAAGGGCGGCCAGCGCGCTGGAAACGATCAGCAGCGTGGTGAGCCCCAGCAACGTCCAGCGGCGGTCGATACTGCGTGTGCCGATGACGACGCCCGGGCCAGCGACCGCCGCAACCAGCGCCGTGACGGTGATGGACTGACCGGCAATGCCGGAACTGACGGCAAGATCGGCCGAAAGCGGCGTCAGAAGGCTGACAGGCAGAAATTCGGCCGTCACCAGTCCGAAGACGCCAAGCGCGAGCGAAACCACGGCGGCCCACTTCGCATCCGGCTCCGTTTGACGCGGCACATATTCGAGTTCGTTTATGGTCCGAGTGTTCATGAAAATCTCCTGATACGCATTCCCCGAATACGTTCTGAAACAAAAAAGCGAAGATGAAGGCGAACGGTAAAAACCGGTGGGAGGCCGGTTCACCACATGTAAATCGATACCGTGAAGGCTACGCGTGACAGCCTGGCGTTTCCATGCTAGAAAATCCACATTCCTTAACCGATCGTCCGAATTTGCGAGAGCTGCCATGAACGATGCCCTGACGGAAATGCTGCGTGGCCTGAGGCTCGACGGCGTGGAATATGGCCGCTGCCGCATGGCGACCCCTTGGGCGACTGCTTTTCCCGAACAGGACGCGGCCCGGTTTCATTTCATTGGCGTCGGTCAGGCGAAGCTGCAGAAGCCTTCCGGCGAGTGGCTGACGCTGACATGCGGCGATGCCGTTCTTCTGCCCCGTGGCCACGCCCATGTGCTGGGCAGCAGCGAGAATGTGAAGCCCGTCCTTTTCGACCGGTTCGGCAAGAAGGAAGTCTGCCAGGGCATTTTTGACATGGAATGCGCGGAGGCCGGTGGGGATACCATTGCCTTCACCGCCTCCATGCGTTTCAACATGGACAATCTGCATCCGCTCTTGCAGCTGATGCCGGATGTGATGCTGACCAGCGATCTGGCTAAAAGCGATCCGGCCATTCCGCATTTGCTGGAAGCCATGACGCGCGAGGTGGAACTGAACCGCGTCGGCGCGGGTGGCATTCTGGCAAGGCTTGCCGATGTGTTGACCGCGACCCTGATCCGCACATGGGTGGAGCATGGTTGCGGCGATTCCAGCGGCTGGCTCGCCGCCGTGCGCAACCCCGAACTCGGGCGGGTGCTTGCCGCCATCCATCTCAAACCCGAAAAGGACTGGAGCGTGGAGGAACTCGCCTCGCTGATGGGCGCATCCCGCTCCAGTTTTGCGGAACGTTTCACGCGCATTGTGGGTGAAAGCCCGGCGCGTTATGTGGTGCGTGTGCGGATGCACCAGGCACGGCTGTGGCTGCGCGAAGGCATGCGGGTGACGATGGCGGCAGAAAAGCTCGGTTATGATTCTGAAGCTTCCTTCAGCCGCGCCTTCAAACGCGTGATCGGCGCGCCACCCAGCCAGTTCCGCAGGAAGGATACGGCCGCGCTGGAGGATGCCGCGTAAAATCCACCTCAATGAAAATTGCGGGAAATGACCTTTATCCGCTCCACCGCTTCCGCATCATCCATGGCAGGCGGCGGACGCTTCCTGATGGTGCGATGATCATCCGGCGGAATGCCGCGATGAAACTCATCACCGCGCCCATGCGGTAGAGGAAAGGGGTGGTTACGCTCGCCCACGCTTGCCAAGGCGTCCGACAGATCGCTCAGCCGGTGGGCGACAAGATGCACCACCTCACCTTCCCGCTGGATCTTGCCGTAAATGCCGACCATGCCGGCTGACAACACCACGCGGCGGTATTTTTCGAAGGTCTTGACCCACAGCACCGCATTGGCAATGCCCGTCTCGTCCTCCAGCGTCATGAAGATCACGCCCTTTGCCGAGCCTGGGCGCTGGCGCACCAGCACCAGACCCGCCGTTTCCAGCCATGTGCCATCCCGAACGCGCACCGCCTCCGCACAGGTGACGATGCGGCGGCGGGAAAGATCGCGCCGCAGGAAGGTCAGGGGATGTTCGCGCAGCGTCAGCCCCACATGACCGTAATCCTGCACCACCTCGCCACCATCAGTCATGGGCCTGAGCGCAACGGAGGGCTCCTGAAGCTCTTCGATAACGGCATTTTCCCTGATGGCAGCGGCGGCGAAAAGCGGCAGCGGCTCATCCCGCAGGGCCTTGATGGCCCAGAGCGCCTCGCGCCTGGCAAGCGAAAGCGATGGCAGAAAGGCATCGGCTTCGGCGAGACAGACAAGGGCGGCGGCCGGAACACCCGCCCTTCGCCACAGATCGTCGACGGAGGCGAAAGGCCGATCCTGCCGGGCGGCGACGATTTTTGCAGCATGGTCATTGGAAAGCCCCTTCACCATGCGCAGGCCAAGCCGCACGGCAAAGTGTTCCTCACCCTTGCCATTCTTCTTACCCGTAGGCTCCAGCGCACAATCGAAGCGGCTGTTATTAACGCAGACCGGACGCACCTCGACACCATGATCACGCGCATCACGCACAATCTGCGCCGGGGCGTAAAAACCCATGGGCTGCGAGTTGAGAAGTGCCGTACAGAAAATATCGGGATGATGGCATTTCAGCCATGACGAGGCGTAAGCAATCAGCGCGAAGGAAGCCGCATGGCTTTCGGGGAAACCATAACTGCCGAAGCCTTCCAGCTGCTTGAAGATGCGTTCGGCGAATTCTTTGTCATACTCGCGCTTCACCATGCCATCGATCAAATCCTGCCTGAATTTGGAGATGGTGCCGACATTCTTGAAGGTGGCCATGGCGCGGCGCAACTGATCCGCCTTACCGGGTGAAAACCCGGCGCATTCGATGGCGACGCGCATCGCCTGTTCCTGGAAAAGGGGTACGCCGAGCGTCTTGCCCAGCACATTTTTAAGCTCCGGCTTCGGATAATCCTCTTTTTCCTTTCCATCTCGGCGACGCAGATACGGATGCACCATATCTCCCTGAATGGGGCCGGGGCGAACAATGGCCACCTGTATGACGAGGTCGTAGAATTTTTTCGGTTTCAGACGTGGCAGCATCGACATCTGCGCCCGACTTTCGATCTGGAAGGTGCCCAGCGTATCGGCCTTCTGGATCATTTTGAAGGTTGAGGGATCATCATCCGGCATGGAAGTGAGATCGTATTTCTTCCCATAACGCTCCTCCAGCATATTGAAGCCTCGCTTCATGCAGGAAAGCATGCCGAGCGCCAGACAGTCCATCTTCATGAACTTCACAATATCAATATCATCCTTATCCCATTCGATGATCTGGCGATCATCCATGGCGGCGGGTTCGATTGGCACCAGCTCGTCCAGCCGGTCATGGGTCAGCACAAAGCCGCCGGGATGCTGGCTGTGATGGCGCGGTGTGCCGACAAGTTGATTGGCCAGTTCAAAGGCAAGCTTAAGGCGACGATCCTCCATGTTGAGGTTCAGTTCCTTCACCTGGTTTTCACCCACCCCCTCGCTCCAGCGCCAGACCTGCGATGAGAGGAGTTTCGTCAAGTCTTCCGGCAGGCCCAGAACCTTGCCGACATCGCGTAACGCCCCACGCCCGCGATAACGGGTGACGACCGAACACAGGGCGGCCTTGTCCCGACCATAGGTATCATAAACCCACTGAATGACCTCCTCGCGCCGCTGGTGCTCAAAATCTACGTCGATATCAGGCGGTTCGCGTCGTTCTTCCGAAACGAAACGTTCGAACAGGAGGTCAACCTTGAGGGGATCAATGGCGGTGATTCCAAGCACGTAACACACCACCGAATTGGCCGCCGAGCCGCGTCCCTGACAGAGAATATCCTCCCCCCGGGCAAATTGGACGATAGCATTCACCGTCAGGAAATAAGGGGCGTATTCCAACCTGCCGATCAGGCCAAGCTCGTGGTGCAGCGCCTTTTCCACCTTTTCAGGGGCGCCATGCGGATAACGTTTAGACACAGCTTCCCATACCATCTTCTCCAGCGCCTGCTGCGCCGTCAGCCCCGGCAGGCTGCGCTCCTCGGGATATTGATAGACCAGTTCCTTCAGCGAAAATTTGCAGCGTTTCGCAATTTCAAGGCTGCGGGAGAGCGCTTCAGGGTAACGGGCAAACAGCCGGTGCATCTCTTCCGGCGGCTTCATATAGCGGTCGGCGTGGCGCTCGCGGCGGAAACCGGCCTCATCGATGGTGCAATTGTGCCTTATGCAGGTGACGACATCCTGCAGCATGCGCCGCTCCGGCACATGAAAGAGCACGTCATTCGTGACAACAGTCGGTACACCTGCGACCTGCGCCATCTCTGACAGTTCGAAAAGCCGCATCTGGTCGTTGGGGCGTCTTCTGAGGCTGAGTGCCATATAGGCCCGGTCGGCAAAGGCAGCTTTGAGACGTCGCAGGCGAAGCGCGCAGAGATCATCCGCGAGGTCAGCGAGCAATACGACGATCAGGCCTTCGCCATAGGCAACGAGATCGTCCCAAGCCAACCGGCATTTACCCTTGCCGCCCCTTTTCTTGCCGACGGAAAGCAGCCGGCAAAGCCGCCCGTAAGCCGGGCGATCCATGGGATAGGCGAGCACGGAAAGATCATCGTCCAGATCGAGCCGGCAGCCGATGACGAGGCGTATGCCATGATTATTGGCGGCTTCGTAAGCGCGGGGAATGCCCGCAAGGCTGTTGCGGTCCACGATACCAAGCGCCTCGATGCCGAGGCTTTTGGCCTGTTCGAAAAGCTCGTCACAGGAGCTTGCACCCCGCAGGAAGGAAAAATGCGTGGTCACCTGAAGTTCGGCATAACGCGGCGCACTCATGCGAAGACCCCGTGAATGAACCAGCCCTGAGAACCAGTCTCGACATGTTCGCCATCGCCTGAGCGGAAAATCCAGAAGCGCTCGCCGCCTTCGTTTTCCACCATGAAATAATCGCGCACGGCGGCCTTTTCCCGGTCGCGTTTCCACCATTCGCCGAACACCCGTTCCGGCCCGTCGGCGCGCCTGACATTATGGCGCACGCCCTTCCAGAGGAAATAACGCGGCGGATGATCCGGCAGCAGCGCAAGCGTCTCGATGGGTTCCGGCCTTGCAAAAAGCCTGACCGGGCGTGGCCAGTGGCCGGGCCAGCCGAGCGTATCATCAGGGGCAAGCGCCGCAACCTGGGTCAGAGAACGTTCCGGCACATCGCTCGCCACCGCCGCATGACGATAGACCCGGTGGCCGCGATTGAGGATGACATCGACCGTATCGGCGATATCCGCACGGCCTTCCTCCAGAAGCGAGGAACG
The DNA here is from genome assembly GCF_042885035.1 of Agrobacterium sp. NPDC058088. NCBI lineage: Bacteria > Pseudomonadati > Pseudomonadota > Alphaproteobacteria > Hyphomicrobiales > Rhizobiaceae > Agrobacterium > Agrobacterium sp. NPDC058088. Next base: position 629,459 of record NZ_JBHVSU010000003.1, on the reverse strand, counting down.
GGCCTGCGCGGCGACAAGCGGCTCGGCATGGGTGGCAGTCAGCACCATCATCTCGATGCCGAAGCCGGGATCGATGGTGTCGATACGGTCGGTCAAAAGCCGGACAAGCTGTTTGACATCGCGCACCGGTCTGGACGTGCCGGCTCGTATGGCCTGCAGGCCGCTATCCACCCGGTGCAGCACCAGATCGACCCGGCGCGCGCCGAGGCCGCGCTTTTCCAGCGCGACGCAAAGTTCGGCAACCAGCTTTTGGCTATAACGGGCAATCGTCTCCGCCGCCGCGATCGGCTCGGGAAAGGCGCGCCGTACCTCCACCAGTTCGGCCACACGCACCGGCTCTATGGGTTCGCCGATCTCGCCGAGAGCCTGGGAAAGACGGCGAACGAGTTCGGGGCCGAAACGCAGGGTCAGCGGCGCGCGCGGGGCTTCTGCAAGCTCGCCGATGCTGCGGAAACCGAGCACCTTCAGCCCGGAAACGATACGCTCCTCCAGCCTTAACGCAGCAAGCGGCAGACCGCTGATCGCCACACGCTGCCCGCCCGGCGGCACGATGCTCATCGCCTCACGGCCAAAACGCGCCAGCGCATGGGCCGCTCCCCAGCTATCGGCAATGGCGGCGCGGGCGGCAAAGCCTGCGGCATGCAGGCGGTTGACCATGCCGCTCAGCATCAGCGTCTCATTGCCGTGCAGATGGTCCGAACCCGCCGTGTCCAGAACCAGCCCGTCCGGTGAATCAGCGGCCACGATGGGTGCATAGATGCGCAGGAAATGAAAGGCCAGCTGCTGCAGGGCACGGGCATCACCAGCCGCATCCAGATCTTCAACGAGGAGGCCCGGCACCAGCGCCTGCGCCTTGCTGACCGGCGTGCCGGGGCGGATGCCCGCCGCCTTTGCCGCCTTGTCGAGCGCCAGCACCAGTCGGCGGCTACCCTGGCGGCCAATCATGACCAACGGCTTTTCAGCCGGCGGCGCGTTCTCTCCCAAAAGACGCCGGAAACGATCCGTCGGCCATGTCGGCAGGTAGAGCGAGACGACCCTTTGCATCACAGGCTTCCACTTCAAATTCAGCGCTTTCACCGCCGCGACATCGCAAAAGCTCCAGCAACCAGCGCGGCCTGCCCACCCCCGGCACCGGCAGGGGCGACGAGGGCCGCACGGAGATACGCCAGCGGGTCACCGCCGCAGTCGGCTCACCGAACAGCGCCGCATCTGCCGCACGCCGAAATCGGCGGATGGCGATGCCGGTAACCCCAGAGGTTTCCGCCGCCAGCTGCAGCCGTCGCGAGGCGGTCATCGGCAGTTTAGCCACTTCGCCCATCACCGCGCCGAAACCATTGCAGCGCAAACCCTCCTCGAAACAGTCGAGCACGCCTTTCTCATCGCGGCATTCAACGATGATGAGCCGGTTCTGTGACAGGCCGGCCTGCGTCAGCCCCGGCATGAACAGATCCCTGCGGGTGACACACCATAAAACCTTGCCGGAAAGCCGCGCCGCCACACCGGCAGCAAACAAGGCTGCCGCCGCGCCATCGGCAGCGCCGTTGCCACCACCGCTCAGCTCATGCAGGCAACCGAGCTTCAGCCCGCCTCCCGGCAGGTGATGGTCGATGGCATCCACGCCGAAAGGCAGGGTCTCGTGCAGCCGCTCAGGGCCGTTACCGATCCTTTCAAGCCTTTCACGCAGCTCTTCGACAACGAGTAACTGGTCCGCGCGCTTTTGCATGGCATGAGGGGTTTCAATTCCGGGTTTTCAATCTTATTGTTCTTGTTTTGTTCCTATTTCAGCAAAGAGTCAAGCAACAGACTGCCGCTCATCAACAGTTTGCACGGGAAGACAGGATTCTGCCCTTGCAGCGTTTCATCTCGCCGTTAAAACGGAATTGTCCGCTCGCTGCCGTTCTTCTCACGAGAACCGATGAGCCACGGACATCAGGGTTTTGGAGGAAACCGCCGATGATCGCCAGCATTCTGATTGCCGTGGTTGCGGCCATCCATATCTACATCGTCATTCTGGAAATGCTGCTGTGGGAAAAGCCCGCTGGCCGCAAGGCCTTCGGTCTTTCGGCGGACTTTGCCCGGCAGACCAAGGTTCTTGCCGCCAATCAGGGGCTTTATAACGGGTTTCTGGCAGCCGGGCTGATCTATGGGCTCATGCAGGGCGATGCCGGGCTGAGCTTCAAGGTGTTTTTCCTTATCTGCGTTCTGGTGGCCGGTATTTTCGGCGCCGTTACCGCCAATACAGTGAAAATCCTGTTCATTCAGGCGCTGCCCGCCGTTTTGGCGCTTGGCGCGCTCTGGATTGGAGTATGAACCGATGACCGCATGGAATGACAGCCGCGCCAAAGACGCCCTCAACCGGATATTCATGGTGGCAGTCGCAAGCGCCGATCCGGCGAAAGTGTTGCAACGGCATCTCCCCTCGCCGCCCAAGGGTCGCTGTGTAGTCGTCGGCGCAGGCAAAGCCTCAGCCGCCATGGCCGCCGCGCTGGAAACGGCATGGCCGCATGTTGATCTTTCCGGTGTGGTGGTCACCCGTTACGGCCATGCCGTCCCAACCTCACGCATCGAGATTATCGAGGCCTCCCATCCCGTACCCGATGATAAAAGTGCGGAAGCCGCGAAACGCATTCTCGCCGCCGTCGAGGGGCTGACAGCCGACGATATGGTGATCGCGCTGATTTCCGGTGGCGGTTCGGCGCTGATGGTGGCGCCAGCCCAAGGCATGACGCTTGCCGACAAGATGGCCGTCAATCGTGCTTTGCTTGCCAGCGGTGCGACGATTTCGGAAATGAACGCCGTGCGCAAGCACCTCTCCCGCATCAAGGGCGGGCGGCTGGCTTTGGCCGCCAAACCGGCCAAGGTAGTTTCGCTGCTGATTTCCGACGTACCGGGTGACGACCCCTCCGAGATCGCCTCCGGCCCGACGGTTGCCGATCCGAGCGACATTGAAACCGTACGGGAAATCGTCTCGCGTTATGCGCTCGACCTTCCCGAAACCGTACGCAGGGTTCTGGAAAAAGGCGAGGAAACACCGAAGGCCGGCGATATCGACGAGGATGTCAGGATGATCGCGGCCCCCTCGCTTGCCCTGCAGGCAGCGGCGGAAGAGGCTGAGAAGCTTGGTCTTACGCCACTCATCCTCGGTGATTCACTGGAAGGCGAGTCCAAAGATGTCGGCGCCGTCATGGCCGGCATCGCCCTTTCCGCCAGCCGCAAGGGCTTGCCGGTCAAAGGCCCGGCCGTGCTGCTTTCCGGCGGCGAAACCACGGTCACGCTGAACAGGGGAGTTGGCGGCAAGGGACCGGCCGGCAAGGGTGGCCGCAACACGGAGTTTCTGCTGAGCCTTGCGTTGACGCTGAAGGGTGCGGACGGCATCTGGGCCATTGCCGGCGATAGCGACGGCATAGATGGCGTGGAGGATGCGGCAGGTGCCGTGGTGACACCGGATACGCTTGCCCGCATGCGCGCAGCCAGTATCGATCCGCGTCAGTCGCTCGTAAACCACGACAGTTACACCGCCTTCAAAGCGGTCGGCGATCTTGTCGTGACCGGTCCAACGCTGACCAATGTGAATGATATCAGGGCGATTTTGATCGGGTAGGCTTGATAGCGACCACCGTGTAACGGTGTTTTTTAATGCGGCCTGTCGATAGGATACAGGCCGCAAAAAGTCTTGAGTATTAGAGCTTTACCCAGCCGCCATTGTTTTTGCCGGACTCAATGCAGGCCGTGACGAAAGCGACGCCTTTGACCCCGTCATCCACGGTCGGATAAACCACGGCCTTGTCCAGCGACGAGCCGTCGCGGCGCGCCTCGATGGCGTGGGCCGCTTCCGTATAGATGGTGGCAAATGCTTCGAGGTAGCCTTCCGGGTGGCCCGATGGAATGCGGGTGACGCGTGCTGCGGCAGCCCCTGCGCCTGCACCGCCGCGGGTGATCAACTGTTTCGGCTCGCCGAGTTTCGTGAACCAGAGATAGTTCGGATCGGCCTGGGTCCATTCGATGCCAGCCTTGTCACCATACACACGAACTTTCAGCCCGTTTTCATGACCGACCGCAACCTGGCTGCACCAGAGCAACCCCTTGGCCGCCTGCTTGCCGTCCTTCGGCTTGAAGCGAAGCATCACATGCGCGTTGTCATCCAGCCGGCGGCCTTCGACGAAGGTGTGCACATCTGCCGCCAGCTCGTCGACTTCCAGACCGGAAATGAAGCAGCCGAGATTATAGGCGTGTGTTCCGATATCGCCGGTGGAACCGCCTGCACCCGATTGGGCCGGGTCCGTGCGCCAGACGGCCTGTTTCGCGCCCGTCTGCTCAATGGGTTCCGCCAACCAGTCCTGCGGATACTCCATCTGCACCAAACGGATCGTACCGAGAGCGCCCGACTCCACCAGTTCGCGCGCATGCCGCACCATCGGATAACCGGTGTAGTTATGCGTCAGGATGAACAGCGCATCGGCCTTGTCGGCCACGTCTTTCAGCTTCTTCGCGTCTTCCAGATTGGAAGTCAGCGGCTTGTCGCAGATGACATGGATGCCGCGTTCCAGAAACGCTTTCGCCGCCGGATAATGCACATGATTGGGCGTGACGATCGCAACCGCCTCGATACCATCCTCGCGCAGCGCTTCCTTCTCGGCCATTTCCTCGAACGAGCCGTAGCAACGCTCGGCGTCCAGTCCCAATTCACGGCCGGAAGCGAGAGATTTTTCCGGTGTCGATGACAGGGCCCCTGCCACGAGATCGAAGCGGTTGTCGAGCCGCGCCGCCATGCGGTGAACGCCGCCGATGAATGCGCCAGAACCACCACCTACCATGCCAAGGCGAATCCGCTTGTTCGCCCTGTCGGTTGTCTTTCCTTCAATAGCCATAATATTTCCCCTGCAATGCCTTCAAAGCCCAAGCATACGGCGGTTGGCCGCATCGTCGGTGCCACCGGATGCGAAATCATCAAAGGCTTTTTCCGTGACGCGGATGATGTGCGCCTTGACGAATTCAGCTCCTTCGCGGGCACCATCTTCAGGATGTTTCAGCGCGCATTCCCACTCGACCACAGCCCAGCCGTCGAAATCATTGGCGGCCATTTTTGAGAAGATCGCGCCGAAATCCACCTGTCCATCACCCAGCGAACGGAAGCGGCCAGCCCGCTCCACCCAGCCCTGGTACCCACCGTAAACGCCCTGCCGCCCGGTCGGATTGAACTCCGCATCCTTGACGTGGAACATCTTGATGCGGTCTTTGTAGATGTCGATATTGTCGAGATAGTCGAGGCATTGCAGCACGTAATGCGAGGGGTCGTAGAGCATGTTGGCGCGGGGGTGGTTCTTTACGCGCTCCAGGAACATTTCAAACGTCACGCCGTCGTGCAGATCCTCACCCGGATGAATTTCGTAGCAGACGTCAACGCCCTGCTCATCGGCATAATCGAGGATCGGCGTCCAGCGTTTCGCCAGCTCGTCAAAGGCGGTTTCCACCAGACCGGCCGGGCGCTGCGGCCACGGGTAGACGAAAGGCCAGGCCAGCGCGCCGGAAAACGTCGCATGCGCCTTGATGCCGAGGTTTCTTGAGGCTTTCAGCGCAAACTTTACCTGCTCCACCGCCCATTCCTGGCGTGCCTTGGGGTTGCCACGCACTTCCGGTGCAGCAAAACCGTCAAAGGCTTCGTCGTAGGCAGGGTGAACGGCAACGAGCTGACCCTGAAGGTGCGTGGAAAGCTCGGTGACTTCCACGCCATTCTGGCGCGCAACACCGGCAAATTCGTCGCAATAATCTTTCGATTCCGCCGCTTTTTTGAGATCGATCAGCTGGCCCGCCCAGCTTGGCACCTGCACACCGGCATAGCCTTTTTCCGCTGCCCATTTGGTAATGCTGTCCCAGCTGTTGAAGGGAGCAACATCGCCGGCAAACTGGCCGAGAAAAAGACCCGGCCCCTTGATCGTTCTCATTAAAATCTCCTCCTGCATCGATACAGTTACGCGGTTGCCCGCTCAACTTCCCAAGCGCCAAGCTAACCGCTCGTGATTTTCAGACAAGCCCCAAAAGCGAAGGGGCAAGAGAATTTCGGCATTTCACCCCGAACATCCTGGCACTTAAAGCGCCAGTCCGCTTGCCCTGTCGAAGACGTGCACCCGCTCATGATGAACGCTGGCAGCAAAGGGCGTGTTGACCTTCACCGGCTGCTCGCCATCCACCACTGCCGTGACCTGATCGCCCGCCAATTCGAAGACCACATGGGTCTGTGCGCCCGTCGGCTCCACCAGCACCGTCCGTCCGGAGAGCGAGATATCGCCGCCGATCGCCGAACCGATATGTTCGGGACGAAGCCCGATCGTCACCGGTTGGCCGCGCTTGACCTTGCGGGAGGCGGCAATGCGGATCGCGGTTCCGTCCTTCAGCCGGGCGGCGGGCTGGTCGCCCTCGCCATCGACCACACCTTCGATGAGGTTCATCGCGGGTGAACCGATGAAGGCGGCGACGAAGAGGTTGGCCGGGGTCTTGTAGAGTTCCAGCGGCGTGCCTTGCTGTTCGATGCGGCCGTGATTGAGCACCACCACCCGGTCCGCCAGCGTCATCGCCTCGATCTGGTCATGGGTGACATAGATGGAGGTCGTGCCGACCTTCTGGTGCAGCGCCTTGATTTCGCTGCGCATCTGCACGCGCAGCTTGGCATCGAGGTTAGAGAGCGGCTCATCGAACAGGAAGACAGCGGGGTTGCGAACGACAGCGCGGCCCATGGCGACACGCTGGCGCTGGCCGCCGGAAAGCTGCGACGGCTTGCGGTCCAGCAGCTTGCCGAGATCGAGCATGCGGGCGGCTTCCGCCACGCGCTCCTCGATGACGTTTTTCGGCTGGCCGGCAAGCTTCAGATTGAAGCCCATGTTTTCAGCCACCGTCATATGCGGATAAAGCGCGTAGGACTGAAACACCATGGCGATGTTGCGCTCGCGCGGCGTCATGCCGTTGACCACCTTGTCGCCGATGAGAATATCGCCATCGGTGATTTCCTCCAGCCCGGCGATCATGCGCAGCAGGGTGGATTTGCCGCAACCGGAGGGGCCGACCAGCGCGATGAATTCCCCATCGGCAATATCGAGCGAGATGCCGTGAATGACATCAAGCGCGGCATAGGACTTGCGGATACCCTTAAGTTCAACGGAAGCCATGTTTTGCTCCTTTCACGTCACGATTTGACGGCACCGGCCGTCAGGCCCGCGATGATGTGTTTCTGTGCGAGGAAGAAGACGATGACGGTCGGCAGGATCGTCAGCGTGATGAAAGCGAGCACAAGCTGCCATTCCGTGCCGAACTCACCGCGATAAACCATGATGCCCAGCGGCCAGGGATATTTCGATTCCGAATTCAGCATGATCAGCGGCAGGATGTAGCTGTTCCAGCTGCCGACGAAAGAGACGATGCCAACAGTCGCCACGATCGGCCGCGAAAGCGGCACGGAAATGTGCCAGAAGAAGCGCAGATACCCGCAGCCATCCACAAAGGCTGCCTGAAACAACTCGTCCGGCAGGTTACGGAAATAATTGCGGAACAAGAGAATGCTCATGCCCAGCCCGAAGGCCACCTGCGGCAGCACCACGCCCCAATAGGTATCGAGCAGGCCAAGATCGCGAATGCGGATGAAAAGCGGCAGGATGGCGGTGGCCGCCGGAAACATCAGACCCAGAAGGAAATAGTTGAGCAGGAAGGACGAGCCAAAAAACTTCACATGCGCGAAAGTGAAGGCGGCCATGGCCGAGACGGTCAGCGTCAAGAATACCGTCAGCAGTGCGATGACGAGCGAATTGAATATTTGCAGCCAGTACCGTTTTCCGAAGAGAATATCGCCGTAATTGGCCCATTGCCATTCGGCCGGAATGCCAAACGGGTTGACGCGCAGGTCTCCCAGCGTCTTGAAGCCGCCAAGGGCCGTTGTCAGAAGCGGGATTAGCACGATGGCTGCAATAAGGCTCAGCGATATATAGAGATAAAGCTTGGTTTGCAGCGGCATGCGGACGGAAGTGGATGTGTCAGTCATGGCGCATGAAAATCCTTTTGTAACCGAAGGCGAGCGTCACGCAGATAATGAAGAGAACGACGCCGACCGCGCTGCCAAGCCCCACCTGCATGCGCATGACGCCATAGGTGTAAAGGAACGTGACCATGGTCTGCGTAGAGTTGGACGGGCCGCCGCCGGTGAGCGGCATGATCATGTCGAACAGCTGCAATGAGCCGATGACCGCAAAGAAGACAGAAAGGCGAACCGTGGAGCCGAGCATCGGCAGCGTGACGTAACGGAACTTTTGCCAGCCGGACGCGCCGTCGATTTCAGCCGCTTCCAATACGTTCTTGTCGACAGACTGAAGACCGGCGATGAACAGCATCATGTGGAAGCCGAAATACTTCCAGACGATGACGCCAAGCACGGCATAGATCGCCACATCCTTGTCAGCCAGCACATAGGGATTGGCAAAACCGAAGAAATTGGAGATGGCGGCAAAGAGGCCATAGTCGCCATCATAAACGAAGCGCCAGATCAGGCCCGCTGCGACATCCGCCAGAACGTAAGGCAGAAAGAATACCAGCCGGAAGGCAACGACACCGGGAATGCGGTGCGCCAGCATCATGGCAAGCCAGATCGCAAGCGGTATCTGAATCAAGATCGAGATGAGGATGATGAGGCCGTTATTGAGCAGAGCCTGCGAAAAGGCGGCATTTCCGAACAGGACCTGGAAATTCTTCAAACCGACGAAATCGGTCGGCGTGCCGTAACCGTTCCAGCGGTAAAGACTGTACCACGCCGCCTCGCCCATGGGCAGAATGACGAACAGGGTAAAGAGCAGCAGCGCCGGCGGCAGGAAGACCAACAGGGTCAGCGCCCGGTCATGCGCGACTGAACTTTGCTTGCGCTTGGCCCTTGAAGCGCTGCGCGCCGGTATGGACGCAGAAGTCATGGAAATATCCGTCATCTCTATCCGCTTTCATGGAGGCAGAGTGGCAGCGCCGCACCTGTCGGCGCTGCCATGGAAACCGTCAGATCAACGCAGTTCGAAAGCGTCCTGAATCTGCTGGGCGCCCTCTTCAGGCGTCATCTGGCCGGAAACGATCTCGACTGAGATATCGTTGACGACACGGCCGACGGCGGCGCCGAGCGTCTGGTCAAAGAAGTTCTGGTGCCAGGTGGAGGAGGCCAACTGCTTGGCGGAATCTGCCAGCAGCGGGTTCTTGACCGCGCCGGCGGCACCCGTGGCAACCGGCAGGATCATACCGGCGGCGGCCATTTTCTCTTCGCTTTCCTTGCTGGTCAGGAAGGCGGCGAAATCGATCGCTTCCTTCGAGGCGTTCTTGGTAAGCGCCCAGCCGTTCAGCCCGCCCAGCGTATCGGTGGCCTTGCCGGCACCGCCTTCGACAACCGGGAAAGCGAAGCGACCGATATTTTCAGGGGCCAGCCCCTTGCCGTCACCGGCGTTCTTGCGCTGGTTCGCTTCGGTATTGTCAAAGCCGAGAATGATCGCAGCCTTGCCGTCACCAAATACGCCAAGAGCCTGCGGCCATGTCGCGCCGAGATAACCCGGCTGGAAGGGTTCGAGCTTGCCAAATTCGGCCAGTTGCTCACCAGCCTTGATGATTGTCGGGTCCATAAAGCCTTCGCCTTCGCCCTTGCGGGCTGCGTCAAAGACGGCTTGGCCGCCATTTCGCATCACGAGATAGCTCCAGTAGAAATGAATCGGCCATTTCTCGCCACCGCCACCGGCGATCGGCACGATGCCCGCATCCTTGATCTTCTTGACCGTGGCGTTGAAATCAGCCCAGGTCTTGATGTCTTCAGCCTTCACACCCGCCTTGGCGAACAACTCCTTGTTATAAAAGAAGCTGACGAGGCTGACGCGATACGGCACGGCCCAGATCTTGCCATCAAAAGAAAGACCATCAATTGCGGAGGCATTATAGGCCTGACGCAGCTTGCCGCCATCGGCATCGAAAACCTCGGTCAGATCCTTCAATGCGCCAGTCTTGGACTGTTCCTCAAGAACCCCGCCACCCCAGCTGTAGAAAAAGTCGGGCACGTCGTTTGACTGCAGCAGCGTCGGCAATTTTGCCTTGAAGGCCTCGTTTTCGAGGAACTGCAGTTGAACGTCGACATCAGGGTGTTTGGCCTCATACTCCTTGGCAATCTCCTCCCAGACAGCCACGGATTTGGGATCCAATTCCACATGCATCCATTTTACGACCGTCGCAGCCGAAGCGCTCGCTGCGCCGAGCATGAGAGCAATACTTGTCGTTGTGGCAAAGCTTACCAGCCTGCCGCTCAGGCTTGCGCCTGCGTGCCAAATCGTCATGATGGTGATCCTCCCTGGGGATATCCTCATTTATTCCCCGATGCGGATTAATTCATATCAGGGTTCGCTCATTGTCAAGGCACGATGCCGATTTTTTGCGCTTTGCGCTTGACACACCCCTCCCTTGCACCGTTATTTAATCCGTATTCCGATATAAATCGGAGACGACATTGATCGCAGCAGGACCCCATGAAGACCGCAGACCCAGAATTGATGCGCGCGATCAACAGGCTGAGCGTGCTCGACAGTATTCGCCGGCACGGACCTATCTCCCGAGTAGAGATCAGCGAACGCACCCAGCTCTCCACCACGACCGTTTCGGCCATCACCGCCTCACTGCTGGATGACGGGCTGATCCTCACCCGCCATCTCGGCGACATCAGGACGGAAGGTGGACGTGGCAGACCGCGCGTGATGCTGGAACTGAACCCGGATGCCGCCCGCGTCGTGGGGGCAAAGATCGCCGCCAACCGCATGGTGTTCGTCGTTACCGATTTCTGCGGAAATGTCCTTTCTACCCTCGCTTTGCCAATCCGTGTCGATCGCCAGCCGATCGGTGTCATCGCCGATCTTGTCGAGGACGGCGTTCGCCGTTGCGTGGTCGACGCGGGCTTTTCGCTTGAGGATGTGGACATGGTCTGTCTCGGCCTGCCCGGCGTCATCGAGCATCGCACGGGGAAAATCCGCAGCAGCCCGATCCTGCGGGAGGTGAACGTCAATTTCGCCGAGGAAATGACGGCAAGACTGAATTCGCCGACGATTATCGAAAGCGATGCCCACGCCATCACGCTGGCTCACCACTGGTTCGGTCACGCACGTGATCTCGAAGACATGGTATTGATTTCACTGGAACAAACCCTCGGGCTTGGCGTGCTGCATCAAAACCAGCTGTTTCGCGGCGCGGGCGGCCTCAGCCACAATCTCGGTGACCTCGTCATCGGACTTGCCAATGAAGGCACGGTGCGGCTGGCGAGCCAGGCGGGCGAAAACGCCATTTTAGGCTCGCGCCCGGCCGACGGACGCTTCTCCGAAGCGATCCGGCTCGGCCGCGGCATGCAGCATGCCCATGCACTGATTGCGGCTGAAGACCACGATCTCATCACGGCCGCCTTGCGCGCCGGTGCCGCCCTCGGCCTGACACTAGCCAATATCGTCACGCTGTTTGCGCCGCCACGGGTCATAATCACCGGCTCCAGCCTCGAACTTGGCGAGCCTTTCATCACCAGCATTCGCAACAACTACAACGCCGCCGTGCCGCCATCTCTGGCCGGTGTGGCGGAACTGGTTTTCGATGTTGCGAGCGACGAATTGTGGGCGCAGGGGGCCGCGGCCGTTGCGCTTTACGAACTTTACGAATCGCCATGGAACACAACCGGGCCGGCGCTCTAACCCGCAGGGGTGAGCACAGGCCCAGGCATTTCTGATTTACGGGAGGAATTACATGAACAAGGTCGGTATCGGCATCATCGGCTGCGGAAACATCTCCAGCGCCTATCTCAAGGCCATGGCGTCGTTTCCCATTCTCGACATTCGTGGTCTTGCGGATATGAACGAGGAGGCCGCAAGGGCGCGGGCGGATGAATTTGGCCTCCAGGCAAAAAGCATCGACGCACTTCTCGCCGATCCCTCGGTGGAGATCATCGTCAATCTGACGATCCCCAAGGCGCATGTGGAAGTGGGGCTGCGCGCGCTCGAGGCGGGTAAGCACGCCTATTCCGAAAAACCACTCGGCATTAATTTCGCCGAAGGCAAACGCCTTGCGGATGCGGCAAAGGCCAAAGGCCTGCGCATCGGTTCGGCGCCGGATACCTTCCTCGGCGGCGGCCACCAGACAGCGCGCCGGTTGATCGACGAAGGTGTGCTTGGCCAGCCTGTGGGCGGCACCGCCACCTTCATGTGCCCCGGCCACGAGCGCTGGCACCCCAACCCCGCCTTTTATTATGAGGTCGGCGGCGGACCGATGCTGGATATGGGTCCCTATTACATCACCGATCTCGTCAACCTGCTCGGCCCCGTCGCCAAGGTGGCAGGTTTCGCCATCGCGCCGCGCAACGAGCGCCTCATCACCAGCGAGCCGAAGAACGGCGAAAAAATTCCCGTTCATGTTGCCACCCATGTCTCCGGGGTTCTCGCCTTCGAGAACGGCGCTGTGGTGCAGGTGGGCATGAGCTTCGATGTGGCGGGTCACAAGCATGTGCCGCTGGAACTCTACGGCACCGAGGGTACGCTGATCGTGCCCGATCCCAACCATTTCGGCGGCGAGGTGCAATTGCTGAAAAAGGGCGGCCAGTTCGAGACGCAGGCGCTATCATCTCCGTATGCCGACGGCAATTACCGGTCCATCGGTGTGGCGGACATGGCCCATGCGATCCGCGAAAACCGCCCGCACCGCGCCAATGGCGATCTTGCCCTGCATGTGCTGGAAGTCATGGAAGCCTTCCAGACGGCGTCAGACAGCGGCACCGCCGTTTCCATCACCACCAAGGCGGAGCGCCCTGCCCCGCTCGAAACATCGCTGGTCGACGGCCAGCTCGGCAAATAATCCCGAGGAGGAAATAAATGCGCGAAGCACTCATCGTCTGGGGCGGCTGGAGCGGCCACGAACCGCAGGAATGCGCCACCATCGTCAAGGATATTCTGGAAGAGGATGGCTTCAAGGTCTATGTGGAGCACTCAACGGAGGCTTTTGCAGATCCTTCGGTGCATGATCTGAGCCTTGTTGTGCCTATTGTCACCATGTCGAAGATCGAGAAGGAGGAGATCAAGAACCTGACGGCTGCCGTCGAAAACGGTGTCGGCATTGCCGGTTTTCATGGTGGTGCGGGTGACAGTTTCCGCGAATGCGTGGAATACCAGTTCATGATTGGCGGGCAATGGGTCGCCCATCCCGGCAATATCATCGATTACACCGTCAACATCACGCGCCCCGACGACCCGCTGATGGAGGGAGTTTCCGATTTCCCCTATACGTCGGAGCAATATTACATGCATGTCGACCCATCGAACGAGGTTCTGGCAACAACGAAATTCACCGGCGATCACGCGTGGTGGATCGACGGCGTGGTGATGCCGGTGGTCTGGAAACGCAAATACGGCAAGGGCCGCGTCTTCTATTCGGCACTCGGCCATCAGGCCAAGGAATTTTCCGTGCCGCAGATGAAAACCATGTTCCGCCGCGGTGCCAACTGGGCGGCGCGGTGAGGTTCTCGGGAGTCCTCTCTCCACGCGACCTGATCCTCGGCCTTGTGCCGAGGATCTAACCACGTATTGAAAATTAATCGGCAGCAGATGCTCGGGAAGGCCCGAACATGACGGAGAGTCGGTTTTTATGTTGCCGACGAGCCGAGGGGACGCTCCCTCAACCCCGAACGATGTCTTCCGCCGCCATCGCCGCGCCCAGCACGTGGTCATCTGTGCCATGGAGACCGGAAAGTAGCAGGCCGACTGGCATGCCCGCATCCCCGGTTCCGCAAGGGATCGAAACGCCGCAGAGATCGAAAAAATTGCCGATCTGGGTGTTGCGCAGAGTTTTCGCATTCATGACGAAAAAGGCTTCATCGTCATCGAGAAGCGGCGCGACCTTGGCCGCAACATGCGGCAGTGTCGGCGACACCAGCAGTTCTTGCCCGCCGATCATGCCGGCAAACGCCGCCGTCATGCGTTCGCGCGCCTCGATGATGGCGATATAATCAGGCATGGAAATATTGGCCCCGAGCTTCGTTCGCGCAACCACGCGTGGGTCCATGCGCGCGGCATCCGCACCTTCCAGCCGTATCTTGTGCAGAGCAAAGGCTTCCGCCGTTACCAACGCGCCCTTTTCTTTGATAAGATCGAACAACTCCGAAAAAATGGGAAGTGCCTGCCGCCGCACCGAAGCACCGGCGCGGACAAGACGTTCCACCGCCTGCTCGAAGGCGGTGGCCACGCCATCCTCTATGCCATCGAAAAATACCGTTTCCGGCACCACCAGTGAAAGGCCGGAAAGAGGCGCGCGCTGGAGGTCTGCCGCCGCCTTGCCGCGCATGGCGGCATCCACCCAGACGGCATCCTGCACGGTGTGCGTGATCGGCCCGAGCGAATCGAGGCTTTTCGCCAAGGGATAAACGCCACGCATCGAATAACGGCCGCGGCTTGCCTTGTAGCCCACCACGCCGTTGAAGGCGGCCGGGATACGCACCGATCCGCCGGTATCGGTGCCGATCGCCACCGGCACCAGACCGGCGGCGACACTGACGCCGGCACCGGACGAAGAGCCGCCCGGTAGACGGTGACCATCCTTGGAAGCAGGATTGCCGGGCGTGCCATAATGCGGATTGATGCCGAGACCGGAAAATGCGAACTCGCTCATATTGGTGCGGCCAATGCAGACCATACCCGCCTGTTTCAAGGCCGTCACCACATCCGCATCGCGAAGCGCAGGTGCATCATCTGCAAGCACCGTCGATCCGGCGCTGGTCGCCATGCCTTCGAGATCAAAGAGATCCTTCCAGGCCACAGGAATGCCATCAAGCATCCCACAGGAGCGGCCCTCGTCAATGCGTCTGGACGCGGCTTCCGCCTCCGCCATGGCCCGCGCGGCCGTCAACTCGACAAAAATGGTCGGATCGCCGTTATTACCGATCGCATCCAGCGTCTCCTCCGCCAAAGCGCGCGGATCGAGATGGCCGCTCTGGATGAGAACGGAGAGCTGCGCAATATTCTTGCCTTTGTGAGCCATGATATCTTCCCTGAACGCGGCATATTGCGGACAAGATGCCGTTTCTTGACCGGTTGGCAAGGTCAATCGTCGCGCTATTGACGGCCCATACGCCCGCTTGGACAGCGTGGCGGAAACCACAGGTTTTGGAGTTTATCCCTGATGGTTCGTCTCTAACCTCCGATTTTTTCAACCTGAGGTGATCCAAAACCAATTCATATATAAGCTACGACTATAAAAAGACGGATTAATTCTTAATCGCCTCTAAACTTTGTTGAATTATTTAGCAGACAGCATTGAAACGCATGCCCTATAAAACTCCATAAAACAATTATAACGCGACATCGCGGGGGACTATCGCGAATGGAAGAGACTGCCTATCGCGGGACAGATAGACAGGTTGAACCGGGCCACACGCTTCGCTCGCCAACGCAGCCGGAAACAGGCCGGTTTTCGTGGCGGCGGTCGCTCGCCAGCAAGATAACCCTGATATTCCTGGGCGGCGTGATCTTTTCCTACAGCATTGGCGCGCTCGTCGGCTGGTACATGTTCGTCGCTGCCGCCAGCGAACAATGGCTCAACCAGGCTCGCGTCAATTCGCAGATCGCCAGCGCCACGCTGCGCAGCATCTATACCTATGTCAGTGTCACCGCCGATACGGACGGACAGGTCACCGGCATATTGACCGATAAACCGATCGGCGACGACGGATCCATTCTCGTTACCGGCTTCAATCCGAGCGACGTTCTCGCTCTCATCGGCGCGCAGACGAAAAATGCCGTCTGGCTTTTCCGTTATGACGAAGGCGATTCCGGTTTCAGGCAGATCGCCGCGGCCTTCGACAACGCCACCGACGACGATGAGAAACCGCTCGCCACCGATCCGATCTTTTCCAGAGACGCAGTCGCCGCACGTTTTTCCACCGGTTTTGCCACCATCGGTGACTCCAGCCATTATATCGGCCTGCTGCCGATCATCAGTACGGAAACGAAAAAACCCATCGGCGCGGTCGCCGTCAGCATCGGCCGTTCGGACGCGCTTTACGGCGCTCAACGCAAGCTGATCTATAATTCGCTCGCTGCGCTGATCGTGGTCCTGACCGTTACGGGCGTGCTTGTGACCGTCATTGCCCGGCATTTCCTCAAACCGGTCCCGGCGCTGGTGCAGGCAACACTTCGAATTGCCCGTGAGGAAACCGATGTCGTCACACCTTTTCAGGAAAGGCGGGACGAAATCGGCGATATGGCAACCGCCATCGAAACGCTGCGTGAGGCGGTTCTGGAACGCGGACGTCTGCGGCAGATACGCGATATGGCGCAGCAGCTCGAACATATGGCCCATCACGATGCGCTGACCGGGTTGCCCAACCGCGTGCTGCTGATGAAGACGCTGGAAAACCGCCTGGAGCAATTGTCGGTGTCCGGCCAGCCCTTCAATGTCATGCTGCTCGATCTCGACCGCTTCAAGGCCGTCAATGACACGCTGGGACATGCCGCCGGTGACGCCTTGCTGGTGGCAGTGGCTTCGCGTATTTCTTCCGTGCTCGCTGAAAACGACACGGTGTGCCGCCTCGGCGGCGACGAATTCGCGATCATACAACCGACAAACGGTGACTGCGAGAGCGATGCGGCGATGCTGGCCGCCCGGGTGGTGCATGCGGTCTCGCGCAGTTTCAGCCTGGAAGGCAGCGCCATCGGCATCGATACCAGCATCGGCATCGCCTGCGCACCGCGCCACGGCACATCCGCCACGCAGCTTCTGCAACATGCCGATCTCGGCCTTTACCGGGCGAAATCCATGGGTTGCGGTTATTTCGTGTTTTACGAACCGGGTATGGACATGGCAGCGCAGCACAAGCATGCGCTGGAAATAGACATGAAATCCGCACTCGAAAACCAGGAATTCGAGCTGCATTACCAGCCCGTGGTCAACCTGCAGAGCGGCCGGATCGTCGCTTATGAGGCACTGGCCCGCTGGCGGCATAGCAAACTCGGCCTCATCACGCCGGACCGCTTCATCACCCTTGCTGAAGAAAACAACTTCATCAAGCCGTTGGGTGAATGGGTGCTGGCGCAGGCCTGTGCGGATGCGATGAACTGGCCGAAAGATATCCGGCTTGCCGTCAATCTGTCCGCCGTCCAGCTCTCCAACGACGATATCGTCCCTGTTGTCGACCGGGCGCTGGAAACATCCGGCTTCCCGGCCGAGCGGCTGGAACTGGAAGTGACGGAAACCGCGATACTGGAGCGCGACAGCAGCGCGAGAGCGTTGAAACTACTGAAGGAAAGAGGCGTCCGCCTCGCGCTTGACGATTTCGGCACCGGTTATGCCGGGCTCAGCACGCTGACGCATGTTGCCTTCGACAAGATCAAGATCGACCGCGAATTCGTCTCCGGCCTGCCCGCCAATCCCATGTGTTCGGCCATCGTCAACACCATCATCGACATGGCCGAGCAGATCGGCCTGAAGGTGACCGCCGAGGGGGTCGAAAACGACGAGCAGGTTGAAGCGCTCAAGCTTGCCGGATGCGACGAGGCACAGGGCTATTATTTTGCCGAGCCCGCACCGCTTGCCCACATTCTCAAGAGCCGCGCCGTCCTTGCTCCATCTCCGAAAAACGGTCCGGACATCGTTGGCCGATCGACACCAAATGCCTATTGCCCGAAGCAGAAAGCGATTTGAGAAACCGGCCGCAGGCCAAAGGATATAAAATGCGCCTTCCAGTATTTTGCCTTTTACTCACATGCTTTGTTCCCGTTACACCCGTTGAAGCCGCCGGCGACGTCGACACGCTGCAGCGGATTGCCAAAACCGCAAAAATCCGCATCGGCTATCGGGAGGCGGAGCCGCCCTTCTCCTATCAACTGCCTGATGGTGAGGTCACCGGTTTCTCGACGGACCTCTGTCGGGCGATCAGCGAGGATATCCGCAGCAAGCTTAAACTCGACAAGATCGAGCTTGAATATGTCAAGGCAACGCCTGCGACCCGCTTCATCCTTGTCCGCAGCGGGCAGATCGACATTGAATGCGCCGCCACGACCAATAATAGCGAACGGCGCAAGATCGTCGATTTCTCCTATCCCAATTTCATGACCGCAACGCAGTTTCTCTCGCGCAAGCAGGACAATCTGAAAAGCCTTGCAGATCTCGCCGGAAGGTCTGTCACATCCGCCTCTGGCACCGTCAATATCGAACAACTCAACGCCGTGAACAGGGCGAAGAACCTCAATATCTCTGTCATGCCGACAAAGACCAACGAGGAAGCCTTCGAACTGGTGGTCGCAGGAAAGGCCTCCGCCTTTGTGATGGACGGCATATTGCTGGCGGCACTGGCGGCGACATCGGAGAAGCCTGACCTTTATGCGCTGTCGGAAGAAACGTTGAGCGCGCCTGAACCCTACGGCCTCGTGTTCCGGCGCAACGACCCGGCTTTTAAGGCGGCGGTCAATGAAAGCCTGAGACACATCTTCACCGGGCCGGATATTCACGGTCTCTATGAAAAATGGTTCACCAAACCCATTCCTCCAAACGGGATGAACCTGAACCTGCCGATGGCCGCATCACTCAAGCAGGCCTATGAGAACCCGAGCGAATACCAGGATTGAGAGCTTAAAGCGTCTATCTGCAATGATTTTCATGACGATGTTTTGACAGATTATTTTGGCTGGAGATGAGCGATGCAGAGATCGACATTATGGCTTTTGTTTTTTTTCGTCAGTCTTCTGCCCGCCCAGGCGGCCAGCGACAGTGCTCAACCGCCGACGCTTGAAACGATTGCCAGAACCGGTACCATCAGGCTCGGTTACGCGGACCACAACGTACCCTTTTCCTATCTCGGAACAGGCCCGGAGCCGATCGGATACAGTATCGAGCTCTGCATGAGAGTGGCGGATTCCATCAAGAAAAAGCTGGACCTGCCGGAACTGAAGGTCGAGTTCGTCAAGCGCACTCCCAGCAATCGTATTACCCTTCTCAACGACGGCACGATGGACATGGAATGCGTGGCGAGCACGAACACGGAAGAAAGACGCAAGGCCGTGTGGTTTTCCTACAGCCACTTCATTACCGGCACGCGCTATGTGGCGCTGAAATCGAGCGGCCTGAACACAGTCGCAGATCTCGCCGGCCGAACGGTGGTCGTGACGACCGGAACCATCAATATCAGCCAGCTGAACGTACTCAACCGCAGGCTGGGGCTGAATGTTGCTGTCCTGCAAAATGACAGCACCGAAGGCAGTTTCGAGATGGTGACGGAAAATCGCGCCTCGGCCTTCGTGATGGACGACATTCTTCTGCGGTCCTTCGTCGCCGGAACAGGCAAGCCGGAAGACTATGTCATATCAGACGAATATCTCGCCCCGCCACAGCCCTATGGCCTGATGCTGCGGCACGGCGATACCGGTTTCCGGGATGCCGTCAACGAAGCGCTGGGGCAAATCTATGCCAGCGGCGAGATCGAGACGATCTACAACAAATGGTTCAATGCGCCGATCCCACCCAACGGCGTCAACCTCAAGCGCCCATTGCCCAGCGATCTGGCGGAGGTATTTAAACGGCCGGTCGATACGACGGCAGAATAGAAACAAAAAGCCGCCCGATAAAGGGCGGCTTTTATCTCGAAATGCCTTCAGGCAGCGCGCAGATCAGCACCGAGCGGAATTTCTACATCGATCTCGAGGATGGAGAAATGCTCATCCCGGTCCATCTTCACATGCACACGGTCGCCGTCTATCTGCACATGCTTGGCGATGACGGCTAGAATCTCTTCCCGCAGAATGGCGACAAGATCTGTTCCCGACGACGCCCTTTCGTGGGCGAGCAGCACTTGCAGACGTTCACGCGCAAGCGGCGCCGACTTCTGTTTGCGGAAGATAGCGAAGATGCTCATGCAGCCCTCCTTGCGAAGATCTTGGAGAAGATGCCACGCTTCTCGCCCGGTATAACGACCGGAATTTCCTCGCCGGAGAGGCGGCGGGCAGCGTCGAAATAGGCCTTGGCAGGCGGGCAGGCGGCATCCGCCAGCGTGACAGGTGCACCCACGTTGGAAGCGCGCAGCACATCCGTGCTTTCCGGAATGATGCCGAGCAGCGGAATGGAGAGGATTTCGAGAACGTCGTCGACCTTCAGCATGTCGCCGCGTTCGGCGCGGGCCGAATCGTAACGCGTCAGGAGCAGGTGCTTCTCCATCCGCTCGCCGCGTTCTGCCTTCAACGTCTTGGAATCGAGCAGGCCGATGATACGGTCGCTATCGCGTACCGAAGAGACCTCCGGATTGGTGACGACGACGGCCACATCCGCATGGCGCATGGCCAGCGTCGCGCCGCGTTCGATACCGGCCGGGCTGTCGCAGATCACCCAGTCGAAGTGCTTCTTTAACTCGTTGATGACCCATTCGACGCCTTCCGGCGTCAGATTGTCCTTATCGCGCGTCTGCGAGGCGGGCAGGAGGAACAGCGTCTCAAGGCGCTTGTCGCGGATCAGCGCCTGCGTCAGCTTGGCATCGCCCTGGATGACGTTGACGAGATCGTAAACCACGCGGCGTTCAGCACCCATGACGAGATCGAGGTTACGCAGGCCGACATCAAAATCGACAACCACGACCTTTTCCTTGTTCTGCGCCAATGCGGCGCCAAGCGCTGCGGTCGAGGTGGTCTTGCCGACCCCGCCCTTGCCGGAAGTTACAACGACTACCTTCCCCATATGGCTCTCTCCTGTTCCTGTGTGTTTATCTGTTATCAGCCGAGTTTCGCGGCCTTGATCGTATCGTTTTCCAGCCAGAGCTGAACGGGCTGGCCCCGCAGCTTGTCATCAATGTCCTCGGCCACCTTGTAGACCCCGTCGATGGCCAGGAGCTCCGCTTCGAGCTTGCGGCAAAAGATGCGTGCCGACGTATTGCCGAGCGAACCGGCCATGGCCCGCCCGCGCAGCGCGCCGTAAATATGCACCGAACCACCGGCGATGATTTCCGCCCCAGAAGCAACCGAACCGATGACGGTCACGTCACCCTCGGGAAACATGATCGACTGACCGGAGCGCACCGGCTCATTAATGACCAGCGACTGCACGACGGCGCGGACTTCGCCCGCAGCACGTGGTTTGTCTTCCGGCAATTCCGCAGCGGCTGCGACCGGCTCCACCTCGACATCGGAAGCTGGCTTGCCACCCTTCAGCGACGGCGGCATGCCCGGCTCAATCATCGACGGGCGAACACCCTCGATGCCCATGATGCCGACATTGCGCTCCGTCAGCGCCGCCAGTAGTTCCTTCAGACCCGCTTTGTCGAGCGACAGCTCCGAGACGTCGAGAACGACCGGCCGCGACAGGAAGAAGCCGGCCGAACGGGCGGCCAGATCATCAAGCCTTTCCAGCCACTGATCGACCGGAGATTCGGGGGACAGGACGACCGCGAGGAAGGAGCGGCCTTTGATACGGATCGAACGCTGGTCTGTTAGCACTTTGGTCATCTTGGTAAACAAATCGTTGACAATTAGGTACCTCGAATATGGTTAACAAATAGTTAACGCCATCCCCGAAGCAGCGAATTCGTTAATAAAATTCCGCCCCCAGAGGTCTTCAGGCAAAACATTCAAAAACAGCTGTTACATCTTGAATTCATGTCATTGCCTCGCGAACGAAGACAAATGATAGCAGCGCATCCTTGCTGCAAGCTGACGCCTTCTTGCGGCAAGCCGCCGCCACCTCCCCCTACTCTTCCGGCTCGACTCGCGAGCTTCGCCCAGCGTCCGATTCTGGAACACCGTCCTTCCAGCACTCGGGAGCCAACCATCTGCTTCCGGCGGCTGAAAAGCGATTCCGTTATGTCTCCCGATGCTGTAGATACGAGCCATATCAAGAGTTCCAACGGAAGAATGAGATGCACAGCAAAGTCCCGCCGCAGACCCAGATTTTTTCGCAAGAGTTTGCGGCCTTCCTGTTCGACATGGATGGAACGCTGGTCAATTCGATCGCCGTCGTCGAGCGTGTATGGCGGGAATGGGCCGTTGCAAACGGCATCGAGCCGAATGCTTTCCTGCAGCGCATTCACGGCATGCGGGCATCGGAGGTGATCCGTCGCGAGGCGGTTCCCGGACTTGATGTAGATGCAGAGGCCGACGCGATATTGCGCGCCGAGATGGATGATGTGGACGGCATTATCCAGATACCCGGCGCCGCGGCCTTCCTTGCGTCTTTGCCGGCGGGAAAATGGGCAATCGTCACCTCAGCCGTGCGTGAACTGGCGGAGCGGCGGCTCGCCGCGGCCGGCATCACCCCTCCGCCCGTCATGATCTGCGCAGACGATGTGGTCAACGGCAAGCCAGATCCCGAAGGTTACCGAAAAGCCGCCGAGAAGCTTGGCGTTACGCCGGAAAGCTGCGTGGTCTTTGAGGACGCGCCCGCAGGCATTGAGGCGGGAGAACGCATGGGCGCCGCGGTGGTGGTCATCAACGTGACCCATTCCCACCCGATCGAAACGCCGTATCTTTCCATCGGCGGTTACGGTGAGCTGGGTGTCGTGAAGAACGAGAATGGTGGCCTGAAGCTGATCAGCGGCAAAGTCTGACGATCTGCCGCCGACCGCCGACCGGGTGACCCGCCCTCAAACATAACCTATGAGCTTTTCCAAAACGGCTAATTGACAGCCCCGAATAAATGCGTCCTAATAAAATTGGTAAGACCATCTTACCGCTTGCGCGAATGGGGGGAGACCTTCGCGCTGGGAGGGACATCATGTTTGTGGCTCTGGAGCCGCGCCGCCTTTACCGGCTGGTCGCGGAACAAATTCGCTTACTCATCGAAAGCGGAGAACTGACCGAAGGTCAGCGCCTGCCGGCGGAACGGGACCTTGCCGAACGCTTCGGCGTATCGCGCCCGACGGTTCGTGAAGCGCTTATCGTTCTGGAAGTGGAAGGCCACATCCATATTCGCATGGGTTCGGGCGTCTATGTCAGTGCAGCCGGCAAACAGGCCAGGGAAAAGCCGCCGGTGCCGGATGCCCATGGGCCGTTCGAAATCCTGCAAGCGCGCTGCATCATAGAAAGCGCAATTGCGGAAGAAGCCGCGCGGCTCGCCACGCCGCAATGCATCGTCAAGCTGGACGACATTATCGAGCGCATGGCCGGCTCCCTCGACAATTCGCCACAGGCGCTCAATCTCGACCGGGCCTTCCACACGGCAATTGCCGATATAATCGGAAATTCGGCACTGAACCGCTTTACCGGCCTGATCTATGACGAACGCAGCCTTTCGCCCTATTTCCAGAAGCTCGCCAGCTATTTCGAGGGTCCGCATACATGGATCCTCGCGGTCCAGGAGCACCGGGTGATCCGTGACGCCATTGCCGCCAACGACCCGGAAGGTGCGCGTGAGGCGATGCGACAGCATCTGACGCTGTCGCAAAAGAGATTTTCCGAAAGTTTCGGGGAGGAAACGATCGGAGAAGAGTAACCGCGCCACAACCGGCGACGGGAAAAACAGAAATCTGGCTTTAATTCGGGAGGAGTTAAGAATGAAAATCAGATTGTCGACTTTGATGGGCGCAACAGCCGCCATCCTGCTTTCCGCCTTGGCGGCACAGGCGCAGACCACGCTGAAATGGGCGCATGTCTACGAGACCTCCGAACCGTTCCACACCGATTCGGTCTGGGCGGCGGAAGAGATCGCCAAGCGTACCGAGGGCCGCTACAAGATCGATGTCTTTCCGGCCTCGCAGCTCGGCAAGGAAGCTGATATCAATCAAGGCCTGAAGATCGGTACGGTTGATATCATCATTTCCGGCTCAAGCTTTGCTGCGCGAGACTTCAAGCCGATCGGCGTCACCTACTTCCCCTATATCTTTCGCGACCCGAGCCATCTGATCGCCTATACCAAAAGCGATATCTTCAAGCGGCTCGCCAAAGGTTATGAGGACAAAACCGGCAACCACATCGCCGCCGTCAGCTATTACGGCACGCGCCACACCACCTCGAACAAACCGATCGCCACCTGCGCAGATATGGCCGGGCTGAAGATGCGCGTTCCCGACGTCCCTGCCTATCTCGCCATGCCGCGCGCCTGCGGCGCGAACACCACGCCGATTGCCTTCGCGGAAGTCTATCTGGCGCTCCAGAACGGCACCGTCGATGCGCAGGAAAACCCGCTGACAACCATCGAGGCGAAGAAGTTCTTCGAAGTGCAGAAGAACATCGTGCTCACGGGCCATATCGTCGATCACCTCAACACGGTGGTCTCTAAGAACCTGTGGTCCAAGCTGTCAGATGAAGACAAAAAAATCTTCACAGATGTCATGCAGGAAGCCGCCGTGCGGACCACTAAGACCATCGATGAACGCGAGAAAGGCCTTGTGGAAGACTTCAAGAAACGCGGCCTGACGGTCGCTGAAGTCGACAAGGCCGACTTCGAGAAGAACGTTATCGCAAAAGTGAAGTTTGAGGACTTCGGTTACGACAAGGCCGACTGGGAAGCCATTCGCGCCGTCAAGTGAGCCAAGATCCGGTGCGGCCCCATTGCCGCACCGCCCTTTCTCTCCAGACGGGATATCTCAATGTCGCAGGAAATTCATACTCAGGTCACGCCTGAGGAACTCGCCCATACGTTCGACGAGGCGCCGCCGCAGGTCGATCTCAAGGTCTATTCATTCGAAGACTGGGTCACGCTGGGCCTTTTCTGGCTGATGACGGGCTGCGTGTTCCTTCAGTTCTTCACTCGATACGTGCTCAACAACAGTTACGCCTGGACGGAAGAAATCGCCGTCAACTGCCTGATCGGCGTGGTGTTTTTGGGGTCCGTCATGTGCGTGCGCATGTCGCGCCACATTCAGGTGGATGTGCTTTATCACTATGTGCCACCCCAGGTGGCCCGCGCGATGTCGATCCTCGTCGACGTGCTGCGCATCCTGTTCTTCGCCTACACCTCGTGGCTGATGTGGCGTTATCTGGAAATCGTCGCGGATGAGGAGATGGTCACCGTGGCGCTGCCGCGCAATATCGTTTTCTACACGGTTCTGGCCGCTTTCGTTTTGATGTTCTTCCGGTCCGTACAGGTCTTCATCGCCAATATGCAGCGCGGTTATTCCGTTCTGGAACGGCCCGAAGAATTCCAGAGCGCGGAGGATTGATCACATGCTGCTTCTCATCGGCTCATTTCTTCTATTGATGCTGATCGGCCTGCCTGTCGCCATCTCCATGGCTTCGGCGTCGCTGCTCTACATCGTGTTTTACAATGTCGCGCCCGATATCATCGCGGCGCAGCGCCTGATCGCTGGTGTGGAAAGCTTCCCGCTTCTGGCCGTTCCATTCTTCATCCTAGCCGGCAACTTGATGAATACGGCAGGCGTGACAGGACGTATCTATTCCTTCGCGGTGGCACTCGTCGGCTGGATGAAGGGTGGTCTAGCCCAGGTCAACATCATCGGTTCGGTGATCTTTTCCGGCATGTCTGGCACGGCACTTGCCGATGCCGCCGGCATCGGCACCATCGAAATCAAGGCCATGAAGGACCACGGTTATCCGGTCGAAGCGGCCGTCGGCGTCACTGCCGCTTCCGCAACGCTCGGCCCGATCTTCCCGCCATCGCTGCCCTTCGTCATCTACGGCATGATGGCCAATGTCTCCATCGGGGCATTGTTCATGGCAGGCATCATTCCCGGCGTCGTCATGACGCTTTTGATGATGATCACGGTCGCGGTCTTCGCCTATATCAAGGGCTGGGGCTCCGATACGCCGTTCAGCCTCAGAACCATCTTCGGCGCATCGATTGAAGTCTTCGTGGTGATGATGGTGCCGCTCGGCATCTATATCCTCACCGCATTCGGCCTTTCCCTAAACCTGTCGATCCTGATCGTGCTGGTCATCCTGCTCGCCTGCGACTGGTATTTCGACTTCTCCGCCGTGATGGCGCTGATGACGCCCGTGATCCTGATCGGCGGCATGACCATGGGCTGGTTCACACCGACGGAGGCAGCCGTCGCGGCCGTTCTCTGGTCACTGTTCCTCGGCCTCGTCCGTTACCGGACGATGACCTTCAAGACGCTGGCGAAATCGACCTTCGACACGATCGAAACCACCGCGTCCGTGCTCTTCATCGTTGCGGCTGCCTCGGTTTTCGCATGGCTGCTGACCGTCAGTCAGGCAGCGCAGCTTCTGTCGGCGGCGATCCTGACGATCACGGACAGCAAGTGGATTTTCCTAGTGCTGGTCAATCTGCTCATGCTGTTCGTGGGCTGCTTCCTCGATACGATTGCGGCCATCACCATCCTCGTGCCGATCCTTCTGCCGCTAGTGCTGCAGTTCCATATCGATCCGGTGCATTTCGGCCTTATCATCACCCTCAACCTGATGATCGGTCTGCTACACCCGCCGCTCGGCATGGTGCTGTTCGTGCTCTCGCGCGTGGCGAAACTCTCCGTCGAACGCACGACCATCGCTATCCTGCCATGGCTGGTGCCTCTGTTCGTGGCGCTGCTGCTGATCACCTTCATTCCGGCAATCACCCTTTGGCTGCCGACCGAGATGGGCCTGATCCGCTGACGTAAACATCATTGCCCGCGCGGTTCGCCACCGCGCGGATTTCAACAAAATACACGATGATTGAAAATCATCGACTTTTCCGCGTGTGGCTCACCCCCCTCTGTCCTGCCGGACATCTCCCCCTCAAGGGGGGAGATCGGCAGGACGCTTTCTCGCCACTTCATTCTCGACCGTCGAGGGGCGCGAGACCTCGCCGAGGAACGATCTCCCCCCTTGAGGGGGAGATGTCCGGCAGGACAGAGGGGGGTGAGCCACACGCAGGATTGTCAAATGATTTTCAAACGTCGTGTCCCGTGCAACCACCTAAAGAAAGGGCATCGTCATGCAGACACGCGTGGCACGTCTATACGGCCGTGAAGATATCCGCGTCGAAACGCAGGACATAGAGGCCCCCGGCCCCGGCGAAGTGCTGCTTGCCATGGCGGCGGGCGGCATCTGCGGCTCCGATCTTCATTATTATCAGGATGGCGGTTTCGGCCCGGTCAGGGTGCGCGAACCGATCATCTCCGGGCATGAGGCCTCCGGCCATGTGCGGGCGCTGGGGGAAGGCGTCAGCGGGCTCGCCATCGGTCAGCTCGTCGCCGTCAATCCCTCGCAACCCTGCGGCCATTGCCAGTTCTGCCTGAAGGGCCAGCCTATCCACTGCCTTGAGATGCGCTTCATGGGCAGCGCCATGCGCCTGCCGCACGAGCAGGGCATGTTCCGTGACCGGCTGGTGGTTCCTGCAAAACAATGCGCGCCATTTCCAGCCGATACCTCAGCTGCTGAAGCGGCTTGCACCGAGCCGCTTGCAGTCTGTCTGCATGCCGTCGCCCAGGCTTGCGATCTCACCGGCGCGAAGGTGCTGGTAACGGGAGCCGGCCCGATCGGCCTCTTGACCATCGCCGCCGCCCGCCATGCGGGCGCAAGTATCATCGTAGCAACCGATCTGACCGATGCGGCGCTGGAACGCGCACCAGCCATGGGCGCGGACCGCACGATCAATGTCGCGAAGGACGCCGAGGCGCTTTTGCCCTATCAGGATAACAAGGGTTATTTCGACGTCATTTTCGATTGCTCCGCCGCTGGCCCCGCGCTCCGCACTGCCTTTGCCTGCGTGCGCCCGCGCGGCACTATCGTACAGGTGGGCGTTACCGGTGACATCACCATTCCGCTCAATGCGCTTGTCAGCAAGGAAATCGTCTGGCGCGGTTCGCAGCGTTTCCATGAGGAGTTCGCAATCGCCGCCGCCCTCATCTCGTCGCGGAAAATCGACGTGCAGCCGATCATTTCCCACAGCTTCCCGCTTCATGAGGCGAAGGCCGCATTCGAGCAGGCCGGAGACCGCTCCGCCGCCTGCAAGGTGCAACTGACATTTTCCGAAGACTGATATTTGAGGGTTTAAGATGAGACACACATGGCGCTGGTTCGGCCCGGTCGATAAGGTCACGGTTCAGGATGCGGCTCAGGCGGGTGCGGAAGGCATCGTCAGCGCGTTGCACCACATCGCCACCGGCGATGTCTGGCCGGCGGACGAAATCACCAAACGGCATAAGGCGATCAAGGCCGGCGGGCTTTATTGGGATGTCGTGGAAAGCGTGCCCGTCTCCGAAGATATCAAGACCCAGACCGGCGACTGGAAAACCCACATCGCCAACTGGCAGGAAACCCTGCGCCGCCTCTCCGCCTCCGGCATCCGCACCGTCTGCTATAATTTCATGCCGGTGCTGGACTGGACCCGTACCGACCTGCGGTGGGAAACCAGACACGGCGCAAAGGCGATGCGCTTCGATCTTCCCGATTTCGCCGCCTTCGACATTCATATTCTGAAACGTCCAGATGCCAGCGCAGACTACCCGGATTGGCTGCTGGAGGAAGCGGCGAAACGCTTCGCCGACATGCCGGATACAAAAATCACCGCGCTCGGGCGCAATATCGGCGCTGGCCTGCCCGGCTCGGCGGATGGTTATACGCTGGCCCAGCTCCTCGAAAAACTGCGCTCCTATCACGGCGTCAACCGTGAAAGGCTGCAGCAGAACCTGATCGATTTTCTCTCTGAGGTGACCCCGGTTGCTGAGGACGTCGGCATCAATATCTGCGCCCATGGGGATGATCCGCCATGGCCCCTGCTCGGCCTGCCGCGTATTCTCTCAACGGAGGATGACTACGCCCATATGCTGTCCCAAGTCGACAGCCGCGCCAATGGCGTGACGCTGTGCACCGGTTCGCTTGGCGCGCGGGCAGATAACGACCTGCCTCTTATCACCAAACGTTTTGCCGATCGCATCCATTTCGTGCATCTGCGCAATGTGACGCGCGACACCGATACCGCACCCTGCTCCTTCTTCGAGGACGAGCATCTGGAAGGTGGGACCGACATGGTCGCCGTCATTGCCGCACTTCTGTCAGAAGAAACCCGCCGTCGTGCTGAAGGCCGTGAAGACCACACCATTCCGATGCGGCCCGACCACGGTCAGGAAATTCTCGACGACCTGACGCGCGGCGCGCAGCCCGGTTACCCCGCGATCGGCAGGCTGAAGGGGCTGGCGGAACTGCGCGGCATCGAGCGGACGCTGTCACACAGCCGCTTCGGTCTTGCGAATGGGAATGGCTAATCGGAACTCCGACCGCAGGGGATGTGTCAGCCTGCGGCCATCTTCGCCCGAAACATGAGGTAGGAATGGGTGGCCAATCCGCCAGCAACAGCCCCAGCGGCCTTCACGGCTGCGTCGGTCAGAAGCGGGTGGCGTGTGGGAGACAGGAATTGCAGCGCCTCGATGCCAAAAGCCGCGACGATGCCCGCTACGATGATGGCTAGCCAATAGCGCGGATAGGCGAGCACGAAGGCGGCCGAGCAGAGGGCGAAGGCACCTGCACGATCAATGCCGACCGTCGTCAATGTGTGGGGCCTCAGCCCAATGGGGCTGACAGTCACGATTACGATCAGCAGAAGAAGCGACCAGGCAACATATTTCGGAAATCTGTTTGTCATCATGGCGTCACAATAGAGTGCCGACCGAGGAAACGGAAGCGCGTCTTTTTCACGCCCCGCCCAATTAATCACACTTTTCGGTCAGATAGTTTAAAAACCGGCTTTCGCAATGGCCTCGCACGGGCTAAGGCAGAAGGCAACCGGGCGAGGATCGCGGCTGATGGCGCTTATGCTGTCGCCCTTCGGTTCATGTCACGGTGTCGGGTGGGTTTTCCACACAGGATCAGATTTTCAGGGAAGAGCACAATGAGTTTCAAGCCGCACGGCAAACATCTGGTTGCAGGAGAATGGGTCGAAACGGAAGCAAAATTCCGCAGCGAGCCTGCACATGGCGAGGCTTTCGATTTTTCGGTCGGCACCGTCGATCTGGTGAACAAGGCTGCGGAAGCAGCCGAAGAAGCCTTCTGGAGCTACGGTTACACCACCCGCGAAGAGCGCGCCGCATTCCTCGACACCATTGCCGATGAGATCGAAGCACGCGCCGACGCCATCACCGAAATCGGCTCGTCCGAGACCGGTCTGCCGGCTGGACGCCTGCAGGGCGAGCGCGGCCGCACCGTTGGCCAGCTTCGCCTGTTCGCATCGCATATCCGCAAGGGCGATTATCTCGACCGCCGCCATGACGAAGCACTGCCGGACCGCCAGCCGCTGCCACGCCCGGATATCCGTCTGATGCAGCGCCCGATCGGGCCCGTTGCAGTCTTCGGCGCATCCAACTTCCCGCTCGCCTTCTCGACGGCCGGCGGTGATACGGCCGCCGCTCTCGCAGCCGGTTGCCCCGTTGTCGTCAAGGGCCATTCCGCCCATCCCGGCACCGGCGAAATCGTTGCAGAAGCCGTTCTCGCCGCCGTCAAGAAGCATAATCTCCATCCCGGCGTCTTCTCGCTGATCCAGGGCGGCCGCCGCGATGTCGGTTCCGCGCTGGTCCAGCATCCGCGCATCAAGGCGGTCGGTTTCACCGGCTCGCTCGCCGGCGGCCGCGCGCTGTTCGATCTCTGCGCCCAGCGCCCCGAGCCGATCCCCTTCTTCGGCGAACTGGGTTCGGTCAACCCGATGTTCCTGCTGCCGGAAGCCGTTGCCGCTCGTGGTGAAGCCATCGCCAAGGGCTGGGCGGGTTCGCTGACCATGGGTGCCGGCCAGTTCTGCACCAACCCCGGCATCGCCGTCATCCTCTCCGAGCAGGCGGATGCGGTTGCTGAAACCGCACGCGCCGCACTTTCCGAAGTTGGCCCGCAGGTCATGCTGACAGACGGTATCGCCGCTGCCTATCGTGATGGCCGCGACCGCATCGCTGCCGGAAACGGCGTGCGCGACGTTCTGACCACCACCTGCAACCTGCGCAATGCCACGCCTTACCTGTTCCGCGTCTCGGGCAAAGACTGGGTTGCCAACCATGCGCTTGCCGAAGAAGTCTTCGGACCGCTCGGCCTGATCGTGACTGTTGATAGCACCGAAGAAATGCTTGAGGTTGCCAAGAGCTTCGAAGGCCAGCTGACGGCGACCATGCATCTCGATGCAGGCGACGCCGAACTTGGCCGCAAGCTGCTGCCGATCCTGGAGCGCAAGGCGGGCCGCGTTCTTGCCAACGGTTTCCCAACCGGCGTGGAAGTTTCCGAAGCCATGGTTCACGGTGGCCCCTACCCGGCCTCCACGAACTTCGGTGCGACCTCTGTCGGCACCATGTCGATCCGCCGCTTCATGCGTCCGGTTTCCTATCAGAACATTCCTTCGGACGTTCTGCCGGAAGACATTCGCTAAAAAAAAAGGGGGAGGCGCTTACACGCCTCCCCTGTTCTTCGTCTAACCCGTAGTCTCAGGCAGACTGCACGGCCTGTATCCTCTCGATACCCCCAACGATGCTGGCGAAATCCTGCCAGACGCCCTGAGCGCCCTTGCGCCATTCATCCAGCGCTTCCGGCTGCAGCACCTTGCCACCCTTGGACAGCGCAAGCTCAACGGACTTCGTTTCATCTTCAACGATCAGCTGGTTAAAGTACTTCGCGCCTTCGCTAGAGGCCTCCGACAGCACCTTCTTTTCTTCGTCGTCCAGCTGGTTCCAGAAAGTCGCACCGTAATAAACGACGCCTGAGGCCCAGATGTGGCCGGTTTCGGTCAGATAGGGCACGACCTCGTAAAGCTTGAAGCCAGCATAGGCGGATTTGGTGAGGTCCATGGCGTCGGCCACGCCGGTCGCCAGCGCATTATAGGTCTCTGTGATCGGGATACCGACCGGCGTCGTGCCGAAGGCGCTCCACAGCTTGGTGTGCAGCGGGCTCTGGATGACGCGGATCTTCTTGCCTTCCAGCTGCTCCGGCCGGGTTACCGGCTCCTTGGTGAGAAGATGGCGTGCGCCGTAATTGATGAAATCGGCGGCGATGAATTGCTGGGCGGCGAGCTTTGTCTTCAGATCAGTGCCGGTCTCGCCCGTCACCACCTTGCGCACATGGTCGGCATCACGAAACAGGAACGGCAGATCGAGGATCTGCAACTCCGGCACCCAGCCGGAAAGCGACGAAACGGTGGAAAGGCTGGCCTGCACCGAGCCAAGACGAATGTTTTCCGCCACTTCCTTTTCTCCGCCCAGAGCACCGCTCTTGACGATGTTGAAGCGGAAACGACCCGGAAGCTTTGCCTCCACCAGCTCGCTGATCTTCACCCAGATTTTCGTCTCCGGCTTATCTTCGGCAAACAGCGAGGCAACGGTAATATTGCGGGTTCTGGCATTTGCCCTGTGCACGAAGGCGGGTGCGGCCAGCGTGGCGGCACCGATAGCGGAAAGTTTCAGGAGATTGCGGCGATCGATAATAGTCATGAATAAAACCCCGGTTTTAGAAAATAATGGCCCAGGCGCAGAGAATGGCGAGGGAGACGAGAAGCGAGATGAGATAGGGAACGACGGCCCGGAAAAGCGCTGTCGCCGGAATGCGGGTCACGCCGCTGACCACGAAGATCAGCATGCCGAGCGGCGGTGTCAGGCCGTGGATCATCAGATTGACCACGAGGATCACGCCGAAATGGATCGGATCGATGCCGGCTGCCACGGCAGCGGGCAACAAGATCGGCCCGAACAACAGGATCGCGGCACCGATATCCAGCACCAGCCCGACCGCGAGCAGAATGAGGTTTGAAAGCAGAAGCACCGCAATCTTGCTGCCGCCCAGCAACGTCACGAAATCCGTGACGAGGCCGGAGACATTGTCCACCGCCAACAGGAAGGCGAAAGGCCCCGCCGTGCCGATCAGGAGGCCAATCGCCGCAGCCTCACCCGCCGACTGGCGGAAAGTTGCGAAAATGCGGCCCGCGCCCAGCCGATAACCGAAGCCGAGAAACAGCGTGTAGAGCGCCGCAAGAGCCGCCGCCTCCGTGGTGGTGACAACGCCGATGCGGATGCCGACCACCACGATGACGCCAAGCCCGAAGGCAGGTATGGCGGCCACGGCCGAACGCCAGCGTTCGCTGCCTGTCGCGCGCGGCAGGGTATCGACGCTGCGCACGCTGAGATGGATTGCCACCGCAAGGCAGACCGCCATCAGCCCACCGGCGAAGAAACCACCAACCAGCAACGAGCCGACCGACAGGTTGGTGGCCGTTGCCAGGATGAGAAAGGCGATGGAGGGCGGAATGACGTTGTCCAGCACCGAGGTAGCGGCAATGATCGCGCCTGCCTGTGCCGGTGGATAACCGTGTTTCACCAGTTCCGGCTGAAAGGTGGAGGCACCGAAGGCGGCATTGGCGACCGAGGAGCCGGATGCGCCGGAAAACAGCACGCTGGTTAGAAGCGTCGTCTGCGCCAGCCCTGCTCGCCGGTGGCCGACCATGGAGGCGGCAAAACGGACGAGTTGGTTGGCGACGCCTGATTCCGTCAGCAGGCTTCCGGCCAGCAGGAAGAAGGGAATGGCCAGCAGCAGGAATTTCGACATGCCCGTCACCGTCGAGGACACGATGGCCGGTTCCGGCAGGGTGCTGCCGAAGGCGATCGCCACATAGGCGGCGGCAAGGAAGGCATGGGCGAGCGGTGCGGCCAGAACCAGCCCCACGGCCGCCGTCAGCGCCAGAAACAGGCTCGGCGGCAGGCTCGTATCGATAAACAGTTCCGGCAGGCCGACATAAGAAACGACCGCGATGGCGACGGAGAGCAGAACGGCAAGCGCCTTGCCTTCACCGACCCGCTGAAGCGCCAGATAGACAAAGATCAGCGCGCCGCCCGCTCCGAGAAAACCGAAGCGCACCCATTCCGGCAGACCGAGCGTTGGCGACGTGCCGCCCAGCATGGCCGCAATCTCCACCCCGCCGAAAGCGAGGATGAGAGCTGCGACAAAGGAAAAGGCATCGGCCAGAACTTCGGTTGCCGCATGAAAGCGTTCCGGCAGGAAGCGCACGAATACATCCAGCCGCATGGCCAGCGCGCTCTTGAGGCTGAGCGGCGCGCCGACCGCAATCATCGCCACATTGAGCCAGATGCCCAGATCTTCCGCGCCGATGAAACCGGTATGGAACAGGTATCGCAGGGCGACATTGACTAACACCACCACCAGAAGCGTCGCAAGGATGGCGGCGGCGACTGCGCCGAGCGCCTTGTCCAAAACGCCAAGCGCCCGTTCGGCCACGCGTTGTGGACCCAAGCGCCGTTGCGCGATTGTTGTTGCCGGACTTGCCGTCATATTGTTCTTCTCCACTCCCGCACCATGCTCAGGAAGCCTTGGCCGAAAGGTCGCGGTCGAACAGGGTCGACCAGGTGAATTGTTTCGCAGATGACACTTCCCGCGATACATCGAGACGTGGCAGGACCTTTTCGCCGAAGCGGAAGGCTTCTTCCAGCAATGGCATGCCCGAGAGGATAAAGGTGTTCACGCCCGCTTTCTTGTAGGCCTCCAGCGTGCGGATCACCGTATCCGGCGAACCAACAATCGCGGTTCCCGGGCCCGGACGGACAAGCCCGATGCCGGCCCAGAGATTTGGTGCGATTTCCAGATCGCGCAGGTTTTCCGGTTTCTGCCCGCCGTGCATCGCCGTCATGCGCTGCTGGCCGATGGAATCGGTCTTGCCGACAAAACGCTGGTTGGCGGCAATCGCACGCTCATCCATGCGCCCGTAAAGGTCGGCAGCGGCGGCCCAGGCCTCTTCATCGGTATCACGCACGATGACATAGAGCCGAATGCCATATTCCAGTTCGCGGCCAAGCTGTTCCGCCCGCGCCTTGACGAGATCGACCTTCGCGCCGATCTGATCGGGCGTTTCACCCCAGGAGAGGTAGGTCTCGACATGTTTCGCCGCAACATCGATGGCCTTGTCGGAAGAACCGCCGAACCACAACGGCGGCGGCTCGATGCCCTGCCCCACCGGCAGCGCGAGCTTCGCACCCTCCGTCTGGAAATGCCGCCCCTTGAAATCCACCGTCTCGCCGGCGAAAAGCCGGTGCCAGATCTGCAGATATTCATCCGCCATATCGTAACGCTCGTCATGCGGCATGGTCATGCCGTAAGCGCCCAGCATCTTGGCATCGCCGGAGACGACATTGATCAGCAGGCGTCCACGCGAAAACTCCTGAAGTGTCGCCGCCATCTTGGCAAGCAGGGTTGGGGCGATCAGCCCGGGATGGATGGCCACCAACAGCTTCAGCCGCTCCGTATGGGAGAGCAGTGCGCCCGCCAGAACCCAGACGTCATGCGCGCCGGTGGCAAACAGCGCGCCGGTATAACCCAGCTGATCGTAAGCCAGTGCCAGCTGCCTGTAATAACCGAGATCGACCTTACGGGAGCCTTCCGGCTGCCAGGGATAGGCGCCGTCGGGCGCGCACATGTACCAGAAAACATTCATCTGTCGCCTCCGACGCTGGCTGATTGTGGGGCCGGGCTTTGCCCGGTCTGAACCGATAAAGAGAAATGGCCGTGCCTGTAAAGCGTATCGGCTTCCTCCTGCTGTTCGGCAAGGATATTTTCAGTGGCGGGCACCACGGAAAGATCGCGCGAGCGCAGCACCTTCGCCCAGGATGCCGCATCGCCCTCGCTGCCTGGCTCGGCGGCGAGCAGCGCTGCAGCCTTGTCGATATCCGCCATGACGGCGCGGCCGACGCGGTCCAGTTCGGCCGCAATTGCCTGCCGTGTCTCCTGCGCCATATTGTGAC
Source organism: Agrobacterium sp. NPDC058088 (assembly GCF_042885035.1). NCBI lineage: Bacteria > Pseudomonadati > Pseudomonadota > Alphaproteobacteria > Hyphomicrobiales > Rhizobiaceae > Agrobacterium > Agrobacterium sp. NPDC058088. The sequence continues at coordinate 593,815 of NZ_JBHVSU010000003.1, read as the reverse complement.
GCGCCAGCGTCCAGAACAGCGAGCGGTTGGGAATGGTGGAGCCACAACGGACCAGAAGGCTGATCTCCTCATGGGTCAGAGCCTTTTCCAGCCGTGGCGACATCGTTACCCAGGCATCGACACGGCCTTCCACGAGATCGAGCAGGCTGTCGCTGTCACCGCTTTCAATCCGCGTCACGTCCGAAAGACCAAGACCCGCCCCTTCCAGGCTGCGCGCCAGTAGATAGGTGTGAAAAGACCCGTCGATCAGCGAGATGCGCTTTCCCTGGAGATCCCCGGCAGAGCGGATCGGGCTGTCGCGCCGCACGAGGATCGCGCCATTCGCCGGCCTCGGGGCCGAGGCTGCGATATATGCTGCGGAAAGCCCGCGCGCATCCGCCTCGATCGGCGGTGTCGAACCGGTGCCACCGAAATGGATTTCGCCCTTTTCCAGAAGCGCCGCCGTATCGCGGCCTTCACGATAGGCCACGAATTCCGGATCGAACTCTTCAAAGGCGCCGGGCCAGAGCCGGGCGAGCCGTAAATGCAGATTGTTGGGATGGACCCCGATTTTCATGTGACACCTCATTTCGCAGTCAATCTACTTTTTTATAGAATGTTTTCGAGAAACGTTTTGGCGATCCTCAGCCGGAAAGCGAAAGAGAAATCTACTAATCCTGTAGATTTTAAAAATTCTGCAGACGACTAAAATCGACCGACATCAAGCCATTGAAATTTATCGCTATACAATTTACTTTTTTATAGTCTGAAACAGGGACCAGTAGTTGTGACGAAACCGGTTTCCAATCTCATCTGCCGCAGCGTGGTGGAAGCGAGCGAGCTTTTGAAGCTTGTCGCCAACGCCAACCGACTGGCCATCGTCTGTTACCTTATGGAAACGGAGGCCTCCGTTTCCGCACTGGAATATGAACTTGGTATCCAGCAGCCAACGCTTTCGCAGCAGCTCGCCGAATTGCGCGATGCCGGTGTGATCGAAGGCTCACGGGAAGGCAAGGCGGTGATCTATCGTGTCACCGATCCGCGCATCGTTCAGCTGGTTCTCACATTACGCGGTCTTTATACGGACCTTTCCGATGTGACCGGCAAGAAAGGCAGACGGGGTTTGCCGCTTGATGAGGCAATGTTCGACTAGCATGATCGACCTTTACACCTGGATCACGCCCAACGGCCTTAAAATCTCGATTGCGCTGGAAGAACTTGGCCTGCCCTATCGCAGCCACGCCATCGACATCGAAAAGGGCGAGCAGTTCGCGGCTGACTATATCAGCATCAACCCCGCCTCAAAAATTCCGGCAATCGTGGATACGGACAACGGCACCGTCCTGACGGAATCGAACGCGATCCTCCTCTATCTCGCCGAAAAGGCCGGGCGGCTTCTGCCCGCCTCCGCCACCGAGCGACTGACCGTCACGGAATGGCTGATGTGGCAGGCCGCCAATTTCGGCCCGACACTCGGTTATGCCCATTATTTCCTGACTTATAATGCAGGAGAGGCCCCCTTTGCCGAGACGCGTTTCGCCGCGGATGTGGAGCGGCTTTACCGGACATTGAACGACCGTTTGAGCGAGCGGGAGTTTGTGGCCGGCGATTTTTCAATAGCCGATATTGCCATCTGGCCATGGGTCTCCCGTTTCGCGCGCCACAAGATTAACCTCGACGACTTTCCAGCCGTGCAGACATGGTATCGCCATCTCGGACAGCGGGAAAGCTTTCGGCGCGGTTACCGTATACCTTTCGTGACATCGGACGTACCGGGCCTGTAACCAGCTTCAGCAGGCAACGAGATGGCCGGGTGAAACCTCGCGATATTCACGTGGCTTGACGACATAATCAACGGCGCGGATCGGGCTTTTCAGTTCGTCATTCGTCGCACCCCGCCGCGTATCGCGGCGGTCCGGATCCGGCACCGGCACCGCCGCCATCAACTTGCGGGTATAGTCATGCTGCGGATTATCGAAGACAGCGGCGCGTGGGCCGATTTCGACGATCTCGCCGAGATACATCACCGCCACACGATGGCTGACGCGTTCCACCACTGCCATGTCGTGGGAAATGAACAGGAAGGCGAGATCAAGGCTGTGCTGCAAGTCCAACATGAGGTTGATGACCTGCGCCTTGATGGAAACATCCAGCGCCGACACGCTCTCATCAGTAACGATCACCTTCGGCTGCAATGCCAGCGCGCGGGCGATGCAGATGCGCTGCCGCTGGCCGCCGGAAAATTCATGCGGGTAACGCGCCGCCATATCGGGCGAGAGACCGACCTTCACCAGCATGTCGGCCACCACATCCTTCGCCTCGCGGGCGCTTCCCATGCGGTGCTCCAGAAAAGGTTCGGCAATCGCCGCACCCACCGTCATACGCGGATTGAGCGAGGCGAAGGGGTCCTGAAAGATCATCTGAACCGTCTTACGCATGTCCCGCATGCCCGTCTTGTCGAGCGCGAGAATGTTTTCGCCGTTGACCACGACCGAACCGGCATCCGGCTCGATCAGCCGCATGATGGCGCGACCGGTGGTCGACTTGCCGCAGCCGCTTTCGCCCACCAGCGATAGAGTCTCCCCGGCCCTCAGATCGAAGGACACGTTTTCCACCGCGTGGACGCGGCCGCTGAGGCGTCCCAGCAGGCCGGAGTGGATGTCGAAACGCTTGGTCAGCCCCTGCACCTTCAGCACCGGCTGGGCGCTGGCGTCAACGGTATCGGCCGGACGCGCCGGCTCCTGCGTTTCCCCCGTGGTGGTGTTGATGATGGGAAACCGGAGCGGTCTTTCCTCACCTGTCATCGACCCAAGAACCGGAACGGCGGACAAAAGCGCGCGCGTATAGGGATGTTTGCCGCGGTGGAAGATATCCGCCGTCGCGCCGACTTCCACCTGTTCGCCGCGATACATGACGACGGTACGGTCGGCAATCTCAGCCACCACGCCCATGTCATGGGTGATGAACAGGACGGAGGTACCCTCCTCTTCCTGAAGCGTCTTGATGAGGTCGAGAATCTGGCCCTGAATGGTCACATCGAGCGCCGTCGTCGGCTCGTCGGCGATCAGGAGCCTTGGCCGCGACGCGAGCGCCATGGCGATCATCACGCGCTGGCGCATGCCGCCGGAAAAGCGGTGCGGATATTCATCGAAACGCGAGGCGGCGGAGGGTATGCGGACCTTTTCCAGCAACCGGATCGTCTCGGCCCGCGCATCCGCTTTCGACATCGGTTGATGGCACAGCAGAGCCTCGGAAATCTGGTCGCCGATGGTGAAGAGCGGATTGAGGCTGGTCATCGGCTCCTGAAAGATCATCGCCACTTCATTGCCCCGTACCCGCCGCATGGCGTCTTCGGAAAGCGACAGCAGATTACGGCCGCCCAGCAGGATTTCACCCTGAACCCTGCTGCTTTCCCGATCCAGCAGCCGCATGATGGAGAGCGAGGTAACGCTCTTGCCCGAGCCGCTTTCGCCGACGATCGCGACCGTCTCTCCCGGCCCGACATCGAAGGAAATATCACGCACCACGGGTTTCCAGCCGCCATCCACGTGAAAGGACGTGGTGAGATTGCGGACGGAAAGCACGGCATCTTCGGCACCAAGCGGTGCTGCCTGTGGCATGGTCATGATCGTTCCCTTTTCTTTATTCTGGTTGCAATGCTTGGGCCGGCAGTTACCGCGAGTTTCTTCTCCCCGAGGGGGAGAAGGTGGCCCGAAGGGTCGGATGAGGGGGCAACGCCAGCGATAGACCGCACCCCTGCCCCCTCATCCCGCTGCCGCGGACTTCTCCCCCTCGGGGAGAAGAAAACTGCCGCACCCGCTCGTTCCACTCAGTCCGGCCAGCGCAGCATGCCGTCGAAGCGGTGGCGGCTGCGGTCCTCGAACGGTGTGGCGATCACCTCGTTGGAGGCGCGCGCCTTATCCAGCTCTTCCGCCAGACGGGAAGCCACGATGGTTTCCTGGCCGGGATGCAGGTTGCAGGGGTCGAGATAGAAATAACGGTGTTCAACCTCGTGATCGCGGGCAATGATCGGCGGATTGCCTCTGGCCAGCGCCGTCGTCAGGTCCCATGCCGTGATATGGGCTTCTTCGGCATCGATGATGACACGCAGCCGGTCGAGCGGGTTGTTGGTCGGGTCGGGCTCGATCAGCGCCGTCACGCCGGGGCGTCCGTCTAGCGTCTTTTTCCAGAGATTAAGATAGCCGGTTTCGCGCTCGCGAATGCCGTCATGGTCACGCTTTTCCCAGGCTTCCAGCGCCGCCATGACGCCATAGATGCTTTCCTTGCCGACCTTCATGCCGCGGCCGATGCCCATGTTCTGCAGGAAGGCGTTGCGCACCAGTTCCTTCTTGCCGGCGACGATGCCGGAGGTCGGGCCGCCGAGGAACTTGTGACCGGAATAGAGGACAACGTCCGCGCCCGTCGCCAGAAACAGCTCCAGATCATATTCGGACGCCGCATCGACGATAACAGGCACGCCCTTGGCGTGGGCAATCTCGACGAATTCGGAAAGGTGCAGCAGACCGTAATTCACCACATGGTGCGAGACGACATAAACCGCCGCCGCCGTCTTTTCGGTGATGGCGTTTTCCATGTGGAAACGATGGGTCGATGTTGCCTGCCCGATCAGCACCACCTTGCCGCCGCCGAGGCGGATTGCCTGATCCACCGGCGCACCATAGCTCACCACATGACCCATCTGCACCAGCACTTCGTTTTTCTCGGGCGCAACATCGGGCAGCTTTTCGATGGCCAGCAGATTATTGCCGGTAATGGCGCCCGCCACCGCAAGGCTGATGCCGGAGGAGCAGGACGCCGTGACGAAACCGGCCTCGCCACCCGTCAATCTTGCAATGATCGCGCTCGCCTTGCGTTGCAGATCATTGATCTCGACGAATTGCGGCAGGATGGACGCCATGGCCTGAACGGCCTCGGGAACGACAATCGACGCGCCGAGCGAGGTCATGGTGCCCGAGACGTTGATGACCGGGCGAAGGCCGATCCTGCTTCTGATATCCTCGGTCATGTCTTTCTCCTGTCTTTGCGATGCAATAGGCATCGACATATATGCCATAATAATGTAATAGCTTCTCAAAACCCGTGAGGAGCCAAAATTGGACGCCCATAAACTGGACGAAACGTCTTCAACCGCCCTGTCCGAGGCCGCCGAAAACGCAGACGCGAAGGCGGCCAAGCGCTCGCGCGTCAGCGGCATCGATCGTGCGCTTCAGGTTATTGATTATCTTTACGAAACCGGATCGCCGGCCGGCGCTTACGCCATCGCCAAGGCGATCAAGGCGCCGCTTTCCACCGTCTATGTGATCATCGACGATCTCGTCGAAAAGAACATGCTGGCGCGCAATGCCGATGGCAATATCTGGCTCGGCGCCCGGCTTTACCATTATGGCCTTGCCTATGCCCGCTCGCTGGATTTCATGGGTGTCGCCACCCACGAAATGCACGATCTGTGCCGCCATGCGGGTGAAACCGTGCAGCTTTGCGGCCGCGATGGCGATCACATGCTGGTCTTGGCAATGGCCGATGGTCCCAGCCATTTTCAGGTCGCGTCGCGTGTCGGCACCCGTGTTCCCCTGAACTGGACGGCATCCGGCCGCCTGCTGGTCGGGCATCTGCCGGAGGTAGAGCGCCTCGAACTTTTCCGACGCTGCGCCCGCTCCTCCCCTACTGGCCGTGCGGAAATCAATCCCGAGACCCTGTCGCAATCGGCGGCGGCCGCTTTCCATGACCGGCTGTCGATACAGGTCGCCGAATCCGATTACGCTGTCGCCTGCATCGCCTCGCCGATCTGCGACAACAGGGGCGAATGCGTTGCGACGATTTCCATCGTGCTGCCGGAACAGAAGGTGCTGGCGGACGAAAATCATTACACCGAACAGGTCAGGGTGTCGGCAGAGCGGATCGAAAAGCTGATGGGCTGGCGCAACCATTGAACGGCCTCAATCCTTGAGCGCGACGATGGCTTCTATCTCAACGGTGATGTTGCCCGGCAGCGAGCCGAAACCGACGGCGGAGCGGGCATGTTGTCCCGCATCGCCGAACACATCGATGAAGAGATCGGAGCAGCCGTTGATGACGCTCGGGTGATCGCGGAAATCACTGACCGCATTGACCATACCGAGCAGCTTAACCACCTTTTTTACCCGCGATAGATCACCCAGCGCCTCGTGCATGACGGCAAGCAGGTTGATGCCAGTGAGCCGCGCATGGTTATAGGCCTCTTCCAGCCCGATTTCCGCGCCCACCTTGCCGGCATAGAGATGGCCGTTCTCTTCCCTAGGCCCCTGGCCCGAAAGATAAAGCATATTGCCTTCCACCACATGGGTGACGAAATTGGCAATCGGCGGCGGCGGCGGCGGCAGGGAGATGCCAAGCGCGGCGAGCCGGTCATAGGGCGAAAGGTGCCCTTCTGCTTCTAGCGTAGACTGTTTCACGCGAATTCCTCATAATGCCGGGACGTCTATCCCGAAATGTCTGCGAAAGGCGGAGGGCATACCCCCGCCATTCCAGTCGGGTTCAGCGCCAGGAATAACCATGGCTGTGGCGCACCAGCTTGCGCGCCCTTGGAATATAACGGCTGGCAGCAATCGCTTCCGCGCCGATCACAGCGTAACGCGGCTCGAATAAGCGCGTCAGACGCGCCACATCCCCATTGGAATCGGTCGCTTCCAGATCGGAATCCACGAGATCGAAAACCGTGAAATCGGCGCGCTGGCCGACATCGAGACGGTTTTCCATATCGAGCTGAATGACGGAGGCCGGATTGCGGGTAACGGCCTCGACGACATTTTCGAAGGGCATATCGACCGACAGCAGCTTCGACATGGTCGTCGCCAAATCCCACACCGGGAAATTCATCGAATGGCCATGCAAATCCGTGGAAATCGAGAAGGGCAGCAGGCCGCGTGCAATCGCCGCTTCCGCCACCTTGAAGGAGAAGGATGCGCCGCCATGGCCGATATCCAGCCGGATGCCTTCGCCCGCGCAGCGTTCGGCAAGGTTGAACAGGTCCTCGTCTTCCATGATGCTGGAGCCCGATTTGCCGTTGAAGCAATGGGTCACGACATCGCCGGGGCCGAGAATTTCCAGCACCTCATCATAAAGTGCGGGCGGTTCGCCCACATGGACCATCATCGGCACTTTCAGGATCTTGGCGATCTTTTTGCCGAGTTTCACCGGCGTCACACCCCAGGAACCGGTGATGACATGGCTCGCCCGCACCTTCAGGCCGACAATATGCTCGCTGTTTTCGGCATAACATTCGAGGATACGATCAAGGTCGATATCCTTGATGTCGCGCAGTTCCGGCACCCGGTTGCAGGCAACAAGGCCGATGGAACCGAGATTGAGAAAGGCCTTGATGCGCTCTCTCGAGGGCTCGATGATATATTCCCGGAAGCCGTGGAAATTCGCCTCGCCCGCCGAACCGGCATCCACCAGTGTGGTTACGCCGCGCTCGGCCCCGCATTCGGAGGGGCGGATGGAGATATCGGTGCCGCCGTGCCAGATATGCACGTGCAGATCGACCCAGCCGGGCGAAATGAAGGCACCTTTGGCATCAATTCGCTGCGCATCCGCGGGCGCCTGCAGGGCAGAGCCTACCGCGGCGATCTTGCCGTCGCCGCCGATCAGAATATCGGTCGAGGCCTGTGATGCGCCTTTGCCGAAACCGACCGGTTTGACATTGGAAAGAAGAATGGGTGATTGAAGAGGCGTTTTGGCCTGTTCACCGGATGTCATATTACAAATCCCTTCGCAGTCTTGGGTCGAGCATGTCCCGCAGCCCGTCGCCGACCATTTGCAGCGACAGCACGGAAAGAATGATGGCAAAGCCGGGGAAATAGGTCATCCAGTCGGCCTGACCGATATATTGGCGGCCAGCGGAGATCATGGTTCCCCAGGTAGGTATCTCGGGGCTGACACCGAGACCCAGAAAGGAAAGGCCCGCCTCTGCCAGCATGGCGCTGGCGAAAAGGAAGGTGCATTGCACGAGGATGGGCGAGACCAGATTGCGCAGCACATGCCGCGTCATGATGTGGAAGGTGGAAATGCCGAGCGCCTTCGCCGCCTCCACATAGGGCAATTCGCGGATCACCAGCGTCGAGGCGCGCACGATGCGGGCAAGGCGCGGCGAATAAACGACAGCAAGTGCGATGATGACAGTCGTCAGCGACGGGCCGAGGGCCGCCACTAGCGCGATGGCCAGCAGAATATCCGGAAAGGCCATCATCGCATCAATCAGCCGCGCAATCGGCGTATCCAGCTTCTGGAAGAAACCAGCGAGCAGGCCGAGCGTGATACCTATCAGCGCCGAAAGCGCCACCACAGCGGCACCGACCAGAAGCGACAGCCTTCCGGCATAAATGGTGCGCGAGAAGACGTCACGACCGAACTCGTCGGTGCCGAACCAGTAAAGCTCGCTTGGCGGCTTCAGGCGGTTAACGATCGACAGTTTCGATGGCGAATAGGGCGCAATCATCGGTGCGAAAACCGCGAGCAGCACAAAGACGAGCAGCACGATGAGACCGGCAGCGACCGTCTTGCGCTTCAGGAGACGCCGAATGAACAATATGGTCGGGCTGCGGGCCGGCGGGGCGGTGGAAACAATATCGGCCATCAGTAGCGAACCCTCGGATCGACCAGCAGATAAAGCATGTCGATTGCAAAATTGATGAGCACGTAAAGCCCGGCGATGATGAGAAGCGCGCCCTGAATGACCGGATAATCCCGCCGGAGCACGGCCGAGACGACAAGATTGCCGACGCCCGGCAGGCCGAAGACGGTTTCCGTTACGACTGCACCGGAAATCAGCACGGCGGCGGTGAGGCCAAGCACGGTGAGGATGGGAATGAGCGCATTCTTCAGCGCATGTTTCATCACCACCCGGCGCTCCTTCACGCCCTTGGCTCTGGCGGTGCGGACATAATCGTCACCGAGAACATCCAGCATCGAGGCGCGGGTGAAGCGCAGAATGAGCGCGGAGGAAACGAGGCCGAGCGCAATCGCCGGCAAGGTCAGGTGATACATGCGCTCAAGGAAGCTAGCACCCGGCCCGCCATACCCCGAGACCGGAAACAAATCGAGCCGCACGGCAAAGACCTGCATGAGGATGAGGCCGAGCCAGAAGCTCGGAATGCTCGCCGCCAGCATCGCAATGGTGGTCGCGGCCTGATCCACGAAGGAACCACGCCGGTAAGCGGCGTAGATGCCGATGGGCAGCGCGATGACGCTGGCAATCAGCAGCGAAAAGATCGTTAGGAAGAATGTCGGTTCCGCCCGGTCCAGCAGGGCTGATCCTACAGGCATGTTGAGAAAGATCGACTGGCCGAGATCACCCTTCAGCAATTGGCCGATATAATAGACATATTGTACGCCAAGCGACTGATCGAGGCCGAGCCTTGTGCGCAGGTCCGCAATATCCTGCGCCGAGGCATCCGGCCCCAGCATCACGGCGGCCGGGTCTCCGGGGGTGACGCGCAGGATGACGAAAACGATGGTGACGACGAGGAACATCACCACGATCATTCCTGCAAGTCTTTGGAAAATATACCGTATCACGTATCAAGGCTCCGAAGCGGGTGATAGGCCGCGACCAGGCGACGGTTGAACTGAGTTAAAGATGGGTGCCGGCAATTCCGGCACTCGCAGTCGTAAAAAATCGGACCTTCCGCGTCTGCTTTATACTTCCCCTCATTCCTGTGCTTGTCACAGGAATCCAGCCGACGCGCGTCTGCGCGGCGGAAAGACTCCTCTCAGCCCAAGGACTTGGGCTGACTGGGTCCCTGTGACAAGCACAGGGATGAGGGTGGAGATGCGACGAGGAAAAGAGGCCGTGTCGTCGGAGCGCCGGAAGCAAAGCCCGGCGCCCGATTGCCAGCCCGGTCTTATTTCGTAACCGAAGCATTCCAGAAATACGGCCATGGAGCCGGGTCGACACCATCAAGCTTGTTGGACTTGGCCGCTGCCGCATTGAAGTCACCGATCTTGATGAGCGGCAGCTCGGCATAGATCGTCTTTTGAACATTGGCCCAAAGCGCGAGGCGTTTTTCCGGATCGGCTTCCGACGTGAAGGCGTCAACGGCCGCCTTGCGTGCCGGCGTATCCCACCAGCCCGGCGAGCTGGTGGACAGCGCTCCCATCAGCGCCGGTTCCGGCAGGAATGGGCTGTGGCTGATGTAAATGTCCCAGAGCTTCGGGTCTGCGCGGCGCTGCGTCAGCGTTGCCCAGTCCACCACCTGCATATCCACCTTGAAACCGGCAAGCTTCAGATATTCCGCCGCCACCTGCGCCATCTTGTAATGGAACTCATATTGGCGGCTGGTGAGGATGCGCAACGGCTCGCCATTATAACCGGCGGCTTTGAGTTTTTCGGCAGCGGCTTCCGGGTTGCCGACATTATAATTGCCCTCGACACCCTCTTGCGTGTGCCAGGAGAAATTGTCGGGGTAATAGGCACCGTCCAGCGCGTAGAAATCCGTGCTGCCGAAAGCGGCGGCCAGCATGTCTTCCATGTTCAGCGCTTCGACCACGGCCTTGCGGACCTCAAGCTTGGAAGACAGCCCCTCTTTGGTGTTGAAAACGAAGACCGGGAAACCGAACGGCTTCAGCATCATCGGCTGCGAGGCCGACGAAGACTTCACCTTTTGGAAAGACTCCACCGGAATGGAATCGACATAGTCATATTGTCCGGAAACGGCGGCCTCGACGCGGGTATTCGGATCGGGCACCGGAACGAAGCGGATTTCATCGAGGTACTGGTGGCGAGCGCCGCCATAACCGTCGCTTTCGCCATCACGGGATTTGTAGCCATCAAATCGCACGAGCTGGATATATTGGTCCGCCTTGCGTTCCTTCAGCATATAGGGGCCGGTGCCGACAAATTCGGCCATTGGCTCCGCCTGCTTTTCAGCCGGCAGGATGATCGCCGCCGAATTATTGAACGCAAGCAGCGAGGTCAGCGGCGCATAAGGCTGCTTGAGGGTGATCGTCACCGTTCCGGCATCCGGCGCGGAAATATTCTCGATGAAACCGGCAGCCTGCTTGCCGCGCGAGGCGATCTTCATCCAGCGGCCGAGCGAGGCGACGACATCCTCCGAGGTCATGTCGCTGCCATCATGGAACTTGATGCCCTGGCGCAGCTTGATCGTGTAGGTTTTGCCGTCCGCACTGATCTCAGGCAGGCTTTCGGCCAGAAGCGGCGTCACCTTCCAGCCCTTGTCGAAGGTGTAAAGCGTTTCGAAAATATGCTGCGTGACGATGCCGACCAGATCGGCGGTCGAGGCCATGGGATCGAGTGTCGGCGGCTCGCCGATCGTCGCGACGTTGATGACGCCACCCTTCTCCGCGGCCATCATCATATCGGGCGCGAGCAGCAGTGCGGCGGTGGCGAGAAATGCAAGTTTACGTCTCATGGTTATGCTCCCAGCTCATTGTTCCAACCTGATGTTCCATTATTATGTTATATGCATCTTTATAAGAGAATATCTCGATAAGACGCCTTGTCAATGACAATGCGGTCCGATGACGGATTTTCGGGATCGGCGAACTGGAAACCGATTTTTTAAGGAGGCGGAAAGAGCGCAGAGAATTACGTAGGTTGGATGTTTCGCATTTGCGAACAAAGTGCTATTGAAGATGAAACTAAGATAGACATAATCGCCCACCCTTATTTATCGTTACCTTATTCGCCTTCAAGCAGCCGTGTTTTCAAGGCTGTAGACAGACCTGATATTCGATACCGCCGCGCTTATTCGAAAGCGGACAACAAATTTTTATTACGCTGATATTATTGAGGAAATTATGAAGACGGCAATCGTGCATGACTGGCTCACCGACCGAGGTGGGGCCGAAAAAGTGCTTCACAACCTTCTCGAAATTTATCCTCACGCGGACCTCTATTGCCTCGTCGACTTCATGAGCGAGCGGGACCGGGGGTTCCTCGGCGGGCGTCTCGTCAACACCTCCTTCATCCAGAAACTGCCTTTCGCCCGAAAAAAATATCGCTCCTATCTGCCGCTGATGCCGCTCGCCATAGAGCAGTTTGACCTCAGCAGCTATGATCTCGTCATCTCATCCAGCTATGCGGTCGCCAAGGGCGTCATCACCGGTCCCGGCCAGTTTCACGTCTCCTATATTCACAGCCCCATTCGTTATGCCTGGGATCTCCAGCATCAATATCTCAAGGAAACCCGGCTCAATCGCGGCTTCGCGTCGTGGATCGCGCGCGCCATTCTCCACTACATCCGCATGTGGGATATCCGCACCACCCATGGTGTCGATCTCATGACGGTAAACTCCAAATTCATCCGCAACCGCGTGCGCAAATGTTATGGGCGTGACTCCACGGTGATCTACCCGCCTGTCGATACCGCGCATCTTTCCCCTTCCGACAGAAAAGGCGACTATTTCGTCACGGCCTCGCGGCTGGTGCCCTATAAAAAAGTGCACCTGATCGTGGAAGCCTTTGCGAAGATGCCTGACAAGCGGCTTGTCGTCATAGGCGACGGGCCGGACATGAAGCGCATCCGCGAAATCGCCGCACCGAATGTCGAAATCCTCGGTTTTGTCGGCAATGAAGAGCTTCACAAATACATGGCGGAAGCCAAGGCTTTCGTCTTTGCCGCGGAAGATGATTTCGGCATCGTTCCCGTCGAGTCCCAGGCGCTCGGCACCCCGGTGATCGCCTATGGCAAGGGCGGCGTGCTGGAAACCGTCGTTCCGCTCGGCGCCTCAAACCAGCCTACCGGCCTATATTTCGGCGAACAGACACCGGAGGCGATCTGCGCTGCGGTCCAGGAATTCGTCGACAATTCCGACCGTTTCGACAAAACCGCCTGCATCGACAATGCCGCCCGCTTCTCGCGCGAGCGTTTCCTCCGGGAATTCGCAGACACGGTGAATTTCGCGCTGGCTGAACGGGCGTGATGACACAACGCCTTCACTCTAGATTCGTCCATAAAACTCCGACTGAGGGCTTTCATGGAACCTAAAAAACAGCGCGACGACAGTTATGATGTTGCCAAAGGCCTATGTATTGTCCTCGTTGTTTTCGGTCATGCGGAAAGAGGCCTGAACGGTTCTGGGGCGCCCCCGCACTTCAGCCTCATGGGCTTTGCCGACTATGCAATTTACACGTTCCATATGCCGTTCTTTTTCTTCGTTTCGGGACTGTTCTTCTCCGGACAAAATGCCGCCCCCACCGATTTTTTCGCCAAGCTCGGAAAAAATATCGCTTATCCCTATCTGTTTTGGTCGGTCCTGCATGGCAGCCTGATGGTGATGATGGGGCATTTGGGTCTCACAAACACGACCATTGACTTTACTAGAGTGCTGGGAATTCTATGGAGCCCGATCAGCCCCTTCTGGTTTCTCTACGCACTCTTTTTTTGCCAAATCGCAACCTATATGTTCGTTTGGATACCCGCCCTTGTCCGCATGGCATTCGCGCTTACCCTCTTCGTCTTCTTTTATCTATACAGCCAGCCAGTTCCATGGGACGTCGCCTATGGATTCGTCTATTTCACGCTCGGTATTGTCGCCAAACAATATGGCTTTCAGCAACAGCGATACACAATGGGCACGTCTCTCACGCTTATGGCCGTCTTTGCGATTTCGACAGGTCTCTCGTGGCAAATTGAAATCCCGGAACGTCTTCCGTTCTTATCGGCAATCCTCGGCATATTACTGATTATCGCAATTTCACAGGGATTGGTTATTCGCGAAAACGCGATTTCATTGATGCTCAAGACACTGGGGCAGTTATCCGTCGGCATTTATGTGATGCATATCATTGCAATCGGCTTTGGACGGGCTGTCGCAGTGAAGTTGTTTCACGTTACAGACATGGCTAGCCTGTTGGCGACCACGACCATTATTGGCATTGCCCTGCCCGCCATAGTTCAGATTGCCGCTATACGTGTCGGGATATACGAATGGGTGGCCCTTCCTGCCTCGGCATATCGGCGATACAAAGTTGGCCCTTCAGAGCAGCGGGAGAACCGCTTAGCATAGACGCGACACTTTTGATTCCGGAATTAAAAGATAATCGGACAGCTTCCTGAAGCAACTTCTTTCAGAAGCGTCTACCCCGGACAAAGGGAAAAATAATTTTATATAACAATTAATTAGATACCACTAAAGTCAACCGCAAAAGAAACCGTGCAAGCGTGACAAAACTGCACTAGCGCAATGCGGCAATCAAAGAGATTATGACGACAAGTGAATATTAGCGAACGACAATACTGACACCGTCAGGCAATTCGAATATCGCGTCTGATCTGGATTTTTCCGGTGCGGCTGAGCGATGAGGAACTTGAAGCATCACCTTAAGTTAGGCATATGCCTGATTGGGGAATGTAAACATCTCGGAAAGCGATTCCGCTGAAGGGATGTAACGCCGGTTGGGGTTTCCTTTACCGGTATCATATATGAAGTGCTTATTTTTATAAACTTATACGGTGTCCGGATCATTTCCACTTTTTCGGACGGAATTCATTTTGAGGACCAAATGCGTTTATTGAATGTTTCGATTTTGCTCGCGTTTGCAGCACTGTCGGGTTGCACGGTTACTGCGGCTTCCGGGCCGGATGCGGCGACGATCGAATCCAACGCTTCCGTAAAATTTGCGTCCAAGGACAAACACAAGACCGCAGGCGTCGATTACGCCCTGATCGATGTCAACAGCGCCGTTCTCAATTACGTCGGGGACACCACCAATACCACCCTGCTCGGTAGCTTCGGCGGCGGCAAGGGTGGCGTGCCGGCATTGCCGATGGGTGTCGGCGACGTTGTGCAGGTAGCCATCTTTGAAAGCCAGGCGGGTGGCCTTTTCATTCCCAATGATGCCGGCAGCCGTCCCGGCAACTTCATCAGCCTGCCAAACCAGACGGTGGACCGCGAGGGCAACATCAGCGTGCCCTATGCCGGCAAGATCCGCGCCACCGGACGCAATGTCGAGGATGTGCAGACCGAAATCGAGGAACGGCTCGCCAACCGCGCCATCGAACCGCAGGTCCTCATCACCAAGATTTCCAGCCGTTCCGCACAGGCTTCCGTGCTTGGCGACGTGAAGGAGCCGACAAAGGTTCAGCTTTCGGAAGCGGGCGATCGCGTTCTCGACGTCATCTCCTACGCCAAGGGCCTGAGCGCGCCTAATATCGAATCCTACGTCACATTGATCCGCCGCGGCAAGACCGCCCGCGTCAACTACAACCACCTCGTGAGCACGCCCTCGGAAAACATTTATGTGGTTCCGGGTGATACGATCATGGTCGAGCGCGAGCGCCGCACCTATCTCGCCTTC
Source organism: Agrobacterium sp. NPDC058088 (assembly GCF_042885035.1). Classification (NCBI taxonomy): domain Bacteria; kingdom Pseudomonadati; phylum Pseudomonadota; class Alphaproteobacteria; order Hyphomicrobiales; family Rhizobiaceae; genus Agrobacterium; species Agrobacterium sp. NPDC058088. Next base: position 578,517 of record NZ_JBHVSU010000003.1, on the reverse strand, counting down.
GGCGCTTCCGGCCTGAACGGACGGTTCGAGTTCGAGGATGCCAATCTCAAGCTTTCGGATGCGCTCGGCAAAGCCGGCGGCCTGCTCGATTCCCGTGCAGACCCTGCCCAGGTCTATATCTATCGTACCGTGAGACGCGATCTTCTCGTAAAGCTCGGTATCGATACATCGAAATTCCCTGGACAGGATATTCCGGTCATTTTCCGCGCCAATCTGCGCGATCCGTCGACATTCTTCGCCACCACGAAGTTCCCGATGCAGGATCGCGACATCATCTATGTCACCAATTCGCAGGCGACGGAGCTTTACAAGTTCCTGGATCTCGTCGGGTCCGTTCCGGCAACGACGGGCAACGTTGGAGAGGACGTGCTTAGGACACGCAACGCCATCCGCGCCTTCTGAGGCTCGGCATCCCACCGACCCATCAAAGCCGCCCGGAAACGAGGCGGCTTTTTTATTGGTGGTCTCCGCGGCAAAAGTGGCGATGACCCGGTACGGGGCTTCAGACGCGACAGCCTTTTCGGAAAATGCTTCAGCCCCTGCGTGGCAAGGCAATGCGGGTGCTGGCGTTGTCGCCGCCATTACAAAAGTTTAAGGTGATTTTGCAGCGCATTGGGTGTCTTGTGGGAGAAAGCTGCTCCCAAGGCTTGCCGCACATGTTCGGGAAACATGTACTCTCATTACGCGGAATCGTCCGATGAAACGTTTCTGGACCGCTATTAGCGTTCTTGCCATTGCAGCCGCCGGTACCTGGTATTACAGGGATCACCTGCCGCTTGATCAGATCCCCTATCTCAAACAATTTGCCAGCACGTCTCCCCAGCCCGGCACCGAAACTGCAACGCAGTCCTCCCAGAACGGCCAGCCTGCCCGGCAGCCCGGACAAAGACAGGGCGGCGGACGACGCAATGGCGGGCCCCCCACGGTGAGCACCATCGCCGTCTCCAAGGCGACGCTGCCGATGGATGCAAAGGCGACGGGATGGGCGGTTGCAGCCGATATCACCAACATCGCACCGCTTCAGGCCGGCCTTGTCACGGAAATCAGCGCAAAGGACGGTCAGCACATCAAGGCGGGGGATCTGATCCTCAAGCTGGACGACCGCATCGCCCGCGCCGCCGTAGACAAGGACAAAGCCAACATCGCCGCCGACCAGGCAACGCTCGAGCAGACGGAAGTCGCCTTCCAGCGCGCCGCCAATCTGGTCAAGCAAAGCGCGGAATCGCAACAGGTGCTGGATCAGGCCCGGGCAGCGCGCGACAGCGCCAGCGCCAAGGTCGACGCCGACAAGGCCACACTTGCCTCAGATCAGGTGGCGCTGGAACATATGGAAATCCGTGCCCCGTTCGACGGACGGCTCGGCGACATCACGGTCAGCCCCGGTGCTTATCTCAGCGCAGGCGTCAATATTGTGACGATCACCAAATATGATCCGATCTCGGTTAGTTTCCGGCTTTCCCAGCGCTATCTGCCGCAACTGCGTGAAGGCGTGGCAAAGGACACCGCCGTTGATGTCGATCCGGCGGCGACCGGAGGAGAGGCCATGTCTGGCCTTCTGCGTTTTTACGACAATACGGTGGACCAGACCTCGGGCACCGTCTTGGCAAAAGCGGAATTCAAGAACGACCGGGGTCTTTTGTGGCCCGGCCAATCGGTCAACGTGACGGCCCATTTCGTCTCGGATGATGAGATGATCGTGGTGCCCACGGTCGCCGTGCGACCAGGACCGAAGGGCAACTTCGTCTATACCGTCGATAACGACCGCCATGCACACATGACGCCGGTGGAGGTCGCCCGCTCGAATGGCGATCTCACCGCCATTGCAAGCGGCCTCAATGGCGGCGAACACGTCATAGTCGAGGGGCAATCCGGACTTGCCGACGGACAGTTCGTGGTCGAGCAATTTTCCGACAAGGGCGGTGCGGCTGCCAATCTGGCCGCCAATATTCCGCAGGAACAGGTTGGCGGCCAATGATCCCAAATTTCTGTATCAACCGGCCCGTCGCCACCACCCTTCTTGCCATCGGTCTTGTGCTCGCGGGGCTTGCCGGTTTTCGCCTGCTGCCCGTCGCCGCCCTGCCGAAGGTGGATTTTCCGACGATCAACGTCTCCTCGTCGCTATCAGGCGCCTCGCCGCAAACCATGGCGACATCGGTCACGACACCGCTGGTCAAGCAGTTCGAAACCATTCCCGGCGTCAGCGAAATCAGCGCCACCAACACGCTCGGCAACAGCTCGATCGTGCTGCAGTTTGATCTCAACCGCGATATCGACGCCGCGGCGGCCGATGTTCAGGCCGCCATTTCGCGCGCGCAGCGGCAATTGCCGAGCAACATGACAACGACGCCGAGCTATCGCAAGACCAATCCGGCCGATGCGCCGGTGCTGCTGCTTGCGGTCAACAGCAAGGAAATGCCGACAAGCAAGGTCGATGAGATCGCGGAGAACATCATCTCGCCGCTTCTCTCCACCATTTCAGGCGTCGCGCAGGTGAGCATCTATGGTGCGCAAACCTATGCCGTGCGTATCGGCCTCGATCCGACGCAGCTTCAGGCAAGAGGACTTGGCGTCGATACCGTCACAACAGCCATCGCTCAGGCGAATAATCAGGTGCCCGTTGGCGCCTTACAGACCGACGATCAGCGCCTGACGATCGAGGCCGATACCCAGCGCACCAATGCAGCCGCCTTCCGCTCGCTGGTCGTCTCAACGAATAATGGCGCACCGATCCATCTCGGCGACATCGCCAATGTCACTGACAGCATCGACAATACCAATGCCGGCAGCTGGTTCGACGGTGAGCAAGCCATCGTTCTCGCCGTGCAGCGCCAGCCGGACGCCAATACCGTCGACGTCGTGGACGCCATCAAGGCCAAGCTGCCGGCGCTTCACCAGCAATTGCCGCCCTCGGTCAATATCAACGTCATGAATGACGCGTCGACCGCAATCAAGGATGCGATCTCAGACGTCCAGTTCACCCTGTTTCTCACCATCGGGCTGGTGGTTGCGGTCATCTATCTTTTCACCGGGCACCTGACGGCGACCATCATTCCGGGCCTTGCCGTGCCTTTGTCGCTCATCACCGCTTTCGGCATGATGTATGTTCTGGGCTACAGCATCGACAACATCTCGCTGCTCGGACTGACGCTATCGGTGGGTCTGGTGGTGGATGACGCCATCGTCATGCTCGAAAACATCCTGCGCCTGCATGAAAAAGGCCTGCCCATGCGCGAGGCGGCCTTGCAAGGCGCGGCGGAAGTCAGCGGCACCATCCTGTCCATGTCCATCTCACTGGTGGCCGTCTTCATTCCCATTCTGTTGATGGGTGGTGTTATCGGCAGGCTCTTCAACGAGTTCGGCATGGTCGTCACGCTGGCAATCATGGCCTCGGCGCTGGTTTCACTGACGGTTACGCCCATGCTCGCTTCGCGCCTGTCGGGCCATTCCTCCCGACCGCCGGCCATCATCCGCTGGTTCGATGCTGGCTTCGAGCGCACGCTTCGCCTTTACGGCAATGCCGTCGGCTGGTGTCTTTCCCATCGTCGCATTGTGCTTGCCTCGTTTCTCGCCTCGGTCGCCGCCTCGGTCTACCTTTTCGAAACCCTGCCATCGAGCTTCTTCCCACAGGAAGATATCGGCCGTCTTTCGGTTTCGACACAGGCGCGTGAGGATATTTCCTACACGGCGATGCGCGATCTCCAGGCACAGGTTTCCGACCAGATCCGCAAGAACCCCGCCGTCGTGCATGTCACCTCCACCGTCGGCGGCAATTCACGCAATCCGCTGAACAACGGTTCGATGTTCGTGGAACTCAAACCCAAGGAAGAGCGCGCGCCGCTCAGCCAGGTGCTGGCGGAGTTGGGTCAGGCCACCTCGAAAGTGGCGGGCATCCGCACCTATATCAACCCGCAGCAGAGCCTGCGTTTCGGCGGACGCAGTTCCGCCAGCCAATACCAACTTGTCGTTCAGGGCCTGAATGCCGATACGACCACTGAATGGTCGAACAAGCTGATGGACGCGATGCGTCGCGACCATGCATTCACCTCCGTCACCTCCGACGCCCAGAATGGCGCGATCGCCGCCACGATATCCGTTGATCCGGAAAAAGCGGCTGCCTTCGGCATCACCAATGACCAGCTGCGCAAGACACTGGAAATGTCCTTCGGTGGCTATACCGCAGCACAGATCCAGTCGACCGGCGATAGCTACGACGTCATTGTCGAATTCGACAGTTCCAAACCCTGGAATGATGATTTCCTCAGTGATATCAATATTTTGTCCGCGAAATCAGGGGTTCTGGTTCCGCTTTCCAACTTCGCCTCGCTGACCCGCACGCAGGCGCCCGTTACCATCAACCAGACGGGCCAGCTCGTCTCCACCACCATCTCGTTCAACCTGCCGGACGGGGTGGCGCTTTCCGATGCCACAAGCCGGATTGATCAGCTGAAGACCACGATCGGCCTGCCGCAGGATGTGTTCACCAGCTACGGCGGCACGGCGGCGATCTTCCAGCAGAGCCAGGGCAATACCGGCATCCTCATTCTGGCGGCGGTGCTGACCATCTATGTGGTGCTGGGCGTGCTCTATGAAAGCTTTATCCACCCGCTGACTATCCTGTCCGGCCTGCCGGCTGCCGCCTTTGGCGCTCTTGTGGCGCTGAAAGTGATGGGCATGGATTTCTCGATCATCGCGCTCATCGGCCTGTTGATGCTGATCGGTATCGTGAAGAAAAACGCGATCATGATGATCGACGTGGCGGTGGAGTTAATGCGCGAAAAGGCGGAACCACCCGCAATCGCCATTCACGAAGCCTGCGTGCGCCGGTTCCGGCCGATCATGATGACGACCTTTTGCGCATTGCTGGGCGCATTGCCCATCGCGCTCGGCTCCGGCGCGAGTTCGGAACTGCGTCAGCCGCTCGGCATCGCCGTAGTCGGTGGGCTCATCGTATCGCAACTGCTGACGCTGTTCATTACCCCTGTGATCTTCGTGGAGATGGACCGCTTCGGCCAGTTCCTCACCGGGCTATTCTCCCGCCGGAAAAAAGTCGAGCCTCATGGCGAACAGCAAAAACCGCAAGGCAAGACCGAACCGGACTCCGTGGCGGCCTAGCGTACTTCCCCGAGGCGTTTCAACGCCTCGGGAAACCCCTTACCCTGCAGCTGGAACGACACTATGCGACCCTGCAGATCAGGTGCCTCGATGGTCAGTGTCTGTTCCGCCTTCAGTGCCGAGACTAGCTCAATGAAGGGCGTGAAGGACACGATGCAGCCCACCGGCAGACAGGTGCTGACCTGCACTTCCTGCAAGCGCATGTTTCCCGATTTCACCGAAAACAGCTTGGTAACGGCCAGGCCGAAAGGCAGCACCATAGTGCCGGTAAGTCTGTCAGTCGTTGCGGCATTATCCAGCCGGAACTCGACGGAAACGACAAGCTTGCGGGTTTTTTCCTCCAGCTGAACCTGGGCGATGGCGCAAGCCGGCTTAGCGTCTTCTCCTGTAGAAGGGGCAGCATCGGTGCCGTCTTTTTTTGCGACGGCCGCACAGGCAAGCTGCCAGCTTCCGTGAATCTCATGGAGGGATGGTGCGGTTTTCCCCGTCGCCTGCGCAAACGCCTCACCTCCCGTGGCGCCGGCGCAAAGGAAAAGCGCGAGAGCCGCTTTCACGATGCAGCTTTGACCAAGTCTCATCAGAAACGCACTCCAAGTTGGGCGGCAGCGGATTGATCCAGCACACCTGCCCCGAAAACCGCACCATAACGGAATGTCAAAGTGGCCGATGGCGTAAGATCGTAGCTCAGCCCCAAGTTCAATAACGCCGTATCGCGGGAGTTGGAGGTGCTCGTCACCGAATACGCACCGCCGCCCTCATAGTACAGGCTGCTTCCCACGGCGGTATCGCCGTAATTGTGGCGCCACGCCAGATCGAACATCGCGCGGCCGAGCATGCCTTCCAGCGCGATATCCCGGCTAATCCGCGCACCGAGCGTCGTGTAAAACTGGTCGTAACGGGCAGAGCCGGCGGAAACAGCGGCGATGCCACCCTTTTCCTGGAAGGAATCAGTGCGTGTATTCACATAAGCAATGTTAGCATAAGGCTCGATATGGGTGATATCGAAGTCGAAACGCCAGGCGGCTTCAGCAAAGGCCTGCGAGGTAGAGCCGCCGTAACGTGCGGAAAGGCTTTCCTCCAGCGTCGAAAAAGAAATCGACCGGCGGGTTTCGGTATCCTGAAAAGCATGGATTGCGCCCAGCCGCAGAGAAGCGGAGCCGATAATCGTTCCAGCATAAGCGGCCAGATAATAGCTGTCCACATCTGCCGATGCGACAAGCGCGGACTGCTTGATGCCGTCATGGCCATAGCCGGCAGCAACCCCAGCGCGCCAGCTGTCACCAACTTCTCCATCAACGCCGAACAGGATGCCGCCACCGGTCATGTCGACAGATGAACCGTTGCCGTCACCATCGATACGCCCGCGGGAACCGAAACCGTTAGACCAGACGCTAAGCGCGCCTTCGTCAACTACAAAGGGATTCTGACCGCCTTCGGCATAAGCGACCGGGAGGATTGGGCGCGCGTCGACACCCTCGAAAGCGCTGCGCAACCGGTTGAGAATGACATCCCGACTTTGCCCGCTGCGACTGATCAATGCCATGGCGAGCGAGGGGTGGATTTCTCCGGCAAGCTGCGAGAAAGCCAATTGTGTTTCGCCCTGCTGCAAAAACACCGCCGCATCGTATAGGGGCGAGGTTTCTCCGAGTGCCTCGACGGCATTGGCCGCTGCCCGCGCATTGGCGGTCGATGTCGCAGTGGCCAGTAATCCGACGTTGGGCGATGTCCTAAGGAAAGAAAGATAGGTGGCAGCGTCATCGGCACTCTGTGAGACCTTCGCGCTCAGATAGGCGAAATTTTCTTCAACATCCGAAAATGTGCCGGTAACTCCGCCCGTCGCGGTCAGGATCGTGTATCGCGTGCCAAGGCTATAGGCCGAATGGCTGGCAAGCGGCGTGACGACAAGGCTGACCTCGTTTGCGATGGTAACGGTACCGGTGACCGCAAGCCTGTCTGAACTGCCATCCGCATCGATCTCCACCGCATAGGTGGAGCCGCTCGCAAATGTCGCATTGCCCGTGGACGTCAGCGTGCCGATGGAATTGCCGGGCGCAAGCGTGCCACCCGAATTGACGGTCAGGCCACCAATGGTACCGGTGCCACCGAGCGTCGCACCGCTGCCGACCGAGACGCTGCTTGCAAGCGAACCGTTGACGCTGAGCTTTCCAGAGGATACCGCGGTCGCGCCGGTATAGGTGCTGTTTCCGGTCAAGACCAGATTACCGTAACCAGTCTTTTCGAAGCTGCCAGTACCGCTGATGGCATTGGAAAGCGCACCCCCGCCGTCAACGACAAGGTCAGCATTATTATCGATGCCGCCGGAGCCGAAACTTTTCGACGTGCCTTTCAGCGTGCCGGCCGAAATGGTGGTTCCGCCGGAGTAACTGTTATTCCCCGAAAGCGTGGTGACGCCAGCCTCTGCAATCACCCTGCCCGCACCTGAAATATCGGCGGACAGCGTGTAGCCGGTCTCGGAATGATTAAAAACAAGACTGCCGTTCCCGGCGCCGAACGTTATCGCACGCGCCTCGACCGCACCGGCCGACCGCGCCGTTTGGCCGGCACCTGCACCAATGCTCAACACGCCCGTTGAACCTGCTGCCGTGGCGATGAGAATGGTGGGGGCCGCGAGCGAGGCGCCACCCGTTATTTCCGCGGAACCGTTTCCGGCACTGCCGATAACCATAAGGCCATCGACGGAGACATTTGACCCGACACCGCTGACCAGAACGGCGCCGCTCGATCCCGACACATTGCCGATATAAAGACTATAGGCATCAAGCGATCCGCCATTTACAACATTCAAACTTCCGGAACCTTGAAAACCGACATTGACAGAGCCGGAATTTGACGTGCCATTGTCGACATAAGCTGTGACGTTTGAACCGGCACCCGTGATCGTCATCGTTCCGGAAGCGCCGGCGATATCCCCAAGCGTGACGCCAGTTGCCGTGATACCGCCGCCGTTGCTGACCGTCACATCTCCACTGGCTCCGCCTGCGTATCCGACAAAAAACGTGCCGGTCATCGCCCAGCTAGACCCGGCGCCTGTTACCGTCACGGCGGAAGTGGACCCGTTGTATGTGGCAACATAACCGTTTCGACTTTTGACGGCGCCACCAGCTTCTACGGTCATGGAACCGTTGCCGTAAAGGCCGACATTAAGATCGGAGCGGCTTTTTAATGTGCTGCCAGCCCCCGAAACCCTGACCGAGCCATCGCCGCCGGTTCCTGCTCCGATAATTATATTCGCTGCATCGACAAGGCCACCGCCAGTCACCGCCAGCGAGCCCGTCCCACTCACCCCAACCTCGAGACTGTTGCGGTCGACGGTCCAGACCGACCCCTGTCCGTCCACGATCGCGGAGCCGGTTGAGCCTGCAACGACGCCAAGGTGCGCAGCGGTGCTATCTACGGAGCCGCCTGCCGTCACGTTGAGCGTTCCGTTGCCAGCCGCGCCGCCCGGATCCGAGATGTCACCGCCGACCTGCAAATCGCCGGTCGTCCACGCCGATCCGTCACCCGTCACCGTCGCCTCACTTGCCGAATGGCGGCCGATAATCGCCTCACCACTGGTAACCGTTGCCGCCGCTTCGACCAGGAGCCTTGCATTTCCACCATCGCCGACGACGAGCGCCCCGTCGGTTTGCAGCGAAGAGCCTAGCCGGCTTACCGTGACAGCGCTTCCGCCCGCCGAATCCAGATTGGCGATTATCGTCGTCGTCTGGCTGATGACAGCACCACCACCGGTGATGGTGAGCGTACCGACGCCAGCGTTGCCGACCACCATGCCGTTCGAGATGTTCCAGCGGCTATCTTTGCCTGAAATGAGAGCGGTTCCTGTCGCGCCCAAGTCCTTGGCCAGAACGCCTTCATTGCTCTCCAGGGTGCTCGCGGCAAGCACGTTCAGATTACCGTTTCCACCAGAAGGCAACACGCTACCACTGTTGCCCACTGAAACGGTTCCAGAGCTTATGAGGCTCGACGAATTGTCGAGCGTGAGCGAGCCGTTTCCTACCCCGACTCCGCCAATAGCGATGTCATTTGAAGACGCCGTTGTGCCGTGCAACAGATGAAGATCGCCTGTACCCATGCCACCGACAAAGACAGCGCCGTCATTCACCCAGTTCGCCCCGGAAAATGTTGCGGTCCCGGACGATCCGCCGGCGATACCAAGATCGAACGAATTCGTCCGTAGGCCACCTTCCACCACCAGCGTGCCGGCGCCGCCGACATTGACGCCAACCGACAGCTGGTGAGCTTCGGCGATGGTACCGATGGCGATTGCCGGACCGAAGCTATTGATCATCACATCGTCGCCGGCACCCGGCACACGACGCGAAGGTCCCCAGTCGGCGCCTGTAAACCAGTCGCCCCCATCCGAACCTGTCCAGAGTAGTGTTTCAGCCGCAGCGTCCCGTACGGCGGCAACCGAGAACATCAAGAAAAAAACGCCGCTAATGCCAAAGCCGGTCTGCCTCAGCCACGCTCCGCGGATTCCCGCTTCAGGGGACTCTTCCCGTTCAGGACCGTGGCAGAAACTAGCGGACATGTGATCTCCCTCGCCTGCCCGGAGTTCGGATCCACCTGGCAGGTGAATCAAATTCGAATCAAGTTAACCATGCCCGTTTTAAAGCTCATTTCGAGTTAGAGCAGTATAAATTGCAATTTTGTGCGAGAATAATCGAAAACGGAGCCCGACAAGCGTGCTCCGTTAAACCGGCGAACGATATAGAGAAGAAAACCTCAATCCCGAGGGAAACCAAACGGGAAGGTTCCGAGAGTTCGGTTACTGCCTTGAGAACCGACCGAACGCCCCACCCGAAAAGCACAGCGGATCGCCATCGCGATGGGCCGCGCGCAGCACCTCACCAACGATGATCGTATGGTCACCCGCGTCGTGTGCGGCAGCGCGACGGCATTCGAAACGGGCGAGCGTACCCGGAATGACCGGCACGCCCTCGTCGTTGACCTCCCAGTCCAGATCATCGAAAGCGCGGCCGTTGCGGGTGAAACGAGCGCTCAGCACATCCTGATCGGCGCTCAGCACATGGATGGCGAAATGGGTCGCCTCACTGAAAGCCGGATGGCGTGACGAGCTTTTCGCCGGCGACCACAATACCAACGGCGGATCGAGAGAAACCGACGCAAAGCTGTTGACCGTCATGCCAATCGGGCCTTCCGGCGTCGTTGCCGTCACCACCGTGACACCGGTGGTAAAAGCGCCGAGCGCATTGCGAAAGCTGCGGCTATTTTCGCCGCCGGGAACGAATACATGCTCATTGGGCATCTTTATTGCCTCTGCAACTGTCATCACGCCACCTCTTTTCCAATCGCAAGGGTGTAGAGTTCGAACCATGTCTGACGGTCCATCGTCACGCGAAGCGCATCGCCCGCGGTTCTGATACGCTCGATATTGTTGGTGCCGAGCACCGGCACGATCTTTGCCGGATGGCGCAGCAGCCAGGCAATCGCGACCGCCGTCGCATCGACGCCCTGTTCCTTGCCGATGCGCTGCAGGGCAGCCATGGTGCCGCCATGCGCACCGGAGAAGAGCGACCCGCCACCGAGCGGCGACCAGGCCATCGGCGAAATGCGCTTTTCCTGCAGGTAGGCGAGATCGCCATTTGTGAAGGAATCGGCGGCAAGAAGGCTCATTTCGATCTGGTTCGTCACCAGCCGGTTGCTCATGGCCGATTGCAGCAGCGAAAAATCCCAGGGGCGGAAATTGGAGACGCCAACCGCCTTGACCTTGCCCGACGCCACCAAAGCATCAAGTGCCTTGCCGGTTTCTTCGGCATCGATCAGCGGATCAGGCCGATGAATAAGCAGCAGGTCGACGTGATCGGTTCCCATGTCGCGCAGCGACGCCTCAACCGAAGCGTTGATGTGGCCCGCAGTCGTATCGTAATGCTTGACACGGGCGGCGGCGTGGCGGCCGGCCGGTGCGACGATGCCGCATTTGGTGACGATTTCTATTCTGTCGCGCAGTCCTGGCGCGGCTTTCAATCCGGCGCCAAGAATGGCTTCAGCAGTATATCCGCCGTATATATCGGCCTGATCCATGGTTGTGATGCCCTGCGCGAGGCAGGCCTCGATCTTCGCCTGCACATGCGCCGGCGAAGTGTCTGCGTCGTCTCCGATGCGCCACATGCCGTAAACGATGCGGCTGAGTTCGAGTTTGTCAGAAAGAGCGATACGTTCCATCAGTGGCGTTCCCCGTTGCCGAGCGGCGTGGCTGGCGTTTCAGAAGGCACCCGGCCATAGGCATGCGGCAGGGAGCAGGTTTTCATCTGCGGCAGAACCTTGGTGCCGAAATGTTCAGCCTCGTCAAGATGCGGATAACCGGACAGGATGAAGGCGCGGATACCCATCTTCTGGTAATCCTCCAGCGCCGACAGAACCTGATCCGTTGAGCCGACAAGTGCTGCACCGCAGCCGGAGCGCGCCCGGCCGATGCCGGTCCACAGATTCGGTTCGACATAACCGAACTTGTCGGCGAGTTCTCGGGCCCGCGCCTGATGCGACACGCCAAGCGAACCACTGTCATGGGCGCGGTTGCGGATCAGCTGGCCATATTCATCATCGAGCTTGGAGACCAGATGTTCGGCATATTCGCGGGCTTCCTGTTCGGTATCGCGCACCACCATATGGACGCGCAGGCCGTAATCCAGCGTGCGGCCATGGGCTGCGGCCCGCTCGTTGGCGGCGCGCATGCGGTCTGCCAGCTGGTCTTTGGTCTCCGGCCACATCAGATAGACGTCACACTGTGCGCCGCAAAGCTCCAGCGCATCGGGAGAGTAACCGCCGAAATAAAGCAGCGGGCCGCCATTCTGTTGGTAGGGTCTTGCCGGTTCAGTCGACACGCCCTTGAACCGGTAGATCTCGCCGTCGTGGTCGATGGTGTCACGCGTCCAGGCCTGACGCAAAATCTCGACGACCTCGTGGCTGCGCTTGTATCGGAAGGCGCTGTCGGCGACTTCGCCCGGGAAGTCCGAACTGATGACGTTGAGCGTCAGACGGCCCTTCAGCATGTGATCGAGCGTGGCAACCGTACGCGCCAGCATGATCGGCTGCATTTCGCCACAGCGGATAGCCGCAAGGAAATTGATGCGGTCACTGATCGGCGCGCAGCCGGCGACAAAACTCAGCGTATCCTGTCCGACCTGATAGGACGAAGGGCAGAGAATGTTACGGAAACCAAGCTCCTCAGCCTTTTTGACGATATCCGAGCAATGTTCGAAGCTGGAACGCAGGCTTCCATCCGGCACGCCGAGATAGGCGTAATCATCGGAACACAAAGCGGAAAACCAGGAGACCTCGGCAGCATCGAGATCAGCGGATGTGATGGGTACGACGGTCATGCAATTCCTCCTCAGGGCCGCTCTCGTTTTTCTTGCATAACATCAAGAAATATGTAAATCAATGATGTATCAATTTTTGTTTCGGGGGAGGAAACGGTAGATGAAACACACTGGTGGCAGCCTGCCCATGTATATGCAGATCGCCGAAATGCTGGTGCGTGAGGTGGCGGCAGGGCGGTTGATCGACGGGGAGAAGCTTGCGCCGGAGCGCGATATGGCTGCCGATCTCGGCATCGCTGTCGGTACGCTACGCAAGGCGCTCGCCGAATTGCAGGAGCGCGGCCTTTTGGAGCGGGTGCAGGGCTCCGGCAATTACATCCGCGCCGTCAGCGATCCGCAAAGCGTCTACGCCTTTTTCCGGCTTGAACTGATCGAAGGCGGCGGCCTGCCGACGGCGGAGGTTCTGGATGTTACGCGCCTTGCCAAGCCCGCCGACCTGCCCGCCTTCGGCACATCGGCCGAAGGACACAGAATTCGCCGCCTGCGGCGCATTGCGGGCAAGCCAGCGGCCATCGAGGAAATTTGGCTTGATGGCTCTTACGTTGACACCATCGCCATCGAGAACATGTCGGAATCCCTCTATCTCTATTACCGAACTCGCCTGAACCTCTGGATATCGAAGGCGGAGGATCGGATTGATCTCGGTGACGTGCCCGGATGGGCGCCCGAGGTTTTCGGCCAGAAAGCCGGCGCATCCGTGCCGCGGGTGCTGCGCCTCAGCCAGGCACAGGATGGCGCCGTCGCCGAAGTTTCATGGACGTGGTTTGACCATACCATCGCCCGCTACGTTTCTCGCATACGTTGAGATTGCGCAAATTTCGCGTGATCCACGCGGATGAAGGAATTTGACGGCAGGCAAGAACGTTGCGGCCTGCCGCGCGGGCGCTTTTGCGGTTATATTTCTTTGAATCAACGACTTAATAGTTTTTGATTTCTGTCAGAAATAAAATTGATACACTATTGATTTCCTTTTTATGAAAGGTAATATCACGACCTCAGGGAGACAGGCGTTTCGCCATCCCACGATATCGCCGGACAATCGGGAGTGATTTTCGAAGATGCGATACGGGGAACTTGAAGATTGGTACCGGCGATTGCGTCCACTCAAATTCTGGACGTGCCGGTCGTGAGGAGGAAATATGGCTTCGGTCAGCCTGCGCAAGCTGGACAAGAGTTACGGTGCGCTTCGCATCGTCAAGGGCATCGACCTTGAAATCAACGACGGCGAATTCGTCGTGTTCGTCGGCCCTTCCGGCTGCGGCAAATCCACGACACTGCGCATGGTCGCGGGCTTGGAAAGCATCACAGGCGGCGAGGTGAAGATCGGCGACCGTGTTGTCAACAAGCTGCCGCCGCGCGAGCGTGACATCGCCATGGTGTTTCAGGACTATGCACTTTATCCGCACAAGACCGTGCGCGAAAACATGGGTTTCAGCCTGAAGGTGCGCGGCGTGAGCGCTTCGCAGGCCAATGCCAGTATCGATGAGGCGGCAAAGATGCTGGGCATCGAACACCTGCTTGATCGTCGGCCCGGACAGCTTTCCGGCGGCCAGCGTCAGCGTGTGGCCATGGGGCGCGCCATCGTTCGCCGCCCGCAAGTCTTCCTGTTCGATGAGCCCCTTTCCAACCTCGACGCTAAACTGCGCGGACAGGTGCGCACGGAAATCAAGCGCCTGCACCAGCAGCTGGGCACCACCATCATCTATGTCACCCATGACCAGGTTGAGGCCATGACGCTGGCGGACCGCATCGTCATCCTGCGCGGAGGCGATATCGAACAGGTCGGCACGCCGGATGAGGTTTATAACCGGCCGGAAAGCGTCTTCGTCGGTGGTTTCGTCGGTGCGCCCGCGATGAATTTTGCCCGCGCCAGGGTCAATGGCGACCGGCTGACATTTTCCGACGGGAATTCCTTGCCGATGGCGGCCATCCGGCCATCGCGCGAAACGGCGCTTGAGGGACGCGACGTCATCGTTGGCATCCGCCCGGAACATTTTGGCCCCGCCGAAGGCTTCTGCAGCCAGCTTGCCGTGAAGGTGCAGGTGGTGGAGCCGCTGGGCTCGGACACGCTCGTCCATTTCAGCCTTGGTGATGCGGCGCTGACCGCACGCATGCCGCCGCAGCTTCGGCCAACGCCGAGCGAGGAACTGCGGATCGGCGTCGATCCATCCAAAGTCCATCTTTTCGACGCGACGACTGAACGCTCAATCCATTGATTGCCGGCAAATAAGCTCAGGCCAAGGTTTTAATAAAAGGGAGGAACACATGGCATTCAACTCTATTCGAGGCAAAGCGCTCATAGGCGCAGCGCTCTGCGCAACGATGCTTGCTTTTTCGGGACAGGCATTTGCCGACGCCGAACTGAAAGTCTTCGTTTCCAGCCAGCATCAGCCGGATATCTGGCGCAAGGCGCTGGACCAATATGAGGCGAAGACCCCGGGCGTGAAGGTTGTCATCGAGACCGGTGGCAACACCTCGGAAATGCAGGCGCAATACCTCAACACCGTGATGTCGGCCAAGGATTCGAGCCTTGATGTGCTGATGCTCGACGTCATCCGCCCGGCGCAATTCGCCACAGCCGGCTGGACAAGTGATTTTTCCGGCAAGGACATGTCGGCCTATCTGCCGACCTATGCCGAAGCCAATACCGTGGACGGCAAGATCGTGGCGTTGCCAGCCTTCGCCGACTCCATGTTCCTCTATTACCGCAAGGACCTGCTGGATAAATACGGCATCAAGCCGCCGACCACCTGGGATGAGCTGAAGGAAGCGTCCAAGAAAGTCATGGAAGGCGAAAAGAATCCCGAGCTTCAGGGGCTGTCCTTCCAGGGCAAGGCGATCGAAGGCGCTGTCTGCACCTTCCTCCTGCCCTATTGGAGTGAGGGCAAGTCGCTGGTTGAAAATGGCAAGCTGAACTTCGACAACAAAGCAGCCGTGGATTCGCTGAAGCTCTGGAAGAGCTTTGTCGACGAAGGCATTTCCAAGAAGAACATTTCGGAAGTCGCGACCGACGACACCCGCAAGGAATTCCAGGCCGGCAAGGTTCTCTTTGCCGTCAACTGGTCCTACGCCTGGACCCATTTCCAGGGCAAGGAATCGCAAGTGAACGACAAGGTCGGCGTCGCCCGCCTGCCGGCCGTCAAGGGCGGCGAGCAGACGACCTGCCTCGGCGGCTGGGAATTCGGCGTTTCCGCCTATTCCAAGCAGCAGGATGAAGCCAAGAAGCTGGTGGAATATCTCTCCGGTCAGGATGTGTCGAAGTTCATGGCCATCAACGCCGCGCTCCTGCCCACCTATGCCGCGCTCTACAAGGATGCGGATGTGACCAACGCAATCCCGTGGTTCGCGGATGCCCTGCCCGTCGTCGAAACCGCCAAGGCCCGTCCCGTGACGCCGCGTTACAACGAGGTCAGCGAGACGATCCGCACCACGGTCAATGGCGTGCTTGCCGGCGTCATGACGCCGGAAGACGGTGCAAAGCAGATGGAAAGCCGTCTGCGGCGCGTTCTGCGCTAAACTTCAAGGCCGGAAGGCGGTATGCGTGCCATGCCCTTTCCGGCCTCTTCGACTGACAGGAATAAAACCGCCTGAAGGGCGCGATAAACGGGCCGGATGAAACCTGTCCGATCGGGAGACGATGACGTGAATCCAGTTGCGGGAGTGGCAGGTGTGACAATGCCGGAAAGAACCATGGTTCGGGTGGACGAGAAACCGCAGCCGCGCTGGACGCGGTGGCTCGATCTCGGCGACCGGCCGCTGGCCGTGCTGCTTCTCGCGCCGGCGGCGATCCTGCTTTCACTTATCATCGTTTATCCGGTGGCGCGGCTCGTCTATACGAGCTTCTTCAGCCTGTCGCTGACCTCGGGCCTGCCGGCGGAATTCATCGGCTTTGAAAACTACGCGGCGATGTTCGATGATCCGATTTTCTGGGAAACGACCTGGAATACGGTACTGATAACGCTGATCACCGTGCCCGGTGCGCTTTTCATGGGCCTTGGCCTCGCATTGCTCGCAAACCTGCCTTTCTCGATGCAGTGGCCAATGCGGCTTTCCCTACTCATTCCCTGGGCGCTGCCGCTCTCCTTTGCAGGTCTCATCTTTGCTTGGTTCTTTCATTACGAATACGGGGTCGTCAATGATGTGCTCAACCGGCTGGGTTTCGAAGGCATCATCTGGTTCAACTCGCCGAACTGGGCATTTGCTGCCATCTGCCTGACGATCATCTGGAAGACCTCTTCCTTCATGGCGTTGATGATCCTCGCCGGCCTGCAGACGATCCCGCGCTCGCTCTACGAGGCAGCGGATGTGGATGGCGCCGGCAAGATCAGGCAGTTTTTCGAAATCACCCTGCCGCTTCTGAAGCCCTCGATTGTCGTCGCCCTCATCTTCCGCACCATCACCGCGCTGCAGACCTTTGATATTCCTTACATGATGACCGGCGGCGGCCCCGGCACATCCACCACGACGCTTGCCATGTACATCCACCAGAACACCGTTTCCTTCCTCGATCTCGGTTATGGTTCGGCGCTCGCGGTCATGATGTTTGCACTTTCCATGTGCGTCACCGCCGTTTATCTCCGCATTATCAGGACGAAGGACTGAGCCATGAGCACCGTTGCTACCTCCTCCGGTCTGTCCTCCTTCTTTTCCGGCAAACCGCTCCGCTTCATCGCGGCCTCCATTCTTCTGGTGAACGGCCTTTTTCCTGCGATCTGGATCCTCTTTACATCGCTGAAAACCGAGGCGGAGCTGACGGTCAAACCGATCACCTGGTTTCCGCACGCCCCGACGCTCGCCAATTACATGCAGGCCTTCTCCGATCAGCCGCTGCACCTCTTCCTGTTCAACAGCTTCATGGTGGCGCTGCTTTCCACCGCACTGACCATCCTGATTTCGGTGCTGGCGGCTTATGCGCTGGCGCGGCTGAACCTCAAGTACCGGGCGCTGATCCTCTCGCTCATCATCGCAGTCTCCACCTTTCCGCTGGTGACGCTGCTGGTGCCACTGTTCGAAATCATGCGTGCCTTGAACCTGCTCAACAGCTGGACGGCGCTGATCCTGCCCTACACGGTGCTGTCGCTGCCGGTCTGCACCTTGATGCTGGTCTCCTTCTTCGAAAGCATTCCGCGTGATCTCGAAAACGCGGCCATGATCGATGGCTGCACCCGCATCGGCGCGCTGTTCAAGGTCGTCGTGCCGCTTTGCGCGCCTGGTGTTTTCACCGCCGGTATTCTCGCCTTCGTGAATGCCTGGGACGAATTCCTGCTGGCGCTCTCCTTCAACTCCAACCCTGCGCTGCGCACCCTGCCCGTTGGCATCCAGCTTTATCAGGGAGAGTTCGCTTTCCCCTGGCCGGTCATTTCGGCAGCATTGGTGGTCGGCATCGTGCCGGTCGCGATCCTCATCGTCATCTTCCAGGAACGGGTTGTCTCTGGCCTCACCGCTGGTGGTCTCAAGGGCTAAAAGGTTAAGTCATGCATTTCGAAAAGACCCACGATGGATTTACGCTTGCGATCGGCAACCGCACCATCCTTTCCCATTCGCCCCACGAGCCGGCATTCTTCGCAGGTTTCGGCAAAGAACGGATGGATATGTATCGGGGCAATTTCGATATCGAAGACTACGTCATCGAACGAACCGCCCTGCGCCACGCCGAGGTGAGCGGCGACAGCGTCACGCTTTCCTCCGCACCGGGACAGACCCCTCGCCTTCGCCTGACACTCGAAGGGAATGCCATCCTGCTGACGGCGCTGGATGAGACCATCAACCGTCTCTGGCTGCGCGTCTTTGCGGAAACGGAGGAGCATGTCTGGGGCGGCGGTGAGCAGATGTCCTATTTCGACATGCGCGGAAGGCGCTTCCCGCTCTGGACCTCCGAGCCAGGTGTGGGTCGCGACAAGACGACCGAAATCACCTTCAAGTCTGACGTCAGCGGCAAGGCGGGCGGTGATTATTACAACACCAACTATCCGCAGCCGACCTACCTTTCATCGCGTAGATACGCGCTGCATGTAGAAACGAGCGCCTATTCGGTCTTCGATTTCCGCAATGGTGATTTCCACGAGATCGAAATCTGGGCCATCCCTGAAAAGATCGAATTTTTCGCCGGTGACAGTTTCACCGATATCATCTCCGCCTTGTCGCTGCGGTTCGGGCGTCAGCCGCAACTGCCTGATTGGATCTATAACGGCGCGATCATCGGATTAAAGGATGGCGTCAACTCCTTTGCCCGGCTGGAGAAAATCCGCGCGGCCGGCACGAAGGTGTCCGGCCTCTGGTGCGAGGACTGGGTGGGGCTTCGGCAGACATCCTTCGGCGCCCGCCTCTTCTGGGACTGGCAGGCAAATGAGACCCGCTACCCGCATCTGCGCCAGAAGATCGCCGAGTTAGCCGACCAAGGTATCCGTTTTCTGGGTTACGTGAACCCCTATCTCTGCGTCGACGGCCCGCTCTTCCCGGTTGCTGAAGCGGCTGGTTATTTCGCCACGGACGCCGAGGGCAAAACGGCGCTGGTGGATTTCGGCGAGTTCGATTGCGGCGTGGTCGATTTCACCAATCAGGCCGCTGCCGACTGGTTTGCCGAAGAGATCATCGGCAAAAACATGCTCGATTTCGGCCTGTCCGGCTGGATGGCGGATTTCGGCGAATATCTGCCGATCAACATCCAGCTTTCGAACGGCGTCGACGCCAAGCTGATGCACAATGCCTGGCCCAAGCTCTGGGCCGAGGTTAACGCGGAGGGCGTCAAAAGTCGTGGCAAGACTGGCGAAGCGCTGTTCTTCATGCGGGCTGGTTTCACCGGCGTGCAGGCCCATTGCCCGCTGATCTGGGGCGGCGACCAGTCCGTCGACTTCTCCCGTCATGATGGACTTGTCACCGTCATTTGCGGCGCACTCTCCTCCGGGCTCATGGGCAATGCCTATCATCATTCCGACATCGGCGGTTACACCAGCCTGTTCGGCAATGTCCGCACCGCGGAGCTCATCATGCGCTGGACGGAAATGGCCGCCTTCACGCCGGTCATGCGCACCCATGAGGGCAACCGCCCGCGCGACAATCTGCAGATCGATCAGGACGAAAAGGTTCTCGCCCATTTCGCCCGCATGACGACAGTCTATGTCGCGCTCGCTCCCTATCTGAAATCGCTTTCCGCCGAGGCGGCAAAGACGGGCCTGCCGGTGCAGCGGCCGCTTTTCCTGCATTACGAGAATGAGCCGCAAACCTATGCCATTCAGGACTGCTATCTCTATGGCGCGGATATGCTGGTCGCACCGGTCTGGAAGGCGAGCGAAACGCAACGCTCGCTCTATTTGCCGGGCAATGGCGAATGGGTGCACCTGTGGAGTGGCACGCAGTACCGCGGCGGGCAAGAGGTCACCGTTGCAGCGCCGCTCGGCGAGCCTGCGGTTTTTTATCGTGCCGATAGCGGCCATCGTCAGCTGTTTGAACAGGTTCGCAACATCCGCTGAACGATAGCCAAGTTCGTCTTTCCATCACCCCGTCAAGCGCGGTGATGTGATGGCCTTCTTGAAAAGCGCGGTCATCGCGTCGCTGATACCCTGCGACGGGCTGACCTCGAAGAACAGGCCCGGAGAAGCGCATTGCTGCATGCGTGTGCCGATTTCCGACTGGAAGGGTGCGATCCAGGTGTTGTACCAACCGTTTGTCGGTAGCGGCAGATAGGTTGTGTAGAGCACTGCAATCCGAAAACCCTTTTCCTTCAGCTTCGTGCAATATTTCACGTCGATTGGCTCCTGGCAGCGGCCACTCGTCGTTTTTTTAGTGCAGCTAGACGGCTTGTAGCTATCGCCGACGCCATCAGTGACGAAGAAGACGATCTTCTCGGGGCTCGCCGAACTTGCGCCCGTTCCAGAATTGCCAATTTTGTCGCCAATCTGGGTCAGGGCCCGGTCAAAATCGGTCTGCTGGTCGTTGTTGAACCCCTGTTTGGGGATCGACATCAGGTCGACTTCAGCGGCTTTTTTCTTGGCTGTCGCCAGATCCGACGTCAACGGCACGACTTCAAGCAGCTTCGTGTCTTCGGCTTTCTCTCCGAAGGAATAGACTGCCATACGATATTGATTGCTGCTTTTGCGCATGGACTTCGCCGTGTCCATGAGGCTTGCCGTCGCCTTTGCGACCACGTTGATGCGCGTTGTCACCCCGAGGCTTTTAGCCTTGTAATAATAACTGTTCGTGTCAACCACACCGTCTTTCACGATGTGACAGGCGAACGCGCATTTGTCGCTGGTATTCGCAACCATCGTTGCGACATCGGCCGGTGTGGCGCCCACGCCCATCGACGGGGTGTTATCCAGAAGGACATAGAAGTCGCTGAATGTTTCCGTCTCATATTTGGCGGTCGCCCTGCCCGCAACGGTGACGAGATCCTCTCCAAGTATCCGTGAAAGCGTCGTGCCGACGGACGCCTTGAAGTTGACCTCCGATTCGATCGCATTGCCGTGCTTGACAACCGATACGTCGAGGGACAGCAGCTTGTAGTCGGGATTGGCTCTCTCATTGCCTTCAAAAAATGCGGAGGCCTCATCGCCACCAAGCGTGATGACCCCATCACCAGACATTTCCTTTGCCTTGTGAACGCTCGCCGAGGTGTCGGACACCACCGCGAGGGCCGCGGCATCGGCGGCCATCTGCAGGTCCGATTTCACGGTCATGCCGTGCGCCACATCAAGAGCCACGCCCGCGACACCAATAAGAGGCACCATCAACAGGGCGCTGAGAATGCCGAAATTTCCCGATTTATCCTGCCAGAAGGTTTTCAACGTCGTCCCCGTAATTTTTCCCCGGGGGTCAAAATAGTCGTCCAATATTGAAAGGCAGTTTCGAGAGATAACTAATTTTCGATAAATCTAATTTCCTTAATAACTAATAGGCCGATGAAAGACGGCTGAACGCGATCACGTCTGACAAAGCATCCTCGGCGGGGACGTTGACATTTTTAAAACTTGACCTACAAAACAAGCTCTTCCGAGGGGAGTACCGCACGGTGCTGAGATGGCGTTGAGCCGGACCCTTGAACCTGATCCGGGTCATGCCGGCGTAGGAACGGAACTGTCGCGCCCTGGAGGCGCTGCCCTTTCTCTTCTCCGCTCTGCCTGATCTCCGTGATTGCCACAGCTGGAGACGACCGATGATGCTGAAACCTTCCGTCCTTCGCACATGGTGCGTTTGCGTCTGAGGCCCGGCTCATGCGTGCCACCCATGCGCTGAACGGTGTCGGTCTTCTGCTGCTTCTGTGGCAGACGGGGACATGGCTGTTTGCGCCGCCCCGTTACATCCTGCCGTCGCCCGCTGATGTTGCGTCCGCCTTCCTGCGACAGCCGGGCTTCCTGTTCGGTCAAGCCACGGTGACGCTTGGCGAAATGGCGCTCGGGCTAGCGGCAGGCGTTAGCGCCGGTGTCCTCGTCGCCTTCACGATTGCCGCCACCCCGCGCTTCGGCCGCCTCGTCTGGCCCATGGTCCTGGTGTTGCAGGCCTTTCCGGTCTTCGTACTCGCCCCCATCCTCGTCCTCTGGTTTGGCTTCGGCATGGCTTCGAAAGTGGTGATGACGGCGATCATCATCTTCTTTCCCATCGCGTCGGCTTTCACCGATGGCCTGAACCGCACGGACCGCGCCATTCTCGACGCCGCCTCGCTGACACAAGCGAGCCATTGGCAGATCCTCACCCGGCTGCGCGTGCCGCTGGCGCTTCCCTCGCTGATTTCGGGCTTGAGGGTGGCGGCGCCGCTCGCCCCCCTCGGCGCCGTCATCGGCGAATGGGTGGGCTCATCGGCCGGGCTTGGTTTCGTGATGATCCAGTCCAATGCCCGTATGCAGACCGATACCATGTTCGCCGCCATGGCCATTCTGGCCGTCATGGCCGTGGTGCTCAGGCTGATCGTGGACCGGGCGACAGCCAATCTCGCCCCCTGGGCCAAAGAAACAGAACACAACATTCCTTTCAGATATTTACGGAGACTTTCGGCACCATGAAACGAACTCTTCTTTCCCTCGCCATCGCAGCGGCAAGCGTGCTTGCGCCCATGCAATCTGAGGCCGCCGACAAGCTGACCGTGTTGCTTGAGTGGTTCGTGAACCCTGATCATGCACCGATGGTGATAGCCAAGGAACGCGGCCTGTTCACCGAGGCTGGGCTGGAAGTGGAACTGGTGCCGCCTGCCGATCCCTCCGCCGTGCCGCGCCTCGTCTCGGCAAAGCAGGCCGATATCGGTGTGCATTACCAGCCGAACCTCTATCTCGACCATGAAGCCGGTCTGCCGCTCGTCCGTTTCGGAACGCTGGTTGAAACCCCGCTCAACACCGTCACGGTTCTCGCCGATGGGCCGATCAAGAGCCTGAAGGACCTGAAGGGCAAAAAGGTCGGTTTTTCCGTTTCCGGCTTCGAGGATGCGATGCTGAAGCGCATGCTGGAAAAGGACGGCCTGACGAAGGATGATGTCGAACTCGTCAACGTCAATTTCTCGCTTTCGCCGTCACTGATCGCTGGCAAGGTGGATGCCACTCTGGGTGGTTTCCGCAATTTCGAGCTGACGCAGATGAAACTCGAAGGCCACGAGGGCCGTTCCTTTTTCCCCGAGGAACATGGCGTGCCGGCCTATGACGAGCTGATCTTCGTCACCCCCACCGATCTTGTAAAGGACAGCCGCCTGCCGCGTTTCCTCTCCGCCGTGGAGCAGGCCGCGATCTTTATTACCAACCATCCGCAGGACGCCTGGCAGCTTTTCATCAAGGCCTATCCGAACCTTGACGATGCCCTGAACAAACAGGCCTTCTTCGACACCTTGCCACGTTTCGCCAAGCGCCCTGCAGCACTCGACCGCGCCCGTTACGCCCGTTTCGGCGCCTTCATGCAGGAGATGCAGTTGATCAAGCAGGCCCCCGCAGCGGACGATATCGCCGTGGAGTTGCAACAGCCATGAGCGGCGATTTTCCGACAGCGGCAAAGGCCGCCGAGATTCTCGAGCGTGTGCGCCAGACCCGTCCGCGCGTGCATTGCCTGATGAACACCGTGGTGCAGAAATTCACCGCCGACGGCATCACCGTCATCGGCGGCATTCCCTCGATGACGACCTCGATGGAAGAAATCGAGAGCTTCGTTACCAAGGCGGATGCACTTACCGTCAATCTCGGCACGCTGGATGCCGAACGGCGCAAGGTCATCCGACTGGCCATCGAGATCGCCAACCAAGCTGGAAAGCCGTGGATCGTTGATCCCGTCCATTGCGATTACTCGCCGTCCCGGCTGGGATTTGCACGCGAACTCATCACCCTTTCCCCGACGATCGTCCGTGGCAACCGCGCAGAAATGAGCCTGATCGGCGACGTGCCGAATACGGTGAGGATCGAGACCGGGCCGGTGGATCATCTTCGCGACACAACCCGCAACGTCGGCATCGTCAACGGGCATCCCTGGATGGCGAAGGTAACGGGCACGGGCTGCCTTTCGGGCGGTGTCATCGCCGCCTTTATGGCAGTGGAAAAAGACCCGCTGGCAGCAGCGGCTTCCGCCCTCGCAGTGACGGGCGTTTCTGCCGAACTCGCCGCGAAGCAGGCCAAAGGCCCTGGCACATTCGAACCGGCATTTCTGGATGCGCTTTCCGAGATTTCCAGTGAAGATATCATGAAGCATGCGAGGATTGAGCATGAACAAGGTTGATTATCGCCTCAACGCGCTGGTCGATGCCAGTCTTTCCGACGTCGCAGCGTTGCCGGAACTTGCTCTGGCGGCTGCACTCAACGGGGCAACCATCCTGCAATATCGCGACAAACACGGCTCGACGCGAGAGATGATCGAAAACGCCCGCGCCATTCGCGTGGCGATCGGCGGCACCGGCGTGCCGCTTGTTATCAATGACCGGGTGGACGTGGCGCTCGCCTCCGGGGCCGATGGGGTGCATCTGGGTGCCGACGACATGGACGCGGAGACCGCAAGGCGCATTCTCGGCGAAAGGGCAATTATCGGTCTTACTGTCAAGAACCGCGTCGATGCCGAACGGGCAGCTTCCATGCCCGCCGACTATGCCTGCATAGGCGGCGTCTTTGAGACCGTTTCCAAGGTCAATCCGGACAAACCGGTCGGTATCGACGGTTTTACGATGCTGCGTGCCCTGCTGAAGGAGTGGCGGCCGGATATGCCGGTTGGCGCAATCGCCGGTATCGATCTTGCTCGCGTGCCTGCCGTCGTCACCGCTGGTGCGGATGGGGTAGCAGTCATTTCCGCCATTTTCCGCGCAGCCGATATCGCCCGCGCAACCAAGGACTTCCGCTCTGCAATAGACGCGGCGCTGAAAGCGAGACAGCCATGACTTCAATTGCATTGACGATTGCCGGTTCTGACAGCGGTGGCGGTGCGGGGATCCAGGCCGATATCAAGACCTTCTCCGCACTCGGCGCCTATGCCGCCAGCGTCATCACCGCCATCACCGCCCAAAACACGCAGGGCGTGACCGCTGTGGAGGATATTTCGGTCGCCACGATTGTCGCGCAGATGGATGCGGTTTTTTCCGATCTCGCTGTCAATGCCGTGAAGATCGGCATGGTCTCGCGGATCGAAACCATCGCCGCCATCGCGGAACGGCTTCGGCGGCAATCTCAACCGGTGGTGCTTGACCCTGTCATGGTGGCAACGTCAGGTGACCGGCTGCTGCATAAGGATGCCATCGAGACGTTACGGCGCGAGCTTCTTCCGCTCGCCACCATCGTCACGCCGAACCTGCCCGAAGCGGCATTGCTGACCGGAACCCCTATTGCCGGGACGGAGCAGGAGATTACCCGTCAGGCCGAGCTGATCCTGAAGGCCGGTGCGAAGGCCGTGCTCATCAAGGGCGGGCATGGCGATGGGCCTGAGAGCACGGATTATCTCTTTGCAGATGACACCATGCAGGCGCTTTCTGCGCCGAGGGTGGAGACGAAAAACGACCACGGCACTGGCTGCACGCTGGCGGCGGCGATTACAGCGCATCTTGCGATGGGGCGTGAATTGCAGGAGGCCGTGGGGCTGGCGAAGGACTATTTGAATGGGGCGCTTGATGCCGGGCGGGGGCTTGTCGTTGGACATGGGCGGGGGCCGGTGCATCATTTTTATCGGTGGTGGGGGTGACATCGATACGTGGAGTGTGGGGTTTACCCCCCTCTGTCCTGCCGGACATCTCCCCCTCAAGGGGGGAGATAGACAAGCGGCTTGTTAACCGTATTCAGTGAGCCTCGTATCCAGTAGTGAAATGGTTGGGTGGAAACGAGTGGCCGCCGTACCCGATCTCCCCCCTTGAGGCGGAGATGTCCGGCAGGACAGAGGGGGGTGGCCGCGTATTCACCGCCCTTCACCGCGCCTTCGGCGTCGCCAACACATTCCTGATCGCAAAACTAGAATGAATCCGCGAAACCCCCGGTAGTTTCGACAGAATTTCCTTGTGAATCCGCTCGAAATCCCCCGCACTCTCCGCCTCGCAACGCAGGAAATAATCCGAACCGCCGGTCATCAGATAACATTCGCGGATTTCCGGATACCGCCGCACCGCATTTTCGAAACGGTTGAGAAAATCCTCCGTCTGCCGGTCGAGCGTGATCTGCACGATGACCGAAATCACCTCGCCGCCGGCAAGGCCGCTGGTCAGCGCCGTATAACCCCTGATAATGCCTTCGCGCTCGAGAATATCGACGCGACGCAAGCACGCGGACGGCGAAAGCCCGACCTCTGCGGCAAGCTTTGCGTTGCTTATGCGGGCGTTCAGCCGAAGCAGGCGGATGATATGACGGTCGGTCGCATCAAGGGACGACATAGAAAATTCCAATTGATCAACGAAAATTGCGTGATTTCCTATTCTATCGCATTTTGTTCGAACAATCGCCAAGAAATTCGATAATCGTTGCAATACTCTCATAGGATAAAAATGAGGGTGAACGACCATGGACATGCAGATCAGCCGCCAGCAGGCAGCCAGTGGTGCAAGCGGCCATCTGACCATCGATCTTGGCGCATTGCGCGATAATTATCTGACCCTTGCGGCGATGGCGCCGAAATCGCAGACGGCAGCGGTGGTCAAGGCCGATGCCTATGGTCTCGGCGCTGATATC
Source organism: Agrobacterium sp. NPDC058088 (assembly GCF_042885035.1). NCBI lineage: Bacteria > Pseudomonadati > Pseudomonadota > Alphaproteobacteria > Hyphomicrobiales > Rhizobiaceae > Agrobacterium > Agrobacterium sp. NPDC058088. The sequence goes on along the minus strand of NZ_JBHVSU010000003.1, from coordinate 551,945 downwards.
GTCTCGCAGACTCTGTTCGAGGCGGGTTGCCGCAATTTCTTCGTCGCCCATATCGATGAAGCGCTGGCACTCAGGCTTCGGCTTTCGGCAGAAGCACGGATTTTTGTCCTCAATGGTCTCCAGCCCGGGAATGAGACCTCCTGCGCCGCCATGGCCATCACCCCGGTTTTGAATTCGCTGGAGCAGATTGCCCAATGGTCAGGCCAGGCCAGGAAGCTTGGCAGAACACTCGCCGCCGCCGTGCAGATCGATACCGGCATGTGCCGCCTAGGGCTATCACCAGCAGAGCTTGAAATCCTCATCGCACAGCCGCAAATGCTCGATGGAATCGAGATCGCTTTCGTCATGAGCCATCTGGCCTGTGCCGACGAACCGGACCATGTTTCCAATGCCGCGCAGCTTGCCGTGATGGGTAGGGCCGCAGCCACCTTTTCCGAAACGCCGGTGTGCTTTTCCAATTCGGGCGGAATTTTTCTCGGCAGCGACTATCACAACGCTCTGCTGCGCCCCGGCATCGCGCTTTATGGCGGCGCGCCTTCCGCTGCCGGCCCCAATCCGATGAAGCCGGTCGTCCGTCTTGATCTCGCCGTCATCCAGACCCGCACCGTTCCCGCCGGGTCGCTCGTCGGTTACGGCGGCTCTTTCACGACGAGCGGTTCGACGCGCCTTGCGACCATCGCCGCCGGTTACGCCGATGGCCTGCCGCGTTCGCTCAGCAATCGTGGTGCGGCTTGGTATGGTGGCGTTCGTCTGCCGATTGCCGGGCGCGTTTCGATGGACAGCATCATTCTCGACATATCCGCCCTGCCCGAAGGCACATTGACCCAGGGCAGTCTCGTGCAGATGATAGGGCCTGAGCAGACGCTGGAAGACATTGCCGCGGATGCCGGCACGATTGCTTATGAGATACTGACCGGCCTCGGTCACCGTTACCGCCGCAGTTACATTCAGCCGGGCATGAGCCCGGCAACCGCTTCAACATCCGCCAATCACAAGTGAGACGATCATGAACGTCACTATCCTCGGAGCCGGCGTCGTCGGCGTGACCTCCGCCTGGTATCTGGCCAAAGCCGGACACAAGGTGACGGTGATCGACCGCCAGCCGGCCGCAGCGCTCGAAACCAGCTTTGCCAATGCGGGCGAGGTCTCCCCCGGTTATTCATCACCCTGGGCGGCACCCGGCATTCCGATGAAGGCAATGAAGTGGCTGTTCATGAAACATGCGCCGCTGATTATCCGCCCGACAGCCGACCCGGCCGCCTGGCGCTGGATGAGCCAGATGCTGCGCAACTGCACCTCGGCGCGTTATGCCATCAACAAGAGCCGCATGGTGCGCGTTGCCGAGTACAGCCGTGACTGCCTGATGGCACTGCGTGAAGAGACCGGCATCGAATATGACCAGCGCATGCAGGGCACGCTGGAAGTATTCCGCACCCAGAAGCAGTTCGACGCCATCGGCAAGGATGTGGACGTTCTGACGGCGGGCGGCGTACCGTTCGAAATTCTCGACCGTGACGGCTGCGCCGCCATCGAACCCGGCCTTGCGCCCGCCAAGGAGAAGATCGTCGGCGGCCTGCGACTGCCCGGCGATGAGACCGGTGACTGCTTCATATTTACGACGGAACTTGCGCGCATGGCGGAAGAGGCGGGCGTCACCTTCCTTTACGACACCGGCATCATGCGACCCATTGTCGAAGGGAGCCGCATCAAGGCCGTGGAAACGACGCGTGGCCTGATGGAGGCGGATATCTTCGTGGCGGCGCTGGGCAGCTATTCGCCGCAATTCGTGCGTCAACTTGGGCTGACCTTGCCGGTCTATCCGGTAAAGGGTTATTCCATCACGGTTCCGATCGTGAAAGAAGAACGCGCACCGGTCTCCACGGTCATGGACGAGACGTTCAAGGTGGCGATCACCCGCCTCGGCTCGCGCATTCGCGCCGGTGGCATGGCGGAAATAGCCGGTTTCAGCAAGGATTTGCCGGCAGCACGCCAGGAAACGCTCGCCCATTCGGTGGAAGATCTGTTCGGCGGCGCGGGCGATCAGAGCCAGGCGAAGTTCTGGTGCGGCCTTCGTCCGATGACGCCGGATGGCACGCCCGTCATCGGCGCCACCCGCTACAGCAATCTTTATCTCAACACCGGCCATGGCACGCTTGGCTGGACAATGTCCTGTGGCTCGGCCCGGGTGCTTGCCGACATGATCAGCGGGAACAAGCCGGAGATCGACACGCACGATCTGGCTATCAGCCGTTACGCTGCCTGATCCCTGAAACATGCTGCCCATCCCTATCCGCAAGAGGGGTGGGCATCAAAGCGCCAGCGCGTCCTTGAGTGCCAACCCTTCCTTCATTCGAAGATCGAGATCGGCTTCGATGTGGTCAAGATGCCGCAGCATCAACGCACGGGCTTTCGCCGCATCCTTTGCCTCCAGAGCATCCAGTAGGTCGGCATGATCGTTGTGACCACAGCTAGAGACGCCCGAGCGGCCATAGAGCGCGATGACCAGCGAGGAACGCGCCACCAGCTCATCCATGAATTTTTCAAGGATGGCATTGCCGGCAAGCGCGGCGAGCATCAGGTGAAAATCGCCCGACGCCTTGATCTCCGCGCGTCTGGCGGTTGGACCACGCTCAAGCTGGTGGCGGCTTTCCTCAACCAGATGCTCCCTCAGCTTCTTCGCTGCCGCAGGGGTGATCTTTTCGATCGCCGCATCCACCACGCCCGGTTCGATCAGCCGGCGCGAGGCAAAAACCTGCCGCGCCTCATCCGGCGTGGGATTGGAAACGAAGGCGCCGCGATTGCGCTCAGCCTTGACCAGACCCTCGTAGGCCAGCATCTGTAGGGCTGCCCGCACCACCGTGCGGCTTACCTCGAACAGGGTTCCCACTTCCGCTTCCGACAATTTCGTTCCCGGTGCGAGCCGCCGGTCTACAATGGCGTCACGCAGCGTATCGCGAATGGCCTGTGCTCGGTCTTCGTGCGAGGTGTCGGGATTGAATGATATGTGGGAAAGGCTCATCGGTGCGTCCTGTTTGCTCTTGAGTTCTACCGCGAAGTACGCCGCGCGCAAACAGGAATTGCGGGCCGCCGCCGGTCCGCCACAATTCATTCAGCGCCCGTTCAGCAGCCGGGCTGTATTTCCTTAACCATCGAATTTGCAACTGGCAGCGCCCTGCCACTTGGATGGAAAAAACACCATGTCGTCCTTTGCAGCCAAAACAGTTCTGACAATTGCTGTCGCCGCCGCCACGATCGTTCCCCTCAGCAGCGCATCCGCCGGCGACTGGGACCGCCACGACCGTCGCGATGCCGCCATTCTGGGTGGCGTCCTCGGTCTCGCCGCCGGTGTCGCCGTCGGCTCCGCAATGTCGCGGCCAGGCCCAGTCGATGATGAGCGCGTCTATATCGACCCGCCCCGTCGTTACGAGCCGAGCTATGTGTATGAAGAGCCGGACTACCGCTATTATCAGCCGGCACCGCAGCCAGTTTATCGCCCCGCTCCGGTCTATCGTCCGGCACCGGTTTACCGCGCCCAGCCGGTCTATGACACTAATCCCGGCTATTACCAGCCGCGCCGGACCTACCGCACCATCGAGCCTTGGACAAATGCCTGGTACGACTATTGCTCGCAGCGCTATCGCAGCTTCAACAGCCGGTCCGGCACCTATGTCGGTAACGATGGTCAGCGCCATTTCTGCGTCGCAGGCTGATCGGGAAGACCGCCAACATCGATACTGCCGTCATTGTCAGGCCGCGGATGGAACCGTCCGCGGCTTTTCCATGAGCGACCCTCACACCGTAGCGCTCTTCACATAATCCGCCCGGTTGATGCCATGCCGCTGCAGCTTGTCGTAGAATGTCTTGCGGGCAATGCCGAGCGTCGCGATGGTTTCCGCCACGTCTCCGTTCGACTGCTCCAGCGTTTCACGGATGATATGGGCCTCGATCTCGTCCATGCGCTCCGGCAGGGTGCCGGAAACGGGAAGAGCGGATTGCGAAGCGGACGTGGCCGCAGGTTCGACCTCCAGGCCCAGCACCACCCTTTCGGCGAAATGCCCGAGTTCCCGAACATTGCCCGGCCAATCATGCTCCTGAAGCCGGCGGGACGTGCCGGCGCTGATCTGCGGTACCGGCATGTTGAAACGGTTAGCAGCCTTGGTGACGAAATGGGAAAACAGCAGCGGAATGTCCGCCTTGCGTTCGCGCAGCGGCGGAATGGACAACGTCACCACGTTTAGCCGGTAATAGAGATCCTCGCGGAAGCTGCCTCGCTCGGCCGGATCACCGAGATCGACCTTGGCCGCCGCCACCACGCGGATATCGACTGGCCTTTCCTCGTTAGATCCAAGCGGTGAGACCTCGCGCATTTCCAGCACACGCAGCATCTTCACCTGAACGGCAAGCGGCATGCTTTCGATCTCGTCCAGAAACAGCGTGCCGCCGCTCGAATGTTCGATACGGCCGACACGCTTTTTCTGTGCACCGGTAAACGCCCCCGGCTCATGGCCAAAAAGCTCGCTTTCGATCACCGTTTCCGGCAGCGCGCCGCAATTCAGCGCCACGAAATTGCTCTTTGAACGCTTCTTGCTCCAGCGATGCAGCGCTGTCGCCACCACTTCCTTGCCGCTGCCCGTCTCGCCTGCCACCAACACATCCACATCCGTATCGGCAATATGGCGCAGCGTTGTGCGCAGGCGCTCCATGGCTGGCGTCTGGCCGATCAACGGCAGATCGTCCTCCGCCTGTCCCGCAGCCCGGCGAAGCGCGCGGTTTTCCAGCACGAGACGGCGTTTTTCCAGCGCCCGGCGCGCGCTTTCCACCATGCGTTCGGCGGGAAAGGGTTTGGCGATGAAATCATAGGCGCCGTTGTGAAGCGCATCGACGGCCATCGGCACATCGCCATGGCCGGTGATGAGGATAACAGGCAGATCGGCGTCGATCTTGCGGACATGGTCGAAAAATTCCAGACCTGTCATGCCCGGCATGCGCACATCGGTGATGATGACACCGTCAAAATCTTCGCTCAGGGCCGCAAGCGCCTGTTCGGCCCGGGAAAAGGATGTGACCGGCAATCCGTCGAGTTCCAGCGTCTGCACCATCGCCTTGCGCAGTTGGGAATCGTCGTCCACCAGAAATATGGTTCCACCTGCCATCATGTCATGCTCGCTTCAGATATACGGAAAAAGCCGTGCCCGCCTCGCCGCTCGTCACCTCGATGCGGCCGCCATAATCGGAGGCAATGTCGTTGGAGATCACGAGGCCGAGACCGAGGCCACTTTCCTTTGATGTGTTGAAGGGTGAAAAAAGCTGGGCGCGGATGGCCTCAGGAATGCCGGTGCCATTGTCGCTGACCGAAATCACAACCATGTCGCCCTCCTCCCGCACCCGCACCTCGACACGTGCGGTGTCAATCGTTTCCGTGGCTTCCAGCGCGTTTTGCAGGAGGTTGATGAGGATTTGTTCGAGCCTAATACGGCTGCCGAGCACCTTCATTTCCTGATCGGGCAGGGCGATATCCAGCGCATCCATCTGCCCGGAAAAACGGCTGCGCAACAGCACGACCGCACCTTCGATGACCAATCTGACACTCACGGGTTCGGCGGCCGTGCGGCCCTTGCGTGCCAGTATCTTAAGGTCGGTGGTGATGGTGCCGATACGTTCGGTGAGAGCGGCGATATCTTCCAGATTTTCATTGGCTTCGGCCAGACGATCGCGTTTTAGCAACGTGCGGGCATTATCGGCGAAAGCGCGGATGGTCGCCACCGGCTGGTTGATTTCATGCGCCACGCCCGCCGCCACCTGGCCCAGAATGGAAAGGCGATTGGCCTGAACCAACTCGTGCTGCACATTGCGTAATTCGCCGGTGGTCTTTTCATGCAGGGTAATTTCGGCCTGCAGATGATCGCGCGTTTTTGTCAGGTCGCGGGTCCGCTCCTGCACCTTCAATTCCAGTTCAGCGCGGGCACGCTGTTCCTCTTCCTTTTCCTGAAGCGCCTTGTGTCTGCGCCACAGCCAGAGCGCGGAAAGCGCCATCAGCGGCATCAGGGTCGCCAGCGCCACCACCCTTCCCTCACGGATCGCAGCATTCAGTGCCGGTGCGACGGGCTGCAGATAATGCAGGGTCCATGACGTCGTCGGCACTGGCACTTCCAGTTGCAGATAATCGCCACGCTCCCGCCCCGGCCCATCGACATGGATCAGTGGCACGCTGTCCCCCGACGACCGGGCCGCCCGAAATGGCAGGGTCGCCAGTGTCTCATTGCCGAATTGCAGGCTTTCGGCAATGATCTTCCGCCGCGCCTCGTCGATGGGCGCAACGGTCTTGAACCGCCACTCCGGAACGCTGGTCATCAGCACGACACCGTTCCTGTCGACCACATAAACGGGTTTGCCGCCGATGTTCCAGTCCGATTCCAGACGGTTAAATTCCACCTTGGCGATCACGACGCCGAGCGGCCGCCCGTCGCTGGCATCAATGCGGCGGGAAATATAAAGACCCGGCCGGCGGCTGACATTGCCAAGCGCATAATGTTCGGACATGCCCGTCTTCATCGCCGCCTGAAAATATTCGCGGAAGGCGTAGTTGGAGCCAACGAAGCTGTCGTCCTGGCGCCAATTGCTGGAGGCAATGGTCAGCCCAGTCGGCCCGGTGACGTAGATCACCGAGGACTGCGTGCCTTCGATCAGGCCTTCCAGCTTGCGGTTCAGCCGATCAAGGGCAGGTGCACCGCCGCCATCAAGAGCGGCGGCAAGATCGGGATCCCCAGATAGCACCAGCGGAATAGCGCGCGGCCGCTCCAGCGCGACATTCAGTAGTGCGATCTTCAGTTCAGCATCCGTAGAGGCCTCGGTGGCGGCGGTGCGTATCGCCTGGCGTCGGGCGAACTCATCGGCCACCAGCAGCATGGCCAGGCTGACCAGAAGCCACAAGCCAGCCAACGCCAGCCATTGCGCGCGCCGTTTCGCCTGAGAGTGAGGTGCCTGATCCTGATAGGTCATGAGACGATTGTGCGGTTTTACACACAAACTTCAAGAGATTTTGTCCGGAATTCCGCACAAACGGCCGTGAGCTGGCGAAGCTTCAATAAAAACTACTTTTGAAATCAGCCAGTTACGGCAAATAATCAAGTCTGGCATGCGTATTGCACATGACTCCTCAATCGGCGCGAAGCCGTCAACGACACGGCGATCCCGGGAGGCCAATAAAGGCAGGGTGAGGCCGAGGAGGAAAAAACATGATCGATACGACAGCCGTGGCCGCAGGCCACGCCAAAATGCCATTTTACAAGCACCTGTATTTTCAGGTTCTGGTGGCCATCATCGCCGGTATCGCGCTCGGCCATTTCTATCCGGCTTTCGGCGAAGAGCTGAAGCCGCTCGGCGACGGCTTCATCCGCCTCGTCAAGATGATCATCGCTCCCGTCATCTTCCTTACCGTCGCGACCGGCATTGCCGGCATGAACGACATGAAGAAGGTTGGCCGCGTAGCCGGCAAGGCCATGATTTACTTCCTGGTCTTCTCCACGCTCGCGCTCGTCGTTGGCCTCATCGTTGCCAATACCGTGCAGCCGGGCGCCGGCATGAACATCGATCCGGCGACGCTGGATGCCAAGGCCGTCGCGACCTACGCCGACAAGGCCCATGAGCAGACCATCACCGGCTTCCTGATGAACATCATTCCGACCACCATCGTCGGCGCTTTCGCCAGCGGGGATATCCTGCAGGTGCTGTTCTTCTCGGTCCTGTTCGGCATCGCGCTCGGCATCGTCGGTGAAAAGGGCAAGCCCGTCACCGATTTCATGCACGCCATGATGTATCCGATCTTCAAGCTGGTCGCGATCCTGATGAAGGCAGCTCCCATCGGTGCTTTTGGCGCCATGGCTTTCACTATCGGCAAATACGGCATCTCGTCGGTCACCAACCTCGCCATGCTGATCGGCACCTTCTACGTCACGTCAGCGCTGTTCGTGTTTGTGGTTCTCGGCGCCGTCTGCCGCTACAACGGCTTCTCCATCGTCGCGCTGATCCGCTATATCAAGGAAGAGCTGCTGCTGGTTCTCGGCACCTCTTCTTCGGAAGCCGCCCTGCCCGGCCTGATGAGCAAGATGGAAAAGGCGGGCTGCAAGCGCTCCGTCGTCGGTCTCGTCATCCCGACCGGTTACTCCTTCAACCTTGACGGCACCAACATCTATATGACGCTGGCTGCCCTGTTCATCGCACAGGCGACCGGTATCCACCTGTCCTTCGGTGAACAGATCCTGCTGTTGCTGGTGGCAATGCTGTCCTCCAAGGGCGCAGCCGGCATCACCGGCGCAGGCTTCATCACGCTTGCCGCCACATTGTCAGTTGTGCCTTCGGTTCCGGTCGCCGGCATGGCGTTGATCCTCGGCATCGACCGCTTCATGTCTGAATGCCGTGCGCTCACCAACTTCGTCGGCAATGCGGTTGCCACCATCGTTGTCGCCCGCTGGGAAGGTGAACTGGATGAGGCGCAACTCGCGCGCGTCCTCAGCGGCAAGGAGGAAATCTCCGGCATCGCCGATGTCGATTCCCTGCCGGCATCTGTTCAGCCCGCAGAATAATACGACCTCCCAAGGTCCTGCCTGTTCCGGTCCGTCCGGACAGGCCCCGCACGAAGGCCGGCGTATCCAGTGGATGCGCCGGCCTTTCGTCGTTCCGCACCTCGACGAAAACGGTTTTTATTGGCCCGGCGATGCTATAAAGCCAGACGAGGTGTCAGGCTATAAACGGAGTGGCCGCATGAAAAACCTGTTTCTGGCCTGGCAATTCTGGGCGCTGCTATCGGCAGCCTTTGCGGCGCTGACCGCCATTTTCGCCAAGATCGGCATCGAAAACGTCAATTCCGATTTCGCCACCTTCATCCGCACCATCGTCATTCTCGCCGCCGCGGGCATGATGGTCTACATTACCGGGAACTGGCAGCAGCCCTCCGCCATTTCGGGGCGAACCTGGTTATTCCTAGTGCTTTCGGGTCTGGCGACCGGCGCGTCTTGGATATGTTATTTCCGGGCGCTGAAAATCGGCGATGCCGCCCGCGTCGCGCCCATCGACAAGCTGAGCGTCGTCTTCGTCGCCGTTTTTGCGGTGCTTTTTCTGGGGGAAAGACTGTCGCTGCCCAATTGGCTCGGCGTTGTGCTGATTGCCTGCGGCGCGGTGCTTGTGGCCTATCGCGGATAGAAGCATCGGCCGGATGCCGGCCGATGCGATCCTCAAGCCCTCAGCCTCTTGCCGCCAGCGCGTTATCGAGACCGCGCTTGACGCCGGCAAACAGCTCATCCAGTTGCTCGGCCGTGATGATCAGTGGCGGGCAGAAACAAATGGATTCACCGATAGGCCGGGTGATGACGCCTTCGCTTTCGATGGCCGCGGCAAGCGCCAGCGTCGTATCGCCCGGTTTCATGCCCTTCCATGGCTTCACCTCCAGCGCACCGATAAGGCCTATGCCACGCGATGAATGGATGAGCGGATGATCGGCAAGCGACTTCAGATGATCGAGAAACTTGCCTTCCAGACGCGCGACATTGCCGATCAGATCGCGCTCCTGAATGATCTTCAGGTTTTCGAGGCCCACAGCCGTTGCGACCGGATGGCCGGAGGCTGTGTAACCATGGCCGAAGGAGCCGATACGGTCTGATTCATCGGCGATCGGCTGATAGAAATTGTCGTTCATGATGATCGCCGAAAGTGGCATGTAGGACGACGAAATCTGTTTGGAGACGACAAGGACGTCTGGCTTGATGTCATAGGTCTCGCAGGCAAACATCCTACCGGTGCGGCCAAAACCGCAGATCACCTCATCCACGACAAGCAGGATGTCGTATTTCTTCAAGATGGTCTGTACGCCTTCCCAATAACCTTCCGGTGGCAGGAGAACGCCACCCGCGCCCATCACCGGCTCACCCCAGAAGGCGGCGATGGTCTCGGGACCTTCGCGCAGGATCAGCTCTTCCAGTTCGCCGAGGATACGCGCAGTGAACTCCGCTTCGCTTTCGCCGTCCTTACCGAAATGCGTATAGGAAGGGCAGGCCGTATGCAGCATGCGGTCAAGCGGCAGGTCGAAGCTTTCATGGTTGCGCGGCAGGCCGGTGATAGAGGCCGAAGCGATGGTTACGCCATGATAACCCTTGATGCGGCCGATGATCTTCTTCTTGTCTCGTCTGCCCAACGCATTCGAGCGATACCAGACCATTTTCGCAACGAGATCGTTGGCCTCGGAGCCGGAGGAAGTGAAATGCACCTTGGACATCGGCACAGGTGCCAGCTCGATCAGCAGTTCGGCGAGATCAACGGAGGGGCCATGGGTCTTGTAGGAGAAGGTGTGGTAATAGGGCAGCTTCTGCATCTGCTTCGTTGCCGCATCCACCAGCCGCTTTTCGCCGAAACCGAGCGCTACCGACCACAGCCCTGCCATCGCCTCGATATAGCGCTTGCCGCTGCTGTCGGTCACATAGATGCCCTCGCCGCTTTCGATAACCAGACCGCCGGTCTTTTCGAATTTGCGCAGGTTGACGTTCGGGTGCATCTGATAGGCGATATCGCGTGCCTCGACGGAATTGGGCAGGATGGTCATCGATAAGGGCTCCGTTTCGGTTGATGGACTGCGGCGTCAGACGTGCTGGCCGCCATTGATGTGAATTTCCGCGCCGTTAATGTAGCTCGACTGTTCCGAGCAGAGGAAATAGATGGTCTGCGCCACCTCGGCAGTGTTGCCGAGGCGGCCGAGCGGCACCTGCGCATCCACCAGTTCGGCCGTTCCGGGCGACAGGATGGCGGTGTTGATTTCGCCCGGCGCGATGGCATTGGCGCGCACGCCGCGCGGTCCGAACTCATGCGCGAGCTCCCGCGTCAGCGCCGCAAGCGCCGCCTTGGAAGCAGCATAGGCAACGCCCGCGAATGGATGAACCCGCGATCCGACGATGGAGGTGACGTTGACGATCGAGCCCCTGGCAACCTCCAGTTCCGGCAGCAGCGCACGGGCAAGCAGCGCGGTGGAGATAAGGTTGACATTCATCACCCGCGTCCACACGTCCGCCGTCGTCTCCATCACCCCCAGGCGGCTTCCGCCCTCACCCTTGGGAGAAATCCCCGCATTGTTGACGAGGGCGGCAAGCTTGCCTTCCGGCAGGCGCGAGCGCACCTCGTCTGCCAGATCATCGATCCGCGACAAATCCTCAAGATCGGCCTGGATATGGCTCTCGCGCGCAGATGGCCACCGGCATTCCTCCGAAAAGGGCTGTCTCGAAACGGTGAGAATCCTCCAGCCCTTTTCCTGAAACAGCTTGACGGTGGCATGCCCTATCCCGCGGCTGGCGCCGGTCAGAAGCATGAAAGGAACAGCCATATGAGAACTCCCGTGCCATGCGATCCGTTGAGCCGGACGCATTCAGCCTCGCATGTTAGAGTGCTGCAACCGGCTGACAAGGTCTTTTTTGTCGCGGTGCGGTAATCGACCAATGGCCCATGGGCTAATCCCATTTGATGCCCGGCTTTCACCCGAAGGGAATATTTGAAGCCGACCGTTTACCCATAAAATGAAGCCTCCCGAATGTGTGATCGGTATTGGGAGGGGGCAAGAATGCGCATCGACATCATCGACACCGACGCTGGCTTTGAGGCGATCCGTGAAAACTGGGACGCGGTATTCATGGCCGATCCCCATGCCCGGCATTTTCTCTCCTGGGGCTGGCTTCGGGATTATATGCCGCGCCGCAGGCGCTGGTTCATCCTTGCGCTCCGCGAACGCCCGGAAGGCTCGCCCTATGTGGCGTTTTTTCCCCTCCGCATCGTCACCGAACCGGACAAGAAAACCGGTCGCTTTCACGACAGCATCGTCATGGCCGGCAATGCGGCGGCGGACTACACCGGTTTCATTTCTCTGCCGGACTATGAAAATCACGCGGTGGCGGGGTTCTGTTCCTACATTCGACAACAGAATTGGACCGAACTGAAGCTCGACTATCTCTCCGGTCCGCCGGAAAGACGCGATGCGATGATCCGCGCCCTTCAGGGACCACTCGTCATGTTCCGCGACAACATGCCGACAAACTCCTACAACATCAACAATTGCATCTGCCCGGTGGTGTCCCTGCCCCAGACTTTCGACGGTTATCTTGAAAGCCATATGAGCAGCCAGACGCGGCAGAAGCTCAGGCGCTTCCTGCGAAAGGTGGAGGGCGGCGACGAGTACCGCATTACCTTCGCAACAAGGGACACCATCAAGCGGGACATGGTCATCCTGTTCGATTTCTGGCGCATTCGCTGGGCGCCGCATAAGGGCAAGGAGCGTACCGAACTCCTGATCGGCGCCACGCGGCAGATGCTGATGGACGTCTGGCTGCGCGGCGACCTGGAAGTGCCAGTGCTCTGGTTTGGCGACCAGCCGCTCGGCGCGCTCGCCAACATCATCGACCGGCGAAAAAAATCGGTCCTGTTCTACATTACCGGTCGCGACGAGAACTGGAAGACACCGTCCCCCGGCCTCGTGCTGCATGGGCATTGTATCCGCAGGGCGATCGAACAGGGTTTCAGGACCTACGATTTCCTGCGCGGCAACGAGCCCTATAAGTATTTCTTCGGCCCCGAAGAACACAAGCTGAGCTGCACGCTCTTTCGCACCCGCTCGGGCGACAATCTCGGCGGCACGCTTAATCCGCGCAGTATCCGCTTCGTCTACGAACAGGCGCTGAAACTCTACAAGACCGGCAAGAAGGCCGAGGCCAACATTGCCTTCGGGCAGGTTCTTTCCGCAGCCCCGGATCATCTCGGCGCGCAGTTCGGGCTTGCCAATCTCGCCTTCGACCGCGGTGAATTCCGGGAGGCCGAAATCGCCTTTCTCAGCCTTCTGGCAGTAGGCCAGGAACCCGTCGTCCTGTGGCTGCGCATCGGCGAGACGCGACTGGCGCAGCGGCAATTTCACGAGGCATCAGAGGCCTTCCGCCAGGTGACCAACCGCGCTCCCTTCCACCGGGAAGCACTGTACAAATGCGCGGTGGCGTTGATTGCCGCCGAACGACAGATGGAAGCGGCGGAAATCCTGGAACGGCTGCAGCATTATCACTCCGACGATGCGGCACATCTGGAATATGCCGAAAAAGCCCGCGCCGCCCTTGCGCGGTTGGAACAGGCAAAAGTCAAGTCTTCGCTGCCGCCAGATATCGTCACGCTCGCCGCCAAACCAAAAACGACCGCCAAGCGCTGGCTACCGCCAAAGGTTTTGCATTGACGGCATCGACCTGTAAGTTGCGGCGGGAAAACCCGCTCGCCGACTTGCAAGGATACTAGATGTTTCTGACCAACAAGGACATGCTCGATCTTATCGAGCTTCGCCATGACCTGCACCGCCATCCGGAAATTTCCGGCGAGGAAAAGGAAACCGCTCGGCGCATACGCACTTTCCTCGCGCAGGCAAAACCCGACCGGCTTCTTGCCGATCTCGGCGGGAATGGCGTGGCGGCGGTCTATGACAGCGGTAAAACCGGCCCGGCAATCCTGATCCGCTCGGAACTCGATGCTCTGCCCATCCAAGAAAAGAGCATGGCCGATCATCGCTCCGGCACCGATGGCAAAGGCCACCTTTGCGGCCATGATGGACATTCCACCATCCTGACGGCACTGGCGCTCGGCCTCTCCAGGCAAAGGCCGCAATCCGGCCGCGTCATCCTGCTCTATCAGCCCGCGGAGGAAACGGGCGCCGGTGCCGCCGCTGTTCTCGCCGACCCGCGCTTTGACGAGATAAGACCCGACTATTCTTTTTCGCTGCACAACCTTCCCGGCCTGCCGCTCGGCCACGTCAGCGTGCTGGAAGGGCCGGTCAATTGCGCATCTCGAGGCATCAAGATCCGTCTTTCGGGCAAGACGGCGCATGCCTCTTCACCGGAACACGGCGTTTCGCCCATGCGGGCCATATCCAGGCTGATGCCCGCCTTGGCCGAACTGGGTTCCGGCTTCCCACCGGAACCCGATTTTTCGATGGTGACAATCACCCATGCCGTGATGGGCGAGGCCGCCTTCGGTATTTCCGCAGCCGATGCGGAAATATGGGCAACGCTCAGAACCTTGAACGACGACAGGATGGAAAGGCTTTGTGCAGCCGCGGAAAAGCTGGCGAAGAAAGTCGCAAACGAGCAGCAACTGACACTCGACATCGCCTATGACGATATTTTCCTGCATTGCGAAAATGCGCCAGAGGCGGTCGCGTACATAAGGCAGGCACTCGACGAGGAGAAGATTCCGTATGACTCCGAAGGTCTGCCCATGCGGGCCTCGGAGGATTTCGGACGTTTCCGCACCGTCTCGTCGTCAGCCATGTTCTTTCTCGGCGCAGGCAGGGATTACCCCAATCTGCACAATCCCGATTACGACTTTCCGGACGCGTTGATCGGTATCGGCGCGCGCATCTTCATGCGCATCATCCGCAATCTGACAGATGCTAAATAGCGACGACGAGCCCTGTGCCCGCCGTCAGCCGCCACCCTGCGGACCGTTGCTCGGCCTGGCTGCACGCACGGCCGCCAGTCCCTTGATGCCATCCTGATTTCCGATGGCCGTCAGGCTTTCAAAAATCTGGGCCGCATCGGCATACCGGCGCATGGCGAGATAGGAATAGCCACGCAGAACCATAAGGTCCGTGCGCTCGTCGGCCAGGCGCGCCCGCTGGTCGAGCAGCAGCAGCGTTTCTGCATAACGTTTGGTCTGGAAGGCGGAAACCGCCCTGTCGGCCAGGATCGAGACCTGCAATTCGGTCGCGCGCGGGCGATCGATGTGCGATTTCGTCGCCGATACGGCGGCATGATCCGTCAGCCCCATGCGCAGATAGGCAAGACTCTGGCCATAGGCCGCGTCGCTTTTCACCGTCGACTTGCCGCCTTCAATCGCGGATTCGAAGGCTTTCAACGCCTCTGCCGGACGGTTCGTTTGCATCAGGCACCAGCCGAGATCAAGCGCCTGCTGCGGCGGCAGACGCTGCGGATCGGGATAGGCCGCGCAGGACCGTGGACGGGAGGCGGCGCTCGCGTCCCTTTGCGCCGGGGCCGGCCGGCGCGCCTGTTTGCGCGAAGGTTCGGGCTGCTGCTGGACGACAGGCTGGTCATAAACCACCGCCGTACCGCCTTGCGGCACATAGCTCGGTGTGGGCGCCGTCACCTGTTGGGCAATGGGCGGCGTGGATACGGGCGCAACCATCTGCCTCGACTGGTCGACCATCCGCGCTGTCCCCACATCGGCGATGCGTTGAGAGCGGCTCGCCCATTGCTGCTGGATGCCACGCAGACCGGCCAGATTACGCAGATCGTGATAACTGACGGCCATGCCATAGGCTGAAGGCTCATCATCGGGCTTCCAGCCAAGGGCCGTACTGAACCATTGCAACGCGAGCGGCGTCTGCCGGAAGGCAAGCGAATACCAGCCGAATTGCTGGGCGGTGGCCGCATCCTTACGCGTCATCGTTTCCCCCGCAATCCGCTGCAAAACGTCCGGCGGCAGGACGACCGGCGGCTGCAAGGCCAGAAGATTGGCCGTGGCGGCAAGATAGGTCGCGAGCGCATCATCGGAGGCGTTGCGCCATTTATACATGACGTCTTCGGCCTCGCGCGGCTCGTTACGGTCGATCAGCGCCAGCGCCAAACCCTGCGAGGCCGACGCGCTGTCTTCTTCCTCACGCGCCTTGCGGAACCACTTCTCCGCCTCCGTCATGTTCTTCTGGCGGATATTATACCAGCCGAGCAGCAGGGCGTCGCTTGCGAGCTTATCGGTCTCCGCGAGCCTTTCAAGCCGCATCAGATAGGCGGAAGGAACGGTAACGCTCTCTTTTTCGCCCTCTTTCGGCTTCTCTCCAGCCTTTGCCACGAACTGTCGGGCAAGATCGTTCTTGACCGGCTCGAATTCCAGCTGACCATCGGCACCCGGTTTTTCCTTGGCCAGCAATTCGCCCATCATCTCCGCCGGCAAAAGCGCAGATGCCTTCTGCACCGTCGCGAGCCTGTCGCTGGCGGCCGTACAGTTGTTGAGGACGTAAAGATAAGCGTCGCGTGCCCGCCCCATCCGGTCGGTATTGGCGAAGGCATCGGCAACCCGCCACAGGACATCGACCTCGCCGCAGGTCAGCAGGCCAGGATTGCTCGCAGCCGTATCCACCACCGCCGAGTATTGTTTGAGGTCGGACGCATTGACGAGCCGCTGGCGGGCTTCTGCAAGTGAAAGCATGCCGATAAGATTATCGGGCGGTTGCCAGCCGGGCTCAGCCTGCTGGCGATCGGCGATCGCCTTCCGCACCTCGGCATAACGGCCATCGGTATAAAGCTGCCACATCGCATCAAGCTTGGGATCGCCGTTTTCGGGAATGGCGAGAGGGTCGGCGGGCGGCGTCCAGTTGGGGTAGAGCGTGCGAAGACGCGCAATTTCGGCCTGAAGGCGTTGGGTATCACCCCGGGCCGCAAAATAGCGCAGCGCGCTGAGATCGACTTCGGGCATATCGGTCGATGCGGGCGTGGGCGTGCGCGGGGCCTGTGCCGTCTGCGTTTGCGGCGTCTGCCCACCCATCTGCGTTACCGGTAACGGATCACTCGCCGGAACAGTGACTGGCGGTGTGGTGGCGGGTGTTGCTACCTGCGCCATCTCACGGTTTTTCACGAAAGCACTGATCTGCGCCGGATTGGCCGCCGGTGAAATGCGCAGCGCCGCACGGTTGTCGCCCACCGCCGACGTGTGCACGTCCGACACGCGCCCGAGAATGCTGTCACGCCAGTGGAAGGCAGCAAGCGCAATCAGAAGCAGAATGAGAGCCGAGGTCGACAGCGGCTTGTTCATCGGCATTCCCCGTTATTCCTTGCCAGAAACGACAATGCCAGAAGATGCAATGTGGAAGGATAATAAAGCGTTGGCTGGAAGCTTTTAAGTTCGGCGGAAACGGCAGGACCCCCGGCCATGCAGGCGGCCAGGGCCGGTATGATACGATAGCCGGCATCGGACAGCACGTCCTTCACTGCGCCGCTCTTCAGATCGAAGGTCCCGGCAGCGCCGCTTTCCAGCGTCATGCCGTCCTTCAAGCGCGAAAGCAGTTCAGGCGAGCCCATATTCGCCCTTGCAAGATAGAGCGGTATGCGCACCGCATTATATCCGAATTCCGGCGGAAATCCCGATGCCGGCTGGGGCTTCGTCTTCACCGATACCCAGTCGGCGGGCAGTTTTCTGTCACTAAACGCGAAGGCGCCGATCTGCGCCACCCCATCATCTGCCACCGCTTTCCAGAGCGGCGACGGCGCGACGAGATTGAGCACCGGAAAGGCTTCGAAAATCAGATAGGACGGATTGACCACCGGACCATCGGCACGATCGCTCTCGCCAAAACCGCTGGCGGCCGGCAGAAGGAGCGTGCGTCCGCCGCGTTGCACCATTGTTTTCTTGAGGATGACGGAGGCTATGGCTGCGGATGCTTCGGCATAGTCCTGCCGATTCCATTGCCCCGCCGCCAGCGCCAGCGCATAGGCGATCAGGATGTCGCCATCCGTGGCGTTGTTGATGTCGGTAACATGCGGTCTGGTGCGCGGATCCCATTTCCAGGCGGAAAGCCCGTCATCGCGCACCAGCAATTCGGTGCGCGTGAAACTCCAGATCAGCTCGAAGTCCGAAAGGTTGTCGGCAAGCACGGCGAGCCACATGCCGTAGCCCTGCCCCTCGCTGTGGCTGATATTGCTGTTGCCGGTATCGATGATCCGGCCGCCGGGATCGAGAAACGCAGCCTTATAGGCCGCCCATGCATCCGGCGGGATCGAAGCAGCACGGCTGACGGAGAGGCTCGCAAACAGCATCATGACCGATAGGCAGACAATACCGGCAATTTTCGAAATCCCGTTTTTCATCTATGCCGTCCCATCAGGCGCAGCATCACGAAAGTGGCGAGGCCGAGCAGCGACACGAAGCCAATAAATGCTAGCGAATAGGAAAGAACGTTGGAAGAGAGCCAGTTGGCGGCTATCAGCCTCCAGTTCGAGAGGGAAAATGCCCGGGTAGCATAAAGATACGGCCGCTCCACGTCCACCGTTTCGATCTTTTCAGCGACGGCATCATAAGCGGCGACACGCCCGGTGACATCGCGCCAGCGGTTTTCCTGCGTCATCGCCTGCATGCCGTCACGAAGTTCCGCCGAAGTCGGCGCGGTAGCAAGCGTCCATACCCCGTCACCGGAGGGGCTGAGGCCTTGGGCCAGCATGAAGGAAACGTTGCCGGGCGGCGCATAGGGCTGTTCAGCTGCCGGCAGGAAGCGCAGCGTCTCCGAGCTCAGATCGAAATTTCGCTTCAACCACTCCTCGAAAGAGGACACCTGCCCCTCCCAGATACCGCCATCCACCCGCTCCCGCCAGTCATTGAAAAGGGTGTCGCTGTTTTGGGCGGGAACCTGCACGCCGGCTCCCATTTTCCAGGATATCTGGCTGGAGGGAACGAGATTGAACTGGCTGATCAATGCCTGCGGAAATTGCGAGATCGTTCCGACAAAGAGCGCATCGCGGTCACCGATCACCAGCGGCGAGGCCACGGTCTCGATATCAATCGGATGCCCGGCCACGCTGGCAAGGCGACTTATGAACGTTGCTGCCGCAGACATGGTGTCGGTGTCGAAGCGATCAAGCGACAAGGCAATCGGCCCACCGGATCGGTAAGGCTGGCCGGCCCCCGCCATCGCAGCAAGATCCGGCTTACGGCCGATCTGGGCGTAATCAGGAACATGAATTTCCGAGGTGTCGAACAGGGCAAACCGCGGGGTTGCGCTGGCGGGTGCGCCGGGGGCGCAGGCCTGATCCTGCGCCGTCATCAACACCGCCTCGATGGCAATCTTGTTCGGACCCGGCTTGAAATGACGCATCGTCACCTTGATCGGCAGATGCCGGAAAATGCCGCCGCCATTGTTCGAGATCGGCACGGTCGAGGCGATCTGGTCATTGACGTAGATATCGACATGGCTGCCGGGCAAGACCTGCGAGGAATAGGCCGCATCAAGCAGAAGCGACGCCTCACCATAGGCCGACGCATAAAAATCGGCGGGCATGCCGACATAAAATTCGTTGCGGAAACGCCGGCCGCTAAATTCAGTGCTCTGTAGACCAAGTTCGGATAGCGCAATGCGGCGATCCGACATGACAAGCGGCACATCCGGCGCATGCCAGCTACGGGTCGAAAACGTCGTTCTCTGCGCGCCGGGCGTGCGCGATATCGAGGAAAAAAGCGTCTCGATTGCCGCCTGCACCGCCTGCGGGGTCGGGCCGCTGACAAAAAGCGGTGAGAAATTGCCCGGAGCAGCCGTGCCAAAGCCGGCAAAGGCCCCCGCCGATGCCTCGGGCGGCAACGCTCCACCCAGACCGGCAATCTCACGGGCCGTGCCGACGAAAACCGTCAGCGTGCCCGCCTTACGCTCGATGGAAGGCGCGGTCACAAAACGGATCGTCTGGTTCGGCATCTGGGTTCTGAGCGCCAGTGCCTGTGAAAGACGCAGGAGAGAATCCGCAAATGCCGGATTGCCAAGCGTCGGCGCGACGATCTCGATCGACGTCATCGCCTTGCCATCAGGCCCGGTTGCCTGAATATCGTCGATATTAGCAAAGTTGCCGGCGACATCCGCACTAAAGCCGATATAGGTGTTCGCAGGGTTCACATCGGTCCACAGATCATAGGTGGACTGGATTGTGCAATCGGTTCTGTGGCGTTGCTGCACACCGAGCGCCACCACGTTTGAGCCGACCTGCAAGACGCCGGGCGGTATCTTCAGGAGAACATTGCCTTCGCTGTCAGGCGCTTCGATCCGCGCCGCATCCAGCGCGACATTGTTCAGGCTGACCTGAAAATTCGAGCTTTCCGGCGCGACAACGATCGCATTTTGATAGCCGATATTGAGCGAGACGGCGGCATTCACCTGTTCGGGCGTCAGATAGATGCTCCATTGCCGGCGATCCATCTCTCCGGAAAGGCTGAGCTTTTCGTAGGGCAGGATATATCGGCGCCGGCTGTCTGAATTGACCGACGATGCCGGTCCCGGAACCGGTCTTGCACCTTCCTGGCGCGGAGGAGCCACAGCGGGTGGCGATGGCGAAGCGGAAGGCTTGCTTGGCACCGGGGTCGGCAGCTGGACAGGTGGTGGCTGCGACGGCGCGACAGGAGGAATGGCGGGCGGCACCGGTGCCGGCGATGTCTGCGATGGCCTCTCCGGTGTCATATCGAACGGCGAGGACTGCGCCAGAGCACCCGTGGCAACCGCGCATATCAATAGTGCCAGAGAATCCCGGATGGGTTTGCGGCCGATCATTTCACCGCTCCGACAGGTTTGGCGCTTTTGGGCGCTGGGCGACCTGCGCGGAGGAGATAATAAAGGCCACGCTGCGTCTGGAAGAGCGCAATCGCCAGGAAGATTGCGGTGCCACGGATGAGCCCCGGGTTCTTACGGCGCACGCGCTGGAATTCGCTCCACTGTTCGGAATTGGCGAAGATCAGGTCGGCAATCAGGCGGTGGTCGACGGCGCGCTGCGGCGAGAAAGTGCAGCCGATTGAGACGAAACCTTCGCCTTTCACCGTTCGCACCACGTTCAAAGGCATCGTTTCCGGCACGCCCTCGCTATGCGGCCTTACCTTCACGATGGCGCTCGCGCCTTTTTCGATATTTGTAGCGCTGTCGAAAATATTGATCAGCAGGCCGTGCACCGACACGTTGTCGATGGAAGCAGGAACCCAGGTGTCGCTGCCCTGAAGCTGGACTTCACAACGCCGCTTGACAGTGATGCGTCGCGATGCCGACTTGTCACCGCGCTCCGAAACGACACCGAGCGCGCAGCCCGCGAAGATGAGATTGAGCAGGTTCCAGCCGCCGACGACCAGCGTTACATCCGCCTTGTAGGGTTCGCTGTAGATGCGCCATGCGGCAAAGGCCATCGCCACCAATAGCAGCGCGAAAATGACGAAGAACGGCCGGCTGATTTCCGAAAGCCTTGCCTCGGCAATGGATTCATCCTTCGCCGTCACCTTGAAGGTGGGCTTGCCCGGATTGAAGATCACCGAAACAACGGCGGGCAGCAGGTGGACGGTCTGCACATATTCGTAAAGTTCCGAAATCCATGGCCAGCGGAAGCTACCATAGAGATAGTTCTGCATCATCAGGTTCACGAGCATATAGGCTGCCGTATAGGCCAGAAACTCTCCGCCCGACGCCACGAAAATCTGCAGGTCGAAGAACAGATAGAACAGCGGCGCGAACAGGAAGATGGTCCGCGGGAACGGAAACAGCCAGAACAGCGTCGACGACATGTAGCAGAGACGCTGCGTGAACGAGAGACCACGCTTGAACAGGGGCTGACGAAAGATCAGGATCTGCATCATGCCCTGTGCCCAGCGGCTGCGCTGGCCGATGAAGCTTGCGAAGGTGGCTGGCTGCAACCCGGCGATCAGCGGCTTGTCGACATAGATGCTGTTCCAGCCGCGCGAATGCAGCGCCAGTGCGGTTTCGCAATCCTCCGTGATGCTGACACCGCTGAAACCGTCCGTCTCCAGCAGCGCCTCACGCCGCAGCACAGCGGCGGACCCACAGAAGAACGCGCCATTCCATTTGTCGAGACCGCGCTGGATGATGCCGTAGAACATCTCGTTTTCGCTTGGCATCGTCTCGAAGGTGCGCAGGTTGCGTTCGATCGGATCCGGATTGACGAAGAAATGCGGCGTCTGCACCAGAAAGAGCCGCGGGTCCTCCTGGAAATAGCCAACCGTCTCCAGCAAAAAGTCGCGGGCAGGTGCGTGGTCGGCGTCGAACACGGTCACCAGCTCGCCAGTCGAATGGGCAAGCCCGTTATTGAGGTTTCCGGCCTTGGCGTGGACGTTGCGCTCGCGTGTCAGATAACGAACGTCGAGGTCTTCGCAGAGCTTCTTCAGCTCTTCGTGGCGGCGTTGCGCTGCCTGTGCCTCAACAATATTGGCGGCATTGCGCTTCTGCACCGAGCCACCGTCATCCAGCAGCCAGACGGTGAAACGGTCCGCCGGATAATCCATATTCTTGGCCGCCGCCAGCGTATTGGCGAGAAGTTCCGCGTCTTCATTATAGCTGGGCACGAAGACGTCGACCGTCGGCCGATAGTCGGGCAAACCGGGCCGCGTCTTGCGTGACGGCAGCGGCATCGACACGATGACAAGGCTGAGACCAAGCATCAAGACACTGTACATTTCCGCCAGGTAAAGCAGAAAGCCGGGAATGAAGTTCTCAAGCTGGTTGACGGGCGGCAACGTACTCGTGGTGCGCCAGTAGACGTAACGCAGAACGATGGCGGTGCCGAAACCGAGCGCGATCAGGCGCCAGGCCCCCTGCCCGTTAAAGCCCTTGATCGTCGCCAGAAGGATGAGGGAAATCGCGGTCGCCACCAGATGCGTCTGCAGACTGACCGGCATCGTGATGATGGCCAGAACGCAAAGCGACACAAGCAACCAGACAATGACTGTAATGGCCTTGTTCATCCAGAAACTTTCCGTTCTTTACCCCATCCGGAATTTCGGCCCGGAAATTTTGCGATATGCGCCTCGGCGCTCCCTTCCCCTTGGGCTCCGCCGATCATCTGCATCCCTGCACCGCCCCCGAACCGGACAGACAGGCTGGCGACGGAATGGAAACCTGCGGAACCTGCGACGGTTGCGGGCCGTTTTCCACTGCACGGCTATTCACCTGCCTGCCATCGACCTGTCTGGTCGCCACCGAAGGTCGCGCCGGGTGAAGGGGCGCAGCCGCTGATGTCGGCGATGGGATATTGACTGCAGCAACAGGTGGCAGCGGCTGTGGTTCCGGCTGCACCGGCGCGGCGTTCGTCACACGGCGGGCCGGCCGGGGCGGCACGCTGGCCGTCACGTCGCCGCCTGGCCGCATCGGCACATCCTCCGTCTTCATGGGATAGACTGGGTGCCCGGGCCGCCCGAGATTCTGATCCACCGCCTGCGGCGTGCCATAGGGGTTCCAGCTTGGCGAAGCGTAAGTACCGGTGATCGTGTAATTATACATGACCGCCAGCAGCCGCTCGACGCTCGCGCCCGACTGGCAAAGCCGCAACCGCACCTTTATGCGTCCGAGATTACGGAAATCCTGCCGCATGCCTTCCGGCGAGCGTATATCCTGCCAACCATATAGGCAGGTATCACCACCACGGCCGCTACCGGCGGCATAGGAAAATGCACCATAACCGTTCTGCAGGTAATTTGCCGACATGGCGATGTTTTCACCCGGAAACTCGGCGCGGATTTCCCGGGCGACGGAGCCCCCCCTGAAACCCGTGAACGTCAAAGCGTCGCGCTCGGTATCGCCCGCCTGCTGCGGGCCGAAAAACTCCGCCTTGAGATAATTCTGCCCCGGCGTCGCGGCCTCGGAACGCAAAATGACCTGCTGTGCTACGGCGTTGGAATAGGTGCGATTGACCACGGCGATGATTTCGGGGCCACCGGGCGGCGGGAAAATCAACGCCTCGGAAGGCGACGCCATCTGCGCGCCCCCGAACGACCGAACGCCCGCGGGAGTATTGCAGCCCGAGAGAACCGCAATGGAGAACAGCAATGAAGTATAGGCAGAAAATTTCACTGCCTTGCGCCCCTTCATCTCCCCAACACCGCCCAGGTTAAAAGGAGACCGAATCACTAATGACCTGACCATTTCTACGAAATACGTGAGGACTACGAATAAGCAATCTCAAATTTGCGTTGTAATTTCTGACACTTTATGAATCGCGAATCACAGTTGCGACCCGTCTCTGCACCATAAAGCGGGGAACCAATGACGCCCCCAGGGGTTGGCTTCCCTCCAGGCTGATAATTTTACGGTTGCAGCGCAATATGTCCCATGGTCTACTTGCGTCTATTATCGCATATTTTTATTGGCAAATTTTTTAATTCAACTGTAAAAACAGAGAGTTATCGCATGACAGTGCAATTTCCGAGCATTTCGCAGACGCTTGCTGAAGAGATCGGAACATTACGGAAATGGCTTGACGAGAACGCCCTGCCCGTGTGGTGGAAGGCGGGCTCGGCGCATCCGGATGGCGGTTTTTACGAACGTCTCAGCCAGGATGCGAAGCCGGTTTTTTCCGACAACCGCCGCGCCCGCGTGCAGCCACGCCAGGCCTATTGTTTTGCCGCCGCTGGCCAGCACGGCTGGCAGGGGCCATGGAAAGACGCGCTGCTGCATGGCCTCAGCTGGTTCGAGAAAGTTTATCGGCTTGAAAACGGTCTATACGGCAACCTCGCCGACCAAACCGGAAAACTGATCGATCCATCCTTCGATCTCTACAATCAGGCCTTTGCGCTTTTCGCGGCGGCGCAGGCGGCAGCCAGCCTTCCCGAGCGCAGGGATGAGATGCGCGGCCGGGCCCTCGATATCCTCGCCATTCTCGAGCGCGACTACAGACATCCCATCGCCGGCTTTGAGGAGGCGAACCCGCCGCGCACCCCGCTCTGTTCCAATCCGCATATGCATCTGTTCGAGGCGATGCTGGCCTGGGAAGTGCAGGATCCGGATGGCCCGTGGAGAGGATTAGCAGACGAGATCGCCGGTCTGGCGCTCACCCGCTTCATCGATGGTGGCAATGGCGGCCTGCGCGAGTTCTTCGCCCATGACTGGACGCCCCATGAGGGCGAGAAAGGCCGCATCATGGAGCCGGGCCACCAGTTCGAATGGGCGTGGCTTCTGGTGCGCTGGGGCAGCCTGCGCGGGAATGATGAAGCGATCAGGAAGGCAAAACGCCTCTTCGAGATCGGCGAAGAATACGGCATCTGCCCGCGCCGCAAGGTGGCGATCATGAGCCTCTACGACGATTTTTCGGTGCATGACGCGCTGGCGCGGCTGTGGCCGCAAACGGAATGGCTGAAGGCTGCGGTGCGGCTGGCGAGCGTCACTGATGGCGAGGAACGGCAGCGCTACCTCGCCTCCGGCCTGCGCGCCATTGGCGCGCTGCAACCATTCCTCGACACACCGGTCAAAGGCCTCTGGTTCGACAAATGGCCTGCCGACAGGCCGATGCTCGACGAGCCGGCGCCGGCAAGTACTTTCTATCACATCGTCTGCGCCATCTATGAGGCGGAGTCGGTGCTGGCTGCGGAGCAATAAGCCCCGCCCACCGGGCGAGCGGTATCGGCCGCCCGCCGAGTCTGGATATCGCTCAAACTTTGGCCGGGCGCACGACGCGCCAGTCAGGTTTGCCGAGATTGTGTGGCCAGGGATGCACATCCTTGTCATTGAAGTAGACGACCTCTTCCAGCTTCGGAAAATCCGCCTGTTTCAGCGTCACGTCGTTCATCCATGGACGAACATAGGAATCGCCGCCTTCATAACCCAGTTCGGCAACCCAGACCGGTTTGTTAAAGGTTTCGACAAGTCCATAGCCCTTGCGCAGCAGATCCGTGAAAGTCTTCGGACCGCCATATTCGATCTTGTCGTAATCCTCGAGACCGAAGACCGAGAGGCCGACCAGATCCGCATAGTTGTCACCGGGGTAATAAGCCCGCAGGCCATCCAGACCTTTGGGTGACCACATTACCTTGACGCCGGGGACTGCCTTTCGGGTCATGTCCACCACGCGTTTATAGGCCGTGATGTAATCACGAGGGTTCCAGCCCGACCACGAGAAGCGGCCAGACGTGTCTTCCATTTCCTGTCCCCAGCGCAGGATCAGCGGGCTTTTCATCGCCGACATGCGTGCGACGATCGCCTGCATGTTCTTGTCGTAATCGCCGCTCAGCACCTTGCGACGCAACTCGTCGGACGAAAGCCGCCAGTTAACGTCCCAGGACCATGGCTCGACGGTGATCATGACGTTGCGCTTGCGCTCCAGCGCATAGGCATCCGCAAGCGCCAGGCTGTCGAGATCCACGTCTTCCCAGGGCAGGAACAGATGTTCCGTCGCCAACCCGGCCTGTCCGGTGAAATCGCCGTGCGGATCGTAGGCGCCGAAACGAATGCCATCCGCATGCAATGTCGGTCTTTTGTCTGCTAGGGTCTTCATGCCCGTCGAGGTCATGGGGGCGACCCCCTGGGCGTCGAGCTTGAGCACCGGATACATTCCGGCGGTAAAGGCTGCGGCGGCACCACTCGCGAACAGAAGTGTTCGTCTTGTTATCTGCATGACACCTTACTCCTTACCTTGTTGCCGTCATCGCCTTGTCGTAGGCGGCGATCTGCGGCGTGACATCGTCCTTGCGGACGAGCTTGAGGAATTCATCGCCAGGACGTGGCGGGTTGTGCCGGAACACGTACCATTGCCCGCCCTGCTTGCGCTGGTAGAGCACATTGCCGATGCGGCCATGGTCGAAGCAGGTATCGGCCTTGCCGCTTCCCGCCTCAGCTTTCCAGGTGGCGCGCATGCACAATGTGCCATTGGCATCGACGGTCCAGCGGCCTTCGCCGATGGACTTCTTGCCCTTTTCTTCCGTTGCAGCGATGAATTTACGGCCGTCGGCGATGAAGCGCCCGCCGCCCGTATCCCATTTCCAGGTCTTGTCGAAATACATCTCCACGACCTCGCTGGTTCTGAGCGGCTTCGGCGTCTTCGTGCCGCCTGCAGCATGGACGACGCTTGGCGCGACCACCGCAAGACAGAGTACGAAAGCGGAGAATCCGCATGTGCTTATTGTTGTTTTCATCACAGCCTCCTCCTTCATTGTCCGACCCTATTGTCGGCCAGCATGATTTCTCCAGTTGCCACCGCCGGCGGCGGCGCAACGACAGGTTCCGCCTGCATGTCCTGCGGTCCACGCAATACCGGCAGGGCGATGCGTAGTTTCAGCCGTACAGATCTTGCGCCTTCCACGCCCGCACCGGCGACCGTGAACCGCGTTTCGGTAAAACTGACATAGGGCTGCCCGTGCGACAGGGCTTCCAGCCCACCGATCGCATGGGAGCTAAGTTCGGCAGCACTCCCGGCCACCAGCAGCAGGGAACAGGCGGCGGCACTTGCGCCACCGCGCAGGGCCGGCAGCTTCGGCAAACCGTTTTCCATTGCATGGCGGATGAGCAGGAACACCGACAGGCCCGCATAGATCGCCACATTGATGGCGGCGAAGATGAAGAACCCCTCCGCGCCGTTTTCCCGCGGTGCCAGAACCATGGCAAGAAGGCTGAGTGCCGCAAGGACCATATATGGCGCGACAACCCGCAGCGGCAGCGGCGGTTTTGCCTGCGTGCCCTTGGGCGTGATGCGGAAATCGACGAAGTCACCACGGACCGTGTCCCGTATCGCTGCCAGCACACCCATCAGCGACCAGGGCCAGCGCAGGAACAGGAACACCATGGCTTCCCAGCTGAAAAGCTTCGCATTGTGTGGGCGGAATGCGCCCGTGGCCCGCCAGAAGAAGGCAAACACGATCATGATCAGCGAAACCGGCAGGAAATGCGTCAGGAACGCTGGATAAGACGCGTTGACCAGAACATGGCCTCGCACCAGCGCAACGGCCGGAAGCACAAACATCAATGCCATAAAGCCGGAAAACAACGGATACCAGAGTTGCGAAAACAGGAATTGGAACTTCAGCCGTGGGGTTAGCTTCGGCACGTATTGCCGCGAATATTGCAGAAGAATGGTCATCAGGCTGCGCGACCACTGGAATTCCTGCACGATGAGATCGGCAAAGGTCACGGGCCCGTCGCCGTGGGCGATGGCGTTGACGGCGTGGATGCCGCGCCAACCCCCGGCATTCATCAGCAGCGTGGTGGAATGATCCTCGGCAAGCTCCGGCCCGAGGCCGCCGACCTCGCGCAGGGCCTTCGTGCGCACGGCATAATGCGAGCCGATGCAAAGCGGCGCCCAGCCATTATTGTAACCGAGCTGCAGCGCACCATGCAGGCTTGCTTCAGCATAGAGCCTGCCGCGCGCCGCCCAGCTCTGGTCAGCATTGGCATCGCAAATACTCGGGGCTGAGACATATCCAACTGCCGGATTGGCAAACGGACGCATGATCTCGCGCAGATAATCCGGTTCGGGCACATGATCGGCATCGAACTGAGCGACGAAATCATAACGCTCGTAACCATAGTGATCATAGAAATAGGCGAGATTGCCCTCCTTGCAGCGTGTGCGCCGCGGCCAGGTCTTGCGGTGATAGTCCGCCACGCCCTGTCGGGTCGAAACGAAAACGCCGTGCGCCCCACACCATTTCAGTGTGTGTGCATCCGGGGCCTCATCGGCCAGCCAGACGTCGAATTCCAGTCCCTTCTGCTCCAGCATGGCCAGCAGCGTCTTTTCCACCACGGCAAATGGTTCCGACGGCGCCTTGGTCACCACCATCGCCACCCTGCCCTGCGGCAGCGGAGAATGCGGATCGACTATCTTCGCATTCAAAAAAATGAAGATGAAATAGGACGGCAGAATCGTGATCCACGCGAGCGTTATCGTGACGACCGTGTAATAGGGCCAGTCGATGACGCGATCACGATCGAGCCACCAGATCCAGAACCAGGCGAGTGTCACCAGCCAGCCGCCAATACCAAGACGATAGGCCAAACGGTTCCAGCCGCTGAAAACAGGCAACATGCGCAGGTCGCCGGTCGCCGAGATCGCGCGGGCCGATGGAACGGAGGGCGTCGAGCGCGTCTTCATGACCGCACCTCCAGCCCGAAACCGGGACCGGCCGTGCGGATGATGGTGTCGATATCCGAACGCTTCGGGGTGAAGCCCAGCGTCTCTTCCGCGCGTCTTATGTCAGCAAAGAGCGCGGGCGGATCGCCGGCGCGCCTTGCGCCGAAATGTACCGGCACTTCCTGCCCGGTCACCCGATGGATCGCCCTGATGATATCTCCAACCGATGTGCCGTGACCGGAGCCGAGATTGACACGCAGCGTCTCGCCGCCATCGACAAGATAATTGACAGCGGCCACATGAGCATCGGCGAGATCACTCACATGGATATAGTCGCGAATGCAGGTGCCGTCGCCGGTGTCGTAATCCGCGCCGAAAACATCGAGTTGGGGCAACCGTGCTGCGGCGGCCATCAGCGCCCGGGGGATAAGATGGGTCTCCGGTTCATGGCGTTCGTAAAGCTCGCCGTCAGGATCGGCGCCCGCTGCATTGAAATAACGCAGCGCCACGAAACGCAGGCCATAAGCGGCGGCATAATCCTCCAGCGCCATCTCGAAGATCAGCTTGGTGCGCCCGTAAGGATTGACCGGCATTTGCGCCGTTTCCTCGCGGATCGGTAATTGCGGCGGCACGCCATAGGTGGCGCAGCTGGAGGAAAACACCAGCCCGATATTCTGGTCGAGACAGGCATCCAGCAGCGAAAGGCTGCCGCCGACATTGTTGCGATAATATTTGCGCGGATCCTCGACGGATTCGCCGACATAGGCGTTGGCCGCACAATGGATGACGAAGGCCGGCGAGAATTCGCGAAGCGTAGCTTTCAACAGGGCACCATCGAGAATGTCACCCTGGATAAAGGGCCCCCAGCGAACGGAATCCGCGTGACCCGTCGAGAGATTGTCGTAAGCGATGGGCTTGAAGCCGGATTGCGCCAGTGCCTTGCAGATGTGGCTGCCTATGAATCCGGCCCCGCCCGTGACGAGGATTGCGCGGGGCATATCATACGGCCTCCGCCACTTTCCTGCCGGCCAGCAGCGCATCGAAATAGGCGATGGTTCTTTCCAGGCCGGTTTCGAGCGGTACACGCGGCTGCCATCTCAGCAGCTCGTTTGCCCGCGAAATGTCGGGGCGACGCTGCTGCGGATCATCAATCGCGGCAGGCAGATGGATGATCCGCGACCGCGAACCCGTCATGCGGATGACGATATCGGCCAGCTGCCGCACCGGAATTTCTGCGGGATTGCCGAGATTGATCGGCCCGGTGCAATCTTTCGGTTTGGCCGAGAAGCGCAGGAAACCGTCGATCAGGTCGTCGACATAGCAGAAGGAGCGGGTCTGGCTGCCATCGCCGTAAATGGTGATGTCGTCGCCCTTCAGCGCCTGGACGATGAAGTTCGAAACCACACGTCCATCATCGGGACGCATGCGCGGCCCATAGGTGTTGAAGATGCGCCCCACCTTGATATCGACGTCGTAGCAGCGGTGATAATCAAAAAACAATGTTTCGGCGCTGCGTTTCCCCTCATCGTAACAAGCTCGCGGCCCGATTGTATTTACATTGCCGAAATAGGTTTCCGGCTGCGGATTGACATGGGGATCGCCATAGACTTCCGATGTCGACGACTGCACGACGGTTGCACCGCATCTGCGCGCCACCTCCAGCACATTGACCGCGCCGAGCACATTGGTGAGAAGCGTACCGACGGGGTCGCGCTGGTAATCGGGCGGCGACGCCGGCGAGGCGAAGTTGAAGATCAGCGAGACATCGATGTCATAGGGCTTGCGCACGTCGTGCTCGACCAGCAAAAACCGCTTATTGTCCCGTAAATGGGCGACATTCGCCGTGCGGCCCGTCGAAAGATCATCGAGACAGATAACCTCGTGGCCGCTGCTCAGCAGACGCTCGCAAAGATGGGATCCAAGGAAACCAGCCCCACCATTAACAAGAACGCGTTGCCCAGGTTTCCATTCTGAATAGATGGTAACACCGTTGTCATGATCGTTGGGAACGAAATTACGCATAACACACACCTCCCCACGCTGAATCAGCACAACCGATTCAACTACGCTGAATTAAACTCCCGATTTCATGCTATTCGAATATCATTCCTCGATTTTTTCTTCTTCCTGAGGTTTTAATATTCACATTCGATAAATTTCCACTTTGATGATAGGCGCGGCAAAAAACAGGTCAACTTCATTTTATCGAAATATTACAATTGATTACCCAAAATTACTCAAAATAGCCCCTTGCTTTAATACTTTTTAACTATGCCTCCATTATGCCTTTCTTATCGAGCATGAGCGCAAGCTTCGCTCAACCAGTCGGGGCTATCCTGGTTTTGTAAGGCTCGGTCCACCGGGAACAAAACCGCCCGGCGAGATGCGACAGACAGTCGATTTCAGGGGACACACACGATGAATGACATGCCTTATTCCCATAGCGGCAAAGCAGCCCACCATTGTCGCTTCGCGCTTGTTGCCGCAGCGCTTGCGACATTCACTTTCGCGACGGCCTCATGTTCCGTTGTCGAAGACGCCGTTCTTATCAAGACCGCGTCTGCCGATGCCACAACGATCAAGAGCCGGGTTGCTCCGGCGAAGGCGTCCTACGGTTATCAAAAAACGGGCAACGCCGCCGTTACGCTTGTTGCCGATGCTTCGGATACACCTGCTGTGTCACGACATTCCTATTTCGGTTCTTCTCCCTATATCTGCTCGCCGAGCGGATTCGGGCAGAAATCCCGCTGTTTCCTGAGGCCTTGAGCCTCGGGCATAAATCCTGGAGGCAACTGGCGTCCGGTCGGCCGAGGCCGGCCTGACGCTCAGTTCTTCCAGCCGGAGAAGGTCGCGTCTTCATCCTTATGGAAGAAGCGTGAAGCCGCCTCCGTGCGGTTGCGCACGTTCATTTTCTTATAGATGTTGCGAACGTGAACCTTGACCGTGTTCTCGGACAGGTGCAGCCGATCAGCAATGATCTTGTTCTGCGTGCCCTTGCACAAAAGGTCGAGGATCTGCACCTCGCGTGTCGTCAGCGCCGCCATTTCGCTCTTGCTCGCAGCAAGGGCGTCGGCACGGTTGGCGATCACCGCGTTGTTTTGAAGGCCCTTGCCGCTGACGGGCGGCGAATAAGGCGTGAGTTTGCCGAGAAGAGCGGCGGGAAAATGCTCTCCCCCCTTCATAAGCAGATCGACCGCGGCCATGAAGACATCGAGCCGCAGATTAAGCGGCAGCACGCCGTCGATGACGCGCATTCCCACCAACCGCTTCAGCGGCTCCTCGAATTTATCGATGGTCTCTACGACAAGCGCAATCGGCGCATCGGGGTGCTTTTCCCTGACTTGCGAGAGAACGGCGTGAAGCCGTTCTCCAGACATCCGGTAAGGCAAGACGAGACGAACGTTATTACCGTAATCATCGTCGATCTCCGCCGACGACTTTATGCTCACCACCGCGAACGTGGGGAACTTTTTGCCCAACGCCTCCGTGAGGCACTCGGAAAACAGATCCGGGTCCGCTATGATCAATAAAGTTCCATTTATAGGAGCAACGGCATTTTTTTGTTTGGCTGCATAATCTGACGTTCCCATGAACATTGACGCCTCCCTAAAGCGCTTACGCATTACTTTCTTTTGGTTGTGCAGTCTGTCGTTCGCCAGGCCTCCCCTTAAAGTTTAGGGGCGCTTCCCGCCTCAGGCCATGTCAACTATCATTAATCACCCGTTAATTAACGTAAGCTAATACGAAAAGCTGTGTAAATAAATGGCCCAAACGGGTTATTTTTTACAATTGACATACAAAATAGGTTACGAGCCGATAGAATCGTTAACCCCGGAACCACTGCGAAAACAAACACATCGGAAAAGCTTTCCCTGTGGTTTTGCAATCCGGCAAAACATAACTTTTAGTTGATATCCCTTTACATAGCAGGTCGTCGAACATAGTCCGAAGCTGTTTCTTTTCGGGATACGGGCGCTTTCTCGCCGAAATAAACCATGTTTTCAGAAATGGCCGCCTGCCCTGCTCCAACGGGACTTTTTCCACCTCCAACCGGGCGTACAGACTCCTATCACGGCCGGGGCGACATATATATTCGGAGTAAGAACCGATGTGTTTAACCCGAATTGATATCTAGGAAGCCAAAATTTTCTGCGGCACAGTCTGACCGTCGCTCAACGGCGACCGATGAAAAGACTTTGCCGGCTTTAACGTGTGTTTGAAAACGCCGGTCTCTTTTCAAGAAACATGCAAGCAAAAAAAGACGAAGCCACCGCGCTCCCCATTGGAGCGAGGAACGGATTTGTGCGCCTTTTTTACCGAGTGGGGCACAAGGGCTGAACGACGAGAGCCCGGTCACGGGCCGATACCGAACCGCAGATGATGCGTACCGAGTGCATCTGCAAAACATCAATCACTATGCGACCCGGAGCAAGCGCGATAAAATCCCATTTGAGATGAGAGGGATTTCGAAAGCTGCTCCGAGCTTTTTCGGAGGAAATCGAAATGGGTTACAATCCACAGCCTGCTGGCGACGACATCACCAAGATCGGCGCTCTTTCCGAGGGTTTTGCCAATACCTCGACCAATGACGCCAAGGTAGACGACAGCAATGTCGGCACCGCAAACGGCGAAAACCGCAACAACGACAACAGCAACAACAGCACCAACACGGATGTCGATATCGACGCGAAGGTGGATGTTGCTGTCGGCAATGGTGACAATCGCGATAACGACTATGACTGGAGCTATGACAGCAAGTCGTACAGCGACAACGACACGACCACCAAGACGAGCACGGAAACCAACACCAACATTAAGTCCGATTACGACTGGAGCTACGACAGCAAGTCGTACAGCGACAACGACACCAATGTGAAGACTGTCACGGATTCGGACAACAAGACCTTCACCTATTCCGACAACGACACCTCCACCAAGGTGTCGACGACCACCGACAGCTTCAATTCCGCTGACAGTTACTACAAGTCGGATGACGACTTCGGCAACATCGCAGGCGTCAAGGATGTCGGCAACCTCGGCATCGCAGGCGGAGATCTCACCTTTAACCTGGGCGACGACTTCTCCTTCACTCTCGACGTCGACAATATCCTCAACTCCTCGCTGAATGGCGATGGCAATGACACCGGCTTCAGCCTGGTGCAGGCCAACCATCTGGCAGATCAGGATCAGGCCTACGACATCAAGATGCAGAACGGTGGCGCTGAAAACCACCTGAGCGCCAATGCCGGTGACGCCTATGGTGCCGAAGGTATGGACGGCAAGGGTTGGGACCTCAAGGCCGGCGACGATGTCACCAATGCCAGCACGGCAGATGCATCGGCAATCCTTGCGAACTCCGGCTTCCATCTGGAACTCGTACAGGGCGCCAACATGCTCTCCAACGCTGTTGACGTCACGATCACGGGCGGCAACTCCAGTGTTTCGGACGTTGGTGAAGATCACTCCTGATAATCACCTCTCTACGAAAAGAGCTGCACCGGCACCCGCCGGTGCAGTTCGCGGTTAAAAGACCGGGCTTGGCGACGTGAAGCACCACCTCTGAGATGCGTGCCCGCCACTTCAGGGTCCTGCCGCGATGATCAGGGAGGGACTCCAATGCCGATCGACAGAATTTCAGACATGATCGCGCATTTCATCGGCCTGTTCGACACGGTGATCGAGGAAGCGCGCCTGAGAACGAACTATAGCGAAGGCCCGGCGCATTCCAATCCGGACCGCCTGCCGGACGATGAAGCCGCAAAGCTTCTCGACAAAAACTACGACGTTCCGCTTCAGGATTACGATCCCGACGTCAAATACCGCGCCGGCTATTACGATTTCGACTATATCCGCTCAAATTTCGTGCGCCCTGTCGAATACGACATGCAGCAGTTTGCGAATGCCATACCCGTCGATATTTCCGCCGCTAATTTCCGTTTTCCAGGTCGTCTTTCCTTCGAAAACGAGCGGGAACTGGTGGTTCATACCGGCCCCGGCTCCATTGCCGCGCATGTTGCGCAGGTCAATATTCTTCAGGATGACGACTATCTGAACATGACGGATGGCCCGAATGTGGCCCGCGACACGAGTTTCGTGACCGAACGCACCGTCGAATTCTACACTGAAGCGTCCGTCTTCACACCCTTTTCGGTCTTCCAGCGAACGGATAGCTACGAGGGATTGCAGGCGCTGGCCAAAACCGTGCACGACTATATCGATCATGCCCGTGAAAACGATGTGACTTCACTCGGCACCGGTGCGGATCAGGATTTTGTTCTCGCGGGCAACGATATAAACGGCCTCTATATCAATGGCGCGGTTGCCTATGACAAGCCGATGCTCGATGATTTCATGCCGGATCGCGGTATTGCCAAGCCGCCGGAAGAGCTGGAAAAAAGCGATGTTTCGCTGCACGAAGACAGCCCCGCCGGCAACAGCCTCGATGTGGCTGCAGGCGCCAATGTGGTCGCCAACATCGCCACGCTGGTCAACACCGGCGTCATGACCTCCGTGACGGCGGTCATGGGCGACTATCACCAGATCGACGCCATCACCCAATCCTATATCTATAGCGATCGGGACGAGATCTCGTCTGTCTTCACCCGCTCTGACAGTCAGGCCGAGACAGCCGCCTACAACATCGCCAGCTTCCAGCGCAGCGTCTTTCCGGGTGCGGAAAATACCGCAGCGGACAGCCACGAGACGGGTGAGCCGCCTATATTTCCCACAGCCTGGCGTGTCAGCGTGCTGGAGGGGGATGTCTCCTTCGTCCACTGGATCGAGCAGTACCAGTTCGTCAGCGACAACGATACGATGACGGTCACCACATCGGGCGCGAGTGTCAGCCTGCTGACGGGGGGGAATGCCGCCCTCAATATCGCCAATTTCCTCGGCATCGGCATGCAGTATGACCTGATCATCGTCGGCGGCAGTGTGCTGGACATGAACCTCATCAGTCAGATCGCCGTACTTTACGACAATGACTGGGTACGCGCCAATTCCAATGCGCCAGATGGTGCCACCGTTCAATCCGGTAACAACCTGCTCTGGAATGACGCCACCATTCACAATGTCGGCGGCAACGACCGGTTCGAGACGATGCCCGATTACATGCACCAGACGGTGAACGCGATCAACGAGCGCGACCCGAACATGCCGGATGCGCTGGCCCATGACGCTAACTTTGCCGGCTATCAGGGATTGAACGTTCTCTACATCACCGGCAACCTTTATGACGTCAGCATCATCAAACAGGTCAGCGTACTCGGCGATTCCGATGACGTGACCCAGGCTGCGTCCAAGGTTCTCGAAAACAACGACGGTGCCACCGTTCATATCGATACCGGCAGCAACGCCGTGATCAATCTGGCCCAGATCATCGACTACGACAGTTTCGGCACCACCACCTATGTCGCCGGCGGCGTTTATTCCGATGCGATACTGATACAAGGCGGCATCATCGAAAACGATACGTCACAGCCCGCACAGCCAGGCCAACTGGCCAATGAGGTCATCGCTTTTCTGCACGACGACCCCGCAACCATCGAAAACGAATCCAATGGCGTCATCAATGCCGGTCACGACATGTCGTGGTCGAACGCTCATTCATCCGACGTCATGCAAGCGGTCACCGCGTAGATTTTGCCGGCGGCAATGCTGCCAGCAAAACCGCCGATACCGCAAGATCATCGAGGGGACCGATATAAATGGATCATATTTCAAGAAAAATCATTGCCGACGGACGCTCGCTCGACTTGCCACTGGATCAGGAGGCAGAAGACAGCAAACTGACGGACGCCTGCATTTCCGCGATCAACGAAGCCGTTGAGAACCTGCGCCAATTGTCCGGCATGGAACAGGCGGCAAAAGACGCTTCAGCCTCTGCGAACGCCACCCAGCCGCCGCAACTGCGGAGCGCACCGCAGGAAAGCCCCGTCGTGCCGGAACAAAAAGCCAAGATCGACAATGCGGAGCTGAAAAACGCCCCCGATCTGCCTTTTGTCAAAACCATTGAGAATAATGGCGGGCCGATCCGCGAAAACGAGCGCCGACCAGTCCCCGGCGGCGGTGGCGGCGGAAAGGAGCCGGAGGATCACGGTGGAGGTGGCGGCGGCGGCGGTGGCGGAAGCCATAGCGGCTTTCACAAGCGCAGCGAGCCGATCAATTTCGCCGCAAGCCTCGCCAAGGGTATCGCTGCGGTAAGACGAAACATGGTGGTGGTGATGCTGTTCACCATCGCCATCAACATTCTGCTGCTCGCCATACCGCTTTATCTTTTCCAGATTTCCGATCGGGTTCTCACCAGCCGCTCCATGGACACACTTGTCATGCTGACGGTCGCCGTTCTCGGCGCGGTTCTGCTGCAGGCCTTCATGGATGCCATTCGCCGCTTCATCCTGATGCGCACCGCTGTCGAGCTCGAGGTACAGCTCGGGGCGCCGATCCTGTCCGCAGCCGCCCGCGCCTCACTCCATGGCAGCGGCAAGGATTACCAGACATTACAGGACCTTCAGCAGCTGCGTTCCTTCCTGACATCGGGAACCCTGATCGCCTTTCTTGACGCGCCGCTGATGCCACTCTTCATCGTGGTGGTCTATCTCGTCCACCCACATCTCGGCATCATCATCATGGTCTGCTGCGCAGTGCTTTTCGGCATTGCCTGGCTCAACCAGCGCTTCACCGCACGGCAGTTCTCGGAGGCCTCGGGCTATCTCAGCCGCGCCAATTTCCATCTCGATTCCATGTCGCGCAATTCGCAGATCATCAATGCGCTCGCCATGATTCCGGAAGCCGTGAAGATGTGGGGCCGTGAAACCGCGGGTTCCCTGAAATCCCATGTGGCGGCGCAGGACCGTAACATCATGTTTTCTGGTGTTTCAAAGGCGGCGCGCATGGTTACCCAGATAGCGCTTCTTGGCTGGGGTGCGCATCTGTCGCTATCAGGCGAATTGACGGGCGGCATGGTCATTGCGGCCTCCATCATTTCCGGCCGTGCACTGGCCCCGATCGAAGGCGCGATCGAAGGCTGGCACCAGTTCAACAAATCCGCTGCCGCCTATGGCCGCATCAAGCAGCTTCTCATCAATTCGCCGCTCAACTTCCCGCGCCTGCGCCTGCCTAATCCGGAAGGACGTCTCGATGTGGAGCGTATCCTTTTCGTGCCGCCGCCGCAGAAGAAGGTGATTTTGAACGGCATTTCCTTTTCGCTGAAAAAGGGGGAATCGCTCGCCATCATCGGCAATTCCGGGTCCGGCAAGACGACGCTCGGTAAGATGCTGGTGGGTTCCATCCTGCCCACCTCCGGCAATGTCCGTCTCGATCTCATGGATCTGCGCAACTGGGACCAGCGGCAATTCGGTGAAAGCATCGGTTATCTGCCGCAGGACGTGCAGCTTTTCCCCGGCACCATCAAGGCCAATATCTGCCGCATGCGCGACGATGTCGAGGACCGGCAGATTTACGAAGCGGCGGTGCTTGCCGATGTGCACGAACTGATCGCAGGCTTCCCGCAGGGTTATGAAACCGTGGTCGCCGCCGATGGCGCACCGCTTTCGGGCGGCCAGAAACAGCGCATTGCCCTTGCCCGCGCCTTCTTCGGTGACCCGAAATTCGTGGTGCTGGACGAGCCGAACTCCAACCTTGATACGCAGGGTGAACAAGCACTGGCCAAGGCGCTGCTGCACGCCAAGAAACAGGGCATCACGACAGTCACCATCACCCAGCGGCCGGCGCTCCTGCAATGTGTCGACAAGATCATGGTGCTGAAGGACGGATCGGTCGCCATGTTCGGCGAAAGGATGGACGTGCTGAAGGCGCTTTCCGGCAATGGCCGCCCGGCCAGCCAGTCGCCGCAGATCGAGGGTTGAGGATCATCATGTTCAGGAAGAAAAACGCCATCGCCGAAATCAAACCCCAGGGTCAGCTGGAATGGTACAGCGAGGTGCCGCGGTCGATACGGCTTCACAGTTCCATCGGTCTTGCGGTGCTGCTCGCCTCCTTCGGCGGTTTCGGATATTGGGCCGGCACCGCGCCGCTCTCCTCCGCCATCATCGCCCAGGGCAGCTTCGTCGCCACGGGCAACAACAAGGTTGTCCAGCATCTGGAAGGCGGCATCATCAAGGAAATGATGGTCAGCGAAGGCGACACGGTCAAGGTCGGTGACGTTCTCCTGACGCTCGACAAAACAACGGCGCTGGCCAATGAGCGCATGTTTCAGTTGAGGCGCCTTCGTCTCGAAACCATCGTCACGCGCCTGCGCGCAGAAGCCCAGGGCGAAAAAAGCTTCAAGGTCCCTGACATCGTCATGAAGGAGGCAAGCGATCCTGACATCAAATCGATCATCCAGAGCCAGAACGTCGTGTTCCACAGCAAGCTGGTGAAGCTGGAGGAGCAGTTGAACCTGATCAACAAGAACATCAAGTCGCTGGAGTTCCGCTATACGGGCTATGATGGACAAAAACAGTCCTTCGACCGGCAGCTTGCGCTTTTGACACAGGAACGCGATTCCAAAGAAAGGCTCGCCAAGGATGGCGTCATCCGCAAGACCGACATGCTGGCACTCGAACGCGCCATTGCCGATGCCATGGGCGATATCGCGCGGCTGACAGGGGAAATGAACCAGAGCGAAGCGGAGATCGCCAAATTCAAGCAGGAAGCAATCATTGCCGTCAACGCCAACAAGCAGGCGGCACTGGATGCGCTGGAAATCGCGGAATCCGATCTCGACAGCGTCCGCGAACAGGTGCGCGGCGCAGCCGAAGTGCTGGAACGCACCGTCATCCGCTCTCCGGTCAACGGCACCGTCGTGCGCGCCTATTACCATACGCCAGGCGGCGTCATCACGACAGGCAAGCCGATCATGGAAATCCTGCCCGCCCATGTTCCCCTTATTCTGGAAGCACAGGTGCTCAGAACATCCATCGACCAGCTGCATGAGGGCCAAACCGCCGCAATCCGCCTCTCTGCACTCAACCGCCGCACCACGCCTGTTCTGAACGGCAAGGTGTTTTATGTCTCGGCGGACAGTATCGAAGAAGCAGCCGGGCTACAGGTGAAAGACGTCTATATCGTGCGCGTGCAGATACCTGACGAGGAAATCGCCAAGGTCCATAATTTCCACCCGGTGCCCGGGATGCCGGCAGATGTTCTCATCCAGACCTCGGAGCGCACTTTCTTCGAATATCTGACCAAGCCGATCGCTGACAGCATGTCGCGCGCCTTCAAGGAAAGATGAAGAAATAACAGCGGCGTATACTGTCATTCCCGGCTAGGCCGACATACAATGACGATCTGTTTCGTCAGGGCGGGAGAAGCGGCATGGCGGCGATGTCGGATGTATTGCTGCTGGTCGGCAGGCTGAATTACGTGTGGACCAACACGGAAAGCCTGATGATCTATCTGATCGTCCATCTTCTGAAAGTGGAGAAGGAAGCGGCCATCGTCGTGTTCCTGACACTGAACACCACCCGGGCGCGCATGGATCTGATCGAGCGCCTGGCGAAGCTTCCCTCCACCGATGCGAAGGATCGCAAGACCGTCCTCTCCATCATGGCGCGGTTGAAGAAGGAGGCGAAGACGCGCAACAAATATAATCACTGCATCTACTCCTTCGATGAAAAAGGCGAGATCGCCAGCACGCAGTTGATGCGGTTGGTGGAGGATGACAGTCAGGTGCGTTACGGCAAGGTCGAACGCATGGACGAGAAGGAAATCGAACACCTTGAAAAATCGATTGCCGATATCGTCGCCGTTAGCAAGGACATGTGGAGTTTCATCCACGCCAGCCCGCACGTTTCAGCGGATTATCTCTAGGCTCTCGTCTGCAACCGCATGCCGATAGCGGGGTGAGTTTCCCCATACTGCGCCGCCTTAACCGGCAGACACAGTTTTCCGGCCGCGAAATAAAGCAGGAACGAGCCGATCTGATAAGGGAAGATGATATCGATCTCCACGAAGGAGCGCACGACGAACAGCGCGCAGATCGCAAACAGGATGACGCCCTGCGGATCGCTCTTTCGCATCAACACCGAGCGCAGATGCCCTAGCAGCGTTCCGTAGAGCACCATGGCAAGCAGGAGCATGCCGACGAAGCCGTTTTCCACCACCGTTTCGATATAGGTGTTGTGGAAATGGAAGCCGCTGCGGCCGGTGATGAAAAAATCGTTCCACAGCCGTTCTGCATCGGCGAAACCCGCCACCCAGAACCCCTGGTAGCCAACGCCGAAGATGGGCGTCTGTTTTGCCGCCTCGATGCCCTGCTGCCAGAGATAGGTGCGGCCGGTCAGCGTCGAATCCTTGCCGAAAATGCCGAGAATGGCGTCGAGCAGGCCGAACTGCAGGGAGGCGACGGCCAGCAGCGCTCCGAGGCCGCCGAGCGCAAAGAACGTCATCTTGCGATTTGCCGGCGAGAGCATGCCGATCGGAATGAAACCGATGATAAGGCCTACGACCGCCGCGGTGGTGATGGCTGAAGTGGCCGATTGAGACGCGGCGAGACTATAGGCCGACAATAGCCCGGTAACGCCGGCAATCGGCAGCCAGATGCCTCTTTGCTTTAGCACGAGCACCGAGGACGCGGCAAAAATAACGCCAAGCGAGGCGTAGAAGCCGAGCTGGTTCTTGGACGAAAACGCACCGACAAAACTATAGGTACCGTCAAGCGCATCGAAGAGATAGATGCCGAACAGCAGCGAATAGAGCAGAACGAGAGTGATCCCGATCAATGCGCCGCGCGTCAGCGTGCGGATGGAGATCACCCGCATGGCAATCAGCGCGCAGACGATATGGGTCATATATTGGATCGAGGCGCGCATGGTCACCGAGGCCGCTTCCGACCAGAAACTGGAAAGCACGGTCAAAATGCCGAAGCCGAATATCCAGAGATAACGCGGATAATTGCCGAGCACGCGCCGGTAATCGACCACGACAAGCGGCAGCCACAAGCCATAATAGGCAAGAACCGAAACCTGCCCGAAACGCGACGAATAGGCGAAAACGAAGAATGACAGCGCGATGGCCGCCATTCCGTAAACCTCATTGCGTTCGGGATCGATCAGCGCCGATTTGGCGATCCGCATTAAAACCTCACTGCATCAGGATTTCAGACGAGACCTTGATGACGTCGCCGGGCTGGAGGAGCGTATTTTCATCCACCTTCTGCTCCTTCGGCTTGCCATTTTCCTCGCGCACCACGACATAACTGATGTTGGCGGATTTGCCCGAGGGATCGAACCGGATGGCTTCAGCCGATTGCGCCAGCGCTTCCGACATCAATTCGCGGCTGGTGGTCAGCTGCAGATTGAGCTTGTCTAGCTCCGCTTCCGTGTCCTGCAGCTCCTTGGAGCGCTGCGCCACCCAGTCGTTGCGTAGGTTGATCTCGTCCTGCGTCGCCTTGTTGATGTCCTGCTTGGCGCGCAGCGACTGCGTGTCGATATCGAGCAGGGTGGATTCCACCTCGGCCGCGCGCTCTTCCGCGGAAATACGCCGTTGTGACAGTGCAAGACCCTGCTCGTTCAACCGGTTGACGCGGTCACGATCCTCATTGGCGAGCTGGAGCTGGCGGTTCTGGGTTTCCGATTTTTTCTTCAGGGATTCCACTTCACTCTGCAAAAGCGCATGCAGGTCCGTCAGCGCCTTGAGTTGCAGTGTATAGCGCTCCGTGCGCGACTTCATCAGCGCGCTCTCGCTGGCAAGCAGCGTATCGATCTCGGAAATCTTTTCCATCTCCGGTGTCTTGGTGATCGTTTCATCACCCTTGACCTCGGCGATCAACCGCGCCTGACGGGCAAGTAACCTTGCCCGCTGGTTGTCGTAGACCGCGGCGTCACCACGGGCATTGATGAAGTCTCGGGCAAAACGCTGACCGGCATCGGAACGGCGCAGGCCGCCGGCGAGGCTGACGGCCTTCAACACCGTGATATTGGGGGCATAGGGATATTCACCCGGCGTCTGCACGTCACCGCTGAGGAAAATGGGCCGGAACTGCGCGATCTCGACGGAAGCCGAAGGCAGATTGCGAAGGGCGAACTTGCTCTGGAGCTGCGCGCCGATCTCTTCGCTGACTTCGGACGGCGTTTTGCCGGCAACATCGAGTTGACCTATGAAGGGCAAAGACAATGTGCCCGACGGGCCGACGGAATAATCGCCGTTGATGACATCCCAGTTGCGGATGCTGCCATCGGCCGGCTGCCACTCGGCAACGCGGATACGCAGCTTGTCTGCGGTGCCGAGCTTATATTGGACGCCTTCTGCCGCCATGGCGGAAAGAGGCGCGGCAAAGGCAACGGAAGCGGCAAGGACGAGAGCCACAAATGGGCGGTGGGCGGCAAAAAGGCCGTTCATCGGGAAACTCCCTGTTAGCGGATCGCCGCGCGGGCGATCAGGCCGTCGCGTAACCGGACAAGGCCGGTCGCGCAGCGCCGCAAAAAGCGGCCGGTATTGTTAGCACCAATGACGCACCCAAAGACCGGACTTGGGATCCCGGTCAGGGTGCGTGTCGAAACGAAGATCGATAAAGCCGAACTCAATATCGGTTTTCAGTAGCTTCCGCGTGACATGCACACGGCCGGAATGGTCTTGACGATGATGAACACATCCTGGCGCATCGACCAGTTCTGAACATATTGCGTATCGAAAGCCACGCGGGTCTTATAGGAGACGTCGTTGCGGCCGCTGATCTGCCACAGGCCGGTCAGGCCAGGACGGGTGCTGAGATAATAAGCGGCGGCGTTTTCGTAATAGCTCAGCTCCTCGTCGACGACGGGGCGCGGGCCAACCACGCTCATTTCACCACGGATGATGTTGAGAAGCTGCGGCAACTCATCGAGGGAGAGCTTACGCAACACGGAACCAACAGCGGTAACGCGCGGATCGTTCTTGAGCTTGCGGGTCGCGCGCCATTCCTCGGCGGCTTCCGGATTGGCGGCAAGATATTGCCGCAAGATCTCATCGCCGTTCATCGCCATCGTCCTGAATTTCAGGCAATGGAAATAGCGGCCATTATGTCCCACACGCCGGTGACCATAAAAGATCGGACCGGGATCGGAAAGTTTCACCAGAACGGCGATCAACAGGAATATCGGGCTGAAGATGAGCAGCGCAAGCGCAGCCGATGTCATATCGAAGCTACGTTTTGCGATGCCCCCGATAGGGAAACTGACATCGAAGTCTTCGGAGCTGCTGAGTGTCTGTTCAGCCGATTGGGTCGCGGACTTCATAGAGAGAACTCCATTTATGTTTTGCGATTGGTCGGTGCCCGGAGGCGCGTCTTTCCGTCTAAAAGAGATAACAAGTCTGTGTTCGGAATTTGATGCTAATAGATTTTTTGTAAGGCACATTGCCCATAACCGTCTATGCGATTTCTTGCGTGAGCGGCCGATCAACGCTCGGGCAATATTAAGGGTTGCATAAAAAAGCAACAAAGACGCCAATGGCCATGTGTTGAGAGCATGGGTGCCGCCGCGTCATGTATTGGGTTTTACACCGCTGGCAGTCTTTTCTTATGTGTTTCTTGTGACTTGCGGAGATGGGACAGGAACGCAAAGAAGAGCTATGTCCGTGACAGACTATTAAAGTTTTTTGCATCGCAGCAAGATTGTGGCAATGCATATAAAATTTGACATATTGTCCGGGATTTTTTTTACGCGCCATTAGCGCTGCGCCAATAAAAAGCGATGTAAAAATCGCAACAAGGGCGCAAAGACGGCAAAAGAGTGGCAAGGAACCGCATTCCCGTCATAGCAGCCTCGCAAAAATGCCGTAGCTGGCGGAAGTTTTTCTCGGTCAGGGGGGAGTTTCCCGTCTCAGTGGCGTCAAAACCCACGGGATGCGGCGGAATCA
Source organism: Agrobacterium sp. NPDC058088 (assembly GCF_042885035.1). Taxonomy (NCBI): domain Bacteria; kingdom Pseudomonadati; phylum Pseudomonadota; class Alphaproteobacteria; order Hyphomicrobiales; family Rhizobiaceae; genus Agrobacterium; species Agrobacterium sp. NPDC058088. The sequence goes on along the minus strand of NZ_JBHVSU010000003.1, from coordinate 507,522 downwards.
GAAGGTCGGCGGCGTGCAGGCACTGATCACCTCACAGGGCACCGGACCGACGCAACGGAAGCGGTGCGGCCTGCGGCTCTCGAAATAATAGGCATCCCCCGGGCCAAGCACCCGCCTCTCTTCGTCAACCGTCACTTCCAGACGCCCTGAGAGGATGATGCCGCCCTCTTCGCCATCGTGAACCAGCGGAACCTTGCCGGTGTCCGCGCCCGGCTGATAACATTCCTTCAGTATCTGCAGGCTGCGGCCGAAAACATTCTCCCCGACCTGTCGGAAAGAGATCGGTCCCTTGCCGATTTCCACCAGCTCATCCGCACGGTAAAAGGCCTTGCGGCTGGTTTCCGGCTCGAACGCGAAAAACTCGGCAAGGCCGATCGGTATGCCGTCGAGAATACGTTTCAACGCGCCGACGGATGGATTGGAAGTGTTGCTCTCGATCAGCGAAATCGTGGAATTGGTAACGCCGGCACGTCTCGCCAACTCACGCTGGGAAATATTGTGACGCAGCCGCAAATGACGCAAACGTCCCCCTATATCTACCGACATGCGTGAGCCCCCGTTGCTGTTGTTCGAAATATCGAAAACATGCCTTCACGCCTATAGCATTTTCAATAACTTGGCCACAGAGAGAAAAGGGCTTGTTCAGTTGCTAAAATAGCTTTCAATCGGCGGCAACGAACAGGAGAACCGTTATGGATAACCCGAGCCGATCCAATTCCACCTCACTCGACAGCTACTGGATGCCGTTTACCGCTAACCGTCAGTTCAAGGCCAATCCCCGCCTGCTGACGAGTGCCGAGGGCATGTATTACACCAGCAACGATGGCCGTCAGGTTCTGGACGGCACGGCAGGCCTGTGGTGCGTCAATGCAGGCCACGGCCGCCAGCAGATTGCCTCTGCCGTCAAGCACCAGCTTTCGACCATGGACTATGCGCCCTCCTTCCAGATGGGACATCCGGTTGCCTTTGAGTTTGCCGAGAGGCTGGCCGAAATCGCGCCCGGCCCGGAAGGGGCGAAACTCGATCGTGTCTTTTACACAGGCTCCGGTTCGGAATCGGTCGACACGGCTTTGAAGATTGCCATCGCCTATCAGCGCGCCATCGGCCAGGGCACCCGCAGCCGGTTGATCGGGCGCGAGCGTGGTTATCATGGCGTCGGCTTCGGTGGCATCTCCGTTGGCGGCCTCGTCAATAACCGTCGCGTTTTCCCGCAGATCCCCGCCGACCATCTGCGCCACACCCATGATCCGGCAAAGAACAGCTTCGTGAAGGGCCAGCCCGAGCATGGAGCCGAGCTTGCGGATGATCTGGAACGGCTGGTCGCCCTGCATGGCGCGGAAACGATCGCCGCCTGCATCGTGGAACCCGTGGCCGGCTCTACCGGCGTGCTGGTACCGCCGAAGGGCTATCTGGAGCGCCTGCGCGCCATCTGCGACAAGCACGGCATCCTCCTGATCTTCGATGAGGTCATTACCGGTTTCGGCCGCATGGGCTCCACCTTCGCCACCAACTATTTCGGGGTTACGCCAGATATCGTCACCACCGCCAAGGGCCTCACCAATGGCGCAATCCCCATGGGCGCGGTCTTCACCAGCCGCAAGGTGCATGATGCGCTGATGCATGGGCCGGAAAACCAGATCGAACTGTTCCACGGTTACACGTATTCCGGCCACCCGGTCGCCTGCGCCGCCGGCATCGCGACGCTTGATATTTATCGCGATGAAGGCCTTTTCACTCGCGCTGCGGAATTGCAGGATGTCTGGCACGACGCCATTCATTCCCTGAAGGGCCTGCCCAACGTCATCGACATCCGCACTATAGGCTTCATTGCCGGCATCGAATTGCAGCCACGCGAAGGCGCTGCCGGTGCACGCGCTTATGATGTCTTTACGGATTGCTTCGAGCGCGGCCTGCTCATTCGCGTCACCGGCGACATCATCGCCCTTTCGCCGCCGCTGATCGCCGAGAAATCCCATTTCGACGATATCGTCTCGATCCTCGGCGACGCCCTTAAGCGCGCGCAATAAAATTAAAAAGCTCTAATAAAGAAAAGGCTGCAATAACAAATGCAGCCTTTTTGCATTTATCACGCCTACAGAGAAAATAGATCATTTATTAAGCATGTTCTATTATCTTCCCAAAGTATAACATTTACGCGGGAACCGCTCCAATGGCATCCATTCAAACAAAAATAATATTGGCGAGTATTGCAATCTTTTCCATCACCGGTAGCGCCGCCGGTATCGGCATATGGTCAGCAGCAACGCTGAACAGCAACAGCGAATATGTGGCCCTTTCGGCCGATGTCCTTCGCAACCACATGCAGGCGGATATGATGCATGACGCACTGCGGTCCGATGTGCTTGCCGCCATTCTTTCCGCCGATGCGCGAATGAATCTCGATCTCAAGGCCGCCAAGGCAGATCTTGACGAGCACGAAGCCAGCTTTCGCGAGGCTATCGAGGCAAACAAGTCGCTGTCATCAGGCACCAATGTCAAAACCGTTATAGACGGCGTCGAAAAGCCGCTTCTCGCCTATATGGATGCAGCCAATGCGGTGGTAGCACTTGCCGGCACCAACCCTGAAGAAGCAAAGAAGCTGATGCCCGAATTCATGCGGCAATTCTCTGCGTTGGAAAAAGCCATGGAAACGGCAGGTGACCAAATTCAGGCACTCTCCGACGCAGCATCGGCCGAAAGCGAAAAGACCAAGTCGGCAATTGACCTTGTGTTGAAGGGACTTTTGATCGTCGCAGCACTTTTCTGCGCCGGCCTTTTCCTTCTCACCCGCAAATCGATAATCCGCCCCATCCTGCAATTGTCGAAGAATATGGAGATCCTCGCAGGCGGCGATACGTCACAAACGCCCTCCGGCATCGATCGCAAGGACGAGATCGGCTCCATGTCAGGCGCAGTCGAAATCTTCCGGCAGGCAGCCATTGCAAATCGAGCACTTGAGGAACAGGCAGCGGCCGCCCGTCGGCAAGCGGAAGCCGATCAGGAAGCGACCCGCAGACAGGCCGAAGAGGAGGCTTCCGAAAGGCTGCGCATCGCTACCTCCGGTCTGGCGGCCGGCCTGAAACGGCTCGCGTCCGGAGATCTGGCCTTCCAGCTGAACGATGCCTTCGCACCGCAGTTCGAGGCCCTGCGCCACGATTTCAACAGTTCGGTCCGGCAACTGGCCGAAACGCTCGTCGCGATTTCGGATGGCGTCGGCACAATTGACGGCAGCAGCCGGGAAATCGCAGCCGGCGCCGGCGATCTTTCGCGCCGCACGGAAAATCAGGCCGCTTCCCTTGAACAGACGGCGGCCGCACTCGATGAAATCACAGTCAACGTCTCGAACGCCAACAAGCGCGCCACCGAAGCACGGCTCGCCGCCACCGATGCCAATCAGAGCGCATTGAAATCGGTCGAGGTGGTAGCGCATGCCGAAGAGGCGATGCGCCGCATCGAGGCCTCGTCGCGGCAGATCAACGGCATTGTCGGCGTGATCGATGAAATCGCCTTCCAGACCAACCTGCTGGCGCTGAATGCCGGGGTTGAGGCCGCCCGGGCCGGTGAGGCCGGCAAGGGTTTTGCCGTGGTGGCCCAAGAGGTGCGCGATCTCGCCCAACGCGCGGCAAAGGCCGCAAGCGAAATCCGCGATCACATCCGGCAATCATCCACCGAGGTGGAAAGCGGTGTGAAGCTGGTTCTCGATACCGGCACGGCGCTGAAGGATATTGGCGAACGCATCGCCGGCATCGACCGCCATATGAATGCCATCGCCACGTCATCCACAGAACAGTCGACCGGTCTTGCCGAAATCAATGCGGCGGTGAACGCCATGGATCAGGCCACCCAGCAAAATGCGGCCATGGTGGAGCAATCCACCGCCGCCTCAGCAACGCTGGCCTCCGAAACGGCAAGGCTGCGCGCACTCGTATCGCGCTTCCATCTGGATGTGGAAACGGCCCGCAACCGGGAAGAGGCGCGCCGGGTCGCATGAAGCGATTGTGAAGCAAGGAATTTCTATCAGAGAAATGCCGGCTCTTAGCCGGCATTTCTCGATTCGTTAGCCCCTTGAAGCGAGGCTGCTGTTCTCAATAGGCCTGTGTCGGCTGGGACAGGCCGTCGCCGATAACGCCATTGCCATATTGCGCCACCGGAACGCCCGCCTGCCCTATCGGCACACCCTGCTGTGCCGGACCGAGCGCCGTCACCACGATCGGCGTACCGTCAGGTACGCGATTGTAGAGATCGACGATATCCTGGTTCAGCAGGCGTACGCAGCCTGAAGAGACCGACTTGCCGATGGTCCACCATTCCGGCGAGCCATGCAGACGGTATATCGTGTCCTTGCCGTCCTTGAAGATATAGAGCGCACGCGCGCCGAGCGGGTTCTTGAGGCCCGGCTCCATGCCGCCATTACGGCTGCTATAGGGTTCCAGTTCCGGCTGGCGGGCGATCATCTCATCGGGCGGTGTCCAGCGCGGCCATTGCCGCTTGTACTGGATCACGCCACGACCGGCCCATTCGAAACCGGCACGGCCAAGACCGACGCCGTAACGCATGGCCTGACCGTCTTCATATGTAAGATAGAGAAAATGATTGGCGGTATCGACCACGATGACACCGGGACGCTCACCGGTCGGGTTCGCCACCATCTGCCGCAGAAACTGGCGCGGAATGCGCTTATAGGGAATTTCCGGCAGCGGGAACTGCTCGTCCGGCTTCGGACCGTACATCAGCGCATACATCGCATCTTCGGCAGGTGCGGCAGGCTTTGCGGCCTCACGCGCCGTGGTGTTGCAGCCCGCAAGGCCGGCAAGCGCCAATCCGCCTGCTCCAAGCAGGAAACCCCGACGGGTCGTCGTCGTCTCGTTCAATTGAAAAACCTCATTTACATCATCTCGCGCTGGCAAAGGGGTCGGCCAGCGCCGCCTCTGGGCGGCTGATAGGGTACTTCGTGCCGGAAACCTGCGATGCCATGACCTTGGCGCCGCTTGATTTCAGAATGGCCCGGAAGCTCGGATGCATGCCGCCGTCTACATACGCGTTGAGCGGGGCAGAAGTTCCCTCGCTCATCGCGGCGGCAAGTTTTTGTTGCTCTTCAGCCAGTCTGGACGCCACCTGCGGATCCTGCTGGTTGACGGCCGGCGGGCAGGCCGCCAGCGGATCGGCAGGTTCGCCGCCGGCAAATTCGCTGTTGAAGACGTAACGCCGGCCGCAGACCGAAACCTTGGGCTGGCGGCGCGTCACCTCGAAATAATCGTAACCTTCCTTCAGCGTTGTCCAGAACGGCATGTTGGGATCATCACGATGCGCCACCATGTTGCGGGCGCTCATGCGGAAGGGATAGGCCTGTACCTGAAAGCGGTCCTGTCCGCCCTGCAACGCCCGCGCGACGATGGCATAGATCTCGCCTACCTGTTGGTCAGTCATGGCGTAGCAGCCGGACGACGAGCAGGCACCATGCACCATCAGCGCCTCACCGGTGTAACCCAGCGCGGATTCCAACCGGTTGGGATAACCGAGATTGAAGGAAACATAATATTGCGAATTCGGGTTCAGCATGCTGGCTGAGACATGATAAAAACCTTCCGGCGCCTGCCGGTCACCCGTTTTCATCTTGGGACCGAGCTTACCGGACCAGCGGCACATGGGATACGCCTTGAGCAGCGCGTAATTTCCCGTCTTGTCGACCTTCCAGACCTCGAGTTCGCTTTCCTGCTTGAAAATGCGAACGAGAACCGGGCTTTCGGGACGCATGCTCTTGGCCGACATCTGCGCCATCATCTTGGACGACAGTTTTGGCGGATCCTTCTTGACGCTGTCGAGGCCCATTGAGGTACATGCGGCAAGGGTTCCGCCGATCGTGACGATCGCAGCCATTCTTGCCCCTGCCCTAACCTTTTGCCGCAACTCCGCAACCGCGAAATCCAGCAATGCCTGCATGCCCATGGATCGTTCTACCCGCCTGATTTGCCCGCCTTCCCGGCAGACGCTTAACTACTGAAGGTGGCCACAACACGGCAACCTCGCCCATGGACAAAGTCTCGTGAACAGACGTTACCCTTTCGTTAATCATAAGGACACAAGGCCGTGATGCTGGATGACGCCAGCTCGGGGCCGATTATCGGAGCAGGCCCTGGCCACCATCGATCCACACCGGCGTACCGGTAATGTGGCGGGATGCGTCCGACGCCAGGAACCCGATGAGTTCGGCGACATCCTCGCTCATTCCTGCAACGCCGCCCGTGACCGGAATGTCCCCTGCCGGAAAATGAACGGGCACCTCGGTCTTTTCACGTCCGTGTATATCAGTGTTTTCGTTGATTGCCGTCTCGATCTCGCCCGGACACACGGCGTTGACGCGAATACGATGACGCCCGAGTTCGAGCGCCAGTTGCTGGGCCATGGCAAGCTGCCCAGCCTTCGTGACCGAGTAGGCCGTTGCACCCGGTGAGGTAAAGGTGCGAGTGCCGTTGATTGATGAAACGATGATGATCGATCCACCGCCGGCCGCTTTCAGGTGCGGCACGCTGGCATGGATGGTAAGATAGGTGCCTCGCAGGTTGATGCGGATCGTATCGTCCCAGTCGGAGGGCTCCAACTCATCGATGGGCGCCCACACGCCGTTGACACCGGCATTGGCCACGACGACATCCAGACGGCCGAACTCCTCGACAAGCGCTGCGACTGCGCGACGCATGGCTGCTTCGTCCGCCACATCGGCAACAAGAACCTTCGAAGCGCCGGACCCGCTACCTATCTGGCTCGAGACATCGTTCAATTCCGTTTCAGTGCGACCGAGGAGGCCGACTGAAAAACCCGCCGCAGAAAGATGCAGTGCGGTAGCCCGCCCGATGCCGGAGCCGGCACCGGTGACGAGAGCGACTTTACGATCAGCCACTATCACAGCCCTCCTTTTCGTGAGGCAATTGACGTCACCGTCGCCGAGACGGGGTCACTCGCCGGAAAGCTGTCTTCCAGCCCCTCTTCCAGTTCTTCCTCCAGAATGTCGCGGTCCTTTGATGTGCGGGCGCTGGCCTGTCCTTGTCGAGCCTCATCCTGCGCCGTCCCTAGGGCGGAAAATTGCGCTGGCGCATCCACGCCTTGGCGTGTCCCGAAGGCAGTAAGCTGCACCATGACGGCACTCGCCCGCTTTATCGCCTCGGCATCGTCGACCCCACCAAGGCCGTTGGCGAGGCGAACAGACACCTGATCACCATCGCTGCCGACGAACTCGACGGAGATAACCCCGTTATTGCGTTTTACATAGGTCGTCGAAAGTTGCATGACATGCCCTCCGGCTTGGAAAGCACCGGCAAAAGCCGATGCTGGGAAATAAATGGAAGCTGACTTCAGAACGACGCAGAGCGGAAGGGGTTCCGGATGGACAAGGCCTTTGGTCTGGAAATGCAGGAGAGTTTCTTCCTGCGCGACGCGCTTGATGTGGCCCGCGCACTCATCGGCGCGGAATTTCGTGTCGGCAATGCCGGCGGCATCATCGTGGAAACGGAAGCCTATCACCGCGATGATCCTGCATCTCACGCCTTCAACGGGCAGACCCCGCGCAACAGAGCAATGTTCGGCCCGGCCGGCCATCTCTATGTCTACCGGTCCTATGGGATCCACTGGTGCGCCAACTTCGTCTGCGCTCCCGGCTCCGCCGTGCTTCTGCGCGCCATCGAGCCGCTGACCGGGATCAAAGTGATGAAACTGCGGCGAGGAACTGACAAGCTGAAACTTCTCTGCTCGGGTCCGGGCAAGCTGTGTCAGGCGCTCGCGATCACCGGGGAGATGGACGGAGCGCTGCTCAACGCGCCGCCGTTCTTCCTGCGCATGCCGAAGGAGGCCGCCGCCATCACCAGCGGCAGACGCATCGGTATCAGCCGCGCAGTGGACTACCCCTGGCGTTTCGGGCTGAAGGGCTCGGCTTACATCAGCAAGAAATTCGAGAATGGCTAAGTCACTGGGAGCATCAACAGAGGGATTCTAGAGAATCTTCGGGGGCCCGTCATTTTCATCGGGGTTGGGCGTTGGCACCTCGTCTGGTAAGCGGTCGGGCTGCGGCTCCTCCACCGGTGGAATATCCGGCTGCGGCGGCACGGGCATCGGCGGTTCGGGATAGGGCTCGACGGGAATGGTCGACATTGCGGCCTCCTGACATGAACGCGCCGGTCTATTACGGCAACGCTCCAATCTCTCGGGACAACGCGCACGCGTCGTCACCATTCAGGCGGCGCAACATCCAATTCGCCCATCGGTCACATGCCGGTAAGGTCCCTTGGGTGTAGGTTGCGCCGCCCTGCGGGTCGTACAGGCAAACGCGGGGACGAGAGGTCCGTTCCGTTTTTCAGGAAGGTTTTTGCTGTAGCTCAGGCGAAACCGAGAGCGCTGCGAGAAATATCGCGGTTTTCGCAATAGTCACGGGAATGGGCTTCATGACCATGCTCGCGGGCAGTCGAGCGGGTGAGTTCCGGGCTTGGAACGTTGAGAAGGGCATCGGCATAGGTGCCGGTCGCCTCCACGTCGTCGATCACAGTCTGCTGTTGCGGCTTTAAAAATTCAAACATCAGTCATCCTCCTTCGACGCATCCCCTCAACGCGCCGGCACGGGCCCTGTTCCATTAAACCCGTGATGACCCGATTATACATGAGACTGATTTAACGAATAGATGATGAAAGGCGAACGTTATCAACTAACGTTCACAAAATGGAGTGGAATCAGTGAGCTATGGTAACGGGCTCAGGCTGGACCGACCGATTCCCGCAAGATCAGCTCGACTGGCCACAATTCCTGAACCTCGCGAACAGGGCGGCCACCAACGATCTGCAAAAGCAGGTCCGTGACCCGCATGCCCGCCATGCGCATGGACGAGCGGGTGGTGGAAAGCGGCGGCATCATACTTTCCGGTGTAAGGTAAGGGAATACGTCGTCATGGGCGATGACGGAAACATCCCTGCCGATCATCAACCCCATCTGCGTCGCGGCGCGATAGACACCCTGGGCCGTCATCATCGCACCCGCCACAAAGGCCGTGGGGCGCGGTGTCTGTTCCAGCAGCGAGCGGGCGAAGCGAAAGGCCGTTTCTTCGCTGAAGTGCTCATTCATCATAAAGCGCGGATCCGGCGTAATGCCGTGCGTCGCCAGCGCCTCGCGAAAACCCTGCTCGCGGTCCTGCACGAAGGTGCGGCCAACCGGACCATTGATAAGGGCGATGCGCCTGTGTCCGCGCTCCAGAAAATGGATCGTCGGACGATAGGTCACATCGTGGTTGTCGATATCGAGCCAGGCATGTTCGAAAGGCGTCTTTGATCGGCCATGCACGATGAAAGGCACACCCAACCGGTTCAGCAACGCGATACGCTCATCCTCCGGGCGCGGCGAATGCACGATGATGCCATCGACCCGGCCGCTCGCCGCCAGCCGGCTGAAAATCGCCAGTTCCTCATCGAGATTATTGTCGACGGTGACGCTGACAAGAATATCTGTTTCTTCCCGTTCAAGCCGGGTCGCCATGCCGCCCATGAATTCCGAAAAGAAATGTCCGCCGCCTGAGCGACCCATGACGACGCCGATGGCGCCGGCCCTGCCCGTTGCCAGCCTGACGGCGTTGGCATTGGGCCGGTAGCCATATTTCAGCGCAGCCTCCATCACCCGCTGGCGTGTCTCCTCGCGCACTTCGGGGTAGCCGCCAAGCGCCCGGCTGACGGTGGTGGGCGAGAGCCCAACCTTTGCTGCGAATTCCTTGAGCTTCATGTTTTTTGCCAATTTGCCCCTGCATGCGTTGCCGCCGCGGTTTTTTCAAGCCGACAAAAATTGAAAACGATTTCAATTTTCTCCCACCTGAAACCTTACAGTTGATCATTCTGAAAGGCAAACGCCGAGAAATTGCAGGCAAAAACACCCGATTTTCAGCGTATTAGAAAGAGTATTGACAGATTGCATGACTTTTGAGAGCCTCGCACCAGTCAAAAGCGCTTTCAATTTTGAGGACAATCGGGAGCGTCAACGGAGGAGTTTGACAATGAATATTTCCATGAAGACTTTGTTCCTGTGCGGTAGCGTATTTTCCGCCGCCGTTTCGGCGCAGGCAGCCGAACTTTCTATCGCCGCCAATTCGACCGGAAAGAACATCGCGTTCTTCCGCGAACGGATCGCCGCTTTCGAGAAAGAGACCGGTCACAAGGTCAACCTCGTCACCATGCCGTCATCATCAAGCGAGCAGTTCAGTCAGTACCGCCTATGGCTTGCCGCCGGTAACAAGGATGTCGACGTCTACCAGACCGACGTGATCTGGGCACCGCAGCTCGCCGACCAGTTCGTGGATCTGACCGCAGCGACCAAGGATGTCATCGGCGATCATTTCCCCTCCATCGTCGCATCGCAGACGGTAGACGGCAAGCTCGTCGCCATGCCGATGTTCACGGACGCGCCAGCGCTGTTCTACCGCAAGGATCTTCTGGAAAAATACGGCAAGCAGCCGCCGAAGACATGGAAAGAACTCGGCGAAACCGCCAAGGAAATTCAGGACAAGGAGCGTGAGGCTGGCCAGAAGGATCTCTGGGGCTTCGTTTTCCAGGGCAGCGCCTATGAGGGACTGACCTGCAACGCGCTGGAATGGATCGCCTCTGCCGGTGGCGGCCATATCGTGGAGACCAACGGCGATATCTCCGTGAACAATGAAAAAGCAGCCGCCGCCATCGAAACGGCGAAGGGCTGGGTCGGCACCATCGCGCCGCAGGGCGTACTTGCCTATAAGGAAGAAGAGGCACGCGGCGTCTGGCAGACCGGCAATTCCATCTTCATGCGCAACTGGCCCTATGCTTACGCCCTGGGTAACGGCGATGACAGCGCCATCAAGGGCAAGTTCGGCGTCACGCCGCTGCCGGCTGGTGCGGAAGGCGAGGCCCCTGCCTCGACACTCGGCGGCTGGAACCTTGCCGTCTCGAAATATTCCGACGATCAGGAAGCAGCAATCCAGCTCGTGAAGTTCCTGGCATCGAAAGACACCCAGAAGATGCGCGCGATCCAGCTCTCCAACATGCCGACGATCGCTTCGCTTTACGACGACAAGGATGTCGCGGCGGCACAGCCCTTCATGCCGACATGGAAGCCGATCTTCCAGACCGCCGTTCCGCGTCCTTCCGCCTCGGCCAAGGTGAAATATAACGAGGTTTCCGCCAAGTTCTGGGGCGCCGTGCACAACACGCTCTCCGGCAACGGCACGGCGGCGGAAAATCTCGAACTTCTCGAGGTTGAACTGACCGATCTCAAAGGCAACGGCTGGTAATCCGGCCCGCGCGGGGGAAGGTCTGACCGGATCATCTCCCGCGTCCCAACCGCGAGATATCTCATGAACGACATCGCCCTTCAAAGGCCGGTCGCGGCTTCCGGCACCGGCTCCGACCTGCAGTCGGAACGACTGAAATCCGCATGGCTGTTTCTTGCCCCCACATTTCTGGTGCTGGCGCTGGTGGCCGGATGGCCGCTGGTGCGCACGGTGTGGTTCAGCCTCACCGACGCTTCGCTCACCAATCTCGAGGGCGCACAATTCGTTGGCCTCAAGAATTACCTCACCTGGATCACGCTCAGCAGCGGCCGCACCATTTATCGTGGGCTACTTGCCGATCCCGCATGGTGGGGTGCGGTTCTCAACACGCTGAAATTCACCGTGGTCTCTGTCAGTCTCGAAACGGTGCTCGGCCTGATCGTTGCGTTGGTGCTGAACGCGGAATTCAAAGGCCGCGGCCTGGTGCGCGCCGCCATTCTCGTGCCATGGGCCATTCCCACAATCGTTTCGGCACAGATGTGGGCATGGATGCTGAACGACCAGTTCGGCATCTTGAATGACCTGTTCCTCAATCTCGGGCTGATCTCCAACAAGATCGCCTGGACCGCCAATCCCGAAACCGCAATGGTCGCCGTCTTGATCGTTGATATCTGGAAGACCACGCCTTTCATGGCGCTGCTCATCCTCGCCGGCCTGCAAATGGTGCCGAAGGACATGTATGAGGCGGCAAAGGTGGATGGCATCCACCCCGTAAAAGTGTTCTTTCGCGTCACCCTGCCAATGATCCGTCCGGCGCTGATGGTCGCGGTGATCTTCCGTATGCTGGATGCGATGCGCGTTTTCGACCTCATCTACATCCTGACGCCGAATAATGCCCAGACCCGCACCATGTCGGTGCTGGCGCGCGAGAACCTGTTCGATTTCGACAAGTTCGCCTATGGCGCCGCCGCCTCCACCATGCTGTTCCTCATCATCGCCTCGATCACGGTCATCTACATGTGGCTCGGGCGCGTCAACACCGATGGAGCCGCGCGATGACCCTGCCCAGCATCCTGAAAACCACCGCGTTTTATGCGCTTGTCGCCATCATCATGGTGATTTCGGTATTCCCGTTTTATTACGCGATCCTGACGAGCCTGAAATCCGGCTCGGCGCTGTTCCAGGTCAATTATTGGCCGCGTGACTTCTCGCTGACAAATTACAGCTTCGTCATCGGCAACGGCACGTTTCTGCGCAATCTCGGCAATTCGCTGTTCGTTGCATCTTCGGTCGTCATATTGTCGCTGTTCCTTGCGGTCACGGCATCATACGCCTTGGCTCGTGTCCGCTTCCGTGGCCGCTCTTTGCTGCTGCTCACCATCCTGTCGGTTTCGATGTTCCCGCAGATCGCCGTTCTCGCTGGCCTGTTCGAACTGATCCGCTGGGCGGGCATTTTCAACACGCCGCTCGCGCTGATCTTTTCCTACATGATCTTCACCCTGCCCTTCACAGTCTGGGTGCTGACAACCTTCATGCGCGACCTGCCCATCGAGATTGAGGAAGCGGCTATCGTTGATGGCGCGACGCCGTGGGTCATCATCACCCAGGTGTTCATGCCCTTGATGTGGCCGGCGCTCGTCACGACGGGCCTCCTCGCCTTCATCGCGGCGTGGAACGAGTTCCTCTTCGCGCTCACCTTCACCTCATCGAACGAGCAGCGCACGGTGCCTGTCGCCATCGCGCTCCTGTCTGGCGGCTCGCAATTCGAAATACCCTGGGGAACGATCATGGCGGCCTCCGTCATCGTTACCGCCCCGCTCGTCGTCCTCGTTCTGATCTTCCAGCGACGTATCATCTCCGGCCTCACCGCCGGCGGCGTCAAAGGCTAGGAGAAACATCATGACCACCATTCAACTCCGCGATCTTCGCAAATCCTTCGGCGCTTTCGATGTCATCAAGGGCATCGACATGGACATCCGCTCCGGCGAATTCATGGTTTTTGTCGGCCCCTCAGGCTGCGGCAAGTCCACGCTTCTGCGCCTCATCTGCGGGCTGGAAGAAATCACCGGCGGTACGCTGTCTTTCGACGGCGAGACGGTAAACCGCCTGCCGCCCGCCAAGCGCGGCGTCGCCATGGTCTTTCAGTCCTATGCTCTGTACCCGCACATGACCGTGTTCGAAAACATGGCCTTCGGCATGAAGTTGTCGGGGGCGGACAAGGAACAGCGCAAGAAGCGCGTGGAAGCAGCGGCCGAGATGCTGCAACTCACGTCTTATCTGGAGCGCCTGCCAAAGCAGCTTTCCGGCGGCCAGCGCCAGCGTGTCGCCATCGGCCGCGCCATCGTGCGTGATCCGAAGGTCTTCCTGTTCGACGAACCGCTCTCCAACCTCGATGCTGCACTACGTGTCGCCACCCGTCTCGAAATCGCCAAGCTGCACCGCTCGATGCATGACACGACGATGATCTACGTCACCCACGACCAGGTGGAGGCGATGACGCTCGCCGACCGCATCTGCGTGTTGCGCGATGGTCGCGTCGAGCAGATCGGCACCCCGCTCGAGCTCTACGAGAGCCCTGTCAACACCTTCGTCGCCGGCTTCATCGGCTCGCCGAAGATGAACTTCCTGTCAGGCAAATATGCCGAGGCGGAAGGGGCTGCGACCATCGGCATCCGCCCCGAACACATCACCATCGCAACCGACGAGAATGGCTGGAGCGGCGAGATCGTGCATTCGGAAATGCTGGGATCGGATAGTTTCATCTATGTCGAGATCGGCGCGAGCGAACCCGTCGTCGTTCGTGAAGAAGGCGTGACAGACCGCAAGGCTGGTGAGCGTATCACGCTCGTGGCCGACGCGGCACAAATCCATCGTTTCGACGCACAAGGTCAGGCGCTGGCCCGCAATCCCATGCGCGGCGCGGCCTGAAATTTCAACTTTCGCCGGGCTCACCCAAGGTCCCGGCTTTCACCGAGGAGCATGACAATGACCATCAACACCGTTGTATGGGGCGAAAATATCCACGAACACATCAATGAGACGGTGCGTTCTATCTATCCAAACGGCATGCACAACACCATTGCCGACGCGCTGAACCAGAACCCCGAGATCAACGCCACCACCGCCACGCTGCAGGAGCCGGAGCACGGCCTTTCGCAGGATCGTCTCGACAAGACCGACGTTCTTGTCTGGTGGGGCCACAAGGACCACGGCGCGGTGCAGGACGAGATCGTCGAGCGCGTCGCCAAGCGCGTGTGGGAAGGCATGGGCCTCATCGTCCTGCATTCCGGCCACTTCTCCAAGCCGTTCAAACGCCTGATGGGCACGCCCTGCGCGCTGAAATGGCGTGAGGCGGGCGAACGCGAGCGCCTGTGGACGATCAATCCGCGCCACCCGATTGCCGCCGGTCTGCCTGAGCATTTCGAGCTGGAAAACGAGGAGATGTATGGCGAGCAGTTCTCCGTGCCCGAGCCGCTCGAGACCGTCTTCATCTCCTGGTTCCAGGGCGGTGAGGTCTTCCGTTCCGGTCTCACCTGGCGTCGTGGCGCCGGCAATATCTTCTATTTCCGCCCTGGCCACGAGACCTATCCCACCTATCACGATGCCAATGTCCAGAAAGTCATCAGCAATTCGGTGAAATGGGCCTATAATCCGGTTGGCGCCCTGAAAAGCATTCACGACGCCCCCAATGTTCCCGTCGACAAGGCTCTGGAGCCCATCGAGGAACGCGGCCCACGGCTGCATCAGGCAGGCGAAGCAGGTTACAGGTAAGGGCTTGGAGATACTGGCATGAGACTTCTCATTCTTGGAACCGGCGGCATGGCCAACAACCATGCCACTTATTTCTCGCAAATCGCTGGCGTCGAACTGGTTGCGGCGGTGGATGTGGATGACGTGGTGGTGCGTGGCTTTGCGCTCCGCCACAACATCCCGCTTTCCTTCACCTCGTTGGACGACGCCATCGCCTGGGGTGAATTCGATGCGGCGGCAAACGTCACACCTGATGCGATTCACCACCCTACGAGCCTGAAGCTGCTTGCGGCTGGCAAGCATGTCTTCTGCGAAAAGCCGCTGGCGGAAAGCTACGCCAAGGCAGCCGAAATGGCCGATGCCGCCGAAAAGGCAGGCCTCGTCGCCATGGTCAACCTCACCTATCGCAACGTCGCCCCCTTGCAAGCGGCGCGCGAAATGGTGCTGGCCGGCAAGATCGGCAAGGTTCGCCATCTGGAAGCCTCCTATCTCCAGAGCTGGCTCGTTTCCAAGGCTTGGGGCGACTGGATGACGGAGAGCAAGTGGCTGTGGCGGCTTTCCACCAAGCATGGCTCCAACGGCGTGCTGGGTGATGTCGGCATTCACATTCTCGACTTCGCCTCTTATGGCGCGGGCAGCGATGTGGAACGCATCTTCACGCGGCTGAAGACCTTCGACAAATATGAGGGCAACAAGATCGGCGCTTACGATCTGGATGCCAATGACAGCTTCACCATGACCGCCGAACTGGAAAACGGCGCCATGGGCGTCATCCATGCCACCCGCTGGGCGACAGGCCACCTCAACGAACTTCGTTTGCGCATCCACGGCGACAAGGGCGCGCTCGAAGTCATCCACACACCCGACTATTCAAGCCTGCGTGCCTGCATCGGCGAGGATGTGGAAAAGGCGATCTGGAAGACGATCGAGGTCGACCCCGTGGCAACGAATTACGAAAAATTCGCCAAGGCCGTCATGGAAGGCGGCCCCGCCGATCCGGATTTCCGTCATGCGGCTAATCTGCAGAAGGTGCTCGATCTATCGATCATCGCGGATCGGGAGAGGCGCGAGCTGGCCGTTTCGGCTTGATGTGAAAGAACAATACGCGGCACGGCGTTGCCGCGTATTTCTTCTCCCCGCCGGGGAGAAGGTGGCCCGAAGGGTCGGATGAGGGGGCAAGCTCTCCGAATATCGCTGACGTTGCCCCCTCATCCCGCTGCCGCGACCTTCTCCCCGGCGGGGAGAAGAAGCAAGTGGCACCCGCTCGCTCAATCCGCTATGCGCTTTCTCAAAGACGCGGACTACGGCGTGGAATTTCACTCCCGCACAATCTACACGCCGCGCTTATTCCCCCACAACAGCACATGCAGCTGCGGCAGCACCCGGGCGGAAAACCAGCGATCGTCGCTAACCTTGTCCACCAGCCACAACATTCGGTCCATCACCCCATCGATATCGACACGCGCATCGTCGTCATCCGGCGGCGGCGGGGTGTGGTTGCCGGGCTGGAGGTAAACCGGCAAATGCGGGAAACGCGCGGATGCCGCTTTGGCATAGGCGTAATCGGCATCGTCAAAGACCACGATCTTCAGGGCCATCTGCGGCCCCTTGCCGGCAGCGGCAAGACAGTCTTCGAAAGCCTGCCAGTCCGTTTCCATGCCGCTCGATGGCGGCTTGGGGCTTAGGACAAGATGGTCGAGATCGGCAAACCAGTCTTTGGCGATGCTGCCCTGCGTTTCCAGCGCGAAACGATAGCCCTCGGCCTGCCCCTTCGAGATCAAAGGTCCGAGCGGCTGGATGGCCGGATTGCCGCCAGACAGCGAGATCGTCAGCGGTACGCCGCCGGAAAGCCACCGCACCTCTTGCCAGATCGCGTCGACCGACATGGGTTTCCACGTGTCGCGATAATCGCTATCGACCGCATGCAGCGTATCGCACCAGGAACAGCGATAGTCGCAGCCGCCAGTACGTACGAAAACCGTCGGTAGACCGATCAGCAGACCTTCGCCCTGAATGGTGGGCCCGAAGATTTCACTGATGCGGATAGTGGGGTCCTTCGCTGCAATCTTGTGTGCAGCCGCCGTCATGGCCGGTATTCCGCCCAGGTCTTGGCGGTTTCGCTAACCCGCACGGCGCTGGTTTCCGGCAGACGCTCCTTGCACCAGTCATAAAAATGCTTCGCCAGGCATTCCGCCGTCACCCGGTCATGGCCGAGAACGTCGTTCAGGTGGCGATGGTCGAAATGATCGTCGATATAGCGTTTCAGCGGTGCAAGTTCGTGATAGTCGCGCACGAAACCGTGCTCGTTCAACGCTTCGCCCGCAAGCTCGATCTCAACAATGTAATTATGCCCGTGCAGGCGATTGCACTGGTGATCCGACGGCAGGCTTTTCAGCTGGTGCGAGGCGGAGAAGTGAAATTCCTTGGTGATACGGAACATCAGCGCACCTCCTGCGCTGCAAAGGCGTGGGTGGCGGCGACCCAGAAGTCCGGGTCCTCATAATCAGTCGGGTCGGTAACGCCGGCCAGATGAAAGGCCTCACGCCGTTCCACGCATGTGCCGCAGCGGCCGCAGTGGCGTACCCCGCCCTTGTAACAGGACCATGTTTCGCCAAACGGCGTGCCGTATTTCACGCCATCGGTCACAATCGCCGCCTTGGAAACCGTGACGTAAGGCGCGAAGAGTTTCACATCAGCATAGCCTTCAAGCGCATGCGCCTGCATGGCGTTGAAGCTGTCGATGAAGCCCGGCCGGCAGTCGGGGTAGATGAAATGATCGCCGCCATGCACGGCAATCGCCACCGCATCCGCCTGCTGCGCGGCGGCCAGCCCAAAAGCGATGGTGAGCATGATGGCGTTGCGGTTCGGCACCACGGTGGAGCGCATGGTCTCTTCCGCATAATGTCCGTCCGGCACCGCAATGTCGTCCGTCAGCGCCGAGCCGGTGAGATGCGCACCGATGGTGCGGATATCGATGACATGATGCGGCACGCCGAGCCGTCTGGCACAATCGGCCGCGAAATCCAGCTCCTTCTTGTGGCGCTGGCCATAATCGAAGGAAACGAGAGCGAGAAGTTCATGTTCCGCCGCAATTTTATGCGCGAGCGAAACGGAGTCCAATCCGCCGGAGCAGATGACGATGGTTTTCATAGTTTGGGATCCCTTGTTTTGACCGGGTGGGCTGCGACCGGATACGGCGCGGCTTTAAACCAAACCGACGGGCTTGTGAAGGGCTTTGCAGAAATCGCGCAAAGCCGAGCCATCACGAAAACGCCCCGCGGCAGCAACAAGACGAAACAATCGGGACATATGCGGGAAACCGGCACGATTTAGAACGGACTGAAATTTTGCTGTTCTTGAAGGGTCTTGCCGATGGCCGCGGCTGATACATTTCTGTTTTCGCTGAGTAATCTCAGCTCTCTTGGCACCGGCATCCTGATGGCGATGGCGGGTATGCTTTATATCACGCTCACCATTCGCGGGCTGATCGGCGCTCTCCACCATGGATAGAGCACTCGAGCCGAAACGTTACCGGTTCAGGCGCAATCTCACAACCGGCCTCCTCGTCGCCTCTGCAGCGCTCGTCACCGCCACCGGCATAGCGTCGTTCGTGTTCCTGATCTGGATGGTCAGGACCGTTGCGCGCTGGCTGGGTCTTTTTATCGGCCTGTGAAGTCGAATGAACACGCGACGCTCGCCACTCAATGGCGGAGCGGAAAAGGCCCGGCGAACTGGCAGTGCGCCGGGCCTTTTTTCATTGGCTTTGCGCTCAGCGCAGCAGCGCCTGCGCCTCCTCGATGCCGAGGGCTGCCGGCTGCGTGCAGGTCGTCGTCATCTCGATGAAGCGGCCTTCCTCGCCTGACTTCAGGATCGAGGTCATCACGTCGATCCCGTGCAGGGAGCGATCCAGCGAGCAGCGGGCGTCGCGGCCCTCCAGAATGGCAATCGCCATATCGGCAAGCCCGGCCGTGCGGTAATTGGCGCGCGGGCCATGGGGACTTTCCTGATTGGCGATGCCGAAGGGATGCGCCCAGTCTTCCAGCGGCTGGATATTCTTGTCACGGCCGCTGGCTTCGACCACACCGCCAAAAAAGTTCGGATCCGGCACGTAGATCGAGCCTTCCGTGCCGTAGAGTTCCATATTGGCGTGGCGGTGCGACCACACATCCCAGCTGGCGGAGAGTGTGATCGTCGCGCCGTTCACGAATTCCAGCAGCGCATGGATATTGGTCGGCGTTTCGACGGGAATGATCTCGCCATTCAGCGGCTGGCTAGTCACCGTACGGGTGGGATTTGCCATGCTTGTCAATGCGCCCACCCGCTTTACCGGGCCGATGAGGTTGATGAGGTTGGCAACGTAATAAGGACCGAGATCGAGGATCGGCCCGCCGCCCTTGAGGAAGAAGAAGCCCGGATTGGGGTGCCACATCTCCATGCCGGGGCTCATAACGTGGCATGTGCCTGACGTGATGCGGCCGACCTTGCCGTCATCGATATATTGCCGGGCAAGCTGATGCGCACCGCCGAGGAAGGTATCCGGTGCACAGCCAACGGAAAGCTTCTTTTCGCGAGCAATGCGCCGCAACTCCTCGCCCTCTTCCAGCGAAAGCACCAGCGGCTTTTCCGAATAAACGTGTTTTCCCGCCTCTAGGGCTGCTTTTGACACCGGAAAGTGCGCGGCGGGGATGGTGAGGTTTACCACCACGTCGATTTCCGGGTTGGCGAGCAATTCCTCGATGGACTGCGCGACAACACCGAATTCTTCCGCCCTCAGTTCCGCCGCATTGCGGTTGAGATCGGCGCAGGCCAGCACCTTGATGCCCTTGAAGAGCGGTGCCAGCGAAAAATAAGCAGACGAGATATTGCCGCATCCGATGATGCCGACGCCAAGATCTCTGGCCATGATGAAACTCCGAAATTGAGACTTAGTAGGTTTTGAACGATGCGATCGAACGGGTGATCAGCCGGTCGATATCCTTGGGATTGTCATGCTCGACCACGAAATGTTTCGTGGCGGATTTGGCCTTGAGAGCGGCCACCAGGCCCTTCCAGTCGACGGTGCCATGGCCGACATCAGCCCAGCCGTCCTCATCCGCATTCTCACCCACCGGCGCGATATCCTTGACATGCACGGCGGTGATGCGCTTGCCGTAGCTTTCGATCCAGGCGAGCGGATCGGCATTGCCCCTGATAATCCAGGCGATATCCGCTTCCCACTTCAGGTCCGGGCCACCGGCAAAAATCTGCTCCTGTGGGGTGGAACCATCGGCAAGCGCCTTGAACTCGAAGTCGTGGTTATGCCAACCGAAGGTCAGCCCGGCATCCACGAAGGGCTTTCCTGCTTCCTGGAGACGTTTGCCGAAGGCGAACCAGCCGGCCGCATCTGTCGGGCGCTGATCGGGCATCAGATAAGGGCAATAGATCGCCTCAACGCCCAGAACGCTGGCAATATTCAACGCCCTTTTCGGGTCACCCTCAAGAAGGTCGAGGCCGAAATGGCCGGTCGGCATGGTCAGGTCGTTGGCGTCAAGTTCAGCGCGCAGGCCCTTCAACCCGGCATCATCCAGAGAGGCGTACATGGCGCCATAACCTTCAACTTGGCTGTAACCCGCCGCCGAAAGCTTCTTCAGAATATCGGAAAAAGGCTGGAAATTGCGGGCGCTGTAAAGCTGAAAACCGAGTTCTGTCATTGTCTCCTCCATAGAGATACTGGGCTTGGGATTGTGTGGGGGAATAGTTGCGGCGTCTAAAGCCGCTCTTCGCTTTGCGCGTCGAACAGCGAGGCCATCGCCATGTCGAGGCCGAGGCGAACCTTGGTGCCCGGCGAAAACCGCCTGTGGCCGCCGACGCGGACGGACATGGTATGCCCGGCATGTTTCAGCCAGATCAGATTGTCGGCCCCCATCGGTTCCTCGATATCAACGATCGCCTCATGCACCTCGCCGCCGACGATATCGGCATCGACACGCACATGTTCGGGGCGGACACCCAGAACCACGGCGCGGCCGGCGTCGAGCGGCGTTTCCGCCTGATAACCGTCCAGCGCGAAGGTGACGCCGTTGGTGGTGAAGACGACCTTGCCGTCCTTTTCAATCAGCTCACCACGCAGGAAATTCATCGATGGTGAACCGATGAAACCGGCAACGAAGAGGTTCCTAGGCTTGTTATAGATGGTGACGGGATCGGCGAGCTGCTGAATAACGCCGCTTTTCATGATGGCGATACGGTCCGCCAACGTCAGCGCCTCGATCTGGTCATGCGTCACATAGATCATGGTATTCTTCAGCGACTGGTGCAGCCGCTTGATTTCGACACGCAGTTCCGAGCGCAGCTTGGCGTCGAGGTTGGAAAGCGGCTCGTCGAACAGGAAAACATCCACATCCCGCACCAGCGCCCGGCCGATGGCCACACGCTGGCGCTGGCCGCCGGAAAGCTCGGCAGGCTTGCGCTTCAGCAGTGGCTCGATCTGCAGAATGCCCGCCGCCCTTTTGACGCGCCGATCGATTTCGTCCTTCGGAATCTTTGCGACCTGAAGGCCGAAAGACAGGTTTTTCTCCACCGTCATCTGCGGATAAAGCGCATAGGACTGGAACACCATGCCGATGCCTCGGTCCTTGGGTTCTTCCCAGGTAACATTGCGATCCTTGATGAAGATCTGCCCGTCGGTCGGCTCCAGAAGCCCGGCAATGCAGTTGAGAAGGGTCGACTTGCCGCAGCCGGACGAGCCGAGCAGCACAAGGAATTCGCCGTCGTAAATATCGAGATTGAGGTCTTTCAGCACGGTAACGGCACCGAAGGACAGGGAAAGATCGCGGATAGAAACGCTTTTGTTCATATAACTCAACCTTTTACTGCGCCAGCGGCAATGCCGCGCACGAATAGCCTGCCGGAAACGAAATAGACGATCAGCGGCACGGCCCCGGTCAGAAGGGTGGCGGCCATGTTGACGTTGTATTCCTTCACGCCCTGCACGGAGTTGACGATATTATTGAGCTGCACCGTCATCGGGTAATATTCCGGCCGCGTGAACACCACGCCGAACAGGAAGTCGTTCCAGATGCCGGTCACCTGCAGGATCATCGCCACAACGAAGATCGGCAGCGACATGGGCAGCATGATACGGAAATAAATCTGCCAGAAATTGGCACCATCGATACGCGCCGCCTTGAACAGTTCTTCCGGCAGTGAGGCGAAATAATTGCGGAACAGCAGCGTCAGGATCGGCATGCCGAAGATGGTGTGAACGATGACAAGGCCGCTCAGCGTGCCGTAAATGCCCAGTTCGCGCAGCACGATGACGATCGGATAGATCATCACCTGATAGGGGATGAAGGCGCCGATGATGAGGATCGAGAAGAACAGCTCTGACCCCTTGAACTTCCAGTTGGCCATGGCGTAACCGCTGATGGAAGCGACGATGATCGAGATCACCACCGAAGGCACGAGAATGCGCACCGAATTCCAAAAGCCACGCGAAAGCCCGTCGCAGTTCAGGCCTGTGCAGGCATTGGCCCAGGCTTTCACCCATGGCTCGAAGGTGATTTCCACCGGCGGCGCAAAGATGTTGCCCAGACGGATTTCCGGCATGCCCTTGAGCGAGGTAACGACCATCACGTAAAGCGGCAGCAGGTAATAGGCGGCGGCGACGAACAGCGTGCCGTACAGAATGATGTTGCGGCGAGAAAAGGTTTTTCTAGGCTTTTTGCCGCGCGGGCCGGCAAGGTCTTTGGTGACCGCATCCGTGGCGGCGACGACCGTATTTAATGTGCTGATATTAGCCACGCTTCTTGCCTCCGAATTCGAGGTAGGCCCATGGGATGACGATGATCGCGACGGTAAGCAGCATCATGGTCGAGGCGGCAAAGCCCTGCCCCAGGTTCTGCGCCTGAAACATGTAGTCATAGACATATTTCGCCGGCACTTCCGACGCGATGCCTGGCCCGCCGCTGGTCTGCGCCACGACAAGATCGTAAACCTTGACGATGCCGCTGGCGATAATGACGAGGGTGGTGATGAAGACAGGCCGCATCATGGGAATGATGATGAGGATATAGGTCTTCCACATGGGAATACCGTCAACCCGCGTCGCCTTCCAGATGTCCTCATCAATACCTCGAAGACCGGCCAGCATCAGGCACATGACGAGCCCGGTGCCCTGCCAGAGTGCCGCAATCAGGATGCCGTAGATGACGATTTCGGAATTATAGAGCGGATCGAAAGTGAAGCTTTCCCAGCCCATCGAGCGCACCACGGACTGAATGCCGAATTCCGGGTTCAGCAGCCATTGCCACACAAGACCTGTCACGATGAAGGACAAGGCGAATGGATAAAGAAAAATGGTGCGGAAGGTGTTTTCGAAGCGGATTTTCTGGTCCATCAGAGCCGCCAGCACGAAGCCGATGACGAGGCTGAAGATCAACGACAAGATGCCGTAGATCGCCAGATTCTGGATAGAAACGATCCAGCGCGGCGCGGCCCACAGCCGCTCATATTGATCGAAACCGATGAAGCTCGCACGTGGCAGAAGCTTGGAATTGGTGAAGGAATAAACGACCGTCCAGATCGTCCCGCCGAGAAAGATCACCACTGCGGTCAATATCATGGGAATGGAGGCAATCTTGGAATTCAGATTGCGAAAGAGCTGGTTGGGGCGCCCGGAGCGCGCTTGACCCGCCATGTTACCTCCTCCTGTAACGTTACAGTTAACGGTCAAGGAAAAACCCTACCGCATGAAACCCCTGCCTGCGCGTGTAGCCATCGCACAGACCGGACGTTGGAGAGGGGAGCGGTAAACCGCTCCCAACCCGGAGAGATCACAAATCAGTCAGCCGAACCGATAATGCCCGCGAAGCGCTTCTGGCCATCTTCCGCCGACATCGAGCCGGCGAAGAATTCCGCCATAAGGTCTTCCTTCTGTTTCTGCGTATCGGCGGAAATCAGCTGGTCTGTGCTGGTCAGCGCATTGCCCTTGGCGAGGATTGCGAGACCCTTCTTCATGCAGTCATTGGCCGCATTGAGGTCCACGTCGCCACGGATGGGCAGTGAGCCCTTCTTCAGGTTGAAGGCAACCTGCGTTTTTGGATCGACGATAGTTGCGGCAAGCACATCCTGCGCCTTGGTTTTCGCCTCGTCCTTAAGAACGGGGAAATAGAAAGCATCGCCGCCGGTGGTGAGATATTCGCTGAGACCAAGGCCGGGAAGGCAGGAATAATCCGTGCCGGCTTTCTGGTTGGCGAGCTGGAATTCACCCTGTGCCCAGTCGCCCATCACCTGGCCAGCGGCCTTGCCGGTAATGACCATGTTGGTCGCCTGATTCCAGTCCTGAACGTTCGTGCCCTTGGCCATATCGCGAGCCTCGACGGCAGCGGCGAAGATTTTTGCCATTTCCGGGCCGGCGGCAGCCTCGGCATCCTTGTCGCCATAGACCTTCTGGTAAAGGTCCTTGCCACCAATCGAAAGCGTCAGCGTGTCGAACAGGCCGTTGGCCTGCCATGCCTGCCCACCGAGCGCGAGCGGCTGGATGCCGGCCTTTTTCAGCGCCGGTGCCGCTGCAACAAATTCCGTCCAGTTCTTCGGAACCTCGACACCCGCCTTTTTGAAGGCCGCATTGGAAAGCCACAGCCATTGCCAGGAGTGGATATTCACCGGCGCGCAATAAATCTTGCCGTCGATGGTGCAGCTGTCGAGCAGGCTGGACGGTTTGATGACGTCTTTCCAGTTGCCCTTTGCGGCAACATCGGAAAGATCACGCATCAGGCCTGCCTGGACGAGCTCTTCGGCCTGCCGGCCGTGGTTGAACTGAGTGGCGCCCATCGGGTCGCCGCCGGTGATGCGGCTGATCATGATCGGCCGGGCCGTGCCGCCCGAACCGGCAATCGCGCCGTCCACCCATTTGTTGCCCGTGGCATCAAAAGCCTTGGCAAGCTCGGCAACAGCAGCGGCCTCACCGCCTGATGTCCACCAATGGGTCACCTCAAGATCAGTAGCCCCGGCAATACCCGCCGGAATCATGACACTTGCCAAAAAGGCCGCAGAAATAACACGCATTCGCATGAGTCTCCTCCCTCACTGAAACGTTACAGTTGGAACCTATGCGAAGATTTTTGATTAGGCAACCGCCTAAAATACGAATCTCCACCCCGCTTCGTGAAGCCTTTCAAACGGTCGAAAAATGGTCCTGTTATGGACCGCCATCATCATGGCCGCTGTTCTCTTCGCAGCTGGTCACGTGCCAATTCTGTTTGCGATTATCTCGCGGCCACAACCATTATTGATCATTGCGATCCTGCTTGCCAATTTCATCCCCGGCCTGCTGTTCGGCTGGCTGTTCTGGCGGCGAGAGCTGGACGCGGCGATGTTTTCCCATGCCTTTGCCCATTGCGTGAACGAGCTCATCTCCAAAAACGGAAAAGGCGAGCCGGATCGTCATCCGCCTCGCCTTCATCATGCCGTTTCGCCAGAAGTGGCAGTTATTGCCGCCTGTAATCATCCTCGATGCGGATCACATCATCCTCGCCGATATAGGCGCCGGTCTGGATTTCGATGAGCTCAAGCGGGATCTGGCCCTCATTAGCAAGCCGGTGCGGCTGGCCGATCGGGATATAGACCGACTGGTTTTCCGTCAGCAGCCGAGTCTCGTCCCCCATTGTCACGGTTGCCGTTCCCTTGACGACGATCCAGTGTTCCGAGCGGTGATAATGTTTCTGGAACGAGATACGATGACCGGGATCGACGGTGATGTGACCGACCCGGTAGCGCTCGTCCACATACATGTGTTCAATGAAGCCCCACGGTTGATAGACGCGCTTGTGGCTTTGCGTCTGCGGTGCATGGTCGCTGGCTTTCAGCTTTTCCACCAGTCCCTTCACATCCTGCACCCGGTTCTTGGGCACCACCAGAACTGCATCCTTGGTGGCCACCACCACCAGATCCTTGGCGCCAACCACCGTTGTCAGCAATTGTGTGGAGTGAATGAGGCAGCCCTCGGAATCGATGAAGACGCCGTCGCCCTCAAGCGCGTTGTCGTTGTCGTGCTTATCGGCGATTTCCCAGATCGCGTCCCAGCTGCCGATATCCGACCAGCGGAAATGGCCGTGCACGACAGCCATGCGCTTGGTCTTTTCGATGACAGCATAATCGATGGAATTCTTCGGGGAAGCTTCGAAGCTTGCCTGATGCAGGCGCACGAAACCAAGGTCGCTTTCATATTGCTCGACCGCCTGCGTTACCGCCGCCAGAATCTCCGGTGCAAAAGCCTTCAGCTCGGCGATCATCACATCAGAACGGAACAGGAAGTTGCCGGAGTTCCACAGATAACCCTTTTCGAGATAGGAGATTGCCGTCTTCACATCAGGCTTTTCCACGAAGGCATCGACGGTGCTGAGGTCTTTTTCGCCGTCGATCGCATCACCCGGCTTGATATAACCGTAGGAGGTCCGAGGTTCGGTCGGCACGAGACCGAAAACGACGATGTTGCCCTGATCGGCAGCTTTCGCCCCGAGCTTCACGGCATCTGAAAAGGCGTCGGGATCGAGCACGACATGGTCGGCGGCAAGCGCCAGAACCAGACATCCAGGCTCGCGCCGCTCGGCCAGCACGGCGGCTGCGGCCATGGCGGCGGCGCTGTCGCGGCGGGCAGGTTCAAGCACCACAGTCGCGGGCAGATCGATCTCTTCTGCCTGACGGCGGGCGAAGAAACGGAAATCCTCGTTGGTGATCACCAGCGGCTCTGCATAAAGGCTCTTGTCACCGACCCGCTTCAACGTCTGCTGATAGGTCGAAAGATTGCCGACCAGCGGCTGGAACTGCTTGGGCAACTGATCGCGCGATACCGGCCAGAGCCGCGAGCCAGCTCCGCCAGCAAGAAGAACCGGCGTGATCTTTCGAGATTGTTCCTTCACGACAAAACCTTTCCAACTTCAAAAAATTTCCCGGCGCGCCGGACAATATACATATTTCGAAATACCGCCATCATCGGTTCACGGGCGGACAAGTTCAAGCTCATAAATTC
Source organism: Agrobacterium sp. NPDC058088 (assembly GCF_042885035.1). Classification (NCBI taxonomy): domain Bacteria; kingdom Pseudomonadati; phylum Pseudomonadota; class Alphaproteobacteria; order Hyphomicrobiales; family Rhizobiaceae; genus Agrobacterium; species Agrobacterium sp. NPDC058088. The sequence continues at coordinate 480,498 of NZ_JBHVSU010000003.1, read as the reverse complement.
GCCTTGTGAAAGCTTGGTGAATGGCGGCGTGTTGCCGGCAGGCCTGTTTTCCTAACGCGAGGATGATGGCGAGGTTCCGCGCAAAAGGCGGCTCTCCTGAACGCAGACAAAGAAAAACCCCGGAATCATCTCCCGGGGTTTCTTTTTCAAAGTGTTGAACCACAAGGATCAGTTCGGCAACGCATAAGCGATGACATAGTCGCCACGATCCGGAGACTGGCGGGCGCCGCCGGCCGAGATGACGACATATTGCTTGCCGGTCTTCGGTGACTTGTAGCTCATCGGACCGCCCTGGCTGCCGACCGGAAGGCGGGCCTTCCAGACTTCTTTGCCGGTCGCCGTATCGAAGGCGCGCAGATAATAATCCTGCGTGCCGGCGATGAAGAGCAGCCCACCCTGAGTGGCGAGCGTACCGCCGAGCGTCGGCATGCCGATCGGGATCGGCAGACCCATCTTGATGCCGAGCGGACCCGTATCTTCGACCGTGCCAACCGGCACCTGCCACTTGATCTGCTGGGTCTTCATGTCAATCGCGGTCATGGTGCCATAGGGCGGCGCCTGGCACGGAATGCCGAGAGCCGACAGGAAGCGGTTCTTGTTCACCGCATAGGGTGTGCCCTTCATCGGAACGACGCCCATGCCGGTATTGACGCTTTCGCCACCGCTGGCAACGGCCTTGGTGGGGGCGGCTTCCTTCATCTCGATCCACAGACCAAGACGCATGTCGTTAACAAAGATGGTATTGGTGGTCGGATCGGTCGAAAGACCGCCCCAGTTCATGCCGCCGAGCGAGCCCGGGAAGGCGAGCGAGAGATCCGTGCCGGGCGCTGTATAAAGGCCTTCATAACGCATGCCCTTGAAGGCGATGCGGCACAAAAGCTGGTCGAATGGGGTTGCACCCCACATATCGGCTTCCGTCAGTGTCTGCGCACCGATCTGCGGCATGCCAACGGAACGCGGCTGTGTGGGAGCATAGGGCTCGTTATGAATATTGCCGGCCTTAACGGGAACCTCTTCCACCTTGGTCAGCGGCTGGCCCGTCGCGCGGTCAAGCACGTAGATCTGCCCTGCCTTGGTGCCGAAGACGAGCGCCGGGACAGTCGTCCCGTCAGCCTTCGGGAAATCGACGAAGCTCGGCTGCATTGGAACGTCGAAGTCCCAGAGGTCGTTATGAACCGTCTGGTAAACCCATTTTTCGCGACCGGTCGTGGCGTCAAGCGCCAGCATTGAGGCACCATATTTATGGTCCAGTGGCGTACGTGTCGCCCCATAAAGATCGACCGAAGGGCTACCGACGGGCATGAAGACGGTGTTCAGGTCCGGATCGTAGGACATGGATGCCCAGACGTTCGGCGTGGAACGCGTATAGGTCTGTCCTTCGGGCGGCAGCTTGGTGATATCAGGATTGCCGGGGTCGAAAGCCCAGCGAAGCTCGCCCGTCACCACGTCGAAACCGCGCATCACACCGCCGGGCATGTCCACCTGCACATTGTCGGCGATACGGCCGCCGACAACGACAGTCGTGCCGGCCAGCGTGGGTGCCGATGTCAGCACATATTGCGGATCAGGCGCGTCACCCATACCGATCTTCAGATCGACGCGGCCATTGGTGCCAAAATCGGGGCAAAATGCGCCGGTGTCAGCGTCAAGCGCGATGAGTTCCGCATTGATGGTGTTCATCAGAATACGGCGCTGGCAAAGCGCGCCTTCGGCCACCACCGCCGGCGTGACGGGCGTGGAGCCCGGCGCAGTCGGCTGCTTCAACGGCGCCTTGGCATCGAAGTAAGCGAGGCCGCGGCAACGCATCCAGACGGAGGATTTGGCGTTGATTTCCGCCTTCCACTTCTCTGCGCCGGTATCGGCATCAAGAGCGATGACATTGTTGTGCGGCGTGCACAGGAACACCGTATCACCAACCTGCAGCGGGGTTTCCTGATCTTCCGCACCATTCGCGCCGGGGCTGATCGGGGTATCACCGGTGTGGTAGGTCCAGGCGACTTCGAGGTTCTTGACGTTGTCGCGGGTGATTTCATCAAGCGCCACGAAACGGCTGCCGCCAGCCGTGTTACCGTAATGTTCCCAGTTCTTCTGTTCTTTTTCCGGGGTTACCGGCGTCAGCGCTGCAACCTCACCATTAAACGCGACGGTCGGATGCGCAACGAACATGCCGGCAAAACCGGCACCAGACGCAATGGCCAGAACGGCGGCAAGGGCAAAGGACGTACCATAGGCCGGCGTTTTGCCAGCCGCGCGACGCAGCAACGGATAGGATAGCGCGACGACCGTTGCACCCACACCTAATGCCAGCAGGCGCGAGATAAGGGGCCAGAAGTGCAACCCGGCCTCCCAGACGGCCCACACGCCACTAAGGATGACGACAAGGCCGAAGATCAATGCGCCGGTGGGCTTGCGCAGCAGGATAAGCAGGCCGGAGGCTATCAGCGCGATACCCGCCACAATGAAATAAAGGCTGCCGCCGAGGGCGACGAGCTGGCCGCCGCCAATGGCGAAGAACAGGCCCGCAGCGACGATGACCGCGCCGAGCACCAACAGCCATAATCTGGCTGGAAGCGATAGTGAATTTGCTGGATTACTCATGAAGAAATGTCCGGTTGGAAGAGCTGCCCAGAAGGCTTGAGCCCGATGATCGTTCAGTGTCCGGCATAGCCCGGACAGTCCGCCGCCACTGCGGCCAGGCGAAGGGGCGCCGGAGGCGGCGCGGCTGAACGGGGAACTATGGTGGGGAAGACTTCCGTCGTGACTGTCATTTTTGACCCATTCACTGCAGTAACCGCCGGCCCTATGGACGGCGGACGAGATGCTTGAACAAATCCTCCCCGGTCCGCATCGCAAAAGCCTGCATAAGCGGCAAAAACGAGCGAAACACTGGCTGCGGTATAACGTCGCCTGCGACAAGATGACAATGCGCAAGATGGTCAATTTTGATAAGCTTTACTTATATCACACCAAGCCCGACAACCCAAAGACCGGTCCGCCGATGGATATTCGCCAACTTACCATATTCGTGGAAGCCGCAAAGGCCAGAAACTTTCGCGCCGCCGCCGTGCAGCTCGGCATCGCCCAGCCCGCCGTGACCCAGCGTATCCGTCAGCTGGAGGAAAATTTGGGCTTCAAGCTTTTTCATCGCATCAATCGCGGGGTAGAACTCACGCCGGCTGGCCAGTCCATGCTCATCGAGGCGGAAGAGATCATTGCCCGCACCAAAGGCGCGCTGGAAAAGGCGCAGCAGATCAGGCGCGGCCAGCTCGGCACATTGCGCATTGGATACGGCACCAGTGTCATGGCGGAACGCAAACTGCCGAAGCTGATTACCCGTTATGGCGATGAACACCCCGATGTGACGCTCGAACTGTTGCCCGGCATGACAATGGAACAGCTGATCGAGCAGGTGGCGAACCGCAAGACCGACGTTGCATTCATCCGCTCCCCTCTTCCCTCGCTGCCGCAGACTTTGCGCGCGATGCCCTTCGATCGCTCAAGGCTTTGCGTTGCCCTGCCGGAACAGCATTCACTTGCCAGCCGCTCGCGAGTTTCGGTGAACGATATCGCGCGGGAAAAACTGCTGCTGCCGATCGACGAGATCGGTCTCGGCCTCAGCAGCAACGCGCTAACGCTTTTCGAGGATGCCGGTTGCGAACCGCAAATCGGCATGCGTATCGCCAACATCAATACCATCCTTGCGCTGGTGGAAGCGGGTGCGGGAATTTCCATCCTGCCGGAAAGCACCGTGCGCTCCACACGGGGCATTGCCGGCGTGCCGATCGACAGCGCCGATGCATGGTCTGACTGCGTTCTGGTCGTCAGGCGAGGCCCGTTTGCTCTCCACGTCGATGCCTTCGTGAATATGGTCCGCCAAGCTTACCAGCCAAGCCTATGACAGGGAAACGCGGACTTAATCGATTGAATCGGCCGCAGATTTCATCACGCTTAAATTTGCTGCACTGAACAACATTCAAGGCTTGGCAGGCGTGCAAAAAATACCCTAACAACAACGAATATTTTTATACTGATAACGACAGGAAAGCACACTCAGCCCATGTCCGACACGACAAAGCCCGCTAGCACAAGAACATCGGTTACGGATCAGGAAGCCCTGGATTTTCACGCGCAGGGCAGGCCGGGCAAACTGGAAATCACCCCGACGAAACCGATGGCAACACAGCGGGATCTGTCGCTTGCCTATTCGCCCGGTGTGGCTGTGCCGGTGAAAGCCATCGCCGAAAATCCGGCGAGCGCTTACGATTATACGACGCGCGGCAACATGGTGGCCGTCATTTCCAACGGCACCGCCATCCTCGGGCTGGGCAATCTCGGCGCGCTGGCCTCCAAGCCGGTCATGGAAGGCAAATCGGTCCTCTTCAAGCGCTTCGCCGATGTCGATTCCATCGATCTTGAAGTCGATACCGAAGACGCAGATGAATTCATCAATTGCGTGCGTTATCTCGGCCCCTCTTTCGGCGGCATCAATCTCGAAGACATCAAGGCGCCGGAATGTTTCATCATCGAAAGCCGCCTACGCGAGCTGATGGACATTCCCGTTTTCCATGACGACCAGCACGGCACCGCCATCATCGCCGCCGCCGGCCTCATCAACGCCATCGAACTGACCGGCCGCGACTTCAAGACCACGAAGCTGGTCTGCAATGGTGCCGGCGCTGCGGCGATTGCCTGCATGGACCTCATCAAGGCCATGGGTTTCAACCCGGAAAACATCACGCTCTGCGATACCAAGGGCGTGATCTATCAGGGCCGCACCGAAGGCATGAACCAGTGGAAATCCGCCCACGCCGTCAAGACCAATAATCGTACGCTGGCAGAAGCGATGAAGGGTGCAGACGTGGTCTTCGGCCTTTCCCAGAAGGGCGCATTCAGCGAAGAAATGATCCGCTCCATGGCGCCGAAGCCGATCATTTTCGCCATGGCCAATCCCGACCCGGAGATCACGCCGGAAGAAGTGTCGCGCATCCGCGACGACGCCATCATGGCGACTGGACGTTCCGATTATCCGAACCAGGTCAACAACGTCCTCGGCTTTCCCTATATCTTCCGCGGCGCGCTCGATGTGCGTGCGCGCCAGATCAACGATGCGATGAAGATCGCCGCCGCGCAGGCCCTGGCCGATCTTGCTCGTGAGGACGTGCCTGACGATGTGGCCGCCGCCTATCAAGGCAACCGCCCGCGTTTCGGGCCGCAATATATCATTCCGGTTCCGTTCGATCCGCGCCTGATCTCGGCCATTCCGGTCGCCGTGGCAAAAGCCGCCATCGAAACCGGCGTCGCCCAGCGCGAAATACCCGATCTCGACGCCTATGCCCGCGAGCTTTCCGCCCGCCGTGACCCGATGGCCTCGACCACACAGCGTCTTTACGAGCGGGTCCGCCGCTCGCCCAAGCGCGTCGTTTTTGCCGAGGCGGAAGAAGAACAGGTCATGCGCGCGGCGATTTCGTTTACCGCTCAAGGGCTTGGCACCGCCATCCTGCTCGGTCGTGACGATATCATCAAGGCGAATGCGGAGCGCGCCGGCATCGATCTGGACCGCGCCAATATAGAGATCACCAACGCCCGCCTCTCCAGCCGCGTCGAGGCCTATGTCGATTATCTCTATGCGCGGCTGCAGCGCGGCGGCTTCCTGCTCCGCGACGTGCAGCGCCTGATCCACAACGACCGCAACCATTTCGCCGCCTGTATGGTGGCGATGGGTGATGCGGACGCGGTGGTGACAGGCGTGACGCGCAATTATTCCACGGCGCTTGAAGATATCCGCCGCTGCATCAACACCAAACCCGGCCACCGCGTTATCGGCGTTTCGCTGGTCGTGTCGCGCAACCGCACCGTCTTCGTGGCAGATACCGCCGTGCATGACATGCCGAATGCGGAAGACCTTGCCGATATCGCCGAAGAAGCAGCCGGCCTCGCCCGCCGTTTCGGTTATGAACCGCGCGTCGCGATGCTCGCCTATTCCACCTTCGGCCAGCCGGTCGGCGAACGGTCCGACAAGGTGCGTGACGCGGTGAAAATCCTCGACAAGCGCAACGTCAATTTCGAGGTCGATGGCGAAATGTCGGCGGATGTGGCGCTGAACCATCACCGAATGCAGAGCCAGTATCCCTTCGCGCGCCTTTCCGGCCCCGCTAATGTGCTGGTCATGCCCGCCATCCATTCCGCCTCCATCTCCACCAAGATGTTGCAGGAACTGGGCGGTGCTACCGTGATCGGCCCTCTTCTCGTCGGCCTCGACAAATCGGTGCAGATCACCTCGATGGGTGCGAAAGACAGCGACATCGTCAACATGGCAGCAATCGCGGCCTATAATGCCGGACGATAATTGACAGGCAGTGCGGCTTGCTTCTCGCCTCTTGGTTGAACCAAGCCGCACCCAGCTAAGACCTAAAGAACAAGATTCTACGATTTTAAATTCTTAGGATATTTTTTCTGTCTGACAACATTATTGGAACTCGTTTCTATTCATAGTATTTTTTGCGCAATGCCAATTCTCGCTCTCTGCGAGTGCGTCATGTAGGTTCCAGCCACAAGCAAAAGGAAATACCCATGGCCCTCTCCCTCCCCAAATTCGCCGCAAAACTCATCGCCGGAACCGTCCTCATCGCGTCTATGGCGAGCGCCGCTCACGCGGATGCGACGCTTGACCGGATCAAGGGTCGCGGCAAGCTCACCGTCGGCGTGATCCTGTCCGGCGCGCCATTCGGCTTCATTGATCCGAAGACGCAGGAGCAGAAGGGCCTCAACATCGATGTCGCCAAGGCGCTGGCCGCCGGTCTCGGCGTTGAACTAGTCACAGAAACTGTGACCCCGCCCAACCGCGTGCAGTTCCTGCAGCAGGGCAAGGTCGATATTCTGATCGCCAACATGCAATACACGGAAGAGCGCGCCAAAACGCTCGATTACATCCCGACCCCCTATGACCGCCAGGGTGGCGCTGCCATCGGCCGCAAGGATAGCGGAATCAAGGACTGGCCGGACCTGAAGGGCAAGATCGCCTGCGTTTCGCAGGGCTCCAACTACACCCAGCCACTCATTGAGCAGTACGGCGCGCAGGTGAAGGCACTGCCAAGCCAGCCGGAATCGCTGTTGGCGCTCAAGGGCGGCAATTGCGATGTCTCCGTTCACGTCAACGGCACGCTGAGCCTGATGCTTCAGGACCGCGCCGATGAGTGGAAGGATTATGGCATCCTCATCCCCACCGACCTCATTCCCTCCGACTCCGTGATCTGGCTACGCAAGGGCGAAGCTGACACGCAGGCCGCTCTCGACAAGATCGTCAAGGAGCTGCACGCTTCCGGCAAGATGATCGAGTTCGCCAAGGCCAACCGCCTGCCAAGCATCGGCTACATGGAAGAGCAGAAGAAGAAGCTTTCCGCCGCGCAGTAAAGGCGCGGCGCGGCAGTGCGGCGCTTGCGTGTTCCACTGCCGTCATACCGGCCTTGAGCCGGCATCCAACCAGCCCGGATCCATGGCCTGACGGGGTTCGTTGCGCTGCGAAAAAGCGTATCGTCTGGACTCCGGCCCAAGGCGGAATGACGGAAGCGGGGTGCATCCGCGCTTCTTTTCTGCTTTATAACAAGGCAGGCCATTCTGGCGTCGCCCGCCGGGCGACATCAGCAATAACAGCATGGATTTCCGATGCAGGATTCTTTTACAGCGCGCTTCATTGAACTCGCCGCGCATCTGGGCCTCAACTATGATTTTCTGAACAGCGGTTACGAGGTTCAGATCTGGCTAGATGGCATGAAGATGACGCTCATCCTCGTCGCCGTCACCTTGCCGCTCAGCCTCGTCTTCGGCTTCATTTTCGCGGCCATGCTGACATCGGGCAAGACCTGGCTCGCGGGGCCAGTGCGCGCCTATGTTGAACTGACACGCAACACGCCGACGCTGGTGCAACTGATGTGCGGGTTCCTCGTGCTCAACATGCTGATTTCCAATGCGCTGGGCGGCGCGCAGAACAACCCGCTGACGCCTTTTTTCTGGGTCGTTGCCATCACCGGTCTGCACGTTGCCGCTTTTCATGCGGAAGCGTTGCGCGGCGGCATCGAGGCGGTGCCGGCCACGACCATTGAGGCGGCGCGCGCTATCGGTTTCAGTTCGCTGGAGATTTTGCGTTACGTGGAATTTCCGCTGGCGATCCGCACAGCGCTGCCCTCCATCATCAACAATCTCGTCAACCTGGTGAAGCTCACCACGGTCGGCTCTGCAATTGCGGTCGGTGAAATCACCTATGCCTCGATCCTGATCTGGACGCAGCGCGACAATGTGGTCGAGCTGATGCTCGTCATCCTCATGTTTTTCAGCGTCATCAATTTCATCGTCGCAAGGGCCGGTCTCTGGCTGGAGCGGCGTCTTGCGGTTCCGGGGTTCGGCCAATGAGCGCGGTGGTTTCTCCAGCACGGGCGGTAAAGAAGCCGCCTTTCGGCACCATCCTGCTGCTTGGCGTGGTGATATCGGTCATTCTGTGGCTGATCCTAGACCCGTCGCTCGGTCAAGTGCTGCTGCAATGGCTGCCCTATCTGGCCAAGGGTTTCGCCATGAATGTGCTGATCAGCATTCTGGCAATCGCCGTCGGTACCTTCATCGGCGTCCTGCTCGGCATCATGGAACTTGCGCCCTATCGTCTCGTGCGCGCGCCGGCGCTTACCTATGTGCAAATCTTCCGTAACGCGCCGCATCTGGTGCTGATTTTTGCCGCGACCTACATCTTCCCCTTCGAGATCGTCGCTTTCGGGCATTACATTCCCTTCCCCGACTGGATCAAGGCGGTCGTCGGGCTTGCCATTCCGGCTAGCGCCCATATCGCCGAAATCACCCGCGGCGCCATCCAGTCCATTCCGACTGCCCAATGGGAAGCGGCGCAAGGGCTTGGCTTTTCCCGCAATCAGACGCTACGCTGGATCATCCTGCCGCAATGCGTGAAGCGCTCGCTGCCGCCATGGATGAACCTTTATGCGTCGATCACCATGGGCACGGCGCTCGCCTCACTGGTTGGCGTCCACGAGCTTCTGCATGCGGCGACCGACGCCAGCACCGCCGTGCAGCGCAATGATTTCACCGTCGTGATCTATCTCACCGTCCTGATGGCATTCTTCCTGTTCTGCTATCCCGTCTCCCGTTTCACGCAGCGCCTGGAACGGCGCTTCGCCTCCCGCTAATTGGAAAAAGCCATGTCCGCACCTGCACCACAAACCGCTGCCAAAGCGCTTGTCGAACTCGAAGGGATTCACCTCTCCTTCGGTGACAATCAGGTTCTGAAAGGCATTGACCTCACGGTCAACAAAGGTGACGCCGTTTCCATCATCGGGCCTTCCGGCTCCGGCAAGTCCACGATCCTGCGCTGCATCAACGGCCTTCTCATTCCGCAATCTGGCAAGATAACCGTCGGCGGCACCCGGGTAGACCAGCTGAAGACCGAGGCTGAACGCATCGCTCTGCGCAAGCGCATCGGCATCGTATTCCAGCAGTTCAACCTCTTCCCGCACCTGACTGTCATGGAAAACATCACCATCGCGCCGATCAAAATACTCGGCACGCAAAAGGCAGACGCCGAACGCCATGCCCGGGAATTGCTGGAGAAGGTGCGCCTTTCCCAGAAGGTCGATGCCTATCCCGGCCAGCTTTCCGGCGGCCAGCAGCAGCGCGTGGCCATTGCCCGTGCGCTTGCCATGCGGCCGGAACTGGTATTGTTCGATGAAGTCACCTCCGCGCTCGACCCGGAAACCGTGGGTGAAGTGCTCGCCGTCATCCGCGATCTCGTCAATGATGGCATGACCAGCATTCTCGTCACGCACGAAATGCGTTTTGCCGAAGAAATCAGCGACAATATCGTCTTTACCGAAAACGGCCTGATCGTCGATCAGGGCACGCCGGAGCACATCTTCTACAAGTCGACCAATCCGCGCATCAACGCCTTCGTCAAGGGTCTTGGCGGGCAGGTGGCGCGGGTGAATGACGGCGAAGGAATCTGACGCCATGACCACAGAGGAAAAACTCACGCTTCGTCTTGCCGAAGCCATCGCCGCTTCCGATCCGCTACGCGACGAAGAGGCAGTGACGATCGCCCGCACGGCGCTGATAGACTTTTTTGCCTGCGTGCTGGGCGGCGCTGCCGACAGAAGCACGAAAACCCTGATCGATACCTTCACATCAGGCACACAAGGCGCTGCCGGAATCATCGGCCACGATCTGCGCACGGACGCCTTTACCGCCGCCCTTATCAACGGCCATGCCGGCCATGTGCTCGACTATGACGATGTGCATGGCAGCGTGCGCGGCCACCCCACTGTCGCCATCATCCCGGCTTTGCTGGCTATTGCGGTCGAAGAGGGATCAACGGCGGATGCCTTCATCGCCGCCTATATCGTCGGGCTTGAAACCATGGCGCGGATCGGCCTGTCGCTTGGCACAAAGCATTACGAAAACGGCTTCCACGCCACCGCCACACTTGGCCCCATCGGCGCTGCAGCGGCAATCGCCCATCTCCTGAAATTCGATCCGCAGACCACGGCCACAGCACTCGGCCTCGCAGCCACGCAATCGGCCGGGCTTCGTTTGCAATTCGGGTTCGATGCCAAGCCGCTGCACGCCGGGCTCGCCACACGCGCCGGCCTCACTGCCGCGCGGCTGGCACGATCCGGTTTCGAGGGCGCACCGGATTTCCTGGAAAACCCCATCGGCTTCTACTCCGCCTTCGCCTTCGGCGCCGAGCAGCCAAAACGGGTTCTCTCCGGTTGGGGTGCGCCCTGGCAGATCGTTTCGCCCGGCCTCACCCTTAAGGCGTTTCCCTGTTGCACTGCCGCCCACCCCGTCGCCGTCGGTGCGCTGGCGCTGCGCAGCGCCGACGATCTGACACCCGACGAGATCGAAACGGTCGTCATCACCTTCCCCCCCGGCGGTGATGCCGCCCTGGTCGGCTCGGCCACACCGGGCACCGGCATCGATGCGCGCTTCAGCGCCGAATATGTCTTTGCCGCAGCGCTTGTGGATGGCTCACTCACCATCCGCCATTTCGATGAAAGCCCGGCCCGTGCCGACCTGCTCGCACTTTCGGCAAAAGTCTTACGCCAGCACGATGAGACCGCGCGGCGCCTCTCGCCCGATCCGACTACCCGTTTCGTGGTTATCGACGTGACAAAAAGGGACGGTACGGTTCTCTCTCGCCGCATAGACGGCCTGCCCGGCATTGACGACCCGACGGAGAAATTCGTCGACGCCACCGGCGGCAATGAAAAATTCGCCGGCATCCCGGCACTGGTGCGGAGCATGAAGACCGCAGCCGACCTCCGGAAGCTCGAAGCGCTTCTGACAACTGACATATAGAAGGCATGACCCCATGACCAATACGACCCGCGACAGACAGATGCATCTCGGCCTTTTCCTGCAAGGCGCCGGGCACCACGTTTCCGGCTGGCGTCATCCCGATGCGGAGGCCGGCAGCGAGAACTTCGATCTGCTCACCCGCGTCACGAAAATGGCGGAAGCCGCAAAATTCGACATGGTATTCCTCGCCGACGGGCTGACCAGCGGCGTTGATGCCCATCCGTCAATGATCGCCCGCTTCGAGCCGCTGACATTGCTGGCGGCGCTTGCCATGGTGACCGACAAGATCGGTCTGGCCGCCACCGCCTCCACCACCTATGGCGAGCCGTATCACACCGCCCGCGCCTTTGCCTCCATCGACCATCTGAGCCATGGCCGTGCAGCCTGGAATATCGTGACCACCTCCTATGCCCGCACGGCGGCTAATTTTTCCAAGAGCCATCCCGAGCATGACGAGCGTTATGCGGTGGCGGAAGAATATGTGAACGTCGTTCGTGGCCTGTGGGACAGCTGGGACGATGACGCCTTCGTCAAGGACAAGCAGGCAGGCCGTTATGTCGATCCGGAGAAGGTCCATATCCTAGACCACAAAGGCAAATATTTTACGGTCAAGGGCCCGCTCAACATTCCGCGCTCGCCGCAGGGGCACCCCGTTCTCATTCAGGCCGGCTCTTCGGGACCGGGGCAGGATCTCGCCGCCCGCACCGCCGATATCGTCTTCACCGCCCAGCAGGCGATTTCCGAAGCACAGGCTTTCTATACCAGTCTCAAGGCGCGCGTGGCGAAATTCGGTCGCGATCCGGCAAGCGTCGCCGTCATGCCAGGGTTCATGCCGATCATCGGCCGTAGCTTCGAAGAGGCCGGCGAAAAACTGAAGGAACTGAACCGCTGGACCGACATCAAGAGCGCCATGCCGCTGCTTGAAGAGCGCATCGGGCACAGCCTTGCCGATTACGATCTCGACGGACCCCTGCCCGATCTGCCGATCTCCGACCAGCTACGCAGCCGTGCCGAACTTCTGACGGAGCTCGCACGCCGCGAAAAACTGACGATCCGGGAACTGGCACTGCGCGTCGCAGCCGGCCGCGGCCACCATATCGTCATGGGCACAGCCAAGGATGTGGCGGACCGGATGCAGGAATGGTTCGAAAACGGTGCGGCCGACGGCTTCAACGTCATGCCACCCTTCTTCCCAAGCGGGCTGGAGGAATTCAACCAGGAGGTCGTGCCGGTTCTGCAGGAGCGCGGCCTGTTCCGCAAGGATTACGACGGCTCCACGCTGCGTGACCATCTCGGTATCTCGCGACCGGCCCTGCGGGGATAACGGCATGCGGATGCCCGATCAAAGGCATCCGCATCGACCAAATCCTGTCCACGAAAAGCGGTCCGAGGCCGCTCGCTTTATGCGGCCGCCCTTGTGGAGGCCTGATCGCGCCGAGGTGACGTATCGGGCCGTATGGACGATCCATCTTCACGCTGAGTCGCACGGCGGTTCAGCTTGAACAGGCTGACAAGCTGTGCCAGCGCATCCGCACCCTGTGCCAGCGTCGTGCTGATGACCGTCGTGCGAGCACTCATGGCCGCATTCTCCTGCGTCATCCGGTCCAACCGGTTAACCGCCTTATTGATCTCGCTGATGCCGACGGCCTGTTCGTCTGCCGCCTTGGAAATCGTGTCGACATTGCCGTCAATATGCCGGACCAGTGCATCGATCTGCTTCAGCGCCTCACCGGTCTCGCCAACCAGCCTGACGCCCTCAAGAACCTCGGTGCCGGAATTGTTGATCAGCGCCTTTATTTCTTTCGCGGCATTGGCGGAACGTTGTGCGAGTTCGCGCACTTCCTGCGCCACCACGGCAAAGCCCTTGCCCGCGTCGCCGGCACGCGCGGCTTCTACGCCGGCATTGAGCGCCAGCAGGTTTGTCTGGAAGGCGATCTCATCGATCACGCCAATGATCTGGCTGATTTCCCGCGAGGCCGTCTCGATACGCTGCATGGCATCAACCGTGCGCTCCACAACTTCGGTGGAAGCAACGGTGGAGGCCCGCGCACTCTGAACGAGTTTGCGCGTCTCTTTCATGTTTTCCGTCGACGAGCGAACGGTCGCAGTGATTTCTTCGAGCGCCGCCGAGGTCTCCTCGAGCGCCACCGCCTGCTCACGCGACCGTTCGGCGAGATCGACGGAGGCTTCGCTGACTTCCTGACTGCTGCGGGTTAGATCGCCGGTCTGGCCGAGGACATTTTCCAGCGTCTTCTGGAATTCGGCGATGGATTTGTTGAAATCGAGACGCAGCCTTTCCAATTCACCGACAAAGGGTTTGTCCAGCGTGACGCGGATATTGCACTGGGACAGACGCTCGAGTGCTGCCCCAAGTTCCTCGACCGCATGCATCCTGTCCGTCACATCAAAAGCAAATTTCACCACCTTGAAGACGCGACCCCTGTCGTCGATGATGGGATTATAGGAAGCCTGAATAAAGACCCGCTTGTTATCTTTGCCAAGTCGCATGTACTGCCCGGTCGAGAAATGGCCCTTGCCAAGCTCCTTCCAGAAATCCCGGTAATCCTGGGATTGGGCATAGGCTGGCTCGCAGAACATCGAATGATGTTTGCCGACGACTTCTTCCGCCGTGTAACCGAGCGTCGCGAGGAAATTTTCGTTGGCGCCGAGGATTATTCCACCAGGCGTAAATTCGATAATGGCTTGCGCCTGGGAGAGCGCGGCGAGCTTGCCATCATCTTCGGCGCTCTTGCGCTTGATAACGGTGATATCGGTTGCGATCTTGACCACCTTGTAAGGTTTGCCGAAACGGAACACCGGATTATAGGAGGCTTCGATCCAGATTTCCTCGCCATTTTTGGTCCGACGCCGGTACTGACCCTGGTCATATTCGCCGCGCGACAGCTTTGCCCAGAACGCCTTGTATTCCGTCGAGGCCAGGTCTTCGGGAGGCATGAACATGCGGTGGGAGCGGCCAACGATTTCAGACGGCTGATAGCCGATAGCTTTGCAGAAATTATCGTTCGCTTTCAAAATCTTCCCGGTCAGGTCAAACTCGATGATTGCCAATGAACGGCTGAGCGCATCAAGCACCGCAGAAGCGTCCAGACCAAATTTGGAAAAATGAGACATACTCTTGGACCCCCAACAATAACCAATATACGGACCCTTTCATTCCTGAAATATAAGGATGAAGAACGGTCAATCTGCCTGGACGCGAAACTAGCCGGACACGGTTAAATTGCGATTAATGATGGCTTATAACTATCGATCAAAACCTGAATCGACTACCAACTTGCTTCGCCGCCTAAATATTCGCCCTGTTTATTCAAGACCGCTTATTTGCCACAGTGCTGATATTTCTGCGTCGCCTGCGCGATCCGACCTTTCATCGAAACGGCATTCATTGTTATGGCGGGGTGAAAGACATGTATTGCAGGAGCGCCGATGACCAAAACCCTGAAATGCGATGTGCTGGTGATCGGCACCGGCATTATCGGTTCCATGGCGGCGCTCTATCTGCAGAATGCCGGACGTGACGTCGTGCTTCTGGAGCGTGGCGAGGTTGCGCGGGGCGCGAGTTCCGGCAATGCCGGCATTCTAGCTTTTCCCGAGATCATTCCCATTCCAGCACCCGGCATTATGAAAAAAGCGCCGCGCTGGCTGTTCGATCCGCTGGGCCCCCTCAGCGTACCGCCGGCCTATGCGCCCAAGATTGCACCCTGGTTATGGCGTTTCTGGCGCGCCAGCGCCGAACGGAACTTCCGCCACGGACTGAAATCGCTGACGGAAATCAACCGTCTGGCGGCCTTGGAAATGGCGCATGTTGCCGCCACGCCGGAGCTTTCGCACCTCGTTTCAAAAACCGGAACGCTCGATCTTTACGACAGCGAGGCGAGTCTCAACGCCGCTCGCAGGGACTGGGATGAAAAACAAAGCGCCGGCTTCACCTTTGAACGTGTCGGCCGAAACGAAATCGATGCGTTGCAGCCGGGTCTCGCGCCGCAGTTCCGCCACGGCATATTCTCCCCCGATGGCTTGCAGGTCTCCGACCCCTATGATTTCACGCGTGCCATTTTCGATATGGTGATTGCCCGTGGCGCCAGCCTGCGCAAGGGTGAGGCCGAACGCATTGATGCCGTCGGCGAGAGCACGATCGTGACGCTTGAAAACGGCGACAAGATCGACGCCGACAAAGTGGTGATCGCAGGCGGCGCCTGGTCGAAAAAACTTGCTGCAACGCTTGGCAACATCGTGCCCCTGGAAACCGAACGCGGTTACAACACCACCCTGCCCGCTGGAGCATTCAACCTGACGCGCCAGCTTTATTTCAACGATCATGGCTTCGTCGTCACCCCGCTATCGACTGGCATCCGCGTCGGCGGGGCTGTCGAACTCGGGGGGCTCGAACTGAAACCGAATTTCCGCCGCGCCGAAGCGATGCTGAAGAAGGCCGGGCGTTTCCTGCCCGGACTGAAGCTGGAGGGTGGAAAACAATGGATGGGGTTCCGCCCGTCCATGCCGGACTGTCTTCCCGTCATCGGCACGGCCCGTGCCACGCCCTCCGTGATCTATGCCTTCGGCCATGGCCATCTGGGGTTAACACAATCGGCGGCCACGGCCCGCCTGGTGACGCAACTGGCCAGCGGCGAGGAGACGGCAATCTCGGTCGATCCGTTCCGACCGGGACGGTTTTCCTGAAGTAGGGGGCCTGGCCTATTTCACCTGCTGCATGGAATCATCAGGGAACGTCACCTCGGAGAAGGACGGATAGACTTTGCGCAGGATGGTGACCTGCTGCTGGTCGCTGATCCGCAGAAGATACCACTCCGCACCATCCATCAGTGCCAGCGTATGGGATTTCGCCTCGATCGTCTGGCCACCGGCTTCCATGACCGTTTTCGTCGGAACAAGCGCATAGGGCGTTCCGTCAGGCGTTTGTTTAAGGTTGATCGCCTGCGTATCCATGGTGAATTCGGTTATCTTAACCGCCGCGAGCGCCATCTGCATCTGCGCCGTCAGAGCGCCACGCAATTGTTCCACGGTGATGCCTGCCTCGCTGGCGATGAATTCAAAGACTTTCGGCGGCACCGTCTTGCTGACAGTTCCAAAATCCTGCGCATTCAACGCCGAGCTGAACCGCTCGATCTGCGTGCGAAGACCATCCTGTTCGGCAGGCGAAAGATCGCGCGACCAGACAGGATGCGCGATCGTCACCAGAAGGAACAGACAATATACCAGACGCTTCATGGCTCGACCCTTCCGGTTATCCGGCGTCGCCCGGTTCCCGTCTCGAAAACCGCTCATGAACGGATTTAGCGCAGCAGAACGAAACCCGCCGCTGACAGCACGAGGAAGACGACCAGGCCGCCAAGGAGGCCAGCGGATGTGAAGAAACCCGCAACCATGGCCAGCATCAGTACGCAGACCAGCATCGTGCCAAATTTGGTCATAGCCAGAAAAGCGCTATAGGTCTTTTCGTGCTCGGCGTAGTTCATCTCGGCGCCAACTTCGACCGGACCCGTGTGATGTTCGCTCATTTCGCTTCCCCTTTGCTCCATCCGTCATGCCTGTCGCTCGGGACGATTTGCCCGTGGTCGGTCACAGGTCCATGTCGGATTCTCCGGAGCCAGACGTAACATGAAGTCGCCGAAAAGCGCAATGCGTTCTGCGCGAAAGAGCAGCAACGGCATGCACCATGACCGTTTCGCCGGGCAAGGCGTGCGACATGGCCACATTCTTTCGCAAACGGTTGAAAAGCCGGCTTCCCCGCGCTGTTTCATGGCGGTTTTGGTTGCTTTTCCAGCCGCCTGACCCTACACGGGATTCTGTGGGGAGGAACTCTGGAATCTGTGGCAACGGATGCGCGTGGAGGCGCGGCCGCCGCAGGTATGCCGGACTTTGCTCTCCGCCATAAACCCGCAAAGGGCCCGCAAAAGGGAAGAGGGGAAAGCAATGAAATCGCTTTTAAAACTAAGCGCGCTGATAGACCTTGTTAGCGAAGCTCTGGGCAAGGTTGCCGGTTATCTCGTGCTCATCTGCTGCCTCGTCAGCGCCGGCAATGCCATGGTCCGCTACGCCTTGAACTATAGTTCAAACGGCTGGCTGGAAATCCAGTGGTATATGTTTGCCTTCATCGTGCTGATCGGCGCATCCTATACGCTGCGCATGAACGAACATGTGCGGGTGGACATCATCTATGGCGCGATTTCGCCGCGCAGCCGCCTGTGGGTGGATATTGTCGGCATCGTACTCTTCCTGCTGCCGGGCTGCTTTTACCTCGCCTGGCTTTCCTGGCCCATGTTCACACTGTCCTGGCATCAGAACGAAATGTCCTCCAATGCCGGCGGCCTTATCCGCTGGCCGGTGAAACTCATCATCTTTGCCGGTTTCGCCCTGCTGGTTCTCCAGGGTTTTTCCGAACTCATCAAGCGCATCGGTGCCCTCAACGGGCTCTATGCGCTGGATACGAAGTACGAAAAGCCCCTGCAATGATCGCGCCGATCTGAACCTTCAGGATATTTCCCATGTTTGAATATGGTATTCTTCCACCACTGATGTTCCTCGGCATGATCATCTTCATGCTTTACGGATTCCCGGTTGCCTTCTCGCTTGCCACCGTCGGCCTTGTTTTCGGCGTCATCGGCATCTTCACCGAACATTTTTCGCCGGCCTTTCTTCAGGCCCTGCCGCTGCGTATCTTCGGCATCGTCTCGAACGACCTGCTGCTCGCCATTCCCTTCTTCACCTTCATGGGCGCGATCCTGGAGCGATGTGGCCTTGCCGAGGATCTGCTTGAGGGAACCGGCAAGCTGTTTGGCGCCATTCCCGGCGGCCTCGCCTACGCCGTCATCATCGTCGGCGCGATCCTCGGCGCCATCACCGGAACGGTTGCGGCTTCCGTCATCACCATGGGCGTCATCTCGCTGCCGATCATGCTGAAATATGGTTATAATCCGCGGCTTGCCACCGGCGTCATCGCCGCATCGGGAACGATCACGCAGGTCATTCCGCCCTCTCTCGTGTTGATCGTTCTTGCCGACCAGCTCGGCAAATCCGTGGGGGACATGTATCTCGGTGCGATCGGCCCCTCGATCCTGCAGGTGGCGATCTTCATGCTGTTCATCCTGCTGATGTCGATCGTACGGCCGAAGGACCTGCCGGCGCTGCCGCCGGAGGCGCGCGGTGAACTCAACCGGGCGCTGGTATTGCGCGTGCTGGCGGGCATGATCCCCTCCATCGTTCTGATCTTCCTCGTGCTCGGCACCATCTTCCTCGGCCTTGCCACCCCGACGGAAGCGGGTGCGCTCGGCGTCGTTGGCGCCATGGCGCTGGCGGCGGCACACCGCCGCCTCAGCTGGGATCTCGTCAAGCAGGGTATGCATTCCACCATGCACATCACCTCAATGGTGGTGTTCATTCTGGTTGGCGCCACCTGCTTCTCCCTCGTCTTTCAGGGCATGGACGGTTCGCTGTGGATCGAACACATGCTGTCGGGCATCCCGGGCGGCCCGATCGGTTTCCTGATCTTCGTCAACATCTTCATCTTCTTCCTGGCCTTCTTCCTCGATTTCTTCGAGATCGCATTCATCGTCATTCCGATGCTGGCGCCGATCGCCCAGTCGCTCGGTATCGACCTGATCTGGTTCGGCGTGCTGATCTGCATCAATATGCAGACGAGCTTCATGCATCCGCCCTTCGGTTTTGCCCTGTTCTACCTGCGCTCCATTGCACCGCGCTCGGTCAAGACATCGGATATCTACATGGGTGCCATCCCGTGGCTCGGCATGCAGCTCATCCTCGTCGCCATCGTGATCTTTTGGCCGGAATCCGTCACCTACTGGCTGGATAAGGCACCGCAGGTTGACCTCAACTCCATCAAGATCGAAATCCCCGCCTTCGGTAATCAGGGCGGCAACACCATGCCCAATTTCGGCCAGCCGGGCGGGTTGCCGGGCATGCCGAACCTCGGCGAACCACCGAAGATCGGGCCTTGACCGTCGTCCGCAAGGGCTGGATGAGACATTTATAGTTTCGGAGTGGAAGACAGGAGTGCACCCGTGCCTCCACAGTTGAGAGCAAGGCCTCTACCGAGGTCGGCGTGGCCAATCCCCGCCGACACTCCGGCTGGTAACGGAGCCTGCTGCTTTTGCTCACAACAGACCTGATCGTAAATCATCCTTTGTGGTCAGGTACATGAAGGCATACGCACAACAAAAACCCCGGAGACCGAAATCTCCGAGGCCCTTGCCAGGTCCGCCGCCGGCACTGATTAATCAGAGCTTACCGTTACGTTGCTGGATCATCATGAATGTATCGAAAGTGTATTCCGCAAGCTGCATCCACAGGTAACCTTCACGCTTGAAGGCGACCTGATCCTCGTAAATCTTCTTGAAGTCTGGATTGGTGGCCGAAATATTGGCGTAAACTTCGAGAGCCGCCTTATAGCATGCTTCCAGGATTTCCTGGCTGAAGGGCCGGAGCACCGCGCCTTCCGACACCAGTTGCTTGATGGCGATCGGGTTCTTGGCGTCGTATTTCGCCATCATGCTGGTGTTGGCGAAAGCGCAGGCATCCTGCAACACCATCTGGTAGTTCTTCGGCAGACTGTTCCACTTGTCCAGATTGACGAAGGAATGGATGACCGGGCCGCCTTCCCAGAAGGCCGGATAATAATAATACTTCGCGACCTTCTGGAAACCGAGCTTGTGGTCGTCATAAGGGCCGACCCATTCCGCCGCATCGATGGTGCCTTTTTCCAGCGCCGGATAGATGTCGCCGCCGGCGATCTGCTGCGGCACGACACCGAGCTTTTCCACCACCTTGCCGGCGAGACCCGCAATGCGCATCTTCACGCCCTTGAAATCGTCGACGGTATTGATTTCCTTGCGGAACCAGCCACCCATCTGGGCACCGGTATTGCCTGAGATCATGCCGTAGAGATTATGCTTGGCGTAAAATTCGTTGAGCAGCTTGTTGCCATTGCCTTCATAGAACCAGGAGTTCGTCAGGCGGGCATTAAGGCCGAAGGGTATCGCCGTACCGATGGCGAATGTCGGATCCTTGCCAACGTAATAATAGGAGCAGGTATGGCACATTTCCACGGTGCCAGATGACACGGCATCGGCCGCCTGCAGGCCGGGTACGATTTCACCGGCGGCAAAGGGCTGAATGGTGAAATTGCCGTCGGTTGCTGCCGCGACGTGCTTGGCAATATCCTCGGCACCGCCATAGATCGTGTCGAGCGATTTCGGAAATGACGACGTCAGGCGCCAGTTGATCTTGGTATTCTGCTGTGCAATGGCAGGCGCGGCCAGAGCTGTAGCAGCTCCCGCAAGCGCACCTTTTTTCATAAAGGAACGGCGATCCATCTATATCCTCCCAGATATGAACGCTGCCCGCAGCTTTTGAATCCCCTCGTTGCTGTTCAGGCATCGTAGCGAAGTAAGCACGGTTCCAGCCCAGCTGACAAGCACCAGCGCAAAGAATTAACCGCGGAAAAACCGGCCTTTTCCGGAACTTTTCTTCCCATTTTATTTACAAGTGAAATATCCCGGCACCACCTTATACTTTAGGCGCATAAGGGACCGCCGGAATGCAAAACACATGCTTGACTTGGCCCACCGGCAGTCGCACAAATTTTGAAGATTCGTCCCGGAGCCACCATGCCAAAACCCATTATCGCCGTCCCCGCCGACATCAGGCATTTCGCCGGAGCCGACTGGCACGCCGCGCAGAACCAGTATGTTTCCGCCGCATTGAAGGTGGCGGGCGTCATGTCCTTCATCGTCCCGGCCTTCGAGGACGGTAACGAGGTGGACGCCATTCTCGATCGGGTGGATGGCCTGCTCGTGTCCGGGTCCGCCACCAATGTGCACCCTTCCCTCTACGGAAAAGAAGCCCAGGAAAGCGACGGCCCCTTCGACCCGGCCCGCGACGCCACCAGTCTGCCACTCATCCGCCGCGCCATTGAGCGCGGCATTCCGATGCTGGCCATCTGCCGCGGTATTCAGGAGCTGAATGTGGCACTTGGTGGAACGCTGGCGTCCGAAATTCAGGAACAGCCTGGAACATGGGATCACCGCAAGCCGGAACACGACGACCGTGACGTCGCTTTCGCCATCCGCCAGCCGGTGCATGTGCGTGAAGGCTCCTGCATTGCGCAGCATCTCGGCATGTCGGGCGAAATCCAAATCAATTCTCTGCACAGGCAGGCGATCGCCGAGACCGCACCGCGCCTGCAGGTAGAAGCGACGGCCGCGGACGGCACCATCGAGGCCGTCTCCGTCATCGACGCCAAGGGCTTTGCCGTCGGCGTGCAATGGCATCCGGAATATTGGGCTGAGACGGATGCACCATCCCGTGCATTATTCGAAGCCTTCGGCAAAGCTGTTTATCAGTATCGAAACAGCAAGGCCTGACAATCCACTCCCTGCCCTGGAACCCGGATTGCGTCGCTGTCGTCAGAGCATAAAAAAGGGGCAAGCCCTGAAAGCCTGCCCCAAGTCCGGGAGGAGGAGTGTTTAGCGCTTTGCGCGCTTCTTCTGGCGGTAAACGTCAGCGACAACGGCGGCGACGATGATCAGGCCCTTGACGATCTCCTGATAGTAGGCGTCGACCCGGAGGAAGGTGAAGCCTGACGTCATGACGCCAAGGATGATGGTGCCGATGACCGTTCCGGTAATCCGGCCGGCGCCGCCTGCAAGCGATGTACCGCCGATAACGGCTGCGGCGATGGCATCAAGCTCATACATAACGCCCATACCGGCCTGCGCCGTTTGTGCGCGGGCGGCGGTGACGACACCGGCGAGACCGGCCAGCAGGCCCGCAATGGCATAGACCTTGATAAGATGCGCCTCGACATTGATACCGGAAACGCGTGCTGCCTGCTGATTGGCGCCGATGGCGTAGGTGAACTTGCCGTAACGCGTATAACGCAGCACCACATGGAAGATGATGGCAACGACGAGGAACACCACGACCGGCCAGATGCCCGTGCCGATGAAGTTGAAACCGTCCGTCAGCCCCGAGATCGGCTGGCCCTTCGTGTACCATTTGGAAAGACCACGCGCCGTCACCATCATGCCGAGCGTTGCGATGAAAGGCGGAATTTTGGTGCGCGCAATAAGCTGCCCGTTGATGAAACCAGCAAGGGCACCGGCCAATACGCCGACGGCCAGCGGGATAAAGAAGGGCAGATCGGTCAACCCTGGATAAAGCGCCCGCGGCCACGTGGACGATTGCCCCACGCTGGCGGCCAACATTGCCGTCAGGCCGACGACGGAACCAGAAGAGAGATCGATACCGCCGGTGATGATGACCTGGGTCACGCCGACGGCGATGATGCCGATGACAGATACCTGCAGGATCATGATCGTCAGGCGCTGCTGGTTCATCAAAAAGCTCTGACCGATGAAAATCCAGCCGAGAATTTCATAAACCAGCGCGATGCCGATCAGCACGAAAAAGATATTCGCCTCGGGCGGAATGCGCCGGTGCGGCTTGCGCCCGGATTTAGCATCCAACTCTGCGTTGGCGGTGGCGTTCGTAGTCATAATCATTCCTCCTCGAGAAATCCCGGCGCGCCTCACCGCGATGCGAGATCCATCACCTTCACCTGCGTGGCTTCACTTCTGTCAAGGAAACCCGTCACCCGACCTTCATGCATGACCATGATGCGGTCGCTCATTCCCAGAACCTCCGGCATTTCGGAGGAAATCATGATGACGGCGACGCCTTGGCGCGCCATCTCGCAAACCAGCTTGTGAATTTCCGCCTTGGCCCCAACATCGATGCCGCGCGTCGGCTCATCCAGAATAAGAATGCGCGGCTTGGTCAGCATCCAGCGGCCGATCAGCACCTTCTGCTGGTTGCCACCCGAAAGGTTTTCGATGCGCTCGTAAAGATGCGGCGTCTTGACCCGGAGCTTGCGGCACATATCCTCGCACGCATCCGACAGGGCCTTTTCCTGCACGAAGCCGGTCGAGACATATTTGTCCTGCAAAACGGCAATCTGCATATTCTCAAGAATATTGAGGATCAGCAGGCATCCGGTATCCTTGCGGTCTTCCGTCAGAAACGCCATACGGTGACCGATAGCCTTTGTCGGGCTGTCGATCGAAACCGGTTTGCCGTCGATTGAAATCGTACCCGAGGAAGCGGGCGTCACGCCGAAAATTGTTTCGGCAACATTGGAGCGACCCGAACCGACAAGACCCGCAACACCGAGAATTTCACCGGCGCGGACATCCAATGACACGTCATGGAACACACCATCAAGCGTCAGGTTCTTGACCGACAGCACCACGTCACCGATCGAAACCTCTTCCTTCGGAAACATCTGCGTGATTTCGCGACCCACCATCATGCGGATAATGTCGTCACGCGTCACATCGGCGGAAGCATGGGTGCCGATATATTTGCCGTCGCGGAAGACGGAGAACTCGTCGGCAATCTCAAAGAGCTCGTTCATCTTGTGGGTGATGTAGACGATGCCGATACCGCGTTCACGGAGGTCGCGGATGATGCGGAAGAGATGCTCGACCTCGCGTTCCGTCAAGGCCGATGTCGGTTCGTCCATGATGAGAACGTCGGAATCATATGAAACCGCCTTGGCAATCTCGACCATCTGACGACTTGCGACCGAAAGCTCACCGACACGCGTTTCCGGATCGAGATCGATGCCCAGCCTCTCCAGCAGGGTCTGGGTGCGGCGATACATTTCGCCATGATCGATGAAGCCCAGCCGATTTTTCGGCTCACGGCGGATCCAGATGTTTTCCGCAACCGTCATGTAAGCCATCAGGTTCAGTTCCTGATGGATCATGGCGATGCCGTTCTCCAGCGCATCGAGCGGAGAATCAAGGCGTATCGGCGCGCCCTTCAGGCGGATTTCGCCGTTGTCCGGCTGATAGATACCGGCGAGAATCTTCATCAGCGTCGATTTGCCGGCGCCATTCTCGCCCATCAGCGCGTGCACGGTGCCGCGCTTGAGGTGGAACTGCACATCATCGAGCGCCACGACGCCGGGAAATTCCTTGCGTATGCCATCCGCCGCGAGAAGAAACTCCGCATTCGGCACGGCTCCACTGGCGCGCACGGCGGCCATTGTCGATGGACTGACGACCATCTCACCCTCCACAATAGACAAAAATACCGGCGACAGGCTCCGCCATAAGGCGCCTCGCCTCCGGGGAGGCTTACAGCGCCATGTCGGTCACGATCAAAGAGCGCTGTAACAGTTTGAATTCACTGAAATTCAACCCTTGCCCGCGCAGGCGCCGAAGTTCGTTCTCCGGCGCCGTCGAGAACCGGCATCTGCCCCCTATATCGAAAACGGGCGCAGATGCCGGAAGCGGGCGTTAGTTCTTGGCCACGTAGTCCTTGACGTTTTCAGGCGTGACGAGCTGGAAGGGGATGTAGACCTTCTTCTCGATCTTGTCGCCTTTGACGAGCTTCAGAGCGGCATCGAGTGCACCCTTGCCCTGCCCTGCGGCATCCTGGAAGACCGTGACGTCAAGATCGCCCGCCTGCATGGCAGCAAGGGCGTCCTGCGTCGCATCCACACCGGCGACGACATAGTCCTTCATGTCCTTACCGGCAGACTTCAGGGCCTGAATGGCGCCGATGGCCATTTCGTCGTTGTTGGCGATGACGGCATTGAACTCGACGCCACTGGACAGCCAGTTGGTGACGAGGTCGGAGCCCTGCGTGCGCTGCCAGTTGGCGGTCTGCTCTTCAACGATCGAAATGCCCTTGCACTCGTCGGTTTTCAGAACGTCATGGACCGCCTGCGTGCGCATGCGCGCGCCCTGGTTGGACAGTT
This sequence comes from Agrobacterium sp. NPDC058088, assembly GCF_042885035.1. Classification (NCBI taxonomy): domain Bacteria; kingdom Pseudomonadati; phylum Pseudomonadota; class Alphaproteobacteria; order Hyphomicrobiales; family Rhizobiaceae; genus Agrobacterium; species Agrobacterium sp. NPDC058088. Next base: position 455,324 of record NZ_JBHVSU010000003.1, on the reverse strand, counting down.
CGCCCATCATGACAACGGCCTTGCCCTTGCCACCGAGAAGGCGGCAGACTTCCTTGGTTTCAAGCGTGCCGGCAACGGTTTCTTCAGAGGCCACGAAGGCCTGGCCGTCGGGCAGGCTGTCGACGTTTACCGGCTGGCGGTTAACATAAACCAGCGGAATCTTGGCGTCGGCGGCGAGCTTGGACATGGCCGCCGTCGCATCCGTATCAACCGGGTTGACGATGATGGCATCGACCTTGGAAGCAATGAAATTCTGAATTTGGCTCTGCTGCTTGGCAACGTCGTTCTGCGCGTCTTCAACCTGAAGGGTAACGCCCTTCAGTTCCTTGGAATAATCCTGCATGCCGTTACGCAGCACGGTCAGGAAGTTGTCGTCGAACAGCGCCATCGAGACACCGACCGTCTCCGCATGTGCCGCCGTGCCGAGAAGCACAGACATGGCTGCGCCGATGATAAGCTTCTTCATTGTGTTTTCTCCTCCATGGCGTCCGGCGCCGCCTCTCCCAGCCGGAGGCGAACCCGAAAGCCCGCCGCAACCTCCTCAGAGTCAGAAAACGGAATAATGAAACCGATTTTCTGCCCGTTCGATATATTTATTCCATTTTTGGATCGAACGTCAATGCTTTCTTCGCAGCATTGCTGGAGAGGGGCACACAAGGCGGTGATGATGAGAAATTCCGGAGGCCCCGTGATGTGCGTGGAGGTGATGATGAAGGTGGAGAATTTCCGCAGGTGCCCGCGCGGCTTCATCGCGAGCGGCCGTAAGCCTCTGAAATTGCGAGCACAGCTCCAAAACGAGGGTCAGTTCTGCACAGATAGAAGATTTATTCCAAAGCGCGATCCGCGGACCTTTTCCAAAGCCGGGGGAACATCGGATTTCTTCCCCTGTAATGCGCAACCTCTGTTGATGATGGTTACCCTTAGTCCGGGCGTCGCATATAGACCGGCAAAAAACTCGCTATTCCTCGCGGAAGGCATGGCTGATCTGGTCGGTAAGTGGTTTGGCGATATAGGACAGTGCCGTTCTTTCACTGGTCTGGATGAAGGCCTCGGCGGGCATGCCCGGGACCAGCGGTGCACTCTTCAGCTTCTTGCGCTCGGAGACGGGGACGGAAATCCGCGCCAGATAATGGGAAAGACCGGTGCGCTGATCGGTGGTCACGTCAGCCGCGATGCGACTGACGTGACCCTCCAATTCCGGCGTGACGCGCTGGTTGAAGGCCGTCATGCGCAGCATGGCTTTTTGTCCTACTTGAAGTTGGTCGATATCCTTCGGCACGATCTGCACCTCCAGCGCCAGCTCATCTCCGTCGGGCACAATCAGCATGATCGGATCGGCCGGCGTCACCACGCCGCCGACAGTATGCACGGCCATTTCATGCACCATGCCAGATTGCGGCGCGACGATATCGATGCGCTTCAGCTCATCCTCGGCGGCGACCTTGCGCTCGACGAACTCGCCCATCTGGGCCTGTATCTCGCGCAGTTCCCGGCCGACCTCAGTGCGCAGTTCCTGATCGATCTGCAGGATCTGCAGCTTGGTTTCGGTGATGCGGCCCGCCGTCTGCGCCTGATAGGCGATTTTTTCACCACGCTCACCGCCAAACGTGGCGGCCTGAGTTTGCAGACTGTTCAACCGTTGCACCGACACGACACCTTGTTCACGCAGGGATTTCTGCGAGGTGATTTCCGCCTGCAGAACCGCAAGACCATTCTCATAAGCGACCTCCTGCGCCTTCAGCCCTTCGATCTCATGCTCGAACTGGGTAATGCGCTCGGCAAGCTGCGCCTTGCGGCCCTCGCGATAGGATTTTCGGAATTCGAACAGCTTCGTTTCGCTGCGCATGGCAGAGGCGACATCGGGATCGTCCCTGCGCGTTATCAGAGCCTGCGGAAAGATAAGTTCCGGAAGGCCATCGCGCTCCGCTTCCAGCCTTGCCATGCGCGCACCAAGCTCATCCAGACGCTTGGTGACAATGGCGAGATTGGCGCGGGTCTGGGTGGCGTCGAGACGCATGAGCACGTCACCCGCCTTCACCCTGTCCCCCTCATTCACCAGGATTTCACCGACAACACCCCCCTTCGGATGCTGCACCTTCTTCGTATAGGAATCCACCACCAGATGACCGGAGGCAACGACCGCGCCGGCAAGATTGGTCGTTGCTGCCCAACCGCCGACACCGGCCAGCAGCGCAACGCCTGCGGCAAGGCCGGCAAGGAGATGTTTGCGGATGGAGCGGGAGACACGGGTTCGCTGGTCAATGTTTGACATCGGCATCTCCTTCCTGGCTCTCATCCTGAACATCGTCCACCAGCGCGGGTTTGGGTTGCGCATTGGCAACAACGCGCAGCGGCGCAACGGCCTGGGCCGTTGCGGTAAATCCCTTGGCCGCCTGCGCTTGCGGAGCGCGCAGCACCTTCGACAGCACCTCGTCGCGTGGACCGAAAGCCTTCATTCTCCCCTCTTCCATCATCAAAATGAAATCGACGGTGCCGATGGCACTCGGCCGGTGGGCAACGACAATAGCAATGCCGCCGCGCGCCTTGACCGATGTAATGGCCTTGACCACAGCGGCCTCGCCTTCGGCATCGAGATTGGCATTCGGCTCATCCAGCACCACGATAAAAGGATCACCGTAAAGCGCGCGGGCGAGGCCGATACGCTGGCGCTGTCCGGCAGAAAGCGCAGAACCCGCCTCGCCGATATTGCTGTCATAACCTTTCTCAAAACGTAGGATCAGTTCATGCGCACCGGCCGCCTTGGCGGCTGCGATGATGACCTCTGGATCGGGATTGTCTTCGAAACGGGAAATATTCTCGCCGATCGTACCATCGAAAAGCTCTACCCCCTGCGGCAGATAACCGATATGGCGGCCGAGCGCTTCGCGATCCCATTGATCGAAGCTCGCGCCATCCAGCCGCACCTTGCCAGCAGCGGGCATCCAGACACCAGTGAGAATGCGCGCCAGCGTGGATTTGCCCGAGCCGGAAGCACCGATGACACCCAGCGCATTTCCAGCGGTTACAACGAAACCGAGCCCGGTAACGGTGGGTTTTCTGTCTCCCGGCGGAACAATGGTGACATTTTCGACCCGCAATTCCTTTTCAGGTCTCGGCAGAGCCATGGCGGCGGTACTGGCGGGCATCTTCGCAAACAGCTCTCTCAGCCGCGACCAGCTCTGCCGGGCGGCAACGAAGGACTTCCAGTTGGAAATGGCGAGATCGACTGGCGCCAGTGCCCGGCCCATCATGATCGAGCTCGCGATCATCACGCCGCCCGAGGCTTCCTGCCTGATGACCAGCCAGGCGCCGACTGCCAGAATGGCCGATTGCAGCACGACGCGCAGCGATTTCGCGAGATTGCCGAGACCGCCCGCCACGTCGCCCGCCTTGCGGTTGGCGGCGAGGTAGGCCTCGTTGGAGTACTGCCAGCGTTGGCCGAGCCGGCGGCCCAGCCCCATGGCCTGCACGACCTCTGCATTGCGGCGAGATGCTTCCAGCTGCCGGTTGCGTGCCATGTTTTCCACCATGGTGTCGCGGATCGGCTTTTGCGAAAAGGTGTTCGTGAGGATCGTGAGGGATACCAGCAGCACGGCACCAGCGAGTGCGGTCACGCCGATCCAGACATGAAAGAGAAAACATATGCCGAGATAAAGCGGCATCCACGGCAGATCGAAAAAGGCCGATGGACCCGTGCCGGAGAGGAAGCCACGCACATTGTCCAGATCGCGCAACGGCTGCAGCCCGTCGCCCGGCATGCGATTGACGACCGGCAGGCGCACCACCGCATCATGTACTCTGCCGGAATAACGCATGTCGAAATCTTCGCCGATGCGGATCAGAACACGGGCGCGGATGATATCAAGCAGGCACTGGAAACCGTAAAGGCCAAGCGCAAGCAGCGCGAGCCCGACCAGCGTCGGCAGGCTGCCGCTGGCCAGCACCCGGTCGTAGACCTGCAGCATGAACAGCGGTGAAGTGAGCGCCAGTATGTTGACCACGCCGCTGACAAGGGCGACGCCCAGAAATGTGCCTTTGAGGGGCGCAACAATCGCCGCGGCGAATGACTGCGACGGTGTCTGCTGGTGGTTCTGGAAGCCCACAGCCTGGTTTCCCTTTACGCGGCAAGCGTCGATGAAATGGAAATGACATCCAACCTTGGGTCACGACGTGCCCGCACCGCAGAACGAAGCGGCACCGGTCGGACTTTCATCTTAAGGATAACGGCATTTGCTTCGGACTTGTACCACAACAAATTACCTACCAGACTGTGCATACACCGCCGCGGCTGTCAGATCGCCCCGTCGACGATAACCATCGGCCTGCCCTGCGAGCATGGCTCGATGCGGGCATCGATGCGATAGATATCGCGCAGCATGGCAGGCGTAATCACCGCTTCGGTACTGCCGCTCACCACCATTTCACCGCGCGCAATCACCATCGTATTTTCGCAATACCGAAGCGCGTGGTTGAGGTCATGCAGGGCGATCAGCACGATCATGCCGGTTTTCTGCGCGAGATCGGAGACGAACCCCAAAACCTCGATCTGCCGGTGAAGATCGAGTGCGGAGGTCGGCTCGTCCATCAGCAGCACTTCCGGCTTGCGCGCGAGCGCCTGCGCCAGCGACACGAGCTGCCGCTGGCCGCCGGACAGTTCGCCGAGGCCGCGGAAGGCAAGATCGTGGATTTTCAGCGCCTTGAGAATGGCGTCGATCTCAAACAGCTCATCATCGTGAACGCGCCAGCCACCGCCCTGCTTGGCGGAAAGAAGCACGGATTCGTAAACCGTCAGCACGGCGTTGGCACCGGTATCCTGCGGCATGTAGCAGATGGCGCGGTTGCCGCGGGCCGTGTCCGACAGTTCAACCAGTCCGGGGCCGGAAATGAGGCTGGCGATACGCTTGAAAAGCGTCGACTTGCCAGCGGCGTTGGGGCCGATCACGGCCGTAACACTGCCGCTTTCCAGCGTGTCGATGCCGACCTTGGAGAGGACCGTGGTGCGGCCATAGGCAGCCCCGACATCCTTCAGTGCGAGCATTACCATGCGCGTCTCCTGTTGCCGAAAATGAGCGCGAAGAAGAAAGGTACGCCAACAAGCGCCGTGATGACGCCGATCGGCAGTATCGCACCGGGAATGAGGATTTTGCTGATGACCGAGGTTGCCGACAGAAGCAGCGCGCCGCAGATGATCGAGCCCGGCAGGAAGAAACGCTGGTCTTCACCCACTACCATGCGGGCAATGTGCGGACCGACCAGCCCAACGAACCCGATGGTGCCGACGAAGGAAACCGGAATGGCGGCCAGAAGGCTGACCGTCAGCATGGTGGTCAGGCGCAGCCTGCGTACATTGATGCCCATGCTGGCTGCCTTGTCGTCACCAAGCCTCAGCGCCGTCAGCGCCCAGGCATTGCGCATGAACAGCGGCACGGTGACCAGCAGGATGGCGCCGGTGATGTAAACCTTGTCCCAGGTCGCCTTGGTCAGGCTGCCCATGGTCCAGAAAACCACAGCAGCGAGTGCCTGTTCGGACGCCAGATATTCGAGCAGCGACAGCGCCGCATTGAAGGTGAAAACCAGGGCGATGCCCAGCAGCACGATGGTTTCCACCGTCACGCCCCGCATCGTTGAAGCGAAATGGATGAAGAGCGCGGCGACCATAGCCATGATGAAGGCGTTGATCGGCACCATGTAATGCACCGCTCCCGGAAATATCGCCACGCCACCGACAAGCGCCAGCGCCGCGCCGAAGCTTGCAGCAGCCGAAATGCCGAGCGTGAAGGGACTGGCGAGCGGGTTGGACAGGATGGTCTGCATCTGCGCGCCCGCAACCGAAAGGGAGGCACCCACGGTAACCGCCATCAGCGCGATCGGCATGCGGATATCCCAGATCACCACCCGAAGCTGGTTTCCGACGGCTGCCGGGTCGGCGATGGTCGCCAGAACTTCGGAGAGCGTATAACGCGCCGGGCCGAGTGCCATGTCTGCGGCCATGCTGAAACACAGGGCAAGGAAAAGCCCGACGAGGATGAGGATCCTGCGCGCGGCAAGGGCGCGGTATTGATCGCGCCCGCTGACGCCAACGGCGCTTTCATTCAGCGAAGTCATTGGTTCAAACCTTTTTCGAGCGAGGCGAAATAGCCCGGCTTATAGGTGACGGGGAGGAATTTCCGGTGGAATTCCTCAAAATTCTTTTCCGGATCGAGATCGGCAAAGAGATCGGGATGAAACCACTTGGCGAATTGCTGGATCGGGAAGAACTCGTATGGAGCGCCATAGAACTGATGCCAGACGGCGTGGACATTGCCTTCCTTCACGGCCTTCAGTTCAGGAAACGGCGTGCGCTTCATCAGGTTGGCGAGCCTCTCGCGGGAAAGGGCCATATCGGCGCCACGTCCGACGGGAACGAACTGGTTTATATCGGATTCGGCCGCCCAGTTGGAGCCGGTGACGATGACGTGGTCGGGATCGGCGATCACGAGCTGCTCGGGATTGAGATCACCGAAGGTCGTCTTGATGATACCGTCGGCGATATTGTGGCCGCCGGCGAGATCGACCATCGCGCCGAAATTGACCGGACCAAAGGTGCGGCAGCAATTGTCCTCACCGGAAATGCCAGGTGCACGCTCGATGAAGACCTTCGGGCGCTTCAGGTCCTTGACGCTGGCAAGTCGATCGGTCACGCGGGCGATTTCAGCACGTCGATAGGCGATGAATTCCCTGGCATGGTCTTCGGCGCCGAAGAGCTTGCCGAGGATTTTGATTGAAGCTTCGCTGTTCTTTTCGGGATCGATGCGGAAATCGAGATAGATGACCTTGATACCGGCGGCCGCGGCCTTATCTTCGAAACCGCTTTCCTTCGCGGACTTTTCCGCTTCCAGATTGAGTGTGATCACGTCCGGCGACAGGGTGATGGCCGTTTCCAGGCTGAAATCCCCCTGCGGCACATAACCGAAACGCGGCAGTTTTTCGATCTCGGGAAAACGCTCGACATAGGCGGCGTAGCTGTCCGGGTCCTTTTTGAGAAGATCGTCACGCCAGCCGACGATGGTATCGAAGGTGTGATCGCCCTTGAGCGCAGCGATCACATGCACCTGGCGAGCCTCGCCAACGATGATGCGCTTGGCCGGCAGGTCTAGTTCGACCTTGCGCCCGGCGACGTCGGTAATCTCCCCGGCATGTGCCGTCACGGCGAGAAGGGAAAAGGCGAGCACCGCAAGATGCCTGAGAGCGTTGAGCCGCATGAGAAATCCTCACTGAGTTCCTGAGCAGAACGATGAAACCGCATCGCTGCGGCTTCATCCATCGATCGGACGGCGCTCCCCTTCACCGTCCCTGAATTACTTCGCGTCCTTCAGCGACACGAAGTAGCCGGGCTTGTAGTCAAGCGGCAGGAAGCGCGCATGCAGTTCCTTGAAGGTGGCCTCGGGGTCGAGATCGCTGAAGAGATCAGGATGCAGCCACTTGGCGATTTCCTGGATAGCCACGAACTGGTACGGGTTGTTGTAGAACTGGTGCCAGATGGCGTGAACATTGCCGTCCTTGACTGCCTGCACGCCGGTGAAAGCCGGACGCTTGGTCAGGTTTTCAAGCTTGCGATGGGCTTCCTTCAGATCCGCGCCATAACCGACGCCGACCCAGTTGCCGCCCGGAACATAGCCGTCCCAGTTGCCGCCGGTGATGATGATCTGTTCCGGGTTGGAGGCGATGATCTGTTCCGGATTGACGTTACCAAAGGTGCCGGGAATGATGTCCTTGGCCATGTTGATGCCGCCGGCAAGCTCGACCATCCTGCCGAAATTCTCGTTGCCGAAGGACATGCAGCAATCGTCGGAATAACCGCCGGCGCGTTCCATGAACACGACGGGCCTCTTCGGATTGGCCTTTTCAAGCGTATCAGTGACCTTGGCGATGGCATCAGCGCGGAACTTGATGAAGTCCTCGGCGATCTTTTCCTTGCCGGTCAGCTTGCCCATGAGGCGCATGCTCGGCTCGGTATTTTCCATAGGCTTTTCACGGAAATCAACATAGACCAGCGGAATGCCAACCTTCTCGAGCTTCTCGATGTAACCGGCCTCCTGCGTGGCCGTCTTCGCGTCGATGTTCATCAGGATGACATCAGGCTTCAGCGCAATGGCCTGTTCGATATCGAAGGTGCCGTCCTTCATGCCGCCAAAAGTCGGCAGCTTGGCAATCTCAGGATACTTGGCGAGATAGGCCGCATAGGTTTCCGGGTCGGCTTTGCCAAGGTCGTCGCGCCAGCCCACCACATGCTGGAAAGGGTTTTCCTTGTCGAGCGCAGCCAGGAAATAGATCTGCCGGCCTTCGCCGAGGATCACATGCGAAACGGGCACATTGACTTCGACATCGCGGCCCGTGACATCCTTGACGGTGACCTTTTCGGCGAATGCCGGCCATGCGGCAGATACGAGAAGGCCAAGGGCAAGTGCCGCGGATTTGGCTGAAATGCGCATCGGATATTGCTCTCCAGTGTTGACTGGCGCGGCTGTATTATTTTCTGACTGTACTAGTCAACATTTATGTTTTAGAGCCATTCTTAACTGACCGGCACATGAGCTGAAGACCAATGATCGACACTATCCATTACGGTAAAAACGACAGCCTTAGAGATGAGATAAAGGCCTATTGGTCCGGCCGCGCCGCGACTTTCGACCTCTCACCCGGACACGAAATTTTCTCCGAAGACGAACGTGAAGCCTGGCACGCGCTTATCCTGAAACATCTGGGCCACGGCGAGGGCCGGAAGGCGCTTGATCTTGCCAGCGGGACGGGCGTCATCTCGCACCTCATGGATGATCTCGGTTTTCAGGTCACCGGCATGGACTGGTCGGAAACGATGCTGGCCCTTGCCCGGGAAAAGGCGAAAAGCCGTGGGCGCAACATCCGCTTTTTTGTCGGCGATGCCGAAAATACGATGGAGCCGGATGAAAGCACCGACGTCATTATTACCCGCCATCTCGTCTGGACGCTGGTAGACCCGCAGGCAAGCTTCGCCGAATGGTTCCGTGTTCTGAAACCCGGCGGGCGGCTTCTGATCGTCGACGGCGATTTCGTGAATACCGGCTGGCGCGAAAAGCTGGTGAAAAAACTGGCCACCGGCCTGGAGAGTATCGGCCTCGTCAAACCGGACCAGCCGCACAAGCCGGCGGACCCGGAAAACACCTTCAATAGCATCCTCTCGCGGGTCTATTTTTCGAAGGGTGCAAGGGCCGGCGATGTCGCGACGATGTTGCATGCGGCCGGTTTCAAGCCTGTCTCGATCGATCAGGAGCTTCAGGCCATCCATCGCGCCCAGGCGAAAAACTTCAGCCTGCTGAAGGGCATCCTGCGTGGGCTGCAGCACCGATATGCTGTGTGCGCGGAGAAGCCGGATGTTTCCGGAAAGGCGTGAGGGAAACCATAGCCGCCTTCACTATCCGCATATACTACGTCATCCTCGGGCTTGTCCCGAGGATCTGCCAACGTGTCGTAAAATCAATCGGTTGCAGATGCTCGGGACAGGCCCGAGCATGACGAAGGGAAGGTCTGCGGACTTTGCAAGCACCCTCCCAGACGATCTGAACCGCCTCTCAAGATTTCCGCCGGACCTCATTTTCCCGCCTGCTCGAATAATTCCTCCAAGCGCGGCTTCGCACGGCCGGGCACGTCCACCGTGCGGTAGCTCTGCGGCAGGGTAGCCTCGCCGACCTTGATCAGCATGACCATGCCCATGCCGTAATGCGGCGAGCATTTGATGCCGTAAAAGCCCGGCTTTTCAAAGCCGGTCTCGAATTCGTCATTGATCCGGCTTTTGAAACCCTCGACACCTTCCGGGATCATGCCATCAATGGTCGCGGCGTTATGGCTCTTGTGAGTAGGCACAAAGCGCACGCGGTCGCCAGGCGCTATTTCGAGAAAATCGGGCTCGAATACCATGGGGCCTTTTTCGCCCCGGTTCAGCATTTTCACCTCGAAGGTCTCGGCTGAAGCCAGAAGCGGAAAGCACGTGAACGCCACCGCAATGACGGCAGTGACGCAAAAAAGTCTGACCTTTGCAGCGGAGCTTGCGAGTGTCGTCGATGTCCTCATCGTGCCAGTACTTTCCTTGTTGGATCAGCCCGCCCGTGGGCCGGCAGAAAACGAATATGGGAAAAACCGCCCTCATCCGTGCTGACCGCACATTCCACCCCGAAAACGTCGGCGATCCTTGCCGCCGTCAGGACCTCGCGCGGCGGCCCGGCCGCGATCATCTCGCCCCGATGCATGATGGCGACGCGGTCGCAGAACATGGCAGCATGATTGAGATCATGCAGCGCCGCCACAACGGTCAGCCCCTGCCGGCGCACAAGATCAAGCAGGCCGATCTGGTGTCCGATATCGAGGTGATTGGTTGGCTCGTCCAGCAGCAGGATGTGCGGCTCCTGCGCCAATGCTCGTGCAATATGCAGGCGCTGCCGTTCACCGCCGGAAAGGTGGTGCCAGCTGCGTTCCGCCTTGTCGGCCATATCCACATTGGCAAGCGCGGCATCAACGATGGCGTCGTCAATCTGCGACCAGGCGGAGAGCGGGCCGAGATAGGGCGTCCGTCCAAGCTCTACCGCCTGCCGCGCAGTGATGCGCTCGGTGGTTTCAGCCTGCTGCTCAACGAAGGCGAGCCGGCGGGCAAGCTCGCGCCGCCCCAATGAGCCAAGTGGATCCTCACCAAGCGTAACGTGTCCACGTCGCGGTTTGCGGATGCCGGCCAGCATGGACAGAAGCGTGCTCTTGCCGGACCCGTTGGGACCGATGATGCCGAGAAACTCCCCGGAGCCGACATCAAGCGAAATGTCGCGGACGATATCGATATTGCCGGCATGAAAATGCAGGCCGTGGGCGGATAATTTCATGATCGCCCCCGCTTCTGCCCCAGAATGAAGGCGAAAGCGGGCGCACCGACCAGTGCGGTGATGACGCCGATCGGCAGCACCTGTCCCGGAATGACGATACGCGAGAGAATATCCGCGACGATCATGAAAACCGCGCCGGTCAGCGCCGTCACCGGCAGCAATATGCCGTGGCGGACACCAACGAAGATGCGCGCGGCGTGGGGAATGACGAGCCCCACAAAACCGATGGAGCCGACCAGCGACACCATCGCAGCCGTCATGATGGCGGAAACAGAGATCAGCACCGTATAGACCCAGCGCACCGGAATGCCGAGCGAGGCTGCGGCCTGACCGCCGAAGGCGAAGGCATCGAGCGCCCGCGCGTACCAGAGACAAACGATAAGACCCGCAAGGCTGACCGGTAGCGCCAGCCAGACATCCGGCCAGCGCACGCCGGAAAGATTGCCGAGCAGCCAGAACATGATGCCGCGCGCCTGTTCGGCATTGGCGGATTTGGTGACAATGAAGGAGGTCATGGCGTTGAACAGCTGCGAACCGGCAACGCCCGCCAGAATGATGGCGCTGTTGCCATGCCCCGCCCGCACGGCCAGAAGGCTGACCAGCGAAAAAGCGACAAAAGCGCCGATGAGAGCGCCCGCCGGCATCGTCAGAAAGCCCGCGCCGAAGCCCAGAAGCGCCACGGCGACGGCGCCGGTGGAGGCGCCGGCGGAAATTCCGAGAATATAGGGATCGGCAAGCGGGTTACGCAAAAGAGATTGCAGCACCGCCCCGGCGAGCGCCAGCGACGCCCCGCAGCAGGCGGCAACAACGGCGCGGCTGAGACGGTAACTCCACACGATGCCCTCATCCAGCGGTTCAAGCGGATAACCCGCGTGGAAAACGCGGTTGGCAATCGTCTTTACTACAACATCCAGAGGGATGGCAGTTTCGCCGATGGCCGCCCCGGCCATCAGCGCGACAAGCAGCAGGGCGAGCGCGGCAAATGCCAGCCCCGCCCTGCCAAGATGGGTGGAGAAACGGTTCACTTGGCAAGGCCAGCGGCCGAAATCGCCTCGGCCAGCGTTTCAATACCTTCGATGGTGCGAATGGTCGGGTTCATCGCCTGCGCATCCATCTCAAACACACGACCTTCCTTCACGGCGGGCATGATGCTTGCCACGGGATCGCTGGCCAGGAACTTCAACTTGACGGCAATGTCATCGGCGGGGAAACGACGTCGATCCATCTTGCCGGCAACAACCACAGACGGATTGGATTTGGCGATGGTTTCCCAGCCGACGGTCGGCCATTCCTCATCGCTTTCAATGACATTCTTCAAGCCCAGCGCGGACATGATGTAACCGGGAGCGCCATTACGGCCGGCGACATAGGGATCGATATCCAGTTCGGCACTGGAGAACCAGAAGACGGCGGAAAGCTTGCCATTGGCGGAGGCGATCTTCGCACGGGCGGCTTCCTCGCGCTTCTTCAGGTCGGCAACAACTTCTTCTCCGCGATCCTGCACGTTGAAGATTTTGGCGAGGTCGCGGACTTCCTGATAGATCAGCTCCATGGTGAAGCCGGTGTTGCGCACACCATCACCGCCGCCGGAATTGTCCTTACCGACGCAATCGGCAGGCGAGGTATAGACGGGAATACCGAGTTCGGCGAATTGCGCCGGCGTGCCAACAACACCCTCGGGACCGATCTGCCACTGGAACTGCGTCGTAACGAGTTCAGGCCTCTTGCCGACAACGGCCTCGAAGCTCGGATCGTTATCGGCCAGCCGTTCGACCTTGGCGTTGGCCTCCTCGTAGCCCTTAAGAACTGGACCGATCCACAGCGCCGTGCCGACGACCTTGTCCGCAACACCAAGCAGGTAAAGAACCTCTGTCGTGCTCTGGCCAACGGAAACGGTGCGGGCGGGCGCCTGCTTGAAGGTGATCTCCTGACCGCAGCTGCTGATTGTCAGGGGATAGGTGGTTTCGGCAGCATTGGCACCGACAACAGGCAAAACCAAAAGTACGGCAGCCAGAAAGCCGGCATGGACCGGCAGGCGTCTAGAATGAAACATGTGTTCTCCAGTCGAAAGTAAAACTTATTCCAGAGCAGCAGGCGTCAGAACGCGCAGCAACAGCGGGACGTCTTGTACGGAGAACGGTAATAGGACGCAAACGAAATGTTATGAAATAACATTACAAAATCCTCCTCCGGGCTTCCCCGCCCGTAACGATGGTTCATATTTTGACGGCAGGTCTCCTGGCTCACGGATTTGCGTCTCTCATCTGCCTTCCCGCATTCCGAAAAATACAGTGGCATGACGCCTTTGAGCGTCACTGGGATGAACGACAATCCGCTTACAGTTGCGGGGGCAGCCACGGCATTGGACGAAAAAGATCGCCCGCACCATGTTCCCTATTAATCCCTTCGCCTTTCGGCTGCAGGAACCGTCCCTTTCTCACATAAGGGGCAACAGACGGGGCGTCAATTGCGATCGTGTCGCAGCTCAGCACAAAGTCAGAACAGGGAAGGACCCGCCAGCGCAAAAATCTTTGCCGCGCCGGACCCCATGGGCTGCGGCACGTCTTTGGACATGGTCGTCAGCGTTTCGATCACCACCAGGCCGGATTGCGCCAGAAAATCGGAAAAGGAGCCGCTGTCGCGCACGGCATCGAGACGGACAAGCTGTGCTTCCAGATCGGCAAAATGCCGCCTGACGAGCGCGATTGCATCCGTTTCCTCCACTGCAACGACCGGACCCACGATATGGCCTCGCCCCGCTGCCCGGCGAAAGGCAAAAGCGACAAGCCGGCCAGCCTCGAACAGGCCGTAGCCTGTCTTTTCCCTGAGAAGGCGCGACAGGACGCGTCGGCGCGAAATGCCAAAAGCCGCCCGGTCCATGTCAACCACATCGGCAAAATGGTCTTCTGATAGCGGCTCAATCTTCTGTTTTCTGCCAGGGGACGGCATCTCTGCCGGACATTGCGCTTTTCCCCGAAAGAGATGCACTTTTTCCGTCTCTCCGGCAAAACCCAGCCCGGCAAACAACCGCCTCGACTCGTTCGTGGCATTGAGTCTTAGTGATATGGCTGGGAATTTTTCCAGAAGTCGCCGCACCAGCCATGGTGCCACACCCTGCCCCTGGAGGCGCGGCGAAACGATGACCATGCCGAGCGTCGCAAAACCCTCATCACAGGGAAACAGCATGGCGGTTGCGACGACGCGGTCGATCTCATCAAGTGCCGCGAGGCCAACACCACACTGCCGCAGAAAACACCATTCATTCGCGTGGTATCGCCATCCAACAGCCATGGAGAGGGCATGCAGATGATCCGCCTCTACATCGGCGATATCCACGGTTCGCAACTCGAAACTATCGACCTTGAGCAGCTCCATAGCAAACGGCTCTCATTTCCTCCGGTGCGGAACCTTGATCCCGGCAGCCCAGCCCACGACTTCCGAAGATAACCAGCCTTGCCAGCACGAATTTTCCGAAAGCACTGGAAGGACACAACAATCTACCGAAAACATGCGCATTTCAGCAGATAAACGCCGCCTGCCACTCTAAGCTTTCGGCGTTGAAGCAGCGGAGGCAGCCATGAACGCAATCGAAATTCTGGAGCGTCTTGTCGGCTTCCCATCGGTCGTCGGAACCGACAACGGCGATATCGCCGGATGGATCGCCGATTATCTGGAAAACCACGGCGCGAAAGTATCGCTGCTGGCCGGGCCCGAAGGCGACCGCGCCAATCTCTTCGCGAGCTTCGGCCCGACGGATGTCGCAGGATATATCCTTTCCGGCCATATGGATGTGGTGCCCGCCGGTGAGCCCGAATGGTCCTCCGATCCCTTCACGCTGAGAACCGAAGGCGATCGTCTTTACGGGCGTGGCACCACCGATATGAAGGGTTTTCTCGCCACTGTTCTCGCCGCAGCACCGGCATTTTCGCGCATGGCGCTGAAACGACCGGTACACATTGCCTTTTCCTATGACGAGGAGGCCGGTTGCCGCGGCGTGCCGCACATGATCGCCCGATTGCCGGAATTATGCGCAAAGCCGGTGGGCGCGATCATCGGCGAGCCGAGCAATCTGCTTGCCGTGCGCGCCCACAAAGGCAAGGCCGCCGCGCGCATCACCATTCGTGGCCGCTCCGGCCATTCATCGCGGCCCGATCAGGGCGTCAACGCCATTCACCTCATGACCGGCATCATGGCAAAGGCGGTCGCAACAGCGCAGGCGCTGACACAGGGGCCTTTCGAAGCGACCTTCGAGCCGCCCTACTCCTCCTTGCAGATCGGCACGGTGAGGGGCGGACAGGCGCTCAACATCATTCCAGACCATTGCGCCATCGAGCTGGAAGCGCGCGCGATTGCCGGCGTTTCGACACTCGCGCTGCTTCAGCCGGTGCGAGATGGCGTGGAAACGCTCGCCGCTGAGGGCATCGATATCGAATGGACACCGATGAGCGACTATCCGGCATTGTCCCTTGCCGGCGATGCGCCACTGGCAAAGCTTCTGGAAGAATTGACCGGCGCGCCCTGCATCGCCGCCGTCAGCTATGGCACCGAGGCCGGGCTTTTCCAGGCGGCCGGTATCGACGCCATCATCTGCGGCCCGGGTGACATCGGTCGCGCCCACAAGCCGGATGAATATATCACCGCCGGCGAATTGTCCGGCTGCCAGTCAATGCTGGAAAAACTGGCAAACCGCTGCACGGTTTGAACCTTCGAAACACGGATTTCAAATGACGTTTTTCTTCAATTCCGACGCCAGACGCGGCGAGATTTTCCGGCAGGCGCTCGCTCGCGAGCTGCCGGATCTGCCCTTTTCGATGGATGCCGCAAGCGTCGACCCGAACACGGTTCGATACCTCATCAGCTGGACGGTGCCCGAAGATATAGGCCGCTACCGTAACCTCGAAATCCTGTTCTCTATCGGTGCAGGTGTCGACCAGTTTCATATCGACGCCGTCCCTCCCCATGTGAAGGTCGTGCGCATGGTGGACGAGGGCATCATCCGCATGATGCAGGAATATGTGATCCTTGGCGTGCTGGCGCTTCACCGCAATTTGCCCGCCTATGTCAGCCAGCAGCGTCAGGGCCTGTGGAAAGCCCTGCCGCAGCGCCAGGCGGACGAATGTCGTGTGGGCGTTCTCGGCGTCGGCATGCTGGGCATTGCGGCGCTGGAGCGGCTCAGACCCTTCGGTTTTCCGCTGTCCGGCTGGAGCCGCTCACCGCGCGAGATCGATGGTGTTACCTGCCATCATGGCGAGGCCGGGTTGGCCACGATCCTCTCGACAAGCGATATACTCGTCTGCCTGCTGCCGCTGACGGAGGAAACCACCGGTCTGTTGAACGGCGAACGTCTGGGGATGCTGCCTGAGGGCGCGGGTCTAGTCCACGCCGGTCGCGGCAGGCAGCTCGATCACGATGCGCTCGTCGACGCGCTGGATCGCGGCAGGCTTTCCGGCGCGGTGCTTGACGTGACCGAACCCGAACCGCTTCCGGAAGACCATGGTTTCTGGACACATCCAAAAATTCTCCTGACGCCGCATGTCGCCAGCGTCACCCAGCCGCATTCGGCAGCCCGAACCGTTGTCGAGAACATCAAACGATACCAGTCCGGTCTCGAGCCGCTCGGCCTCGTTGATCGCAACCGCGGATATTAAACCCACACCGTTCCAGGAAAGGACACCCATGCCGCTTCTCAAAACCATCGACACCAATCCCGCCTTCGAACCCAAGGCCTCCAAGGCCCTGCCTGAACGCCTCATCTCCGGCGACCCGGCCTTCAAGACCTGGGCGCTGGACGAAGCCCGCAACGGCACCGTCCATACCGGCATCTGGGAAGCAACCCCCGGCGAAAGCCGCTCTATCAAGGGCGAGACCTTCGAGTTCTGCCATATTCTCGAAGGCGTCATCGAAATCACGCCGGAGGGCGGCGCACCGTTGCGTTACACGGCGGGCGACAGCTTCGTCATGAAGCCGGGTTTCGTCGGCGTATGGAAGACCATCGAGACCGTCCGCAAGATCTACGTCACCGTGAACGGCTGAACTGAAATCCCGTACTTTCGGCATCAGCCGTGAAGGTTTGTGCCCAGAAAATGCCGACGGACACACGCACCGAAGATTGCGCTGTCCGCTGGCGACAAAACAGGATTTTCGTTCACCGCCGCCGCCGCACTCGGTCGATGCTGCTTGCCATCAGGGACTAGCCTTGAGGCGCATCCAAAAAGGGTTTCCCCATGACGCTCAGCTTCGATCCAGACAGCCTGTCTTTGCCGATCGGCCATTTCATCGGCGGCCGGTTGATCCCGGCTCAAAACGGCATCGACATGCATCGCCCGTCGGATGGCATCGAATATGCCGGCTGCCCCAGAGCGGACGCCACACTGGTCGACGAAGCGGTGCAGACCGCCAAGGCCGCGCTGAAAACCAGCAATTGGGGTGGCATTCGCCCGCGCGAACGCACGAAGGTCCTGCAACGCTGGGCCGACCTGATCGAGCAGGAAGCCGAAACGCTGGCGAAGATAGAAGCGCTGTCCTCCACCCGGCCGGTCGGCCAACTGATCGCAGGCGACATCGCCGTGACTGCCGAACAGATCCGCTTCTTCGCCGAATTTGCCGACAAGGAAGGCGGCGACCTCGTGCCGACCGACGATACGAGCCTCGGCATGATCATGACCGAACCCTATGGCGTCGTCGGCGCGATCACACCGTGGAATTTCCCCGTCTCCATGGCCGGCTGGAAACTCGGCCCGGCGCTGGCTGCCGGCAATGCCGTGGTGCTGAAACCATCGGAAATGACGCCATTTTCCAGTATTTTCATGGCTGAGCTGGCCATCAAGGCCGGCCTGCCCGCCGGCCTCATCAACATCGTGCTCGGTGACGGGCCCGTGACAGGCAACGCCATCACCGGCCATCCCGAGATTTCCAAGGTCAGCTTTACCGGTTCCACGGCCGCGGGTGCTGCCATCATGGCCAATATCGCCCGCACCGGCATAAAGCCCATGACGCTGGAACTCGGCGGCAAAAGCCCGCAGCTGGTTTTTGCCGATGCCGATATCGAAAAGGCGGCGGCTGCGATCGCCGGCAATATTCTTTCCAACGCCGGACAGGCCTGTGTGGCGGGCTCGCGCATCATCGTCGAAGAAAGTGCGGCGGATGCCCTTTCCGCCGCGATTATCGCCCGCATGAAAACGGTAAAACCCGGCCCGACCTGGGACGAGACCACCCAATATTCACCTATTATCTCCGAAGTGCAGCGCCAGCGTATCGATGGCATCGTGCAGGCGGCGGTCGCCCATGGTGGCGAATGCCTGACGGGCGGTGCGAATATGGAGGGCCCCGGCTATTTCTATCAACCGACGCTGATCGCCAATGTGGACCAGACCTCGCCCGCCGTCACCGAGGAAATTTTCGGGCCGGTGCTGACGCTGCAGACATTCCGCACGGAAGAAGAGGCTCTGGCGCTTTCCGATCATCCGACCTACGGTCTGGCGGCGGGTCTTTTCAGCCGGGACGTCTCGCGTGTCCTGCGCCTGTCTCGCGCCATCCAGGCGGGAACGATCTGGGTCAACCGTTACGGGCGTTCGCGCGATCACATCTTACCGACCGGCGGCTACAAACGCTCCGGCATCGGCAAGGATCTCGGTCGGGACGCCTATCTCGCCAACCGCAAGAGCAAAAGCGTCCTCATCGGACTGTAACAGGGGAATTCTCTTGAAAACGCATCGCATCGCACTCATCCCCGGGGACGGCATCGGCAAAAGCGTCACTGATGCCGCGTGGCAGGTGTTGAACACCGCCGCAAAAACTTCCGGTTTTGCGCTTGAGGGCACCGAGTTTCCCTGGTCCTGCGCCTTTTACAAAGAGACCGGCGCGATGATGCCGAAGGACGGAATCGAAACCCTGCGCAGCTTCGATGCCATTCTGCTCGGTGCGGTCGGCTGGCCGGCGGAAGTGCCAGACTCCGTGTCGCTGCATGGTCTGCTGCTGCCAATCCGCAAGGCTTTCGTGCAATATGCCAATATCCGCCCGCACCGGCTGCTGCCCGGCGTGCAAGGGCCTTTGAAGGCCGATGGCTTCGACATTCTCTGTATCCGTGAAAACACGGAAGGCGAATATTCCGGCGCTGGCGGCCGCGTGCATCAGGGCACGGACGACGAGGTGGCCGTCGAAACCTCGATCTTCACCCGCAAGGGCGTGGAGCGCATCCTGCGCTTCGGTTTCGAACAGGCGCAAAAGCGTCGCGGGAAGCTCGCTTCCATCACCAAGTCCAATGCCCAGAAATATTCGATGGTGTTCTGGGATGAGGTGACACATAAGCTCGCCGCCGAATATCCTGATGTCGAGGTGACGAGCTATCACATCGACGCCATGGCGGCGCGCATGGTGATGGCGCCGGAAAGCCTCGATGTCGTGGTCGCCTCCAACCTGTTCGGCGACATTCTGACCGATCTCGGCGCAGCCATTCAGGGCGGCCTCGGTTTTGCCGCCTCCGCCAATATCAATCCCGACCGCAGCGCGCCCTCGATGTTCGAGCCGGTGCACGGCTCTGCCCCTGACATCGCCCATCTCGGCATCGCCAACCCCGTTGCCGCCATCTGGTCCGGCGCGATGATGCTCGATCATCTCGGTGAAAAGGATGCGGCAATGCGCGTCATGACGGCGCTGGAAACAGCGACCGGTCGGGGTATCGGCACCGTGCCGGGCAAGGACAAGACAGACACCATCACCGCCGCGGTTCTCGCGGCACTCGCCTGATTTCGGAGACTTATGATGCAGGGCTTGAAAGACAAGGAACTCTTTCGCCAGACGGGCTTGATCGGCGGCGCATGGAAAGCGGCGGCATCGCGCAAGGTGGTGGATGTCATCGATCCGGCAACGCAGGCGGTCATCGGCACCGTGCCTGACATGGACGGTATGGAAACCCGCTCGGCCATCGAGGCCGCCAACGCCGCCTTTGGGCCATGGAAGAAAAAGACCCACGCCGAGCGCGCCGCCCTTCTTGAAAAATGGTTCACGCTGATGATCGAGCATATCGACGATCTCGGCCTGATCCTGACCACCGAACAGGGCAAACCGCTTGAGGAGGCGAAGGGCGAAATCCGCTACGGCGCGTCCTTCGTCAAATGGTTTGCCGAAGAGGCCCGACGTATCGGCGGCGGCACAATCCCTTCACCGACGCCGGACAGGCGCATCGTGGTGCTGAAGGAGCCGGTCGGCGTCTGCGGCATCATCACGCCGTGGAATTTCCCGAACGCGATGATCACCCGCAAGGTCGCGCCCGCACTCGCCGCCGGCTGTACCGTGGTCATCAAGCCCTCGGAATTCACACCCTATTCGGCGCTAGCGCTCGGTGTTCTTGCCGAACGGGCGGGCATTCCCGCAGGCGTCATCAACATCGTCACCGGCATGCCGACGGATATCGGCAATGAAATCATGGCCAATGAGACGGTTCGCAAGATTTCCTTCACCGGCTCCACCCGCGTCGGTTCGCTTTTGATGCGGGGCGCCGCGGACAGCATCAAACGGCTGTCGCTGGAACTGGGTGGCAATGCGCCCTTCATCGTTTTTGACGATGCCGATCTCGATCTTGCCATCGAAGGCGCACTGGTTTCGAAATTCCGTAATGGCGGCCAGACCTGCGTCTGCGCCAACCGGATTCTCGTACAGTCTGGCGTTTATGACGCCTTTGCAAAGAAACTTGCGGATCGCGTCGACGCCATGCGGGTAGGCCCCGGAACGGAAGCGGGCGTCTCCATTGGCCCGATGATCAACCAACCGGCGATCGCGAAAATCCGCGCCCATATCGATGACGCCGTTTCCAAGGGTGCAAGGGTCATCACCAAGCCGCGCAATCTGCCGGAGGGTCCGCAATATACGGCGCCCGTGGTGCTGACAGGCGCGACGACAGCGATGCAGCTGGCGAGCGAAGAAACCTTCGGGCCCGTCGCACCGCTTTTCAGTTTCGAGACGGAGGAAGAAGCGCTCGCCATCGCCAATGGTACACCCTTCGGCCTTGCCGCCTATTTTTACACCGAGAATCTCAAGCGCGCCTGGCGTGTGGGTGAAGCGCTGGAATTCGGCATGGTCGGCCTCAATACCGGGTTGATCTCCACCGAGGTCGCCCCTTTCGGCGGCGTCAAGCAATCCGGTCTCGGCCGCGAGGGCGCTCAGATCGGGATCGAAGAATATCTGGAGACCAAGGCCTTTCATATCGGCGGGCTTGCCTGACGCCCACTTCTTCCCTCCCCGCCTAAAGGGCCGCTCTGCGGCCCTTCTTTTTGTGTGGCTGCAGCAAAAGACGACCGGACAGCTGCTGTTGGACTGATGGAACGCCCACAAACCATTCCTCCGTCATGGTAGGGCCTGTCCAGAGCATCTGCTACCGATTGATTTTACGATAGGTGGGCATATCCTCGGGACAAGCCCGAGGATGACGTCGAGTGTGGAGGATGGTTCGTAAGAAGCCTGAGCGACAGAAAAGCGGCTGCCTTCTACTGAAACTTATCCAGCATCTTGTAATAATAGCCCACCAGCGGCAGGAACCAAGGTTTGCCGAAATGACCGGGAACCGCCGGCCAATCGAGCCCCTTCAGCGGGTTCTTGTCCGGCCGTCCCAGAATGGCGTCAGCCATGATCATGCCGAGATGCGTCGAGAGCTGGGCACCGTGGCCGGAATAACCCATCGCGTACCACACACCGTCATGGAAACCGGCGCGCGGATAGCGGTCCTTGGTCATGTCGACCAGGCCGCCCCAGCAATAATCGATCGGCACATGGGAAAGCTGCGGGAAGATGCGATGCAGGCTTTCCGTCAGGATCGCGCCGCTCTTGGCATCGGAACGCTGGTCGGATGTCGCGGAAAAGCGGGCGCGGCCGCCAAAGACCAAGCGATTGTCCGGCGCCAGACGGAAATAATTACCGATATTCATGGAGTTGACATAGGTGCGGTTGCCGGGAACCGAGGCCTTGATCTCGGCATCCGTCAGCGGCCGCGTGGCAATGATGAAACTGCCGACGGCGATGATGCGCCGACGGAAATAACCGAAGCCGGAGGGCGTGTAGGCGCCGGTGGCGACCAGAACATTGTCGGCCGTCACCTTGCCGCGCGGGGTTTCCAGTTCATGGGTCTTGCCATTCTGGATGTGTTTCGTCACGGCCGCATTTTCGAAGATCACCGCGCCATGACGGCTGGCGGCTTCGGCAAGGCCCGCGACATAACGGCCCATATGCATCATGGCGCTCTTCTTCGAGAGCATCGCGCCGTAAAAGGGCGAGCCGATTTCCGCCTTCAGATCCGTCTCGGACAAAAGCGCCGTATCGGGATCGACCTCGGCGTGAACCGCTTCGAAATTCTTCGCCAGACCTTCGAAATGCTGCGGTTTCGACGCCATTTTCAGCTTCCCGGCGCGCCGAAAATTGCACTCGATCCCCTCCTCCGCAATCAGCGCCTCCAGCGTATCGATGGAGGAATCGAGCGCCTTGTAGAGCGCGATGGCCCGCTCCTTGCCGAGTTCCGCCTTGGCGGAGAGATAGGAATGGGCAAGGCCATTGTTGAGATGGCCACCGTTGCGGCCCGAAGCGCCCCAGCCCACGCGCTGCCCTTCCAGAACGACGACACGCGCACCGGCTTTCGCAAGCTGGCGCGCGGCACCGAGACCCGTGAAGCCGCCACCGATGACGGCCACATCATAATGGCCTTCGACAGGACCTTGCGTCGCCCCGGAAAACTGGGGCGCCGTGTCGTGCCAATAGGAGACGAGCTTCATGATCGATGTCCTTTCTTACAGTCCGACAACGCCCGCAAGACCGGAAATGTCCGAAATTTCCGTGTAACCGTAATAGGGGTTTGCAGGTTCATGGCCGCGGTTGACCCAGACCTTGTTCTTGATGCCGAGATCATGGGCGGACATCAGGTCATAACGGAAGGAGGAGGAAACGTGCAGCATATCGTCCGGTCCGCAGCCCAGCATGTCGAACATATATTCGAAGGCCTTGAACCGCGGCTTGTAGGCCTGCGCCTGCTCCGCCGTGTAGACCTTGTGGAAAGGTGCACCAAGCTTTTCGACATTCGACATGATCTGAGAGTTCATGGCGTTGGACAGGATGACGAGGGGAATTTCCTTCGCCACCTTCGCAAGGCCAGCCGGGACATCTGCATGCGGGCCCCACGTTGGGACGCGCTCGTAAACGAAGGTCGCATCTTCATCCTTGAACGCCACACCATTGCGCTTGCAGCTGCGCACCAGTGAATTATGCACCACCTCTGCGTAGGGCTTCCAGTCGCCCATGACCTCATCCAGCCGGTAGGCCGCAAAATTCTTGATGAACTCCTGCATCTGAGCCTCATTCAAGCGCTCACCGTAGAGATCACGCGCGGCTTCAGCCATCTGGAAATTGATCAGCGTGCCGTAGCAATCGAAGGAGATGTATTTCGGGCGGAAGATGGTCATGTCGTCGTCATCCTTGCTTGGGGATTGGTGGTGGCTGCAATAATCAGATCATAGAGGCCTTTGGCTGATCGGCGCACCGCAATTGCCGGTCACGGAAGCAGATTGTTGCGTATCCAGCCGCCAGTTTGGCAGAGAGTTGCGCTGGGGCAAACAGATAACCTTCCCCCGCCCAAGCTTTACCGACCGATGCAAACAGGACGCGGCATAAGATGCGGCGGCGGATAAAAGCAACAGCGAAACATATCGAACCTTCCCATTTGTCGGGACAATCTTCTTCCGGCATCAGTCTATCAATGAATAAGCAGAAAACGGAGTTCCGGCATGCAGTCGAGCCTGACAGATATCCAAACGTTTCAACCGGACCACCTCGACGCGGCAGTTGAACTTTCCCGGCAGGCCGGATGGCCGCACCGGAAAGAGGACTGGGCCATGGTCCTCTCCATCAGCAAAGGTTTCGTCGCCGTTGAGAACGGCCGCGTCGTCGGAACGGCCATGGCGACGCTTCTCGGAGAAAGCTGCGCCACCGTCAACATGGTGATCGTCGATGAGAGCATGCGCGGACGCGGCCTTGGACGCCAGCTGATGCGGGCGGCGCTGGACGCCGCAGAAAATCGTGAGTGCCGTCTGGTCGCCACTGCCGATGGGCTGCCGCTCTATGAAAAACTCGGGTTCATCGCCTGGGGCGAGGTGGTTCAGCATCAGGGAATTCCGGTCACAGCCGTGAAGCCCGAGAATGTGGAATGGGCGCAAGACATCGACCCGGCCGAACTCGCCGCACTTGATGCAGAGGCTTTCGGTGCCGATCGGACGGCGCTTTTTGCCGCACTTGCGCAAAGGGCACGTTTCGCGACCATCAGTGATCAGGGCATCATCAAGGGTTTTGCGGCAATTCGCACCTTCGGCCGTGGTGAAGTCATTGGCCCTGTTGTCGCTGAAAGCGTTGAAATCGCAAGGGATTTGATCGCGTTCATGATTTCCGAACGTCCCGGCGCATTCCTGCGCGTGGACACTACCGTCAAGGCAGGCCTCGGTCCGTGGCTTGCTGAGCTGGGCCTCGCCCATGTTGGCGGCGGCATCGCCATGCGCCGGTCAACGACCGAATTACCCGCTGAAAAGAGATTGAAGACATTCGTATTGACCAGCCAGGCACTCGGCTGAATCGGGAGAGACCCATGTTAAGCAATTCACTGATCGAACTGGACCGCGCCCATCTGGTGCATCCCGTCTCCTCCTTCCGCGGCCATGAAAAGCTGGGCGTGCGGGTGCTGAAATCGGCAAGCGGCGCCACCGTCACCGATATGACCGGCCATCAGCTGATCGACGGGTTTGCCGGCCTCTGGTGCGTCAATGCCGGCTACGGGCACGACAGCATTGTTGAAGCAGCGGCAAAGCAGATGCGTGAATTGCCCTATGCCACCGCCTATTTCGACATTGGCAGCGAACCGGCGATCCGGCTGGCCTCCGAGCTTGCCGACCGTGCGCCGGGCGACCTCAACCACGTCTATTTCACGCTTGGCGGTTCTGATGCGGTGGACAGCACCATCAGGTTCATCCGTTATTACTGGCACGCGAAAGGGGAGCCGCGGCGCGACCAGTTCATTTCCATCGAACAGGGGTATCACGGCTCCACTACCGCCGGCTCAGGCCTGACCGCCCTGCCCGCTTTCCATGCGGGTTTCGGTGTGCCCTATGACTGGCAGCACAAAATTCCGTCTCATTATGCCTATCGCAATCCGGCGGGCAGCGATCCGGCAGCCATCATTGCGTCCTCGCTTCAAATTCTCAAAGACAAGATCGAAGCCATCGGCCCAGACCGTGTCGCCGCTTTTTATGCAGAACCCATTCAGGGCTCGGGCGGCGTTCTGGTGCCACCGCCGGGCTGGATCAAGGCCATGCGCGAACTCTGCCGCTCCTATGGCATTCTTTTCGTCGCCGATGAAGTCATCACCGGCTTTGGCCGCACGGGACCGCTCTTTGCCTGTGCCGACGAGGACATCGTGCCTGATTTCATCACGACCGCCAAAGGCCTCACGTCAGGTTATGTGCCTATGGGCGCCGTCTTCATGGCCGACCACGTTTATGATACAATAGCGGACTTTGCTGGCGAAGCTGCCATCGGGCACGGATATACCTATTCCGCCCACCCCGTCAGCGCGGCTGTCGGTCTCGAAGTGCTGAAACTTTACGAAGGCGGGCTGCTGGAAAATGGCCGCCGCGCCGGTGCGCGACTGATGGCCGGACTTGAGGGCTTGAGAAGCCACCCGCTGGTGGGCGACGTGCGCGGCCGGGGCATGCTTGCCGCGATCGAACTTGTGACCGACAAGGACAGAAAGACGCCCTTGCCGGCCGCAGCAGCCCCCGCGCGAAAAGTTTTCGACCGCGCCTGGGAGAACGGCCTCATCGTGCGGGCCTTTGCGAATGGCATCCTCGGCTATGCGCCGCCGCTCTGCTGCACCGATAGCGAAATCGATGCGATCATCGAGCGGACACTCACGACGCTTGACCAGACGCTTGAGGATCCGGCGGTACGGGCGGCTATGGCCTGAGCGGAATAGCGGACAGCGTTGCGGCACCCTCTCGATATGTCGCAACGCGCCATATATTCGCAATATTCTGCCGAACAGCCGATCCAATTCGGCGTATCCAGCGTGCTGGAAGTGCCAAACTATCAATGCAAACGGCACCAAACGCCATGAAAAAGGGCGTAATTGCATAAAGGAACGGGACAAGGCTCCCGTCCGGGAACAGAATAATCTGCCGCAGGCTGCGAAGAGGCCAGACGGCGAAGCGGAGACCGACATTGCCCAAAAAATTGAGCGACTTCAAATATATGAGCTTCGACGTGGTGGGTACGCTCATCGATTTCGAAGGTGGTCTGAAAGCGACGCTGGCTGAAATCGGCACCGAACACGGTATGGAGGTCGATGGTGAAAAGGCGCTCGCGCTCTACCGCGCGGCCCGTTACTCAGACGCGACCGACCTGTTTCCAGACGATCTCGTCCGCGTCTACCTGATCATCGCTCCTGAACTCGGCCTGCCGGCGGAACGTGCGCTCGGCGAGCGCCTGCGGGACGCGGCAAAAAACTGGAAAGGCTTTGCGGATAGCCGCGCGGCCATGGCCGAACTTGCAAAGACGCACCGTCTCATCGCCATGACCAACGCTCAGCGCTGGGCCTTCGAATATTTCTCGAAGGAACTCGGCAATCCCTTTCATGCAGCCTTCACGGCGGATGATACAGGGACGGAAAAACCGGATCCGGCCTTCTTCGAAAAGGTTTTTGCTTTCGTCGAAAGCGAGGGGGCTTCGAAGGACGACATTCTGCACGTCGCGCAAAGCCAGTACCACGATATCGGCATCTCCCGGAAACTGGGCATGACCAATTGCTGGATCGAGCGTCGCCACGCCCAGAAGGGCTATGGCGGCACGATCGAGCCAGAGAATTTTACCGAGCCGGACTATCACTTTACGTCGATGACTGGCCTCGCCGAAGCGACGAAACAAGCGGCCGGTTAAGCCGCACTCCAAGAGTGCGCAGCACAAACCGGCTTGTGGCGTCGAGTATTTTTCAATCGCATTTCAACAAATACAAAAGGGGAATACCATGAGTGACAGAATTACAAACTGGACCCGCTCTGACGATGCCGCCGTCGAACAGGCGATCCGCTACGGCGCGACGCGGCGTGAGCTGCTGCATATGATGCTGGCGGGTGGCGTCGCCCTTTCCGCCGGCACGGCCATCCTTGGCCGCGCCTCCAGTGCCGTTGCCGCGACGCCAGTCTCGGGCGGCACATTGAAGGCGGCCGGCTGGTCCGCCTCCACCGCCGACACGCTCGACCCGGCAAAGGCCTCGCTGTCGACCGACTACGTCCGTTGCTGCGCGCTTTACAACCGCCTGAGCTTCCTCGATACGTCCGGCACGCCGCAGATGGAGCTGGCTGAATCCATCGAATCCAAGGACGCCAAGACCTGGACGGTGAAGCTGCGTTCCGGCGTCACCTTCCATGACGGCAAGGCACTGACCGCCGACGACGTGGTCTATTCGCTGAAGCGCCACCTTGATCCCGCCGTCGGCTCCAAGGTCGCCAAGATCGCCGCCCAGATGACCGGTTTCAAGGCGGTCGACAAGAGCACGGTCGAGATCACGCTCGCCACCGCCAATGCCGACCTCCCGACCATCCTTGCCATGCACCATTTCATGATCGTTGCCGACGGCACGACCGATTTCTCCAAGGGCAACGGCACCGGCGCCTTCAAGCTCGAAAAATTCGAGCCGGGTGTGCGCTCGATCATGGCCAAGAACACCAATTACTGGAAATCGGGCGGCGCGCACGTCGACAGCTTCGAGTTCTTCGCGATCTCGGACGATAATGCCCGCGTCAATGCGCTTCTTTCCGGCGACATCCAGCTCGCGGCCGCCATCAACCCGCGCGCGCTCCGCCTGCTCGACAAGCAGGAAGGCGTGACCCTGTCGAAGGGCACGTCCGGCAACTACACCAATCTCAACATGCGTCTCGACCAGGCGCCCGGCAACAAGGCTGATTTCATTGCCGGCATGAAGTCGATCGTCAATCGCGAACAGATCGTCAAGGCGGCCCTTCGTGGTCTCGGCGAAGTCGGCAACGACCAGCCTATTCCGCCGATGAGCCCCTACCACAATCCCGACCTCAAGCCGAAGGCCTTCGACCCTGACAAGGCGAAGTTCCACTTCGAAAAGGCCGGCGTCATCGGCCAGTCCATTCCGGTCATCACCTCTGATGCGGCGAATTCGGCCATCGACATGGCGATGATCATCCAGGCCTCGGCGGCGGAAATCGGCGTCAAACTGGATGTGCAGCGCGTTCCCGCCGATGGTTACTGGAGCAATTACTGGCTGAAAGCGCCGATCCATTTCGGCAACATCAACCCGCGCCCGACACCGGATATCCTGTTCTCGCTGCTCTACGCCTCCGACGCCCCGTGGAACGAAAGCCAATACAAGTCGGAGAAGTTCGACAAGATGATGCTTGAGGCCCGCGGCCTGCTCGATATGGAAAAGCGCAAGCAGATCTATTTCGAAATGCAGACGATGATCGCCGACGAAGCCGGCACCATCATTCCCGCCTACCTTACCAATGTGGATGCCATCAGCTCCAAGCTGAAGGGGCTGCAAGTCAACCCCCTCGGCGGCATGATGGGTTACGCCTTTGCGGAATACGTCTGGCTCGAAGCCTGATAAACCATGGTGCCGGGCGTGAAACAGCGCCCGGCAAGCTTTCCGCAGAATGCGGAAAGCCTCCACCATCAGGCAGGTCGCAGGAGCGTGTGAATGAACAGCCGTATATTGTCCCTTGTCGCCAGGCGGCTGGTCGTCATGCTGACGACCCTGCTGATCGTGTCTTTTATCGTCTTTTCCGCCACCAGCCTGCTGCCCGGCGACACGGCGACGATACTTCTCGGCCAGTCCGCGACGCCAGAGGCCGTGGCCGGCCTGCGCACCGCCATGCATCTCGACGATCCCGCGCTTCTGAGGTTCGTGCGCTGGCTTTTCGGCCTGCTGCACGGCGAACTCGGCACCTCCTATGCCAACAACATGGCGATTGCCGATCTCATCGGTCCGCGTTTCGTCAACTCCATGAAACTCGCCGGCATCACCACCATCATCGCCGTGCCACTGGCGCTCACACTCGGCATTAGCGCCGCCATGCTGCGCGGAACGCTCTATGACCGGGCCGTCACCATCCTGACCATCGGCGTCATTTCGGTGCCGGAATTCATGATTGCTACGCTCGCAGTCCTGCTTTTCGCCGTTTATCTCAAATGGCTTCCAGCCTTGTCGCTGGTGAGCGAGATCCACTCCGTTTTCGATGTGCTGCGCGTTTACGCCATGCCGGTCATCACGCTCACCTTCGTCGTCTCGGCACAGATGATCCGCATGAGCCGCGCCGCCGTTATCGAAACGCTCGATACCCCCTATGTGGAAATGGCCCTTTTGAAGGGTGCACCGCGCATGCGCATCGTGCTGCGCCATGCGCTTCCCAATGCGCTCGGCCCCATCGTCAATGCGGTGGCGCTGTCGCTCTCTTACCTCGTCGGCGGCGTCATTATCGTCGAGACGATCTTCAATTATCCCGGCATCGCCAAATTGATGGTCGATGGCGTCGCCACCCGCGACCTGCCGCTGATCCAGACCTGCGCGATGATCTTCTGCGTCGGTTATCTCCTCCTCATCACGACGGCTGACATCATCGCCATCATGTCCAATCCGAGGCTGCGCTGATGGCCGATCATATCAAGACATATCAGGGGACTTCGCGTTTGGGTTACAAGATCAACGCAGTCGGCGTTTTCGGCTTTCTCGTCATTTTCCTCTGGGCGATGGTTGCGATCTTCGCGCCCTATCTCATCCCGCATCCCGTGGGTGAAATTGTCGATCTCGACTATTTCGGGCCGATGACCTCAGATCTCTGGCTTGGCTCCGATTATCTCGGCCGCGATGTGTTCTCCCGCATCCTCATGGGTGCGCGTTTCACGGTCGGCATCTCGCTTGCGGCCGTCACCATTGCCTGCACCGGTGGCGTCGTGCTCGGCATGTGCGCCGCCGTCATCGGCTGCTGGTTCGATGCGGCGCTGAGCCGATTTCTCGATGCGGTGAATTCCATTCCGAGCAAACTATTCGGCCTCGTGGTCGTCGCCGCCGTCGGTTCGTCCATTCCGGTGCTGATCATCACGCTCTCGGTCATATACACGCCGGGCGCCTATCGTTTCGCGCGAGCGCTGGCGGTGAATGTCAACACCATGGATTTCGTCACGGTCGCCCGCGTGCGCGGTGAAAGCCTGTTCTACCTCATCGGCTCGGAAATCCTGCCTAATATCATCCGTCCAGTACTTGCCGATCTCGGCGTGCGCTTCGTCTTCATCGTTCTGCTGTTGTCGGGCCTCTCCTTCCTCGGCCTTGGCCTGCAGCCGCCAAATGCGGACTGGGGCGCGCTGGTGCGTGAAAATATCGGCGGCCTGCCTTTTGCGGCACCCGCCGTCATCTTCCCGTCGCTGGCCATCGCCAGCCTGACGATCAGCGTCAACCTGCTGATCGACAATCTGCCGCAGAAAATCCGCGACAGGAGCGAAGCATGAACAATCTCGTTGAAATCCGTGGGCTGAAGGTCGAGGCGACCACCGATTCCGGCCGCCGTATCGATATCATCAAGGGTGTCGACATCGACATCGCTGATGGCGAGATCGTAGCGCTGATCGGCGAAAGCGGCTCGGGCAAGACCACCATCGCCTTGACCCTGATGGGCCACGCCCGGCCGGGCTGCCGCATTTCCGGCGGCAGCGTAAATTTCGCGGGCCGCGACATGGTGCAGCTTTCGGAAGCCGAGCGCGCCAAGGTGCGCGGCACGAAAGTGACCTATGTGCCGCAAAGCGCCGCAGCCGCCTTCAACCCCGCACAGAAGATCATCGACCAGGTCATCGAAGTCACGCGCATCCACCATCTGATGCCGCCGCAGGAAGCGCGCACCCGGGCGATTGAACTTTTCAAGGCGCTGTCGCTGCCAAACCCGGAGACCATCGGCGAGCGTTACCCGCATCAGGTTTCCGGCGGCCAATTGCAGCGCCTCTCCGCCGCCATGGCGCTGATCGGCAACCCGCAGCTGGTGATTTTCGACGAACCGACCACCGCCCTTGACGTGACGACCCAGATCGAGGTTCTGCGCGCCTTCAAATCCGCCATGCGCAAGGGCGGCATTAGCGGCGTTTACGTGTCGCACGATCTTGCGGTCGTTGCCCAGATTGCCGACCGCATCGTCGTGCTGAAAGGCGGCGAGGTGCAGGAAACCGGCACCACCAAGGATATTCTCGAAAATGCGCAACATCCTTATACGAAGGAATTGTTGACGGCGTTTCATGACAAGGTCCGCGTCGTCGAACCAACCAAGCGGGAACGGGCAACACCGCTGCTGGACATTGAAAATCTAATCGCCGGTTATGGCACCAAGGGTGACGACAAGTTGCCGCTGGTGCGGGCGGTGGATTCCGTCAACCTTGCAGTCTATCCCGGCCGCAACCTTGGGATCATCGGCGAATCCGGCTGCGGAAAGTCAACACTTGCTCGGGCGATTGCCGGCATTCTGCCGGCGGCAAGCGGCCATGTCATCTTCGAAGGCCGCGAACTGGATGCCGACGCCAGACATCGGACCAGCGACCAGCTGCGTCGCATGCAGATCGTTTTCCAGTATGCCGATACTGCCCTCAACCCGTCAAAACCCATCGAGGATATTCTCGGCAGGCCGCTGACCTTTTATCACGGCATGAAGGGCAAGGCGCGCGATGCGCGGATCGATGAGCTGCTCGATATGGTGAAGTTGCCGCGTTCGGTGCGCCATCGCCACCCTTCCGGCCTTTCGGGTGGACAGAAGCAGCGTGTCAATTTCGCCCGGGCACTTGCGGCCAAACCATCGCTCATCATCTGCGATGAAATCACCTCAGCGCTCGATACCGTCGTCGCAGCCGCAATCATCAGCCTTCTGGGAGAACTCCAGCGTGAGCTTGGCCTCTCCTATATCTTCATCAGCCACGATCTTTCTGTTGTGGAGACCATCTGTGACGAAATCGTTGTGATGTATGGCGGGCAGAAGGTGGAGCATCTGGAAACGGAAGCGATCAAAGCGCCGACCCATCCTTACTCGAAACTGCTCTTCTCCTCCGTGCCAAAACTTGACCCGGCATGGCTCGACAATCTTCAGCAGGATGCGGAGCTGGTGCGGGCGTTTTCGAAGAGGTGAGAATGAAATGATACGGCCGGGCAACGGGCCGTTTTCTCACACCTCACAGCGGAAACAGGCTGGTCAGCGGCATATGCGACTTGATGATCGGTGATTTCAGCACCACGAAGCTGAAATATTTGTCGATGCCGACATCCATATCCGTCAGCCGCTCCATGATCGACTGATATTCGACGATGCCTGACGTGACGAATTTCAGCAGATAATCGTATCCGCCGGAAACGAGGTGGCATTCCACAACCTGGTCGATCTTCTCAACAACGCCGAGGAAGCGGGCGAAATCGATCTGTCGGTGGTTCTTGAGCGTGATCTCCGTGAAGACCGTCAGCGTCTGGCCGAGCTTGTTGATGTTGATCTGCGCCGAATAACCTTCGATATAACCTTCGGCCTGCAGCTTCTTCACCCGCATCAGGCAGGGGCTGGGCGAAAGATTGACGAGCTCCGCCAGTTCGACATTGGTGATACGACCGTTTTTCTGCAGCTCGTAGAGGATCTTGATGTCGATCCGGTCAAGTTTCATCATGTGCGGAACCCCTTTTTTGTTTTTTGTAAGCGCAGCATAAAATTCTGGCGCGTTGACGGAAATCTTATCACATGGGCGAGGCCTGTCGACGTGGGGATATTTTTTTGATGCAGCATAAAGAGTTGCAGAAGCATCGCCGAACAGCAGGAGATTCCGGCGAGAGGCCTAGTCTGGCAGCGTTTACACCTCGGCTGAGGTAAATTAGGACGAATATAAGGAGTCCGATTATGACCGCCCCGCTGCAACGGATCACGACATCGCTGGAACTGCCGAAATCCGCGGACGCCGTCATTATCGGCGGCGGCATTGTCGGTGTCTTTACCGCCTATTACCTCGCCCGGCGCGGCCTGAAAGTGGCGCTGGTCGAAAAAGGCCTCATTGGCGCCGAGCAATCCAGCCGCAACTGGGGCTGGTGCCGACAGCAGAACCGCGATGCCCGTGAATTGCCGATCTCCACTGAGAGCCTGGCACTTTGGGAGCGATTTGCCGCCGAGAGCGGCGAAGACACCGGTTTTCGCCGCTGCGGGCTGTTTTATCTCAGCGACAATGAAGCGGAGCTTGCCGGCTGGGCGCGCTGGCGCGACTTTGCCATCACAGCCGGCGTAACGACCCATATGCTAAGCGCCGACGAGGCAAGCGAACGCGGCCGCGCCACGGGAAAACGCTGGAAAGGCGGTGTGTTTTCGCCGACAGACGGCACGGCCGATCCTTCCATGGCGGCACCCGCCGTTGCGCGCGCCATCATCAAACTGGGCGGCACCGTACACCAGAATTGCGCCGCGCGCGGGCTGGAAACGGAGGGCGGACGCGTCAGCGCCGTCGTTACCGAAAAAGGCACCATCCGCACCAAAACCGCCATCATGTCCGGCGGGGCCTGGGCCTCCTCCTTTTGCCGCCAACTCGGCATCCGTTTTCCGCAGGCTTCGGTTCGCTCTTCCATTCTGTCCGTCACGCCGGGCGTGGAAGGCCTGCCGGATGCGCTGCACACCGCCGCCGTTTCGGTAACGAAGCGGCATAACGGCGGCTACACCCTCGCCATCAGCGGGCTGGGGCGCATTGACCCAACGGCGCAACAGATACGGTTTTCCCGCGAATTCGTTCCGATGTTCCTGAAACGCTGGCGCAGCCTCCGTCCGGGCGGGCTGGAGGGCATCCGCGGTGGCCACGAGACCCTGAAGCACTGGCGCCTCGATGCGCCGACACCGATGGAGCGGGTGCGTATTCTCGACCCGAAACCCAACGCTGCCGCCATACAGGAAACCCACAAGAGGGCGCTGGAACTTCTGCCGGCGCTGAACAAAACGCGGATTGCCGCCACCTGGGCCGGTTTCATCGACAGCACGCCGGATGGGGTTCCCGCCATCGGTGAGACAAGCGAATTGCCGGGCTTTATCCTCGCAGCCGGCTTCAGTGGCCATGGTTTCGGCATCGGGCCGGGGGCTGGCCATCTGATCGCCGATATCGTGACGGGTGCAAACCCGATCGTTGATCCCGCGCCTTATCACCCCAGCCGTTTCAAGGGCTCGGCCTGGGGCAAAGTCGCGGATTTCTGAAGGTTCTTACAAAACAATATCCGCAGGCCGGAGCCCGCGGATATTGTCGTCCACCGCATTTATTCGAGCAATCAGCTTTTCGGCAGGCCGGGCGGATTGGTGCGTGATTCCGGCAGCGCTTCCTCCGAAAGCTGCCAGCGGTCCAGAATTTTCGCGTAGGCGCCGCTCTTGATCAGATCATTGGTGGCAAGTGTCAGGGCATCGGCGAGCCCCGAACCTTTGCGGGTGGTGATGGCGACATCGGAACGTTCTGGCCAGCCGGCGGAGAGGGTTCCCACGCGCTTGATTGTCTTGTCACGCGCGGCAATGAAGACCAGCTGCGCATGCGGCTGGACGATGACATCCGCCCGACCCGCGGAAAGGGCGACTAGCCGGGTGGCTTCGTCATCGTAGTACTGCAGCTCGATCGGCTTCAAACCGGCGGCGACATTCTCATCGCTCCATTTCAGCAGAATGCGCTCCTGATTGGTGCCGGCGCCGACGATGATCCTCAGCCCCGCCGCGTCCTTCGGCTCCCTGATGTCAGTAATGCCGCTGTCCGACTTGACGAAAAAGCCGTGCAGGCCCTGCCGGTAGGTCGAAAAATCGAACTTCTCCTTACGCTGTTCGGTAACGCCGACATTGGAGATGACGGCATCGTATTTTCCCGAGGCAAGACCGAGCGGCCAATCTGCCCATGCAACCGCCACCAGTTCGAGTTCGAGACCAAGACTGTCGGCCACCGCAAGTGCATAATCGGGATCTGCGCCAACCACCGTCTTTGCATCCGTTGCATAGGTGGCCAGCGGCGGCCCGCCGGGAGCAACGGCGACGGTCAATTTACCCGGCGTGACGAATTTGAAATCCTTCGGCACGGCAGCAATCGCGCCGGGGTCTTTTTCAACCCTGATGCGGCCGGGCTGATCCGGCGACAGATCGAAGACATCAGTTGCGAAAGCCGGAGCGAAACCGGCAATGGAGAGAAAGGCACCGAACGTGGCCGAGGCGAGACGAGAGGTGAAGGTCATTGTGGTTTCCCGATAGGATGATTGCGGGACGGAGGTAGCGCGGGCGGGAGGATGCCCGCGCTACCGGCTGAGTGATGTCCCACCTTCAACTCAGCTTTTGGCTACTCAGCTTTCACGCTCAGCTCTTCGGCAGGCCGGGCGGGTTGGTGCGGGATTGCGTGATGGCTTCCGAGCCGAGATTCCAGCGGGCGAGAACCTTGCCGTAATTGCCGTTCTTGATCTGGGCATTCAGTGCCGCCGTGATGGCTTCGGCAATGCCAGCGTCCTTTTTCGATGCGACGGCGATTTCCGCTGCTTCCGGCCATCCGCCGGAGAAGGTGCCGACGAGTTTGGTCTTCTTCTGGCTTGCCGCCTGGAAGGCAGAAGTCGCATTGGGTCCGAGATAGGCATCGGCACGGCCGGATTGCAGGGCGACATCAAGCACGGCCTGATCGTCGTAATATTGCACCTCCGTGTCGGCCAGCCCCTTCGCCTTGTTGTCCTTGATCCATTTCAGCAGGATCTGCTCCTGATTGGTGGCGGCGCCGACGATGACCTTCAAGCCCGCCACATCCTCCGGCTTGCCGATCGATGTCACCTTGCTGTTATTGCCGACGTAAAAGCCGAGCAGATCGTTGCGGTAGCTGGAGAAATCGAACTTTTCCTTGCGGGCTTCGGTGACCGTGATGTTGGAGGTAACGGCATCGTATTTGCCGGAAGACAGGCCAAGCGGCCAGTCGGCCCAGGCAATCGGAACCAGCTGCAACTCAAGGCCAAGGCTGTCGGCGACCAGCTGTGCGATATCCGGCTCCACACCAATAGGGGTTTTGGTATCGCTCGCATAATCCACAAGCGGCAGACGGAAGGGAACGGTGGCGACCGTCAGTTTTCCATCTGCGATAAACTTGTGGCCGGCTGGCAGAAGCTTGATCGCTTCTTCCACCTTTTCGGCCCGTACCCGGCCCTTCTGCTCAGGCGACAGGTCCACTTCCTGCGCATGGGCGACCGGAACCAGGGAAGCGGTGGCGGTGAAAAGACCGGCCGCGAACAGGGACAATAATTTCGATGAAAATGCCATGAGTGTTTCCTTTGTTTTTGATTAGAGAACTTTTGCGAGGAATTCGGCGGTCCGGGGA
Source organism: Agrobacterium sp. NPDC058088 (assembly GCF_042885035.1). Taxonomy (NCBI): domain Bacteria; kingdom Pseudomonadati; phylum Pseudomonadota; class Alphaproteobacteria; order Hyphomicrobiales; family Rhizobiaceae; genus Agrobacterium; species Agrobacterium sp. NPDC058088. The sequence continues at coordinate 419,040 of NZ_JBHVSU010000003.1, read as the reverse complement.
TGATCCGGGCTGTTGAAGAGCTTTTCCGGCGTTCCCGTTTCGAGGATGCGCCCCTGTTCCATGAAAACGACCCTGTCGGAGACTTCGCGTGCGAAACCGATTTCATGGGTAACGATGATGAGGGTGACGCCGGAGCGGGACAGTTCCTTGATGACGTCAAGCACCTCGTTGACCAGTTCGGGGTCGAGAGCCGATGTCGGCTCGTCAAAGAGCAGCACCTTCGGCCGCAGCGCCAAAGCCCGGGCAATCGCCACACGCTGCTGCTGGCCGCCGGAAAGCTGGCGCGGATAGGCCGCTGCCTTGTCGGCAAGGCCGACGCGGGCCAGAAGATCACGCGCTTCTGCTTCCGCCTGCTCTTTCGAGATGCCGCGAACCGCGATCGGGGCTTCGACGATGTTTTCAAGTGCGGTCAGGTGCGGAAAGAGGTTGAAGCTCTGGAACACCATGCCGACTTCGACGCGGCGCTTGAGGATTTCCCGCTCTTTCAATTCGTAAAGCGTGTCACCCTTCTGGCGATAACCGACCAACTCGCCATCGATGGCGATGAAACCATCATCCACGCGTTCCAGATGATTGATGGAGCGCAGCAATGTCGACTTGCCCGAGCCGGACTGGCCGAGAATGGTGGTGACGCTGCCTGCCGGAATGGAAAGGCTGATATCGTCAAGTACCTTCAGCGACCCGAAGGATTTAGAAACCCCGTGGATATTGACCGAGCCGCCGCGATTGCCGAGCTGGAAGCTCGCGGCGCGAGCAGGCGCTGTACGCTCGGGCCCAGCGGCTACGCTTGTCACCGCTTCCGCCCTATCAAGCGTGGATTTGCGCGGCAGGAAGGTGCGGAAAATGGTGGCAAATAGCGAGGGCGGCGGATTGCGCAGCGCGCCGCGCGCGAAGTGTCGTTCGATATGGTGCTGGACGATGGAAAGCGCCGTCAGGATCACCAGATACCAGACGGTGGCGACCATCAAGAGCGGGATCACTTCGAGGTTGCGCCGATAGATGATCTGGATGGTGTAAAACAGCTCCGGCAGGGCGAGGATATAGACCTGCGAGGTACCCTTGGCGAGCCCAATGATATCGTTGAAGGCAGTTGGCAGGATGGAGCGCATCGCCTGCGGCAGAATGATGCGGGACGCCTGCCGCCGGCGTGGCAGGCCGAGTGCGGCAGCCGCCTCCAACTGGCCCTGATCGACCGACAGAATGCCACCGCGCACGATCTCGGACGCGAAGGCGGCCTGATTGAGCGTCAGCCCTAAAATTGCGGCTGCGAAGGGCGTCATCAGCTGCGTGGTGTTCCAGCTGAAGAAATTGATGCCGCTATAGGGCACGCCGATCGTCACAGTCTCATAGAGATAACCGAGATTGTTGAGGATCAGCAGAAGCACGATCAGCGGGATCGACCGGAAAATCCAGATATAGGTCCAGGATACGGCAACCAGCAGTGGCGAACGGGAAACGCGGGCAAGTGCGAGCAAGGTCCCCAGCGCGAAACCGAACACGGCACCAAGCGCGGTGAGCAGCAGCGTCCGCCCGAGGCCGACCAGTACGGGCTCGGCGAAGAACCATTCGGCAAACACGTCCCAACCCCAACGCGGATTGCCAAAAACCGAATGCAAGACGGCCGCGATGACAAGCACCGAGAAAACCGTGCCAACCGTCCGCAGCGGATACCGGGCGGGGACGATGCGAAAATGCGAGTAACCGCCCTTGGCCAATCCGCTCTCGACCGGCGCGGCCTTCGGTTCGTTCAATGCAACAGGCGGAAAATCGGAGGCTATTGTCATTGGAACGGGCCTTTCAGGGGTGGGCCAGGGAAGGTTGTTGCCGGGTCGCCAGTATCGGCGTTCCGTCCAGAACCGTATCGGACAGCCATTTCTCGAAAGGCAGCGACCTGATCGTCTCAGGGTCGGCCGCTGTATCGAACAGGGCTCGGTAACCATTGGTGAGATAAAGGCCAACCGCCTCCGGCTGACGGAAACCCGTGGTTAGATAGACGCGGGCATAACCCTGCCGGACCGCCTGCTCTTCCAGTTCGCGCAGCACGCGTTTCGCAAGCCCCTGCCGGCGGTAGCCGGAGTGGGTCCAGACCCGCTTGAACTCGGCGGTCTCATCATCGTAGCGCATGAAGGCACCGCCGGCGATCGGCTGACCATCGCGCAGCAGCAGAACGAAATTGCCCGAAGGCGGGCTGAAGGCTTCCGGCGGATATTTGTTCAGTTCCGCCTTGGCGCCTTCCGCGTTGAAAAAAGTGCCGTAGCGGCTGTCATATTCAAACAGCAACTCCTCCAGAAGCGGCGTCGCCAGCGGATCATTGACGGATGTGTAGAGAAAACTATCGCTCATGTCGTTGTCCCAAGGTTACAGCATCAGGAGAGGTAGGCTTCGGCCAGGCGCACCCAGAAGCGCGCTGCCGGTGCGATGATCGCGTCATTGAAATCATAATGGGGGCTGTGCAGCGGCGGGCCTTCGCCATTGCCGACGAAGAGGTAGGAGCCGGGCCGCTCCTGCAGCATGAAGGCGAAATCCTCGCTCGCCGTCCGCGGCTGGAACGCTTCGGCAATCTGCGCGGACGGGAAATGCCTTTTGGCAACCTCACGGGCGAAAACCGTTTGCTGGGCGTGATTGATGACCGGCGGGAAACCACGGGAATAGGAGACATCGGCCCTTGCGCCGAAACTTTCCGCCTGCGCTTTGGCCAGTGCCGGAAGCCGCTCCTCCAGCCTGTCGCGCACAGCAGGCGAAAAAGCCCGGGCGGTGATTTGCAGCTCGACACTCTCGGGAATGACGTTGGAGGCGGTTCCGCCATGGATGGAGCCGACCGTCAGCACCGCCATCTCGCGCGGATCGACATTGCGCGAAACGATGCTTTGCAGGGCGGTGATGAAGCTTGCCGAGGCGAGAACCGGATCGACCGTCTCATGAGGCGCCGCTCCATGCCCGCCCCTGCCGATGATCTGCACCTTTGCCTTGTCGACGGAGGCCATAGCAGGACCTTCGACGAAGCCGAACTGCCCGGTTTCCACACCCGGCCAATTGTGCAGGCCGAAGACGGCATCGACGGGAAAACGCTCGAACAGCCGGTCCTTTATCATTGCTCTGGCACCAGCACCGATTTCCTCCGCAGGCTGGAAGATCAGCGTCAGCGTGCCGGAAAAATTCGAGGTTTCGGCAAGATAACGGGCTGCAGCAAGAAGGATCGCCGTGTGGCCATCGTGACCGCAGGCGTGCATGATGCCAGGTGTTCCACTGGCATAGGCAAGGCCGGTCTCTTCATGGATCGGCAGTGCATCGATATCGGCGCGGATGCCGAGGCGTTTTTCTCCATGGCCACGTCTGAGCGTAGCGACGACACCATGGCCGCCGACACCCTCCGTCACCTCATACCCGAAAGACAGGAGATAACGGGCGATGAGCGCCGCCGTGCGCGTCTCCTTCAGCGAAAGCTCCGGATGCCGGTGAAGATCGTGCCGGATGGCGATGCTTTCCTCGATGAAGGCAAGGATTCCCCGTTCGGCGTCGTCCTGCGGACGCGCGCCGTCAATGCGGATATTCATGGTTCTGTCTCCTGCGCAGCGCTTTTTTTCGCCGCGTCTTGAAATCTGTGCCGGGCTGCGATCACCGCCGCCCGGCCGCAACCTTATGCGATGGCCTTTTCCCTGTTGCTTTCACCGCCGGAATAGACACTTTCCTTGAAAGGAAGGCCGAGGTGATCGCGCAGCGTCGCGCCTTCCAGATGCGGGTCGAAATATCCGCGCCGCTGCAACACGGGAATTACGAGGCGGATGAAGTCATCGAGCCCTTCGGCAATCACAGGGAAGCCGAGGATGAAGCCATCGGCCGCATCATGTTCCACCCAACGGATGATTTCGTCCGCGACCTTGTCGGGCGTGCCGATAAAACCTTCGCGCGGCGTTGCCGCCTCCAGCGCCGCCTCCCTGAGCGTCTGGTTCTTTTCCTTCGCCCGCCGCTTGATGCGGTCGGTCGTCGAGCGGAAGCTGTTCTTGCCGATCTCGCCGAGCTCGGGGAAAGGTTCATCCAGGGGATAGACGCTGAAATCATGATGATCGAAGAAGCGGCCGAGATAGGCGAGCGCATCTTCTATCGTGATCAGGTTACGGATGATCTCATATTTCGCCTCCGCCTCCTCCTGCGTCTCACCGACAATCGGGCCGATTCCGGGGAAAATCTTGACGTCCGCCGCAGACCTGCCCTGCGCGACCGCGCTCTGCTTCACGCGCTTCAGGAAGGTCTGATTTTCCTCCAGTGAGGCGGAATTGGTGAAGACGGCATCCGCATGTTTGCCCGCAAGGCCAATGCCGGCATCGGAGGAACCGGCCTGGAACACAACTGGCTGCCCCTGCGGCGAACGCTGGATATTCAACGGGCCTTCCACCTGGAAGAAGCGGCCCTTATGGCTGAGCGTGTGGAGTTTGGCGCGATCGAAGAACTGCCCCGTTTCACGGTTGCGTACAAAGGCGTCGTCGTCCCAGCTGTCCCAGAGCCCCTTAGTAACCTCAAGATATTCGTCGGCGATTTCGTAACGCAGCGCATGTTCGGGGTGGCTACGGCTATAATTCTTCGCCGTGCCTTCAAGCGGCGTCGTCACGGCATTCCATCCAGCCCGGCCGCCGCTCAGAAGGTCGAGCGATGCGAATTGTCGGGCAATCGTGAAAGGATCGCTATAGGAGGTGGAAACCGTACCCGCGAGACCGATCTTCGAGGTGACCGCAGCGAGCGCCGAAAGGATTGTTAGCGGCTCGAACCGGTTGAGGAAATGCGGAATGGACTTGTCGTTGATATAAAGGCCATCCGCCACGAAGGCGAAGGCGATGCCGGCCGCTTCGGCCTTGAGCGCGTTCTTCTTGAAGAAGTCGAAATTGACGCTGGCATCCACCGGGCTCTTGGGGTGTCGCCAGGCGTTCATGTGCCCGCCGGGACCTTGAAGCATGATGCCGAAACGGATTTTCTTTTTCGTCATGTCATTTCTCCTGAGGACAAAATCACGCCGCCCGGGACAGGCGATGCGTGGCCAAGAGTTCGATTGAGGCGAGCCGCTGATCGGCCCCGACATGTGGTGGCTCGATGATGAATTCCTCAATGCCATGCTCTTCAGAAAGCGCGCGCAGCGCCCGGTGAATATCGTCCGCCCCGCCATGCAGAACGTTGGGTTTGCGCTCCTCGATGCGATAATCACTATCGCCGGACTGGCGGGCAAACTCCCCGCCTGTTCGCGACGACCGAGATTGAAGGCCCTGCCATCGCTCAGGAAAACGCGGTAGATACGCTGGCCCTCAACCTGTCTTGCCGCATGGGCGGGATCGCTTGCGGCAAAAGCCGAAAGAGCAAGGATAGGCGCTTCCCCACCGCTCTCTTCACGGAAAGCAGCAAGGCTGCGACGCAAAACGTCCGGATCCCCGTTGAGATGGCCGGCAAAAACGAAGCTCCATCCTTTCGATGCCGCAAGCCTTGCGCTTTCCGGGCTGGCGCCGAGCAGGAACCGCTCCGCCGCGACCGGCGGCACGGGCGTCGCCTGCAACCCGGCCTGCGCATGGTCTTTCGGGGCGCTGCCGGAAAGAAATGTCGTCAGCTGACCAAAAGCCGTCTCGAAATCGGGCTTGCGGGCGGGATCATAGGCCTGCTGCAAGGCGGAAGTCGCAAGCGGCAGGCCGCCCGGCGTCTTGCCAACGCCAAGATCGACCCGGCCAGGTGCGAGCGATGAGAGGACATTAAAAACCTCGGCAACCTTGTAGGGGCTGTAATGCTGCAGCATGACACCACCTGAGCCAACACGGATATGGGAGGTCTTCGCCAGGATCCACGCCACCAGCGCCTCGGGCGCGGAACCGGCAAGCTCGGGCGAATTGTGATGTTCGGCTACCCAGAACCGGCGATACCCCAGTTCCTCGGCACGCTTGGCGAGATTGATCGTGTCGCGGAACGCGCTTGCCGCGTCCTCACCCGTTGGCACCGGGCTCTTGTCGAGCAAACTGAGCGTATACATCATCACCTCGCGTATCTTTGATGCATAGTTTGTCTACCGATTTTATATTCTAATAAAGGACGTTTGTTCCATGCTGCGAGGAGATCAGAGAAAATATTGTTTTCAGTCAGGTTTTCGAAAGTAGCCCGGCTCAACGCTCTCGAAACCAACGAAAACCTTGCTCCAAAACGCTGCAACAAGCCGCTTTCGCTTGAAATCTCACTGAAACGGCTTGCACCGGAATTCGCTAAAAACTACTAAGTAAGTTAAGAATAACATGGTCCGGCATTGTGAATTTGCCGGTTCTCTTTTCGGATCAGGCGATGTTGACCAAAAAAGGCAAATACGGATTAAAGGCGCTTGTCGATCTGGCGCGGTTGCCCCAGGGCGAGACCGCCTTCGTGACCGAGATCGCGACCCGTAACAACATCCCGAAAAAATTCCTCGATACCATTCTTCTGGAACTGCGCAACAGCGGCATTCTGCGCTCCAAGAAGGGCCCCAATGGCGGTTATTCGCTTTCGAAAATGCCATCCGAAATCATGATCGGGCAGGTCATCCGCACGCTGGATGGCCCGCTGGCACCCATTCGCTGCGCTAGCCGAACGGCCTTTGAAGCCTGTGATGACTGCGATGATCCCGAGACCTGTCAGGTCAGGGTTTCGATGACGGACGTACGGGACGCCATCGCAACCATTCTGGACAATATGACGCTCGCGCAATTCGTCGCAAAGGACGGCCAAGACCAGCGGTCCATCACGGCCAGCGAATAGGAATTCGCCGAGCCGGCAGCGCCCCCTTTATTGCCGGCGCAGATCATCCGCCAGCGATGCGATGAGCCCGGCTTCGCTGACGCCCTCGATAAGACCAAGGCGCGCCATCAAAATTTCAAGGGTGATGGCAGTGTTGCGAACCGAACGACATGTGACGTTTTCCGCTCCGACCTGCGCCGCATCGATATGGGCCGCCAGACTTGATATCTGCGCCTTCAGCAGTTCGACGGCGAGAAATATCTCACCAATCACTGGTTTCGCCGCGCCATCAACGGAAAGCCTGCCGACCAGCAACCCCGAAAGCTCGCGCTGCTTTTGTCCGAGAGCCACAGCAGCCTTCAACAGGGTGGACACGGAAGCAGCCAGATTTTCCGCGCCCTGCGCGAGAAACACCACCTGATCGGCGCGCAACAGCCCTTCCCATGAGCTATTCGGCCGATTGCGCAGAACGATTAGCAGGGGTTGACCGGATGTGTTGACGGCCGGCACGACGATCCAGTCGGCATTGGCCCTCGCCGACCGGGCAATATCATCGGGAAGGCGCAGGGCGTAGTCGTCAGCCGTCACCGGGATCGCTTGCTCCAGCCCGCCATCGGATGTCACCAGCGCGAAGGTCTCACCGAGATCGAGGCGGGCGAAGACAGCTTTGCGCTGCTCTTCACTGCCCGCATTCCGAAGGAATTCAAGCGCGGTGAAATGCTCGACAAGATCATGTGCCGCCTCGGCATTGGCCGCCGCAATGATCGAAAGCGCCTGCGAGAGGATGTCATTGGTTATATCCGCCCCGCCCATTTCAGTTGGAACAGAAAGAGCGAGAAGACCGGAGCGGGCGATCCGTGCGTGGATTTGCCCCGGATTTTCGATGGCGCATTTTTCAGCGATCGTCCGGGCGACGGTCAGCACGTCAAAATCCGCACCGAGGCGTGGAGGAACGAAACGAAGTCTTTCGCCAAGAGGCGTGACGGATCCCATGCTCAACTCCCTCAAACAATGACAAAATGAAAGCGCCAAAACGACCGACGCTCAGTCCAGTGAATGATAGCGTCCGTTCTGGTAGAGCAGCGAATGGCCGGAGCCGACACGGATCGCTTCCACCTTACCAATGACGATGACGTGGCTGTGACGCTCGATCGCCTCTTCGATTGTGCAATCGATCGCGGCTACGGCATCTTCGAGAATGGGTGCGCCACTCGCCAGCTTTGTCCACTCCGCACCGCGATACCGGTCCGCACCCTTGAGGCCGCCGATACCGGCAAACTGGTTGGCAACGAACTGATGGTTCGCACCGATGATGTTGACGGCGAAATGACCGAAACGCTGTACCACCGGCCATGTGGACGAAGAGCGGTTGAGCCCGACAAGGATTCGCGGTGGGTCGACCGACAAAGCGGTGGCCGATGTCACGGTTGCACCCGTTCGCTCATCCCCTTCGCCAGCGGTAATGACGCTGACGCCGCCGCCGAGCGTCCGTAGCGCCGCCTTGAGGCTATCGGCATCCGCCGCCCTGCCGGCGACCGGGTCGCGCAGATTGATGAATTGTTGGTCCTTGGCCGCATATTGCAATGTCATCGCGTGGCTCCTGAAACAGCTGAATTGTTCAATAGCTAGCAGCGGTGGCGGGGGCTGAAATAGACATCGTTTTCCATAATCGTAATATTCTATAGAAATAATGTTTTATATGATGCCGTCGCCTTGTGTCCCTCTGCAAGCTTTTGGTGGATGGATCAGGATCCGGACACCAGCTTGACGTTGCCGCCATGGCCGCCACCGCCGAAAACCTGCTTGGCGCCGAACGATGAGCGGATCTCGTTTCGCGGCCCGCCAAGGCCGATTTCCGGGAACAGCAGTTCGGACAGGCGGTAGGCTTCCTCGAGATGCGGATAACCGGAGGCGATAACGGTATCGATACCGAGCTCCTGATATTCCCTGAGCCGTGCTGCAACCGTCTTGGGCGAACCGACCAGCGCGGTGCCCGCGCCAGACCGCACGAGACCGATACCCGCCCACAGGTTCGGAGAGACCTCCAGCTTGTCGCGGCGGCCATTGTGCAACGCCTGCATTCTGGCCTGCCCGACGGAATCCGATGCCTTGGAAAAAACCTCCTGAGCAGAGGCGATGGCCTCATCAGAAAGCTTCGAGATCAGCCTATCCGCATCGGCCCACGCTTCCTCATCGGTTTCACGCACGATGAAATGCAGACGGATGCCGAAGGTCACCTCACGGCCCTTTTTCGCGGCGGCCGCGCGAACCTTGGCGATTTTTTCCGCCACCTGTGCGGGCGGTTCGCCCCAGGTGAGATATTTGTCGGTGAGACCAGCCGAAAACTCGATGCCGGCATCGGAGGAACCTCCGAAATAAAGCGGCGGCCGCGGCTCCTGCACCGGCGGCAGGCCAAGCCTGGCACCCTGCGCCTTGATATATTTGCCGTCGAGATCTCCCTTGCCGGTCTCGATAAGCGAATTGAACACCTGGAAGAACTCGTCGGCGTGGTCGTAACGCTCGTCATGCGGCAGGAAGATGCCGTCACCGGCCAGTTCCTGCGCGCTGCCACCGACGACGATGTTGAGCAGCAGCCGGCCGTGGGAAACGCGATCGAGCGTGGAGGCAAGGCGCGCATAATAAGCGGGCGATGCGACACCCGGCCGGATGGCAACGAGGAACTTCAGTTTTTCGGTATAGGCAGCAAGATTGGCCGCGAGGATGAAAGATTCTTCGCAGGCGACGCCGGTGGGGATAAGCACGCCGGAATAACCAAGCCGATCGGCGGCCTGTGCGATTTCACGGAAATAGCCCGGATCGGAAGGACGCGACAGATCATCCGAGCCGAGATAGGAACCGTCACCGGAGGTGGGTATGAACCACAGGAAATCGAGTGGCTTGTCGTGCTTGCTCATCGGCAGGTCCTTTGCAATCCGCCCCTCGGGCGATGCGGGTGTGATGATGAAAGGGTAACCGGTTCCCCAGCGCGTTTAAGAAATTTTGTTCCAATTTCCATCCATCACGGGGAGTTTCTCTCCCGGTTGAATGGAGTCCAAAGGATAAGGAGCGCTCGTGCTCACAAGACCGGGTAAAAGCCCAGCAGAGCAAAGTTCATTTCGCAGATCTCTTCCCGCTCAAGTTCGAGATCGCTTTTCCCCTGCCGGATGCGGCCGGAGTGCTCCAGCGGGTTAAGATGAACCGGTTCTTGTTCGCGGGGCTGACGCCGGGTCAAACCGAACAGATCGAAAGTAAACACATGAAGTCCCTGCGGCATGTGCGCCTCCTTTGCTCAACTCCGCCTTATCCTCCGGCGGCCGGCGAAAATCGTCAATATTTTCCATAAAATTACTGTTCTATAATTGATGCTTCGCCGGCAAAGGTGGACCAAGGATGTCGCTGTGGGAAAAATTCCGTTTCAGAGCACGCCAGCGTCGCTCTGAAGATGCAGACCCTGTATCGCCGGCAATCCGTGCAGTCTCGATCCAGTGGTGGCCTTTTCAGCAGTCGCTTTAAGACGGTCGAAAAGCCCGTAACCTCCCGGCCACCGGCCAAAACCTGCGGCAATGTTGATGTGCCCGACGGCGCCAAGATTGACGAGGTCGCTTCCCCAGCTGGTGGCGGTGCGCGCCAGCTCTTCAGGGCTCATATAGGGGTCGTTCATGCTGCCCACTACGAGACTGGGAAAAGCAAGCCGCTGCCTTGGAAACGCGCCGAACCGGACGATACAGGGGTGAATCGCCTCCACCCGGTCCAGATGGGCGGGAGCGACCAGAAGCGCGCCCTTGATTTTGGCAGCCGAAAGTCGCGACGCCATATTCGCCACAAGCAGGCAACCAAGGCTGTGGGCAACGATATAGGCACTTTCAACCGCGGTCAGCGCGGCCTCAAGACGGTCAATCCAGTCTTCGAGAACCGGGCATTGCCAATTGTCCTGATCGACCAGCTTAGCCTGAGGGTCATCCAGCAACCAGTGCCGCTGCCAATGCCCCTCATCCGAACCGTTCAGACCGGGGACAATCAAGGTGGTACACATGCCTACTCCGTGGTTTGCGGGCGATGTGTTCCAAGAATGGCGAATCCGGTGATTCCCGTCGACTATTGCCTTGCTCTCCTTCGCGAGCGACGGGGAAAATAAGACCATGTATTAATAGAAGCGTAGAAAACGGGTTCTCACGGGGGTTTGCGTCGTCCAAAAAACGGAATCTTTTATCTCAATTTTTTACATGGAAAATATGTGCAATTTTGGCAAAGTCTGAGCAAAGCTTTTCCGCGACCGCATGCCAAAAGAAACGCCCCTGCTTGGCCGCACCGACGCAGCTTTGCCATTCTCGCTCCATCGGAGGTTTTGCCCTCCCAAACCGGATGTTGCAGCGGCAGGTTCCTCCTTCGCGCGACAAACCGACAATTCAGGCGGATGATGTGAGCAGCAAGACCGAATTTCTATGGTACATTCCCAATGACGTTAAACCCGGGCATCGTGGCGATGCCGTCAGCGACAACCATAACAGCCTTGATACGTTGACCAGCCACGCAAAGGCACTGGAAAATCACGGCTGGAAAGGCGCTCTGATCGGCACCGGCTGGGGTCGGCCCGACACATTCACGGTGGCGGCCGCCCTTGCGGCGCGTACAACCACGTTCGAGCCGCTCATCGCCATCCGCCCCGGCTACTGGAAGCCGGCTAACCTCGCATCGGCCGCCGCTACGCTCGATCAGCTTTCCGGCGGTCGCGTGCGGATCAATGTCGTCTCGGGTCGCGACGAGCTTGCAGCCTATGGCGACGAGGAAGGTGATCAGGCGCAGCGTTACGCCCGCACGAAAGAGTTCATGCGGCTGGTGCGGCGGCTCTGGACGGAAGAAAATGTCACCTTTGTCGGGGATCATTTCCGGGTCAACAACTCGACCGTTTTGCCACGGATCGCCGCACGCGCTGATCGGCCACATCCGAAGCTTTATTTCGGCGGCGCCTCCCAAGCGGCCGAGCAGGTCGCCGCAACCGAGGCAGACGTGCAGCTGTTCTGGGGCGAGCCCCTCGCCGGTGTGGGCGAACGGATAGAAAGGCTCCGGCATTTCAGTCAGACGCTTGGCCGCGACCTGCCGCCGCTGCAATTCGGCTTGCGGATCACCACGCTGGTGCGTGAAACGACGGCCGAGGCATGGCGTGACGCGGAAGCGAAGGTCGCCGAAATGGCTGCAAATAATGGCGTGCGCTGGAATGACCATCTGCAGGGTATAGCGGTTGGCCAGCGGCGGTTACTGGATTTGCACCATCAGAGCGACGTGCTGGACGACAATCTTTACACGGCACCGGGTAAATTCGGCGGCGGCGGTGCTGCAACCACATGGCTGGTGGGTTCGGCGCAGGATGTCGCCGCCTCACTGCAAAAATACCGCGCACTTGGCATCACCCATTTCATCCTTTCCGACACGCCCTACCTGAAGGAAATCGAAAGGCAGGGCGACAGGCTGTTGCCGCTGCTGCGGGATTGATGGGGAGACGATGCCGGGCGATCTTGCAAAGGCAAGCCCGCCCGGTGCCTTTGCCATCAACCACCCGCCGCCTTGATGCTCTGACGGCCGAGAATCGCGCGGATCATATGGCTTTGCGGCGCATGCGCCCTTGCCGTGATGGCATCGCGGTGATGGCGTTCGAGATTATAATCCCGACGCAGGCCGCGATTGCCACCAAGTTCCAGTGCCAGATCGGTCACTGCCACCGCATTGTCGATCACCACGTGGCGAACAGCGAGCGCATCCGTTCCCACCCTTTCGCCAGCATCGATATCGCGGGCGATGGAGAGAAGTAAACGCCGGTTTGCGGCAAGAAGCACTTCGATCTGGCCGAGGCCTTCCTGAATACGGGGAATGGAAGAGAGCGGCGCACCGAGGCTTACCGGAACATGACCATTCAGATGGCGCAACAGATCATCCCGCGCCGAAAGCGCTACACCATGATAAACGGAAGCCAGAAGCGCGAAGAAATTATAGCCATCTACCTCATCGCGCCGCAACGGCTCGTCGGCTGGCTGTTCGGCAACGATATCGGCCAACGGCACCCTGACCTCCTCCAGCACCAGATCATGGCTGGCGGTGGCATACATGCCGGTCGCCTCCCATGCCTTTTCCTGGGCTATGCCCGTCGCATCGAGCGGCACCAGAAGCTGGATCAGGCGCGGCGTCTCTTCCGTCGTCACGGCAAGTACGATCGCCCATTTGAGACCCGGCAGGCCGGTGACGAAACTCTTTCGGCCATTGACAACCCAGACATCGCCTTCGATCCGCGCCGTCGTTTCCGGTAGGCCGCCATGGGCCGGCGAACCAACCCCCGGCTCCGCCTGCGCATTGTTCAAAAGCGCCGGTTCCCTGCTATTGGCAGTCAGCACCCTTGCAGCAAGTGCTGCCGGCCACTTCCCCCGCCGAATTGCCGCATGGACGCTGTAATGCATGGCGAGGATGAGGGCAGTCGACGGATCCCCCTTCGCGATGGCTGTAATAACGGCATGGGCCGTTTCCATGCCCTCGCCCCAGCCACCATCCTTCTCAGCCGTAACAAGACCGAGCAGGCCTGATTTGAAAAGCGCCCCGAAATTACCCGCAGCGAATTCGCCGCTTTTGTCGTGGTCCGCAGCCGTCAGGCTGAAATCTTCGGCGAGCGCGGTTGCAACGGCGACAGGATCGGCCCGCTGCGCCGGCGTGTTCGGAACGGCGGAAAGTGCAACGCTCATGCCACCGCCCTTTCGTTCACCGCAACGAAACGATCATCGATCCAGTCTGCAAGATTGAAGTCGTTTTCAAGGAAGCCCCACTGGTGCAGGAAGTCCTTGTAATGGCCCACGGCACCGACAAGGTCGGCATCGAGTCCGAGGCCAAGATGGCGGTGAACCTCCGCGCCGTTGGCGGCCAGAACCTGTTCTTCCGTCGCGCCAGCCTCACGCGCGATGAAACGACGCGTCTCCTCGGGGTGCTGCTCCGCCCAGAGCGAGGCCCTGGCGATGGCGCCTACCAGCCGCTCGACCAGATCGGGACGCTCATCGGCAAGCCGCCCATCAACCGTCAGTACCCGGGGCGAACCGGAATTGATGCGTATTTTCGGATCGGGGTGAAAACCGAATTCCGCAACCTGCACCGCGCCGATCAGGTTCGCGGCGGCAATGCCGGCCGTTCCCTTGACAAAAATCGCATCGACTTCGCCACGCAGGAGCGCGATGATCTCCTCGCCGAAGGATTGCCGGCGTTTCAGGCCGAACAGCGACGGCCCTTCTTGTGACGCCAGCACCGAATCCTTGATGACAATATCCTTGAGTTCGACCTCCTCTACCTTCAGCCCTTCAAGCGAGAGCGCCGAAACGATGCCCTTCAGCGCCGTCGCCCGCATGAAATCGACTATGCCTTCCGGCCGGCGCGGCACGCCGAAACGGCGACCGACGAGATCGGCAAGCGAACGGATACCGGTTTCCGGCAGGGTGATGATCGCCTGAAACTCATCCGTCCAGGTCACCCCGATGAGACGCGTGTTGCGCCCTTCCGAGCGGGCACGGACGGGCGGTACATTGCCGCCATGGCGGAACGACCATTCCAGCGTGTGGTTGAAATGGCTCTGGCGAACGGAGCGGTCAGGTGAGTCGATGATGGATTTCAGCGCGATACCGACCTCCTCGAAGGTCTGCTCGAGATAACCCGGCTGTGCCGCAAGCCCCACTGGCGTGGGTACCGGGCAGCGTGTGTACCAGATTTCAGAAAGTGACGTGCTCATGGAATGGCCTCAATGAAACGATGGGACCGGAAAGCGAAGCTGCGGCGCCCGTCGGCTGAAGGGAGACATTCCGGCCCGCCGCTAGGGCGAGCCGGGTCTGGTGAGACGATCAGGATGCGGCGATATGCGCGAAAGCGAGGCTTCCCGCCACACCTTCGGCACCAATGGTGTGATCAGCTATGCGCTTGTTGTAGATGGTGATTTCAGGTGCGGCGACGATGTCGATGGCCGGCACGTCCTCGACGAGGATCTGCTGGATCTCCTTCCATTGCGCGACGCGCTTGTCGGCGTCGATCTCGATGGCGGCGGCTTCAAGAAGCGCATCCACCTTGGGATTGCTGTAGGCCGCGCCATTGGAGAAAGGCACACCCTTCTTGAAGTTCTTCGACCAATAAAGCCGCTGCACACCGACGGTCGGATCGAAGAGATTGCTCATGCCCTCATAGGCAAAATCGAAATCGCGATCCGTGTAGATGCGCTTGGTGTAGGTGGCGAAATCCTGGGTGCGCACCGTCACATCAACGCCGACTTTCGCCAGCGCCTGGCGAATATAATCCGCACCGCGCGGATAGGCCTCGGTGCTCGGCACGTAATCCAGATTGAGCTTGAAACGGATGCCATCCGCACCGCGCTTGTATCCGGCCTCATCCAGCAGCGCTTCGGCCGCCTTCAGATCAATCGGATAGGTCTTCAGATCATCCACGAACCATTTCGTCAGCTTCGGATTGATTGGCCCGGTGATGGTCGCGCCATAACCGTAATTAACGGTGTTGAAGATGACGTTACGGTCGATCACATGCGCGAAGGCGCGACGGACGCGCACATCCTTGAACACTTCCTTTTCTAGATTGAACTCTACGCGGCTGACGGAATTCGAATATTGATAACCGTTTGTCTCAAAACCGAGGTTGGGAAGCTCTTTCAGGCGGTCGAGATCGCTATAGGCGACCGGCGTGCTGGGGGCGAGATCGATCTCGCCGGTTTCGATGGCAATCGCGCGGGCGGAAGCATCAGGAATGAAGCGAACGATGAGCTTGTCGAGATAGGGGCGCGGTGCATCCCAATAATCGGGATTGCGCTCGAAAACGATATGGCTGCCGCGCACCCATTCCTTGAACTTGAACGGGCCGGTGCCAACGGGTGCCAGATTGACCGGGTTTTCGGTCACTTTCGTCCCTTCGTAGAGGTGTTTCGGCACGATCGGCGTTTCGGCGGCGGCGAGCGCCGTAATCAAATAGGGCGCGGGTTTGGAAAGCACTAGAACCGCCGTCAGCTCGTCCGGCGTCTCGACGGCAGTCAGATTGAGGAATGTGTTGCGTCCGCGCGGGTGCACTTCCTTGATGGCATTGATGGAGAACGCCACATCGGCGGATGTGAAGGGCTTGCCGTCATGCCATTTTACGCCGGGTCTCAGCTTGAAGGTGTAACGCAGGCCATCCGGACTGACGTCCCATGATTTTGCCAGAAGCGGTTTGGGATTAAGGTCGAAATCATAGGTCAGCAAACCCTCGGTGACCTTCGGTGATATATAGACGGAATTATAGGCCGTGTGTGCGATCGTCGTCAGCACCGGCGGTTCCGATGAAATCAGCAGCGTGGCCGTGCCGCCGCTTGCGGGCTCTGCCGCGCGAAGCTTCAGCCCAGGCAAAGACACCACGCCAAGGGCGACCGACGCCAGCAGAAATCCCCGCCGCGTCGTCTGGTTGAAAACAGTCATGTGATACCCACTCCTTGATTGAACCGGCGAAAGACCGGAGAAACTGAACCCTTGCGCTTGGGAAGAAGTTTGTTCCTCGGACGAGAACGAGATTGGGATAGCGAACCAACCATTCTCACAAATAGGAATTATCTTTTCTTTATGGCGCAATTTTCCGTAAATTTCAGAAAATAATTCTATTACTCTTTGACAAATTCCATAAAATTAGTCAACTAATGTCCGTGCCTTGACCGGCGGATTTGTGTTTTAACGATTGCGGACTGGAGCCGATGTCAAATTCGAAAAGGATTTTATCGCAGGCAAAACGGGTGGCCATTCAGGCCGTCCCGACGGTTCTCGGTATCGTCATTCTGAACTTCTTCCTGCTGCAGCTGGCGCCGGGCGATGCCGCCGATGTACTGGCGGCGGAAGCGGGTTCGGCGACCGTCGAAACCATGGCGGAAATCCGCAATCGTTTCGGACTGGACCTGCCGGTCCTGCACCAGCTGATGAATTATCTCGGCAATCTCGCCCAGTTCAGCCTCGGATTTTCGCCGCGCTACGGCATGCCGGTGGCTGATCTCATCGGCCAGCGCCTGCCCGGCACGCTTGCGTTAATGGGCGCGGCGCTCGGCATTGCGATTTTCGTCGGCGTGTTTCTCGGCTCGATCATGGCGCTCTTTTCCGGCAAGCTGCCAGACCGGATCATTTCGATCGGCTCGTTGATCTTTTATTCCGTACCGGGTTTCTGGATCGGGTTGATGCTGATCCTTACCTTTTCGGTGAAGCTCGGCTGGCTTCCCTCGGGTGGCGACAGCACAATCGGCAGCAGCCTCACCGGGTTTTCCGCCCTGTTGGATCGGCTGCGCTACATCGTGCTTCCTGCCCTGTCGCTGGCGCTTTATTTTCTGGCGATCTACGCCCGCCTCACCCGCGCGGCGATGCTGGAAGTGAAGTCGCAGGACTATGTGCGCACGGCCCGCGCCAAGGGTGTTTCACCGATCAGGCTGACCACACGCCATATCCTGCGCAATGCCCTTATCCCCATCACTACCATGGCCGGCATGCATATTGGCGGCCTGCTTGGTGGTGCCGTGGTGGTCGAAACCGTCTTTAGCTGGCCCGGCCTTGGCCGCCTTGCTTTCGAAGCCGTCATGGCGCGGGACTTCAGCGTTCTGCTCGGCATTCTCCTTCTCTCCTCCCTCGTCGTCATCATCGTCAATGCAGCCGTGGACCTGTTGCAGGCATGGCTTGACCCCCGCATCGGAGAAAGCCGATGAATTCCTCCCCTACATCAGCGGTTCTCGACACGGCCGAACTCGGCGCTGAAGAAACCAATCCCAAACCGAAGAAGCCGGAAGAAAAGACCTGGCCTTATATCCATGCGCCGGATGCGCTCTCGGCACGTTCCGTTTCCGTGCCCCGGCGCGGCCTGCGGCGGGAACTGAAAATCTTCCTCACTAATCCCAACGCGATCGTTGGCCTGCTGTTTCTCGCGACCGTCATCGTCACTGCGCTGATCGCCCCCTTGATCTATCCCGGCGATCCCCTGGAAATGGTGGCCCGCCCGTTCCTGTGGCCCGGCCAGAACGCGGCCTATCCGCTCGGCACAGATTCCATGGGCCGGGATGTTCTGGCAGGCATCGTGCATGGTGCGCGCATCTCGCTCACCGTCGGTGTCGTGGCGACACTGATCGGGCTCACCATCGGCATCGCGGTTGGTGCTTTCGCCGGTTATTTCGGCGGCATCATTGATGATATCCTCGTCAAGCTGATCGAAATCTTCCAGACCTTGCCCAACTTTGTGCTGCTGGTCGTGCTCGTCGCCATCGCACAGCCCTCAGTCACCACGGTCACCTCGGCGATCGGCATCATCACCTGGCCTCTGGTGGCACGTCTCACCCGCGCCGAGTTTCGCGCCATTCGCGAAAAGGACTACGTGCTTGCCGCCCGCAGCCTCGGCTATGGTCATGCGCGGATCGTCTTTCAGGAAATCCTGCCCAATGCGCTGCCGCCGATCATCGTTACTTCCTCCGTCATGGTGGCGGGCGCGATCCTCATGGAAGCGGCACTTTCCTTCATGGGCCTTGGTGACCCCAACCGCGTTTCCTGGGGTTCGATGATCGGTTCCGGCCGCGATGTCATCCGCACCGCCTGGTATCTGACCGCCCTTCCCGGCCTTGCCATCGTCTTCACCGTCATTTCGCTGAACCTCATCAGCGATGGCCTCAACGATGCGCTCAATCCCCGTTTTTCGGAGGAACGCCGATGAGCAAACTGATTGAAGTCCGTGATCTCTCCGTCAGCTTCGGCTCTGCCCAGCCCGTTAAAGGGGTCAGTTTCGATGTCAGCCCCGGCGAAATGCTCGCGATCGTCGGCGAGAGCGGCTCGGGCAAATCCCTGACGGCGCTCGGCCTGATCGGCCTCCTGCCCTCTCATGCCAAAACAGGCGGGCGGGTTCTGCTTGAAGGGCGCGATCTGCTGCCGCTTTCGGAGAAACAATGGCGTGGCATTCGGGGTCGCGATATCGGCATGATCTTTCAAGAACCGATGACCTCGCTGAACCCGGTTCTGACCGTTGGCGAACAGATCATCGAGGTGCTGCGCATCCACGAGAAGATCGACCGGCATCAGGCCCGCAAACGGGCCATCGCGCTCCTCGACCTCGTCAATATTCCCGATGCCGCCCGTAGAGTGGATGATTATCCGCACCAGTTGTCCGGCGGCATGCGCCAGCGCGTGATGATCGCCATCGGCGTTGCCTGCAATCCGAAACTGCTGATCGCGGACGAGGCGACGACGGCGCTCGACGTGACGATACAGGCGCAGATACTCCAGCTGCTCGACAATCTGCGCCGTGATCTCAACATGGCCGTCATCCTCATCACCCACGATCTCGGCATCGTGGCGCAATGGGCGGACCGGGTGATGGTGATGTATGCCGGACGCAAGGTAGAGGAAGGGCTGCCGGAACGGGTGTTCTCCAATCCCTACCATCCCTATACGCGCGGCCTGCTTGCCGCCTCGCCGCGCGCCGAAGACGGCCAGCATTATCGCGATGGGCCGCTCATCGAGATTCCCGGCTCCATCGTTTCCGCCACGGGGGAACGCGGTTGCGCCTTCCGGCCGCGCTGTCCGAGCGCCCGCGGTTTCTGTGGGCAATATGTACCACCGCTGAGGCAGATTTCAGACGGCCGTTATGCCGCCTGCCCCTTCGTTGCTCCAACATCTCAGGAGATACCCAATGGCGCTCTTGTCGGTGCATAGTCTTTCCACCCATTATACGGGCGGACGCGGCACGGTGCGCGCCGTCGATGACGTCTCGCTCGATATCGAGGCCGGTGAAACCGTTGCCCTGGTAGGCGAATCCGGTTGCGGCAAGTCTTCACTCGGCAAGTCCCTGATGCGACTGGTTGAACCGTCTTCCGGCAGGATCACCTTCAAGGGTGCGGATGTGACCGCAATGACATCGTCCGAGCTGCGCGGCATTCGCCGCCGCATCCAGATGATCTTTCAGGATCCTTTTGCCTCGCTCAATCCCCGCCAGACGGTGCGCACCATCCTTACCGGGCCGTTGAAGGTGCACGGTATAGGAGACCGGGTGCGCCAGCGGGAGATCGTTGAAGCCATCGTCGCGCAGGTGGGCTTGCCGGCGGATTCGCTTGACCGTTATCCGCATGAATTCTCCGGCGGCCAGCGCCAGCGTATCGGCATTGCCCGCGCACTTGTTCTGGAACCGGAACTGGTCGTCTGCGACGAGCCGGTCTCTGCGCTTGATCTTTCGATACAGGCGCAAATTCTCAATCTTCTGGTGGAGATGAAGAAGCGGCTTTCGCTGTCCTATCTCTTCGTCTCGCATGACCTCTCCGTGGTTCGTTATTTTTCCGATCGCGTGCTGGTCATGTATCTCGGCAAGATCGTCGAAAGCGCGCCCACATCGGAACTCTGGGCATCCCCGAAACACCCCTATACGCGCGCCCTTCTCGCCGCCGTTCCCGATCCCGCCCGCCGTAAGCAGGCGGCCCCCATTTCGGGCGATCTGCCGAGCCCGCACAATCCGCCGTCCGGCTGCCGGTTCCATACACGCTGCCCGCTCGCCACCGATCTCTGTCGCGAAAAAGCACCGGACTACACTCTTTTCGGCAAGAACCACGCCGTGGCCTGCCACCATGCCCAATAAACTGAAGGAGCAACCATAATGGTCGACTATCGCTATCTCGGACGCAGCGCGCTGAAAGTTTCACCGCTGAGCCTCGGCACGATGATGTTCGGAGGCCCGACACCGGATGACGTGGCCTTCCGCATCATCGACAAGGCGCGCGAACAGGGCATCAATTTCATCGACACGGCCGATGTCTATCATGACGGAAAGTCGGAAGAGGTCGTGGGCCGCGGCATCAAGTCCACGCGCGACCATTGGGTGCTGGCGACGAAATTCGTCAATTCCCACACCAAGGGCCCGAACCTTGGCGGCCATTCGCGCAAATGGGTGATCGAAACGGTCGAAAATTCGCTGCGCCGCCTCAACACCGATTACATTGACATCCTCTACTTTCACCGCGCCGTGTTCGATGCGCCGCTGGAAGAGCCGGTGCGCGCCATTGCCGACCTCATCCGGGCTGGCAAGCTGCGTTACTTCGGCGTTTCGAATTTCCGTGGCTGGCGCATCGCCGAAATTTCGCATCTGGCCGACCAGCTCGGCATCGACCGGCCGGTTGCCAGCCAGCCGCTCTACAACATCGTCAACCGTACGGCAGAAGCCGAGCAGCTGCCGGCGGCCAATCATTATGGCCTCGGCGTGGTCTCCTATTCGCCGCTCGCCCGCGGCGTGCTGACCGGCAAATACCAGCCGGGCGAACAGCCGGGCGCCGATACCCGCGTCGGCCGTGGCGACAAGCGCGTTTTGGAAACCGAATGGCGTCCGGAATCGGTGGAAATCGCCCAGAAGGTCGCGGCCCATGCCGCTTCGAAGGGTGTTTCGGCGGCGGATTTTGCACTGGCCTGGGTGCTGAACAACAAGTTCGTTACAGCCGCCATTACTGGCCCGCGCACCGAAGAGCATTGGGACGGATATATTCGCGCACTCGATGTGAAGATCGATGCGGAAGATGAAGCGCTGGTCGACAGCCTCGTCACGACAGGCCATCCCTCAACACCCGGTTTCAACGATCCGAGCCACCCCGTTGAAGGCCGTGTGCCGCGCAATCTTGAGTCCGCGCACCGCCCGGCGCTCAAGCCGCGCGCGGTCGCCTGATCGTCCAGAAGACCATGCCTGCGGCGCGCCGCGCCGCAGGACCTCACATCCGCTCAGGGAAAACCGCAATGTCCACTCCGAAACTGCAGACAACCACCACCGACAATTCCGGCGTACCGAGCCGTGACGAGATTCTGGCCCGGGCAAAGGACATTGCGGCTATCGCAGCAAAGGATGCGGCCCACCGGGAACGCCAGCGGGAACTTCCTTTCGATATCTTTGCCCTCATCAAGGAGGCGAAGATCGGCACGTTGCGTATCCCCGAAGCCAAGGGCGGACCGGGCGGCTCGATTGCGGACTATATCGAGGTGCTAATGATCCTCGGCGAAGCCGACAGCAATATTCCGCACGCGTTGCGCAGCCATTTCAATTTCACCGAAAACCTCGCTCTCGCACCTATTGAACTGGAAGACCGGCGGCATCTTGAACATGTGCTTGCCGGCAAGCTTTTCGCCGGCGGCAGTACCGAACAGGGCACCAAGCGCCCCGGCGAAATCACCACACGGCTGAGCGCCGATGGCGACCGTTACCGGCTGAACGGCCGCAAATGGTATGCGACCGGCACCGCCTTTGCCGATTTCGGCACCTTCAGCGCCATTGGCGATGACGAGCAACCGATCGGCGTGCTTATTCCGCTTGATCGCGCCGGCATCACCATCCTCGATGACTGGGACAGCATGGGCCAGCGCATGACGGCAAGCGGCGGTGTTCTGCTCGAGAATGTCGAGGTGCTGCCGCATGAGTTGACGACCCGAAAGCTCGGCAGCCAGATTGGGCGGCACAGCTCCGCCATGCGGCAGCTGCACCTCGCTGCCTCAGCGGCCGGCGCCGTTCAAGGCGCGCTAAATGACGGTGTGGAGTACGTATTGCGCCAGGCGCGCACCACGCTCCACAGCAGCGCCGAAACCGCCAATCAGGATCCCTTTGTTCAGAAAATGCTCGGCGAAATCAGTGCAGGCGCCTTCGCGGTGAAAACCCTTATTCGCGAAGCAGCCCGAACGCTCGACCGCACCGCGGCCGCCTTCGCCACCGGCGATGAAGAGGCTATCGAGGCGGCCTTGCTGGAAGGCTCGCTCGCCACCGCCCGCACCCAAATCATTGCCTCGCAGCTGTCGCTGACCGTCGCCACCAATCTCTACGAACTCGGCGGCGGCTCGGCGACGTCAAGCGACCGGAATTTCGACCGCCACTGGCGCAACATCCGTACGGTCTACAACCACAATCCGCTTGCCCATAAGGCGCGGGTGATCGGTGATTATTACCTCAACGGCACCACGACACATCTCAGGGAAGGCCGCGTGTTCTGACCATGCGGAAGATGCAGGCGACAAAGGAGAAGCAGCAATGAGAACGGAGTTTATCGCTCCGGCCGGGGGCCGGACAGCTTTTCGCCTGCCCACGCTTTCCCGGCTGCCGCCGCTGACAGCCCTGCGTGCCTTCGTCGTTGCCGCCCGTCATGCCAGCTTCTCGCGGGCGGCGGAGGAGTTGCATGTCTCGACCGCTGCCATCGGCCAGCAGGTGCGCATTCTCGAAACCCATCTCGGCCAGCCGCTTTTCAGCCGCCAGCGCGGTGAATTGGTGCTGACAGATGCCGGCAGCGCGCTTTATCCCGGTCTGGCGGACGCTTTCGAGACCATGATCGGCAGCCTTTCCGACCTGATGGTTTCAAATGCACGGCCGCAGTTGAAAGTTCTGGCGGAAGGTTGCTTTGCCGCGCGCTGGCTGGCGCCGCGGCTGGGCAGCATCGTTCCGGCGCTCGGAGACGTCGAACTTTCGATCGAATCCATCGAGGGCGATACCGTCGATCTCACCCATTTCGATGCCGATTGCGCCATCGTCGCCACCGCCGTCCAAATTCCCGGCTTCATTCACGAGCCGCTTTTCGCCGACACCGTTAGCGCTGTCTGCACTCCCGAGTTTGCAGCCCGCCATGAGCTTGCAGGCGAGCCCGCCCAATTGCGGGATCTCGGTTTCGCGATGTTGCGCGGCAATGGCCTAGACCCCGCCTTCGAATGGGCGAACTGGCTGCGCGCCTGCCGCATTCCGCTCCGACTTTCGGCGACCGGCCCGCGTTTTTCGCGCCAGACGGCGCTGATAGAGGCAATTTTATCCGGCCACGGCATCGGCCTCGCGCGCCACTCGCTGACTTCGGAAGAGCTGAAAAACGGCCGTCTTATCGCGCCCTTCGGCTCACCGCAGCCGACCGCCAGCCGTTACCACCTGCTGACCAGTCCTGACAGGCGGCGGCTGCCGGAGGTTGCATCTCTACTCGCTTTATTGCGCGAGGATATGCGCGCTCTAGAGGCCGCCGCCTGAACACGCCCGTCCCACCTCAGGCGCGTTCCTTTTGCGGCTCTCTCGCAACGTAAATATTGTCAGGCCGTGGCAGACCGTAATGATCACGCAGCGTGTCGCCCTCATAATCCTCGCGGAAGAGGCCTCGTTGTTTGAGGATCGGCACCACCTCGTCCACGAAGAGATCAAACCCGCCATTCAGCCATGGCGGCATGATGTTGAAGCCGTCGGCAGCACCCTCGCGGAACCAGGTCTCAATCCAGTCCGCCACCTGTTCCGGTGTGCCTGATATGACCTTGTGGCCACGCCCGCCGGCGAGCCGGTGCAGCAATTGCCGGATCGTCGGGTTTTCCCGGTCGATCACGTCGAGAACCAGTTGATGGCGGCTGCTATTCGCCTGCGCGCGCGTCGCTTCCACGGCCTCCTGCGGCAATGGCTGATCGAGATCGGCCGATGACAGGTCTATGCCGGTGATGCGCTGCAATTGCCCAAGCGAAAATGCCGGCTGGATGAGATCGTTGAAGGAGGCCTCAAGTTTTCGCGCGTCCGCTTCGGTTGACGCGATAAAAGGGCTGATGCCGGGTAAGATTTTCACGTGGGCGGGATTGCGGCCCGTGGCTGCGACGCGCCGCTTGATGTCGGAATAAAAAGACCGCGCACTCTCCAGAGTCTGATGCGCGGTAAAGATTGCCTCAGCATAATGGGCGGCAAAACCACGCCCTTCTTCCGAGGAGCCTGCCTGAACATAGACAGGCCGTCCCTGTGGTGAGCGCGGCACATTGAGTGCGCCGCGCACCCGATAAAATTCGCCATCGTGATTGACGGGATGGATGCGATCTGTTTCGGCAAACAGTCCGCTTTCCTTGTCGGCGACGATGGCATCATCTTCCCAGCTGTCCCAGAGCTTCGTCACCACATCGACGAACTCGATGGCCTGACGGTAACGATCGGCATGCGGCGGGTGCTTCTGAAGATTGAAGTTGCCGGCCGCTGCATCCGCCGAAGTCGTCACGATGTTCCAACCCACGCGCCCGCCGCTAATATGATCGACCGAGGCGAACAGCCGGGCGAGATTGTAAGGCTCGTAATAGGTGGTGGATGCCGTGGCGATGAAGCCGATTTTTTCGGTGACGGCGGCGAGAGCCGCCAGCATGGTGATCGGCTCCAGCCGGTGGCGGGCGGCATAGCGGATATTCGCATCCAGCACCGGCGCATCGGCAAAGAAGATGGCATCCAGCTTCGCCGCCTCGGCCTTGCGGGCGATATCCTGATAAAGCCTTATATCGGTGACGCGATGTGGCTCGGAATCCGGATGCCGCCAGGCCGCTTCATGGTGTCCGCCCGGATAGATGAAGGCATTGAGAACCAGCTTTTCGGCTTTTCTGCTCATGGAAATGACCTCTTATTCGCTTTGAAACGAAGGGAGGAGGCTCTACGCCTCCTTTGTCACCCAGGCTTTCGCGAGATTGCCGCTGAGACCTTCGGCCCCCGTCGCATAATCCTTGATGCGCACGCTGCCGACGACCGGTTGGATGGGAGCGACGAGATTGATGACGGGAAGATCTTTCGCGACAACGGCCTGAAACTCCTTGAAGAAGGCAGCGCGTTTCTCGATGTCAGGCTCCACCGCCGCAGCTTCCAGCAGCCTGTCCACCTCAGGATTAGAATAGTGGCTGGCATTGGAGAACGGCAGACCGATCTTGAAGTTCTTGCTCCAGTAGACGCGCTGGACGCCGGCTGTCGGATCGAAAGTATTGGAGAGGGATTCCACCGAAAGGTCCCAGGTGCGGTCGGTATAGACCACCTTCACATAGGTGGCGAAATCGAATTTCTGGATATCCGCCTCGATGCCGATTTTCGACAGAGCCTGTGCGATGAAATCCGAATAGGTCTGCGGATTGAAGGGGTTTGTGGTGACGCGGAGCTTGAAGCGCTTGCCGCCGTCCTTGCGCGGGAAACCCGCCTCATCCAGCAATTTTTCCGCCTGCGCGACGTCGAACTTGGCAAACCCGATATCGGGATTGTGGAACTTCGCAAGACCGGGGCTGATCGGTGTCGGCGATGGCACGGCGTAACCGTAAAGCACGGTATCGATGAGCGCCGGAACATCGATGGCGTGGGCAATCGCCTGCCTGACCTTCAGTTCCTTCAGATATTCGTTCTCAAGATTGATGACCAGCTGGTTCTGCTGGCCGGCATAGGCATAGATGCGGTCATCCACCTTCAGTGTCGGGATTGCTTTCAGCCGCTCCAGATCGGCGAGCGCCACCGGGTTGGGGCCAATATCCCCTTCTCCGGTTTCCAGCGCCGCCGCGCGGGCGCCCGCATCGTTGATGAGGCGGATGATGACGCGGTCGAGATAAGGGCGCGGTGCATCCCAATAGTCGGCATTTTTCTCCAGCAGGATATGGCTGCCCGGCACCCATTCCTTCAGCACGAAGGGGCCGCTGCCGATGATCTGGGCAGGCTTGGGATTGTCGGTCGGTTTGAAGGTTTCGAAGATGTGCTTCGGCACGATAGGCGATTCAGAGGAGGCGAGCGCGGTAATCAGGCCCGGCGCCGGCTTGGAGAGCTTCACCTTTGCAACAAGCGGATCGGATGTATCGACGCTTTCAACATTCGCGAACGTCGCCCGACCGCGTGGATGGGCCTCTTTTAGCCGCAGGATGGAAAATTCCACATCCGCCGATGTCACCGGTTTGCCGTCATGGAATTTGGCCGTGGGCTGGAGGTGGAAAACATATTCCAGCCCGTCCGCCGAAACGCTCCATTCCCTGGCAAGGCTCGGCTTGGGCGAAAGCTCGTAGTCATAGGTCAGAAGCCCGTCATAAATCTTCGAGCCGATGAACTGCGGGCCACCCGCGCTGGTATTGATGGCCACGAGCTGGGTCGGCTCAGGGAAATACACGATCTTCAGTGTGCCGCCCGAAACCGGCTCTTCGGCCGCGGCGAAAGACCCGCCCGGAAGTGCTACGAATGCGCCGGCAGCAAGTGCTATCTTATGAAACTGGCGTCTGGAAATGGTCATGTCTGTCTCCGAAAAATCCGATATGCGGGGTGCGGCAACTCAATGCAGCTGCGGGAACCCGTGACGCTCGGCGAGGATTTGCAAAATGCGTTTGGTGTCCTGAATGAAATGCGCCTCGCCCTTGACCGTCGCGTCGGTAGGCGCGTCGCTGGCGAAGATGAACAGCGGCAGCGACTGATTTTCCTCCCCAACGGCGGCGATAACCGCCTCACGCGGGCGCTGGAACCCGACGCGGTGGATATCGATCCCAGCGGCAAGGTCAGGAAACGCGGCAAGCAAACCCTCGATCTGGTTACAATGCGGGCAGACGAACCGGACACCGGGGTGCTTGGGGTCCTCAAAACCGGGAGCGATCAAAAAAAGCGTATCCTTGGCCATGGCATCCATCATGTGAGCGTGAGATTTCCAGCCCACAGTGCAGGCGGGCAAAGCGTGGGTCCAGAAAGCAATTCTTGCTTGGAAACGAAGAATTCCTTTGCGCTAAATTGTTGATGAAATTGATTTTTTCTAAATTTTCACGGGTGGTATCGCTGTTTCGCCCGACCTGTTTCATGCGCAAAGTTTTTCCCTGAAACGGGCGTGCCGCGCGAAGGTGCAAACAGGATGGAGGGTGGGTTTCGGCAATAAAAAACCCGGCAGAATTGCCGGGTTCTGGTGAGATGCTGTTGGCGCAAAACCTCTCCTTCGTCATGCTGAGGCCTGTCCCCAGCATCTGCAACCTGCAAGGCGTAGGATGCCGTGGCAGATCCTCGGTGCAAGACCGAGGATGACATTGAATGCGGAGAAAAGTTCGTCATAACTCTCGCGCCGCAGGGTCATCGGATTTCTGTCCTCACTCGCCTTTCCAGGCCGTCGCCAGATCGCCATAGGCAATGTCGATGGTCGTTACGAGTGATTTCAGGCTGGTGTTGCGTAGAATGACGGTCGGCAAAGCAACAATTGAGAAATTCGGCAGGTCATCGCCGACGACTTTCTGGATCTCATGGAACTGCGCGGCCCGCTTCGTTTCATCAACCTCGATGGCGGCCGCCCGGAAAAGATCGTCCACCGTGGGATTGTTATAGTGGGCGGCGTTGACATATGGCGCGGGGTTCTTGATGCCATCGGACCAGTAAAGACGCTGCACGCCCGCCGTCGGATCGAACAACCGGCTGATGCCGTTCACCGTCAGGTCGAAACCGCGCTCGGTATAAACGCGCTTGATGAAGGTGGCGAGATCGCCCTCCACAATATCAACCTTCACGCCGAGTTTGCCGAAGGATGAGCGGAGATATTCGGACGTTTTACGGAAGACGTCGGACGGCAGAAAGGCGAGCCGCAGCGAAAAGCGGGTGCCATCCGCGCCCTTTGGGTAACCGGCCTTGTCCAGCAGCTCATTCGCCTTGGCGAGATCGAAGGGATAGGTGAAGGGCTTTTCGTCATTATAGGCGGTGAAGACTGCCGGGATGTTTGAGCCGGCAGGTTTCGCAGTCCCGAAGAAGATGGCGTCATTGATGAAATCGCGGTCGATGGCATGGGCCAGCGCGTGACGCACCTCCTTCTTCGCCAGAATTGGGTTCTCCAGATTGAACTCAAACACGGCCGCATTGTTGAGATAAGCGTCGGTATAGACCTCCACAGCCAGTTTCGGATTTTGCCGCAGGCGCTCAAGATCGCTGTAGGAGACATCGGCGGTGTAATCCGCCTCACCCGTCTCCACGGAAATGGTGGTGGACGCCGCATCGGCAACGAACCGTGCCACGAAACCATCGAGGTAAGGCAGATCGGCCTGCCAATAATCCGGGTTCTTCTTCAGCTTCACGTAGCTGCCGCGTTTCCATTCCTCGAACACGAAGGGGCCTGTGCCGATTGGCGCATTGCCGTTCGGGCTTTCATTGTAGTTTTCCGAAGCATAGGCATGGGCTGGCAATATGGGCGTTTCGCCGCCCGTCAGCGCCCGCAAAAGATAAGGCGCGGGTTTGGAAAGCACCACCACGGCCGTCAGCGGATCAGGCGTTTCGATATCAGCAACGTTGGCGAAGGTGATGCGCCCGCGTGGCCCAACCTTTTTGAAGGCAAGCAACGAAAATTTGACGTCCTGCGACGTGAAATCCTTGCCATCGTGCCATTTGACACCCTTGCGCAGCTTGAAAGTGTAGCGCAGCCCATCGGCCGATGTTTCCCAGCTTTCCGCCAGAACTGGATGCGGTTTGAACTCGCTGTCGAACCGCACCAGCCCCTCCAGGATTTTGGTTGAAATGGCTCGGGTGCGCGTATTTGAATCGGAAAGCGGCACCAGCGTTGTCGGCTCGCCGAGACCCGCAAGAGTGACGATCCCGCCCTTTTTCGGCGTTTCCGCCGCCAGCGCCGGCAGGGATGGCAGCAACGTGGCTCCAGCCAGGGCGGCACTCAAAAGCAATGTCTTACGTCTTGTAATATCCATGGATGTTTCCTCTTACAGACTTGTTTTTTAAATTTTCAGGCAGGTTTCAGCCGGGTTTCCACCAGCCGCGCGAACAGGGTCGCACCGACGGGCAGGATGTCGTCGTCGACGATGAAACCGGGATTGTGGGCAGGCACCGTTCCGGAACGGCCAAGGGTGAAAAACGCACCCGGTGCGTGTTTCAAAAGATCGGCAAAATCCTCGCTGCCCATGAAGCGGCCGGGCTCGGTAGAAACGCGTTCGTCTCCCAGAACCTCGCGCGCCACACCAGCAACGATCTCCACCGATGGATCGTCATTGGTGAGAACCGAGAATATGTCGCGAATATCCACCTCGGCCGTGAGGCCGTACGCGGCGGCGACGTGATCCGAGATGGTGCGGATGCGGCCTCTTATGGTTTCGCGCACGCTGTCGGAGAAGGCCCGCACCGTTCCGGCAATCGCGGCCGTTTCGGGAATGACGTTATAGGCTGATCCAGCCTCGATGCGCGTAATCGACAGCACGGCGGGATCGGTCGGCGATACGTTGCGGCTGACAATGGTCTGCAGCGCCTGGATCAGCTCACCTGTCGCCGGCACCGGGTCGCGGGAGACATCGGGATGCGCGGCGTGAGCGCCCCGGCCCTTCAGCCGGATGTCAAAGAAATCCGCACCAGCCAGAATGGTGCCCGGCGAAACCTTGAGGTGATTGGGCGCGGCGTGGGTGGAATTGTGCAGCCCGTAAATCTCGTCGACGGGAAAATCCTTGAACAGTCCATCGGCAATCATGGCGCGCGCGCCGCCCAGCCCCTCTTCGGCAGGCTGGAAAATGAACACCACCGTGCCGGCGAAATCGCGGGTTTCCGCCAGATAGCGGGCGGTGCCGAGCAGGATGGTGGTGTGTACATCATGCCCGCAGCCATGGAACTTTCCGGGATAGACGGACGCATAGGGCAGACCGGTTTCCTCCGGCATCGGCAGGGCATCCATATCGGCCCGGAGCCCGATGGAGCGATTGCCCGCATGACGGCCGCGCAGCACGCCAACCACGCCGGTCTTGCCATAACCGCGATGAACCTCGATGCCCCAAGAAGCAAGCTTTTCAGCGACGATGCCTGACGTGCGCACCTCCTCGAAGCCGATTTCGGGATGCTGGTGCAGGTCGTGGCGGATGGAGACGAGTTCGGGAACATAGGTCCCGATCCGGTCGATGATTTTCGGGGCGGGTGTCTTAACGGGATCGACGGCGATATTCACGGTATCTCCTGAGGGCAAAAAACATCGTTTTCGCAATCGGACGATTGCGAAGGATTGGCTTGGGATAAGAAAATCAGGGCTGGAAAGGCGTCAGAGCCTCAGGCCCGCCTCCTTCATCAAGGGCAGAATACGCTCGGCGAAATAATTGAGGTCGTCGCGGAAATCGTAGAAATTCAGCTGAACGCCATCGATCCCCGCCTTTTTCAGGCCGACAAGCTGCTCGACCACCTGTTCCGGCGAACCGATGATTTCGATATTGCCGCCGAGATTACGACCCTGCTTGTGGCGCGCATCGCCGCGGCCGCGCCAGGCATGGGCATCGCTGTCGTAATTGTTGGTGGCGAAAGCGCGGGTCCCAGGCTGCGGCTTTCCGGCCTCAATGGCATCGGCATAGGCGATCGCCTCCTTCTCCGTATCGCGGCTGACAATGATCGGATTGATGATCGTCTTCACCTGCCGACCATAGGCTTTGGCGCGGTTCTTGATGTTGGCGACATGATCGGGAAGCGTTTCCAGCGCACTGTCTATATGCGCACCGCCCGGCGAAGTGACGAAAACCAGATCGGAATGACGGGCAGCGAAATCGATGCCGGCGGGCGAACCGGTCGCCGTCACCAGTGGCGGGCGGCCGAAGGCGGGCTTCGGCGTGATCCAGCCATTATTGATCGCCCACGGATTGAGCTTGCCCTCATAGGAAAAGTTCTCCGTTTCTCCCCAAAGGCGGTGAAGCACATCGAACAATTCCCCTGCCATGTCATAACGCTTGTCATGATCGATCCGCTGCCAGCCGAACATTTCATGTTCGATGGCACGGTGGCCGGTGACGATGTTGATGCCCCAGCGCCCTTTGGCGATATGATCCAACGTCGCGCCATATTTGGCGAGATGCAGCGGATGCAGAGGCCCGTAAAGAACGTGAATGGTGGAGATCAGCAAAATGCTCTTCGTCACCGCCGCCATCGCGCCAAGCGCAATGAAACTGTCGAGCGAGGATTCTCCGTCATAACCACCCTTTGGCAGCCATTGCGTGCGACTGAAGGCTATTTCGAAACCAAGCTCCTCCGCACGCTTCACCAGCTCCACATTATAATCGAAGGTCCAGCTATTGCTGGTGGGAAGGCTCGAAAAATTGATGTCCTGCAGATTGAGGAACAACCCCAGCATCAGCGGCTGTCTTGCCGCCCGGCTGAGTGGGCTCTCTGCGAAATCGGCAGGGCCTCTCAGCTCCAGCCCTTCGGGCAAAGCAACGGTCAGCGCCATGTCTTTTCTCCTTCGGAATGATCACCCTGCGGGGCGGCGGCCAATCGGGCGCGCAGATAATTCTCCACGGTGCGGGGTGGTCGGCCGATAATCCGTTCGACAGTATCTTTGGTCGATGCCGCGAGACCTTCGCCGATCAGCTGCCCGAATTCGGCGATGGCCTTCTGTTCGAACGCGCCGATATGCGCCGGAATGGTCGAGGTTGCATTGGGCGAAACTCCGACCGGCCGACGCAATATACGGGCCGCGATGCGGGCGATTTCCAGCGCCGACAGGGCTTCGCCGCCGGTCAGCACCAGGGTGCCGGCTGGCGGTGCGCCGGCAGTCAGCACCTGCACCGCGACATCGGCGATATCGTCGGCATCGATAAAGGAGACGGCCGCGTTGCCGAAACGGGCAGGCACGTCCTCGCCGTTTCGCAAGGCGACAACGACGGGTTCCAACGCCACCTGCATCCAGGCATTCGGCCGCAGCACCGTATGCGCTATGCCGCTTCCCGCCAGATGCGCTTCCACCGCAGCATGGGCGGCACCCGAGATGGAGCGTGCCGGGTTTTTGATGGTCCAGTCGGAACCTGATATTTTCACGATCCGCGACACACCGGCAGAGAGAGCCGCGTCGATCACCGCATTCTGGTCAGCCACCAGCGTTTCACCGATGGGAGAAAGCAGGAAGACCCTGTCTATGCTGCGTGAGGCCTCCTTCAGGCTCGCGGGATCGGAAAAATTTCCCGCGGCAATATCGACCGTGTCGCCCCAGAGCTTCAACGCTTCCTCGGGCCTGCGGGTGAATACCCGAACCTTTGTCTGTTTTTGCAAAAGACGGTTGACGACACGTTGGCCGAGCTTGCCCGTTGCGCCCGTCACAAGAATGCTGGTTGTCATGGCGCCCTCACTTTCCGGCATCGTGTTGCGCCGTATCTCTCAACGAAGACAGGGCGTGTGGATCGGCCCAATCCCGCACATCGAAATCTTCGGGAATGAATTTCCATTCCAGCAGAAAATCCTTGAAATGGCTGAGCGCGTACAGCTCGGCGGGATCGAGGTCGAGCCTCAGATTACGATGCACATCCGCGCCATTGGCGGCGAGAACCGCCTCCTCGCTGACACCGATTTCGCGGGCGATAAAACGCACGGCTTCCGCCGGATTTTCCTTAGCCCATTCGGCAACCCGCTGGACCGTGGCCACCAGTTCCGCCACCAGATCGGGCCGCTCATCGGCAAAGGTGGCGTCCACCGTCAAGGGGCGCGGCGTGCCATTATTGATGCGAATTTTCGGATCGGGATGAAACCCAGTCGATACGACGACCCGCGCACCGATGAGATTGGCGACAGTGACACCTTCCGCGCCCTTGACGAAAAACGCATCGATCTGCCCCCGGTGAAGTGCAGCAATTTCCTCGCCATAGGGAAGCCGCCGGCGCAGACCATGGAACCGCTCATCCTCCGGGCCCAGTAGCACCGGCTCCCGGGCAGTCAGATCGACAAGCTCGACATCCGCAATGGTGAGATCGGAAACCGTGAGTGCCGATACGATGCCCTTCAGCGATGTGGCGCGCTGGAAATCGATCGTTTCATTCGGACGTTTCGGCAGGCCAATGCGCCGCCCCTTCAAATCGCCGCCCTTGTTTATGCCGCTTGCGGGTAGCGCTATGACCGCCTGAAACTCATCGGTCCTCGTCAACCCCACCAGCCGCGTGTGCCGACCACCCGCCTTCGCCCAGATTGGCGGGATGTTACCGCCCTGACGGAAGGACCAGTCCAGGCGGTGATCGAAATGGCTTTGCCGGATGGCCGGATCGGCGGAATCACGAATGGAGGACACGGAAATGCCATGGCCAGCGAAACGTTCCTCTATCCAGCCGAGCTGCACCGCGATGGAAAGCGGCGTCGGCGCCGGGCAGCGCGTGTACCAAAGGGTTACCGGTTGAGTTACCTGGCGAAGGGCGGCATCGGCCATAGGATTCGTCCTCGAAATTACGATCTGAACCCCACGCTACACGCCACAAAATATTTTCTATAGATAAAGTGTACTATTTGAAGCCCGATTGAGGAAAATCGTTTCTACCCTACCCACCCTCAGGCGTGAGGACGGTATATCCTTTCTAGATTAATGGGATTTTTGGTCAGATCATCTCCCGCTCATTTGATCTTCTCCATTCGGCTGTGCATCGCGCCGAAAGTTTTTCTTCTTCGAACCGCAAGGATTTTTAACTCGCGACCACAATCGCGGCTGTTACGCTTTCGGACAATTGCACCAGCTGCAGGCTGGAAATCGCACACAGACGGAAAAATAAAAGCATGAGCAACACCAAACGCCGGCTCAATCTCAATGTCGGCATCAACACGACGGGATATCTTCCCAATGCCTGGAAATACAGGAGCGGAGACCGGCACGATATCAACGACATCGGCTATTACCGGCGGCTGACGGAACTGGCCCATAAAGGCCGGTTCGACGCCGTTTTTCTCTCCGACCACCCGGCATTGTTGACCGACCCGGCAAGCCGCCCGTTTCACACCATCGACCCGCTCATCCTCTCGACCTCGCTAGCCGCGCAGGTGCCGGATATCGGCTTTGTGGCGACAATATCCTCCACCTATAATTCGCCCTATAATTTTGCGAGACGGACGCAGTCTATCGACGTGGTCACCGGTGGCCGGCTGATCGTCAATATCGTCTCCTCCTTCAATCCCAATGTCGCCGCCAATTTCGGCAACGATCCGCTACCGCCGCGTAGCGAACGTTATGCCAAGGCCACCGAATTTCTCGATGTTGCGAAAAAGCTCTGGTCGAGCTGGGATCCGCGCCGCGAAGGTGAGGTGCCGGAAGACCGGTTCTGGGATGCGGCAACGGCCGAAACCATCGATCACGAGGGCCAATATTTCCACGTAAAGGGTCCACTCAACGTGCCGCGCGGGCCGCAAGGACATCCCGTCATCGCGCAGGCCGGCGCTTCCGAAGGAGGCATCGATCTGGCGGCTCGCCATGGCGAGATCATCTATTGCAACATCCTGTCACGCCCGGCAGGTCAGGCCTTTGGCAAAAAAGTGCGTGACCGCGCCGTCTCTTTCGGCCGCGATCCCGCCGGCATCCGCATCGTTCCCGGCCTTGTCGTCATTCTCGGCGAGACCCGTGAGGAAGCACTGCGCAAGCATGAACTCTTCAGCGGGACCGGCTCGGAAGATGGGCTTCTGGCGCGTTTCGCGAAAGAAAACGGCATTGATCCGCGCGATTTCAACCCGGACATAAAACTCGATGGCGAACGCTTCATTCCCGATCAGAACCGGCAATGGGCCGTTGGCATGGGGCTTGGCCTTTCCGAGCTGCTGACCCACGAAAAACTCACCGCCCGTGAGGCCGTGCGCCGCTCCGAGGGGCACCACCGGCTGCTGCTCGGCACACCGGAAGAAGTGGCGGACGGCATTATTGATCTCTGGCAGGATGGCACGGTGGATGGTTACACCCTGCAGCCGCCGCGCGCGCCTGACGATATTGCCGAATTTGTCGAAAAGGTCGTGCCGGTGCTGCAGGACCGCGGCGTTTATCCGCGTGAATATGAAGGTGCGACGATCCGCGACCGCTATGGTCTGCCTAATCCCGATTGAACCGAAAATGTGGCGCGGGTAAAGCGCCACACCGTCATCGACCACCATTTCCGCCGTATACGACAATGGTGGGTGCCAGGACATCTTATTGACGCGCCGCTACTTTCAAAACCGGTCGGCCGCCGGAAAGCTGCGGTACGGCAGAGGCAAAATCCGTGACGATCTGGCGATAATCTTCCGGCTGAAACTCATAGGGCAATTCCAGACGGAACTCCGAGACATGCGGCAGCACGGGATCACGCGACAGCTTCTCCAGAATCTCCTCAGTCGTGCCAACAATGTCGGGCAGGAACAGCGTGCGGCGGGCGCCATGCGGCGCATGCGTGCGCTTGTCCCGCTCAGCAGCGAATTCCGCATAACGGCGGCGTGTCGCGGGACTTGCGCTATCGGTCGGCAGGATCACCCGGCCAAGCGCGACACGCGGCTGACGCTCATGCACCCATTCATGGCGGAAGCGGGCGACAAGGGCTGCCTGCGCGGTCAAGAAATCATCGGTATTTTCACCGCTGACAATATTGCCGGTCAGAAGATTGAACCCTGCCTTGCCGGCCCAACGGGCGGAATTCTGTGATCCGCCGCCATACCACAGACGGTCGGTCAAACCTTTGGCGAAGGGCCGAAGGCGTGGCACCTGTGCGCCGGCGGCATTCCCAGCCTCGGTGTCACTGGATAAAGGTTCCGATCTCAACGCCTTCGCCAGCTTTTCCGCGCGGGCGTGGCTGTAATCCGCATCGGCAGCAATATCGACATAGTCCGAAATGAGATGCGCAAAGGGCGGCGCGCCCACCGAGACGCCAACATTCAGCCGCCCGTGTGACAGGACATCAACGGTAGCGAGATCTTCGGCCAGCCTGAAAGGATTTTCATAACCGAGCTGGATGACGGCTGTGCCCAGCCCGATCCGCTTCGTGCGCTGCGATGCAGCCGCAAGAAAAGTGGCTGCCGAGGACACGCCCCGTTCCAGATGGCGCTGACGCACCCAGGCGCTGTGATAGCCCAGCGCCTCCCCGGCTTCAAAAAGTTCAAGGGTTTCTTCCAGCCCCTTTGCGGGGTCCTCATCGTGATAATTGCCGGGAACCAGAAAGGCGAAATGGGAAATATGGGAAAGAGGCATAGTGCACGTCCGCGAATGGTTGGAAGATGGGCTGAGGCCGACGCTGCTGCGGCCGTTCTTCCAGGCCGCGCATACTCCTGCAGAATGCCTGATGAGGGGCGCGGCTTGCACGGCATGGTCTTTTATTGTGCCGGTCATTGTTGAAAGATCGTTGCGCGATTCAATAGTATACTAAAATTATGGATTATCACTCGACGACTTGCGTTGTTTATGCGCCCTCCTCTTTTGAGGTGACGTTACCCTTGCCCCGCCAAGGATGACGAAATGCACACGCGACGTTGCTACCGGCCGCGGTTGGGACACCCTTCTTTCCAGGAAACCACCCAGATTGTCATAACCGGGAAAGCCTGTATTCTCCCGCTCTAGGGAAGGCTGACATGGATGGGTGTGGCGATATCGCCGGGAATGTCCGCCACCTCGGGGAGGAAAATATGATCGACGTGACGCTTCTGGCCTTTGCCATGGTCGCCTTTATCGGCATAGCGACACCCGGACCCACCGTTTTGCTGGCGCTAGCCAATGGCTCGAAATTCGGCGTTCGTCGCGCCATGATCGGCATGTCCGGTGCCGTCCTTTCGGATTTCGTCCTGATCGGCGCAGTCGCGCTGGGATTGGGTGCCCTCCTGGCAGCCTCGGAATTCTGGTTCGGTGTCGTCAAATGGGTGGGTGTTTGTTACCTTGTTTTCCTCGGCGTCGTGCTTTTGCGCTCAAGGGGCACGCTTGATGGCGCTCTTGGCCCTGCGGAGGTAAACGGGTCTAAATCGGCGCGCTCGATCTTTTTGAAGAGCTTTCTCGTCGCCGTGACCAATCCCAAGGGATACCTCTTCTTTTCGGCCTTCCTGCCGCAATTCATCGATCCCGCCGCGCCGCAAATCCAGCAATATGCCATGCTTGCACTGGTCTTCGCTGGCATCGATTTCATCGTGATGTTCGGATACGCCCTGTTCGGCGCGCAGGCGGTCAGACTATTGCGCAAGTCCGGCGCGCTGTGGCTTGACCGCATCTGCGGCGGCGCGCTGCTGACGCTTGCCGCTTCCCTTGCCCTTTACCGGCGGGCCAGCGCATAAGCCATTGCCGCCTCTGCTCTTTCCGCCTCACTCAGCCATGGCGCGGGAACGCAGAAGCACCTTGATCGCTCAGGACTGCCGCCCAAATGCGCCGCCATATTGGCGCGCGGCTCCGCGTCCGCCTTGATGACGACGGAATATGCCCGCGTCAAACCTGTCTGGCACGTTAGCAAACACTCGCTATTTGGTAACGGCCTGCGTTAGCGCCGGCGCAGCCGCAGGTGAGTTTCAGGCGGCAGCCATGGCCGAATTGCTGGAAAAACGGTTTCTATATTCCCCCGGCGAAAGCCCGAGAATGCGGTGAAACACACGTCGAAAGGCGGCAGCGTCCTCATAACCCACCGACCACGCGATCTGATCGACCGAACGGCGGGTGAACTCAAGAAGTTCCCGCGCCTTGCCGATCCGCAGATGCTGGACATATTCAATGGGCTTCATGCCGGTCGCCGCCTTGAAGCGGCGCAGGAACGTTCGCTCCTCCAGCCCGGCATGGCTGGCCATGTCGTTCACACTTGTCGCCCGCCCGGCGCGGGTCTGCAGCCAGTGCTGCACCTTCAAGATCGGTTCGTCGCCATGCATCAGCCTTGGGGCGAAGCTGCTATAATGGCGCTGCTCCCGTCCGGAAGGATCGATCAGAAGGAATTTACCGGTCTCGATCATGACCGAAGGGCCAAGCAGCCGATCGACGATGCGCAGGCCAAGATCTGTCCACGCCATCAGCCCGCCAGCGGTGATGATATCGCCGTCCTCAATGACGATCTTGTCTATTTCCAACCGCACATCGGGAAAACGCTCCCGAAACCGCTCGGCAAACAGCCAGTGGGTCGTGGCGGGCCGGGCGGCGAGAAGCCCGGTCGCGGCGATCATGAAGGAACCGCCGCAACTGGCCGCCAGCGTCGCGCCTTGCGCGTGCCGGTCGAGCAACCAGCGGGCGTAAGGCTCGGCCTCCTCGATTTCGGCCGGCCCGGTCAGCCTCCCGGGTACAACAAAAATATCGGGATGCCCCGGGCCTGGATCGGTATCATGACAGCGGGAGAATTCGCCACGCTCCCCCATGCTCCAGTGACTGACCCGCAATTTCGGGCCGCCGCGATCCTGTGAAAATACAGAAGCGATGGCGAAAAGATCGGTAATGCCATGCACCATGGCGATCTGGCAGTCCCGATAGAGGACAAGCCCCACTTCCAGCGCGCTTCCCATTGCACCCGTCATGCACCAACACCCCCGTTTTGTCAGTTTCGGCACGCTTTCTGTCAGAAGCGCCAATCCAGTCCCGGCTGCATCAAGAGTATCTCTATTCCTACGGGACGCAAGCAAGCTCCCCCACAACAGGAGAGAGAGCCATGACAACGATCACCACCAGAGACGGAACGCACATCTTCTACAAGGACTG
Organism: Agrobacterium sp. NPDC058088; assembly: GCF_042885035.1. NCBI lineage: Bacteria > Pseudomonadati > Pseudomonadota > Alphaproteobacteria > Hyphomicrobiales > Rhizobiaceae > Agrobacterium > Agrobacterium sp. NPDC058088. The sequence continues at coordinate 380,183 of NZ_JBHVSU010000003.1, read as the reverse complement.
GGGCCCGAAGGACGGCCAGCCCATCATCTTCTCCCATGGCTGGCCGCTCAGCGCCGATACCTGGGATGCACAGATGGTGTTCTTCGCCAACAACGGTTTCCGCACCATTGCCCATGACCGCCGCAGCCACGGTCGCTCGGATCAGGTCTGGCACAACAATACCATGGATCAGTATGCCGACGATCTGGCCGAACTGATCGAACAGCTCGATCTCCACGACATCATTCTGGTCGGCCATTCCACCGGCGGCGGCGAGGTGACGCGGTATGTCGGCCGCCACGGCACGGATCGCATTGCCAAGGTCGCCCTCATCGGCGCGGTGCCGCCCCTGATGCTGAAGACAGAAAGCAATAGCATCGGCCTGCCGATCGATGTCTTCGATGGCATCCGCAAGGGCACCTATGACAATCGCAGCCAGTTCTTCAAGGACCTGACCATTCCCTTTTACGGCTATAACCGCGAAGGCGCCGTGATTTCGGAAGGTATTCGCGAGGAATTCTGGCGGCAGGGAATGATGGGCGGCCTGAAAGGTCAGCTCGACAGCATCCGCGCCTTTTCGGAAAGCGATTTCCACCAGGACCTGAAGGCTTTCGACAAGCCGACGCTGGTGCTGCATGGCGATGACGACCAGATCGTGCCGGTCGGCGCTTCAGCACTTTCCACGGTCAGAATAGTCAAACATGCGGTCCTCAAAATCTACGAGGGTGCCGATCACGGCCTGACGCAGACCCATCAGGACCGGTTCAACGCCGACCTTCTCGCCTTCATCAACGCCTGAAACCACCCCGCACCGGAGACACGGACATGACACAGAACACCTTTCTCATCACCGGCGCATCCGATGGTATCGGCGCCGTTTACGCCGAACGCCTCGCAAGACGCGGCCACGATCTCATCCTCGTGGCGCGGCGTGCGGAAAAGCTGAAGGCTCTGGCAGCGCAGCTGGAAAGGGACCACGGCATTGCCGTCGAGGTTCTCAGCGCCGATCTTTCCAGGGCGGAAGACCTCGAAAAGGTCGAGGCTCGGTTGCGCGAAGACCGCCGCATCACGGGCCTCGTCAACAATGCCGGAATCGCCGGAGAAGGCGCAATCACTGCGCTGGACCCTGCCTATGTGACGACAATGATCAATCTCAACATTCTTGCCGTCACCCGGCTCGCGGCAGCCATCGCGCCGCGTCTTGCCGAGGATGGCAAAGGCACGATCATCAACATGACTTCTGTCACGGCTCTGATGCCGGCGGCATTCACCGCCGTCTATCCGGCCACAAAGGCTTTCGTGCTCGCCTTTACCGAGGCGCTGCAGGCGCAGCTTTCACCGTCTGGGGTACGGGTTCAGGCGGTGCTGCCCGGCATCACCCGCACTGCGATATGGGAAGAGGAGCGGCTCGACGCCATTCCGGCCGCCATGGTCATGGATGTGCACGACATGGTGGATGCGGCCCTTGCCGGTCTCGACCTTGGTGAGGCGATGACCATTCCTTCCCTGCCCGATACGGCCGACCTTGAAAATTTCCTTGCAGCCCGCGCGGCGTTGAGGCCCAATCTGTCGCATGCACTTGCCGCCAGCCGGTATCGTGCAGGCAAAACCGAATAGTGGGAGACGTATCATGATCCTTGGACTGACCATTCCCCAATTCACGGCATTGCATGTGGCCATAAGCCTCATCGGCATTGCCACCGGACTGATCGCCCTGCCCGCTTATGCGGTGGGGCGGTGGATGCCGCGCATGACGGCGGTTTTTCTCGTCACCACGCTTGCCACCACGCTTACGGGTTTTCTGTTCCCCATCGGGAATTTCACCCCCGCACTCGGCGTCGGCATCATCTCGACCCTCTTTCTGGCAATCGCCCTCGTTGCGCTTTACGGATACGGTCTCAATGGCAGATCGCGCACCATCTATTCGATTACTGCCACGATCAGCCTCTATCTCAATATGTTCGTGTTGATCGTGCAGGCCTTCCTCAAGGTCGAAACCCTCAACGATCTGGCGCCGAACGGCAACGAGCCACCATTTGTCGTAGCTCAGACGGTCCTGCTCCTGGCAGCGATCTGTCTTGGCTGGAAAGCGACGCGCCGCAGGCTCGCCACCTGAGGCACGCGGAAATCCGCACCTGCTTTTAATGAAAAATTCTGTGTCCGAATAGTTTCGGACACACAGTGTTTTATGGGCCAGATGCAGCCCGAGCGCCACCCGTCCGTCACAAAACGACGAAATCCCGCTTTTAGAATTCCGTTTCTAATCTTCCTGAAAGAATCGCAGGGTGGCATTCGGAAAGACAGCAATTTCCTCATTGCAAATTAACATTATACATTATATAATAATATATAATAATCTAGCCGACGGGAGAAAGCGATGAATGCCGTAAAGATCAACGAGCGTCTGACGGTCGCGGGTCAGCCCATGATTGCCGACTTCCCATCGCTCTCCGCCCAGGGCTTTAAAAGCATCATCAATGCCCGGCCCGATGGCGAAGAGCCCGGCCAACCGGGCAATGCGCAGGAAAAAAGCGCCGCCGGTGCAGCCGGCATGGATTACGGTTTCATCCCGGTCAGCGGCCCCACCATTACCGAAGCCGATATCCGCGCTTTCCAGCAGAAGATGGCAGAGGCCGAAGGTCCTGTTTTCGCCCATTGCAAGGGCGGCACGCGGGCATTGACGCTTCATGTTCTCGGTGAAGCCCTCGACGGGCGCATGCAACGGAGCGACATCGAGGCTTTCGGCAAGATGCATGGCTTTGATCTTTCCGCCGCCACACGCTGGCTGGAGCGCCAGTCGGAGGCGGTGCCGCACATCAAGGCGTTCTTCGACGCGCGTACCTCGAGCGTGCAATATGTCGTTTCCGACCCTGCGACCGGTGGCTGCGCCATCATTGATCCGGTCTATGATTTCGATGAAAAATCCGGCGCCACCGGAACGATGAATGCCGACGCCATTCTGGACTATGTAAAAAACCAAGGGCTTTCAGTGGAATGGATCCTCGATACCCATCCACATGCCGACCATTTTTCCGCCGCCCATTATCTAAAGGAGAAGACCGGCGCAAAGACGGCAATCGGCGCCAAAGTCACAGGCGTACAGAAGCTCTGGCAGGCGAAATACAATTGGCCTGATCTCAAGACCGATGGTTCACAGTGGGACCAGCTGTTCGAGGCTGGCGACCGGTTCAGCATCGGCTCACTGGAAGCCCGTGTCCTGTTTTCGCCCGGCCATACGCTGGCTTCCGTAACCTACGTGGTGGGTAACGCGGCCTTCGTGCACGATACGCTTTTTATGCCGGATTCCGGCACGGCACGCGCCGATTTTCCGGGCGGCAGCGCCAAAGAACTGTGGGCATCGATTCAGGATATCCTCGCTCTTCCCGACGACACACGGCTTTTCACGGGCCATGATTATCAGCCCGGGGGCCGTGCCCCGAAATGGGAAAGCACGGTGGGCGAACAGAAGCGCAGCAATCCGCATCTGGCCGGCATGACGCAGGAGGACTTCATTCGCTTGAGGGAAGCGCGGGATCGCACATTGCCGATGCCGAAGCTCATTCTGCATGCCCTACAGGTCAATATTCGCGGCGGCCGCCTGCCGGAACCGGAGGCGAATGGCAAGCGCTATCTGAAATTTCCGCTCGACATGCTGGAGGGCAGCACATGGTGAAGGATAATGCGCTGAAAAAGCCTCCGCACATTGCTGAAATTCCTCTCCCCGCCATGGAAGAGAGGGCTGTCGAGGTCGCGCTGCTTCTGAAAACGCTTGCCCATCCCGCGCGGCTGATGCTCGCCTGCACGCTGGCGCAGGGGGAGTTTTCCGTCGGCGAGCTGGAAGTCAAACTGGACATTCGCCAGCCGACGCTATCCCAGCAGCTGGGCGTCTTGCGGGAAGCCGGCGTTGTCGAAACCCGCCGCGACGCCAAGCAGATATTCTACCAGCTGAGCGAAGCGAAAGCGGCGCAGCTGATCGAGGCCCTTTACACCATATTCTGCGCGCCGGAGGAGGAGACCCCATGAGCCCCTACTGGCCGTCTCTTTTCGGCGGAATGCTACTCGGGGTTGCCTGCATTCTGCTGTTTGTTTTCAATGGCCGTATCGCCGGCATTAGCGGAATCCTAGGCAAAATGCTCGGCAAGGAGCGACGCCTTGCAGATCTCGCCTTCCTTGCCGGATTGTTGGCTGGGCCTTACATCCATGCCGCAGCGTTCGGCCAACTGCCTGTCCTCACCATCGCAGCACCATGGCCGCTTATCCTCATTGCCGGCCTGCTGGTGGGTTTTGGCACGCGCATGGGCTCTGGCTGCACATCAGGCCACGGCATCATGGGGCTGGCGCGATTTTCCCGGCGCTCCATCGCCGCAACCGCAACTTTCCTGATTTCAGGCATCTGCGCCGCGACGATAACAGGAGCCCTGTCATGAAAAATCCCGGCGTGGCGCGCGTTGCCCTGGCATTGATCGCAGGAGCAATGTTCGGCTTCGGCCTATCGCTGTCAGGCATGATTGATCCGGCCCGTGTTTCCGGTTTTCTCGATGTGGCGAGCGGCCATTGGGACCCGAGCCTGATATTCGTTCTCGGTGGTGCAGTGATGGTTGCCGTGCCGGGTGTGCTCCTCAGCCGACGTCTTGCCAAGCCCATCCTCACCGAGGATTTCAGCCTTCCGGCAAAAACCCGCATCGACCGACCGCTTATAACAGGCTCGGCCATTTTCGGCATTGGTTGGGGTCTTGCCGGTTTTTGCCCCGGCCCGGCACTATCGGCTCTCGCTCTCGGGCTGATGCCGGTTGTTCTTTTCGTCTGCGCCATGATTGCAGGCATGCTGGTCCACGACCGTCTCTACGCAAAACAGCCATAGCGCAAACACTCGTCACGAACGCGGAAAACGAACAGTCGCGCGGGGCTGGAGAGCCGCCGCGCGACTGAGTTTCATTAGAGGTCGATGAGGCTTTTACCCGTCATTTCCGGCGGCAGCGGCACGTTCATCAGTTGCAGCAGCGTCGGCGCGACATCGGCGAGAATGCCAGCATGCAGCTTTGCGCCTTCCGGGCCGCCAAACAGGATCACCGGCACCGGATTGGTGGTATGGGCCGTGTGCGGACCACCTGTCACCGGGTCAACCATGGTTTCGCAATTGCCATGGTCGGCAATAACAAGCATCGCGCCGCCCACCTTTTCCAGAGCGGCAACAACGGCGCCAAGCCCGCGATCCACGGCTTCGCACGCCTTGATCGCCGCCTGCAGATCACCGGTATGGCCGACCATGTCAGGATTGGCGTAGTTGGTGACTATCAGATCGTAGCCCTTGCCGATCACCTCGACGAATTTTTCCGTGACCTCGGCCGCACTCATTTCCGGCTGCAGATCGTAGGTCGCAACCTTCGGGGATTTCGGCATGAAGCGGTCTTCGCCCACTTCGGGCTCTTCCTTGCCACCGTTCAGAAAGAAGGTGACATGCGGATATTTTTCCGTTTCGGCGAGGCGGAACTGCGTCAGCCCCTGCTTTGCCACCCACGCGCCGAGCGTGTTGACGATATCGCGCTTCGGGTAAGCCGTCGTCATGAAATCATTATGGCGGGTGGAATATTCCACCATGCCCAGCAGTGCTGAAAGCACAGGCTTTTCGCGCGCAAAACCGTCGAAATCATTCGCACCGATGGCGAGGAGAATTTCACGGGCGCGGTCAGCGCGGAAATTCAGGCAGAACAGGCCGTCGCCGGCTTCGAAACCTTCATAACCATCGATCACCGTCGGCAGGATGAACTCATCCGTGACGTTGTTTTTGTAGCTCTGGGCAACAGCGCTCACCGCATCCCGCGCATGTTCTCCCTTGCCAAGAACCATCGCGTCATAGGCTTTCTCGACACGCTCCCAGCGATTGTCGCGATCCATCGCATAATAACGACCGATCACTGTGCCGATGCTCGCCCCCTGCGGCAGGCTTGCCACCAGCGCCGCCACGAAATCTTCAGCCGATTGCGGCGCGACATCGCGGCCATCGGTGATTGCATGCACCACGACCTTCAGGCCATGACTGATCATCAGCTTCACCGCAGCCTGGCCGTGAAGGATGTGGCCATGGACGCCACCATCGGAAACCACGCACATCAGATGCGCCACGCCGCCCGCGGCCTTCACCGTTTCGGCAAAATCAAGCATCGCCGCATTGCGGAAAAAGCTGCCATCCTCGATAGCCAGATCGATCTGGCCGAGATCCATGGCAACGATGCGGCCCGCGCCAATATTGGTGTGGCCGACTTCGGAATTACCCATCTGCCCGGTGGGCAGCCCGACATTCGGGCCGAAGGTGGTCAGCGTCGCATTCGGGCAGGTGGCGAAAAGCCGGTCCATGGTGGGCGTATTCGCCAGAACGGGCGCGTTGCTGGATGTGTCCTCGTTCAGCCCCCAGCCATCGAGAATAGTCAGGACAACGGGTTTGGGAGTGCGCATGGGAGGACCTTCTTCTTCATTCGGTTGCCGGCGGACAGCGGACCGCCGGGCACCGGAGCGCCCTCGTCCGCCACTATGATCATGATGAGAAAACATGCTTCTCGTTCTTCTCTTCTATACCCGAAGATGACGAACGCAAGCCTATACCGACAGCGAAACAGTTCCATGAAGCCGGAGTGCTTCACGGAAAAAAGCTTTTGGATGAAACCTCAGCCGTCGATGAATATCAGTGCCGGCTTTTCCAGGAGCGCCTTGACGGCCTGGATGAAGACGGCGGCATCCCACCCGTCGACGACACGGTGATCGAAGCTCGAAGAGAGGTTCATCATCTTGCGCGGTACAAACCGGATCCCGTCCCAGACCGGCCGCGTCACGATCTTGTTGACGCCGATGATCGCCACCTCGGGATGATTGATGATGGGCGTCGAAACAACACCACCCAAGGCCCCCAGCGAACTGATGGTGATGGTGGACCCCATCAACTCTTCCCGATGCGCCGCGCCGGTGCGGGCGGCCTCAGCGACGCGCGCGACTTCTTCCGCGCATTCCCAAAGGCCAAGCGTTTCCGTGTGACGAACGACCGGAACCGTCAGGCCCGCCGGCGTTTGCGTGGCGATGCCGATATGAACCGCCTCGTAGTGGCTGACGACCCCTTGCTCGTCGTCGAAAGTGGCATTCATGCCGGGATGATCGGCCACGGCTTTCACCAGAGCGCGCATCAGAAACGGCAGGATCGTCAGTTTCGGCTGCCCGGAACGGCGGTTGCCGTTCATCGTAGCGCGAAGATCCTCCAGATCGGTCACGTCGACTTCTTCGACATAGGTGATGTGAGGAATGCGGGAGGCGGACAGCACCATTTTCTCGGCAATCTTGCGCCGTAGTCCAGTTATCTTCACTTCCTCCACGGCGCTATCGTGCGGCGCTACAGGTTCAGGGCGTTCCGGCCGACCCCGTACCGTTAAAAACCCATCGAGATCGGCATGGGTGATATGCCCGTCCGGCCCCGTGCCCTTGACCTTGGTGAGATCAATATCGAGATCATCGGCACGCTGGCGAACGGCGGGGGATGCGAGCGGCTTGTGATGCGGTTCGGCGGCGGCGGGCGGCGGCGCCTCCTCGGGCTCTCGCGCCGTCGGCTGGGCTTCAACGGGTGGCGGCGTGTCCGTCATGTCGGCAGGCGCTTCCGTCATCTGGGTCGGTACTTCCGCTTCCGGCACGCTGCCATTGGGAGCGGCGGCGGCGACATCTGTTTCGATGCGCAGGAGCGGTGCCTTCACCGGCACAGTATTTCCGACCGTCACGGCGAGCCAGGTAACGACGCCCGCCACGGGGGATGGGATTTCCACCGTCGCCTTGTCCGTCATCACCGCGGCCAGCACCATGTCCTCATGGACGATATCGCCCGGTTTGACGTTCCATTCCACCAGTTCGGCTTCTGCAACACCTTCACCCACATCGGGCATTGTGAGGGTAAATTCCGCCATAATCAGGCCTCCATGACGTCAACGAGGGCGCGCCCGACACGAGCCGGACCCGGAAAATAGTCCCATTCCTGGGCATGCGGATAAGGCGTATCCCAGCCGGCGACACGCACGACGGGAGCCTCCAGATGATAAAAGCAATGCTCCTGTACGAGCGACACGACCTCGGCGCCGAAGCCGGAGGTCAGCGTCGCCTCATGCACCATGACACAGCGGCCGGTCTTGGAGACGGATTTGACGATACTATCGAGATCCAGCGGCAGCAGGCTGCGAAGGTCTATGATTTCGGCATCCACACCGGTCTCTTCCGCCGCCGCCAGCGCCACATGCACCATGGTGCCATAAGCAATGACGGTGACAGCGTTTCCGGGACGGCGTATCTCGGCCTTGCCGATGGGAACGGTGTAATGACCTTCCGGCACCTCCCCCATATCGTGTTTGGACCAGGGCGTTACCGGCCGGTCATGGTGGCCATCAAAGGGACCGTTATAAAGGCGCTTCGGCTCCAGAAACATCACGGGGTCGGGATCTTCGATGGAGGCGATCAGCAGCCCCTTGGCGTCATAGGGATTGGAAGGAACCACCACCTTCAGCCCGCAGACATGGGTGAAAAGCGCTTCCGGGCTCTGACTATGCGTCTGCCCGCCAAAAATGCCGCCACCGGTCGGCATGCGAAGAACGATCGGGCAGGTGAAATCGCCATTGGAGCGATAACGGATACGCGCTGCCTCCTGGGTGATCTGGTCATAGGCGGGATACATGTAATCGGCGAACTGGATTTCGACACAGGGCCGCAATCCGTAAGCGGCCATACCGATGGCGGTGCCGACAATACCGGATTCGCTGATCGGCGCATCGAAACAGCGTGTTTTACCGTATTTCTGCTGCAGCCCCTGCGTGGCGCGGAAAACCCCACCGAAATAGCCAACATCTTCGCCGAACACCACGACGTCGTCGCTGCGCTCCATGGACACATCCATGGCGCTGCGGACGGCTTCAATCATCGTCATTCTTGCCATGTCTTACCACTCTGCCTTCTGGCGCTGGCGGACGAGATGCGGCGGCATCTCGGCGTAGACGCCTTCGAAAATATCCTTTTTCGGCGGTTTTTTGCCTTCATGCAGCGTGCCGTGGCTTTCCGCGTCGCGTTGCGCTTCAAGCACTTCATCGGAGATTTCCGCCTCCGCCTGCCGGTGCCGTTCCTCCGACCACACGCCGCGCAGGATGAGATGTTTCTTCAATCTCAGAACCGGGTCGCCCAAAGGCCATGCCTCGGACTCGGTCTTGGGGCGGTAAGCGCTCGGATCGTCTGAGGTGGAATGAGCGCCGACGCGATAGGTGACGTATTCGATGAGTGTCGGGCCGAGATTGCGCCGCGCCCGCTCCACTGCCCAACGCGCCACGGCATAAACAGCGAGATAATCATTGCCATCGACCCTGAGTGCGGGAATGCCAAAGCCCAGCCCACGCGCCGCAAAGGTGCCGGAGCCGCCGCGTGCAATGCCCTGAAAGGTGGAAATGGCCCATTGATTGTTGACGATATTGAGGATGACCGGGGCCTTGTAAGTTGAGGCGAAGACCAGCGCGGAATGGAAATCCGACTCCGCCGTCGAACCGTCGCCGATCCAGGCGGCCGCGATCTTCGTATCGCCCTTAATGGCAGACGCCATCGCCCAGCCGACCGCCTGCACATACTGCGTGGCGAGGTTGCCTGACACGGTAAAGAAGCCATGCTCCTTGGAGGAGTAAAGAACCGGCAATTGCCGCCCGTGCAGCGGGTCGAGTTCGTTGGAGTAGATCTGGTTCATCATGGTAACGAGCGGATAGTCGTCAGCGATCAGCAATCCCGCCTGCCGGTAGGTTGGGAAATTCATGTCGCCCTTCGAAAGAGCCTTGCGGAAGGCGCAGCTGACAGCCTCCTCCCCCAGATGCTGCATATAAAACGACGTCTTGCCCTGCCGCTGCGCCATCAGCATGCGCGCATCGAACGCCCGAAGCCGCATCATGTTTTTCAGGCCGACCAGCAGGTCGTCATCCGAAAGCAGCCCGGCCCACGGCCCGACGGCCTCGCCCTGATGATTGAGAACGCGGATGATTGAATAAGCGAGATCGCGCATGCTTTCCGGTGCAGCGTCCACCTCCGGGCGCGGCACGGAGCCGGCCTTGGGTATTTTTACATTGGAGAAATCCGGCTCCCCGCCGGGCCGCACCGCAGGCTCTGGAACATGCAGGCTGAGACGTGGCGTTTCTGATATATCCATTTTACTCCTCCCGTCACGGTCTCCTCCAGACCGCGAAACAACGCTCAAATGTTTCTTGCGATCACCATCCGCTGGACATCGCTTGTCCCCTCGTAAATCTGGCAGATGCGCACATCGCGATAGATCCGCTCCACCGGATAATCCGCCATGTAGCCGTAACCGCCGTGAATCTGGATGGCGTCCGAGCAAACGCGTTCGGCCATTTCCGACGCGAAGAGCTTGGCCATCGAGGCCTCGGAAAGGCAGGGCTCGCCCGCCTCCTTCAGCGCCGCCGCATGCAACACCAGTTGCCGCGCCGCTTGAATGCGCGTCGCCATATCCGCGAGGCGAAACGCCACCGCCTGATGTTCGATGATCGCCTGCCCGAAGGCCTGGCGCTCGCGGGCATAATCCCGCGCCGCCTCGAAGGCCGCCTGCGCCATGCCGACCGCCTGCGCGGCTATGCCGATGCGGCCGCCTTCCAGATTGGCGAGCGCGATACGATAGCCCTGCCCTTCTTCGCCCAGCCGCAATTCGACTGGGACCGCCATCTCGGTGAACGCTATCTGGCAGGTATCGGATGAATGCAGGCCTAGTTTTTCTTCGACCCTGATGACCTCGTAACCCGGCGTATCGGTCGGCACGATGAAGGCGCTGATGCCCTTCTTGCCCGCAGCAGCATCGGTCACGGCAAAGGCGATGACGACATCACCATTCTTGCCTGACGTTATGAACTGTTTTGCGCCATCGAGAATATAGCGGTCGCCATCCCGCCGGGCGCGGGTCTTCAGGTTGGAGGCATCGGAACCAGCCTGCGGTTCGGTCAGCGCGAAACCGCCGATCCATTCGCCGGAAGCCAGTTTCGGCAAAAAACGCTGTTTCTGATCTTCCGTGCCGAATTTCAGGATCGGCACGCAACCGACCGAATTATGGACGCTCATAATGGTGGAACAGGCGCCATCACCGGCAGCGATTTCCTCCAGCGCCAAGGCATAAGCGACGGCACCGGTTTCCGACCCGCCATAGTCTTCGGAGACCAACATGCCGAGGAAACCGAGGTCTCCCATTTCTTTTAGCTCGTCTTTCGGGAACCGGCTTTCCCGGTCGCGTGCGGCAGCTCCGGGGGCCAGCCGTTCTTGGGCGAAATCGCGGGCCATGTCTCTGATCTGCTGCTGCGCTTCATTCAGGATCATCGCCGCCTCCCCTTAAAGTCGCTCAATGCCGAGCGCAGTTGCTTCGCCGCCGCCGATGCAGACGGCGGCAACGCCGCGTTTCAGTCCGTGACGCTGCAAAGCGGCCAGCAACGTGACGACGATGCGTGCACCGGAAGCCCCGATGGGGTGGCCAAGCGCGCAAGCACCGCCATGCACATTCACCTTCTCATGCGGCAGATCGAGATCACGCATCGCCGCCATTGCCACGACCGCGAAGGCCTCGTTAATTTCGAAGAGATCGATATCCTTCGCCGCCCAGCCTGTTTTTTCGAACAGCTTTTTCATCGCGCCGATAGGAGCCGTTGGAAATTTCGCCGGCGCATCCGCATGGGCGGCCTGACCGATGATGGTCGCCAGCGGCGAAAGGCCCCTTCGTTCCGCTTCCGATCTGCGCATGAGAACGAGAGCGGCAGCGCCATCGGAAATCGAGCTGGAATTTGCCGCCGTCACCGTTCCGCCATCGCGAAAGGCGGGCTTGAGCTGCGGGATTTTCTCCGGCCTTGCTTTGCCCGGCTGCTCATCTACGGCGACATTGCCGACAGGCGCTATTTCCGCTTCGAAGGCTCCCTCCGCTATGGCGCGTCGCGCCCGCTCCAGCGAGGCAAGCGCATAGTCATCCTGCATGGCGCGGGTGAATTGATAGGTTTCAGCGCAATCTTCCGCGAAAGTGCCCATCAGCCGGCCCTTGTCATAGGCGTCCTCGAGACCGTCGAGAAACATATGGTCGATGACCTTGCCATGACCGAGACGATAACCATTTCGAGCGCGATCCAGCAGATAGGGCGCATTGCTCATGCTTTCCATGCCGCCCGCCAGCACGATGGAAGAGCTTCCCGCCGCGATCTGGTCATGGCCCAGCATGATCGCCTTCATGCCCGAGCCGCACATCTTGTTGATGGTCGTCGCGCCAACCGAGTTGGGAATGCCGGCGGCAATGGCTGCCTGTCTGGCAGGCGCCTGTCCCTGCCCAGCCGTGAGCACACAGCCCATCAGGACATCATCAATGTCAGAAACCGAAATAGCAGCCCGTTCGACGGCCGCACGGATCGCCGTCGCCCCAAGATCGGGCGCAGCCACCGATTTGAATTCGCCCTGGAACCCGCCCATAGCAGTACGGGCGGCCCCGACGATCACGACAGGGTCATGCACAGCCAAATTCACCTCCCTTTGCCCGCACTCCGCTTGAGAGAACGGCCAACAGCCACCATCTCCTCCAGACCGCGACTGAGGTGAACGCTATCACTATCTCGAATTCATTTCAAAGCTATTTTGATTGACAGTTTTTTGATTGGCGATATCTTTGATCCAATAATTAGTCATATGATAGAGCAAATGATCCATGATTGAGCTCGACAGTTTCGACCGCAAGATTCTGCATGTGCTCGGCGATGACGGGCGGGTAAGCTGGCGCGATCTGGCCGCCCGCATCGGTCTTTCCTTCACGCCAACGCTGCGCCGTGTACGCAAGCTGGAAGAGGAAGGCATCATTCGTGGCTATACCGCCGTGTTCGATGAGAACCGGCTGCTCGGCAATATGGGTGTCTTCATCTCCGTCACGCTGGAACGGCAGATCAAGGAAGCATTGACAACCTTCGAACACCACGTCGCCTCCATTCCCGAAGTTGTAGGCGGTTATCAGACCAGCGGCAGTTCCGATTATCTGATCCATGCCATGGTGCGGGATTTGCCACATTATCAGGAGCTTCTGGATTTCCTGACCACGGTTCCCGGCGTGTCGCGCATCCAGTCCAATTTCGCCATCAAGACATTCGTACGCCGTTCCGCCGCCTTCACCGGGGGTGACACGCCGTAATCAAGGGCTGCCGGCGCGGAGGAGGTGCCGGCTGCTTACAAAAGGGACGGTCTGCCGTCCGGAGGAGGAGACGCGATGAGTTTGAACCTCGCCGCCATTTTCGATGCCGATCTCGGCCCGGAAATCGCAGCATTGCGCGACAGCGCAAGTGCATTTGCAGATGATAAAATCGCTCCGCTGGCGGCGGAGATCGACAGGAACGACCGTTTTCCACGCAAGCTCTGGCCGGAAATGGGTGAGCTCGGTCTGCACGGCATCACGGTTTCGGAAGAATTCGGCGGTGCCGACATGGGCTATCTCGCCCATTGCGTGGCGATGGAAGAGATAAGCCGGGCTTCCGCTTCCATCGGCCTTTCCTACGGCGCTCATTCCAACCTCTGCATCAACCAGATTCACCGCTGGGGAACGGATGAGCAGAAGCACAGATATCTGCCGAGACTCGTTTCCGGTGAACATGTCGGTTCTCTCGCCATGAGCGAGACGGAAGCCGGTTCGGATGTCGTCTCGATGCGTCTGAAGGCGGAGCGCAGAGGCGACCGCTATGTGCTGAACGGCGCGAAAATGTGGATCACCAATGGCCACGAGGCCGATACGCTGGTGGTTTACGCCAAGACGGATATGTCCGCCGGCCCGCGCGGCATCACGGCCTTCCTGATCGAAAAGGGCTTCAAGGGGTTTCGCCCGGCCCAGAAACTCGACAAGCTCGGCATGCGCGGCTCACCCACATCAGAATTGGTGTTCGAGGATTGCGAGGTGCCGGAAGAAAACATTCTCGGCCGCCTCAATGACGGCGTGACGGTGCTGATGAGCGGGCTGGATTACGAGCGCGCCGTGCTGGCCGCCGGCCCTGTTGGCATCATGCAGGCGGCCATCGATCTGGTGCTGCCCTATGCCCGCGAGCGCAAGCAATTCGGCAAGCCGATCGGCGAATTCCAGCTGGTGCAGGGCAAGCTCGCCGACATTTATTCGGCCATGAATGCATCCCGCGCCTATGTCTATGCCGTGGCCCGGGCCTGCGACAATGGCCGCATCACGAGGCAGGATGCGGCAGGCGCAATCCTCTTTGCCGCCGAGCGGGCGACGCAAGTGGCGCTGGATGCGATCCAGCTTCTCGGCGGCTCCGGCTATGTCAATGAAAGCCCGGCCGGACGGTTGCTGCGCGACGCCAAGCTTTACGAGATCGGTGCGGGCACCAGCGAAATTCGTCGGATGCTGATCGGCCGCGAACTGGTCAAGGGCAACGGGTGAGGACACGCGATGAAACTTACATCCAGCCTGGACCGCGACCCCACCTTCGCTGCCAATGTCGATTTCATGTCGGGTCTGGTCGATGACCTGCGCCAACACGTCGAAAAAATCTCCAGAGGTGGCGGTGACAAGGCCCGCGAACGGCATCTCTCCCGCGGCAAATTGCTGGCGCGCGACCGGATCGAAACACTTCTCGATCCCGGCAGTCCATTCCTCGAATTTTCGCAATTTGCAGCTTACGAGGTGTATGACGAACCCGTTCCCGCCGCCGGCATCGTCACTGGCATCGGCCGGGTCTCGGGCCGCGAATGTGTGATCGTCGCCAATGATGCGACGGTAAAGGGCGGCACCTATTATCCGCTAACGGTGAAGAAACACCTGCGCGCGCAGGAAATCGCCACGGAGAACCGCCTGCCCTGCATTTACCTTGTGGATTCCGGCGGCGCGAACCTGCCCAATCAGGACGAGGCGTTTCCCGACCGCGATCATTTCGGCCGTATCTTCTACAATCAGGCCAATATGTCGGCGGAAGGCATCGCCCAGATCGCCGTGGTGATGGGTAGTTGTACGGCGGGCGGGGCCTATGTGCCTGCCATGAGCGACCAGTCCGTCATCGTCAAAAATCAGGGCACGATCTTCCTCGGCGGCCCGCCGCTGGTAAAGGCGGCGACCGGCGAAGTGGTGAGCGCGGAGGACCTGGGTGGTGCGGATGTGCATTCGCGGCAATCCGGCGTGACCGATCACTATGCCCACAACGACCGCCATGCGCTGGCGCTGACCCGGCGGATCGTTTCTACCCTCAACCGCCGCAAGCAGGTGGAGCTGGATATCCGCGAGCCGGCAGAGCCACTTTATCCCGCAGATGAGCTTTACGGCATCGTTCCAGCTGACACACGCAAACCCTTCGAGGTGCGTGAGATCATCGCCCGTCTGGTGGATGGTTCTGAATTTGATGAGTTCAAGGCGCTTTACGGTACGACGCTGGTCTGTGGTTTCGCCCATATCCATGGCTATCCTGTTGGCATCATCGCCAATAACGGTATCCTTTTTTCGGAATCGGCGCTGAAGGGCGCGCATTTCATCGAGCTCTGCTGCCAGCGTGGCATCCCCTTGGTTTTCCTGCAAAACATCACCGGCTTCATGGTCGGCAAGGCCTATGAGGCTGGTGGTATCGCCAAGGATGGCGCAAAGCTCGTCACCGCTGTTGCGTCAGCCAAAGTGCCGAAATTTACCGTCATCATCGGCGGCTCCTTCGGGGCCGGCAATTACGGCATGTGCGGGCGGGCCTATTCGCCGCGCTTCCTGTGGATGTGGCCGAATGCCCGCATTTCGGTGATGGGCGGCGAACAGGCGGCGTCCGTTCTGGCGCAAATCCGCCGCGACGGCATCGAGGCCGATGGCCGTCACTGGTCGAAGGAAGGCGAAGAGGCGTTCAAACAGCCGATCCGGGAAAAATACGAACGGGAAGGCCATCCCTATTATGCCAGTGCAAGGCTGTGGGACGATGGCATCATAGACCCGAAGGATACCCGCCTCGTGCTTGGACTTGGCCTCTCCGCCGCGCTCAACGCACCGATAGAGCCCACCCGTTTTGGCATATTCAGGATGTGAGGCGACGATGTTCTCTAAAATACTGATCGCCAACAGGGGCGAAATCGCCTGCCGCATCATCCGCACCGCCAACCGCATGGGTATCCGCACCGTCGCGGTCTATTCGGATGCCGACCGAAACGCCATGCATGTGGCGCTGGCCGATGAGGCCATCGCCATCGGCCCCGCACCGGCGCGCGCTTCTTATCTCGATGCGGAAAAAATCATCGCAGCGGCAAAAACAACCGGCGCGGAGGCGATCCATCCGGGTTACGGCTTTCTGTCCGAAAATGCCGATTTCGCCGAAGCCTGTGCCGCCGCAGACCTCATTTTCATCGGCCCACCGCCACAGGCAATCCGCGCCATGGGTGGAAAGAGCGAAGCGAAGGCACTGATGACCGAGGCGGGTGTTCCCGTCGTTCCCGGTTATCACGGCGATGAGCAGGCCGAAAAACGGCTGGCGGCCGAAGCAGACAAAATCGGTTATCCGGTGCTGCTCAAGGCCTCGGCCGGCGGCGGTGGCAAGGGCATGCGCGTCGTCAGGCAAAAGCGTGACTTCGCGGTGGAGCTTGCCGGCGCAAAACGCGAAGCGCTTGCCGCCTTCGGCAATGACCGCATGCTGATCGAAAAATACCTGGAACGACCGCGCCATGTGGAAGTGCAGGTCTTTGCCGATGGCCACGGCAATTGCGTCTCACTTTTTGAACGCGACTGCTCGATCCAGCGCCGGCACCAGAAGGTGATAGAGGAAGCCCCCGCCTCCGGGCTGTCCGACGCCTTGCGGCAACGCATGTATGATGCGGCAACCGCCGCCGCCCGCGCCATCGATTATCGAGGTGCGGGAACGGTGGAGTTCCTGCTCGATCCATCCGGCGACTTCTATTTCATGGAAATGAACACGCGGCTTCAGGTCGAGCATCCGGTGACGGAATATATTACCGGTCTCGATCTGGTTGAATGGCAAATCCGCGTCGCGAATGGAGAAGCGCTGCCGGAAGACTGGACCGGTCTGCGCATCAACGGCCACGCCATAGAGGCCCGGATTTATGCCGAAGACCCGGCGCATGATTTTCTGCCGTCGATTGGCATGATCAGCCATCTTGTCTTTCCCGACGAAGACCCGCATCTCAGGATCGACAGCGGCATCCGCACCGGCGACGCCATCACCGTGCATTACGATCCGATGATCGCCAAGCTGATCGTCTGGGATCATGACCGCTCCGCCGCCGTACGGCGTCTAAAAATGGCGCTTGAAGAGCTGGCGATCTGCGGTGTCATCAGCAACGTCGCCTTTCTGACACGGCTTGCGGGGCTCGATGCTTTCGCCGCCGCCGATCTGGATACCGGCTTCATCGCGCGCAACGACGCAGCCCTTTTTGCACCGGAGGCCGTGGGCGAAAAGGAGATCGTACTGGCTGCGCTCGGCCTCCTTCTCACCCGTAAAAACGAAAGCGCCAACCCGCAAGCAAAGACCGACCCCTATAGTCCCTGGAACACCACCAATGCCTTCAGGCTGAATGCGCCCGCGCGGGAAACGCTGCATTTCACTCTTCAGAACCAGCCAATCGACCTTGGTGTTACCTATGAAGCGGACGGCTTTTTACTGGAGACCAGCGGACAGACAATCCGCATCCGGGGCAACCTCTCAGACAGCGGCCGCTTTCGCGCGACCGTCAACGACAGGACATGGCAAGGCTATTTCTTTGCGGAGGGTGACAGCTACGCCCTTTTTCTGCGGGGCGAACACTATCGCATCAGTCAGCCGGATCCGGTCGACATTGCGGATTCTGCCGGCCATATCGGCGGTCTTGAGGCGCCCATGCCGGGCGTTGTCCGTGCCGTGCTCAGCCAGAGCGGCGCGGCCGTCGAGACCGGCGATGCGCTTGTCGTGATGGAGGCGATGAAGATGGAGCATACGATCCGCGCCCCGTCGAAAGGCACCGTCACTGCCATCAACTGCGCTGAAGGCGACATGGTCGTCGCCGGTGCGGTGCTGGTGGATTTCGAGCCGGAGGGTGTGTGAGATGGGCTGGCCTCGCAATGTGAAGATCGTTGAGGTGGGCGCGCGTGACGGTCTGCAGAACGAAAGCGCCGAGGTTTCCACTCCCATCAAGATCGAGCTTGTCGAGCGGCTCGCCGCAGCCGGCCTGCAATCGGTCGAAACGGGCGCCTTCGTATCTCCCCAAAAGGTGCCGCAAATGGCGGGTTCGAGGGAGGTGTTTCAAGGCCTCGAACGACGGCCGGGAACGGCCTATCCGGCGCTTGTTCCCAATATAAAAGGTTTCGAGGCGGCCATCGAGGCAGGTGTCGCGGAAATTGCCGTTTTCGTCTCCGCCTCGGAAGGTTTCAGCCAGCACAATATCGGCTGCTCGCGCGCCGACAGCCTTGAGCGCCTACGCGATGTCGCGGAGGCGGCCGCCAGCCGGAATATCCGCATGCGCGGTTACGTTTCCTGCATTGCCGGTTGTCCCTATGATGGGGCAGTTGCGCCCGATGAAGTGGCGGCGATGGCCGAGGCGCTTATGGCCCTCGGCTGCTATGAAATCTCGCTCGGCGATACGATCGGCGTCGGCACGGCTGGCCAGGTCCGCAAGGTCATTGAGCGTGTGGCGACCGGCATTTCGCGTGAAAAAATCGCCATGCATTTCCATAATACCTATGGGCAGGGCGTCGCCAATGTGCTCGCCTCGCTTCAGGAAGGCATCGTCGTTTTCGACAGTTCCGTTGCCGGGCTGGGCGGCTGCCCCTTTGCGCCGGGGGCGAGCGGTAATGTCGCGACGGAAGATGTCGTTTATCTGCTGCAAGGACTTGGTATTAAAACCGGTATCGACCTGATGGCGGTCGCGAAGACCGGTGAGTGGATCAGCCGGCATCTCGGCAGGCCGAACGCGGCCCGCGCCGGAAAAGCGCTGCTTGCCGCAAAACAGGAGGGTGACCTGCATGGCGGATGAATCGCTGCAGGAGACACACAAGGACGTTCTCTGGCTGACGCTCAACCGGCCCGCGGTTCACAACGCCCTCAATGCCGCGATGACGGATGCGCTGACCGCTGCGATCCGCGCGGCATCAGGCGACGGCAGCCTGCGAGCCGTGGTGATAACGGCAGCGGGAGACCGCAGTTTCTGCTCGGGAGCCGATCTGAAAGAAAGTGCCGGCGGCATGTTCCTTTCGCGCAATGGGACAAACCCGATTGCCGACCTGATGCGCGCCATAGAGAGCTGCAACAAGCCCGTCATTGCCCGCATCAATGGCCGGGTTCTGGCCGGCGGGCTCGGCCTTGTCGCCGCCTGCGATCTTGCCTATGCCGCGGATCATGCCGAATTCGGCCTGCCGGAAGTGCGGATCGGGCTTTTCCCCGCCATGGTGGCGGCAAAGCTGCTGGCGAAAATACCCCTTGGCGGGCTTCAGGAAATGGCCTATCTCGGTCAGCCGATAAGCGCTGCGGAGGCCACACGTCTCGGCCTCGTCAATCGCACCGCACCCCTGGCCGAACTCGATAGTTTGATCGAAGATGTTCTCACAAGGTTGCGGCAGAACGCGCCGGGTGCCATCGCGGCCGGAAAGGCAGCCTTGCTGGCAATGCGCGACATGCCTTCCGATAAGCGGCTTGCCTTTGCAGAAGACGCCATCGCAGCCGTTAGCGGCAGCGATGAAGCGCGCGAAGGGCGGCAGGCTTTTGCCGAAAAGCGCCCGCCAGCATGGGTCGGCAAATCCTGAACCGCAGCACTTCAAAGCGACGGCGCCTCTTCAGCTGTTAATCGATATAATGCTCGCGGCCGCGTTGACCCCGTTCAGCAAATCGCGTTCTATCCACCACCTTTCGCCGGATGGCGATCGGGCAGCCGGAGGAGACCCCATGCGCCTTGTAAAAACCGTCGCCGAATTGCGGGCTGCGATAGCCGCCTTTCGCCGCGAAGGCAAAACCATCGGCTTTGTTCCGACCATGGGTTTTCTGCATGTCGGCCATCTGACGCTGGTTGCCAGAGCCAAAGCGGAAAACGACGTGACGGTGGTTTCCATCTTCGTTAACCCGTTGCAGTTTGGCGCGAATGAAGATCTGGCGCGTTATCCACGCGATCTCGCGCGCGACAGCCAGCTATTGCAGGAGGCGGGTGTCGATATTCTGTTCGCTCCTGACGTTACGGAGATGTATCCGCGCCCGATGCAAACGGTGGTGGATGTGCCGGAACTGGGCAGCCAGCTGGAAGGTGCGGTGCGCCCGGGGCATTTCGCCGGCGTTACCACCGTCGTGACCAAGCTGTTTAATCTCGTCCAGCCGGACGCGGCCTATTTCGGTGAAAAGGACTATCAGCAGGTAACGCTGATCCGGCGCATGGTGGAAGACCTTGCCCAGCCGGTGCGGGTCGTTCCCGTCGCCACGGTGCGCGAGGCCGACGGGCTCGCCTGCTCGTCGCGCAATGTTTATCTGACGCCCGAGCAACGCGCTGCCGCCGTGATCGTGCCCCGCGCTCTGGATGAGGCCGAACGGCTTTATGTTGAAGGCCTTGATGACCCGGCAGCCGTTGAAGCGGCAATAGAAAAGTTCATCGCAGCCGAGCCCTTGGCTTCGCCGGAGGTTGTTGCAGTGCGCGATCCCGATACGCTGGCACCCGTTACCTCCCTGCAGGCAGGCCCCGTGCTGGTCGCGCTGTTCGTGCGCGTCGGCAGCACGCGGCTTCTCGACAACCGCGTCATCGGCCGCGATAAGACCGGGAAACAGGAGGCCGCCCAATGAGCGCGCATGCAAAACAAAAACGGCTGACGACGGTCTCCATCCGGCAGATGAAAGGCGAAGGGCGCATCGTCTGCCTCACTGCCTATACGACGCCGATTGCCCGGCTGCTCGACCCGCATTGCGATCTCTTGCTGGTCGGAGATTCGCTCGGCATGGTGCTTTACGGCATGGATACGACGGTGGGTGTGACGCTGGACATGATGATCGCCCATGGTCGCGCCGTCATGCGCGGCGTCGACCATGCCTGCGTCATCGTTGACCTTCCCTTCGGCACCTATCAGGAATCGAAAGAACAGGCCTTCCGCAACGCTGTCCGGCTGATGCAGGAGACCGGCTGCGACGGCGTGAAGCTGGAAGGCGGCGAGGAAATGGCAGAGACCATTGCCTTTCTGGTCGCGCGCGGCATTCCCGTCTTCGGCCATGTCGGGCTGATGCCGCAGCTCGTCCACACTGCCGGCGGCTTCCGCTCGCTCGGCCATTCGGATGCGGAAACGCAGAAAATCTGGCGCGACGCAATTGCCGTCGATCAGGCCGGCGCCTTCGCCATCGTCGTGGAAGGTACCGTAGAACCGCTTGCCCGCGAGTTGACGGAGAAACTTGCCGCCCCAACCGTCGGCATCGGCGCATCGCCGGCCTGTGACGGACAGGTGCTGGTTTCCGACGACATGCTTGGCCTGTTTTCCGATTTCAAACCGAAATTCGTCAAGCGCTTCGCTGATCTAAGCCCAATGGTTTCCGAAGCAGCGGCGGCCTATGCCGATGAAGTTCGCTCGGGGGCGTTTCCCGGGCCGGAGCATACGTTTCAGGTGCGCCGGCAATCGCCTTCAGGAAAGTAATAAAGGCGCGCAGCGAGTGGGCGAGTGCGTCACCAACACCTTCACCTTCGTCATGCTCGGGCTGTCCCGAGCATCTGCTGCCTATCGATTTTATGCGACGCTAGCAGATCCTCGGCACAAGGCCGAGGATGACGTCGAGATAGAGGCAAGGTGTGTAGTCAGCCTCAGCTTTCCCTGTTCTAGCGATACCGAACTTACACAATACCGCCGCTGCCGCCGACCGAAGCAGGCCGTTGCGCCGCCACCCGCTTGCGGTAGCCGCTCGCCCGATAGGCCGCAATCGGATCGATCGCGCCGCCTGCCAATTGCCGGGCCTGCGCAAGGATCGGCTCGACATCGGTGCGGTAGGCCCGCTTCAACGTATCTGAAGCCATCAACGCGTCATTCTCCTGCTGATAGCCATCGAGAGCCACGCGATCCACCAGCAGTGCCTGCGCATAGGCACGGCGGATTTCATTGGCGCTGGAGATCAGGCTTTCGATCGGGTCCGTCACATTATGCGACTGGTCGATCATATGGGCGGGATGGAAACCCTTCACGCCGCGATGTTCGGCGTCCACCAGTTCGTTAAAGACGAGGAACAGGCGGTAGGGCTCGATCGAGCCGGCATCGAGATCATCATCGCCATATTTGCTGTCGTTGAAATGGAACCCGCCGAGTTTGCCGAACTGGATAAGCCGGGCGACGATCATCTCGATATTGGTGTTCGGCGCATGGTGGCCGAGATCGACGAGGCAGAAGGCCTTTTCGCCCAGCGTATTGGCGATGAGATAATTGGTGCCCCAGTCCTGTACCACAGTGGAATAGAAGGCCGGCTCATACATCTTGTGTTCGGAAAAGATGCGCCAGTCATCCGGCAGCGCCTTGTAGATATCGGCCATGGCCGCGAGATAACGTTCGAAACTTCTCGTGAAATTGCTCTGGCCGGGGAAGTTGGAGCCATCGCCCACCCACACCGTCAGTGCCTTGGAGCCGATGGCGTCACCGATTTCGATACATTCGATGTTGTGTTCCACGGCCTGCCGACGCGTGGCGGCGTCCGTGTGGCTGAGGGAGCCGTATTTGTAGGAATGGCTTTGGCCGGGCGCATCCGAAAACGTGTTGGAGTTCATGGCGTCGAAGCCGAGACCCAGCGCATCGGCATGGGCCTTCAGCTGCTTCGGGTCTTCCTTGTCCCACGGAATATGCAGGGAGACATTGGGTGTAGCGCGCGTCAGCTGGTTGATGACGGCGCAATCATCGAGCTTGTCGAAAATGCCGCGCGGCTCACCCGTGCCGGGAAAACGGGCAAAGCGCGTGCCGCCCGTGCCGACGCCCCAGGACGGCACGGCGACGAAAAATTCCGCCACCTTGGCCGTAACGGCATCGATGTCGATGTTGCGGCGCGCTAGCTGGTTGCCCAGCGCCTGATAGTCGTCTTTCTGTGCGCCGGCGCGCTTTTCGTTTTCAGCCGCGATCACATCAGCGGCGATTTTCGTCTCGGTCATTTTTTCCTCCCCGGTCAACGCGGCGTTACCGCCAGCCGTTACCGCCCCCAATTATCGCGTAAAACTCTGCGCATTACCGGCATCGACATTGATGATGTTGCCGGTGGACTTGGCGGAAGCGTCGGACGCCAGGAAGTAGATCGCCTCGGCAATATCTTCCGGAAAGACGTTAAGCTTCAGCATCGAGCGCTTGCGGTAATGTTCCTCCAGATCGGTCACCTCGATCTTGGATGAAGCAGCACGCTGCTCCCGCCACTCGCCGTTCCAGATTTTAGAACCACGCAGCACGGCATCGGGATTGACGGTGTTGACGCGAATGCCCGCTTCCGCCCCTTCAAGCGCCAGGCAACGGGCGAGATGAATCTCAGCGGCCTTCGCCGTGCAATAGGCCGACGCATTGGGTGAAGAGGCAAGGCCATTCTTGGAGGCGACGAACACGACGTTGCCGCCGAGATTCTGACGCCGCAGCAGCCGGAATGCTTCTCGCGACACAAGGAAATAACCCGTGGCGAGAATGTCGATATTCTTGTTCCACATGGCAAGCGTCGTATCCTCCACCGGGGCGGAAGAAGCGATGCCGGCATTGGAAACGAGGATATCCACGCCGCCGAATTCCACGCTCGCTTCCGCAAAGGCGGAAATCACCGCGTCCTCCTGCGTCACATCAAGCTTGACGGTACGCACCGCGTCGGCGCTGTAACGCTTGACGAAATCGCCCCTGGCGGCCTCCAGCGCGGTCTCGTCAATATCGGCCAGAACCACGCAGGCACCCTCGCCCGCAAGCCGTTCCGCCGTTGCCCGGCCGATGCCGCCGGCACCGCCGGTGACGAAAGCCACGCGGCCGGCAAGACTTTTCGGCTTCGGCATGCGCTGTAGCTTTGCTTCCTCCAGCAGCCAATATTCGATATCGAAGGCTTCCTGCTCCGGAAGACCCTGATACTCCGATACGGTGGAAGCACCGCGCATGACGTTAATGGCGTTGACATAAAACTCGCCGGCGATGCGAGCGGTCGCCTTATCTTTCGCGAAAGACAACATGCCGACGCCGGGGATGAGGAAAATCACCGGGTTCGGATCGCGCATCTTCGGTGAATTATCGTGGCGGCAGGCCTCATAGTAGCGCGTATAATCCGCGCGGTAAGCCTCCAGCGCCGCGTCGAGAGCGGCCGTGAGCGCGTCGACATCCGGTTTCGCCGTATCGAGATCAAGGATCAGCGGGCGGATTTTCGTGCGCAAGAAATGGTCCGGGCAGGATGTGCCGAGGTTCCCGAGCGGCTTCAGATCCTTAGAATTGACGAATTCAAGAACCGCATCCTGATCGTCAAAATGGCCAAGCTTGCGTTCCTCGCGGCCGATGCGGCCACGGATTTCCGGCATCAGCCGGGCGGCAATGGCGCGGCGTTCGGCCACCGGCAGGCTCTTGGCAACGGCACCGCCGAAGGTCACCTTGCCTTCAGTCTTTCCCGCAAACCATTCGATCGCCTTGTTGATGATGGCGAGCGTCAGTTCGTAGCAAGCCTTTGCGTCGTTATCCCAGGTGAAGAGGCCGTGACTTTCCAGCACCACGCCCTTCGCCCTGGGATTGGCTTTGACGAAAGCTTCGAGATCAAGACCGAGTTGGAAACCGGGACGACGCCAAGGCAGCCAGCCG
Source organism: Agrobacterium sp. NPDC058088 (assembly GCF_042885035.1). Taxonomy (NCBI): domain Bacteria; kingdom Pseudomonadati; phylum Pseudomonadota; class Alphaproteobacteria; order Hyphomicrobiales; family Rhizobiaceae; genus Agrobacterium; species Agrobacterium sp. NPDC058088. The sequence goes on along the minus strand of NZ_JBHVSU010000003.1, from coordinate 355,456 downwards.
ATTTCATCGCCAAAGATCTGCTGCGTCAGTTCTTTCGAATTCTTAGAGGCGGCAATCGCAATGATCGCATCCGGATGCATATGATCGACATGATCATAGGGCACGAAACCATGCAGCGGCGTATCGATCGAGGCGGCGCGGGGATTGAGGTTGAAGGTGCAGTGCGGCAGGAAGCCGACCATGCGGTCTTCGTCTTCAACGCCCTTATAAATGCCTTTCAGCGCTTCCAGCTTGTCGAGATAAAGTGTCGCGAAACCATCGAGCTTGATGGTGCCGACATCGCCGCCGGAGCCTTTGACCCACATGACACGGACCTTTTCGCCGGTCAGCGGATCAGCCTCAAGAACCTTCGCAGACGTATTGCCGCCACCATAATTGGTGATGCGCTTGTCGGCCCCTAAGAGATTGGAGCGATAAAGCAGCTTGCCGGGCTCATCGAGCGTCTTCGCATAGGCGTCGTCCCAACGGCTTTCGAGAAGGCGGGATGTTCCCGTCATGTCTTCCTCCCAATATCTGTCTGCATTCGCGGAGCCGATACCGGCCCGCCTCCTTTGATCGCAGGTATCGCGCATCCAAAAGCACAATGTCAATCAAAAACGATCATAATTTTTCATGCTGCAGCGCGATATTGATTAATTTGATCGTTGTTGATTGACAACGTAAAGAGATTGCGAATAATCACGGTCAGGAGGACCCCATGCACGAACGCGAACGCCATCGCATCATCTTGAGCGCCACACAGGAAAAAGCTGTCGTGACGGTGCAGGATATTGCCGAACTGACGGATGCGTCGGAAGCCACGATCCGCCGGGATATCGCGTCTCTGCATGTTCAGGGCAAATTGCGGCGCGTGCGCGGCGGAGCGGAAGCGGTACATCCGCCGCAGCTGGGCAACCTGGCAGCCCGGCCATTCCGCGTCTCCGAATCGGTCAATATCGACAAGAAACGCGCAATTGCGCGCAAGGCGGTCGATCTCTGCAATGATGGCGACGCGATCATCCTGAATGGCGGCACCACGACATTCCAGATGGTGCATTACATGGCGGCCCGCCGCCTGCAGGTGATGACCAATTCTTTCGCCATTGCCGAGCATCTGGTCAAACATTCCAAATGCAGTGTCAGCGTGCCAGGCGGTGCGATCTATCGCGATCAGAGCCTTATCCTGTCGCCTTTCGAGAATGATGCGATCCGCAATTTTTATGCGCGGCGGATATTTCTCGGTGCGCAGGGCGTGGGAGCGCTCGGCATCATGGAATCCGATGCGCTGGTGATCCAGAGCGAGCAAAAGCTGATGCGGCAGGCGGAAGAGCTGATCGTGATGGTCGATTCCTCGAAATTCAGAAAACGGTCCAGCCTGATTTTATGCCCGCTCGAAAACGTCACGACCATCATCACCGATGACGGGATTTCGGACGAGGCGGCAAGGATGGTGGAAAATGCCGGCGTCGAATTGCTGATTGCCGGTGCCGTGGGAAAAACATCCGGCCCGCCGGATGAGGAGAATTCTTCTTCGGTCGCATGAGGAGCGCGGGGGAGAAAAACAAGGTTCAAAACGGGAGGAAAAGGGACATGAAACTTACACGCAGAACATTGACCAGCGTCTTGGCACTCAGCGCGGCTCTTTCTGTCGCAGGACTGGGCGGCGTTGCCCAGGCCGCCGACGTCAAGATCGCGCTCGTCGTCAAATCACTCGGTAACGGCTTTTTCGAAGCCGCCAACAAGGGCGCACAGGAGGCGGCAAAGGACCTCGGCGGCGTCGAGATCATCTATACCGGCCCGACCACCACCACGGCGGAAGGTCAGATCGAAGTCATCAATTCGCTGATCGCGCAGGGCGTTGACGCCATCGCGATTTCCGCAAACGACCCCGACGCCGTTGTTCCGGCACTGAAAAAGGCGGCACAACGCGGGATCAAGGTGATTTCTTGGGATTCTGGCGTCGCTCCCGAAGGCCGCATTCTCCAGCTCAACCCCTCGTCCAACGCGCTGATTGGCAAGATGTGCCTGCAGCTGGCTGCGGCACATCTCGAAGGCGGCAAGGGCGATTTCGCCATTCTCTCTGCTACCACCACCTCCACGAACCAGAATGTCTGGATCGGCGAGATGAAAAAGCAGCTGAAGGATTTCCCCGGTCTCAACCTCGTCACCACGGTTTACGGTGACGACCTTGCCGACAAGAGCTATCGCGAAGCGCAGGGCCTGCTCTCCTCGCAGCCGAATGTGAAAGTTATCGTCGCACCGACGACGGTTGGCGTTCTCGCCGCGTCGCAGGCCGTGAAGGATGCCGGCAAGATCGGTCAGGTGTTCGTCACAGGCCTTGGCCTGCCATCGGAAATGGCGGGCGCCATCAAGTCCGGTGCGACAAAGGAATTCGCCATCTGGAACCCGATCGACCTCGGTTATTCCGCCACCCAGATCGCCTATCGCCTGGTGAAGGGCGAAACCGATGGCAAGCCCGGGTCGGAAATCGAAGCTGGCCGCATGGGCAAGATCAAGGTTGGCGAAAACAGCGAAGCGGCGATGGCTGATCCGTTTATTTATGACGCGAAGAATATCGACCAGTTTTCGAAGATTTTTTGATCTTGATAACATCCGGCGGTGCGGAGGTTACCCCCCTCTGCCCTGCCGGGCATCTCCCCCACAAGGGGGGAGATCGATATGCGGCGGCCTCTCGGCCATCTCTAACGTTGCGAGTGAGCGAGCGTTTTCTTCTGGCCGATCTCCCTCCTTGTGGGGGAGATGCCCGGCAGGGCAGAGGGGGGTGGCCCCGATCACTTCACTCAAAACCGACCGGTAAGACGGAATGATGCGTGCTGAAACCCAAACCATCAACATGACAGAGGCCCCCAGCCCCACACCCATTCTGGAAATGCGCGGCATCAGCCAGATATTCCCCGGCGTAAAAGCGCTTGATAGCGTCAATATCGCGCTATACCCCGGCAAGGTTACCGCCCTGATCGGTGAGAACGGCGCGGGCAAATCCACGCTCGTCAAGATCCTCACCGGCATCTATCGCCCGAACGAAGGCGGAATCCTGCTGGATGGCGAGACTGTCCACTTCCATAGCGCACAGGACGCAATCGATGCCGGCGTGACCGCCATTCATCAGGAAACCGTGCTGTTCGACGAGCTTTCGGTCGGCGAAAACATCTTCCTCGGCCATGCGCCAAAAGGTCGTTTCGGCCTGATCGACTGGAAGACCATCAACGACCGCGCCCGCGTTCTGCTGGAACAACTCGAAAGCACCATAGATCCGTCCATCCGGCTGAAAGACCTGTCGATTGCCCAACGCCATCTGGTCGCGATCGCCAGAGCGCTGTCCGTCGAGGCGCGCATCGTCATCATGGACGAACCGACCGCCGCTCTTTCGCGCAAGGAAATCGACGATCTCTTCCGCATCGTCGAAAACCTCAAGCGGCAGGGCAAGGCGATCCTCTTCATCAGCCACAAGTTCGATGAAGTCTATGAAATCGCCGAAAATTACGCCGTGTTCCGTGACGGGAAGATGGTCGGCGCAGGCAATCTCGCTACTACACCGCAGGACGAGATCGTGCGGCTGATGGTCGGCCGCGATGTGACGAATGCCTTCCCAAAACAGGCCGTCACGCTCGGCCCGACGGTTCTGTCGGTCCGAGACTATTCGCACCAGACGGAATTCCGCGATATTTCGCTCGATCTGCGCAAGGGCGAAATTCTCGGCCTTTATGGGCTGATCGGCGCCGGGCGCTCTGAACTCTGCCAGTCGCTGTTCGGCATCACCCGTGCGGCTTCGGGAGAGGTAATGCTGAACGGCCAGCCGCTCACCATCCGCTCGCCGGAAGATGCAATCCGCGCCGGTATTGTCTATGTGCCGGAAGAGCGGGGCCGCCACGGGTTGGCGCTCGATATGCCGATCTATCAGAACATGTCGCTGCCTTCCCTCACCCGCACCTCGCGCAAGGGGTTTCTGGCCGCGGCCAATGAATTCGCGCTGGCGCGCAAATATGCCGCGCGGCTCGACCTGCGCGCGGCCGCCCTTTCGGTGCCTGTTGGCACGCTTTCGGGCGGCAATCAACAGAAGGTGGTGATCGGCAAGTGGCTCGCCACCCAGCCGAAGGTCATCATTCTTGATGAACCGACCAAGGGCATCGATATCGGCTCCAAGGCCGCCGTGCATGGCTTCATCAGCGAGCTTGCCGCCGAAGGCCTGTCCATCATCATGATTTCATCCGAACTTCCCGAAATCCTCGGCATGTCCGACCGCGCGATCGTGATGCGCGAAGGACTGATGGCGGGCCAGTTCGAACGTGCCGATTTTTCTCCGGAAAAGCTGGTGCGCGCCGCCACCGGCAATGCCTGAGAGGGGCCACGAACATGCAACGTCTACTCAAAAATCGCGAATGGCTGCTGGCGGGCATCATCATCGTCATGATAGCGGGCTTTGCCCTACGCGCGCCCGGCTTCGGCCGGCCCGGCAATCTCGTCAATATATTCAATGATACGTCCATCCTCATCATTCTGGCGCTTGGGCAGATGGCGGTCATTCTCACCAAATCCATCGATCTTTCGGTTGCCGCCAACCTCGCCTTCACCGGCATGGCGGTGGCGATGACCAATGCCGCTTTTCCGGGCATTCCGCTGCCGCTTCTCATCGTCATGGCGGTCGGTATCGGCGCGTTTCTGGGTTCCATCAACGGCATACTCGTCTGGTGGCTCGGCATTCCGCCCATTGTCGTGACGCTCGGCACGCTCACCATCTACCGCGGCATGGCCTTCGTGCTTTCGGGTGGGGGCTGGGTGAATGCGCATCAGTTTTCGCCAACTTTCCTCAATGTGCCGCGCACGATGATCCTCGGCATGCCGGTTCTGTCCTGGGTCGCCATTCTCATCATCGCCGGGGCCTGGCTGGTGCTCACCCGAAGCTCCTTCGGTCGCTCCGCTTACGCCTCCGGCGGCAATCCGGGTGCTGCTGTCTATGCCGGCATCGATGTCGGCCGGACGCGTTTCTTCGCCTTCGTGCTGTCGGGCGCGCTCGCCGGTCTCGCCAGCTATCTCTGGGTGTCGCGTTACGCCGTCGCCTATGTGGATATCGCCGCCGGTTTCGAACTGGATAGCGTGGCGGCCAATGTGATCGGCGGCATCTCGATTGCCGGCGGTATCGGTTCGGTGGCCGGAGCGGTGCTTGGCGCGCTGTTCCTCGGCGTCATCAAGAATGCGCTGCCCGTCATCGGCATCTCACCCTTCGCGCAAATGGCGATTTCGGGCGTGGTCATTGTGCTCGCCGTTGTCTTTAACGCCCGCGCTGAAGCCAGAAAAGGCCGCATCATCCTGCGCGACCGGGCCGCAGCAGACCATGGGAAGGAAGCATCCGCATGAGCACGAATTCCCAATCGTCACAGGCACCGCGCGTCATTCCCGATAAACTCGGCACGCCGCTCAGCCGTATCATGGCCAGTTGGGAAGTGTTGCTTCTTGGCGTTGCGATCCTGATCTTCATCGCCAATTCGCTCGCCTCGCCCTATTTCCTCAATGCCTGGAATCTTTCCGATGCCACCTTCAACTTCACCGAAAAGGCGATCATTGCCTTTGCCATGGCGCTTCTGATCATCGCCGGTGAAATCGACCTGTCAGTCGCCGCCATCATCGCGCTCGCCTCCACTGCCATGGGAGCGGCGGTGCAGATGGGTGTCGGCACGCCCGGCCTCGTCGCCATCGGCATCGGCACCGGGCTTTTCTGCGGCGCCTTCAACGGCTTTCTGGTCGCGGGGCTGAAACTGCCCTCCATCGTCGTCACCATCGGCACCATGAGCCTGTTTCGCGGCATTTCCTATATGGTGCTGGGGGATCAGGCCTATGGCAAATATCCGGCGGATTTCGCCTATTTCGGTCAAGGCTACGTGTTCTGGGTGATCTCATTCGAATTTGTGCTATTCGTCATCATGGCCGTCCTCTTCGCCATTTTGCTGCACGCAACCAATTTCGGCCGGCAGGTCTATGTCATCGGCACCAACCCCTTCGCCGCCCGCTTTTCCGGCATTCCCGTCGAGCGCGTGAAGTTCATCCTCTTTCTGCTCACCGGCCTGATGAGCGGCATTGCCGCCGTCTGCCTGACCTCGCGGCTCGGCTCCACGCGCCCGTCAATCGCTCAAGGCTGGGAGCTTGAAGTGGTAACGATGGTGGTGCTGGGTGGCGTTTCCATTCTCGGCGGTTCCGGCACGATTGCGGGCGTCGTCATCGCCGCCTTCGTCATGGGCCTTGTCACTTTCGGGCTGGGGCTTTTGAACGTGCCCGGCATCGTCATGTCGATCTTCGTTGGCCTGCTGCTCATCGTTACCATCGCCATCCCCATCGTCGTCCGTCGCCTTCGAGCCATGAAAGGCTGAGCCATGCCGGAACTCGAAAAACACGCTTTCAAGATGGAACTCTTCGCCGGCAAGGAGGCCGAATACAAAAAGCGCCACGACGAAATATGGCCTGAGCTGGTGGCGCTGCTGCACGAGGCGGGTGTCAGCGACTACTCCATCCATCTCGACCCGGAAACCAACATTCTCTTCGGCGTGCTGACGCGGCCGAAGACCCACGGCATGGCGGCTTTGCCCGACCATCCCGTGATGAAGAAATGGTGGGCGCATATGGCTGATATCATGGAGAGCAATCCCGATAACTCACCCGTTGTGAAAGACCTGGTGACGGTGTTCCATCAGCCATGAGCGACAGCATCAGACGGAGCCGGGTCGCGGTCATCGATATCGGCAAGACCAATGCCAAAGTAGTCGTCATCGACACCGGCAGCGGCGAGGAAATTGCCGGCGAGAAGCGGACGAACCCCGTTCTCCGCGATGGCCCCTACCCACATTACGATGTGGAGATGCTCTGGCACTTCATTCTTGCCGCTCTTCAGCGGTTTAGCCGCGAGCCGGGTTTCGACGCGATTTCCATCACCACCCATGGCGCTTCAGCAGCACTTCTCGATGGAAACGGCGACCTCGCCATGCCGGTGCTTGATTACGAGCACGCTTACCCAGAACCCGTTCAGGAGGCCTATCGCGAGATCAGGCCCGATTTCGCAGAGACCGGCTCGCCGCAGCTTCCTGCAGGACTGAACCTCGGTGCACAAATCCATTTCCAGAAAACCGCCTTTCCGGACGAGTTTGCCAGGGTGCGCGACATCGTCACTTACCCGCAATATTGGGCAGGGCGGCTGACCGGCGTTCAGGCAACCGAAACGACCTCGCTTGGTTGCCACACGGACCTATGGAACCCGCGCGTGAAGAGCTTTTCCTCGCTGGTCGAGCGTCTCGGTATCGAGCATCTGATGGCGCCTGTCCGCTCCGCTTTCGATGTGCTGGGAACCATCCGCCCATCGCTGGCACAGGAAACCGGGCTGTCTGCGAATATGCCGGTCTATTGCGGCATCCATGATTCCAATGCCTCGCTACTGCCGCACCTTCTTCGCCGCAACGGAGATTTTTCCGTCGTTTCCACAGGCACCTGGGTGGTGAATTTCGCCATTGGCGGCAAGGCGGATGCGCTGGATCCCAACCGCGATACGCTTCTGAATGTCGATGCCCTCGGGCGACCGGTTCCTTCCTCCCGCTTCATGGGCGGCAGGGAATATGAGATGCTGGCGCAGCAATTCGGACCAGCCACAATCCACGAAATTGAAGCCGCGTTCGGCGCGGTTATCGAAAAAGGAATGATGCTGCTGCCGAGCGTGGTCAGCGGCTCCGGCCCCTTTCCGGAAAAGGCGGCACGCTGGATCGCCGATGGCGATGCAACAGCGGCGGAGCGACATGCCACTGCTTCGCTCTATCTTGCCCTGATGACAGAATTCTGCCTTTCGCTCGTTGAACGAAGAGGACCGGTTGTCGTTGAAGGCCCCTTTGCCGGAAACACGCTCTATTTGAAGGCACTCGCCACTTTTGCAGCAACCGACGTCATTGCCATGGAAGGCTCGACGGGGACCAGTGCGGGTGCTGCACTCCTCACCGGGATCAAGCCGGTTGCCGGGCGAGAGCGTCATTTCATTGCGGGAGATATCCCCGAGCTGACTTCCTATCGCACCGCCTGGCGGGGTCATTTGACCTAGCCCAAATAAAAATGCGGCCGAGTAACCGGCCGCATTCCCGTTCTGCAGAGCGCTCAGCCCTTGATAAAGGCCAGCAGGTCGGCGTTCAGCACATCGGCATTGACGGTCAGCATGCCGTGCGAGAAACCGGGATAGGTCTTCAGCGTGCCGTTTTTCAGCAGCTTGATCGATTTGTGAGCGGAGTCGGCGATCGGAACGATCTGGTCGTCTTCGCCGTGCAGAACCAGCGTCGGAACGCTGATATTCTTCAGGTCTTCCGTCTGGTCTGTTTCAGAGAAGGCCTTGATGCCGTCGTAGTGGGCCTTTGCACTGCCCATCATGCCCTGACGCCACCAGTTCTGGATAACGCCTTCATGCACGGTCGCGCCATCGCGGTTGAAACCGTAGAACGGGCCGGCCGGCACATCGCGGAAGAACTGGGCGCGGTTTGCGGCAAGCGCTGAGCGGAAGCCGTCAAAAACCTCCATCGGCAGACCTTCGGGATTGGCCTCGGTCTTCAGCATCAGCGGCGGCACGGCGGACACGAGAACGGCCTTGGCAACACGGCCGGCGGGTTCACCATGCTTTGCGACGTAACGGGCAACTTCGCCGCCACCGGTGGAATGACCAATATGGACGGCATTCTTCAGATCGAGCGCTTCGACGACGGCAAAGGCGTCGGCGGCGTAGTGGTCCATGTCGTGACCATCGGCAACCTGCGCGGAACGGCCATGACCACGGCGGTCATGGGCGACGACGCGATATCCTTTGGAAACGAAGAACAGCATCTGCGCATCCCAGTCATCGGACGAGAGCGGCCAGCCATGGTGGAAAACGATCGGCTGGGCATCCTTCGGGCCCCAGTCCTTGTAGAAGATTTCGGTTCCGTCTGTCGTCTTAACAAAGCCCATGATCGTTTCTCCTTCGGTTGCGTTGGCATCTCCGGTGCATCCTGTTGTGCGCCGGTTTGATGGAGGGATAATGACGCAGGAAAATGGTCTCAACAATTACAATAATAATTCGGAATGAATTGCGTTTTTGGCAATAATAATGGCGCCACCCGCTGCCAGATGAATCGTGGCACGGGCACTAAACGGCATGAAGCACTAAAGGTTGCGCCAGATGGCGCAAGCGGTTTGTAAAACGATTGCGGGCAGAACGCTCAGCGCCCTGCCGCAGTTTAAAACAAACTCTCCAACGCCGCCCCTGGCGGGAGGTGCCCGGCTTTCAATCCACGTCGGGATCGTATTCCCTCGGGCTGTCATCCCGGGAAAACAGCACGCAAGGACCGCGAGAGCCGCGCGGATCATAGGCATAACCCTTGGCGGTGAGTGCCTGCATGATGTCGCGGACGCCGGCGAGACCGTAAAGGTGGTCGTGCAGTTCAACGAATATCCGCTCCACGCCGGCAAGCTCGGCCTTGCCGAGCAGATCGCGCTCCGCGCCTTCTATATCCATAACGAGCGCGGTAATGCCCTGCTCCGCAACAAATTCATCGATATTCGCCGAGGAGATTTCGATGCGTTTTTCATAAGGGCCCTGATTTTCGTCCATCGACGACATCCAGAGATCCTTGCGAACATAAAAGGGATAGGAGCTCGGCTCGTCGGCGGTAAGAAGTCCCTGCGAAAACACGACATTGCCGCGGCAATTAGCCTTGATGACCCGCTCCGCGAGCGCGGCCGTGGAGGGATTGGCCTCGAAAGCCCAGACGGAGACATCCTCAATGCCGGCAATGATCGAGGTGATGATACCGATACCCGATCCCAGCTCCAGCACGCGGTCGCCGGGCTTGATGGCTTTCAGGACGCTGCGGGCCTCTTTTGCCTCATAGCTGCCGTCGGTCAGCGCCTGCCATATGACGGGCGATACCTCATCGCAAGAAAGAGGCAGGGCAACCCCGTGCACGTCCAGTATTTCCATGTCTCAAGCCTTTTCGCAAAATCCGGTCGTCTCGCCACAACGATCCCGTATCAACCGAAAATGCTCTACAGCATCGTTGCGCGAACCGGTATCGGTTTTCCCAAGCAACACCATGACTTGGTAAAAATTCTAACACGGCCTTCAAAACAGGCGCGGCTCAGACGGAACTCCAGGCCACCAGTTCCTTGGCCGGCAACGGCCTGCTGATCAGATAGCCCTGAACCTGATCACATCCCAGGCGTCTGACGCATTCATATTGCTCTTCCGTCTCGATGCCTTCCGCAATCGTCGTCATGCGCAAACTGCGGCCGACCCCGACGACGAATTCCACGATCGCCAAGGCGTCACGGTCACTTGTGATATCGCGCAGAAAGGATCGGTCGATCTTGATCTTGTCAAAGGGTACGCCGCGAAGATTGGCAAGTGAAGAATAACCCGTGCCAAAATCATCCATGGCGATCTTGATGCCGACGGCCTTCAACCGCGACAGCGTGTTGATCGTCTGGTCGCTTTTGTTGAGCAGGATCGATTCGGTGATCTCGAGTTCGAGACGGCTCGGCTCCAACCCGCTTTTCTCAAGCGCGCCCATGACGTTCTGGATGAGGTTGGTGCTGTGGAACTGAACCGGCGAAAGATTGACCGCCACCTTCATGTCTTCGTCCCAGCCCATCGCCTCGCGGCAGGCTGTCTCCATCACCCATTTCCCGAGCGAATGGATGAGGCCGGTTCTTTCCGCGACAGGAATGAATACGCTGGGCGGCACATCGCCCCTGACCGGATGTTTCCAGCGCAGCAACGCTTCGAAGCCGCAGAGTTTGCGGGTCTGCGTTGCCACCTGCGGCTGGTAATAGACTTCCATCTCGTCGTTCTGCAACGCCGTCTGCAGATCGGCCTCGAAGGATTTTTTCTCCGTCAGCTGCTTCTGCATGCGGACCTTGAACACGCTTGCCCGGCCCGGTCCGATGGCTTTCGCCTCGTAAAGAGCGAGGTCAGCACGCTTGAACAATTCATCGGCATCAACGGCGCCATGCGAGATGGCGATGCCGATGCAGGTGCCGATTTTGACCTCCTGCTCACCCAGCTGATAGGTGCGGCTGATCTGGTCGATGAGTTTGGTGGCAAGGCGGCGGGCGGCGTCTTCGTTCAGATCGTCGGAGACGACGGCAAATTCATCGCCGCCCAGACGGCAGACCATGTCGTAATCGCCGCCAATGGCCGAAAGGCGCTGCGCCACGGCCTGAAGCAGCGCATCGCCCGCATCATGGCCGAGCGTATCGTTGACGTCCTTGAACCCGTCGAGATCGAGGAGAAGGATCGCCGTCGTTCCGGTGCCGCCGAAGGATCGGCGCAGCCTCTCGATCAGTTCCTGTCTAAACAGCGCCCGGTTCGGCAGGCCCGTCAGTGCGTCATGATAGGCATCATGCTCTAGCCTGACATTCTTTGCCTGCAACTCCAGCGTCGCGGCACGCAGATCGTCCGTGAGACCACGCATGCTTTTTTGCGCCCGATTCAGGAGATCGTTCTGGCGAAGCAGCAATATGACAAGCGCGATGCCGCAGAGGATCAGGCCGCCGGCCAGCGCGGTATAAACAATATGCAGCTTGCGCACATCCTCGTGCGCGGTATCGATGAGATTGACGTCATAAGCGACAGAGGAGGAGGCGAGCGTCGTCATCGGCGCATCGAGTGCGCTCATTGCCGAGAGGAGATCGGGAACCTTCGCCGGATCAAGCGTGTTCACGTCCTGCTCCAGACGCGCCAGAATAGCGTCGAGGCGGGTTACGAGATCCCGCCACTGCTGTTTTTCATTGATAAAGGCCCCTAGATTACCCTGCTTCAGAAGCTCCAGCCGGCTCAGCATGATGTCCAGACGCAACTGTAATTCGTCCCGGTCTATCTTGCCGGGATTGAGCGCGAAGACGGCCAGTTTGTTCTGCAGACGCAGATATTCCGCCACCGTCTGGCTGACGGCCCAGGAATCATTATAGCGGGCGAATTTCTGCAGAGCGGTCTGCCGCTCGGCAATGACGAAAGCGATATAGCCCGTTGCCAGGACGAAGCAACAGATGATCACCGCCACAAGTTTTCGCAAACGGCACCTTTATTCCACTATCAGTTTGGCAACTTGCCATGCGGACCGCGAATAATAGGTCTGCTTTTGCAGCTCCGGGTCGCTGTCATAGGGATAGATGACAAACAACGGGCCTTTTTCGCGAACTGTCATGTAATTGCCATCCAGCTTGATCGCCAGGATAACGTTAAATTTCTTAAAATCTTCAATCGGTATCGTGCTGACATAATCGTTCAAAGCGACTGCCGTGACGCTGGTGCCCTTTGCGCCCACGACATCCATCAACTTTGCCAGCGAAACACCATCAAAGCGAACACGGCCATCATGCCAGGGCGTCGTCGTCTCCACCGTCTCCATGCCGAGCGCTTCCAGCATGTCGCGGTCAAACTGCGCCGCACCATCGGCATTCGTGTTCGTGATGTTTCCGGATATGGTTAATATCGGTTTGCCCTGCGGTTTGGCAATCGTCCCGGCCTGCGCGCAGGAAAGCCACATGAGCGACAAGAACGCACTGAGAAGTACCCGGGCGAGATTCATACTTTTTCTCCATCGACAACGTTCAGTTCGAGGGTTATCGCCAACCTGTGAAGGTTAAGGGCACCGACGCTCACAATATATATCAGGAACCGATGTTATATCCTCACTGAGATTTTATCCGTATTTTCTCTAGGTTTGGAGTAAACCCTTTGGATAAGTTTTCCGTCCTATTGTCGCTTTTTGAGGCTCGACGCCCTGTTATGACGCAAACGGCAAACACGAGAAGCCTTTCATCACAACCCGCCAGGTGCGACGAAGGCCGACTTGCGGCGAGAGCTGTTCCACCCTTGCACAGAATCTCTTCTGATTCGCGCAGATTGGCCGACCAATCGCCGCCCCTTCAGATACCAAACCGGAATGGCAAAGACAGGTTCCCAGTCACAGAAAAATCGTGGCGATTGCCGGGGTACACGGTTGAAACATATCGCCCGAAACTTAATATAAAGGCTGTCGTTCCCGTTTTCGGCGATGCCGGATGCCGGAAACATCCAGACACCCGTTCAGCGCAGCGTAAGCCGCGATGCCGGATATCGTCCGGTCAGGAAAATTCTGTTCACGTCTCCGGGCCGGACGGCATCCGCCGTATCGGCCGCATCATGAAGGTAGCCCCTATGCACACCTATCCCGACATCAAACTCCTCATTGATGGCGAATGGCGAGACGCCGTTTCCGGCAAGACGATTGCCGTGTCCGATCCGGCAACCGACGAAATTATTGGCGCTATCGCCCACGCCGAGAAAGCAGACCTCGATCTGGCGCTTGCCGCCGCCGAGCGCGGTTTCAAGGTCTGGCGCGACACCTCGCCTTTCGAGCGTTCGAAGATCATGCGCAAGGCTGCCGACATCCTGCGCGAACGCAAGGACAAGATCGCCTACATCATGACCCGCGAGCAGGGTAAGCCGCTGGCGCAATCCGCCACCGAAATCATGGGCGCCGCCGATACCATCGACTGGTTCGCTGAAGAAGCCCGCCGCACCTATGGCCAGGTCATTCCCGCTCGCGCGACCGGCGTTTCGCAGCTTGCCATCAAGTTGCCTGTAGGTCCCGTTGCGGCGTTCACGCCGTGGAATTTCCCGATCAACCAGATCGTCCGCAAGCTTTCAGCAGCGCTTGCCACCGGCTGCTCCATCATCGTCAAGGCGCCGGAAGAAACTCCGGCGTCACCGGCTGAACTTATCCGCGCCTTTGTGGATGCGGGCGTGCCGGCCGGCGTTATCGGCCTCGTTTATGGCGTTCCATCAGAGATTTCCGAATATCTGATCCCGCATCCGGTGATCCGCAAGATTTCTTTCACCGGCTCCACGCCGATTGGCAAACATCTGGCGGCCTTGGCCGGCAAGCACATGAAGCGTGCCACGATGGAACTGGGCGGCCACGCGCCTGTCATGATCTTTGACGATGCCGATATCGAAAAGGCCATCCAGGTGACCTCGCTTGCGAAGTTCCGCAATGCAGGCCAGGTCTGCGTCGCCCCCACCCGCTTCCTGGTGCAGGACGGCGTGGCGGATCGCTTCCTTGAAGGTTTCGTGGAAGCGACCAAGGCGATCAAGGTCGGCAATGGCCTGGAAGACGATGTCGTAATGGGTCCCCTTGCCAATGAGCGCCGCATTCCCGCACTGGAAGGCCTCATCAACGACGCTGTTTCCCATGGTGCAGACCTGAAAACCGGCGGACGCCGCATCGGCAACAAAGGCAATTTCTTCGAACCGACGGTGCTCGCCAATGTGCCTACCACTGCCAAGATCATGAACGACGAGCCCTTCGGCCCGGTCGCGATCATCAACCGCTTCTCGACCTTCGATGACGCCATCACCGAAGCGAACCGCCTGCCCTTCGGCCTTGCATCCTATGCCTTCACCGGCTCGGTCAAGACCGCGCATGCGCTCGGCCATCAGGTCGAAGCCGGCATGCTGACCATCAACCACAACGGCCTTGCGCTCCCCGAAGTCCCCTTTGGCGGCATCAAGGATTCCGGTTATGGCACGGAAGGCGGCTCGGAAGCGGTTCAGGCCTATCTGGAGACCAAATTCGTCAGTCAGATGAGCTGATTTTTCGCAGATACTTCTTCTCCCCCGCCGGGGAGAAGATGGCCCGAAGGTTCGGCTCGCGACTTAGTGCTGCCTTTGCCCCCTCCTCCCGCCGCCTCGGACTTCTTCCCGGCGGGAAGAAGAGGTTTGTGGCGCCCGCTCGTTCCGTCAGCACGATAATAAAGCCGTGCAGTCTTCCCTTGCCTCCGATCTCACCTTGCCTTAGAAGAACAAAAAGTGAACTTTGGGGGTATTATGAGCGACACGGCGGCACCGGCATTGAAGGAAATCTTCAACCGCGAGAAACTGCAGCACATCGCCGACCAGACCAAGGCCGTTCATCCGCCCTTCGACGTTTCCGCCTTCATTGCGCTTGCGACGACAAATCTTGAAGCACTTGGCATCATGCAGCGCATGCGACAGGTGGCGACCAGTCTGCATGCGACGCTTCCCGGCGACTATGCCCGCAACATCGAGATACTGACCGCCGCAGCTCCCGGCATCGGCAACGGCTTTGCATCCATTTCGCTGCCGGAATATGTGGCGCTCTATGGTCTCGATGATTTCGATCTTTCCATGCGGGCCTTGTCCTATTTCACCCGCTTCGGCTCTTCGGAATTCGCCATCCGTCATTTTCTGCAAAAGGACTTGGGCGCCACGCTCGCCGTGATGGAAAGCTGGTCGCGACACGAAAACGAGCATGTACGGCGGCTGGCGAGCGAAGGCTGCCGGCCCCGTCTGCCCTGGTCGTTCCAGTTGAGACCTCTGATCGATGATCCTTCCCCGGTCACCGCAATCCTCGACGCCATGAAAGCCGATGATGCGCTTTACGTGCGCAAATCCGTCGCCAACCACCTGAACGACATTACCAAGGACAACCCCGAATTCGTGTTGGGGCTCATCGACACGTGGCCGAAAGACCACCCGCATATGCGCTGGATCGTGCGGCAGGCCCTGCGCACCCTCATCAAGAAGGGCGACGCGGCCGCACTTGCACATCTGGGCGCGCATGAGGAAGCGCAGATTGCGCTTGCAGCGTTTAAGGTGTCGCCTGAGACGGTGGCTCTCGGTAATCCGGTGCGGATTTCCGCCTCTTTCACCTCAACGGCGAAGACACCGCAAAAGCTGGTAATCGATTATGCCGTGCATTACGTGAAGAAGAATGGCGATGCTTCCGCCAAGGTCTTCAAGTGGAAGGAAGTGGAACTTCAGCCCGGCGAAACCTGCGCGCTATCGATCAGCCGCGCCATGCGCGATTTCACCACCCGCAAGCACTATGCCGGCCTGCACAGGGTCGAGTTGATGATCAATGGCAGGCCTGTAGCGGAAAGCGCATTCGAACTTCTGATCTGACGACCCTTACGCCGCCGGGAAAATCTTCGCTCTGCGGATGATGACCGAACCGCGATCTCCAGCCGTGACATCGTTTTCCGGCGGCACATCGAACTCCAGGATGTCGCCGCCATCGGTGCTGGCGATCACCCGGCGCTCGCCGGCGCGGTCGAGGACGCGCTCCACCGAAGCCGGAATGCCCTCATGCAGATCTTCCCATTCGAGATCACCGGGACGCGCATAGATATCGACTGCACCGTCGCCCTGCGCATAGGAGAATGGCAGCTCATTGTCGCCGACATAGACCTTGCCGCCGCGCGCCACGCCGGAGACCCGGTTGGCATCACCGAGGAAACGCATGACGAAAGAACTGTTAGGCTGGCGGCACACCTCCTTCGGTGTGCCCTGCTGCACGATCTCGCCCTGATTGAGAATGACCACGCGGTCAGCCAGATCAAGAGCCTCCTCCTGATCATGCGTCACGAAAATCGTGGTGATGCCAAGGGAATTGTGAATTTCGCGCAGCCAGCGGCGCAGGTCGCGGCGCACATTGGCATCCAGCGCCCCAAACGGTTCGTCCAGCAGCAGCACCTTGGGATCGACCGAAAGGGCGCGAGCCAGCGCCACGCGCTGCCGCTGCCCGCCGGAAATCTGCGCCGGGAAACGATCACCCAAACCATCGAGTTTGACGAGGTTCAGAAGTTCATTGACCCGGGCATCGATCGCCACCTTGTCGCGCTTCACCTTGGACACCTTCATGCCGAAGGCAATGTTTTCATGGATCGTCATATGTGGGAACAGCGCATAGTGCTGGAACACGAAACCGACGCCGCGATCGCGCACCGGAATATTAGTGGCGTCTTCTTCCCCGAAAAAGATGCGGCCGCCATCGCTATATTCAAGCCCGGCCACCATGCGCAAAATCGTCGTCTTACCAGAACCGGAAGGACCGAGCAGTGCGAGAAGCTCGCCGCTTTCAATATCCAGCGAAACATCGCGCACGGCGCGGAACGTATCGAAGGTCTTCACCACATTTTCGAGGCGGATTTTCATGGGAATCAGGTCTCCGTGGCGATGGCGGCATCGCCATTGGTCTTTTTGGCCCCGCGCCCGGCGCCGCGCCGTTCCAGCGCCACTTTGGCGATGATGGTGACGACGGCGAGCAAGGCAAGAATGGAGGCTGACGCGAAGGCGCCAGCCGTCTGATAGTCGTGATAAAGCAACTCGATGTGCAGCGGCAGCGTATTGGTCTGGCCGCGAATATTGCCCGATACGACCGATACCGCGCCGAATTCACCCATCACGCGGGCGTTGCACAGCACGACCCCATAAAGCAGCGCCCACTTGATATTCGGCAAAGTTACCGAAAAGAAGGTTCGCCAGCCGGATGCGCCAAGCGACGTCGCTGCCTCCTCGAGATCGCGGCCCTGCGCCTGCATCAGCGGGATCAATTCACGCGCCACGAAAGGCGCGGTCACGAACATCGAAGCGATGACGATGCCGGGCAGCGCGAAGAGTATTTTGATATCATGCGCATCGAGGAACGGGCCGAACAGCCCCTGCAGCCCGTAAACGAAGAGATAGGCGACACCCGCAACGATCGGCGAAATCGAGAAGGGTATTTCGATCAGCACCAGCAGGAAGCGCCGGCCGGGAAAATCGAATTTGGTGATGGCCCAGGCCGCAGCAACCCCGAAAGCGGTATTAACAGGCACGGCGATCAGCGCCGTCAGCACCGTCAGCATGATGGCGTGGCGGGCATCCGGATGGGTGATGGTGGCGGAATACACCTTCCAGCCCTGCGAAAACGCCTCAACGCCGATGACGACAAGCGGTGCGACAACCAACAGCGCGCCAATGACGAGCACGAAGGCGATCAGGCTGCGGCGCACCCAGGCAGCGTCACCGACGCGCGGCGGCTTGCGCTGTGAAGAAACGGTGCTCATGCCTCAGCTCCTCACCGTATAACGCAGCGCACGCGCCTGCAGATAATTGGTCACCGCCAGCATCACGAAAGCGGTCATCAGCAGCACGGAGGCGATGGCGGCGGCGGCCTGATAATCATATTCCTCCAGCCGGATAAAAATCAGCAGCGCGGTAATTTCAGTCGAAAACGGCTGGTTGCCGGCTATGAAGATGATCGCCCCGAACTCACCGAGACTACGGGCGAAGGAAAGCGAAAGACCGGCAAGCAGCGCCGGCGTCAGCAGCGGCAGGATGACCTTGCGAAAAATCTCCATATCAGAGCCGCCGAGCGACTGCGCCGCTTCCTCCAGAGCCGGGTCCAGATCTTCCAGCACGGGCTGCACCGTGCGAACGATGAAGGGCAGGCTGGTAAAAGCCATCGCCACCATAATGCCGAGTGGCGTGTAGGCCACCGTGATGCCGAGCGGTGCCAGCAGCGAACCGAACCAGCCATTGCCCGCAAACAGCGTCGTCAGCGCAATGCCGGCAACGGCCGTGGGCAGCGCGAAAGGCAGGTCGACAATGGCATCAACGAGACGCCAGCCCGGAAAACGGTAACGGGTCAGCACCCAGGCGAGCGCGAGCCCGAAGATGACGTTGAACAGCGTGGCAGCCAGCGCGCAAAGCACGGTGACACGGTAGCTGGCAACGGCGCGCGGGGAAGAGATGATCGACCAGTATTCTGCAGGCCCGAGGCTCGCCGCCTTGAAAACCAGCGCCGAGAGCGGAAGAAGCACGATAATGGCGACGTAAGTCAGGGTAACGCCAAGGGACAATTTCAACCCCGGCAGAACATTCCGCTTCAAACCTCGCCCCCATCAATCAAAAAGCGACCCGGCAGTTTCCCGCCGGGTCTTTTAGCTGTTCTTAGTCGTCGTGATTAACGGCTGCCGTAAAGCGTATCAAGCGTCGCGCCGGATGCAAAATGCTCTTTCTGGATTTTGTCCCAGCCACCGAAGGCATCGTTGACGTTGACGAGGCGAACGGCCGGGAACTTGTCCTTGAACTCACCGACAACCTTTTCATCATGAACACGATGACCGAACTCGGCGGCGATGCGCTGCCCCTCTTCAGTATAGATGAATTCCAGATAGCTCTTCGCCAGATCACGCGAGCCGCGCTTGTCGACGACCTTGTCCACGATGGCGACCGGGAACTCGGCGAGCAGGCTGACCGAAGGCACGACGCCTTCCACCTTTTGCGCGCCATATTGCTTGGCAATACCGCGGGTCTCGGCTTCAAAGGTGATCAATACGTCGCCGATTTCACGCTCCACGAAAGTGGTGGTGGCGGCGCGGCCCCCGGTATCGAAGACTGGCGTATTGTCGAAGATTTTCTTGACGAATTCCTGAACCTTCTTCTCGTCGCCGTTGAACTTCTCCTTGGCGTAAGCGGTGGCGGCAAGGTAGGTATAACGGGCGTTACCCGAGGTCTTCGGATTGGGGAACACCACCTTCACGTCGTCGCGGGCAAGATCGTCCCAGTCCTTGATACCCTTGGGGTTACCGGCGCGCACGAGAAAGGACGGGAAGGAATAGAACGGCGAGGCGTCGTTCGGGAAATCCTTCTTCCAGTCGGCGGACACGAAACCCTGTTTCACCAGAAAATCGACATCGGTAACCTGATTGAAAGTGACCACGTCAGCTTCCAGCCCCTCAACGATGGCGCGCGCCTGCTTGGAAGTGCCGGCATGCGACTGATCGACGGTGACACCCGGATGCTGCTTGATGAACGCCTCGTTCTCGGCCGCAAAAACTTCGCGGGCGACATCATAGGACGCGTTGAGAATGGTGGTCGGAGACTGCGCCTGCGCCGCACCTGCAAAAAGAGCGGCAACGGCAGTACCGATAATGAGAAGACGTTTCATGAATACCCCCGGCAATTCGAATGGTGCTCAACATAGCGGGCGGCGGCAACAGCGACGAGAAACAGCCATGCTTTGCGGCGGCATGGATTGGAAATTTCGCCCAAAGAATTGGACGTTAAAAGGCGATGATTTCATATGCGGCGTGAAGCCGGATTTCTTTTGCGCCTGCATTTGCACACAAGCACGCATTTCACACCGCCCGCATCCTCGCCGCCCTCATACTGATCAAAGACGATGCTCGGGAAACAGAGTGCCGGAATGCGCCGCAAGATAAGGTGCAAGGTCTTCCTCACTCACATCTTCCAGCCGCGCAGGTTGCCAGCGAGGATTGCGATCTTTATCGACCAGCGCCGCACGCACGCCTTCGTAAAAATCGTGCTGTCGTAATATCTCCGTACCGGCGGCAAATTCACGCTCAAGGCATTCGATCAGGCTCGCGCTTTCCCGGCCGAGGCGCAGTAATTTCAGGGTCAGTTTGAGACTGGTGGGGGAGCGTTTGCGCAGGACTTCAAGCGTTTCGCGCGAAAAAGCATCATCGCGCGCCGAAAGTGCAGCGACGATTTCCTCGACCGTGTCGAAACGGAATGTCGCGTCAATGATATCGCGGTTTGCTGCCAGCACGCCTTCGCCTTCACAATCGCCACTGTCATCGTCAGTGGCGCAGGAAGCTATGGCCGCCTCGACAGTTTCGATATCGGTAGCTTGCGACAGAGCCTGCACCAGCGCATCCAGACATCCTGATGGCACGCAATCATCGGCAAAACCGGCATAAATCGCATCGGCGGCAGTGACGGCGTTGCCGGTCAGCCCCAGCCAGGTGCCGCATTCGCCGGGCGCTCTGGGCAAAAGCCAGGAACCACCGACATCAGGAAAATACCCGATACCCGTTTCCGGCATGGCGAGCCGCGTGCGCTCCGTGACGATGCGGTGGCTACCATGGGCGGCAATGCCGACACCGCCGCCCATGACGATACCGTCCATCAAGGCCGCATAGGGTTTGCCGAAATGGGCGATGCGATAGTTGAGCGGAAACTCCTCCCGCCAGAAATCCAGCACCTTCGGGTCGCCGGCCCTGCCGAGATCATGAATGATGCGGACATCACCACCAGCGCAGAGCCCTCTTTCGCCTTCTCCTCTCAGCACCACGCAGGAAATGGCCGGATCGTCTTCGAAACGCTGAAGTGCCTGAAACAGGCCACGCACCATCGGCAGCGTCAAGCTGTTGATGGCCTTCGGGCGATTGAGGCTGATGATGCCGACCGCTCCTTTTGTCTCGACGATAACCTCAGCTTCCACTTCCCCTGTCAGTTCCAAGACCGCCTCCTCCGCTGCCATGCCTCCATCCATCTTGGCGGCCTTGGCGCGATCACGCAACGTTGATCTTGCTTGCGGGAACGTCTTTCGATGAAACTGCCTTGCAGGAGAGAAAATGCCGGAAATCCTCTTTCGCAATGCAGCATGGTTGCTTGACGCCCGGAAGATCATGGCATGTAATGGAGCTTCGAAATGCCGGCATTGGTTGCTGTCGAGCATGTGCCGGACCAAGCGAAGTGTCGCCTTCTCAAAGGCGCTGTAAACAGCAACGGGAGACGAGCATGCAGGTTTCGGAAAATGAATGGATCAGCAAGCGGGCATATACGCTCTGGGAAAAGGAAGGCCATCCCCATGGTCGCGACGCGCAACATTGGGAACAGGCAAAGCATGAATTTTCGCTGCTGAAGACATCGGAAGCGACAAAACCCGCAACACGTAAAAAAGCCGCTCCCAAGGCTGTCGCAGATGTTGCCACACCGGATGCGGAAACGCCGGCGAAACCCAAGAGTCGCTCCCGCAAGGCTCCCGCCGAGAAATAAGGCCACAACGACACATCGGCCAAGGCCCCAAATGAAAAAAGCCCGACGAAATCTCGCCGGGCATTTTCTTTTAGCGCGAGGCGCAACCTGGACTACCAATGATGCACCCCTGCAGCGGGGCATCCGGAGCAGGTGCAGGCGGGCGCGGCGCCTGGCCCTCCAGCTGACCGCGTTGACCGTCATACTGGTTCTGCTGGCCGCCTCGATCACGATTAGCGTCGCGATCACGGTTGCGGTCGCGATTTTCGTCTTCCCAGCGGCGGCGGTCATCGTCGCGTCGCGGTCTGTCCTGATTTCGATCACCCTGGTTCCAATCGCCGTAACGACGTTCCCAGCGACCGTCATTTGGGCCGCCACCCTGACGGGGATCACGCCACTCGTCGCGGCGACCATCGCGCCAGTCATCGCGGCGACCGTCACGCCACTCGTCACGCGGACGCGGGCGATCCCAGCCCGCACTCGGCGGCGGCGCATTCCAGTAACCGCCTGACGGCGGTGGGCGGCGCCAGCGATCACGCTCACGATAAAAGTCGCGGTCGCGATAATAACGGTCCCAATAACGGCCGGCTTCGAAGGTGATCACGGGAACGCCGAGGTCGCGATAATAACGCGGCTCAACATAGACCCGGTTCTGCCGGAACGTCGTCTGGATATAACGACCGGCGACCCAGCCTCGACCGTTGACAAAAGAAACGTCGCACCACGGCGTATCGGACAGGCAACCATGCACCGTCAATGGTGCGCCAACCGGGATCACGACGACGGCCGGATAAGCCGTGCTCGGGCCGGATCGCATGTTTACATTCGCGGTGGCGAAACCGCGCGTCGCAGCTTCGGCAAGTGCCGGCGCGGCGAGCATGGCCACCAGCGCAATTGCGCCAAACAGTTTTTTCTTCACTTCTTTCTCCTCAAGCAAAGGCCCGCTTTGCCCTTGTCGGCATCCACCCACGTTCGATGGACGAGCATGCGTTCCGCATACTGCCACGATCGGAAAATACGCGTTGCTGCATGAACGCAGCATGAAACAAATGAGATGCCTTTTCAGTTCCACCTGCGGCAATCCGCTCCCGGCAAATTACCGAAGGAACGAACGGCCGGTCTTGACTTCGTGGGGCAATCATCCGACTTCAATGCAACAGCAATATGGAGCAGAACCATGAGCGAAACCGCACAGACGACCGTCGACCAGAGCGAGGTGGATCGCTTCTCCGCGATGGCTGCGGAATGGTGGAGCCCGACGGGCAAGTTCCGTCCGCTGCACAAGTTCAATCCGGTTCGGCTCGAATATATCCGCAACCGCGTTTGCGAAAATTTCGGCCGCGACCCCAAAACACACCGCCCGCTGGAAGGTCTGCGCGTGCTGGATATCGGCTGCGGCGGCGGCCTACTGTCCGAACCCGTGGCACGCATGGGCGCGGACGTGGTCGGTGCCGATCCCTCGGAGAAGAATATCGGCATCGCCTCCACCCATGCCCGCGAAAGCGGCGTCAACGTCGACTACCGCGCCGTGACCGCCGAACAGTTGCAGGAAGCGGGCGAAACCTTCGACGTCATCCTCAACATGGAGGTGGTGGAGCACGTGGCCAATGTCGATTTCTTCGTCACCACCTGCGCGAAAATGGTGCGTCCTGGTGGGTTGATGTTCGCCGCCACCATCAACCGCACGCTCAAAGCCCGCGCATTGGCAATCTTCGCCGCCGAAAACGTTCTGCGCTGGCTGCCACGCGGCACGCACCAGTATGAAAAGCTGGTCCGCCCGGAGGAACTCGAGCGGCCGATAGTGGCGAGCGGCATGGATATCATCCACCGCACGGGCGTCTTCTACAACGTGCTGCAGGATCGCTGGAATCTCTCACCGGATATGGACGTCAACTACATGATGCTGGCGAAACGACCGGCGGAGGGGTGACACCCCCCGCTTTCTATCCGAGCGGGTTCCAGTTTCAATCCAGGCTGAAGATGCGCCGGATATTCCGCAGGGCAATATTATCAGGATAAACTCAGTTGACGTCGTCAGGCAGCGCCGGCAGTGGCGCGATCTCTATGCCTTCGTCCAGCAGGGCCTTAGCTTCCTGCACCGACGCATTGCCAATGATACCGCGCTCGTCCGCCTCGCCATAATGAATCTTGCGGGCTTCCTCGGGAAATTTGTCGCCGACGTCCTCGGCATTGGCACGGATATTGGCGACGGCCTCGCGGATTTTCGCAATCGCCTCCTTTCTCGCCGTGTCCATAGCGAGCGTCTGGCGTTCATCCTTCTTGCGGGCGGTGGAGACGGAAGGCGCCATCAGGAGCTTTGAGACCTGCATGGAATTGCAGACCGGGCAGGACAAAAAACCACGCTGCAACTGATTGTCGAAATCGTCGCCACCGGCAAACCAGCCTTCGAACTCATGGCCCTTTTCACAGGCCAGCGCATACCGGATCACGCCGCCTCACCTCCGGCAGGTTTCAGGGGAATGACAGTGTCCAGTCCGAATTCGCGGGCATTGCGGAGATTGGGAATTTTGCCACGCGCAGCCGCAACCAGCGACGTGTCGATCTCAGCGAAGATGATCTCTTCCCCCTCGCCGCCGGCCATGGCCAGCACCTTGCCCCAGGGGTCGATGATGATGGAATGGCCGAAGGTCTCGCGACCATCCTCATGCACGCCGGCCTGTGCGGCGGCGATGACGAAAGCGCCGTTCTCGATAGCCCGGGCACGCAACAGGATTTCCCAATGGGCTTCCCCCGTCTGGCGCGTGAAAGCCGCCGGGACCGTCAGCACCTCGGCGCCGGCAAGCGCTTCCGCCCGGAAAAGCTGAGGGAAACGAACGTCATAGCAGATCGCAAAGCCGAATTTCGCCAATGGTAGATCGGCAATACGCGCTACTTCACCTGCTTGGTAAGCCGCGCTTTCACGCCAGCTTTCACCATTGTCGAGATCGACATCGAACATATGGATCTTGTCATAGCTGCAGATGCGCGAACCATCCGGCGCGAAGAGAAAACCGCGATTGGCGATCTTGCCGTCCGGGCGGGCAATGGCCGTTGAGCCGACATGGACGTGAATGCCGAGTTCGCGTGCCAGACTGGCGGCCGTGGCGACGATGATGTCGCCTTCGTCATCGCGTAGCTGGGCACGAAGCGCCTGCCTGTCCTTCTGGAGCGCGCCGGTCATTTCCGGGGTTTGCACATAAACAGCCCCTTCAGCCGCGGCGGTACGCACCAGTCGTTCCATATCGGCGGCGTTCCTGACCGTATCGACGCCGGAGCGCATCTGGATGGCGGCAGCCTTGAAACTCATCACGTCCTCCATAAACCCTACTGATCAGGCCGCCAGCATGGCATCCAGTTTGCCGGCACGTTCCAGCGCATGCAGGTCGTCGCAACCGCCGACATGCTGGCCGTTGATGAAGATTTGCGGGAAAGTCGTGCCGCCGGATTTCTCGATCATTTCCTGCCGGTATTCCGGCGTCGTGGTGGCATTATATTCGGCGTAATCCACACCCTTCATGTCCAGCAGCGCCTTGGCGCGCGCACAATAACCACAAAAATCGCGTGTATAGATCGTTACCGGTGCCATGTTCTTCAGAGCCTCGCAAACGTGCGGCAAAACGCACGATAAAGTCATGTCATTCACGCTTCATATAGGGCCGGAAATGGCCATTGCAAAGGTCAAAACTGTCACATCCACGGCACCCGCCTTGCGCAGGGCGCGGCTTGCCGCGCCCACCGTCGCGCCGGTGGTATAAACGTCATCTACCAGCACCACGCGCTTGCCGGAAACATCGGCTTCCCGGCCGAGCGCGAGCGAGAAAGCGCCCCGCACATTGTCCTGCCGGGCAAGCGCGGAAAGCCTCACCTGCCGCTCGGTCGGCTTTACACGCAGCAGCGTCCCGGCGAGCAAAGGCTTGTCGGCGGCCTTGGCAAGATGACGCGCCAGCTCGGCGGACTGGTTGAAGCGACGGCGCAGGAAACGGCCGCGATGCAACGGAACCGGCACGACGCAGTCACAGGCATCGACTGTCCCGTCACTTGCCCGCAACATCCATAGCGCCATCAACCGGGCGAGATCGGTGCGATCCTGATATTTTAACCGATGAACCAGCTTGCGGGCAGTGCCCTCATGGGCGGCGACGGTACGCAGGCGGTCAAATGGCGGCGGATCGGCAATGGCCCGCGCGCTGACGACACCTTCTCCGTGATCCCGCGCGAAGGGAATGCCGAGAACCTCGCAGAAAGGACGATCGATAAAGTCGACATCCCTCCAGCAATCCGAGCACAAGGCGCCCTCACCACCAGTCATGCGATTACAGCCGGCGCAGGTCGGCGGATAGACGAGGCGGAAGAGCGAACGCGCGACCCCGCGAGCCGCGGCCGGCACCGCGGCAGACTTCGACAGCAATCCCGAAAACAGATCGTCACCAGCACCCATGAGGTTGACTTTAGCGCCGAACGGGTGCCTTTGCGAGGGCGATACGCTCCGGTGCGACACCGGAAATAATGCCGGAAGCGGCATGACAGCAACGATACGGCCCGCCAATCTCAGAGGCGTTGAAGGCCGAGCAGGCAAGACGATGGATATTCTCTTTGACCAGGCCCTGATCGAACAAAATCGCCACCGGGCATGGACCCGGCGTGACGACAAGGCCCTGTTTCTTCTGGATATGGCAGCAGAAGAGCTGGCGGACCGGCTTGCGATCGTCGAGCGCAAGTTCGAGATGGCCATCGAGCTGCACGGCGGAACGGGCGTCACCGCCCGCCGCCTTTCTGAGACAGGAAAGGTGGACAGTGTTCACCGTATCGAAACCGAGAGCGCATTCGCGACAGACGGAAATATTCCCGAAACGGCGTCCATGGAGCATCTGCCGCTCGCGGAAGCCTCCGCCAATCTCATCGTTTCACCGCTTGCCCTGCACCTGACCAATGACACCCCTGGCGCGCTGATCCAGATCCGGCGGGCATTGAAGCCTGACGGTCTGTTTCTCGGCGCCATTCCCGGCAGCGGCACATTGCATGAGTTGCGCGACGTCCTGCTGACCGCGGAAGCGGAGCTGACCGGAGGTGCCAGCCCGCGCGTCATTCCCTTCGCCGATGTGCGGGATGTCGGTGCGCTTTTGCAACGGGCCGGTTTTGCGCTTCCCGTCACAGACGCGGAGACCTACACGGTGCGTTACGATTCGATTTTCCCGCTAATGCGCGACTTACGTGCCATGGGCATGGGCAATCCGCTGGCAAGCAGAAGCCGAAAGCCGCTCAACCGCGCCTTTTTCCTGCGCGCCGCGGAGCTTTACGCCGAGCGCTATTCCGATCCCGACGGGCGGATAAGGGCGACATTTTCCATCATCTACGTTTCAGGCTGGGCGCCGCATGAGAGCCAGCAGAAACCGCTAAAACCCGGCTCTGCCAAGGTGCGGTTGGCAGATGCGCTGAAGACGACCGAGGTGAAGCTTTCCTGAGCTTTTAGCCAGACGGTTTCAATCCGCCAAAGTGTCTACAATGAATTGAAACACCGAATTGATATTGCTGCTGATAGTGCCTGCGCCAGCGATGAGCGCTGCGGAAATTACACCGACAATAAGCCCGTATTCGACCGCTGTCGCACCGTCTTCGTTTTTGCAAAAATTGATAAAAAAATGCAGCACAGGATATTCCCCATCCACCATCCGGTGCGTTTCGACAACCGGCATGTGCCCTGTTGAAATCAGCACCATTCTAGGTCGCTAATATGAGAAATCCGTTACCTTTGATGGTAAATGATCAGCAACCGCTGTCGTTGCTGTAACCTGTGACGACGCAGGGCATTTCCGGCATTGGCTGGGTGATACTGCGACGGATCGAATAGGTCTTGCCCACATCGGTCTTCTTGATGGAGCCCGTGCTGATCATGTCGAAATTCTCGGGGAACTGTGCAACGCGCGTCTGCGATTTTCCGGCGAGCATGGGGGTGACGATCAAGGAAAGGGCGATGACCGCCGTGCCGAAAAGCAGCGCGACATTCAGGACGCCGGTACGACGAGTTTTGTTGGAATATGAACGACGACCTTCCACCGTCTTCCAGAAATCCTCGTTCATGACCAACCTCGTCTCGCGCAGTTTACCGCTTCTTTAGCTTAATAATCTGCCAGAGGGTGCTAAACGATCTCTTAACGAAGCCCCGTTTTGGCACGGCAAAACCGTGAATTCAGGGCATTTTCACAAAGCTGTGACGGGATATGACAGGAGGGCCTCGAGGGCCTCACGATTCTACAGCAAATCCTGGAGGAACGGGATGAGCGGCTCATCGGCCGGAGGCATGGGATAATCGCGCAGTGCCTGCGGTTTGACCCACTTCAGCGCCTGTCCTTCCCGGCCATGGGGAATGCCTTCATAACGACGGCACACGTAAAGCGGCATCAAAAGATGAAAGGTCTCGTAGGTATGGCTGGCAAAGGTCAAAGGCGCGAGACAGGCGACCTTGGTTTTGATGCCCAGTTCCTCGTCCAGTTCGCGCACAAGGGTTTCTTCCGGGGTTTCGCCGTGCTCCACCTTGCCGCCGGGAAACTCCCATAGCCCCGCAAGCGACTTGCCTTCCGGCCGCTGCGCCAGAAGAATGCGCCCGTCCTGATCGAGAAGCGCACAGGCGGCGACCAGCAGGATCTTTTTGCCCGCCTCGCTCATTCGCCGCTCCCTTTTCGCCAGTAGCGATAACAATAAGCCTCGGAGAAGCCGAATTTTTCATAAAGCGCGATCGCCGGCGAATTGGTGGAGACCACCTGCAGCCAGGCGGTTTTGGCGCCGCTGATTCTGGCCCACCGCAGGGCCGACGACAGAACCTGCGTGCCCAGTCCCTTTTTACGCTGCGACTTTTCGACGTCGAGCGAGATGATGCCGGCAAGGTCGTTATCCTGCACGCAGATCACCGTGGCGAGCGGGTTGCCCTCCACCTTCTCGTTGATGAAGAGGCCAAGCGTCGGCTTGATGGAACTGACGATTTCCGCGATAGCCGGGCGCAGCGCCGGATCGCCGTCGCTAACTTTGATGCTCGCTTCGACAAAACGGCCGATATCATGGCTCGGCAGGCTGACCATCGTTTCCGGCAGTTCCATGCTGGAGAGATCGGCCGTCATGACCACAACCTCTTCGAAGACGGACCAGCCGTCACCAGTCAGAAAATCCACGAGTTGCGGCGGCATCAGCGTCGTTTCGCGCACCACCAGCGGCCGGCCGAAATCCTCGAAACGCTTGCGCGCCTTTTCCAGCCGCACGGCGCAGTTGCCGTAATCGGAGGGATCGAGCGGCACTACGCAGTTGATACGCTTGGAGGGATGCGAACCCGTGAGACGGATTTGCCAGCTGCCGTCATAAATCACCGACGAGGCGGGCCATGCCCGGAAGCTGACGGCTTCCAGACGGCGAACCAGCGGCAGATTGACGGCCTTGTTATCCTGCATTCTCTTCGGCTCCAACGGTCAGCTCCGGTAGTCGCCGTTGATCGCAACATATTCCTTGGTCAGGTCGCAGGTCCAGACGGTGGCCGTTCCCTGGCCGAGACCGATATCCACCTTCACCGGAATGTCTTCCAGCCGCATGACGGCGCTGGTCTCCGCTTCCGAATAATCCGGATCGCGCTCACCATTAACGGCCACGCGCACGCCGCCGAACCAGATGGCAAGGCGATCACGGTCGGCCATTTCGCCGGATTTGCCGACAGCCATGACGACACGGCCCCAATTCGCGTCCTCGCCCGCAACCGCGGTTTTGACCAGCGGCGAATTGGCAATGGAAAGGGCGATCTTCTTGGCGGCAGCATCGTTTTCCGCGCCGGTGACAGTGACCTCCACCATCTTGCGCGCGCCTTCGCCGTCGCGAACCACTTGAAGCGCGAGATCCTTCAGGAGATCGTTAAGCGCGGCGCGGAAGGAAGACAGGCGCTCGTCATCGGCGCTCGTCACCTTAACCTGGCCATCTTCCGCTGCTGCACCCGTGGCGAACAGCATCAGCGTATCGGACGTGGAGGTATCGCTATCAACCGTTACGGAATTGAAGGTCGGGCCGACACCGGCCGAAAGCAGCGATTGCAGTGCCGAGGGCTCGATATCGGCATCCGTCACCACAAAGGAGAGCATTGTCGCCATATCGGGGGCAATCATGCCGGCGCCCTTGGAAATGCCGTTGATCGTGACCATCACGCCGCCGATCTCGGCGGTGCGGGTCGCGACCTTCGGATAGGTGTCGGTCGTCATGATCGCCTTGGCAGCTTCCTGCCAGAAATCGGCTTCCGCCCTGACGTTCATATCGCTGAGAACGCCGGCAAATTTCGAGGCATCCAGCGGCTCGCCGATCACGCCTGTCGATGCCAGGAAAACCTCGCCTTCGGAGCAGCCAACGGCAGCGGCGGCGGATTTCGCCGTCAGTTCGGTCGCGGCCTTGCCCTTGACGCCCGTAAAGGCATTGGCATTGCCGGAATTGACCACCACCGCACGCGCAGCGCCGCCGCCAAGATTGGCGCGGCAGAAATCAACGGGAGCCGAGGGGCATTTCGATTTGGTGAAAACGCCCGCCACACTGGCCGGCTTGTCGAACACCATCAGGAGAACGTCGGTGCGGTTCTTGTACTTGATGCCGGCGGCGGCCGTCGCCATGCGAACACCACGCAGCGCGGGCATATCGGGATAAGATTTCGGAGCGAGCGGGGAAACGGCAACGGACATGGGAAGCGCCTGAAATTCTGGAAATGGGGAGGTATGGAAGTGCCTGAGATGAAACGGGGCGGCTTCTATGCCGCCCCGTAACAAGGGTAATTCTTACTGCTGCGGCTGAGCCTGCTGTTCCTTCGAGGCTTCGTCGTAGCCCTTCTTCAGCGTCTCATCCATGATGTCGATCTTCTGGTCGGCCTTCGCCTTCTCGATGAGGGCAACGTACTTGTCACGCATGACAAGCTGACGAACCTGCGGCTCGACCTGCTCGAAAGCCGGCGGCGGGGCGATGCGCTTGTCTTCCAGCTTGATGACGTGGAAGCCGAACTGGGTCTTCACAGGGGTCTTGGTGTAGGCACCCTTTTCGAGACCGAAAGCGGCTTCTTCGAATTCCGGAACCATGCGGCCCTTGCCGAACCAGCCGAGATCGCCGCCATCATCCTTGTTGGAATCGGTCGACTTCTCCTTGGCAAGCGCTGCGAAATCCTTGCCCGAATCAAGCTGCTTGATGATGTCTTTCGCTTCGTCCTCGCTCGCGACGAGGATGTGGGCGGCCTTGATTTCCTCTTCCTTCGGCAGGGCTGCGACTTCCTTGTCGTAGCGGGCCTTCACTTCGTCATTGGTGACGGCATCAACCACATGCTTGCGGAAATAGGCGTTGTGCAGCTCACGGTCCTTGATGAAATCCATGCGCTTCTTGAAATCGTCTGTCTTTTCCAGGCCTTCAGCGGTCGCGTTCTTGACGA
Organism: Agrobacterium sp. NPDC058088; assembly: GCF_042885035.1. NCBI lineage: Bacteria > Pseudomonadati > Pseudomonadota > Alphaproteobacteria > Hyphomicrobiales > Rhizobiaceae > Agrobacterium > Agrobacterium sp. NPDC058088. The sequence goes on along the minus strand of NZ_JBHVSU010000003.1, from coordinate 324,428 downwards.
GAAGCTTGACGTCGATGGCGCCGGAAAGGGCTGCGACCTTCTTCTGTTCATCGGGAAGCTGCGCGAGCTGGGGGTCGAGGTTGCTCATGGCAAGGTCGAGTTCGGACTGGTGGATTTCCAGGTCGCCGACCTTGGCGACAACCTTGTCTTCCTGTGCAAAAGCCGGAAGCTGGAGGCCGAGCGTGGCCACAATCACCGCAGCCGCAATTTTATTATAGCGCAACATTTTGAACCTTTCGGGGACAATGCCGGCTCCAGACATGGTTTCCGGCTCTGAAAAAACTTCCAAACACCGGATTGTGGCCATTCTGTAACGGGCAGAACCGTTGACATCATTTGCCCCCCCTCTTATCTGTCACGCAACCTCGCGTCCAGATACGTTGAAGGGCGAAGTCCGTCATTTGTGCTGAAAACAGCGTGACGGAGCAAAGCGCCCGGTAAAACGGAATTTCAGAAAGGGCCAGTAAGATGGTCAGTCTCGGCGGAATAGCCCGCAAGTTGTTCGGTTCGGCAAATGATCGCCGCGTCCGCTCCTATAAAAGCAAGATCGCAGCCATCAATGCGCTGGAAGAGGCCACCAAGGCGCTCTCCGATGAAGCGCTGGCGGCCAAGACCACGGAATTCCGCCAGCAGCTGGCAGACGGCAAGACGCTCGACGATCTGCTGATCCCTGCATTCGCCGTCGCCCGTGAAGCATCTCGCCGCGTTCTCGGCATGCGTCCCTTCGACGTCCAGCTGACCGGCGCCATGATTCTTCATGGCGGCGCCATCGCCGAAATGAAGACTGGTGAAGGCAAGACGCTGGTGGCAACCCTTGCGGTCTACCTCAACGCGCTCGCCGGCAAGGGCGTGCATGTCGTTACCGTCAACGACTATCTCGCCAAGCGCGACGCGGCCACGATGAGCAGGCTCTATGGCTTCCTCGGACTGACGACCGGCGTCATCGTACACGGGCTCGACGACGACCAGCGTCGCGAGGCCTATGCCTGCGACATCACCTACGCGACGAATAACGAACTCGGCTTCGATTATCTGCGCGACAACATGAAATACGACCGCGCCCAGATGGTGCAGCGAAGCCACAACTACGCGATCGTCGACGAAGTCGACTCGATCCTCGTCGACGAGGCGCGCACGCCGCTCATCATCTCCGGCCCGCTGGACGACCGCTCCGACCTCTACAATACTATCGACGCCTTCATTCCGCTTCTGTCGCCGGAAGACTACGAGATCGATGAAAAACAGCGCTCGGCCAACTTCTCCGAAGAGGGCACCGAGAAGCTCGAAAACCTGCTGCGGCAGGCGGGTCTGCTGAAGGGCGAATCGCTTTACGACATCGAAAATGTCGCCATCGTTCACCACATCAACAATGCGCTGAAGGCCCACAAGCTCTTCACCCGGGATAAGGACTACATCGTCCGTAACGACGAAATCGTCATCATCGACGAATTCACCGGCCGCATGATGCCGGGCCGCCGTTATTCGGAAGGCCAGCACCAGGCTCTCGAAGCCAAGGAAAAGGTGCAGATCCAGCCGGAAAACCAGACGCTGTCCTCCGTCACCTTCCAGAATTATTTCCGCATGTATGAAAAGCTCGCCGGCATGACCGGTACGGCTTCGACGGAAGCGGAAGAATTCGGCAATATCTACGGTCTCGACGTCATCGAAGTTCCGACCAACCTGCCGATCCAGCGTATCGACGAGGACGACGAGGTCTATCGCACCGGCGAGGAGAAATTCCTGGCGATCATCGCCGAGATCAAGGCGGCGCATGAGCGCGGCCAGCCGGTTCTGGTGGGCACGACCTCGATCGAAAAGTCCGAGCTTCTGGCCCATATGCTGCGCCAGTCCGGCTTTACCGATTTCCAGGTTCTGAACGCCCGTTACCACGAGCAGGAAGCCTATATCGTTTCGCAGGCCGGCGTTCCCGGCGCCGTCACCATCGCCACCAACATGGCCGGTCGCGGTACCGACATCCAGCTCGGCGGCAACGTCGACATGCGCCTCGAGCGCGAGCTGGAAGGCATGGAGCCGGGTCCGGAGCTTGATGCGAAGGAAGCAGCCATCCGCGCCGAGATCAAGGTTCTCAAGGAAAAGGCCCTTGCAGCCGGCGGTCTCTACGTCATCGCGACCGAACGCCACGAAAGCCGCCGTATCGACAACCAGCTGCGCGGCCGTTCCGGCCGTCAGGGCGACCCGGGCCGCTCGAAATTCTACCTGTCGCTTCAGGACGACCTGATGCGTATCTTCGGTTCCGAGCGCATGGACTCGATGCTGCAGAAGCTGGGCCTCAAGGAAGGCGAAGCCATCGTCCATCCGTGGATCAACAAGGCGCTGGAACGCGCCCAGAAAAAGGTCGAAGCCCGCAACTTCGAGACCCGTAAGAACCTTCTGAAATATGACGACGTGCTGAACGATCAGCGCAAGGTCATCTTCGATCAGCGTCTTGAGCTGATGGAAGCCGACAATATCGGTGAAACCGCCGCAGACATGCGCCACGAGGTCATCGAAGCGCTCGTCAGCAAGCATATTCCTGAAAATGCCTATGCCGAACAGTGGGATATCGCTGGCCTGAAGGCGGGTATCAATCAGTTCCTGAACCTGGACCTGCCGGTGGAGGAATGGGCGAAGGAAGAAGGCATCGCCGAGGACGATATTCTCCAGCGCGTCACCGAAGCTGCCGACAAATACGCCGCCGAGCGCGCGGAACGTTTCGGCCCCGAGATCATGACCTACGTGGAACGCTCGGTCATTCTCCAGACGATCGACCATCTGTGGCGCGAACATATCGTCAATCTCGACCATCTCCGTTCTGTCGTCGGTTTCCGTGGTTACGCCCAGCGCGATCCTTTGCAGGAATACAAGGCAGAGGCCTTCGAACTGTTCCAGTCTCTGCTCACCAATCTGCGAGAGGCCGTCACGGCCCAACTGATGCGTGTTGAACTGGTACAGCAGGAACCGCAGCAGCCGGAACTGCCAGAGATGACCGCCCATCATCTCGACCCCGTCACCGGCGAAGACGAGATGTTGCAGGGCGTTCCGGCCACTATCGTGCCGGCCGAGGAACGCGATCCGAACAATCCCGCCACCTGGGGCCGTATCGGGCGCAATGAAATGTGCCCCTGCGGCTCCGGCAAGAAATACAAGCACTGCCACGGCGTTTACGAACAGGCGTAAAAGCACCGGTTTTCTGCCAGAAATAAATCGCCCGTAACCCGTGTTGCGGGCGATTTTGTTTGTCCCGGATCATTGCAACTGATCCGGGTGTTGACTGGTGTCGACACATTCCATAAGGCAGCCTGATCATCTTCTGGAAACCGCTTCCATGGCTCCTCGCGATCTTGCCGCCTATATTTTTCTCGCGCTTGCGTGGGGTGTGTCTTTCCTGCTGCTTCTGCATGTCGTCGCCGCCTTCGGCTGGATCGGCGCGGTTACGCTTCGCTCGATCATAACCGCAGTCGCCCTCTTCCTCATCGCGCGGGCAGCACGTCGCAAGCTGGCCTTTACCGCCGGCTGGCGCGCCTTCACGGTCGTCGGTGCAACGACCGTCGCAGGGCAGCTCATCGGTCTTTCCTACGCGACGCCGCAGATCGGCACCGCGATGGCCGCCATACTGGTGGCGACGATCCCGCTTTTTTCCATGCTCATCTCGCAGATTTGGGGACTGGAACGCCTGACGCGGCAGGGCATTGCGGGTCTCGTCATCGGCTTTGCCGGCATTGTCCTGCTCGTTGGTTTTCCCGCCGTTCCCGTGACAACCGGTTTCGTCATCGGCTGCGCCGCTGCCGTCGCCGCCTGCATCTGCGCCGCCTATGGCAGCAATTTTGCGAGCCTTCACCTGAAAGGCGTGGGATCATGGGAAATCACCATCGGTTCCTTCCTGACGGGTGGACTGATGACCCTGCCACTTCTTTTCGCCGTCCCCCTGCCGGGAACACCTGGTCTCATCGATTACGGATATCTTCTGATACAGGCGGTCGTGATGAGTGGCGTAACCTACATCACTTATTTCAAACTGGTCTCTTCGATCGGTGCGACCAAGGCGATCAGCGTGGAGTTCGCTGTTACGGTAGTTGCCGTTCTCGTCGGTGCTCTGGTGCTAGACGAACCCCTGTCACTTCCCCAACTCTTCGGCGCCGGCATCATCATTTTCGGCTGCGCGCTGGTACTCGACCTTCTGCCGAAGAAAAAGGCGCCGCCCACCCCCTCCGGTGCGTGAAGAGTTTATTAGCATTTTCCACCAATAGTCGTGCTGGTCGTCGCGGAGCACGCGGGATCGCGTTTTCGGCGCGGGGGAAAAATGCAGCCGGACAAGTCAGACTACGAGCATTACTGGGACCCTCTCAGGGCTCTCCTGATGCTGCTTGGCATCCCCTATCACGCCTCCCTGCTCTACAGCCATGCTTTGCCCTGGGACATCAAGGATTTCGAGACCAGCCCGTTTCTGAGTGCGCTGGGTGCTGCGCTGGTGACCTTCCGCATGCCGGCATTTTTTCTGGTGGCGGGATATTTCTCCACCATGGTCATCGGCAAAAAAGGCAGGGTGCGCTGGTTGAAGCAGCGGTTTCTGCGCCTCGGCGTGCCCTTCATCGTGGCCGTGCTTCTCCTCGGGCCATTGCAGCTTTTCCTGTTACAGCTGGCCGGTGTCGCCAAAGGCGATATTCCCGCCGACAGTCTGCTTGAGAGCCTGCCCGGCTTGCTGCACCCAAGCGAACAATGGATCATGCATTTGTGGTTCCTGCCGGCCCTCATCGCCTATTCGGTCCTGCTGGCAGTTCTCCTGTTTCTGGCGGAACACGCGCCATTTACCCATGTCAGAGACTGGTTCGACAGGCTGCAGCAGCGGCACTCCACCCTGTTTTTCGCAACACTCTGCACCCTCCCGGTTCTGTGGGAGTTGATGGTGTATGGTGCCAGCCTGCTTGCAGCAAGCAGCGGAAACAGGCTTTTCCTTCTTTATGAACGCGCTTCCGACCCCTACGCCCGCTACCTGCCCTTCTTCCTGATCGGTGCCCTGCTGCACCGCAATCGCGCTCTTTTTCAGCAATTCCGTCAGACGGGTCTCCTCACCGGCATCGTCGCGGCGGGCGCAATAAGCACGGCGGTGACATTGCGACTGAAGCATCCGTTTTCGACTTCGGCCCTGCTGGTGCTGGTTTCCGCAATTGCCGCGGTGGCGGCAAGCCGTCTGTTGATCGACCTTGCCTGCCGCCATTTCGACCGGCCGAGCCCGCTTGCAAAACGCATGACAGATGCGTCCTTCACCATTTACCTGGTTCATCATCCGCTGATTTACACCTTCGGAATCCTCTTCATCCTGATCGCGCTGCCACCGATCCTGGAGTTCGCAATCATCGTCGCAGCCACCACGGCTACGGCCTATATGCTGCATCAGGTAATGCGCCGGAGCCCGCTCGCGCTTTTCCTGTTCAACGGCATCCGCAAGCCACGAGGGGTGGACGATATTGGCACAGAGGCCGGCGCGCCCCAAACCCTTCGTTAAGGAGAAGCGCTTACAGTTGGACTGCCTATTCAACTGGAAATGATGGCGTGTGGATCATGGCTATCCTCAATACGGCGGAAAAAGCCTTACCCGCAGGCCTGCGCGCAAAGCTTGCGCCGCTGGGGATGAAAGTCGCCGTCCTTGTTTCCGGAAGAGATGACGTTTCGCGTGCGCAGCGCATGGCACTCGTCGCCTTTGCCGTGCGCATTGTCAGCGCCGGTATCGCCTTCATTTCGCAGATCATTCTTGCCCGCCTGATGGGCGAATTCGAATATGGCCTCTTCGCCTTCGTCTGGGTTCTGGTGATCCTGTTCGGCAACCTTTCCTGTCTCGGTTTCCATACGACCGTGATCCGCTTTTTACCCGGCTACCGGCAGGAGCAGGCCCATGACAAGATCATGGGGCTAACCTCGACGGCACGCATCTTCGCAATGCTCGCCGCCAGCACGCTAGCAATTTTCGGGTTCGTTTTCCTGTATTTCTTCGGCGAGCGCATCGCTTCCTATTATCTGATCCCGGTTGCGCTGGCGCTTTTCACCCTGCCGATGGTGGCGTTGGGCGATGTGCTGAACGGCACCGCGCGCGCCAATGGCTGGGCCGTCTCCGCGCTCAGCCCCACCTATATCGTCCGCCCGGTGCTGATCCTCATGTTCATGCTGGCGGCAATCGGTTTCGGCGCGGAAAAAACTGCGACGACCGCCATGCTCATGGCCCTTCTTGCCACCTATGTCACCACACTTCTCCACTTCGCGTTCATGAACCGCCGGCTCAACCGGCATTTCCGGAGTGCTGCCCGCAGGGTTCATTTCCGCCACTGGATAAGATTTGCCTTCCCGATGTTCCTGATCGATGGCATCGGCTTCCTCATGACCAATTCCGATGTAGTGATTGTCGGCCTTTACCTGCCACCCGATCAGGTCGGCATCTATTTTGCCGCGGCAAAAACCATCGTGCTGATGCAATTCGTGTTTTTCTCGGTGCAAGCGGCCGCAGCACCACGTATTGCCGCCCTGATGTCGGCCAATGATCGTCAGGGCCTTGCGGGTTTTGCCAGCCAGGCCGCACGCTGGGCTTTCTGGCCATCGCTCGCCGTCGGTAGCATGGTGCTCCTGGCGGGCCCGTTCCTGCTATCGCTGTTCGGCCCGGGCTTCGTCCAGGGTTACCAGCTGATGTTCTTCCTTTTTGCCGGTTTTCTCGCCAAAGCGATGATCGGTCCGGGAGAAACGCTGCTGAATATGGCCGGCAAACAAAAACTTTGCGTTGTGCTTTATATAATCATCTTTGGTTGCAATATTGCACTCAACATGGCGCTCATTCCGGTCTATGGTCTGACTGGGGCCGCGGCGGCGGTGGCAATAGCCATGTGCATAGAAGCTGTGCTATTGCATATTGCCATTCGCCGCACACTCGGGATCGTCCTTTTTGCCTTCAACGATCCCCGGGCGGGTCAAGACACTGGGAAGGCGGTGTAACGATAAGCATGTCCAGCGATCCAAAAAATCCGGATTTTCAGGACCCGCGCATTGCGGCGCTGATGGCGTCTGCGGAGCGTGATCGTCCTGCCGCTGACAGCAGCCGGCGCGTGGGACGCGAGGGCCGGGAATTCTGCATCTATCCGGGTCAGCTCGGCTACGAGATGCAGGAAGAGCTCGACTTTCTGTCCAACCGCGTCATGGAGGCAAATGTCTTCTTCACCGGACGGCTTCTTGCACCCGCCATGCCGCGGATCGAGGACAAGTCCGTCCGCTTTGCCCTCATTCGCGATGAGAACGGCGCCAGGAGCCGCATGCGCTTTCTGATGCCCTTTACCGTGGAAAAGCCGGGCTTTTCAATCGGCCCTTCCATCATTCGCGTCTGGGCCAATCCATTCGGGCCGCTCGGCACGCCGCTGGTCGACACCGAAGGAGCGGCCGAGACCCTCGACAATCTTTTCGACGCCCTTTCCGACCCGAACATGCGCCTGCCGAATGTTCTTGTCCTGCCGGATGTGCGGCTGGAAGGGCCGTTTGCGCGCATGTTCAGGGCGATTGCGCTCAGCCGCAACCTGCCGGTGACGACGACCGGCAATTATCATCGGCCGATGCTGGAAAGTCTCCTCGATGGCAAGGCCTATCTGCGAAACGCCCTTGCGCCGCACCATCTGCGCGAAATGAGCAGGCAGTGGCGTCAGCTCGAAAAACTTGGGTCCCTCTCCTACAGCGTGACCCGCCAGCCAAAAGATGTGCGCTATCGCATGGAGGAGTTTCTGGCGCTGGAGGCGAGCGGCTGGAAGGGGCGCAAACGCACCGCGCTTGTCAACGACCGCTATCGCGCCGCTTTCGCCCGCGAGGCGATCACCAACCTGGCCGAAGCGGATGCCGTTCGTATCCACACTATCGATCTCAATGGCAGCGCCATCGCATCCATGGTGGTGTTCATCACGGCCGGCGAAGCCTATACGTGGAAAACAGCCTTCGACGAAAACTATTCGCAATATTCCCCCGGCAAGCTGCTGGTGCAGAAACTGACCGACTGGCATCTGGACGACGCCAATATTGTGCGCAGCGACAGCTGCGCCGTGCCCGATCATCCGATCATGAGCCGCTTCTGGCAGGAACGGCAGGAAATGGGCACACTGGTCGTCGGTCTCACACAAAACAGCGACCGCGACGTGCGGCAGGTTTCCACGCAGGTGGACATGTACCGCAATACCCGCAACCTCGCGCGCAGCCTACGGCAGAAGATTCTATCCTTCGGACGAAAGGGCAATTGATCCGAAGGACGCCGTGGCGCCCTTCGGATTTCATGACACGGACGGAACCCGTCTTAGCGCGAGGCGGTCCTGATCATCTTGCACAATTGCGTCAAAGCCGCATCATATCCGCCACCCAGAATATCGACGCACCGGCGGGCGAGCTTGATCTGCTCAATCCGCGACATGTCGTTATAAGCCTGTATGGCATTGCGCACAGCGCCAGGCGACAGTTGCCCCGGATTACTACCGGGATTTTGTGGATTGTTCGGATTACCCGGACTTCCTGGATTACCCGGATTACCCGGATTGCCCGGATTGCCCGGATTGCCTGGCGAGCCTGAACCACCGATTCCGAGCCCGACGTTGAGGCCGAGACCGTTCGATCCACCCACGTTAGCGCCGACATTGGCGTTGACGCCACCCGAGCCGCCAACGGAAGCCTTTGCCGCCGCATTGACACCACCGGCACCGCCAACGGATGTATTAACATTGGCGTTGACCCCATTGCTGCCGCCGACGGAAGCGTTGACATCGGCGCCCAGTCCGCCCCCACTTCGTCCGCCCACATTGGCGCCGGCATTTATGCCGTTGCTGCCGCCCACGGAGGCGCCGACACCAAGGCCACCGCTACCATTACCACCCACGCTAGCATTAACCCCGTTCGATCCACCGACCCCGATGTCCAGCGCGTGAGCATTGACCGGCAAGATCAGGCAGGCAGACAGTAACAAATTGCGAGAAAGAGCCCTCATAATTTCCTCCGTATGAGTTGGCTACTCCCGCCCCGCGTGGAAACTCCACCGCGCCATTATAAGTTCAATTAGCAATTGCGTATATAAGCATTTATTAGAGATGTCTAAAATTATAAAAATATTTCAATCAAAGGTGTATCGTTTTGAAACATTCGCAAACGATTGAGCCATCGACGGCGCGGCGAGGCCGCCGAATGTTTCAGGTGGCGGCCTGTGATCTTGCCCCCCGCCCGGCACGCGGACATGCCATTCTGCAGGGCAAATTTCCCGCTTTTGGGGTTGCACGCATGGTCCCGCCCGTGATAGACGCCGTTGCATTACCTCCGTTGCCTCAATGGCGGAATTGCTGGACACGCCGTACTCAAAAAAAAGGCTTGGCTATCAATCCACAGAAAATAATGACGAATTGAAAACGTCGTATTTTCAAAGGACTGGCGACGTGAGAATAGAGAACGGGAATTCTGCCGAAGGGTATCAGGCGACGGCGTCCAGCCGAGACCTGAACCATGATCGGCAACGAAATGCGGGTGTGGTGGAATTGGTAGACGCGCCGGACTCAAAATCCGGTTCCGAAAGGAGTGTCGGTTCGAGCCCGACCACCCGCACCACCTCTCAGAATTTTCACGGAATTGTGAACATAATCAGGGCGATATCCGGCCAGGTTTCGTCCTATTCTGCCAGATAAAATCGTCTGGCGTTGCCATGACCGATCGCTGCCTGTTCATCCGGTGAAAGCGCCGAAAGAAACTCTCTCGTCATCGCGATCCATTCCGGCAGACCCGAGCCGAGATCAACTACCGGCCAGTCGCCGCCCCAGACCATTCTGGTAGGGCCGAACAGGTTCAATACGGTTTCCACGTACGGTCTCACGCTTTCCGCAATCGCCTGGCCCGGCGCACAATAGGCGGTGACACCGGAAAGCTTGACGGAGAGATTGGGCAAACTGGCCAGATCGGCCATCCGCTCGCTCCAGGCGGGGAAATCGTTTCCGGCAATATCAGGCGTGCCGCAATGGTCGAGCATAAAGCGGACGTCCGGGCAGGCGCGGATGAGTTCGGCGGCAATGGCCAGTTGGCGGGAGTGAAAACACAGATCGACCGGCCATCCAGCCTTTCCGATCTTGCGCACATTTCGCCGGTAGTTTTCCACACGGCTTGTCTCATCAGGCATGACGTGGAGGATACGCCGGAAGCCGACCACCTTGAGGCGGCGGCACTCCTCCAGCCAGGCATCGAAGCCCCGATCCGTTTCCGGTCGGCAGCTGGCGATCTGGCCGAACATCGGCAAGGCGCCTTCCCCGACCATTTCGGCGATGAGCCGAGCCTCCGCCCGGTAATCACCGTCATCCACCCCGCTCTCCATGAAGATCGTGCCGATGATCCCGCTTCCCTCGAGAAGGGCTGCATAGTCCGCCCGGGTGAAGCTTCCTGCAAGGCTCGGCTCCCCGCGCGTCCAGGCATAGCCGAGTTTGCCCCGCAAGATCAGATGCTGGTGGGTATCAATCAGCTCCATGGCGTCCTCCTCCCGTCGTATCGGTCAATCTTAAAGAGCGAGCGTGTCAAAACCCGCCCAGGCGGCCTCCGGCACGGGCGTTTCGAAAATGGATAGATTGCGCCGGAGACTGTCCGGTTTCGCCGTGCCGATCAGCACGCTGGCGACATCGGCGTTTTGCAGCGGAAAATGCAAGGCAGCGGCAGCAAGTGCGACGCCGTGGCGGGCGGCGTGGGCTTCCATGGCGCGCACCCGCTCCATGACGTCGGGTGCTGCCTCACTATAATTGAATGTCGCGCCTGGCCTTGCGCCGGTTGCAAGAATGCCCGAGTTGAAGACGCCGCCAATGATGAGGGAGGTGCCGGTCTCCGCGCAACGCCCCAGCAGCCGTGCTGCTGCCGAACGGTCTAGCAAGGTATAACGGCCTGCCAGAAGGATGCAGTCTATCTCGTCGATCTCCATGAGATTGAGACAGGCCGCAACCTCGTTCACGCCAAGGCCGAACGCACCGATCTTGCCCTTCGCCTTCAATTCGTGCAGCGCCTCGATGCCGCTTTCGGTGAATATCCTGAAATGATGGCGATAGGCTTCCTCTCCCAGAGTGCTCGCCTCCAGATCGTGGACATAGACAATATCCACCGAACCGAGGCCAAGCCGGGCAAGGCTCTGCTCATGCGACCGCATGATGCCATCATAGCTGTAATCGTATTCCACCACGAAAGGCAGCGCATCGACAAAACCGTAATCCGGGGTCACGCCCTCAGCTGGCCTCAGGATTCGCCCGACCTTGGTGGATAGCACGAATGCATCGCGTGGTTTCGTCTGTAGAAAATCCCCGATGCGGCGTTCGGAAAGGCCCTGCCCATAATAGGGCGCAGTATCGAAATAACGGATACCGGCATCCCAGGCAGCTTGTAGTGTCGCCATCGCATCTTCGCGGCTGACGCTGCGGTAGAGATTGCCGATGCCGGCTGCGCCAAAAGAAAGCTCGCTCAGCGACAGTGCCGTGCGTCCGAGTTTGCGGCTTTTCATGCGGTGGCCTCCTCGTAACGTAGCTGACGCTCGATGGTTCGGATGACACCGCGGAGCTCGCCGAGACCCTTCATGCGGCCGATATAGGAGTAGCCGGGGTTGGTTTTTTTGGTGATGTCGTCACCCAGCAGGTGGCCATGGTCCGGTCGCATCGGAATATCCCTCCGGCGGCCCGCCCGGGCGGCAGCCCGCTCCTCGCGCAACAGCGCCTCGATGACGCCGATCATGTCGGTTCCGCCATCCAGATGATCGTCCTCGAAGAACGAACCATCCGCCTCGACGGTGACATTTCGCAGATGGGCGAAATTGATACGGGATGCGAATTCCTTTGCCATCGCCACGAGATCATTGTCGCTGCGTGCGCCGTAGGAGCCGGTACAAAGGGTGATGCCGTTATTCGGGCTTTCAACAGCCGACAGGATGGCGCGAATATCCGATGGTGTTGATACCACGCGCGGCAGGCCGAACAGGGAAAATGGCGGATCGTCGGGGTGGATGCCGAGATGCACGCCGACCTCCTCCGCGACAGGCACGACCTCCCGCAGAAAGGCGAGAAGATTGCCCTGCATGGTCGCGCTGTCGATGCCATCGAAGGACGCAATCAGCGCGGCGATGGAGTCGCGCGTCTGCACCAGCGCGCCACCCGGCAGACCGGCGATGATGTTGCGCTCCAGAAGCGACTGTTCCTCTTCGCCCATTTTCGCGAAACGCGCTTCAGCCCGCGCCACCAGCGCGGGATCATAATTTTCTGCCGCACGGGCACGCTTCAGGATGAAGACGTCATAAGCGACGAAATCCGCCATTTCGAAGCGCAGCGCCAATCCGGTGTTGCGCGCCTGCCAGCGCAGATTGGTGCGCGTCCAATCCACGACAGGCATGAAATTGTAGCAGACGACGGGAACACCCGCGCGGCCGAGACGGGCGAGCGTATCCTTCCAGCGCGCAATCGCCTTCGGGGCATCGGCGTCACCGCGCTTGACGGACTGTTCCATCGGAATGGATTCGCAGACGCTCCATTCCAGACCGGCCGCCTCTATCATCGCCTTGCGTTTGGCGATCTCGTCCACCGGCCATGCGGTGCCATCGGGGATCTGGTGCAGCGCCGTCACCACGCCGCTGGCACCCGTCTGCCGCACATGCTCAAGAGTGATCGGGTCCGATTCTCCGAACCAGCGCCAGGTTTCCTTCATAGTCTACTCCTCCGAAAAATGCCGTTCGATGGCGTCGAGAGCGCCATATTGGACGATGTCGCGATGGGCGACCTTCAGCGCCGTCACGAACGCCTCGTCAGACCGCCATTCCGGACCGAAGACACGACGGAATGTTAAAAACCGGTCGACGACCGCATCTGGGTCCTCGCCGGCACTGGTTGGGTCACTCCATTCCGCAAAGGCCGGATCGGCCATGAGGATGGGCTCACCACGCTCGTTCAGCGCCGCACAGGACCGTATCCACAGGGCAACCGCAAAAAGAGCGGCCGTATTCGCAGCACCTGCGGCACGCAGTTCCGCAAGCGCCGCAAGAATGCGTTGCGGCACCTTCTGGGAGGCGTCCGAGGCAATCTGGGCGGCGCGGTGGCGAAGTGCGGGGTTGGCAAAACGCTGGCGCAAGCCGGCGACATAGTCCGGGCCGCTGACAGCCGGGCTCAAGGTCGAACCCACCTCCCGCCAGTAACGGTCGACGTAACCTCTTACTCGCGGATCGGCATAGATATCGGCGATGGTCTCCAGACCGCTGCATTGACCGATGGCGGCCATGGCGGTGTGGGCGCCATTCAGCATTCTGAGCTTCATATGTTCATAGGGCTCGACGTCATCGACGAGTTCAGCGCCGGAAAGCTCGATGCCGGGGCGGCCATGGGGAAAGCGGTCCTCGATTACCCAGCGGAAATAAGGTTCGGCAATCACCGGCCAGGCATCCTCGCAGCCGAGACGGGCCGCCACACGCTCGCGGTCGCCTGGAGTGGTGGCGGGCACGATGCGGTCCACCATGACGCAGGGGCAGGAGAGATTCCCAGCGATGAAAGCGGCGAGTTCGCTGTCGGCCAAACCAGCCATCTCCACCAGAAGCCGGTGCAGGATTCGGCCATTGGACGGAAGATTGTCGCAGGAGAGCAGAGTGAGCGGCACCGCCCCGGCCGCACGCCTGCGCCTTGTCGCTTCCAGCAGAAAACCCAGCGCCGAACGGGGCCTTTGCGGATGTTCCAGATCATGAACGACATCGGGATGATCGCGAAGAAGCGCCGCTGCGGACAGATCGGCGAGATAGCCTTTTTCCGTCACGGTCAACGTGACGATCCGGACCTGCGGATCGGCTATCGCCTGCAAAAGACGCTCCGGATTTTCCGGGGCAACGATGGTCTCCAGGATGGAACCGACGATCCGTAGCATCTCCCTTTCGCCGTCGCGCAGGCAGAAAGTGTAGAGATTATCCTGGGGTGCAATCGCATCACGGGTGTCCGCGCTGCGCAGCGAGGCTGCGACGATGCCCCAGCCGGTTTCGCCGCGTGCCAGGCAATCATCGATGAACACGGCCTGATGCGCCCGGTGAAAAGCGCCGACGCCGAGATGGACGATGCCCGGCGTGACCGCTTTACGGTCATAGACGGGCACAGCCACGTCTTGCGGCAGATGGGAGAGCGCAAGGGAGGAAAGACGATTGGTCACGTTGTTGTCTCCGTATCTCAGCCGAATTGCAGGCCGCCATTCATGTCGACGACCGTTCCGGTCATGAAACCGGACAGGGGTGAGGCGAGGAAACGCACGGCATGCGCCACTTCTTCCGGCTGGCAGAAACGCCCGACGGGAATGGCTGCGAGTTGCCGCTGACGGTCTTCCTCCGACAATTGTTCCATGATCATCGGCGACACCACATAGGCCGGCGCCACCGCATTGGCAGTAACGCCGAAGGGGGCGAGTTCACGCGCCGAGGAATAGGTGAGGCCGACCATCGCCGATTTCGAAACCGAATAGGCCGTGCCCGCCGTCAGTCCACCGGATTTCCAGGCGTAGGAGGAGATGTTGATCAGGCGGCCCCAGCGGTTTTCCTTCATGGCGGGAACGACGGCTTGCGTCAGCAGCAGGGCGGCATCGAGATTGACCGCCATCAGCCTGTGCCATTCCTCAAGCGTCGTCGCGGCGAGCTTGTGGGGCGAAAGCACGCCTGCATTGTTGACGAGAATATCGATGACCTCGAAACGGCCGGCTATATCCTTCATGACGGCCTGCAGCGCCGCCGCATCACCGAGATCGACGGCGATGGGATCGCAGGCACCGTCAAACCCCTGCGCGAGCGCCGTAACAGCCTTGATGTCGCGATCGAAGGCGAGCACTCTTGCGCCCTGCGCCACCAGCGCCGTCACCACGGCGCGGCCGATGCCGCCGCACGCGCCGGTCACGAGCGCGGTCTTGTGTCTCAGTTCCATTCCGTCTCCTCCACGTCCATTATCAAATGGACAAATGCTTGCGCTCTTCTTCGGGCAACTGTTCGTAGATCACGAAAACCATATCCAGATGTGTCACCAGCGCCTTTTCCGCGCCCTCAGCATCCCCCCGGTCGAGGGCGTCGACGACCGCGAGGTGCTCCTCGATTACCGCGGGCAGACGGTCAGGCTTCGCCCAGTAGCGGTGAAACCGCGAGAGCGTCACCTTGGCGGCAAGGATTGCCTGCCAGACGCCTTCGCGGCCGGAAAACGTGCCGAGCAGCCGGTGAAACGCCTCGTCGGCATGGAAAAAGCCATTGGCGTCATTGGCGGCAATCACCCTTTCCTGTTCGGCAATCACATCGCGCATCGTCCGGCTCATTTCTTTCGTCCATCGCGGCGCAACTTCGCGCAGCAGGGCCACTTCAAGCGAACGGCGGATAAAGTGACTGTCCTGAATTTCACCGAGCCTGATCGGCGCAACGAAACTGCCGAGTTGCGGGTAGACATCCACAAGCCCCTCTTCCGACAGGCGCTGGATGGCAGCCCGCACAGGGGTGCGTGATACGGAAAACTGACGGCAGATCGAGTTCTCGCTAATGGGCGCGCCGGGCGCCAATCGCACCTCGACAATGGCCTGGCGCAGGGCCGCATGAACCTGATCAGCCACCGGTCCATAACGATTGACCACAAGCTCCACGCTTTCGATCCCCGGGCCCGAGGCCTCCTGTTGGCCGCCGCGTCCGGCAAAGCCGGCGCTGGTGTTTTTCGTCATGAGCGCTTCCCTCTTCCAAGGCCGTCGTGAAAATCCGATTGCCACTTGGATACAAGTATACTAGGGTCCATCCTGCTTACGCAAGCCGGCTGTTGGGAGAAAGAGCGATTAAGGGAGGGTTCCAGTCGTTTTTTATGGATGCAGGCCGTTTCATGGAGGAGAAAAACATGACGCATTTCATGCGCAGCCTCGTCGCTGCCGCAATCATCGGCGCTGGAGCCTGCGGTCTTGCGCAGGCGGCGGATCAAAGCAGGATCGCTCTCGTTCCGGGTGGTCCGCATCCCTATTTCGCCGCCTGGGAACAGGCCGGAAAGGACGCTGCCAAGGATTTCGGCCTGGCGGGCGCGGATTACAAGGTTCCGCAGAAATGGGAACTGGCGCAGCAGAACCAGCTTCTCGAAAGCCTTCTCAGCCAGGGGTATAACGGCTTCCTGATTTTCCCCGGCGATCCCGTTGGTGCGGTCTCCACGGCCGAGGAACTGACCGGCAACGGCGCGAACGTGATTGCCGGTGCCGGCTGCTTCAAAGACCCCTCACCTGCCGCCTTCTGCCTCGGCACGGATACCGGCAATTCTGCCTATCTTGGCACCAAGGAACTCATCAAGGCAATGGGAACGGGTAAAAAACGCATCGCCCATTTCACCGGCTTCCTTGTCGACCCCAACACCCAGCTTCGCATCGATGCCGTGAAGAAGGCCGCTGACGAAGCCGGCGCCGAGGTGGTACAGGTCATTGCCGATATCGACGCGCCGGAACCCGCCGAAGAAAAGATCAACGCCTACCTCGCCGCCCATGCCTCCGAGGTGGACGGCATCGTCACCACCGCCTGGGTGCCGGCGGTTGTCGCCGCCAACGCGCTGCGCAAGATCGGCGACAAGCGGATCCACATGGTCGGCATCGACCACGATGAAGTGGTGCTGAAGGCGATCAAGGACGGTTTCGTTGACGGCACCATGCTTCAGAACCCCTATGGTCAGGGCTATATCGGTTCCTTCGCGCTCAGCAAATTGCAGGCAGGCTGCAAGGTGAAGGAAGATGCGCCGTTCAAGTCCAACGCGCTGACGACCAGGTTCATCGATTCCGGCACCGCCTATGTCGATGCCGGCAAGGTCGACAACTATATCGACGCCATGCGCGCCGAGACCAAAAAGCTGCTCGCAAACTTCGATACGACGTATCTGAGCTGCAAATAAACAACTCCTTTGCGGTTGCCGGGCGGCTTACGATCACGCCCGGCAACCAATGCCGCCGCAACGCCGTCCTTCGCCGGCGGCGCAATATCGAGGCGAACCTTAAAGGTGCCTCGGGCCGAACCAGTACCGGGACAGTTTCATGACCGTGAACGATAGTTTGCTCGCAAAAGGCACACAGGACACAGACGAACGAATGGGTTCCAGCCTGTCGCAAAGCCGTTTTTTCCTTACCAACGAATTCGGCCTCATTTTGCTGATCGTCGTCTTCGCCGTCATTTTCGGCGTGGCGGCCAGCGGCTTCCTTTCGCCTTTCAACCTGTTCACGCTTGGCCGTAGCGCTGCGATCAACATCATGATCGGCCTGTCTATGATGGCGGTGATCGTGACCGGCGGCCTCAATCTCGCCGTCGGCGCGATTGGCGTCTCGGCGGCCATGGCCTGCGGTTATCTGATCGAGGTGCTTGGCGTGCCGTGGCCGCTCGCGCTCATCGGCAGCCTTGCCACGGGCGCAGCACTCGGTTTCATCAACGGCTGGACCGTCATCCGCACGGGACTGCACAGCTTTATCATCACACTTGCCACCATGAGCATCTTTTTCGGCGTCATGATATTCCTGACGCGCGCCGAGGCCTATCGCGGCCTGCCACCGATCTTCGCCGCCTTCGGCAAGATGAAACTTGCCACCTATTTCTCACCACTGCTTCTCGTCACGCTCGCAACCGCGCTGGCCCTGTCCTTTCTCTACCGGTCCACCGTTCTTGGCCGTGAAATGCTGGCGGCGGGTGCGCGCCCCGAGGCGGCGGAACTATCAGGCATTCGTGTCGACCGCATCTTTATTGCCTGTCACATGCTGTCGGGCCTGCTTGCCGCGCTCGCAGCCCTGATGCTGGTGACGCGCACAGGTGCGGCCATTCCTTCCATGGCCGGCCAGCTCGGGCAGGACTGGCTTTTGCCCGCCTTTCTCGGCCCTGTTCTCGGCGGCACGCTGCTGCAAGGCGGTAAGGTTTCGGTGCTTGGCACCTGCCTTGGCGCACTTCTGGTCACCATGCTGACCAGCGGCCTGCTGCTGCTCCAGCTCGGTGAATTCTGGGTCCAGACATTTCTTGGCCTGCTGCTGTTGCTGGCGGTTTTGATGGATAAGGCGCGGCGAAGCTATCTCGCCCGGCGCAATCTGGCTTGAGGACTGGACGATGACGACTGACAACACCCTTCTTCGCCTTGCCAGAACCGACTGGTTCGGCCCCCTGCTGGTCACGGTGCTGGCAATTGTGCTGATCCGTGGCTTCAGCCCCAACTTCCTGTCTTCTTTCAATATCCAGATCCTGCTTCTCGCCATCTCGGTCAACGCGCTCATCGCCTTTTCGCAGATGATCATCATCGCCATCGGCCAGATGAACCTCTCCGTCGGTGCGATCGGGGGCCTTGCGGCAATCTCCTTTGCGGGGCTGATGCAGGTCTGGGGGCTTCCGGCGCCGGTCGCTGCCATTGCCGCGGTGCTGATCGGCATTGTCTGCGGCATGCTCAACGGCCTGCTGATCGCCATCACCGGCATTTCCGCCTTCGTCATCACGCTGGCAACACTGTCGATCTACAAAGGTATCAACCTTGGCATTACGCGGGCAGAGCCCTTCTACGGTGTACCTGAGTCAGTGAAAAACTTCGGTTCGGCCCTTATTGCCGGGCCCATTCCGTGGCTTGCTGTCCCGACCATCGTCATCGCATTTTCCCTGTGGTTCATGCTGCGCCGCCAGCCGATCGGCCGCTTCATCCTTGCCATAGGCGGCAACAGCCACGCGGCGGAGCTTTCCGGCATTTCGGTGCGCACCACGGTGATCGTCGCGCACGGCATTTCCGGTCTTCTTGCATCTGTCGCGGGTATCCTGCTTGTCTCCCGCCTGCAGATCGGCCAGCCTTCCATCGGCGACGATTGGCTCATCCTCTCCTTTGCCGCGCCCGTCATCGGCGGTGCCGTGCTGGCGGGCGGGCATGTCAGCGTCGGGGCAACCCTGCTCGGCGTCGTCATCGTGGCGATCATCACGCAGGCACTCGTGTTGTTCTCCATCGATCCGTTCCTCGTCCAGGTGGTGCTGGGCGCAATGATCCTCGCCGCCGTTGGCATCAACCGCCTGCGCGAAACGCATCTCGGCAAAAAGACAGGGAAGGCCTGACATCATGGACAAGCAACCCGTCTTTCAGGCACGAAACATCGAAAAAGTCTTTCCCGGTGTCAGAGCCCTCAAGGGCGTCAATCTTTCGCTGCAACCCGGCTCGATCCACGCGCTGCTGGGTGAGAACGGCGCTGGCAAATCGACACTCATCAAGGTCATCACCGGTGTCCATCATCAAACCAGCGGCCAGATCCTTGTCGATGGACAGGAGGTGCGCTTCGGCAATCCGCGCGAAGCGATTGCGCGCGGCATCGGTGTCGTGCATCAGGAGCGCAACCTCATTCCGCGCTTTTCGATTGCCGAAAACATCCATATGGAAAAGCTCGGGGCCCACTATCTCAAACCCATCGACTACGCCGCGCTGAACCGTGAGGCGCGCCGCTGGTTGCAGGCTCTCAATCTGGAAATCGATCCGGCAACGCCAGTATCGGAGCTCTCCGTCGCACAGATGCAGCTTGTGGAAATCGCCAAGGCGCTTTCCCTGCAAAGCCGGGTTCTTCTGCTCGATGAACCCACCACATCGCTGACGCCGAGTGAGACGGACAATCTCTTCCGTATTCTGCGCCGTCTGCGCGACGATGGCGCAAGCCTCGTCTTCGTCAGCCACAAGCTGGAAGAGGTTCTCGACATCTGCGACCGGGTGACAGTGCTGCGGGATGGTGAAAACGCCTGCGAAAGCCGCTCCATGGAGGGTCTCGGACGACAGGATCTCGTACGCCTGATGATCGGACGCGCTGAAGGCGGCGGCGGCTGGCGCAAACGCGCGGTCGAACACAATCCGATGGTGCTGGAACTTGAGAACATATCGACAGCGATCGGTCACCGCGATGTCAGCCTGTCCGTGCGCAAAGGCGAAATTGTCGGTCTTTACGGACTTGTCGGCGCCGGGCGTACTGAGCTCGCAAAATCAATCATGGGAAAATTCGCGGTCACGACCGGCAATCTCCGCATTGCAGGCCGGCCCGCCCGCATCCGCTCCGTTGCCGAAGCGATCCACGAATATGGCGTCGGTTATGTCAGCGAAGACCGCAAGGGAGATGGTCTCATTCTCCAGCACTCCGTTCTGGCCAATGCGGGCGTTCCCATCTGGCGCAAACTCTCAAATGCATTCGGCGTGCTTTCGGATGGGCGCATCCGTGCGGCGGTGACACCTTTCCTGCAAAAGCTGGAGGTGAAGACGCCAAGCCTCAGCCAGACCGTGGGCAACCTCTCAGGTGGCAACCAGCAGAAGATCAGCGTCGCCAAATGGCTTGCCGCCGATGTAAAACTGCTGATCGTCGACGAACCCTCCGTCGGCATCGACATCAAGACCAAGGCCTATCTGCATGACCTGCTGCGCGAGCTGGCAGATAACGGCACTGCCATTCTCGTCATTACCAGCGATATGCCGGAAATGGTGGCGCTCGCCGATCGCATTGTCGTGATGGACCGCTACAGCGTGAAGGGTACAGTGGAAAATAACGGCGTCTACGCCGATATGAGCCAAGGCATCATGGCTTTCATCCATCGCTCGCAAGAGGGCGAGGCCCACCTCCATCAGGCATAGTTCTCACCACTCCGAGCTTCCGCTACCCGAGGGCATCAATTTTCCTTGCCTCGCGCGGCGCGTCGCAGGAAACCTCACCGGTCCCTGCCCTCGGCGCGCTCACGAAACTTTGCTTGCTCATCCCGCCAGGAGTGCCGGGCTTTCATTTGCCAGATGCAGCGGACTGGATTAGACGAATCCCGTTACACCCGTGAAGACCGCGACTTAATTTCGCCATCACGCCCGCCTTTTTGAAAGCCCGTCCGGGATATCTGCTTCTTTTCGAAGTTTGAGGAAAACAACATGGCCAATGCGACCACCGCCGACAACAGCCGCACGCTCGCCGCTCTCGGCGTCACGGCAGGGATGATCTTCACCGTCGGCTCCGCCCTCGGTTTCCAGCATATTGGCGGTTATACGCCCTGCGCGCTCTGCCTGTTGCAGCGCGATCCCTATTATTACGCCATTCCGCTGGGCATATTGGCCATTGCGACCAGCGTCTTCAAACTGCCGACCCAGATCACGCGGCTGCTTCTTGCCCTGATCGGTGTCGCGATGCTGATCGGTGCCGGGCTTGGCGTCTATCATGCCGGCGTGGAATGGGGTTTCTGGGCAGGCCCGATCACCTGCGCGACCGGCGCACCTTCCATCACCACCAATGCCGGCGATCTGCTGGGCAATCTGAACGCCATCAAGGCACCCTCCTGCAACGACGCTGCGTTGCGGGTGCTCGGCCTTTCTTTTGCGGGCTGGAACGTCATCGCAAGCGTTGCACTTGCGGCAGTCGCCTTTTTTGGCGCGAGCCGTAAAAGCCGGTAAGCGGAAAAACCGCGTTGCAGTCTCTGAAAGGTCAGGGCTGCAGTTCGGTATCCCAGTAAAGATAGTCCATCCAGCTTTCGTGCAGATAGTTGGGCGGGAACAACCGTCCGTTATTGTGCAGATCCTGAACCGTCGGCTGGAAGGGCTTCTGCGCCGGGAACATGCCCGCCTGCTTGGGAAGCTTGCTGCCTTTTTTAAGGTTGCAGGGCGAGCACGCCGCCACGACATTGTGCCACGTTGTTTCACCGCCATGCGCGCGGGGGATGACGTGGTCGAAGGTCAATTCGTCCCGCGTGCCGCAATACTGGCATTCGAACTTGTCCCGAAGGAAAACGTTGAAGCGTGTAAAGGCGGGATTGCGGGTGGGCTGCACATAGGTCTTGAGGCTGACGACACTCGGCAGCCGCATGGAAAAGCTGGGGGATGACACCGCGTGATCATATTCTGCAATGATGTTCACACGGTCTAGAAATACGGCCTTGATCGCGTCCTGCCAGGACCATAACGACAAGGGGTAATAACTCAGTGGCCTGTAGTCTGCGTTCAGAACGAGCGCCGGCAGGGCCTGTGGTGAAACTGCAATCGTCAAGGGCTTCTCCTGAGCGATTCGGCATCTGCACCTGTATATTAGGTCCGTTGTTACAGGATTGTGAAGCCTATAAATGCAGCGGCAAAGAGCTTAATTTTTAAGCCCCGGAAGGGCCGTTTTCGACTTCCTGGAGGCCGGGCGATGCCATTGCCATGTGGCATCTTGGGCCGATGCGGCGGGAAGGCGATTCGGCCAGCCACAAAATCATTCTCACGGCGGACGCAATATCGGTGGTATGATGACCTTCAACGAAAAACCAATGCGCGCCTGCCGTGGCAAATATGCGGCAACGGCGGCGTCCGGCATTGCTTCGTTGGAGGAAACGGTCATGAGGTTGCGCATGCGGCAGGCAACGATAGTGCGGGGCAGCCTGGCGGCAGGGGTTCTCTCCGTCATGATCGGCCTCGCGACGGGTGCCCATGCCCAGCAATACCAGAATTTTGAAGTGACGCCGGATGGGCGCGGCGGTGCGCAGGGAACCCTCGGCGGGCGAAATTTCGAGGTTTACCGAAATTATGACCGGCCGCCGGCGGGCGGCACCTCACCCGAAACACGGCGCGAACTCAGGCGGGCCGCCCCGCAACAGACCTGTGTCGTTGACAGCGAGGGTCAAACGCGCTGCAGGTGAGCGCCGGCCCGCTCATTCAGACCGCTTTCAGCTTGCCGTGACAAAATCGGATTTCACTAAAATGCAATCCATCGACTTAAACGGCCTGCAAGAAAGGGCCGCTATGGTGCCAGCACAAGAGAAGACAACTGTGCAGGGGCAAGGACATGGCGAAGAAAAAAATCCGTCTGGCAAAGATTTTTGCCGTCGCCGCCGGCGTGGCGGCAAGCATTGCGACAACGGCGTCGGCCGTACCGCTTGGCCTCGCCCAGAAGCCGGGTGCCGCTCGGCCCGGCCAGTTCATGCCGACAAGCCGCCCGACCATCGCGCCCATTGCCTTTGCGAAATTCTGCGACGGCGCCGCTGATCAATGCGTCCGCATCGGCGACGGCGACATGGTCGAGCTGACAAAACAGACGCGCATGGAACTCCAGCGCATCAACGCCGAAATCAACACCTCGATCCGCTATGCCAGCGAGCCGGACGGTGAAGACGACTGGAAGCTGAACCCGGCAAGCGGTGACTGCGATGATTTCGCGGTGACCAAGCGGCAGCGCCTGCTGCGCGCCGGCTGGCCCTCGGGCGCGTTGCGCATCGCGACGGCCCGTACCACTGATGGTATCGGCCATGCCGTCCTGGTCGTCAGCACAAGCCAGGGCGATCTGGTTCTGGATAACCGCACCAACGTCGTCAAACCGTGGAAAGCGGTCGATCTGAAATGGATCAAGATCCAGTCACATGAAAACCCGCGCGTCTGGCTTAAACTCTAGACCGCCGGAAACACATATTTGGGGCTTCATTCGAGTAGGCCCCGGCAGATAATCGATCACTCTTGACCTTGTGCGGGAGAGACAGTATCGGCAGCTATGCCCAAGGTATTCAACTGGATTCGCGGTCGTAAGCAACCAGCCCCCCGCGACGACCGGAGGCGGCGCAGAATAGACCTTGGCGACAAGCCGGCCTCCTTCCCCATTTACGCCATTGGCGACGTCCACGGCAGCCTCGACCTGCTTTTACAGGCGGAGCGGAAAATCCTCGCCGATCTGGGCCCCGATCCCTCCCCGGCGCTGGTGGTCCTGCTTGGTGATTACGTCGATCGCGGACGCGATTCCCGCGGCGTTCTCGACCATCTGCTGCGAGCGCCGCCCGCGCCGCTTCGTCGTATCGCGCTTTGCGGCAACCACGAGCAACTCTTCCACGATTTTCTCGAAAATCCGCAGGAGAATATGAACTGGCTGGACTTTGGCGGCCGCCAGACGCTTCTGTCCTACGGCGTCGACATCGACTATTTCATGCACAAGGGTAAGCTCAGGCTGCAGCCATTCAGGGATGCGCTGCTTGGCGCAATCCCGCCGAGCCATCGTCAGCTTCTATCCAGCCTGCCCATTTACGCCCGGATTGGGTCCTCTATCTTCGTACATGCGGGTTTGAGGCCGGGATTGCCGCTGGATGCGCAGACCGATGAAGACATGCTATGGATCCGCGAACCTTTCCTGTCACAGGGGGCCGGACTGGACCTCCTTGTCGTCCACGGGCACACGCCGGTCGAACAACCGGAGACCGGCCCGCGGCGCATCGGCATCGACACCGGCGCCTTTACCACGGGCAGGCTTACCGTTCTCAGGCTCTCGGATGCGGGTTTGCACTTGATCGGCTGAGCCTTCGACCCGTCAATGACCGTTCTGCAATGCATAGAATGAGACAGCAGAATATCACCGCCACCGCTCCGTCAATAAACCCGGGATACGCCTATCCTCAAGCCCCCCCGATCGCTTCGAGCCAGATGCCGACGGCGACCGCGCCGCCGTCGGGATGGCCGACAGCCCGCTCACCAAGATAACTTGCGCGTCCAAGCCGCGGCTTCATCGAAGCCGTCGCCCCAGCACCCGCCAGGCCTGCCGCCACGGCGGATCGCCATGCTTCCTCTGCCGAAGCGCCTGCCGCAAGTTTGTCCCTGAACGTTTCTGCTGCCGGATGCAGCGCATCGATCATCGTCCGGTCGCCCGGCTTCGCACCACCCAGTTCCGTAACGGCAACGACCGCCGCCGCGAATGCTTCCGCCATCTGTTGGGCCGTTGGCTGGTCGATCCCTGCC
This sequence comes from Agrobacterium sp. NPDC058088, assembly GCF_042885035.1. NCBI lineage: Bacteria > Pseudomonadati > Pseudomonadota > Alphaproteobacteria > Hyphomicrobiales > Rhizobiaceae > Agrobacterium > Agrobacterium sp. NPDC058088. The sequence goes on along the minus strand of NZ_JBHVSU010000003.1, from coordinate 299,724 downwards.
AGCTGGCGTGAAGCGCGCATGAGGCCGGTGGCATAGAAGGGGCCCGAGCTTCCGCCGATTGCCTTGCGCATTGCATTTGCCATCGCCATCAAACCATCGGAGACGTCACCGAAGCTCTCTTTCGGCAGTGCAAGGATTGCCTCGCCACCACGTATCATGCTGGCGCCAAGGTCCCCGTCACCCGCAACACTATCAAGCTGCGTCAGCCTGGGCTCCGCGGCGATCAGGGCTTTCGCGGCCCGCTCTGCAGCCGAACGCAGCCGATCACCAGCTGCCGTCCTCCTGTTTGCCGCAATCACAGCCTTTTCCGCCTTTGCCGAGGGCAGAACCCGCGCGTGGTTTACCGCACCGCCGCGCGGCCACGCGCCAGCATCGGTTGGCGCATCGATGAGGCCTAGCGCTGCGTCGTCAACCTGCATGACGGACAACGAAAAACCCGGCATATCAAGCGCCGACAGGAAAGTGCCGGCCCAGGCCCGTTCCACGACGATACCTTTCGCCTCCAGCTGCGCGACCGCCGACCGTGCCACGATGGCGAGTTCCATCGGCGGCGTGGACCCCAAACCGTTGACAAGCAGCGCGACGCGATCTCCGCCGGCAAGCTTGCCATCGGCTTCGATCGTTTCGATCACCAGCTTCACCAGCGTATCGGCCGATGCAATGGGCATCCGCTGCACGCCCTGTTCGCCGTGAATGCCGAGCCCGACTTCGATTTCGACCTCACCCAGCACGAAGCCCGGCTTGCCCACGGACGGCAGCGTGCAGGAGCCCAGCGAGATACCCATGGAGGATAGCCTGCCGGCAGCGTGCCGGGCAATACGTGCGACCTCTTGAAGAGGAAGCCCCTTTTCCGCCGCGGCCCCGGCGAGCTTGTGCACAAGCACCGTCCCCGCAATCCCGCGGCGGCGATCGAGAGGAACCGTGTCCTTCAGGGCAACGTCATCGGCGACGACAACGATCTCGACAGGAATTCCTTCGGCTCTCGCCAGCTCGGCCGCCAGTCCGAAATTCAGCCGGTCGCCGGTATAATTCTTGACGATGACAAGGGCACCGGCAGGTCCCGCCGCAGCCCTGATACCGGCGAGAACCGCATCGGTACTCGGCGAGGTGAAAACATCGCCCGCCACCGCGACCGTCAGCATGCCCGCACCGACATAACCGGCATGAGCCGGCTCGTGCCCGCTGCCGCCACCCGATAGCACCGCCACCTTGCGCTTTTCCGCCACTGGCAGACCAGACCTTATGACCACGTTCTCATCCTCAAGCAGGATGGTTTCGGGGCTGAGCGCCACGATGCCCTCCAGCATGTCCCGGACAACGGTGGATGGGTCGTTGATGAGCTTCTTCATGCCTTACTCCTCGATGCAGTGCGTCAGCTGGCGGGTCGGTGCCGGCATTTGCTCGTGCTGGAAAACGTGCAGATGCCATTTGAACCGTGAACAAGCACGATCTCCCCGCCGATTGCAACCGCCGCGCATCGACGGAAAGCGTCGAGCACGGAACACTACCAGCCTTCTCGGCTGTGCAATTCTCGGCAGACTTCTGGTCAGCCAGCTTCCAACATTGTATAGGACGCCGGTGATCTCTCGTTTTCTCGACAGGCCGCCCCGTCGCGAAAAACAATACTGAAATAACCTGACGCAACCCACCACCTGATCAACCTCAACAACGAGCATCAAGGAAACACATGAGCGCTGCGTATTATACGGCGGCCATCGCGGTCGCGACTGCGGCAGGCGTGGTCATCAGGCCTTTCCGATTGCCCGAGGCCATTTGGGCCGTCGCCGGAGCGCTGCTGATCCTCGCGCTCGGTATTCTGACGCCTGCGGAAGTCTGGTCGGGGGTGATCAAGGGTCTCGACGTCTACCTCTTCTTGACCGGAATGATGCTGCTGTCCGAGCTTGCCCGGCGTGAGGGCCTGTTCGACTGGGTTGCCGCCGTCGCGATCTCCTACGCCAGAGGGTCTTCGCGGCGCCTCTTCGTGCTGATCTACCTGATCGGCGTGATTGTGACCGCGCTTCTTTCCAACGACGCAACCGCCGTTGTCCTGACGCCCGCCGTTTATGCGGCATGCCGCGCTGCCAGGGTCAAGGATCCCCTTCCTTACCTCTATATCTGCGCCTTCATTGCCAATGCCGCGAGTTTCGTGCTGCCGATCTCCAACCCTGCCAACCTCGTCATTTTCGCCGGCGGCGAGATGCCGCCGCTGTCCCGCTGGCTGGACACCTTCCTGCTGCCGTCGATTGCGGCAATCGTCGTCACCTTTCTCGCCCTTTACTGGTCGCAGCGCCGTGTTCTCGCCGAAGACACCGTCGCGGATCGGGTGGAACGCCCCACCCTCAGCCTGCCTGCGAAACTCGCGGGCGCCGGCCTGCTGGCAACTGCCGCCGTACTGCTGTCAGCCTCTGCATTCCACATGGACCTTGGCCTTCCGACGTTCCTTGCCGGCGTGATCACGACCATCCTCGTTCTTGCCATCGTGCGGCAGAACCCGGTGGAGATCATCAAGGATGTGAGCTGGGGTGTGCTGCCGCTCGTTGCGGGTCTGTTCGTCATCGTCGAGGCTGTCAGCCATACGGGCATCACCGCCGTGGTCGCCGAGCAATTGAAGGCGCTGAGCCTGCATTCCGAGGCACAGGCCATCGGTATTGGCGGCGTGGCCGTCGCCCTCTTCTCCAACCTCGTTAATAACCTGCCGGCTGGCCTCTTCGCCGCAAGTGCCGTTCAGGCTGCACAGGTGCCAGACAATGTCACCGCCTCCGTCCTGATCGGCGTGGACCTGGGACCGAACCTGTCGGTCACTGGGTCGCTTGCAACCATCCTGTGGCTTTCAGCACTCCGGCGCGAAGGCCTGCACGTGAGCGCGCTGGACTTTCTCAAACTGGGCGTCGTGGTCATGACACCGGCTTTGCTGGCGTCGCTTGCAACATTGCTGCTGTGACCTTCGCAGAAACTCGACGATCACACCGGAAACTGCGAAGGGGTTATCGCGAAATACGCGCGGTTTTCCCCTGACAGCGGCTTGCGCAGCAACTTTTGCGTGCTTAAAAGGCGCACAGTCTCATTTGGCGTCACAGAGGACGAATTCTTGGAACAGACAACTACACAGACCGGCAAGGGCCGGCGTAAGGCTCTATGGGCGGCGGTTGCGATCATTGCCGTTGCCGCAGCAGGTGTCGTGGGAGGCAAAACCTTCTACCAGGCCAAGGTCAGCGAACTCGTTGCCCGCAGCGGTGCCACGGCCGGTTCTGTGGAAGTCGATTTTCTTGGAAAAATCCACGTTCGCGATCTGACATTGCCGCTCGAAGAGGGCAAAAACATCAAGATCGCGGCCATCGACGGACGCCCAAAATTGCCATTCCTGGACGGCGCGCTGGACATGAATGACATCAATATCGATATGCCCGCCGGGAAAATCTCGATGGCGCATGCGCGTGTCGAAAATGCCGCCTTTGAAAGGCCCGCGACAGCAGCAACCGATGGCAACGCCCATTCTCTCGCAAAGCGCATCGAGCGCTTCGCGACATCGCGCATCTCCACGCCGGAGCTGACCCTTACCCAGTCCATCACGACCAGCGAGCAGAAGACCGTTTACAAGAACGTGGCTTTCTCGGATATCGCCGGCGGCCGGATCGCCCGTTATTCCATCGACAAGGCCAACTTCGATATCCAGATGGATCTGCCGGACAATAACGGCGCCATGGAAAAGAAGCATATGGCCGTCTCGACGGGCGCCATCGCCGGTCAGGATATCGACGTCGCTTATCTCGCCCGGCTCTATACGGAAAAGGCCGGTCCGGAAGACAAGGACGCAAAACCTCTCTACGGTCCGCTGTCCGTCAGCACGATTTCGTTCTCGGAAGGTGATGGTCAGTTCAGCTACGACGAAATCCGCAGCAATGGCTTCACCGCCCGCATGCCGGCCGAACCGCTTCTGGAAACCTTGAAAGCCCTTACGGCTGACAAGAAGCCTGAGGAGCTTTCCCCGGAGGAACGCCAGGCCTATTTCAAGAAGGTCATCTCCATTCTCGATATTGTCGGCAAGAGCGACATGCAGATGATCGGGTTCAAGGTGGACGCGCCTGACGAAAGCGAGGGAGCGGCCGGCAAGAGGATCAAGGCGACCATCAACCGTATCGACATGCAGATGGACGGCCGCAAGCTCGATTTCGGTCTGAATGGCATGTCGATCGGCAATGGCGACGATACGATCAAATTCGATGAGGCAAGCCTCAAGGGTTTTGACTGGAGTTCGACGATCGAGGCAATCTCCCAGCTCGCCGCTCTCGATGATACGCAGATTGAGACCTTCCCGTTCAACCGTCTGATACCCGAGCTGGGTACGTTCCGTGTCGGCGGCATCAATGTCGATGTGGCTGCGCCCGAGAAGTCGGACGAAGAAGAAACACAGGATACTTCAAAGGGCACACCGGACCGCATCAAATTCACGCTCAAGAATTTCGAGATGGGACTGACGAAGCCCTTCAACGGCATCCCGACGGATATCAAAATCAGGCAGGACGATCTCTCCCTCCCCATCCCGGCTGACTCGTCGGAGGAGGTTTTCGTCGAGGCGCGCAAGCTGGGCATCGAGTCGCTCGCCCTGTCCTATGGCCTCTCCGCGGGCTGGGACCAGCCGAACAACAATCTGATGATCCGGGAAATCTTCTTCAGCGGCAAGGATATTGGCAGCGTCAATTTCTCCGGTCTGGCGAGCGGGTTTACCGAAGAGTTCTTCTCCTTCGATATCAATCGGGCCCAGGCTGCGCTCTTCGGGCTGGCTGGTCGCGAGGTAAAACTCACGATCAAGGACGAGGGTTTGATGGCCAAGGCGATCAAGCTCTATGCCCTGCAGAACGACATGACCGAAGACCAGGTACGCGCCACCCTGACATTGGTGGCAAGTGCCCTGCTGCAGGAAGTCGCGGCTGACCAGCCGAAGCTGCAAAATGCGGTGGAAGCGCTCGGCCGCTTCATCAGCACCCCGGGAACGCTGACGGTCACGGTCAAGTCGACAGGTGCAAATGGCCTCGGCCTTCTGGACCTCGTTGCAGCATCCGACAATCCGATGCTTCTGCTCGACAAGGTCGACATTCAGGCAACGGCGGAATAAGCCGCTGCCGTTTTAGAACATCCGGAGGGCCGCAAAGGCCTTCCGGTTTTATGAAATGCGCGGGTACACTCGTCACGAGGGGGAAGGCCGACCCCTGCCTTTGCGACGGTCGATCAATATCGACCTCATCGACGCCCGCGACCGGCAATTCGTCTCAGATTGCCGGTTGCGGCCATCGCTGCAGCGCTTCCTGCCCGGCCTCGGTCAGGCCATAGACGCCCCGATCAAGCCGTTCGAACCAGCCATAGACATTCGCAAGCAGAATCTTGCCCGCATCCGGCACGCTGGACCTGATCTGCCGCACGCGCATCGGCCCCGATGCCAGCGCCACGGCGCAGCCAAGTGCCTGCTGGCGGTAGGCGGTCATGATCGGTGCGCGCGTGCTGCCACCCACCGCCGGATCACCGCGCCGCCTCTGGTGTTCGCGCATCAGCCGGGAACGGCGTTTCGGATTGGTGCGCGGCATGGGGGTCACAGAGCCGACGATAATGCTGACATCGCCGGCATCGGAAATACCGAGCATGCCGATCCCGAGCCTGCGGCAGAGATCCCGGTAGCGTTTGTCGGCCTCACGCCCCCTGCCCTTGGCCGAGACCCGCGCCGCAATCCAGACCTCGTCCGCGACAGCCGCGCGATCGACCGCCTGCAGGATAAGTTCCAGATTGAAGCTCAGTTTCAGCTCGCAGATCACGACAACGGCGGGGTCGTCATCGCTCAAACCAACGAGGTCGCAACCACCAACTTCACCCTTGACGGTGTAACCAGCCATTTCAAGAAAGTCTTTGACGGGCAGATAAAGCGACGTTTCCATGTACCAGTGGGTTCAAGTGACGATCCGGCCCCTGAATACATCGATCCACCCACCAAGAACAACCCTCCGTACGCCCGACAAGGCATCACCGATTGTCACCTCCAACCGGAAGACTCTTCGTTATCCGGGTTTCCTGCCGGTCAGAATATGATCAAGCACCGTCATCTGGCGGCGGTTCCACTCAATGGCGTCCTCAAAGGCCCTGTTTCCCAGCTCCTGCCGCTGATCCCGGCTGGAGGCCAGTTGCAGGATGGCGTCGGCGAAAGCCTGATGATCGTTATCGCCGACAATGACCACGCCGCGCCGGCATCGGTCCGAAAGCCCCCTAGCACCTGTTCGGGTGCTGATCGTGGGAACGCCCGCAGCCAGAGCGTCGAGCAATTTTATGTTGATGCCCGTTCCAAGCGTGATGGGATTGATCGAGAGCGGCGCTCGGGTGAATGCCTCCCTCAGATTATCGACACGGCCGAGCTTGAGAATGCCCTCGCCATCGTCGATCTTGCCACATATTCCGCCTGCGAGGACCAGACGAATATCCGGTCGGGCCGCTCTTACCAACGGCATGACGTTCTGAAGGAAAGCTTTCAGGGAAATGATGTTGGCATCATTGCCGGAGCCCAGAAACAGAAAATCGCTCGCGGTGAAATCCTCCACCCTTCCGCCAAGATCGAGAATATGGCTGACGGTTGCGACAACCGGCGGTTCCGCCCCCAGCCGACGCCGGAACGCCTGTTCCTCTTCTTCCTGAATGGCGACAACCACGTCCGCACGGCGAAGAGCCCTGCGCTCGACAGCCGGCGGCACCGAGAACCAGTATCCATATTTGTTCGCGGTGTTGATGAAGGCCTTATGCCGGTTGGCGAAAGAATCATGCGTATCGAGAATACGCAGCACATCATCGGGCAAGCCCAGAAATGCCCTCGAATGGAAAGCATATTCGACGATGACGGCATCGATGCCAAGCCGGTGCTGGATATCCCGAACCTGCCGGCCGATTTCCGGGTAATAGAACTCATCGAGGTGGTTATAAAAACCACGATCGCGGCCGAGAAGGCGATGGACCTTTCGCACGGCCCGAAACACCGTCAAGCCGATGTCGAAACCGACATCGCCGGCAAGCCTGTTCTTGCACCCGCCTGCCTGCCGGGAAACAAGGTGCAAATGACCCGCCCCGAATTCCGCCTCATGCCCCGCCCGATCGAAATCGGCGGCGATCGTGCCATCGACATGGACAAAATGCACCTCGTGACCGAGGCTGCGCACGGCACGCGTCAGCTGGAGAATCCTACTCCGCGCGCCCTCATTGGCAGGAACGACCGGAAATGCCGAGACGAAAGCGACCTTCATGGCCGAACTCAGGCCCGTGCCGAGAAGGTCTCGAACACCTGGAAATTGCTCTTCGACATCGCAAGAATATCAGGCAATTTTTTCCCGACACGCTCGCGAATCTCGTCGGACTGATCGATAAATTCTACCAGCGCCTTCTTTATCCCGTCCTGCGTGAGGAATGCGGACGGCGAAAGCAGATTGGCGGCAGACAGGCCAAAATGCCGGTACAGCCCTTCAAACTTGCCCTGATAGGCGATGCATATGGCGGGGACGCCCTTGCCGAGCGCTGCAATGGCAAGATGCATGCGCCCGCTGACGAGGCCGTCAAGCTGGCCTGCGATGCCCTTCAAAACGGGGGCCGACCATTTGCCGTCAAGATAGCGCACCCTGTCGGCCCGCGCGCCCGGAACCAGTTCGGTTATGGCTTTCAGATAGGCCTGATCGCCGACATTGTCACGGTAGTCATGTGGGATGAGCAGCCAGCACACCGGCCGTGCATCGGCGGCATATTGCAATGCATCCGCCGCATTCCTGATGATCGCCTCGGTCTGCGCACGATCCGCGTTCTTGAACAGCATGGGATGCAGGTTGAAGCCCATCACCCTGTATCCCTCGGCCTTCTTTCGCGCGATCCAGGACCGCGTGTCCTTATCGGGCTCGGATGGCTGAAGGCTGAAAGCTGAATCGGCAACAAGCGCCGCATTCGTCTTAGCGAAGGATTGCAGACGCTCGAGCGAGATGACGTCGCGCACCTTCAGCGAGCATTCCGGGTGAAGCGATCGATAGAACATGGCGAGATCGGCATGTGGCGTTTCATTGAAACTGAAGCCGAGAATGACGTTTTTGATGCCGGCAGCGGCGGCCAGATCCGCACTTGCGAGAAGTTTTGCGCTGACCAGCGGATGGTAATATCCGTCCATGACATCGGCACCGACAACGACCACGCAATCATATTGCCTTGTCTGGAACCGCTGGGCGAGGGCCTTTATGAAGTCCGGCTTGCTAAAGATATCGACGGGAACAAAGCCCCTCTGGTAGGCGGCATCGGCATGCGCCATGCCATCGACAAGGATATCGATCTCGACATCGGGATTGCTGGCACGGGCATGTTGCAGCGTCGCGGTGATCATCGCATCATCGCCCAGCGAGCCGAAAAGTGTGATGGGATCACCGGCCACGATCAAAAGCCGGCGCAGCGGGCCGCCGGCAACGATGGGCTTCATGCCGGCCTTTAATGCCTGCAAATCGTCGAAGAGTTGCCGGAACGCGATATCCCGGTTGCGCCGCTCGATATAGCTCACCACTCTTTGACGCAGCGGTGCTGGCAGCATCTTTTTTATCAGCTTGCGCATTTGCTTTCCTTTCGGGAAATAATTTTGCCCATGACGAGCGCGATGGCGGACCGGGCCTCGCTTCTTGCAGTCAGGGCTAGAAGGAGAAGATATGCCACGCCGAAAATGGACCCGAGCAGGATGCCGGATATGAAATCCCCGGCGCCCAGCAGCTTGATCTCAGGACGCATCCACTGAACGAGCAGGAAGCAGAAGCCGCTGGAGGCAAAACTCGGCAGGAGCAGCAGGAATATCCTCCACAGCCCGATGCCTAGCTCGCGTGCAACGAAGAAAAATGTGAAGGGTGTCGAGGTCAGCTGCCCGAAAGCATAAACAATGACGATCTCCCGGATGCTGTCTGTTGGCACCAGCAGGATCAGCAGGATGGTGGAAATTGCCTTGACGCTTCCAGCGATCAGCACCTTGTCGGGCTTGCCGCGCGCGGACAGGAACGGTGCATTTTGAAACTGAACGCATTGCAGCGCGCCAAGTAGCAGCAGCGGTTGCGCCACACCATCAGCACCCTGCCACCGCGCACCGAACAGCACGTTGCAAATTTCCGGCGCCAGTGCTGCGGAGAGCACGAAGATCGGTGTCGAGAAGATCGCCGACATGGTGATCGATTGCTTGTAAAGCGCCGCCATCCTTTCCCGTTCGTGCGATATGCGCGAAAGCACGGTCAGCGAAACATCGTAAAGCGCCGCCTGGAGCAATTGCATCAGAAGCTGGTAAAGTCGGCTGCCGACGGTATAGAGACCAAAAAGCGCGACCCCGTAGCGCCCGAGGATCATGAAATCGATCAGCCGGGTGGCGCCGAAATCCACGATACGAAGCCCGAGAGCAGACGTGCCGAAGCGAAGCAGCTCGACAAAGCTGCGGGGATTGAGCGTTGTACCCGGAAGCCAGTGTGGTTTTCGCCAGAGCCAGATCAGCGTGACGATGGTTGCGACATAGGTTTGAACCACCAGGCTCCAGACGCCGAGACCCATGATTGCAAAAGCAATCGCCACGCCCCCACCGACGATATTCGAGATGAAGGTTCTGATCGCCAGCGGCTTGAAGGCGAGTGCGCGGCGATAATTGACCTCCTGAAACAGCGAGGCCGTGTTCAACGGCAGCAATATGCAGATCGCCACGATGATCGGCGCCAGCCCCTCGACCTCGAACCAGCGTTCCAATTCGGACGAAAATACGCAAACGGTTACGGCCAGCAGCGTCGCAACTGTGACCGAGGCATAAAATGGCAGGTTGACGTCGCTTGGCTCCAGATTGCGCTTTTGCACGATAGCGTCGCCGAAACCGAATTCGGACACCATCTGGATCAGCATCAGCACCAGCCCGGCAGTTGCGACCATGCCGTAATCGGTAGGGCTGAGGAACCGGGCGAGGACGATAAACAAGATGGAGGTGAAAAGCTTGCCGCCCCAGTTCTGGACGATGGACCAGAAGACTCCGGTAATGGCAGCGCTGCCTATCGAATGTTGCTCCGCCATCAGCCCACCGCCTGGAAGGCCGGCAACGACAGGGCGCGGACCGTAGCGGCAGAAAAACGACCGAAATCCGGCACGGGGAAATGGACTGGGCCGATATTGCCTTTTACCATGTGCTTTCTCCTTGGAAGAAACGCTTGCAACGGACCGCGTCCGTTGCCGGTTTAGGATGCGCGTAAGGTTCGGCCTTCCCTGTTTTTCGCCAGTACGTCCTCATAAAGTTTCACGTAGTTTTCGCCGACGCGGCGCGAGGTGGATTCCTCGACGATGTTTCCGAAATCGGCCTCCGTCGGAAGCTCTTCGCGCGACAAAGTCAAAACCCGGCGGATGCGGTCCGCAAGCTCGGAAACGTTGCCCGGTTCGAACAGCCAGTCCTGGTTGGTCTCACCGATCAATTCGGGAATACCGCCCGAGGCCGCGCCGATGACCGGCACGCCCATGGCATAGGCCTCGTAAATGGTGCGCGGCGAGGGCTCGGCCCAGAAGGAAGGAACGATGAGCACATCGATCTCTTCGAAAAACTCCTTCGGCTTTGCCCAGCCGACGAACTCGATCGGCAGATCGCCGGCCTGAGCCGTGAAACGCTCGATGGAATCATCCATCGCATGGCCGGCGACAAGACAGCGCCAGTTGCCGTGACCGATTTCCTTGAAGGCATCGACCATGTTGCCGACGCCTTTTTCGGTGTTGATGCGGCCGATGTAACCGAATGTCAGCGGCCGGCCAGCCCGGTCGATCTGTCGGCGTGCCACAGGGTCGCCGTCCGGCACCGTGCAGGAATAAAAGATGACGCGGCGCAGGCTTTCCGGGATGTGATGAAAAAGCCCGTGATTGACATGCGTCTTGAGGATTTCGGTGCCCACACTTGCCACCGCGCTGATGTAACGCTGGGTGAATTTCTTGGAGAAATTCACCACCTGACAGCCGAGATGGATATGCTCGCAGGGCTTGCCAGCCTTGAACATGGCCGCATTGCCGCAGAGAAGATCATATTCGCAGATGGTATGGACGATCGGAATGCCGCGCTTTCGCGCCGCCCGCCACACCAGCGTCGTCACATCCAAAAGAGAATGGGTGTTGAGAACGTCAGGCTTGAAATCATCGAGAACGGCCTCGAACTGCTTTTCGACGTCGAAATTCCACTGCTGCTTGAGCTTCTGCATACGCCGCTGCTGCGGCGAATATTGCGGCCAGTCCTCAAGCCAGAAATCATTGTTGTGGAACATGCGGTAAACGGTAACGCCGTTGCGCACCGTTTTCGGCTCGGCCTGCCGCCCGATGCAGGCGGCGCCGACCGTGTGGCCCATGGCAACGAGTTCCTCGGCGAGATGTTCGACCGAGCGTTCGCATCCACCAACGATATGCGGCGGATAAAGGCTGCTAAGATGGAGAATTCTCATGCGGATACGCTCTATTTTCCTTCATCGAAAATGTATGGCGTCCATTCCGGCTCGTTCGTCTCCCGTAATGCCGGAGACCAGTGAGATATCTATAAAATACAAGAACCGGAGCGGATCTAATGTTTGAAAATATGAATTACCAAAATCTACTTTTCAAAAAGCACGGGAACTGGCGGCATTTCAAGTGATTTTTTTCGCGGCGCGGCAAAAGTCATGCGGTGTTGCGAAAAGAACCTGTCCCGTGTTACGGTTTATGTGCTTTTAAAAGCGGGCGAATGGAAGCCATGGGTTCCGCTTGCACCGATGATAATATTCCAGTTGATAATATTTATTTCATTTCAAAGACATGGATTTTGGAGCGGCTTCAGATGCCAGGACCATCAAGCACATTCTGATCTCGACATGCTGAGCGGCGTCATCGCCATTTGGACGGCAACGTCGACCGGGTGATGTCCGACCTGTCTTTTCTCCGCACCAGCCGGGAGACGCATATGAATGGAAAACAGCCGATCGCCCCGGGCAGCCTGACGCGGCGCAACCTGCTTGCAGCCGCCCCCCTTGCATTGTTTGCCGCCTCGGGGCTGCGGCCCGTTTTCGCACAGGCCCAGGCGGTTTCTTCCGCCACCACCGTGGCTTTTCTGGACAGTGTCGGCGTGTGCGGCCATTTCACCCGGCCCAACGGGGTCTATACGGAACAATTCGACCGGATCATGCCGGAGTTCGAAGCACTCGGCGTGCAACATCTGCGGGATGACGGCCTCATCACGCCGAAAGACAGCCGCGACAGCCCCGTCTTCCGGAGATTGCGCCGGATCGTGGCATCGGACATTCGCCTCACCATCATCTGTTACGACAATCTCAACCCCTATGTCTCAACACCGCTCAACAGGCTCGCGGATTTTTACGCGTGGTGTGACGGGGGGGTCGATATTTTCGAGGGCAGCAACGAACCGAACATGACGAAGGATCCGCAAAATGCCCCGCGCATTTCGGCAGACCATCAGGCGGCCCTCTACAATGCCATTCGTTCAAACCCGCAACTGAGCGCGTTGCCCGTTGCGGCCCCAAGCTATGTCCTGACGCACAGGGCACTGGCATTGGACCTCAAGGATGTCTGCGACTATGGCAATATTCACCCCTATGCCGGAATGGAGCATCCCGAAACCAACGGGCCGGGTGCGCTCTCGAAATCCGTCGCCGCCTCGGCGCATATAGCCGCCTGCAGGCCTGTGCTCGCCACGGAGATGGGCTACCACACCTCGCTGCAGACGAAGACCTTCCATTTTCCCGTTACCGAAGGCATCAAGGCGCGGTACATGCCGCGCATGCTGCTCTTTAGTTTCATCAGCGGCATTCGCCGGTCTTATATCTATGAACTGGTTTCAAGCTTCGCCGCCGACGCGACGAACCCGGAATCCTCCTTCGGCCTCCTCCGTCATGATCTGAGCCGTACACCCGCTTATGAGGCCGTTAGGGGCCTCCTCTCGCTTTGCAAGGCAAGCCGCCAAACCGGTTCTGCGGAACGACAGGTCGCTTTTCTTGATGCAGACGCCCAAAGGATGTCCATACCCTTAAAGAGGCAGGATGGCGCTTTGCTCGTTCCGGTCTGGCTTGCCGTTTCAGGCTGGCAATGGCCCGCCCGGATCGAAAACCCGCCTGCCGAACGGGTTGCGGCATTTTCCGTGACCGGCCAGCATAGTCACGTCGTTGCACACCGCTTCCTTGATGACGGTTCGGTGAGCCAGCAGACAATCGCCCCGGAAGGCGGAAAATATCAGCTTTCGGTGAGCGACCAGCTCACCGTTCTGGAAGTTTTCTGAAGGGTGCGGAGGAAATGCCGCATCGCAAAATTATGTGTATCGCCTCGGCCTGCTGCATGTTAGCTTGGCTGCATAAATAGACTTCAGCTCTGCGAAAGCGGAGGCCATATATTACCAAATATATCTTTATTTTATAGATTGAAGATGATGAAAACTTTTAAAAAAGCGCCCGCAACGGGGGCGCGACGTCTCGATGTTCTTCAGGTAATGCGCGCGGTGGCGGCAGTCATGATTGTCGCGCTGCACGCCGATGTAAACTGGCAATTTACGCTTTTCCCGCTCCGCGCCTTACGGCTGGGTGGCGGTGTCGACCTGTTTTTCGTCATTTCCGGCTTCGTCATCGTTTATGCCTCACGGCCTTATTTTGCCGCTCCCGGCGGCCGCTCCGCGTTTCTGCTGCGCCGCTTTCTGCGCATCGTTCCGCTTTACTGGTTTGTGCTGACCGTGCGGCTTGCCATGGCCGCCGTCGCCACCATTATCGGCGCGAAGGCCTTTCCGCCGCTCCAGTCTATCGTGACCTCCTATCTTTTCATTCCTTATGACAGCATGGGTTACGGCGACGCCTATCCGTTTCCGCTGATCGATCTGGGCTGGACCCTGAATTACGAGATGTTCTTTTACCTCGTTTTCGCCATATTCATATTCCTGCCGCTGGAGCGCGCCGTCTTCACGACGGCCGGTGTGCTTCTGGTCGCCGTGTTGATCGGCTCCAGCATCGATCTCGCCCTGCCCTTCAGCTTCTGGTTTCAGCCTATCATTCTCGAATTCGTCGCGGGAATGCTGATCGCCACGCTTTTCCTTCGGGGCGTGCGCCTGCCGCCCTTGCTCGGCCTTGCCACCGCCCTATGCGGCCTTGCGATCTGGATGCTGACGGATTTGAGCAGCATCGGCTTCCAGTGCAATCCGGGATGTTATTCCTATTCGCGGCTGCTCGTCTTCGGCGGCGGCGCCATCCTGCTGATGGCGGCAGCGACCCTCACTCGAAACATCTCTCTACCCCGCTTCGCCCAGCCGCTGGCGAAGCTCGGCGATTCCTCCTACGCGCTTTATCTGTTGCACCCGTTCATTTTCCGGGGTTTCAAGACCGTGCTCAGCGGCGTCACTTTCCCGCCGGAATGGAGCAACCTCGTCTATCTCGTCATTGTCGTCAGTACGGTCGCCATCGCCCACGCATTCCACGTCTTTGTCGAAACACCGGCCAATCTCTGGCTTCGTGACAGGCTGATAACATCGCCACGGAAAGTCGCCGTGACCTGAAGCATGTGGGACACGCACGGGGCAGGGCCGTTAACGATAGCTGAGGGTTTCCGCCGCGGCCTTATTTTAGCGCTTGATCCTTTGCGTGCGCTGTGCGATTTAAAAAGAAATTTTAGATGTTGGATAACCATATCCAGCATTCATGTATTTAAAGTCGTATTTTAAAAATTTGGAGAGTTGGATGCCCCGCATTCATAACGGCTCGATGCTCGTTGGTGCGATGTTCGTCGCCAGCATTGGTGTTTTTTCCTCAGTCGCCAACGCACAGACCGTGGAAGCCCTTCCGCCCGCCGCCCCGCAGCAGACACAAGCGGTAGATAGCACTGCCACAACAGGCGCACTCGTCAAAGCTGCGGATGAATCGACCGCTGCATTTCTGACCCGCGTCAACGCTACCAATCCCGACAGCGTTTCCATCACCGCTGCGGAACTGTTCAAGCAGTCTCCGACGCAGGCAATCGTCAAGGATCTCGTCACCATCGCGTCCAGCACGGATGCGGCCGCGGCAGAGGTCACCGGAAAAGTGACGAGTGGTTTCCCGATCATTGCCGTTTCCACCAGCGCGGTGCAGTTTTCCGAACAGCTTTCTGCCCTGATCCTCAGCGATTCCGGCCAATTGCCCACCGTCGTCGCGCTGGCCCAGAAGGTCGGCAACAAGGACTTCTCCGAAGTTGTCGGCGAAGGCCTGGCGCTCGCCCACGCCACCGCGATGCGCAACGGCAACACGATCCTTGCAGCCGCCATTCAGCTGCAGACAAAGGGCCCGGGCGTACCCTCCGATCTGCTGATCGCCTTTAGCGAGAATATCCAGGGAACGGCCGCCGGCCCGGCGGCGGCTGCAGCAGCGCCTGCGGCGGCATCGCCAATCGGCGGCGCCGGTTCGTCACCGGCAAGCGCCGACAGTATTGGCGGCTCGGGAACCGCAGGCACCGATGGCGGCACCGCCCAGGCGGGCGGCGGTAGCGCACCCGTCGGCGGTGGTGGCAGCGTTGGCGGAACGACCGGCGGTGGCGGCACGTCCACATCCACAACGACCAATAATTTCATTATTAATAACTTCTTTTCGACCGGCAGCACCACCACGCCGATCAGCACAAGTCCCGTTTGAGTGTGGCTTCGTTGCCTTTCCAAAAAGGAGAGGCCGCCACCCGTTCTGTGATGCAACCGTGACTTGGTGGGCCCTGCGGCCGCCGAAATGAGCGAGGCTGACAGTTGTTGCAAAGGCACGATCCTCTCACAATGTCCGATTACGAAAAAAGCGGACTGACGGCCGAATTTATCGACATTGATGTCGTGCTCGCTGTTATCCGCCGGCAATGGCGCGTCGTGCTTGCCGCCATCGCGGTTGCCGGGGCAATCGGCCTTGCCTTTGCCGCTACGGCCGTTCCGATCTATTCGGCAACGGCAACCCTGTTGATCGACCGCAACAACAGCCAGATTGTCGAACAGCTTTCGACGATCGGCGGCGTGGTGGAAGATGAGGCTTCCATTCTCAGCCAGGTCGAGGTGCTTCAGTCGGAAACAATCGGGCTTGCCGTTGTCGACAGTCTCAAGCTCACGGAAAATCAGGAGTTCAGGGCAACGCGCGCGTCGCTACTGAGCTCTATTTTCAGCACGATCCGCTCGCTCGTCAACGTATCGCAATGGTTTTCGCCGACGAAAAAAGAGGCCGTGATCGATGACGGAACGCTGAAGCGGTCTCTATCGGATCGCCTGCTCAACGACCTCAGCGTCAAGCGCCTCGGTCGCACCTACGCGCTGGAACTGACCTATAACTCGACATCGCCGGTTCTTGCCGCCCAGATCGTCAACGCCGTGGCTTCGGCCTATCTGCTGGATAAGCTGAACTCCAAATATGAAGCGACGCGGCGCGCCAGCGACTGGCTTTCCGACCGTATTGCCGAATTGCGCCAGCGCGCGCTCGACACCGATCTTGCCGTGCAGAAATTCCGGGCCGAGCACAATCTGATTTCGACCGGCAACAACGGCCTGCTTTCCGATCAGCAGCTGGCCGAATCCAACAGCGCCCTCATTCTGGCGCAGTCGGAAACGGCAAGGGCGCGGGCCCGCGTGCAGCGCATCGAGCACATTCTCGCCACCGATGATGTCGATGCTGTCGTCACCGATATTCTCGACAGCTCCGTCGCAAACGACCTGCGCAAGAAATATCTCGAATCCTCGAAGATCGAGGCGGAGATCACCAGACGGCTCGGCAGCAACCATATCCAGGCGGTGCGGCTACGCAACGAAATGCAGGAATATCGGCGTTTGATGTTCCAGGAAATCAGCCGCATCGCGCAGAGTTACAAAAGCGATCTCGAGGTCTCTGAAGCGAGGGAAAAATCGCTTGCCGAGAGCGTCGCCAAGGCGACCGATATCAGCAACTCGGCCGGTGAGACGCAGGTTCAGCTGCGCGAATTGCAGCGCGAAGCCGAAACCTACAAGAACATGTATCAGACCTTCCTGCAGCGTTATCAGGAGGCGATGCAGCAGCAATCCTTCCCCGTGACGGAAGCGCGCGTGATTTCCAAGGCGATGCCGTCTTACATTCCAAGCAAGCCGAACAAGCCCATCATCTTGGCCCTGTTCATGATCATGGGCGCGGCAGCCGGCGGCGGTATCGCCATGTTCCGCGAGTTCCGCGACCGCTTTTTCCGCACCGGCGACCAGGTTCGCGATGTGCTGGGGCTGGAGTTCCTCGGCAACACCCCCCTCATCCCGAACCAGCTCACGACGGAAGTTCCGGAAAACGGCCATCCCGGCCTGACACGTCCCACAAGTGTCGCCCGGTATGCGGTCGACCATCCGCTTTCCTCCTTTGCTGAAACCCTGCGCAGCACGCGGCTGGCCATTGATCTCGGCATTCCCGCCAAGAGCGGCGCGCGGATTGTCGGCGTTGTCTCGTCCTTGCCGAGCGAGGGAAAATCGACGATCTCGATCAATCTCGCCCAGCTATTGGCCGGACAGGGTGCGCGGGTTCTGTTGCTGGATGCGGATATCCGCAACCCCGGCGCCACGCGCGCCATGGCGCGTCACGCCAGCGAAGGCCTGCTTGAAGTCTTGCTGGAAAGCCGCAACCTGCAGGACGTACTGCTTCGCGACGAAAAAACCCGGCTTGCCTTCCTGCCCACCGTGGTCAAGCAGCGCGTTCCCCATTCCTCCGAACTCCTGACTTCGGCGCAGATGCACAAGCTGCTGGCCGAAGCCAGCAGTACTTTCGACTACATCATCGTCGATCTGCCGCCGCTCGGGCCGGTGGTGGATGCCCGTGCGATGGCGGGGCGCATCGACGGTTTCATCTTCGTCACGGAATGGGGCAAAACCGCGCGCAGGGCGGTGCGCAACACTGTGGAGAACGAAGTCCACATCCGCAAGAAGTGTCTCGGTGTCATCCTCAACAAGGTCGATACTGAAAAGCTGAAGCTCTACCGCGCCTATGGCTCCAGCGAATATTATCATTCGCGCTACACGCGATATTACCATGACTAGGCGTGACGGCGTGATGCGCCTGCGGAAAATCCTCGCGGTCGTGCCAGTCCTCGTCATTTCCGTTTTTGTGCTGTCCGTCGCGGCGGAGGCATTTTCGCAAAGCCGGCGCTTTTCCGACATTGTCGCGATGGCGAAGATCGCCGACGACAATAACGGCCTGGCGCCGGCTCTCCTTGCCGCAACGGTCCCTGAATTGCGCCCCGTCGTCACTGAAAAAATCTGCCGGTCGGATATCGTCAAGGCCGGGCTACGGCTTGTCCTTGCCGATCTCGATGCGAATGGTGCCGACCCAGCATCCGAGTCCAGTCTGGCGCGGCTCGATTTTGCCGAAACCTTTATTCGCCATTCGCTCTTTTGCCTGCCCGCAGATGGCGATGCCTGGCTGCGTCTAGCCATGGTTCGCTCCCTTCGAAACGCCTCGCCCCTGGAAATCGCCGTGCTGATGAATTTTTCGCAGCTCTACGGACCCGCCGATGCCAATCTCATCCGCGGACGTTTCGTGATGTGGCAGAAATTTCAGAGGGATGCATTGCCCCAGGCCATAACGGCCCGCGATGCGGACACGACCGTCGTCTGCGGTAAGAACGGGGAGATCCTCCGCTGGACCCTGGCCGCTGTCTGTCCGAAGCCGTTGCCGGTCAGCACGAAACACCCGACGACGCTGCCATGATCCAGAACGGCGAAAGCCCTGCTCCTCATTGAGGTTTAACCACCACCAAACGTACAGATAAAGCCGCCAGAATGTCGCTTAACGAAGCTCGATCAGAACCACTCTTCTCCTCTCAGCCTCAGCCGATGGCATTTCAAAACTATGCCCGGCCGGTCGCGATCGTCGCATTCTGGGCCATTTTCCTGCTCACGTTGCTCAACCAAGGGGCGACGGATATCGAAAGCCGTATCGTCGTCACGGCTGCCATCTATCTGCTGCTGGTGCCGGCCATCCTTCTTTTCGGGCCGCCCAAGGCCGGCGCAGGTAAGGTGCTTGTTGCCGCCTGTTTTTTATTGGGTGCGCTCATCGTGCAGATAGTGCTGCAATCATCGCCCACACCAGCAATCGCGCGTCCCAACCCGGCCTGGTCCACCGCCGCCATGTTCACGCAGATTGCTCCGGTCGCAACAATCTCACTCACGCCTGCGGATGACTGGCTCGGCCTCATGAGTGCCGCCCTGCCCTTCGGCGCCTTCATGACCGGTCTCGTAATTTTCGACACAGATGAACGCGCGGCAAGAACCCTGCGATGGTTCGCAATTGCCGGCGGTTGGCTGGCGCTGTTTTCAATCGTGCAGTTTGCGCTTTTTCCCGATGCTCTCGGCTTCATCCAGAAGCGCTTCTATCTCGGCAGCCTGACCGGTCTCTTCGTCAACCGCAATACCGCCGCGACCTTCTTCGGCCTCATCCTTCTCACACTCGCCATGCTGCTGCAAAAGAGCCTTGTCGCACCTGACTGGGGAATGGTGAAGGCACTCGTCGCCAATCGCCTGACTGTGCCCGCCGATCAGAAAAAACTCATCCGCAAGGCGGCCTTCATCGGCGTGCTCGCCGGCTTCTCTTTCATCGCATTGATGCTGACCGGATCGCGTGCGGGCATTGCCTCAAGCCTTGCCGCGCTGATTTTCCTGATCCTTCTTACCGTCTTCAATTCCGCTCCGAGAACTGGTCGTAACAGCGCCTCCAGCCGGCGCAGGCAGCGCGGGTCGAGACGCCGTGCCGCACTCATGATCGCCGTCGCCATCGCCCTGTTTGCACTTTTTGCCAATCGGGTGGCACTGCGTATGGAAACCCGCTTGGAAGACGATATGCGGTTTTGCTACATGCCCGGCATCGGGCGCGCCATCACCGACAATTGGCCGCTGGGATCAGGTCTTTCGAGCTTCGCCCAAATCTATGCCCCCTATCACGCCGCGCGATGTGGCGTGGACGCCGTTGTCACCCATGCTCACAATGTCTATGCCGAGGGCCTGTTGACGCTTGGTGCCGCCTTCCCTTTCTACCTGGCTTTTTTCCTGCTTGTTCAACTGACAATTTTCATTCGTGGAGCCCGCAAGCGCCGGAATTATCGTTATGCATCTCATCTCGGCCTTGCGGCGCTGCTGCTTGTCCTGCTGCATTCGACGCTAGATTTTTCGCTGCAGATCCCGGGTTTCGCCATGGCTTACGCCGTTTTTCTCGCACCCGTCGTCACGCTTTGCCTGAACCCGCCCGGCACGGAACGGGAGGGACGCAAAAGGCAGAAGCAATCGTCAGCGGAAACAGCAATGGTACCGCCGCGCCATTCAGGCGGGACAAGGGAAACCATGCTTCGTTTGCCATGACCCGTGTCGGCAAGGGACGGCGAATCCAACTGGCAGCCGCCATTTTAGAACAATAAGCGCAGGATTTTGAGCATGCGGATATTGCAAATAACCTCGCTATTTTCTCCGGACAGGGTGGGCGGCGCGGAAATATTCGTGGAAGATCTTGCGCGCGGGCTTTCCGATAAAGGTCACACCGTCGCGGTGGCCGCCATATCCCGTAAACAACAGGTGCCGCCGGAGCAACGTGATGGTTTCGCCATTCATCGGCTCGGGCATACCACGCCGTTCTTCATCGGCGACTGGGGACAACAACCGGAATGGAAGCGGAAATATTACAAAATTGCAGTGCAACTGGATCCACGCCTCGTTCGCCGGCTTGCGGCTGTCATCGATGAGTTCCGGCCGGATGTGGTCAATACCCACTCTCTGTCGGAACTGACACCATTGATATGGCCGATGATCCGCAAGCGTGGCATTCCCCTCGTCCATTCGCTGCATGATTTCACCAGCATGTGCACCAATGGCTCGCTGTTTCATGACGGACATATCTGTGATGGCAGCGGCAAAAAATGCCGTGCCTTTTCTTATCTCCACCGCCGTTGCCAATCTGCGGTCGACGCCGTCGCCGGCGTTGGTCGCGATATCGTCGAGCGCCATGTGCGGGCCGGGTTTTTCACCCATGTGCCCGAGAGCCGCCGCACCGTTATCTGGAATGCCATTTCACCGCCGGATTCGCCAAAACCCCGCATTCCCCCCACACCCGGAGCGCCGCTGGTCTTCGGTTATCTGGGACGTATCGAAGCGGCGAAGGGAGCGGACCTGCTGATCGAGGCTTTACGGTTCCTGCCTTCGCAGGGTTGGCGGCTGGTCATGGCGGGCCGTGCGCCCGAAGGTATCGAAGCCTATCAGCAAAAGGCAGCCGGCCTTCCGGTCGAGTTTCCAGGTTATGTCGAGGCCGACAATTTCTTCGCCGGCATCGACTGCCTCATTGTACCGCCTCTGTGGCCGGAAGCTTTCGGCCGCACCGTTGCCGAAGCCATTCTGCGCGGCGTACCGGTCATCGGCGCCAATCTCGCAGGTGTCGCCGAACAGATCGGCTCGGAGAGAGGGGAGGGCCTCTTCGCACCCGGCAATCCCGCAGAACTCGCAGCACGCATGACGGAGGCGATGCGCGATCCCGCCATGCTCACGGAAACGCCTGAAACGCTGGAGCGAATTCGTCAGGGCGTCGCGCCCGAGGCGGTCGTCGCGGCTTATGAAAAGCTTTATGCTGACGTGGGCGCTGGTGTTGAAGCATAGACCACGTGCCGGGCTGGGAAACCGCCTCTTCCACCTCAACCAGAACCGGTTTTCCCCAATAGGAACTAGAAGATAGGGAAACCGTGCTTGGAGCGTCTGCCGCTAGTCGTCAGGCCTCGGCGTGAAAAAGCCGCGCATAGCTTTCCGCAGCTTTCTGCCACGAATATAATTTGCGGTTTTCGTAACCCGCCTGGCGAAGCCTCCCTGCCAATTGGGGATTTTCCAAAACTCGCTCGAGGGCTTCGACGAGGCTTTGGGCATCGGCTGGATCAAACGTCAACGCCCCCTCACCGGCGATCTCCGGCGTGGCGGAGCGATTGGAGCACACGACCGGGCATCCAAGCTGCTGCGCCTCCAGCACGGGCAGGCAGAACCCTTCATAGGTGGAGGGAACACAAAGGCAGGCCGCATTGCGGTAAAGCCCGACCAGTTGGCTGTCGTCTATACCTGAAAGCCGGATCAGCCGGGCCTTCAGCTCCCCATCATCCAGCATGCCGGCGATTTCCTCCGCCTCGTCACGACCCACATGCACGATATGCAGGTCCGGCCATTTTTTGCCGATCATGGCGAAGGCTTTGCCGAGGAGAGCGAAATTCTTGTTGGACGTCGCATTTCCGACCGCCAGTATATAGCGTCCGGCAACGGGCGACACCGTGTCAACGGCTTGGGTATCGACACTCAGAGTGCTGTCGGAATGAATGGTCAGGCTTTTGCCGGCAGCGGCGGGATAGAACCGCGCCAGATCCTTCCGCGTTGCCTCGGATACGCAAATGACCCGGTTCGAGCCAGCCATCATCAGCCTGAAGATGAAATCGGTCGTCAGGGTCGCCCGCCGGCCGATCTGCTCCGGAATAGTTTTGAAATAGAGATCGTGAACCAGGGTGAGGCGTCGTTTGCCGCCGAGAGGACTTCCAAACGGATCAACGTTAAACAGCACATCGATGTGGTGCCGGCGGCACAGCACAGGCAGCATCGCGGCCTGACGCACCACATCAAAAACCATGATGCGCGGCCGTGGCGTCTCCATCAGTTCCAGCCGGCTGCCGCGCAGGCTTTCCGGCAGTTGCTCCCTCGTCCATGGCGAACGCAGAATATAATCGTCGCCCGTCTGCTCCAGCAATCGTTCCAAAAGGCTGAAGGTCACCCGGGCCACACCGGAGGCCTTACCGCCATATTGGCTCGGCATGTTTACGAGAATGCGCATTCTGGCCCTTCCGCCTGCCGGCATTGCCTGGTTCCTGTCAATCACCGGGCGTACTCAAGCCGCCTCTGTCAGCAGCGCGGAGACGGATCGGCAGGTCTCCTCCAGCGAGAAACGGTCACTCACATCCTCGCGGCCCCTTTGTCCCAGCCTTTGCGCCAGAGAAGGGTCAGACAGGATCGAGCCGAGCGCCACGGCCAGAGCCGATGCATCTCCCGGGGGCACGAGAAGGCCCGTTTCTCCATCACGAATGATTTCGGTAACGCCGCCACCGCGCGTGGCGACGACCGGTCGCCCACACATCATCGCCTCGACCACCACCCGGCCAAAGGGTTCGGCAACGATTGAGGTATGTGCAACCGCATCCATCGACGCCATCAGTTCTGGTACATCCGAACGGAAGCCAAGGAAGCGGACGCGATCATCAAGCCCGAGAAGCGATGCCTGTTCGCGGATGCGCGCCTCGTAAGCCTCCTGTCCGAAAAGGGCACCACCAACGATCACGCCCTGCACACCCTCCATCGCGGCAATAGCATCCAGAAACACATGCTGCCCTTTCCATTCGCTCAAACGGCCAAACAGGCCGACAAGCGGCTGCGGGCCAAGGCCAAGCTCTGCCCGCAGCCGTGCAGCCGTGCCGGGATCATGAGGTTTTGCCTTTGCAGGATCGAAGCCGTTGTAGACGATGCGAACCTTATCCGCCTCGCCGCCAGCTTCGATGAAGGCCCGGCCCGTTTCCTGCGAATTGACTGCCACCAGCCGGGCGAAAAGGCGTGCGAAGGCCAGCGAAGCCCGGCGGTTGGTGGCGCTGAATGCCGGATCGGTGACGATGTCATGCAATATCCAGACGAGCGGCCGGCGACTGAGCTTCGCAGCGAGCGCACAGACAAAAAGCGCCTTTTGCGAATTGGCGCAGATCACGTCATAATGTCTCGCTTCCCGGCTCAATTGCCAGGCGACGGCCATCACGTCAGCTGCTCCGCGTGCCAGCATGCCGAACGAGGAATTCCGGCGGATGGACAGCATTTTCCCTCCGGCCGACAACATGACAGGCGGCCGCCCCGCCTTTGCCAGATCGTCTGCGGCAGCACCACCACTGAGAAAACAGGCACGCCAGGAATGCGGTCCAGCCTTGACCAGGTCCGTCAGGAAAAGTTCGGCGCCGCCCTTCTCTCCGGTATGGCTGACAAAAAGAGCTGAGGTCATCGCTGCCCCCCTTCCGGATACAGCCGCGGGCGGGGACGCTGCCCGTGATTGCGGGAATGAACAGCCACGCCGAGACAGGAAGACACCCATCGGGAAACGAGGACAATATTTTCGACGAAAATCGCACAAAAATGCGGGTCGCTAGATAAAAACACCAGCATTCAGACCTTTATTCAAACTAAAATTCAATAATTATAAGCATGAAGAAAAATATTCTATTTTTAACTTCCAAAGGAAGCGCAATAAAACTTGGTTGCGCTCAATTTTTTGTACTCTTTGCCGTTTCGCTGCCTGTGTCTTTCCCCGCCCTTCGAGACCGGATTATCCTGAGGCCAGACCAGGAGAACGAACGATGACACCGCGCAAAAACAACTTATGCATATATACGGCAAGAACGGAAGAGGTGGCGGCATGATCGGCGTGACGCTCGGTATCCGCCCCCGGAACATGGCTGACACCGGCCTTTCCGTGTCGGCACTTTCTCCTTTGCGCGCCCTCCTGACGGCCGGTCGGAACGCCACGATCTTCGTGAACGGCGACAGCACCGCCCATGCCGATGCCGGGCCCTTTCAGCAATTTGCGGTGATGCTCGGCGATCTGCACGATGCGAAGGTGGTGTCATACCGCTGGGCGGAATGGGAAACAAATGCCGCCACCGGGCCGAAGGCCTATGCGGACGCCGTCACTCTGCGGAATGGCAAGGGAGCAACGCTCACGCTCTATCTCGCAACGCTGCCCGGTGGCATGGCGGGGTATATGCTGGCAGAGCAGCGCGCAGCAGCGCTGAAAATTCCCCGTCCCGATCTGTGCATCATGCATCATGGTCACAATATGCAGACCTTCGAAATGCCGGGAGGTATTCTCAGTTCCGGGCGGGCCAGCCTGCTCGGTCCGCTGGGCATGGCGGAATGGCAATGGCCGGGCGCACCACAACTCATCACCACGCAGAACCCATGGCGCGACGGGACGAGTTACGACAAGGTCTATCAGGCAATCCTCGATCTGGCCCGAACACACCCGAATCTCACGCTCGTGGATACCCACGCCGCATTTCTGGCGAAAGGAAAGGACGCCGCCCTCTACAGGGACAATATCCACCCAAACGATACAGGCTCCCGGCTTGTTGCCAGGACCCTGCTCGATGCCTATCTGGCTTCGGCACCCAATAGCGTCTTTGAGACCCCTTGCTGGCCAAAAATTCCTGCCACCAATCTCATCGGCAATGGCGATTTCACCGACTGGTCAGGCTTCATTCCGACCGGTTGGAGTGTGACCGCGCCGGGCTCGGCCATCAAGACCACGGAGGTCGTCTTTTCTTCATCCTTCACCAGCAGCCTTGCCCTCTATGCAAATGGCAACCAGGCAGCCGGCCTCACACGTTATTTCCGCAACTCGGAGGCGGCAGCCTTGATCGGCAGGACGATTTCTTTCGCCGTGCTTACAAGAACAACGAAAAGCAGCGTCTCCCCTATATTACGCTGGTCGTCAAAAGCGGTAGCTCAGTCCGCACGATCGTTTGCTCCGCTCTGCAATTCGGTGGCGCTAACATCTCCGGCAACAGCGGCTGGATGTGGGCCGTTGCAAATGAAATCCCTGTCGACGCTGATATTAGCCCCTCCGGATATAATTTCTACATGAGGATTCTTCCCGCATTCGGCACCAGCGCCCCCGCCTCGAATGAACCCGTTCACATTCAGCGGGTCATTGCCGTCGAAGGAGACTTGCCGAGAGGCAATCTGATCTGATGAAGACCCCGATAAAATTATCTTGCGTCGCGCCGTCATCAAGCCCACTAATGATCGCATATTATATTTATTGCCGCGCGGCAGCGCTGTCCTTACGGGACCGTCGATATCTGCCAACAAAAATAAAGGCCGCCAATGAAAAGACGAGCAAATCACACGGCATCGCAGCAGCCTGCGCTACCGGGTTTTGTTTTGGCAATGCCGCTCTACCCTCCAAAAACAGTCAATATTCCCGGCGTTTTTCTCGCAATATTCGTTTTTGCCATCGGCTTCTTCATTCAATGTAATGTGCTGACCAGCAATATTGGCCTACGTTTCCTCAACATCACCGACATGCTGGTGCTGATGACGCTACCCCTCATCGCGCTGCTCTACATTCGCTGCCTGACGCCCTCAATCGTCCTGCTTTACCTGCTGCCATTGACCATCCTCTTTGCCCTCACCGCTCTCTTTGCCGACGCGAGGGGCGATGGCGAATTTTATACGACGGCAATGACCTATTTTTACGCGGTCTATTTTCTGTTCTTTGCCTATATGCTGTTCAAGGAAAACCTCCTCGAACTGTTCTGCTGGGGCATATTCGCCGGCTTCATAGCGGTGACGATCCTGCTCTTCCTTGATATCGTCATCCATGACCAGCTTGCCTCCCTGGGATTGTCATTCATGTTCGATGAGGCTAGCGTTCTGGAGCTTGCGGCAAAAGGCGAAATAACCCCGCTGCTTTTGCGCGTCGAAAAGGCAGGCGGCATCTGGCCCGTGGGAAACACGGCTGGACCAGCCTTTGCGCTGGCCGGAGCCGCGGCTGCCTATGTTGCCGAACGGCAAAGGCGGCCCGCGCTGTTTGCCGTGTTTCTGCTCATATATCTGGCGAGCTTCACGCTCACACTCAATCGCTCGGGCGTGTTTGCCGTTCTCGCCATCGGACTTTATTTCTACGTCCGGAATTTTTCGATCAAGATGCTGCTCAGCACCTATTTCGGCTTTGCATTATGCGCTCTTGTCATCGCCGCTATTCTGCCGCTCGGCGCTTTCGATTTTGCGCAAGAGGTTTTTTCGAAACGATTTCTTGAGGACAGCAATAGCAGCAACAACCTGCATGAGCGGTGGGAAACGATCACCGGCGGTTTTCAGGTCATGTTCCAGCACCCTTTGGGCATTGGATTTTCCGCGCGATATCAGGAGCTTGCGCGCATCGCGAAGATCGGCACGCCCCATAACGGCTTCATGGCCACCGCCTACGCTTCCGGCCTGGGATTTTGCATCATGAGCGCCTTTGCGCTGTTTTATGTGATTTTCCGGAAACGCAAGATCGGCTTTTTCGTCTATTCGGCAATCGGGATCGTCATCGGCTATCAGTTCGAAGAGCTGAATTTCAACCCCGTCTTCATGGCCCATGTGGGACTTGGCCTCGCTTATGCCGCCATAGATCTGGACTTCAGGCTTTTCCTTAAAAACACGATGATGCGGATGCTGGGAATGACAGATGACGTTCGCCACCAGCAGGAAGCAGGCGGCATCGGCAGTCCGGGTCTCAGCCCCTTGTTGTCGGACAGCAGATAAAGGTGAAGAGGCCCCCACTGTTAACGGCCTTTTTTGTTCAGTCCAGCTTTTGCCTCACGCGACTTCGATGATTTCGATCTCCTTGCCGGCGAGGTTCACCACATCACCGGCCGCTTTTCCCATCAACGCCCTTGCGACCGGAGAGACATAAGACATCGTTCCCGCAGCAGGATCGGCCTCATCCTCGCCGACGATACGGAACTGTTGCGTTCGACCGTCATCGCGACTGAAGGTCACCAGGCTGCCGAAAGCAACAACGCCGTCCGCCGGCGGATCAGGCATCAGTTGTGCCGTTCGCATCCGCTCTGCGAAATATCGCATGTCCCGCAGGGGACCGGCGGAGAGGCGTCGTCTTCCATTGATGTCTTCAATGGCATTGGCTGTCTCTAAGGCTTCACGCGCCAGCTGCAACTGCTGTTCCAGCGCCTTCAACCCGGCCTGCGTCACCAGATTGAGATGAGGCGAGATCACCCGATCCGGCAGAACGGTTTCGGCTGCGGTTTCCGCACTGTCTTCCTTGGTAAAGGCTACGCTCAATCCTGACACTCCACTGCCGAGAGCCACTCGGGCATCTCCAATCCAATCTTGCCATGGTCCACGGGGGCACGGCAAGACCACGCCGCGCCGGTTCAAAAACGGGCATTTAACAGGGGAAGCCGGGCGATGACAACGCCCCCGCTCAACAGCTCGATGCAACCAAAAGGAAACATACCCCTCACAATTCGGCCTAACGAGAGGCTTTTTGCCCTGTTAGAGTGTGCAGCAGGGAGGAGTGAGTACACCAACGCGAACGGACAGGAGACGGTTCATGGCCCGCACAGTAGTGAATGCGCTTGGAGACACACTCTATTACAGTGGCAGTTCCACCGGATTTTTCTCCGCCACGGGTTCCGGCCCCCTGCTCAGCGGCACCGCCGGCAATGATTCCATGTGGGGCGACAGTTCCGTGAACGTGACGATGGCCGGCGGCACGGGCGACGATATTTATTACCTTTATTCCAGCATCAATCGTGCCGTCGAAAATGCGGGAGAAGGCATCGACACCATCGACACCTGGATGAGCTACACCCTGCCCGAGAACTTCGAGAACCTGCGGGTAACGGGCGACGGGCGATACGCCTTTGGTAATTCACTCGACAATATCATCACCGGCGGATCGGGCAGCCAGACGATAGACGGTGGGGCCGGTAACGATGTGTTGATCGGTGGCGGCGGTGCAGATACCTTCGTTTTCACGAGCGGCAACGGCACCGATCTCATCATGGATTTCAGCGCCAATGACACGATCCGTCTCAATGGTTACGGCGTCACTTCTTTCGATCAGCTTGTCGGCAATGCCACGCAGCAGGGTAACGACCTCTGGCTCAACTTTTCGAATGGCGAAGCCGTCGTTCTTGCCGGAACGACCGTGGACGATCTTCACGCCGATCAGTTCGAACTCAGCCTCGACCGATCATCATTTACCCAGACCTTTGCCGATGAATTCGACGCGCTATCGCTGCGCAGCGGCAGTGAGGGCACCTGGGATGCCAAATATTGGTGGGCACCGGAAAAGGGAAGCTCGCTGACGACCAATGGTGAGGCGCAATGGTACATCAATCCCGCTTATGCCGGCACGACGCAGGTCAATCCCTTCAGCGTTCAAAATGGCGTCCTGACCATCACCGCCGCGGAAACCGCACAGTCGATCGCCGATGAAGTCGAGGGTTACGACTATACGTCCGGCATGCTGAACACCTATTCCTCCTTCAGCCAGACCTATGGTTATTTTGAAATCCGCGCGGATATGCCGACAGACCGGGGCGCCTGGCCGGCCTTCTGGCTGCTGCCGGAAAACGGATCCTGGCCGCCGGAACTCGATGTCATCGAAATGCGTGGGCAAAATCCCAACACGCTCATCATGTCCACCCATTCCAACGCCACCGGCGAGCAGACATCGGTCATCAACAATGTCAGCGTACCGAGCACGGACGGGTTTCACACTTACGGTGTCTTGTGGGATGCCGAACACATCACCTGGTATTTCGACGATGTCGCCGTTGCCCAGACAGACACGCCTGACGACATGCATGACCCGATGTATATGGTCGTCAATCTGGCGGTCGGCGGAACGGCGGGAACGCCATCGGCCAGCGACTTCAGTGACGGCTCGCAGATGATGATCGATTACATCAGAGCCTATTCGCTCTCCGACTGGGCGGCATGAATGAAACACCGGCAATCGTTTTTGACTGCCGGTGTTTTATATATCGGTCCGTCGCGACTAGGCCTTGTTGCGGCGTATCATTCAGCCGCGAGCTGGGGTTGGTTGCGTGCGGCATTCAGCGACATCAGATGCCGCGCCGTTTCGAGGCTTGCCGGTTGCTCGGCGCGGTAACGGCGGCCGATTTCCATCATCAGCACGGTGTCCGGCAGGAAGGTGAGTTCCGAGAAGATGTCCTGCCAGTCGATATCGCCCCAGCCGAGCGGCATATGCAGATCGCCAATGCCAAGCGCCGTGCTTTCCTGCGGGAAATAGGGCTCATAAAAGCCCTGCGGGCGGCCGAAAGAATCGTGCACATGCAGATGGCCGGCAACCGGCGCCATGGCGCGGAGTTGGGCGCGGAAGTCGAGGCCACGATAGGTGGATTCGAGATAGGCATGGCTGAAATCGATCAGCGCCACGACGTTGTCGTGACCGAGAGCTTTTACTGTCGCGGCCACCTCACTGGGCGTCTGGCGATATTGGCCGGGTTCGGTGGAGAAAATGTTTTCAAGGGCGATGCGCACGCCATAGGGCTTGCAGAATTCAGCCAGTTCGAAAAGCGCTTCCCGCTCGCGGGCATCGGCATCGGCCCGCTCGGCAATCTGGTCGGCGCGCAGCGCACCGCTATGCTGAACGAGAATTCCCGCACCGATACGGTCGCAGAGAACGGCAAGCGCCTTAGCGGCATCGATCTGGTAGCGGCACGTTACCGGATCCATGAAATTTGAAGAGACGAGACCGTGCACGGTGTAGCGGAAGTCGAACTGCGTCACAAGCGACACGAAACGGTCGGCGCGCTCCTGGATAATCCGGCCACCTGCGATCATGTCGAGGCTTGTTGCGGCGATTTCCACGGTGTCGCAGCCGATATCGGCAAGCGCGCGCAGATCGCTTTCGAGTGTAGCCAGTTCGCCGTCATCCGAGCCAGCATTGAAGCCGGTACCTATAAGATTGCTCACGTCGTCATCTCCAGGGCTTAAAAAGTCATAAGGGGCCGTGCGGCCACGCAATGCGTCGTGCCGCAGGAAAGCGGGTCCGGCCGGTCGGTCCTGACGTCGTCTATGCCGACCGACACGATGTCGTAAAAAAGTCCACGGTCGCCGCCGCCTCGGTGGATGGCGGCTGGAACATGGTAGTCGGTTTGCTTGGAAACCGATCATTCAATTAAGTTTCTTCATTTACAGCTTTATGACATTTCCGGGCGCATTGAGCGGTCTCCCTGGTTGGAGACGCAGCGCCATCAGGAAAAAGCACGCAGGAGGAGTGTTGGGAAAGGCTGAACGGGTTGTTCAGCAAATGGCGGTCCTGCGACCGCGGGCTCTGTAAATCTGGAACAATCAGAAGCCCACGCGGCATGTCGGCCATGGTTTGGTGTCGGCGGAGCGTAGACGGCGATCTTCAGGCGAGAAGTGTCAACCGAGATTATTGACCATGAAATAGATCAGCCAGCAATGTGCAATCGCCAATATCGCCCACGCCCATTTTGCGATCCTGATGTCAGTGTCGACAACCCTGTTGCGACCCTCGGCCCTGCCCGGCGCGAGCGCCGCAGCCAGATCATCCTGGGCGGATGATGGCAGCGGTGTCAGGGAAATCGGCTCACCGACAACGTGGAACCTTTCGCTGCGCGGCAGCGCACGCGGCGCATCGTCAACGCACTCCGCATCGGAAATCGCACTGTCACCGGAAGCACAGCCCACCGCTATAAGCTGCGGTGATATCCCCCTGTTACGCACATTACCTCTATTGGGCATCATAATGTTCCACACAATAAAAATAAGAATATTCCGGTGATTCCCGGTAAAATCGCGCCTTATCGGACATTCAACGATATGCCTTGGCCCCCGCCGCGCCCATCGCCCTTATTTCTCCACGCCCTGCGCCCCTTCGAGGCCAGGCGTGCCTACGATCAGGGAGCCGGGTTGCCCGGCAGGCCCCGCCCGCCCGCGTAAGGTTTTGCCTCGCGCTGGATCAGGAAGACGGACTTTTCCACCGGCAGCGGCTCGATCGTCCGATAACGCTGAAACCGCCTGGAATATTCAAACCGGATGAGCCTGTCGTCGAACTTTCCCGCCAGAACGCGATAGCCGTTGACGAATTCATTCAGGATTTCCAGGTCTTCTCCCCACACCCAGCCGCCGTAGGACGTCCCTTCATTCGACCGCAGCACGATCTCGAAAAAATGCCCGCCTGCCACCAGCGGCATGCGAAAAAGAATATCGAGATTATCCTCGTCTTCCTCATCGCCTTTTTCCACCGACAGCCTGGCATGGGCGACCTTCGCGTGAACAAGTGCCGAAACCGGATAAAAAGGCCGGCCTTTGAACCACATGAATTCACTGACCGCATAACCGACATCGTCGGCACGCTGGTAAGGTTCGATACGCGGCTCGAACGCCATATAGCTTCCGTTGAACGCGATCACTGTCGAAAGTTCCCGATGCCTGCCAGCCGCATATCCGCTGTTTTCCGCCCGTCATTCATTCTTCTGTTCCTGACAATAGGCAGGCCGCGTCACACCAGCGTCAAATGGAACGCTATGATGACTTTCAATTTTCCGAGCACGTTGTTAGATGATGTTCCATGAGGGGATGAACGTGGCTGGAAACGCTGAACTGATACCGATCCGGCTATTTGGCACCCCGCGCTGCGAAGCGGTGCGGGACGCATTTTTTCCGTCCAAGGGATTTGCCCTCACCGCCGCCCTGATCCTTGCCCCGAACCAGTCGCTTTCCCGCCAGCACGCCGCATCGCTGCTGTGGGAAAATGTCGAGCAGAAACGAGCGCTTGGCAACTTGCGGCAGCTCATTCTGCGCCTGCAGAAACTTCCCAATGAAGATGACGCCATCCTCCTGACCGAAGGGAACGATCTGAAGGCCGGAGCGCTGGCACAGCGCACCGATCTTGCCATCTTCCTGGCTGGCGCAAGAGCCGAAGACCCGATGCGGCGGCTTAATGCCCTGCTCGAATTCGGCGGTGATCTGCTGGAGGGTCTGGAGGCCGGGCAGGATCATCTCTACCTGTGGCTGCTTTCGGAGCGTCGTCGCCTTAAGGACCTGTTCTTTTCAAGCTATACCCAGCTGCTGGAGGAATTGACCCGGTTTGGGCGTGCGAGTTCCAACGACATCGCCAGACTGGCAGAATGCGCCTGCAAGATCGAGCCGGAGCGCGAGGAAACCTACCGCGCCGCGATGGCAGCCTATGCGCGAATAGGCAATATCAGCGCCTGCGAAGGCATGTATCAGCTTCTGATGGAACAGCTTCGTCAGGAGGCCCGCTCGCCGGAAGCGGAAACCGTGGCCCTGAAACGGCGGATACAGAGCCTTGCCGCAACGATAACCGGCCCGGCTGAGCCGGAAGAGGGCAGCCGCCGAAAAACATTGGCAAAACCGCGTGTTGCATTCATTCGACCGGCCCGGATAGACGGGCAGCCGGTCCCAACGGTCATGCATGCCTTCGTTGAAGACGTTGCCAACAGCCTTGTCCGATACCGCACCTTCACCGTGCTTTCGCCGCACAGCACCTTTGCGCTTGCCCATGACCGGGTAGACGACAGCTACGCCATGCTGCGGGCGGATTACCGCATCATCTCAACTGTCTTCGACGACGCTCGCATGTCGGTTGCCCTGATCGAGGATGCGAGCGGTGAAATCGTCTGGTCGCTGGAGGCGGTGCTGACCGAGCGGCATATCCACGCCGCCTTCCGGCTGCTCTCCAAACAGGTGGCGGCGGCACTTGCCCGTGAAATCGAGCGGCTGCAGGTGGAACCCGACCGCAACCACAGCGGCGAAGCCTACCGGCAATTGCTGGATGGCCAGCAGCTTCTGCGTGGCAAAT
This sequence comes from Agrobacterium sp. NPDC058088, assembly GCF_042885035.1. NCBI lineage: Bacteria > Pseudomonadati > Pseudomonadota > Alphaproteobacteria > Hyphomicrobiales > Rhizobiaceae > Agrobacterium > Agrobacterium sp. NPDC058088. Next base: position 266,296 of record NZ_JBHVSU010000003.1, on the reverse strand, counting down.
GCGACCTGCCGCTTCTCAGGAGAGCCCGCTCCCTATTCCGCAAGGCGGTCGATCTCGACCACAGCCTGGCGGTCGCCCGCGCCCGGGTGGCGCAGAGCCTGCAGCTGGAATGGCTGATGCTGGGCGGCAATGATCCCCACCTGCTGCACCGCGCCAAGGCTGAGGCCGATGCCTCCGTCGAGATCGATCCGGCGCTTGGCGTCGGGCACTGGATGTGTGCCGTCGTGGCGCTCTATCAGCGGGATTTCGACATATCCGCCGAAAAATTCTTCGAGGCGGAGGCACTGGCACCCAACTCCGCCGATCTGCTTCTCCAGCACGCCGATGCGCTTGCGCATTTTGGCGACGCGGAAATCGCCTGGGACAAGTTTCAGCAGGCCATCGATCTCAACCCGCTGGCCCCTGATATCTATTGGTGGGCCGGCGCCAGTATCGCCTTCAAACGTCAGGATTACGGCACGGCGGTGGAACTGTGCGGACGGATGGAGAATGACGAACCGGCGCTGCGCGTTCTGACCGCAAGCCAGGCATTACATGGCGATTTAGCCGCCGCCCGCGAAAGCGGCAGCAGGCTTCAGGAAAACTATCCGGGCATGACGGCGAGGGAGATCAGCAGCCTGTCTCCAGACCGCGACCCGGTAGCGAATGAACGATTCTATCACGCACTTCGATTAGCTGGGATCAAATAGGAGATATTATGTCCTCGCATTTCTTCATTGTCGGAAAAAAGGGTTTCGGCGTTCTTTTCATTCGCACGGCACCGCTTCGGGTCGCGTCGGTCTCGCATGAGACGATTGCTGCTTATGAGGCGAGCCATCCGGGCGTGGACGGTTATGCCCGCGTGGCGGCGGCTGCAAAATCGATGCTCGTTCGTCAGGATGGCGCGTCCGAGACAGAGCTTGACCAGGTACAAATCCAGGGCATCGAGGCCCTCGTTTCCGGTGGCGCCGTGGTTTCCGAAGCCGATTTCGCCTTCATCGGTGAAGTCGTCGATGCCGGCTGGGACTTTAACCGCATGGTGCAGGCGCCGATCGAAGCGGCCTTGAAGGCTGTCGGCCCGGCGGGTTCCGTCACCGGCGAACTGTTCGACGCCATCCTTGCCGACGACAGCAACACGGCACGCTGATGGCGACCCTCGTGCCTTGACCGGTGTCGATGCTCCCATGTCAGCGACAGCGGCTCCAGGGCATGCAGACGCCTCATTCTTCGATCCCGGACTGCTTCGGCGGTTCGGGATTACCCGTGTCGGCGATGTGACCGGCCTCGACATTATCGGTATCCCGGTCTGGTTTGCCACCCGACCCAATTCACGCGGCCTCTCCGTATCGCAGGGCAAGGGGCTTGTTGCCGAACAGGCCCGGCTGTCGGCGATCATGGAGGCGATCGAAGGCGCGGTTGCCGAAGAAACCCGTGGGCATGTTGCCGCTTTCGGCTCCATAGAGGAGATGCGGAACAGAGGCGTTGCGCTCATTCCCTTCGAAAGCGTCGGCCGGGTCGATCCGGACGCTCTCGATCTGCGCAAGGAGCGCGCCTGGGTGAAGGGAACATCCATTCGACGGCAGCAGGAGGTCTTTGCCCCTTACGAACTCATCGGCATGGATTTCCGTGTAGACTTCCCATGGGACCGGCGGGCCTTCCGCATGAGTTCGCAGGGGCTCGCGGCCGGTTTTGACCATGACCATGCGGTTCTCCATGCCCTGCTCGAACTCATTGAGAACGACGCTAGCTTTCTCGTTGATGCCTTCGAAACGCGCGCGATCGCGCCGCAACCGTTTCTGCTCCCGGCAGGAATAGACCCGGCCCTGGATGATCTCGTTCAACATCTTTCGACTATCGGCCTGCCGCCCTCTTTCCTCGACCTGACGAATGCGCTTGGTGTGCCGGTGGTGATGGCAAGCCTGCCCCGCTCGCTTCAGGCTGCAGACGGGCCGGCGACCCGCAGCGCCGCGGGTGCCGCCTGCCGCCTGAGCGCCCCTGCCGCGGCGATGGCCGCGCTGCTGGAGGCAATCCAGTCACGGCTGACCGACATCAGCGGCGCAAGGGACGATCTCTCGCCGCTGCGCTACCAACGCGACCTGTTCACATCGCGCCCCGCCTCCGACGCGCGACCGCTGCGGCGGATGCCAGCCAATCCCGGTTTTCCAGAAAGCGATGCATCTCTTCCGTCATGGCGCCAGTTGGCAGAACATCTCTTCGCCCGCGGTATCGAGGATATCCATGTCTTTCCGCTGGAAACGAAGGTCTCCGGCCTGCATGTCATCAGGGTTCTGGCAAGCGGTCTGGCACCGGCCGGCGGTGGCCTGCAACACATCTCGCCGCGCACGCTCGATCACCTGCTGAATCTCGGAGGTTTTTGATGAAGCCGGTGGTTTTTGCAGGCCCGTCCATCCACGGCATCGCAGATGAACATCTCTCCGGCCTCGATTGTCGCGCACCGGCGGCCCGCGGCGATATTCTCGATACGGTGCGTCAAGGTGCGCGGACAATCGGGCTGATCGACGGTCTCTACGGCGATTGCGCGGCTGTGTGGCACAAGGAAATCCTGTTTGCTTTATCAAACGGCATTGCCGTTTTCGGCGGCGCCAGCATGGGTGCTCTAAGGGCGGCGGAATGTGAAGCCTTCGGCATGATCGGCATAGGCGACATCTTCGAGGCCTATCGCGACGGCCACCGCGTTTCCGATGCGGATGTGGCGGTAAGCCACGCGCCCGGTGAACTCGGCTATCGCCCGCTAACGATCGCGCTGGTCGATGCCGAGGCCACGCTCGCCGCATGCGGTGATGCAATTACCCCCGAGGAATACGACAAGCTGGCCTCTGCCGCCCGCACCCTGCATTTTACCCGCAGGACCTGGCGCGCTGTCGCCACTAATGCGGGTCTCAGCACCGCAACGGCTCATCTGCTCGCCGCCCACGCCATCTCCGCCAAACGAAACGATGCGACCAGACTTCTGTCAGTGCTCAAGAATGAGCCATTGCCATCTCCGGCACCGCAATCGTGGAAACTGCAAAACACCCTGTTTTTCGAGCAATTGACGGCGCGACAGATGGCTGTGGAAGACGCCCCATGATCGCCGCCAATCCTCTGCCGCTGGTGCCCGATTGCGGCGGTTTGATCCGCGTGATCGCGCTGGCGTTGCCGGCCGCCTTTTTTGTAGAAAGCGGGATGGACAACACCGTTTCACCGCTCCTCCCAATCGGCAACCTGCTCTTGGCCCTGCCTTCTGACATGATTGCCGTTATTGTGATCGACGGCACCTCTCATGCCTCGGCACGAAACTGGCTCGACGGCCTGCTAATCTCTTGCATCACCGAACTAGTTTCCCTTTCTGGATCCGAAAACATCCCGCATCCGTGGATACAGGACATGTTTCATGTGCGGACAAGGGATCGCGGACGCGGAGTTGGACCGGAACTTGTCCCTGCGGCGGGAAATATCGTCGGCTCTGGTCTGGCCGCGCATCTCGGCGCGGCAGTCACGCATGCGGATGTGACCCTGGCAGGAGGAAACCAGCTTGTCGGGCCGAATTTTCGGCTGATCGGCCACTCCAGCCTCGTGGATGATAGTGGGATCAGGCGGCCAGTGGCAGGCTCCGCAAATCGACGGCAAAAAATTCAGGCTCTCGACGGCAGAAGCGTGCACAGTTTCGGATATCGGCCGCAAGACCTCGACAATGCCCCTCTCGATCTTTTGGCAGTCCAGCTCGACCCGGCAGCACTCGAGGGAAAGACGCACCAATGCGGCTTCCATGTCGATCAGTTCGTTTCCGTCACCGGTCTCGAACGGAGTGGCCGTCCGCTCCTGCTCGTCGCCGACCCCGTCGCGCACAGCGGATGCAATGTCCGCGCCGCAACCGAGCTGAAACGAAAACTCGACGCTTCAGCCCTCTCGCTTGCACGGCAAGGTTTTGCGATTGAACGCAACCCCATTCCGGTGGCGCCCGCTATCGATAACAATAAATGCCTGCCCAGACTTTACAACAATGTCGTTCTTGAAAATGTCACACGTTCCGGTCAGAAACGACCATTCGTCTGGATTCCACATTTTGGCGATACCGAGACGCTTGAGGAGTTCGACGCGGTGAACCGGAAAATCTGGTGCGGGCTGGGCTTTCAGCCAATCGGTGTGGCCGGATGGAGCAACCTCTCGAGCCGCAACGGCGCATTGCGCTGTGCAATAAAGATCGTAGATCGTGATCCGGACACAAGATTATGAATGAAAAACCCTGGCGTTTTGTCAATAAAGGTTCACAATACCCGTGGAAATTGTATTGAATATGTACCTTCAACAATATTAATTGACAATCATCGAATTAAAGAACCTCACATAGGAGGAAGTTGTAATGCAAGCCAAACTACCCAGCCCGATCGATGTCCATGTGGGCGCGCAGATCAGAATGCGCCGCAAATCGCTCGGCATGAGTCAGAGTGCGCTGGCCGGGCGATTGGGTATCACCTTCCAGCAGGTCCAGAAGTACGAAAAAGGCGCCAACCGCGTCGGCGCGTCCCGTCTGCAGGCCATTGCGTCGATCCTCGGCGTTGAGGTCAGCTCTCTGTTCGCCAACGTCACCCCTGATGGCGGAGGCGCCAACCCTGCGCTCGGCACGATCAATGCCATGCAGACCTTCGTGGCCTCGAATGAAGGGTTTTCGCTCAACCAGGCCTTTTCACGCATCAAGAGCTCGGCCGTGCGCAGAAGCATCGTTGCCCTCGTGACATCACTCGCAGCGAGTGAAACGGCGGAAAATCCCGGCACGCCCACGGACAAAAGCGACGATTGACGCAGGTGTGACGCTCGCGTGACGCTCGATGTGGTCGAAAATGAACAACGCGAGATCAACGCGTTTTCATACTGTCGACTGTCGAGAGGGAATCATGGTGGCGTCTACCGCAGCAATACTTGAACAGGACAATGCAGACGAGATTCTGGCGCTTGGGCGGATGGTCTCCTATCTTTGCCAGCGCTCCAAATCTCTGGAACTGGGCATGTCGACCTATTTCCTGGAAATGGCATTGCTGTCGCTGGCCCAGGACATCAATCAGCATGGCTCGCTACCGGCCGGCGCAGAAATGAACGGCAGCGGTTTCGCACACGCCGAACTCCATTAAAACATCGCTTTTTAACGACCGCGTCTGCAATTGCGCAGAGCCGCAGACATTTTTCGTCTGCGGTTCCGGCTGGGCTGAAACACACCGGACGCATATATTTTTTAGTCAACTCCAGGAACTTTTGTTCCCAGCATTTGTCGAGGCCCGGTTTTTACCGGGCCTCGATTTATATTGGAAGTAAAGACGACGAACTCCTGTCGTCAGGCAACGACCGCGCCCGGACCCGCCACCGCACCCGGCGGCACCTTGCCCAGAATGATCATGCCGAGAACCTCGTCCTTGGTGACATCCTCGGTCCGCGCATGGCCAACCACCTTGCCGTTCTTCATGACGAAGACCCGGTCAGCCAGATCGAAGACATCGTGGATATCGTGGCTGATGAGGAAGATACCGATGCCCTGCCGTTTCAGCTCCTTGACGAGATCGCCCACCTGCGCCGTTTCCTGCGGCCCGAGTGCAGCCGTCGGCTCGTCCATGATGAGGATGCGGGCATCAAACAGAATGGCGCGGGCAATGGCGACGGACTGGCGCTGACCGCCCGAGAGCGCCTTTACCGGCTCCTTGAACCGCCGGAAATTGGGGTTGAGACGACCCATCACCTCACGGGCCGAGGCTTCCATGGCGACATCGTCAAGCGTGCCCCACTTCGTCTTCAGCTCGCGTCCGAGATAGAGATTGGCCGCCGCATCGACATTATCCGCCACCGCCAGCGTCTGGTAGATGGTTTCAATGCCGTATTTCTTCGCGTCGCGGGGATTTCGGATATCCGCATCCTCGCCATTGATGAGGATTTCGCCCCCATCCCGCCGGTATGCACCGGACAATATCTTGATGAGCGTCGATTTGCCTGCGCCGTTGTGGCCAAGAAGGGCGACCACCTCGCCGGGGAAAAGATCGACTGAGGCGTTTTCCACCGCATGGATACCGCCGAAGGAAATGGAAATATTGCGCATTTCCACGAGGGGCGTGACTTGTTCCGTCATTGGGGTTCTCCTCGGTTCTTACTTGGCGCGGGCGCGGTAGATGGTGTCGAGCCAGACGGCGACGACCAGGACCACACCGACGACGATGCGCTGGAAGGGCGTATCGATGCCCACGAGCACCATGCCGGATTGCAGCGATTGCATGACGAGCGCACCGAGCATCGCACCCGCTATTGTGCCGACGCCGCCGGCAAGCGAGGTGCCGCCGATGACCGCCGCCGCGATGGTATAAAGTTCGTCGAGTTCACCCTGGGCATTGGTGGCCGCATTGAGACGAGCCGTGGAGATTGCCGCCGCGATGGCGCAGAGAACGCCCATCAGCGTAAAAATCTTCACCGTGACCCAGCGGGTCTTGATGCCGGCGAGTTCCGCCGCTTCCGGGTTGCCGCCGATGGCGAAGACGTAGCGGCCAAAACGCAGCCGTGTCGCGATGAAGGTCATGACAGCACCGACGGCAAGCGCCATCAGCACCGGAATGGCAATGCCGTGCGGAATGAACAGGCCGCCGTCAGGCCAGGCAACGCCGTTAGCATCGGCATAGTTGCGGGCGATGTTGACCGGCCACGGGTAGCTGTTGACGACAGCCACGAAACCGACGACGACGAAGCAGCCGAGCGCAACCAGAAAATATTCCGCCCAAACCGGCCGCAGCGGAAAGCCGAAACGGCGGCGCTGATGGCGCGAATTCAGAATTGCCGCAACGATGGCGACGCAGGCGACAATGGCTGCAATCCAGCTCCATGTCGCGCCGATCGAACCACTGGTGCCGCCGCCCATCAGGCGGAAGGTAGAATCCATCGGTGCAACGGTGCGGCCACTGGTGACGAACCATGTTCCGCCACGCCATACCAGCAGACCGCCAAGCGTGACGATGAAAGACGGCACATTCAGGAAGGCGATGATCGAGCCTTGCAGCATGCCGATCGCGCCACCCACGAGAATGCCGACCAGAAGCGTGACGATCCATGTCGCCCAATGTTCGAAACCGAGTATCTGCGGCAGAATTTCCGCCTGCATGACACCCATGATCATGCCGGAAAAACCAAGGATCGACCCGACCGACAGGTCGATATTGCGGGTGACGATGACGAGGACCATGCCTGTCGCCATCACGGCGACGGACGCAGTCTGGACGGAGAGGTTCCAGAGATTTCTCGGCGTCAGGAAAAGCCCACCCGAGAGAATGTGAAACCCGATCCAGATCAGAAGAAGCGCGAAGACCATGCCGAGCAGCCGGGTATCAAGCTCGGTGGCATTGATGAAGCGCGAGATCGAGCCCGTCTTTTCCGTCTTGGGGGACGCTGTGGAATTGGATTGTGTCATGTCGGCCATGGACTGCCGGTCCTCCTTACATCTGGAAAGCGCCGCGCCACATGCCGTGGCGCGGCGCCCAAACATCAACCTACCGGTCTCAGTTGCAGGCCTTGACGGATCCGGCCTTTACACCCTGGCAGGCCGTTTCCTTCTTGATCCAGCCGGCGTCGATGACGACGTTCAGATTGTCCTTGGTGATGGCGATCGGCTTGAGGAAGACAGATTGCATCGTCACCTTCTTCGGGCCGCCGTCAAAGGCGGTGACGCCCTTGATCTCCGTCATCTTCTTGCCACCGGCCAGCGCAAGCGCGATGCCGGCTGCTTCCTTGCCGAGTTCACGGCTGTCCTTCCAGACAGATACCGTCTGCGTGCCGAGCGCAACGCGGTTGAGCGCGGCGAAGTCCGCATCCTGACCGGACACGGGGACTGAACCTGCAAGGCCTTGCGCGGCAAGAGCGGCGATTGCGCCACCGGCCGTGCCGTCGTTCGACGCGACGACAGCATCGACCTTGTTGTTATTCTTGGTCAGGAACTGTTCCATGTTCTTCTGGGCATTTTCCGGCTTCCAGCCATCGGTATAGGCTTCGCCGACATTCTTGATCTTGCCGGCGTCGATTGCCTTCTTCAGCACTTCCTGCTGACCGGCAAAAAGGAAGTCGGCATTCGGATCGGAAGACGAACCCTTGATGAAGACGTAGTTGCCTTCCGGCTTGACCTTGAAGACTTCGGCAGCCTGCAGGCGACCGACTTCCTTATTGTCGAAGGTGATGTAGAAGGCGTTCTTGTTTTCGATCAGGCGGTCATAACCGACGACCGGAATACCCTCTGCGACAGCCTTTTCAACAGCAGGGCCAATCGCGTCGCTGTCCTGCGCCAGGATGATCAGCGCATTGGCGCCCTGGGAAATCAGCGATTCCACGTCGGTCAGCTGCTTTGCGGCAGACGATTGCGCATCGGCGGAAATGTATTTCGCACCGGCCTTGTCGAGCGCCGACTTGATGGCTGCCTCGTCCGTCTTCCAGCGTTCTTCCTGGAAATTCGACCAGGAAACGCCAACGACAAGATCAGCCGCAATAGCAGCGGTATGCAGGGAAACGAGTACGGCCGTACCCGCCAAAAGCTTGGCAAATGAATTCATGATGTCCTCCCGGTAAGGGCGCAGCCTCACACCTCCATGTGGGGGAAACGCCCGGAAAAAGCTGCCGGTCTCTGTGGTTTCACAATTTTCTCGACAGTCGAGAAAATTAATGTCAGAGATTCCCTATGCTGTCAACAACGGCTGCGGGCAGCATCCGGGTGCCTTGATCCTTTCCGTGGTATGCGCCATCAGAGGGGATAAACACGACAGGAAAAAAGCCGTTCAGGGAGCATGCCCCAGCCCATGTCCGCCATTGCAAGCACGGAACTGGTGCGCCAGAAAAACAGCCTGTCGGTGATGGCGGCGCTGCGCCTTCACGGCAGCCTGTCCCACACGGCGATGTCGTCCTTTACCGGGCTCGCCTCCGCCACCGTCTCCGTCATCACCACCGATCTGGAGCGGACCGGCCTCATCCTGCGCAAGGAACAGATCGCCGCTGCGGGCCGCGGGCGGCCGCGCATTCTCTTCGCACCTGATGGCGCCTTCTGCCACGTCGCCATCATCATCATCTCGTCCGACAGCGTGCAGTATTCGCTGGTCGATTATGCCGGCAAGCTAGTGGATCGCTTTACGGAACAGAGGATGACGACTGAGAAAGGCAGGTTCGGCGGCGCGGTCCTGGCCGGCCTTGCGAGGCTCGCCGATCGCTCGCGCATTGACCGCCACCGTATCCTGCAGGTCTCGATCAGCAGCAAGGGGTTGGTGGATGCGGCAACGGCGACGCTTCTCTGGTCGCCGGTCCTCGGAGATGAAAAGGTCGACTTCCAGCAGCTGATATCGGTGGATGGGCGCACGCGCGTGACGCTCAACAATGAAACCCTGCTTGCCGCCAAGGCGATCTGGATGCGGGAACATGCGAAAGACGAGATAGCCCCGGAAGCCCTCGTCACGCTGTCGCTCGGCCACAGCATCGGCCTCGGCATTGCCCGTTCCATAAACGGTGCAATCGAAGTCAGCGCTCCCAATTTCGGCCATATGCTGCATCTTGCCGATGGCGCTTTGTGCCGCTGCGGCACCAGAGGCTGTATCGAGGCCTATTCGGGCTTCTACGCGATCCTGCGCTCGGCTTTCGAAGCCCCGCCGCAGGCGGAGCCCGCAAAATTCGTACCGATTGCCGAGGTGGACAAGATCGCCGCCTCCGCCCGCGCCGGTGCGCGCATGGCACGTTTCGCTTTCCGCACCGCCGGACTTGCACTGGGCAACGGCCTTTCGCGCCTTTTCAGCCTGCACGGCCATATGCCGGTTTTCATCACCGGACCCGGCACACGTTACTTCGATCTTCTGGAAAGCGGCCTGCGCGACGGCCTTGCGCAATCCCAAGCCGTCCGTTTCGGCGGTATGCCAAAAATTGCCATCGCCCCCAACGAGCCTGAACTGGTGTTCGAGGGCCACATGGAACATGCGCTTTCCGCCGCTGACGATTATGTTCTGAGCGCCGAAGGCGCTCAGAAACCGATGCGGAATTCGGCGGGCTGAGAAGGCAGCCGACGGGTGTTCAGGCGCGCTGCGCCATCGCTTCCGGATTTTCTCTGACACCTGTCAGCTCGGCCACGAATTCGTCCAGCGCGGCCGCCTCGTCCTTGCTCAAACGCAGGCCCTGCTTTGTGCGGCGCCAGAGAATATCCTCGGCCGAAAAAGCCCATTCATTCTCCACCAGCCAGCGCACTTCGCACTCGTAAAGAGTGCCGCCAAAATGCCGGCCGAGGCCGGAAACATCTGTGGCGGATCCGAGCAGGGCCGCTGCCTTCGTGCCGTAGTTTTTGACGAGCCGCTCGGCATGGCGTTCATCCAGGAAGGAATAACGCGAGAGCAGCGTCTTCACCTGCGCGTCAAATCGCTGCGCACCGAAATCGCCGCCCGGCAGGTGGGATCCCGCTGTCCACGGCTTGCCCTTTTCACCGATTGCGGCACCGATTTTTTCCAGCGCATGTTCCGCCAGCCGCCGATAGGTGGTCAGCTTGCCGCCGAAGATGTTGAGGAGCGGCGCTTCGCCCTCTGCCTCCTCCACCTTCAGCACGTAATCGCGGGTGGCTTCCTGCGCTTTCGAGGCGCCATCGTCAAAGAGCGGTCGCACGCCGGAATAGGTCCAGACGATATCTTCCGGGCGCACCGGCTCGCTGAAATAGTCGCTGGCCGCATTGCAGAGATAGGAAATCTCTTCTTCGGAAATACGCACCTTGGCCGGATCGCCCTTGTAGTCGCGATCCGTGGTGCCGATCAGCGTGAAATCCCGCTCATAGGGGATGGCGAAGATGATGCGGTTATCAGGGTTCTGGAAGAAATAGGCGCGCGGATCGGAAAACTTCCGGCGCACGATGATATGGCTGCCCTGCACAAGGCGGACATTGTGGACATCGTTGCGCCCGAAGACACCGGACAGCACATTGTCCACCCAGGGGCCGGCCGCATTGACCAGCATGCGAGCCCTGTGTGTGGCCGCCCGGCCGGTTTTTTCGTCCAGTGTCTCGATGAGCCAAAGCCCGCCTTCACGCCGCGCCGAAACCACCCGCGTGCGGTTCATGATCGTTGCGCCGCGATTAGCCGCATCGCGTGCATTGAGAACGACGAAACGGGCATCATCCACCCAGCCGTCGGAATATTCGAAAGCCTTGGCGAAAACAGGCTTCAGCGGCTTGCCAGCCGGATCCTTGCGAAGATCGAGCGTGCGCGTCGGCGGCAAGAGCTTTCGGCCGCCGAGATTGTCATAAAGAAACAGGCCAAGCCGGACCATCCATGATGGACGCACGCCGCCCTTCTGCATGGGCAGAACGAAACGCATGGGCCAGATGACATGCGGCGCCATGGCCCACAGGATTTCCCGCTCCATCAGCGCCTCGCGCACCAGGCGGAATTCGTAATGTTCGAGATAACGCAAGCCACCATGAATGAGCTTGGTGGCGGCAGAAGACGTGCCGGAGGCAAAGTCGCCCTTTTCCGCAAGCGCCACTGAATACCCCCTGCCCACCGCATCGCGGGCAATGCCGCAGCCATTAATGCCGCCGCCGATGACAAAAAGATCAAAAATGTTTTCGCCGGACATGGAGCCTCCGCGACAATGCAAGGGAAAAACCCGTTATGGAAAGACAATTCAATAAAAACGAAAATAAAACGAATGTCAAAAGAAAACAAACGAACCATGAAGGCGCAAGTGAAAGCACCACCGTGAGCGTCGCTTCACATAGTCAGCCAACTAGGAGATTTATGTTTCAGCCGTGTGTCCGAGAAACCTGCTCGAGCTCGTAAAGCACCCCGCCCATATCCTTCGGATGCAGGAAAAGAACGGGATTGCCGTGCGCGCCGATCTTTGGTGTGCCATCGCCGAGAATACGGACGCCTTTTTGGATGAGGTCGTCGCGCGCCGCCAGAATATCCGACACCTCGAAGCAGAGGTGATGGGTGCCGCCGCCAGGATTGCGTTTGAGAAAAGCGGTAATCGGCGAGTTTTCCCCGAGCGGGTGAAGAAGTTCGATCTTGGTGTTCTCAGCCTGAATAAACACCACCGTCACACCATGTTCCGGCAGCGATTGCGGCTCGGAAACCCGTGCGCCGAGCGCCCTGTATCGCGAAACGGCGGCATTGAGATCAGGCACCGCAAGGGCAACGTGGTTCAATCTTCCGAACATGCTCGCCGACCCCTCACGCATTTCGCCTAATGCCCTCGAGCAAATCGAGCACCTTGTTGGCCGCATCCATGACATTGGTGCCGGGGCCGAAGATGGCCGAGACACCGTGGTCGAGCAGGAACTGATAATCCTGGCGCGGAATGACCCCACCGACAACAACGATGATGTCTTCTGCGCCCTTCTGTTTCAACGCCTCGACCAGCTGCGGCGCAAGCGTCTTGTGTCCTGCGGCGAGCGACGACATGCCGACCACATGCACCTTGTTCTCAAGGGCAAGCTCGGCTGCCTCCGCCGGGGTCTGGAACAGGGGACCGGCCAGCACGTCGAAACCGATATCGCCGAAGGCAGACGCAATGACCTTTGCGCCACGATCATGCCCGTCCTGCCCGAGCTTGGCGACCATGATACGCGGTTTGGTGCCGATCCTTTCGGCAACCCCGGAGAGACGGGTGGCAAGCGTGGCCAGCTCCGGTTCATCCTTGTAGGCCTCGCCGTAGATATCGCTCACCACCTCAGGCACGGCGGCGTGGTCGCCGAAGGCCACGCGCAACGCATCGGAAATTTCTCCCACTGTGGCGCGTGCACGAGCCGCGACAACGGCGGCTTCGAGAATATTGCCCTTGCCGCTGCGAGCCACCTCCGAGAGCGCCTGCAAAGCGGCGGTCACATCCTTGCCATCGCGGCGACGGCGCGTGTCCTCGATGCGGCGGATCTGTGCCGCACGCACCGCCGCGTTATCGATATCGAGAACATCAATATCCTCTTCCGTTTCCAGCCGGTAACGGTTGACGCCGACGATCACCTCCTCGCCCTTGTCCACCGCCGCCTGCCGGCGTGTCGCGGCCTCTTCGATCAGCCGTTTCGGCAGGCCTTCCGCCACCGCCTTGGTCATGCCGCCAAGCGTCTCGACCTCCTCGATCAACGCCCAGGCCTTCTCGGCCAGTTCATTCGTCAGGCTTTCGACATAATAGGAACCGGCCAAGGGATCGACGACCCTGGTGACGCCGGTTTCGTGCTGGAGGATAAGCTGCGTGTTGCGGGCAATACGGGCAGAAAATTCCGTCGGCAGGGCAATCGCCTCATCAAACGAATTGGTGTGCAGCGATTGCGTGCCGCCGAGCACGGCGGACATGGCCTCGAAGGCAGTGCGGACGATGTTGTTATAGGGGTCCTGCTCCTGAAGCGAGACGCCCGATGTCTGGCAATGGGTGCGCAACATCAGCGAGGACGCCTTTTGCGGCTTGAATTCCTCCATGATGCGTGACCACAGCAGGCGCGCAGCGCGCAGCTTGGCCGCTTCCATGAAGAAATTCATGCCGATGGCGAAAAAGAAAGACAGGCGGCCGGCAAAATCGTCAACATTCAGCCCCTTGGCCAGCGCCGCCCGCACATATTCACGGCCGTCCGCGAGTGTGAAGGCAAGCTCCTGCACCAGCGTCGCCCCGGCTTCCTGCATGTGATAGCCGGAAATGGAAATGGAATTGAATTTCGGCATCTCCCTCGCCGTATATTCGATGATATCGGCGATGATCCGCATCGAGGGTTCCGGCGGATAGATATAGGTGTTGCGGACCATGAACTCCTTGAGGATATCGTTCTGGATGGTGCCGGAAAGCGCTGCACGCGGAACGCCCTGTTCCTCGCCCGCAACGATGAAATTGGCAAGCACGGGAATGACCGCGCCATTCATCGTCATGGACACCGAGACCTTTTCGAGCGGGATGCCGTCGAACAGGGTTTTCATGTCCTCGACACTATCGATCGCAACGCCCGCCTTGCCGACATCGCCCTCCACGCGCGGATGGTCGCTGTCATAACCGCGATGGGTGGCGAGATCGAAGGCGACGGAAACGCCCTGCTGACCGGCGGCCAGCGCCTTGCGGTAAAAGGCATTGGAGGCTTCCGCGGTGGAAAAACCGGCATATTGACGGATGGTCCAGGGCCGTCCGGCATACATGGTGGCGCGCGGACCGCGGGTGAAAGGGGCAAATCCCGGCAGGCTGTCGAGATGGGAGATCTTCTGGAGATCGTCAGCTGTGTAAAGCGCCTTGACCTCGATACCTTCGGGCGTGTGCCAGACGAGTGTGTCCGGTGAGCGCTTCAGCTCCTTTTCAGCAAGGTGAAGCCAATCTCGCACCGTTTTTTCACCCGACATGCATCTCTCCCCTTTTGCATTTCGCTTTAGCATTCTGGCGGGTGATCATGACGAAAATCGAACGATCTACCCCGTGCCCATAAACCGCTGCGGCCCGCTTGCGTTCCGAAGAAACGGCAGCAGCGTTACTCGAACTCGAGAATGACCTCGTCCACCGCGAGGCTGTCGCCCGGTTTTGCCGCCACTCTCACAACACGGCCGCGTTTTTCCGCGCGCAGGATGTTTTCCATCTTCATGGCCTCCACCGTCGCCAGCGCCTGCCCGGCCTCCACCTCGTCACCCTCACCCACCGAGATACCGGTAATGACACCGGGCATGGGGCAGAGCAGCAGTTTCGAGGTATCCGGCGGTAGTTTTTCCGGCATCAGCAGCGCGAGCTCCGCCACGCGCGGGCTGCGCACGCGGGCGAGAACATCCATGCCGCGCCAGCGCAGGCGAACCGCAGCACCCGCAAGATCGACCTTGGCGGCGATGACCTCGCCCGCCACCGTGAACAGGCCAAGGCTTTGGCCGGGACGCCAGCCGGTATCGATGGTCAGCGCCATCCCATCCTCAAAACGGACCGCCGTACCATCCGCACCGGTTTCGACGCTGACCCCATGGCGGAACGCCCCAAACGAAACCACCCAGTCACCACCGACGATGCGGCGGTGATTGCCGATGGTGCCGGAAATCTCCACCGCGCGGTTCTGCAGGCGCTGATTGATGATGGCGGCAATGGCGGAAAGCTTGCGCGCGGCGGCCTCATCCGGCTCGACGCCGGAAAAGCCTTCCGGGAACTCTTCCGCAATAAAGCCCGTCGTCAGCCTGCCAGAGCGAAAGCGCTCATGCTGCATGACGGCGGAGAGAAACGGCAGATTGTGGCCAATGCCTTCAACCTCAAAACGATCCAATGCCTCTCCCATGGCATGGATGGCGGTCGTCCGATCCTTGCCCCAGCTGCACAGCTTGGCGATCATCGGATCGTAATACATCGAAATTTCGCCGCCTTCGAAAACACCGGTATCGTTGCGGATGACCGTTCCGTTCTCCTGCGCACCTTCCTGCGGCGGGCGATAACGCGTCAGCCGGCCAATCGAGGGCAGGAAGTTGCGATAGGGGTCTTCGGCATAAAGCCGGCTTTCGATCGCCCAACCGTTCAGCTTCACATCCGCCTGTCCGAAGGACAGTTTTTCACCCGAGGCCACACGGATCATCTGTTCTACCAGATCGACGCCCGTGACCAGTTCCGTCACCGGATGTTCCACCTGCAAACGGGTGTTCATTTCGAGGAAATAGAAGTTGCGTTCGCCATCGACGATGAATTCCACCGTGCCAGCCGAATGGTAGCCGACGGCGCTCGCCAGCGCCACGGCCTGCTCGCCCATGGCATGCCGAGTCGCTTCATCCAGAAAGGGCGACGGCGCTTCCTCGATGACTTTCTGGTTGCGCCGCTGGATCGAGCATTCGCGCTCCCCGAGATAAAGGATATTCCCGTGCTTGTCGCCTAGCACCTGAATTTCGATATGGCGCGGCTGGGTGACGAATTTTTCGATGAAGATGCGATCGTCACCAAAAGAGGATTTCGCTTCGTTTTTGGAGGACTGAAATCCCTCGCGCGCTTCGGCATCATTAAATGCGATGCGCATACCCTTGCCACCGCCACCGGCAGAAGCCTTGATCATGACGGGATACCCAATCTGGGACGCGATCTTGACCGCCTCATCCGCATCCTCGATCAGCCCCATATGGCCGGGAACGGTGGAAACGCCGGCTTTCGCCGCCAGTTTCTTGGAGGTGATCTTGTCACCCATGGCCTCGATCGCGCCGACGGGCGGACCGATAAAAACGACACCCGCCTTTTCCAGCGCCTGCGCAAAGGCAGCGTTTTCCGACAGGAAGCCGTAGCCCGGATGGACCGCATCCGCCCCGGTCGTCTTGATCGCCTCAAGGATCTTGTCGATGACGATATAGGACTGTGACGAGGGTGCCGGGCCGATATGAACGGCCTCATCTGCTTGTCTCACATGCAGCGCATTGGCATCGGCATCCGAATAAACCGCAACGGTGGCGATGCCCATCTTCTTCGCCGTCTTGATGACCCGGCAGGCGATCTCGCCGCGATTGGCGATGAGGATTTTCTTGATCATGCGGTTGTTGCCCCTCTTCCCTCAGCACAAACCCTTAATACGTCCTCAGATCTCGAAGAAATTCTCGAAGGACTCCGGGAAACTCTGCCGGGCGACGCGTTCGTCTATGACGAGCATCGCCTGATAGGAAACAGGGTCGAAATTCTTCTCCGCCGGCACCACCTCGCGGCCGAAAAGCAGGTTGAGGCGGGCGGCATCGAGATTGCCGCGCTCGAAGGGCTCGGCACCGAAATGGTGCCAGAGCGAGTGCAGAAAGGCAGCATCGATGCGATGCTCCTTGGAATCGTCGCGCGCCCTGCGAGGTATCATCTTGATAGGCGTGACCCCCTTGGGATTGGCGCGGCGGATGGTGAACTGGACGCCCGTGCTTGGCATGCCGGAGGGAAACCCCTTGTGTTTGGTCATTTCGGGCAGGTTCGCCATTTTTTGTCCTTCGAAAAGCATTTCCAGTAAAAGCGGGTTCGCCTTTACCTGCGGACAATGCGTAGTTCAAATAATTAGAGCGCTTTCATGGTCCATTAAAACCAGAAGCGCTCTAGTCTTTCATTATGCCTTGCCGATCTTGTCCTGCGTCTTCGTGTCGAAGTCGGAGGCGTCGTGGCGTTCATGCAATTGTTCGGACGGATCGCCGGAGGTCTTGTTGACGATCACGCCGCGTTTGACAGCAGGGCGTCCGCCGATTTCCAGCGTCCAGCGCATGACGTTCTTGTAGCCATCGGCTTCAAGGAAAGCACCCGCATCGCCATAGGCCTGACCCAGCGCGATTTTGCCATACCACGGCCACACGGCCATGTCGGCAATCGTATATTCCGATCCGGCGAGATAACGATTCTCAGCAAGATGACGATCCAGCACATCAAGCTGCCGTTTGACTTCCATGGCGTAACGGTCGATCGCATATTTGATCTTGATCGGCGCGTAGGCATAAAAATGGCCGAAACCACCGCCGAGGAAGGGGGCAGAGCCCATCTGCCAGAACAGCCAGTTCAGCGCCTGCGTGCGTGCATTGCCCTCTTTCGGCAGGAAAGCGCCGAATTTTTCCGCGAGGTAAACGAGGATGGAGCCGCTTTCAAAGACCCGCGTCGGTTCAGGGGTCGAATGATCCATCAGCGCCGGGATCTTGGAATTCGGATTGACACCGACGAAACCGGAACCGAACTGGTCGCCTTCGCCGATCTTGATCAGCCAGGCATCATAGTCTGCCCCCTTGTGGCCGGCAGCCAGCAATTCTTCCAGCATGATGGTGACCTTCTGGCCATTCGGCGTCGCCAGCGAATAAAGCTGCAGCGGATGCTTGCCGACGGGAAGTTCCTTTTCATGGGTCGGGCCGGCGATAGGCCGGTTGATATTGGCGAACTGGCCGCCATTGCCCTTTTCCCAGGTCCAGACCTTGGGCGGTTCATATCCGGCGGGGAAATTATCAGCAGAGGAATTTTCGGCCATGAAAATGGGTCCTTGTGCGTTTCGGGAAGACATCCGGACATCCGGGCGCCTGAACATCCATATAGTAAGGTGGCCGAAGCATTTTTCCAGCCCTTCAGCAGATCAGAGCGGGATGGTGTCGTGTTTCTTCCAGCGGGTTTCCACGTTCTTGTTGCGCAGGGACGCAAACGCGCGCGCGATGCGGCGACGCGAGGAATGCGGCATGATGACCTCATCGATAAATCCGCGCTCCGCCGCGACGAAGGGATTGGCGAAACGCTCCTCATATTCTCTTGTGCGCGCGGCGATCTTTTCTGGATCGGAAAGCTCGGAACGATAGAGAATTTCCGCCGCTCCCTTCGCGCCCATGACCGCGATTTCCGCCGTCGGCCAGGCGTAATTCACGTCCGCGCCGATATGTTTGGAGGCCATCACGTCATAAGCACCGCCATAGGCCTTGCGGGTAATCAGCGTCACCATCGGCACCGTCGCCTCGGAATAGGCGAAGAGAAGTTTCGCGCCGTGCTTGATGACGCCGCCATATTCCTGCGCGGTTCCCGGCAGGAAGCCCGGCACATCCACCAGCGTCAGCAGCGGAATATTGAAGGCATCGCAGAAGCGCACGAAACGGGCGGCCTTGCGCGAACTGTCGATATCGAGGCAGCCGGCCAGGACCATCGGCTGGTTGGCGACGACGCCGACCGTCTGGCCTTCGAGACGGATGAAGCCGGTGATGATGTTTCGGGCGAAGGCCTCCTGCAACTCGAAGAAATCTCCCTCGTCTGCCAGCGCGTGGATCAGCTCCTTCATGTCATAGGGCTTGTTGGAACTGTCGGGGATCAGCGTATCGAGCCGCGATTCCAGCCGCGCCGGGTCGTCGTGGAACGGCCGCACCGGCGGCTTTTCGCGATTGTTGAGCGGCAGGAAATCGAACAGCAGCCGCAAATGTTCCAGCGTCTCGATGTCGTTTTCGTAAGCGCCATCGGCAACGGAGGATTTTTTTGTATGGGTGGAGGCCCCGCCAAGTTCTTCGGCGGTGACGATCTCGTTCGTCACCGTCTTCACCACATCCGGCCCTGTCACGAACATGTAGGAGGTATCGCGCACCATGAAGATGAAATCGGTCATGGCAGGCGAATAAACCGCACCACCCGCACAAGGCCCCATGATGACGGAGATTTGCGGCACGACGCCGGAGGCGACGACATTGCGCTTGAAGACATCGGCATAACCGCCAAGCGAGGCCACGCCCTCCTGAATACGCGCGCCGCCGCTGTCGTTGAGCCCGATAACAGGCGCGCCGTTGCGGACCGCCATATCCATGATCTTGCAGATTTTCTGCGCGTGGGTTTCCGAGAGCGAGCCGCCGAGCACGGTAAAATCCTGCGAAAACACATAGACCTGCCGGCCATTGATGGTGCCCCAGCCGGTCACGACGCCGTCGCCCGCCACCTTCTGCTCCGCCATGCCGAAATCCACCGCCCGGTGGGTGACATACATGTCGTATTCCTCAAAGGAACCTTCATCCAGGAGCACGTCGATGCGCTCGCGTGCCGTCAGCTTGCCCTTGGCATGCTGCGCATCGATGCGCTTGACGCCGCCGCCGAGCCGCGCCTCTTGTCGCCGCGTTTCCAATTGCTCCAGAATGCCGGGCATGTTTCCTCCATGCGTTTCCTCAAAATCAATAGCTTAGAAAACATTCGCCTAGAAGCCTTGATCGTGCGCGTATGCGTGCCATAAATATTTGCAATATTTAATTTTGCAAAGTTGCAACATGGCGACAGAAAAACTCTTCATCGGCCGCAAGGTGCGCGGCCTTCGCGAAAATGTCCGCGCGACGCAGGCGCAATTTGCCGAACGGCTGGGCATCTCCGCGAGTTACCTGAACCAGATCGAAAACAACCAGCGCCCCGTTTCGGCCAGCGTTCTGGTGACGCTGGTGGAAAAATTTCAGCTCGACATGGCGGAACTGGCGACGGGCGAAAGCGACCGGCTGGTTTCCGCCCTGCGCGAGGCTCTAAAGGACCCGCTGTTCATGAATTACGAACCGGGGCTTCAGGAGTTGAAGCTGATTGCCCAGAATGCACCGGGTTTTGCCCATGCGCTGCTTCGCGCCCACCAGGCCTATCGCCAGAACAGCGAACAGCTGGTGCAACTGGATGACCGGCTGGGCCGCGGCACCGCGCAGGTGGAAAGGACCCCCTATGAGGAGGTGCGAGACTTCTTCCACTTTGTCGACAATTACGTTGCCGAGATCGACCTTCTGGCCGAGGAGCTGGCGCAGAAACTGGAGATCGAGGGAGGCGAGACCGACGGCATTCTGGCAGCGCATCTCAGGAACCGTTACGGCATCCATATCACAAGAACCGAGGCGGCGGGCGGGCTGATCCGGCACTTCGATCCTGTCGGCAAAACGCTCGCCCTCAGCTCCTACATCGCCGCATCTACCCGCTGTTTTCAGCTTGCATTGCAGATCGCCCAGCTTCACGCCGGCGCGACGGTGGACAGGGTGTTGGCCGGCGCCGGTTTCCGCAACACGGAAGCGGCCGAAATCTGTCGTATCGGACTGCACAATTATTTCGCCGCAGCGCTCATCCTGCCCTACGGGCAGTTTCACCGGGCGGCGCAGGAGCTACGCCACGATCTCGAACTTCTGGCCGTGCGTTTCGGCGCGAGCCTTGAGCAGGTGGCCCACCGGCTGAGCACCCTGCAGCGCCCGGGCATGAAAGGCGTACCGATCTTTTTCGCCAAGATCGACCGCGCCGGCAACATCACCAAACGCCACAGCGCCACGCGGCTGCAATTTGCCCGTTTTGGCGCGGCCTGTCCGCTGTGGAATATCCATCAGGCTTTCGAAAGCTCCGACAGGATCGTGCGGCAGCTGGCGGAAACGCCCGACGGCGTGCGCTATCTTTCCATCGCCACCCAGATCGAAAAGGCCGGCGCCGGTTTCAATACGGAAAGGCCGCGTTACGCCATCGCACTTGGTTGCGAAATTTCCCATGCGCAGAATTTCGTCTATGCCGATACGCTCGATCTCGGCAATGCGGCCTCCTTCAAACCCATCGGTATTTCCTGTCGGGTTTGCGAAAGGGTGGATTGTGTGCAGCGCGCCGTGCCGCCGCTCAAACGCAAGCTGCATTTCGATCATCTTTCGCGCGGTGCTCTGCCCTACAGTATCGCCGATTTTTAACCCCGCTCAGGGCAGCGGCACCATGGCGCGACGCATGATGTTTGCATAATAGCCCCAGAAAAGCCGGGCGGCCACGGAGCGCCACGGCGACCAAAGTGTCGCCCGCTCAGCCAGCCACTTCGCTTCCGGCCTCACCTCCAGGGCAAGCGCATGCGCCACTGCCGATCGCAGCGCCACATCGCCGACAGGAAAGATATCCGGATGCCCACCGCAGAACATCAGATAGACCTCCGCCGTCCATGGGCCTATGCCACGAAGCGCCACGAGTTCGGAAAGGGCTGCACTCCCCTCCTTGCGCACCACGCCATCAAGATCGACCTTTCCTTCGACGACGGCGCGGGCCAGCCCTTCCAGCGTCGTCGCCTTGGCTCTGGAAAGGCCGAATGTGGCGCGCAATTCTTCGGGCGCGGCCAGATAATTCTCCGCCGTGACCGCGCCGCCGGTGCCGGCGATGATTCGCCCCCAGATGGCATTGGCGCTGGCGCGCGACACCATCTGCGACACGACGATATGGGCAAGGCCGGCAAAGCCGGGCTCGTGAATGCGCAGTTCCAGCGGACCGGCTATTTCAATGACGGGTCGAAGCGCCGGATCGAGGCGGGCGAGATGCTCCAGCCCTTCGCTGATGTCATCCATTCCAGTAATGATTGTCATCTTCGCATTCCATACCCACCCCACCCGCAGCCGGCTAGCGGGGTGCTTTAAAACATGGCAGAAGAAACCATGCCTTCGCCTTCCCGTCAAAAACCTCTTTACCGTTTTGCGCCAAGCCCCAATGGCCTGCTTCATCTTGGCCACGCGCTTTCCGCCTTCCTGAACCATGATATGGCGCGGGACAATGGCGGTCGTTTTCTGCTGCGTATCGAGGATATCGACCAGACCCGCTGCACAGCGGAACTGGAGCAGGCGATCTATGATGATCTCGGCTGGTTGGGACTCGTTTGGGAAGAGCCTGTCAGGCGACAATCGGACCATTTCGACATCTATCGGGTGGCGCTGGACAGGTTGATCGATACGGGCCTTGCCTATCCGGCTTTTCTCAGCCGCGGAGAAACCAGGGCGATCGTAAAGGCCTTCGAGGCCGATGGCGGGCTCTGGCCGCGCGATCCGGATGGCGCACCGCTTTATCCGGTCATCGACCGGAAGAGGTCTGAGGCGGAGCGCGCATCGCTCCTTGCATCCGGCCGGCCGTACGCATGGCGGCTCGACATGGAGAAGGCGATCCGCGCCGTCGGCAGGCCCCTGTTCTGGCAGGAGAGCGGCGATGGCGAGACGGGACGGATCGAGGCCCTTCCCGCACTCTGGGGCGATGTGGTGCTGTCGCGTTCCGACGCGCCCTCAAGCTATCATCTTTCCGTCGTGGTGGATGATGCGCTACAGGGCATCACCCATGTGGTGCGCGGCATGGATCTGTTCCACGCAACTGCCATCCACCGGCTGCTGCAGCATCTGCTGGACCTGCCGCAACCCATCTATCACCATCACCGGCTGATTTTGGGCACGGACGGGCGCAAGCTTTCGAAAAGCGAAGGCAGTACCGGGCTTTCCGCCCTTCGCGCCGAAGGAGCGACGCCCTCAGATATCCGCAGGCTTGTCGGCCTCCTCTAGCGCCTGTTCCCGGCGCGCGCCGCTACCGCCGATGTTGCGGCGAATGATCTGTCGCACTTTGTATTTCATCAGGGCCGCATTCACCTCCGCACCGAGCATGAAGATGACGCCGACCATATAAAGAAACACCAGAACCACCATGACAGAGGCGAGACCGGCATAGGTGGCGGCATAATTGGCAAAGGTCGAGAGGTAATAGGCGAAAATCGCCGCGCCGATGACCCAGAAGAGCAGGGTGAACAGAATTCCCGGCCAGACGTCCCAGATGCGCCGCTTGCCGGCGGGCAGCCACAGATGCGCCGCCACCAGCCCAGCGGTCAGAACCACGATTGTGCCATATAGACCGAGGCTGGAGACGGTGTTCAATATATCCGTCAACCACGGAAAGCGCTGCTCGGCAAAGGAAGTAGCGACCGGTACGGCAACCAGCACAATGCTGATGCCGGTGAAGACCACCACCGCAATCAGCACATACAGCAGGCTGAGCAGACGGGTGACATACCACCAGCGCGTTTCGGTGACACGATAGGCGCGGTTGAGCGAAATTCGCAGCGCCTCGACACCGTTGGACGCAAAATAGGCCGCGGCCAGCACTGAAATCGTCAGCAGCCCGCCGCGCGGAATGGTCAGCACCTGCTGCACCTGCGCCGCCAGCGGCCCAGCGATCGCCGCTGGCCAGGTGTCGAAAATCAGATGCACTGCTGTTTCAGAAAACTGGTCGGCGCCGAGAAAACCGGCGAGCGCCGTGCCGAAGATAAGAAACGGAAACAGAGCCAATAGAATGGAAAGCGCCATATGACTCGCCATCGCCCAGCCGTCATCCTCGGCAAAATGGGAATAGGCATCGAAGGCAACCTTGCCTGCCAGGCGCACTGCGGCAACCATGTCGCCTCCATTCATCGGCATTTCATTTGTAACTTCGCCCCGAATATGGGAAATCAGCTTCGCTTTGTACAGCGCGCAAGGCCGGCTTTCGGTTCCATTTCCGAAAAGGATTTCGCGCAATTTAATTTTGTGAATCTGAGCGCACCTTGGCGCAAAGACCATTGGCGGGGCGGAACATGTCTGAAAGACCGGTCATCATCATCACCGGCTGTTCCTCTGGCATCGGCGCTCATTGCGCCGGCGCGCTTCACAGGGATGGCTGGCGGGTTTTTGCTACCGTGCGCCGCATCGCTGACATGGCGGCACTCGAAAATCAGGGCATCGAAACCCTGATCATGGATTACACCAAGCCCGAAACCATTGCCGCGCTGGTGGACACTGTTGCCGCCCGGACCGGCGGCCGTATCGATGCGCTTTTCAATAATGGCGCCTATGGCCAGCCGGGCGCGGTGGAAGACCTGCCCGTCGAAGCGCTGAGAGCCCAGTTCGAAACCAATGTCTTCGGCTGGCACGATCTCACACGGCGGGTCATTCCCTTCATGCGCGCTCGCGGCACCGGCCGCATCGTGCATTGCTCCTCCATTCTCGGCCTCGTGCCCTATCGATATCGTGGCGCCTACACCGCATCGAAATTTGCGATCGAAGGGCTCGGCGTCACCTTGCGCATGGAGCTTCAGGGCAGCGGCATTCATGTGAGCCTGATCGAACCAGGTCCGATTACCTCAAAATTCACCGCGACGGCACTTGCCCATGTCAAGGACAAGATCGACCTCGAAAATTCGGCCCATGCAGCGGAATATAAACGTCAGTTGGCCCGCATGGATGGCTCAGGCCCCGTCAACCGCCACAAGCTTGGCCCCGATGCCGTTTATGCCGTGCTGAAACATGCCCTGACCGCAGCCGCGCCGAAACCGCATTATCCCGTCACCGTTCCAGCCAAACAGGGTCTTATCCTCAAACGGCTCTTGCCTGCCGGACTGTTCTATCGTCTGCTGCGCAGATTCGATTGAGGAGGAGTAACCCCTAAATGTCCGGCTTCACCACTGTTCTGGCCCTTATTGCCATGGGCCTCGTCGTCATCGTGCTGATACGCGGCCTCTTCAACATGCTGAAGGGACAGGACGCCAACCGTTCCAACAAGCTGATGCAGCTTCGCCTGCTGCTACAGGCCATCGCCATCGTGCTGATCATGCTCACCCTCTGGCTCACGGGCGGCGGCCGCTGACATGGTGAAGCTGAACAAGATCTATACCCGCACCGGCGACAAAGGCACGACGGCGCTGGTCTCCGGCCCGCGCCGCCTGAAGCACGATCTTCGCGTCGAGGCATATGGCACGGTCGACGAGACCAATTCGGCCATCGGCGTCGCACGGCTTCATACCGGTGGACTGGAGACGTTGGATGCCATGCTGTTCCGCATCCAGAACGATCTTTTCGATCTCGGCGCCGATCTCGCCACGCCTGATAATGGCGAACCGCTTTCCTATGAACCGCTGCGCATCGTCGAAAGCCAGGTCACCCGGCTGGAAAACGAAATCGACGAACTCAACGCGTCGCTTGAGCCCCTCACCTCCTTCGTGCTGCCGGGCGGCAGCGCGGCAGCGGCCAATCTGCATATGGCGCGCACCGTCTGCCGGCGAGCGGAAAGATTGATGGTGGCGCTTTCAGTCACTGAGAACGAGATCGTCAGCCCGGCGGCCATCAAATACGTCAACCGCCTGTCCGACTTCCTGTTCGTTGCCGCCCGTTTCGCCAATGACATGGGCAAGGCCGACATTTTGTGGGTTCCCGGCAAAAACCGCTGACAACGTTCAATAAAAGGGCATTCGATGTTCATACCCCTGCACGATGCGAATTCCCTCAAACATATCCGGCTGCAATACGTCACGATCGGTCTGATCGTGGTCAATGTACTGGTCTGGCTGTTTACCGGCGTGCTTGCCAGCGATACGCAGGCCAATGCCGCAGCCCTCGGCCTCGGCTTCATTCCGGCAGTCGTGTTCGATTATGCCTATCTGGAACCGGCCCTGCAGGTCGTGCCTGATGACCTCACCGTTGTCACCTATGCGTTCCTGCATCTCGATTTCTGGCATCTCGCCGGCAACATGTTGTTTCTCTGGGTCTTCGGCGACAATGTCGAAGATGCGCTCGGCCATTTCCGATTCCTGATCTTCTATCTTGTCTGCGCGATTGCCGGTGCCCTGTTTCACGGCTTTGTTGCCCCCACCTCCGAAGGGCCGCTGATCGGCGCCTCGGGTGCGGTTTCCGGTGTGGTTGCAGCCTATTTCCTGCTGCATCCCAGGGTGCGTGTCTGGGTACTGGTTTTGATGCGCATTCCGCTTCCCCTGCCCGCATTCATTCCGCTGGCGCTGTGGATCGGCCA
Source organism: Agrobacterium sp. NPDC058088 (assembly GCF_042885035.1). Lineage (NCBI taxonomy): Bacteria > Pseudomonadati > Pseudomonadota > Alphaproteobacteria > Hyphomicrobiales > Rhizobiaceae > Agrobacterium > Agrobacterium sp. NPDC058088. Next base: position 240,355 of record NZ_JBHVSU010000003.1, on the reverse strand, counting down.
GCAATTTATGATGCTGGCGCTGGGGCTGGAGGAAAACGTCTCCTGGGGTGCGCATGTCGGCGGAATATTGGCAGGTGCCATCATGGTGGTTTTTATGCGCAGGCGAGGCGTGCCACTGTTTGACCGCACGATTGTTCCGCCGAGGGCGGCGCAATTCAAGAATACGTCGCAAACGGCAGGGTTGTCGCAAATCGAAGGGGGCTATGACGGGGGTAGATGAGACGTCTCGTCGGAGATAGAGTATTTACGTTAACGTCAACGTAAGATATGCCTTACGTGCATGTGATAATGAAGATTGCTCCGTTGTATTTGCGGGAAAAATGCTTATCCATGTCGCCACCTGTTTTTGGAGGTCCGCGCGGTTTACCCGCCCCGCGGACAGGAGTTTGAGGAAGACCGTCGATGAAAATCCTTGTCCCCGTTAAACGAGTTGTCGATTACAACGTGAAGATCCGCGTGAAGGCGGATGGTTCTGGCGTTGAGCTTGCCAATGTGAAGATGTCGATGAACCCGTTCGACGAAATCTCGGTGGAAGAGGCTCTTCGCCTGAAAGAAGCCGGCAAGGCCGAAGAGGTTGTGGTCGTTTCCATCGGCCCAGCCAAGGCGGAAGAAACGCTGCGCACGGCGCTTGCGATGGGTGCCGACCGCGCTATCCTGATCGAGACCGATGAAACGGTTGAGCCGCTCGCCGTCGCCAAGCTGCTGAAGGGCGTGGCCGAGGCTGAGCAGCCTGGTCTCGTCATCGTCGGCAAGCAGGCGATCGACGACGATTCAAACCAGACCGGCCAGATGCTGGCAGCGCTTCTGGGCTGGGGCCAGGGCACCTTTGCCTCCAAGGTCGTGCCCGCAGATGGCAAGGTCGCGGTCACCCGCGAAGTTGATGGCGGTTTGCAGACGATCGAACTGAAGCTTCCCGCCGTCGTCACCACCGATCTTCGTCTGAACGAGCCGCGTTATGCCTCGTTGCCGAACATCATGAAGGCAAAGAAGAAGCCGCTCGACAAGAAGGCACCGGCTGATTTCGGCGTTGATGTTTCGCCGCGCCTGAAGGTGCTGAAGACCGAGGAGCCGGCAGGCCGCAAGGCTGGCATCAAGGTTGGCTCGGTTACCGAGCTGGTCGAAAAGCTCAAAGCCGACGGCGTCCTCTAAGGTTTCGGAAAAGGGAGATATTCTCATGGCCATTCTTCTTCTGGCAGAACACGACAACGCAACCCTTTCCGACCTGACGGCAAAGACGCTGACGGCGGCGACGCAGATCGGCGGCGACGTGCATGTGCTGGTCGCCGGTTCGGGCGCCAAGGGTGCCGCTGACGCTGCCGCAAAACTCTCCGGCGTCTCCAAGGTGCTGCTCGCCGACGACGCATCCTATGCCAATTCACTGGCAGAACCGCTGGCGGCGCTGATCGTTTCGCTCAGCCCCTCCTATGACGTCATCATCGCACCGGCAACGGCTTCGGCCAAGAACGTAACGCCGCGCGTTGCGGCCCTTCTCGACGTTGCTCAGGTCTCTGAGATAATCGAAGTCGTATCGCCTGATACCTTCAAGCGTCCGATCTATGCCGGCAATGCCATCCAGACCGTGCAGGCAACGGATGCAAAGAAGGTCATCACCGTGCGTCCGACCGCCTTTGCGGCAGCGGCAGAAGGTGGTTCGGCAGCGGTCGAGACGATCACGGCCGCTGAAAACCCCGGCGTCTCGTCTTTCGTTTCCGATGCGCTTGCCTCGTCCGACCGTCCGGAGCTGACCTCTGCAAAGATCATCATCTCGGGTGGCCGCGCGCTCGGCTCTTCGGAAAAATTCAAGGAAGTCATCCTTCCGGTCGCCGACAAGCTCGGTGCTGCCGTTGGTGCATCGCGCGCGGCCGTCGATGCCGGTTATGCGCCGAACGACTGGCAGGTGGGCCAGACCGGCAAGGTGGTTGCGCCGCAGCTTTACATCGCGGCCGGCATTTCCGGTGCCATCCAGCATCTGGCCGGCATGAAGGATTCGAAGGTCATCGTCGCCATCAACAAGGACGAAGAAGCGCCGATCTTCCAGGTTGCCGATTACGGTCTCGTCGCGGACCTCTTCGAAGCTCTGCCGGAACTGCAAAAAGCCCTTTGATTTTAAATACATGATGAAGGCGGCGCGTTTTTTGGACGCGCCGCCTTCTCTTTTTCGGCGATATGCGTAACATCGCCAGCGAATTTGCACATGCAGCACATGGGAGAACAGCATATGACCGCCCCCTTTAAGAATATCGGTGTTATCGGAGCCGGTCAGATGGGATGCGGCATAGCGCATGTTTCCGCCATTGCCGGCTACAGGGTCCATATTTACGATCTTTCGAAGGAAGGCATCGAGGCCGGTCTTGCCACGATCAACGGCAACCTCGCCCGCCAGGTGACTAACGGCAAGCTTTCCGACGAGGCCCGCAAGCAGGCACTGACGCTCATCAGCGGTTCGACCGACGTCAATGATCTGGCGCCAATGGATCTTGTCATCGAGGCTGCCACGGAAAATGAAGAGATCAAGCGAAAGATCTATGCGCAGGTCTGCCCGGTGCTGAAGCCGGAAGCGCTTCTCGCCACCAACACGTCTTCGCTCTCCATCACCCGGCTTGCCTCTGCCACCGACCGTCCCGAACAGTTCATGGGTATCCACTTCATGAACCCGGTGCCGGTCATGAAGCTGGTGGAGCTGGTACGCGGCATCGCCACCAATGAAAAGACCTTCGATGCGGCCAAGGACTATGTGCGGACGCTTGAAAAGGCGATCACCGTCGCCGAGGATTTCCCGGCCTTCATCGTCAACCGCATCCTGCTGCCGATGATCAATGAGGCGATCTATACGCTTTATGAGGGCGTCGGTTCGGTGGAAGCCATCGACACCGCCATGCGCCTCGGCGCAAACCACCCGATGGGCCCGCTACAACTTGCCGACTTCATCGGTCTCGACACCTGTTTGTCGATCATGCAGGTGCTGCATGACGGCCTCTCCGACAGCAAATACCGCCCCTGCCCGCTGCTGGTCAAATATGTCGAAGCCGGCTGGCTCGGCCGCAAATCCGGCCGTGGTTTCTACGATTATCGGGGTGAGACGCCGGTTCCGACGCGGTAAAAGTAGACCTTGTGCTGAGGGAGAGGAAATATCTCTCCCCCAAGCTGAAAACTCAAAGCTACCTGGATGTTGCGGCCGTCACCAACGCCTTGGCATCTTCGCTATCCCACGCCGCCGGCCCGTTCATCGCTGCGAGAAGGCAGCCGTTTTCATCCAGCAGCAGGGTGGCCGGCAGGCCGAAAGCGAGACCTTCCTTTTTCAGAACGTTGAAGACGCCCATAGAATTGTCGCGGTAATGTTTCAGCGCGTCGATCTTGTATTCATCCATGAAGGCTTTCGGTTTTTCATCCGCGCCGACATCGATATTGACGGCCACGACCTCGAACTTGTCGCCACCTTTTTCCTTCTCCAGCGCGTTCAGAGCCGGCATCTCCTCCCGGCAAGGCACGCACCATGTGGCCCACAGATTGAGAAGAACCGCCTTGCCCTTGAGATCGGCAAGCGTCATGTCCTTAGCCTCCGGTCCCTTGAAGGACAGCGGGACGACACGCGGCCTGTCCGCCGCCGACATGGCGGCCACCTGCCCCTTCAGAAACGGTTTCAGCGAGGCGATGCGGTTTGCCGCACCCTCACATAAACCGCCGTCTGCCACCGCTGCCCCTTGAACCGGGCTCTCAGACCCAATATGCCTGAACCAGACCGCGCCAGCACCGGCGAGCACACCGGCAACGGCAGCAATTGCAACCAATTTGGCGGAAGGAAGCCTGAACGGCCTTTTTTCTGTCATCGAATACTCCAGGGCACGACATATGGCTGACGGCACAGATCAGAAATCCTCCAACCAGATGTGGGGCGGACGTTTCGCTTCCGGGCCATCTGCCATCATGGAAGAGATAAATGCCTCCATCGGCTTCGACAAGAAGCTTTACGCCCAGGATATCCGTGGCTCTATGGCGCATGCCACCATGCTGGCATCTAAAGGCATTATTTCGCCTGAAGATAAAGACAAGATCATTGAGGGCCTGAACACGATCCTGTCAGAGATCGAAGCCGGCACCTTTGAATTTTCGCGCAAACTCGAAGATATTCACATGAATATCGAAGCGCGGCTTGCAACGCTGATCGGCCCGGCCGCCGGACGCCTGCATACCGCACGCTCGCGCAACGATCAGGTCGCGCTCGATTTCCGCCTTTGGGTCAAGGAAGAGTTGCAGAAGACTGAGGGAATGTTGACGGCGCTCATCGCCGCCTTCCTCGACCGCGCCGAGGAAAATGCCGATACGGTCATGCCCGGTTTCACTCACCTGCAGACGGCCCAGCCGGTGACCTTCGGCCACCATTGCATGGCCTATGTGGAGATGTTCGGCCGTGACCGCGCCCGGGTGCGCCACGCTATCGAGCATATGGACGAAAGCCCGATCGGCGCCGCTGCCCTTGCCGGCACCGGTTACCCCATCGACCGCCACATGACGGCCAAGGCGCTCGGTTTCCGCGAGCCGACCCGCAACTCCATCGACACCGTCTCCGACCGCGATTTCGCGCTGGAGTTCCTGTCGATCGCGTCGATCTGCGCCACGCATCTGTCGCGGCTCGCAGAAGAAATCGTTATCTGGTCGACCCCCCAATTCGGCTTCATCCGCCTGTCGGATGCCTTCTCCACGGGCTCGTCGATCATGCCGCAGAAGAAAAACCCCGACGCCGCTGAGCTGGTTCGCGCCAAGACTGGCCGCATCAACGGCTCGCTGGTGGCGCTGCTGACGGTCATGAAGGGCCTACCCCTCGCCTATTCCAAGGATATGCAGGAAGACAAGGAACAGGTTTTCGACTCCGCCGAAAGCCTGGAACTGGCAATCGCCGCCATGACCGGCATGATCCGCGATCTCGAAGTGCGCAAGGACCGCATGCGTGCGGCGGCGGGCTCCGGTTATTCCACCGCTACCGATCTGGCCGACTGGCTGGTGCGCGAGGCGGGCCTGCCCTTCCGCGATGCTCACCATGTGACCGGCAATGCCGTGGCGCTGGCGGAAAAGAAAGGCTGCGATCTTGCCGATCTTTCGCTGGAAGAATTGCAGGCCATCCACCCCGGCATCACCAACAGCGTTTTCGATGTTCTTTCGGTGGAAGCATCTGTCGCCAGTCGCACGAGCTTCGGCGGCACGGCTCCTTCGGAGGTACGCAAACAAATCGCCTGGTGGCGCGGCCGCAACTGATAAATCTGCGTTAAGCCGCGATCACAAGAAACAGGGTGCACAAGCGCCCTGTTTTTCGTTATCAGAGAAGCACATATTTCCTTTGGACAGGCTCATGCTTTCAAAAACCGCGCGCAAACTCATCGTTCCCATCGGCATGGCGCTCGCCGTCAGCCTTGCTCTTTCCGCCTGCGGGCGTAAGGGCGACATCGATCCGCCGAGCACGCCGGTCGAAATGCGTAACAAACGCGCCGCCGATGGAAGCGAACCGAAGCCGGCAACGGCTGAGCGTCCGTTCATTCTCGACAAGCTTCTCTGACGGGTAAAAAGCCGTGAACCATTTTGGCTATATCGACGGCGTGCTGCACGCCGAAAACGTGCCCGTGCCCGAGATCGCCAAGGCGGTCGGCACGCCCTTCTACGTCTATTCCACCGCAACGCTAGAGCGCCACTACAAGGTGTTCTCAGGGGCGTTTGCCGACGTGGACGCCATGGTCTGTTACGCCATGAAGGCCAATTCCAACCAGGCGGTGCTAAAGACGCTGGCAAAGCTCGGCGCCGGCATCGATGTCGTCTCTGGCGGCGAACTGCGCCGTGCTCTTGCGGCTGGTGTGCCGGCAAGCCGCATCATGTTTTCCGGCGTCGGCAAGACGGTGGCGGAAATGGATTATGCGCTGGATGTGGGCATTTATTGCTTCAACATCGAATCCGAGCCGGAGCTGGAAGTCCTCAATCTGCGCGCCATCAAAGCTGGCAAGCGGGCGCATGTCTCCTTCCGCATCAATCCTGATGTGGATGCGCGCACCCACGCCAAGATTTCCACCGGCAAGAAGGAAAACAAGTTCGGCATTTCCTATGAACGGGCGCGGGCGGTTTATGCCCATGCGGCCACCCTGCCCGGCATCGAAGTCACCGGCATCGACATGCATATCGGCAGCCAGATCACCGAATTGCAGCCTTTCGAGGATGCCTTCCGGCTACTGCGCGAACTGGTGGAAGCGCTTCGCGGCGACGGCCATGCGATTAGCCACGTCGATATCGGCGGCGGCCTCGGCATTCCCTATCGCGACGACAACAATCCGCCGCCGCTGCCGGATGCCTATGCGCATATCGTCAAGAACGAGTTGAAAAGCCTCAACTGCAAGATCGTAACCGAGCCGGGACGCCTGATCGTCGGCAATGCCGGCATTCTGGTAACGGAAGTGATCTATGTGAAGGATGGCGGCGACAAGACCTTTGTGATTGTCGACGGCGCGATGAACGATCTCATCCGCCCCACACTTTACGAAGCTTATCATGGCATTCGCCCGGTGGTGCAGCCTGCAGAGAATGCCACGCGCATCAAGGCGGATATCGTCGGCCCCGTCTGCGAAACCGGCGACTATCTGGCGCTGGACCGGGAGATGGCCGCGCCGCAGCCGGGTGACCTGATCGCCGTCAGCTCCGCCGGCGCCTATGGTGCGGTGCAGGCGGGCACCTATAATTCGCGCCTGCTTGTGCCGGAAGTGCTCGTCAAGGGTGACAAATTCCACGTCATTCGTCCGCGCGGCACCTATGAGGAGCTGATCGCGCTCGATTCCGTACCTGACTGGCTCGACTGACCCCACCCAATATTTGACTTGACCGATCACAATTGAGCGAAGCTGCCTAAAAAATGGGGGTGAGGGCTTCGGTGCCCTCGTCTTCGCCACAAAGAATGTTATCCTTGCCCTGTGATATGAACAGCTCGCCGTTCCGGGAATGGCGTTCGACGTGGCCAGAACCGGGAGAACGGATTGATGACCACAGCCGGAGAGGACAGCACAGGCAGAAAGCGCCCGACCGGCGCGTTCTCGCATCGACCGGACCTTGCCCGCCGGGTCACAGCCAAGCGTTTCTTCGCCAAAATTGTGCTGCTCTGCGAGAAAATCGCGCCGAAAACGCTGTGGCCACTCTCCATCGCTGCCGCCTTTCTGGCGCTTGCCTGGTTCGGGCTTTACCGGCACATGCCGGATTTCCTGCGGCTCGGCATCGTTTTCGTTCTGGTTTTCGGTTTCATCGCCACGCTTTTGCCGATCCTTCGGCTGAAGTGGCCAACGGATCATGAAGCCTCGCGCCTTCTTGAGGATCGCAACGGCCTGGCGCACCAGCCGGTCGGCGTGCAGGAAGATGAGCCTGCTTTCGACACGCCATTTTCGCGCACGCTCTGGAAAGAACATCAGATCCGCATGGCGGAGCGCATCGCTGCGCTGAATGCCGGCCTGCCGAAACCCGATATTGCCCGCTATGACCGTCTGGCGCTGCGCGCCATTCCGGCACTGCTGCTAGTCACCGCTTTCGGTTTTTCCTACTCCAATGGCGCCGGCACAGTTGCCGATGCGTTCCGCAGCCGGCCAGCCGTCGGTCCGCTCAATCCCGATATCCGTCTCGATGCCTGGGTTACACCGCCTGCCTATACCGGCCGCGCGCCGATTTTCCTGACCGGACGTGACGCAACCAACCGCGACGCGGTTTCCGTACCGCAATCCTCCAAGCTGACAATCCGCATGACCGGCGGCGATGGCGGTGAGGAGGTGACATTCGAGCCGGAAACGGCGGGTGCATTGCAGAAGCTTGCGCCTGAGGCGGCCAAAGCCGATAGCGCCAGCGGCGATATCGCCGTCCAAGCGTCGGCCCGCTCTGCCGATCAGCCCGTTACCCCACGCACTTTCGCGATGGATGTCACCGAAAGCGGCATGATCACCGCCAATGGCGAACAATGGGTGTTCAACGTCATTCCCGACCAGCCGCCCAGCATCGCCTTCGACAACATGCCGCGCCGCGCCGTCAATGGCGCGCTGGAAATCGGCTTCACGGCCAAAGACGATTATGGCCTGAAGGAAGCGCATGCCATCATCGAGCCCATCGGCATTGCAGAAGGCGCGACAGCGCTTTACCCGCCGCCGGAATTCAAGCTCGATCTGCCGCGGCAGAACAATCGCGAGATCAAGGGGCTGACCAGCCGCAACCTGACCGAACATCCGATGGCGGGCAAACGCGTGCGCATCACGCTCGTCGCCACTGATGGTGCCGGCCAGACCGGCCGCAGCCCGGCGCACGAAATGGTGCTGCCGGGCCGTAATTTCTCCGAACCGCTGGCTGCTTCCATTGCCGAACAGCGGCAGATTTTCTCGCTCGACACACGCCAGATGCCGAAGGCGATCGCCTATAACGAGGCGGTTGGAATGCGGCCGGAAGAGACCATTCCCAACACCACGCATTATCTCCTGCTGCAATCGGCGCAGACCCGCATGCGGCTCGCCTATAATGAGGAGATGCTGAAGAACACGGCGGATTACCTCTGGGAGATCGCGCTCGGTATTGAGGATGGCGATCTTTCGCAGGCGGAAAAGCGCCTGCGCGATGCACAGACCGCGCTTTCCGAGGCGCTTCAGCGCAATGCCTCCGACGAGGAAGTGGCCAAGCTCATGCAGGAGCTGCGCGAGGCGATGCAGCAGTTCATGAGCGAGCTTGCGCAACGCATGCAGAATGCGCCGCAAGCCAACATGAACCAACAGGCACAGAATGTGCTGCGCCAGCGCGATCTGGAAAACATGATGAACCAGATCGAGAACCTTGCCCGTTCCGGCAACCGCGATGCGGCACAGGAAATGCTCTCGCAACTGCAGCGCATGATGAACAATCTGCAGGCTGGCCGCCCGCAACGCCAGGGCCAGCAGGGACAGCAGCAGAGTAGCAAGATGCGCCAGCAGATCGACAAGCTGGGCGAAATCCTGCAACAGCAGCAGAAGCTGATGGACGAGACCTTCAAGCTCGATCAGGCGCTGCGCGACCGCATGCAGCGCGGCGACCCGCAGCAGGGCGGCGAAGGCGACGACCAGCAGATGGGCGAAAATGGCCAGCAGCCGCAGCAGGGCCAGCAAGGCGAACAGGGGCAAAACGGTCAACAGGGCGGGCAACAGCCCAGCGACCAGATGACCGCCGAACAGTTGCGCGAGGCGCTGAAAAACCTGCGGGCGCAGCAGGATGCGCTCGGCAAGCAGCTTGGCGAATTGCAGCAGGGCCTGCGCGATCTCGGCATGGAACCGGGCGAAAACTTCGGCAAGGCGCAACAGGAAATGCAGGGCGCCGGCGAAGCGCTGGGCAAAAGCCAGGGCGAACAGGCGGTCGAGGGCCAGGGCAATGCGCTGAATGCGCTGCGACAGGGCGCTCAGGACATGATGGGCCAGATCATGCAGGCCATGCGCCAACAGGGCCAGCAGCCCGGACAGGGGCAGGAAGGCATGACCGGTCAAGGCGGCCAGAACGGCCGCGACCCGCTCGGCCGCCCGCGCAGCACCACCGGCCCGGATTTTGGCGAGCAGGTGAACGTGCCTGACGAGATCGACGTGCAGCGCGCCCGCGAAATTCTCGAAGCAATCCGAGAAAAGCTTGGCAACAACCCGCCGGGTGAAGTGGAGCGGCGTTATCTGGAGCGGCTGCTGGATATTCGGTGAGGTCCGAAGCCATTCACGACGATCTGGCCCGGCACTTTAATGTCGCCGCTGTCCCGAAAAGTAGCGGGAAGAGGTACCGGAGACAGGTCGCGAAACACTCTGACGTCATCCTCGGCCTTGTGCCGAGGATCTGCCAACCTCCCATGAAACCGATACGTTGCAGATGCTCGGGACAGGCCCGAACATGACGGACTGGAACGCTGACAACTCCGCAACAAAAAAGGCGGCCCGAAGGCCGCCCTTTAATCTCTGCAATCCTGTAGCTCAGGCCGCAAGCGCCCGCGCCACGGCCTTGCGAATATCCGGAAGCGCAAAGGGTTTAGAAACCACGTCCACGATCTTCGTCGCCAGATCATCCGCCCGTTCGCGCTGCTCGGCGTAACCGGTCATCAACAAAATGCGCATGGCCGGGAAGCTTTCTGCGGCGCGGTGCGCCAGCTCGATGCCATCCATGACCGGCATGCGGATATCCGAAAGAAGAAGATCGAAACTGGTTTCCTGGAGCTTCTCCAGCCCTTGCTCGCCGTCTGCCGCCTCATGGGTCTCGTGACCGTCGAGACGGAGCGCCCGCGCCACGAAAGAACGCAGCGCATCCTCGTCTTCGGTAATCAGAATCTTCGCCATTACTCATTGCTCCTGGGCATCATTTCCAGCCGTGAGCAACATCGCAGGCTCCTCTTTTCAAGAGGTAAACACCCAGGCCTTCGCTGGGTGAATGGTTAATGAGGCGTCTCCGTCCTGTGCCGTTCCGGCACGGGCAAAGATGCTCAGGCGTCGCCTGTCACCACGCCGACGAAGGGCAGCTCGCGGAAGGCATAGGCCACATCCATGCCGTAACCCACGACGAAATAGTCAGGGCATTCGAAACCGACATAATCGGCCTCCAGATCTTCCTTGCGCTTGACCTTTTTGTCGAGAAGCACGGCGATAGTAACGTTGCGAGCGCCACGCTCGTAGAGCAGTTCCTTGGCAAAACGTAGCGTACGGCCGGATTCGAGAATATCGTCGATCAGGAGAACATCGCGGTCCTTCACGTCGCTGTCGATATCCTTGACGATCCTGACACCCTGGGAAACCGTGCCAGCGCCGTAGCTCGACAGCGTGATGAACTCGACTTCGGGAGCAAGGCCGCTATCATGCAGCGCGCGGATGAGATCGGCCGCGAAAATGAATGATCCCTTGAGCACGGCAATGACCAGCAAATCCTTGGTCGGGCCGCTGGCGATATGCTTGGCCATGTCGCGATTGCGCTCGGCGATCTGCTCGGCGCTATAAAGCGGCTCGATATTTTTTCCACGGACGACGGGCATTCTTTCTCCTGTGCTGCGCCTTGCCGATTTTACCTTTCAGTAAAAATACGAAGCTCACGCGTTACCACAGTCAACGTTCGGACGCACCCGCCTCGACGAAGGAAAGCTTGATCTCAGGCGTTTTTCCACCGGGATGGCGCAGTTTTGCCGAAAAACCGTGGCTGAAGCCGGGCTGCATCTCCTTGACCGGCGGTTCGATGACCATGCTGGCGACCAGCTGTCCCTTGGCGGCGAAGAGGTCGGCGCGAATGGCCGGCACTTCTTCGAGATTGCCGCCATTGTTTTCCACAATGCCGTTGATGAGCAATATATCCATGCCGCCCGCTTCCTGCGGCGTGATGGTGACATGGGAAATGGCAAGCGGGTTGACCGAGGCGGCGACCGCCGACTTTTCCGGCACCACGACAGACAGGCCACCGGAGCAGACGAAAACGAAAATCGCGAGTGCCGCCACCAGTGCCGAGTAGGCATCGGCAGAAAGGCGCGACAATCTGCGATCCAGCCAGCCGATGAAGGCGAGGCCGAGCGCGCCTACTGTGACTGATGGCTTTGCCATTTGCCGGTGTGCCGTACCGCGATTGTCGTTTCCGGGCTGGCGCGTACGGTTTTCCTTGATGGTGACAAATTCCGCGTCTACCACATCGCGGTCGGGATTTGCCGCCCGCGCCGAACGGCGCACCGGTGGTTCCGGCATCAGGAGGTCAAAATCGAACGCCGCTTGCCGGCGAGATGAACGGAACATAGCCATAGAATTCCTTCGGTGAGGTTTTCCGGCCCGCAAAACTGGGCATTGCAACGAATCCTGCCAAGTTTTAAATTTAATTGGTTAATGCTTCGCAAAAACGGCTCGCACAGGCCACCGGAACCGGGTTAAACCGCGCCACCCGGGCCTCTGCGCTTTCGGCTTGCGAAACACCACGAAACGAAGAGACTGGAAGTCCGTTGATCCATTTCGAAAATGTCGGGTTGCGTTACGGCATGGGACCCGAGATCCTGAGGGACATGACCTTCGATATCCCCAAGGGTTCGTTCCAGTTTCTGACCGGCCCGTCGGGTGCCGGCAAGACGACGCTCCTGCGCCTGCTCCTGATGTCGCTGCAGCCAACGCGCGGCCATATTCGCATGTTCAATCGCGATGTGGCGCGCATTCCGCGCAGCGAGTTGCCCATGCTGCGCCGCCGCGTCGGCATCGTGTTTCAGGATTTCCGTCTGCTCGATCATCTCACGACCTATGAAAATGTCGCCCTGCCGCTGCGTGTGCGCGGCAAGGAAGAGAGCGCCTATCGCAACGATGTGATAGAGCTTCTGAAATGGGTCGGGCTCGGCGAGCGTATCAACGTGCTGCCGGCAATCCTTTCCGGCGGGGAAAAACAGCGCGCTGCCATCGCCCGCGCGCTGATGGACCAGCCGGAAATATTGCTCGCCGACGAACCGACCGGCAACGTCGACCCGCCGATGGCCAAACGTCTGCTCAACCTTTTTCTCGAACTCAACAGGCTGGGTACGGCCGTTGTCATCGCCACCCATGATTTTGCACTGATGGACCAGATCGATGCGCGCCGGATGATTCTGACCGAAGGGCGGCTCGATATCTATGAATGAGATCACCCGCAAACAGTTGAAGCCCGAGGCGGCCCAGCCGAAGCGCCCGCCCATGCGCATCCGCCCCATGGCGCCCATCCTGCCGCCCTCCAACATTCAGGGCAATGCCCTGATGGTGGTGATCGCCATCATGGCCTTTCTCGCCTGCCTGACGCTCGGTGCCGTCTCCATGGTGCGCGCCACCGCCGCCACCTGGCAGAGCCAGATTTCCCGCGAGATCACCATTCAGATCAAGCCTGAGGACGGGCTGGACATGAATGCGGCGCTGAACAAGGCGCGCAACCTCGCACTCACCTTTGTCGGCACGCGCGATGGCACCATCCTCGACGATGCCGCCACCTCCCGTCTTCTGGAACCGTGGCTCGGCAGCGGTCTCGACCTTTCCGAACTGCCCATACCGCGCCTCGTCGTCATCACCATCGACGAAAGCAATCCACCCGATTTCCAGGCGATGCGGGATATGCTGAAGACGGAAATCCCGCAGGCCTTTCTGGACGACCACCGCACCTGGGTCGACAGGCTGGTTTCCATGGCCAGGACCACCGTCATGATTGGTGTTGGCGTGCTGATCCTCGTCTTCACGGCCATGGTACTGACGGTGGTGTTTGCGACGCGCGGCGCGCTTTCCGGCAACCGGCACATCGTTGAAGTGCTGCATTTCGTCGGCGCCGAGAGTAGCTTCGTGGCCCGCGAATTCCAGAAGCACTTTTTAAAGATCAGCCTCAAGGGAGCGGCGGCGGGCAGCGCATTGGCGGCCGCCGTGTTCCTGGTCGCCGGCTTCTGGCAATCGAGCACCGTCGCCACGCCGCAGAGCGACCAGGCGAGTGCGCTTTTTGGCTCGTTTGCGGTCGGCCTTGGCGGTTATCTCGGCATTGCCCTGACGATGATCATCATCGCGCTTCTCACCACCATCACGGCGCGCGTGACTGTCATCCGCACCATCGACGATATTGATCGTGTCCGGTCGGATCCGTCGAAAAGCGACGGTGTCGCATCGTGAAGCGACGACCGAAATTCTGCGGGAAAACTGAAACCGTCACACGCGGGATGTAACCTGCAGACGGTGGACAAAAATGCCTGTTCCTTGCCTTAATCGGCGAGTATTCAGGAGGAATGTTTGTGAGTCGGATGGACCAGGATCAGACGACGGCGCGGCCGGTCCGAAAGGGCCTGTTGTCGCGGCGTGGTCCGTTGCGCCGTTTTATTCGCGGTCTCATCCTGCTCTGCGTCGTTCTTCTCGGCATTTTTTCAGGCGGCTTCCTTTGGTTTGCCGATTCTGTCGCTTCCATGCGCCCGCCGGAGAGCGCGAAGGGCGATGCGATCATTGTTCTGACTGGCGGCTATCAGCGCATTGAACAAGCTGTCGGTCTGCTGCGGGATGGTGTGGGGAAGAGGCTTTTGATATCAGGCGTCAATCCCGCCACTACCCGCTCGCAAATCCGCAAGATGACCCAAGGGTCTTCCGACATGTTCACCTGCTGCGTGGACATGGGCTACAAAGCGATAGACACGATCGGCAACGCCAATGAGGCGGCAAGCTGGATACGCGATCACAACTACGCCTCCATTGTCGTCGTCACCAATAATTATCACATGCACCGCAGCCTGCATGAATTGCGCAACGCCAGCCCGCAGACGGAATTCATCGCCTATCCCGTCATTAGCGCCGATCTCGCCCGGACGAACTGGTTTGTGGAGCCGGATGTGGTGCGTACTCTGCTTTACGAATATCTGAAGTTCGTGGCGGCGGCCGGACGTGACCTCACCGGCTTTGGCAAGGGTGACGGCCTGCGCAAAGCCACAACCGATCACACGGCACCGAAAGTCACGGCAGCTTCCTCATAAGCCTCCAGAAACACGCTTGCTGCGGCCCCGTGTTTTCGTGTAGGCGTCTGGCATTGGCATCCGGCATCGAGACGCTCAACGTTTCGGAACGGCTGCATCCCGGGAAGGCTGTTGATGCTCAAGCTGCGCTCTTTTCTTTTCAATACGCTGTTTTATATCAACCTGATTGTGCGCATGATCGTGCTGACGCCGATCTATTTCATCCTGCCGCGCAAGATCGCCTATGAGATTCCCAAGAACTGGGCTCGATCCAACCATTGGCTGATGAAGACCATTGTCGGCACCACCTTCGAAATCGAAGGGCTGGAAAACATTCCCGAGACCGGCTGCATCTTCGCGCCAAAACATCAGTCCTTCTGGGACACCTATGCGCTGCTGCCCAATCTTCCCGATCCCGTCTATATTCTGAAGCGCGAACTTTTGTGGATTCCGCTGTTCGGCTGGTACGCCATGAAACAGCGTATGATCCCGGTCAACCGGGCCGCGCGCGGCAAGGTGATGCTGAAAGTGATGGAGCGGGCGAAAGAGGAAATGGCCGAAGGCCGCGAACTCATCATCTATCCCGAAGGCACACGCCGCCCGCCGGGTGCGGAGCCTGAATATCGTTACGGCATCGCAAGGCTTTACCGTGACCTTCAGGTGCCGGTCATTCCCGTCGCCATGCATCCCGGCCTGTTCTGGCCGCGCCGGTCGACCATGCGTTATCCCGGCCATTTCAAGGTGCGTATCCTGCCCGCCATCGAACCTGGGCTCGACCCCGATGTGTTCTTCAAGCGCCTGATCGAGGTCACAGAAAAGGCGAGCGACGAGTTGCTTTTGGAAACGGCGCGCAACAACCCACATTTGCCGCTGCCACCAACCGCCGTGAAGCGGATTGCCGAACTTCAGGGCAAGGAAACAACGGCTGGCTGAGCCGAAAGCGTACCCACACGCGCGGCGATGCTTTCCAGCAGCGAGTCGCGAATGCCCATCTCCTGTAGATGCTGCACGGTGTTGAAGACATAGTCCGTGTTCGGCCCGGAACGCCCCGTTGCAGCCGCGATGATGGTGGCCGATTCAGCGACACCGAGACCGCCGATATATTGCTCATGCGCGGGATCGGCCACATAGGTCACGGCACTGCCGCGCCTGCCATCTGACAGCGCGATGGAAACCACCCGCTCCTTGTAGACATTCGTCACCAGTTCCCGCTCGCGCAGATAGGCCATGACGGGATCACGGTCCTGTCCGCGCACGCGGAAAGCGACACCGAGGCAGGAGCCGCCGCGTTCCAGACCGAGGACGAGGCCGGGCTTTTCTTCCGTGCCTCTGTAAAAATTGGAACTGATGCAGAGCGAGCGCCGATAACCGTGCAGCCGCGCCTGCTGCCTCTCCTCGAAGGCAAAGCCGGGGTTCCACATCAACGAACCGTAGCCAAAGACCCAAAAATCGTCCATATCCCAAGCCAAATCAAAATTCCCTGAAGTCTGTTCATCGGAGATCAATATGGCAGCGTCAAGCCAATCCGGCACGGCCAAAAAATTCCTCTGGCTCGCCATCGCCATTCTGGTGGTCATAGGACTTTATACGGCGGGGTGGTTTTACGCCGCGGAAAAATTGAAGCAGACGGTCCTGAACGTCATCTCCCCCTCGCAGGCCCGCAGCGTCAGCGGCGAATGCGGCGATATCGCTTTCAAGGGTTACCCCTTTCGCATCGGCCTTTTCTGCTCCAAGGTGACTGTGGACGACAGCCAGAACGGTGTCTCCGCCTCCTTCGGCGAACTTCGCTCGGCGGCGCAGGTCTATAATCCAGGTCATATCGTCTGGGAGCTCGATTCGCCCGCGGAAATCCGCTCTGCCCACGGTCTAGCGATTTCGGCGACCTGGAAGAACATGCAGTCGAGCATCGTCACCAAGCTGAAGGGCATCGACCGCAGCTCGCTCGTCATCGACGGGCTGAAAGCGCAGGCGGTTTCCTCCGTCACCGGCCAGACCATCGACTTCGATGCCGTCAAGACGGAAATGCATCTGCGCCAGAACGGCGCCGATCTCGATGGCGCGATCACGCTCACCGATTCGGCGACCGTCATCAAGGACTGGCCACAGGTTCTTCCGCGCCTCGACGCCATTCTCGATGTGACGCTGGCCGGTAAGGCGGGCATGGTGGATGGAAGCGATAAATCCGGCCTTTATGGCACAAGCGGTGAACTCCGCCGCCTGGTTGCGGATATCGGCGACGGCCGCACGATGCGCATCACCGGCCCCTTCTCATTCGACAACGAAGGTTATCTCTCCGGCCAGTTCAAGCTTGAGATCGAAAAGCTTGGCGCGTGGTCTGATAATGCCAAGCAGGCCTTCCCGCAGCTGCAATCCACCATCGATACGGCCCGCAAGCTGCTCCGCGCGCTCGCCGGTGGCAGCGACAGGGCATCCGTCGATCTGGTGGTGGACCGTGGCCGTGTCACGATCAGCGGGTTCATCCCGCTTGGGAAAATCCCGCCTATTTGACGTTTAGCCCCATATTCGACGTCATCCTCGGGCTTGTCCCGAGGGTCTGCAACCGATTGTTTGTGTTGATGTATTTAGATCCTTGGGACAAGCCCAAGGATGACGAAATCAAAGCTTTGACACTTTGCCAGCGGTCTGATGGCCGGATCAAATCCGGCCATGACTGTTACCAGCGGCGATTTACTTCTTCTGATCCAGCGCATGGCGACCAAAGTCGGGTGCATCCACATCCTGACCGGCCTGAACGATGGAGCGGCGGATGGCGCGGGTGCGGGAAAACAATTCGAACAGCTTATCGCCTTCTCCCCACCGGATCGCCCTTTGCAGGGAGGCGAGATCTTCGGAAAACCGTGCCAGCATTTCAAGGATGGCGTCCTTGTTATGCAGGCAGACATCGCGCCACATGGTGGGATCAGACGCCGCCAGACGGGTGAAGTCACGGAAACCGGAAGCGGAATATTTGATGACTTCCGATTCGGTCACCGTTTCCAGATCATCCGCCGTGCCGACGATGTTATAGGCGATGATATGCGGCAGATGCGAAACGATCGCCAGAACCTTGTCGTGGTGCTCGGCATCCATTTCGTCCACCCGCGAACCAAGCGCCCGCCAGAAATCCTTCAGCTTTTCCAGCGCCTGCGCATCCGTGCCCGGCAAAGGCGTAAAAATGCACCATCGATCACGGAAGAGACCGGCAAAACCCGCATCCGGGCCGGATTTTTCCGTACCCGCCAGCGGATGGCCCGGAATGAAATGCACATTGTCAGGCATATGCGGCGCCATCTGCGCAATGACGGAGGCCTTGGTGGAGCCGACATCAGTGACAATGGTGCCGGGTTTTAGATGCGGCGCAATCTGCTGCGCAACGCTCTCCGAAGCGCCGACCGGCACCGAAACGATGACGAGATCGGCTTCCTTGACCGCCTCCGCCGCCGAAACGGTATAATCCGTACCGAGCCCCAGTTCTTCCGCCCGTTTCAGCGTATCTTCACTGCGGGTGGAAATCACCACATGGCGAGCAAGTCCCAGTTCCTTGATATCGCGGGCAATCGACGAGCCGATCAGACCGATGCCGATCAGCGCGATGCGTTCAAACATGAATTCAGCCATCACGCCTGCCCCATGAACTCGGTAAGAGCATCGATGACGCCGAGATTTGCCTCCTCGGAACCGACGGTCATTCTAAGCGCATTCGGGAAACCATAACCGCGCACTGCACGCAGAATATAACCGCGGCGGCTCAGGAACTCGTCTGCATCCGTTGCCCGCTTGCCGTCCTGATCCGGGAAATGGATGAGGATGAAGTTGGTGACGGAGGGCGTGACGGTGAGGCCAAGGCTGGTGAAGGTCGTTACCAACTTTTCCATCCACAGCGTGTTGTGCGCCACTGCCTTTTCGACGAAAGCCTGATCGCGGATGGCAGCGGCACCAGCCGCGATGGCCGGTGCGCTCATGTTAAACGGACCGCGCACGCGGTTCAGCGCATCGATGACGGCGGCCGGACCATACATCCAGCCCACGCGCAGGGCAGCGAGGCCATAGACCTTCGAGAAGGTGCGGGTCATCACCACGTTGCGGTTGCCGGAAACGAGCTCCAGCCCGGCCTCATAGTCGTTCTTGCGCACATATTCGGCATAGGCCGCATCCAGCACCAGCAGAACATGTTTCGGCAGACCGGCCTGCAGGCGGCGGATTTCCGCAACCGGAACATAGGTGCCGGTGGGATTGCCGGGATTGGCGATGAACACCATCTTGGTCTTCGGCGTCACGGCGGCGAGGATCGCATCCACATCGACAGCGCAATCCTTTTCCTTCACCGTCACCGGTGTCGCGCCCGCACCCATGATCTGGATCTTGTAGACGAGGAAACCGTGTTCGGTGATGATCGCTTCATCGCCTGCACCGAGGTAGACGTGGCAAAGCAGGCCTAGAAGCTCGTCAGAGCCGTTGCCGCACATGATGTTCGCGATATTGAGACCGTGCACGTCGGCAATCGCCTGGCGCAGCGCGATCGCCTGCCCGTCCGGATAGATTTCCAGATGGCTGGCCGCCGTACCGAAAGCCTCGATCGCCTTCGGGCTCGGCCCAAGCGGCGTTTCATTGGAGGAGAGCTTATAAACCTTCGCAACGCCATCCACATGTTCCTTGCCGGGAACATAAGCGGCGATATCCAGAATACCCGGACGCGGAACAGGTTGGCTAAGCTCTGCACTCATTTGATCGACCTTTGGAAAAACGCCGGGTAACCCGGCAACAGCAATGCCGGAGGCATTAGACCGGAATGGCCGCTTTGTCGAGGGTCAGCGCGGCTTTCCTTGGCTTGCGGCAGTGCGGGTGGTGGGCACGCCCTGCGGAGCCAGCACCGGCACAAAAACGCGGCGCGAGGCGCGCTGGGTCACGGGCAATCCCTGATAGAGACGTTTTTGCGCTTCCACCACGATGACACCGGAAAACAGCGGCCAGAGCCGGCGGCCGGTATGTTCGAGATAACGGCGGAATTTCAGCACCGGCCGGCTCGTGGTGGGCGGGAAGAACAGCGCCTCGGCGGTGGCGCCCGGCGTGAAATTGGTTTCGCGCAAAAGCGCTGTCAGCTGCCCCCGCGAATAGGGCCGGCCGGAACCGAAAGGTGTATGTTCCATGCGCGCCCAGACGCCGCGCCGGTTCGGCACCACAATAACCAGGCGGCCGCCCGGCGCCAGCACCCGCCACAGTTCCTTCAAACTTTCACGCGGATTTTCGGCAAATTCCAGCGCATGCACCATCAGGACCCGATCTATCGACGAATCGGGTAGCGGCAGCTCCTCGTCAAACACCAGCGCGGTGGATGAAAGCTCGCCCGCCGGCCAGTTCACGGCGCCCTGCCCCGCGGGCATGAAAGCGAAAGTGCGCTCCGTATCGTGGCGGAACCGCTCCAGAAACGGCACGGCATAACCGAGGCCGACCAGTCGTTCCTCCGGCAAAGCCGGCCACAGCGTCGAAAGCGCCATGGTGATCGCCTGCTCGGCCGAGCGGCCAAGCGGAGAGTGATAGAATTCGCGCAGATCGACGATATCGGTATTCATGGGCGAGAATGTAGCATCAGGCGGTTGGACTTCAAGGCGTCTGCCCTTACATTGGAAATCAGTTGGGACAGTCAGGCAGGCGAATGCGCCGGTGTTGGCCGGCAAATGGAGAGGATACTATGAAACCTTTGGAAATAGACGTCTTTCTTTGCCGCAGTGACAATTTCGGAGTGCTCCTCCACGATCCCGAAAGCGGGGCGACGGCAGCCATTGATGCACCGGAAGAAGGGCCCATCCTGCACGCTCTGGACGGCCATGGCTGGAAACTGACGCATATCTTCACCACCCACCACCATCTTGACCATGTGGAAGCCAATCTGGCGTTGAAGGACAAGTTTCAGTGCGAAATTCACGGCCCCTATGACGAAGCCGTGGCCATACCGGGCCTCGACCGTTCACAGGCCGATGGCGACGAATTCGAATTCGCCGGACGCCGCGTTCAGGTCATCGCCACGCCCGGCCATACGGCGGGGCACATCTGTTATTACCTGCCGGATGACGGGCTGCTATTTGCCGCCGACACCTTGTTTGCCATGGGCTGCGGCCGACTGTTTGAACGCCCGGCCGCGGATATGTGGCATTCCTTCCAGAAACTGATGGCCCTGCCGGATGAAACCAAGGTCTATTTCGGCCACGAATATACGCTGAGCAATGCCCGCTTTGCGTTGACCGTCGATCCCGACAATGCAGTGCTGCGGGAGCGCGCTGCCCGCGTCGAGACGGCGCGGCAGGCCAATGAGTTCACCATTCCCACCACAATCGGGCTCGAAAAACAGACCAATCCCTATATGCGCGTGGCGGATGCCGGCATTCGCAGACATCTCGGCCTTGAAGGGGCGGCCGATGCCGATGTCTTCGCGGAAATTCGCACGCGTAAGGACAATTTCTGATGGGAACGGATATATCAGCGCAGGCCATCATTCGTGAGCTGGGGCTGGAGCCGCATCCCGAGGGCGGGTTTTACCACCAGACTTTTCGCGACAAGGCAGGCGGCGAGCGCGGGCATTCCACGGCGATCTATTACCTTCTGGAGAAGGGCGACCGCTCGCACTGGCATCGGGTTACCGATGCAGTGGAGGTGTGGCACTATTATGCCGGCGCGCCCATCGCTCTGCATCTTTCACAGGATGGCCGTGAGGTGCAGACCTTCACGCTTGGCCCAGCCATTCTGGAGGGTGAGCGCCCGCAGGTGATCGTGCCGGCCAATTGCTGGCAATCGGCGGAAAGCCTCGGTGATTTCACGCTCGTCGGCTGCACCGTCTCGCCGGGCTTTGCCTTTTCGAGCTTCGTTATGGCAGACGCCGGCTGGTCGCCGGGTGATGCGCCGTAACTCCCTGAGTTATGTCAGTGGGGTGAGCGGATGCCACTTGTTTCTTCTCCCCGCCGGGGAGAAGTCCGCGGCAGCGGGATGAGGGAGCAAGCTCTCGATCTATCGTCAACGTAGCCCCCTCATCCGACCCTTCGGGCCACCTTCCCCCCGGCGGGGAGAAGAAATACGCCGCAACGTCTGCTTTTCTTACGCCACCGTCAGCTTCGGTCAGCCGCCGTATTTCGTAGCGGTGATATAAACCTGTCCCACCCGCGTTGGGATGATCGCATAGACAGGCGCATAGACATCCATATTGTTCGACTTGGCGAACCAGATCTCCATCGAGATGGATTTCAGATATTCGATATCCTTGCGTCCCTGCCGGTAACCCGACTTCGGCACGTAACGCGCCTTACAGACGATGGCGTCACCACTGAAACCGTTCGTCTTGAAAGGCTTGGTGCCGCTGGAGCTCAAAACGAGGTCGAGTCGCGATTCGCCGTCATAGATCGGCAGACGGGTCGGGCAGATGCGGCCGCCCGAGGGTATGATGAGACCGGAAATTGGATCGAGAACCGAGCGCAGGTCGCGGTCTTTCACGTCAACCCAATTGTCCGGCCGGGCCTTGGGCTCCGGTTTCACCGTGGTCGATGTGACGTTGCCGTTGCGATAAACGACGTCATAGGTGCGCACGCGCTTGCCGTCCTTGTAGACCAGCGAATATTCGTTGGCCTGCAGCCGGTGGCCGCGCTTGGCGCCCGAGACCGTCGTCTTGCCGGAAATGTCTTTCAGGATGCTGGCAAGGCCGGCGGCGCTGAAGGAACCGGAGATCGAATAATTCGGTCCATCCATGCGAGTCGAGAAACTCGCTTTGGCAATCGGCAAAATGCCGAGATTGATGCTGTATTCGCTTGTGTGGCGTGCTTCGGCGGCAAGCGAGGGGGAGACGCCCGCAAACGCCATTGTCACGGCCATGAAAATGCTTTTTCCTCTGGCAATCATTTCGATATCACCTTAAAAGAGGCGCGGAAGCGGCCTTATCGGGCGATCATATACGCTGACTTGTGGCAATAAAAAAGCGGACGACGGTTGAAAACGCCGGAATTTCCTTTGATTTGATTGCGAGCGGCTTGACTGTTTGGTCTCGTCTGACTATAGAACCGCAACTTTCCAATCATGGCCAATTGGATTGCCACCCCGGTTTTGCCGGTGGCGAGCCAGTGGTGAAACAGACGAAACGAAATAGGTGTACCCATGTCCCGTGTATGCGAATTGACCGGCAAGGGCGTCCAGACGGGCAACAACGTCAGCCACGCCAACAACAAGACCAAGCGCAGGTTCCTTCCGAACCTTTGCCAGGTTACGTTGATCTCCGATGCTCTCGGCCAGCGCTTCCGCCTGCGTGTTTCCGCAGCCGCTCTGCGCTCGGTTGAACACCGTGGCGGTCTCGATGCCTTCCTTCTGAAGTCCGGCGAAAACGAACTGAGCATGCGCGCTCGTCTCCTGCGCCGCCAGATCGCCAAGAAGACGGCTGAAGCTGCTTAATAGCGGCTTCAACATCATCTGATATTCAGAGGGCTTGAATGGCTTATGCCGCTCAAGCCTTTTGTTTGTTTCAGATTTCACTTGCATCTGACTTTCCGAAAATCGATTGAGATGTTTCGAAAAGCCTGATGTGTGGCTCCAACTGGTGGCATCACCCAGGATAAAAAAATGCCTTATCTTCGCTTTACGCTTATCTATGTTCTGCTGATGACGCTCGTCGTCGTTGCATCGAATATTCTGGTGCAATACCCGCTTTCCGGCTCGCTGTTTGGCATCAATCTCGCCGACCTTCTGACCTGGGGCGCCTTCACCTACCCGGTCGCCTTCCTAGTTACCGACCTGACCAACCGCCAGTTCGGTCCGTCCGTTGCGCGCCGCGTGGTGCTTGCCGGGTTCGTCGTTGGCGTCACTCTGTCCTTCTGGACATCCATTCCCCGCATCGCGGTTGCTTCCGGCACCGCCTATCTGATCGGCCAACTGCTGGATATTTCGGTGTTCAACCGCCTGCGCCGTCAGCGCTGGTGGCATGCGCCCCTTGCCGGCTCCATGCTGGGTTCGGTGCTGGATACCGCGCTGTTCTTTTCCATCGCCTTTGCCGCAAGCTTCTCCTTCGTCGGCCCCAACGATGCCTTCGCCATCGAGAACGCGCCGGTGCTCGGCGTCTTCGCTCTGGAGGCCCCTCGGTGGATTTCCTGGGCTCTGGGTGATCTCTCGGTGAAGGTTCTCGTCGGCCTCGTCATGCTCCTGCCCTACGGCGCGCTGATGAACACACTGAAGCCGATGCCGCCTGCAAAAGTGCTGTGAAAAGCCGATTGGAAGCCCGCGCGAGCGGGCTTTTTATTCCACCAGCTTGAATTCCAGCATCAGGTTGCGCTGCAGAAACGAATGATTGTCATCGGAAACGATGATGAGGCGCGTGGAACCGTCCGGCCCCTTGACCACATCCATGCCTTCCATATTGTCGATCTGGTAGGCCATGCCGGCTTCCATGAGAATTTCGCCATCCACCACGGCGCCCGGCCGGATATCGGCCCCGCTGATGCGGCGGATGCGCATGCCCACACCTTCGGCAAAGTTGAAGCGCCGCTCAAGAAGCAGCAGATCGCCGTTTGGCAGGAAAGCGCCATCCGTCACATCGAATGACGGGTGATGGGTAACGGCAAATGTGCCCTTGAGCGGGCCCTCCAATATGGCGGCAAGAAGATTGCCATCCGCATCGATGCTTTTTTCGGCCACCACGACCAGTGCACCGGCGAGCGGCGAATCGGTCGGCGATACAGCAAGCGCCTCCATGCCGCCATTGTGGCGCAACTCGTTATTTGGGATTAGATGCGGCAGACGGCCAAGTGGCTTTGACGTGGCAAAGCCCGGATCTGAATAGATATCGATCCTGTGGCGTTGCTCGTAGCTGACGAAAACCCTGCCAGCGCGCAGCGCCAGCCCTTCGGCATCCATCTCCATCTTGCGCGGCGGTTCGCGACCACTCATATCCAGCATCGGGGTGATACGGACTTCCGCAAGGCCAGACAGCGCGCCGACAGCGTCACGGGTCACTCTGCCCGTCAGCCAATGGCCAGTATCCAGCACCGCAATAAAATCCTCCCCATTGGTGCGAAAGCGGATGGAGGATATTGCCCCGAACAGCTTTTCCGGCGCGCTCATCACCATGCCGCCGACAAATTCCAGCTTGCCAAAACGTTTTTCGCTGGTGCCGACTTCGAAAGAGGACAGGAGACGCGCACTCACCGGCACGTCGTTGGTCGAAGCGCCAATAGAAGCCGGAAATAGCAAGGCGGCCGCCAGAATGGCGGCCGGAAGAGGCTTGCAAGCGGAGGAAAGCCGGCCTCGCTTATCCCGCACGGCGAACCCTGCGGGACGAACCGGAGGCGCTGCTGGTATCCTCGAAGAGAGCCGCGAGCTGTTCGGTCATCGCGCCGGCCAGTTCGTCGGCATCCACGATGGTCACGGCGCGGCGATAATAACGCGTCACGTCATGGCCGATACCGATTGCCAGCAGTTCCACCGGCGACCGTGTCTCGATCTGCTCGATCACGGCGCGCAGATGCCGCTCCAGATAGTTGCCCGGATTGACCGATAGGGTCGAATCGTCGACCGGCGCACCGTCCGAGATCATCATCATGATCTTGCGCTGCTCGGGACGGCCGATGAGACGATTATGCGCCCACATCAGCGCTTCGCCGTCGATGTTTTCCTTGAGCAGCCCCTCGCGCATCATCAGGCCAAGATTGCGTCGCGAACGCCGCCAAGGCGCATCCGCCGACTTGTAGATGATATGGCGCAAATCATTGAGGCGCCCCGGCGAAGCGGGCTTGCCGTTGGCGAGCCATTGCTCGCGCGATTGTCCGCCCTTCCAGGCCTTTGTCGTGAAGCCGAGGATCTCCACCTTCACGCCCGACCGTTCCAGCGTGCGCGCCAGAATATCGGCGCAGGTAGCGGCCACGGTGATAGGACGACCGCGCATCGAACCGGAATTGTCGATAACGAGCGAAACCACGGTATCCCGGAACTTGGTGTCGCGTTCTTTCTTGAAAGAAAGCGGCTGCATGGGATCGATAATAAGCCTGACGAGGCGGGCAGGATCGAGATAGCCCTCTTCCAGGTCAAAGTCCCAGGAGCGGTTCTGCTGCGCCATCAGGCGGCGCTGCAACCGGTTCGCCAGTCGTCCGACGGCACCCTGAAGATGGGCGAGCTGCTTGTCGAGAAAGGCGCGCAGACGATCAAGCTCGGCCTCGTCGCACAGTTCCTCGGCGTGGATTTCCTCGTCAAATTCCTGCGTGAAGATGCGGTAATCAACCTTCTCGTTGAAATCATCGAAGGGGCTGTTGGGACGGCGGGTCTCGCCGGGCGTTTCGGAATCCTCGTCGAGATCATCGGACATCTCTTCGTCCGACATCTCGGCGCCGTCCATCTCGCCTTCTTCCATCTCCTCCTGCGAGGCCTCGTTCTCGTCGGCGGGCGTGGCATCGGAGCCGGCTTCTTCCTCGACCTGCTCTTCTTCGGTCTCGTTGGTGCGCGGCTGGTCCTCGTTGGATTCCGCCTCCTGGCTCTCAGGCTCGTTATCCTCGTCGCCGAAATCTTCCGCCATCTGCATGGAGGTCAGCATCTTGCGCACCAGACGCGAAAACGCCTTCTGGTCGGTGATGACGCTGGAGAGATCCTTGAGGTCGCCGGCGGCTTTGTCCTCAATGAAATCGCGCCACAGATCGACAACCCTGCCGGCGCTTTCCGGCGGCTTCTCACCCGTCAGCTTCTCGCGCACCAGAAGCGCCACAGCCTCGGCAAGCGGCGCGTCGTCCTTGTTGGTGATGCCGGCGAAATTGGCCTTAGCGTATTTTTCCGTGTTCATGGCCTGGATGTTGGAGGCCATGCCCGGCATGCGCAGCGCGCCGATCGATTCCACGCGCGCCTGTTCGACAGCATCGAAGATCAGCCGCGCTTCAGCGCCCTGCGGCGACATCACGGCGTGGGTATCGGCATCATGGCAGGCAAGACGCAGCGCCATGGAATCACCGAGACCACGGGTAATAGCAATTTCCTGCGCAGTCGGCTTTTTGGAGATTTCCGGCAGGCGCATGCGCTCACCGGCAAGACCCGGCCGTTCATTGGCGAAAACGACTTCGACTTCGGCGTCGCCAGCGACGGATCGCACACATCCGGCAATCGCCTGACGCAACGGCTCCGTATCGACCGCCGTACCCGGTTTTGCTCTGGAATTGTCGCCGCGCGCTGCCATTGTCTTTCCTGTCATTTGCCGACGCGTGGAGACCGCCCAACGATATGTGCGCGGTCTGCAGGCGTCTTCAAGTCATCGAAATCGTCTCCGGACAAGCCGGGAACGATCAGGCGCTGAGAACGATGTTCGCAGCGCTTTCCTTCAGCTCGACGCCAAAGGCCCGCTGATACTGCTCGGCAACCAGCGTGCGCTCCAGCTCGTCGCACTTGTTGAGGAAGGTCACGCGGAAGGCAAAGGCGAGATCTCCGAAGATTTCCGCATTTTCCGCCCAAGTGATGACGGTACGCGGGCTCATAACCGTGGAAAGGTCGCCATTGACGAAAGCCGAACGGGTAAGATCGGCCACGCGCACCATCTTGGAAACGGTTTCGCGTCCCTTCGGGTTGTCGAGGCTCTTCACCTTGGCGGCGATGATATTCACTTCCTGCTCATGCGGCAGGTAGTTCAGCGTCGTGACGATGGACCAGCGGTCCATCTGCGCCTGGTTGATCTGCTGCGTGCCGTGGTAAAGGCCCGTCGTATCACCAAGGCCGACCGTGTTGGCGGTCGCGAAAATACGGAACGCCGGGTGAGGACGGATAACGCGGCTCTGGTCGAGCAGGGTCAGGCGGCCGGAGGATTCCAGCACGCGCTGGATAACGAACATCACGTCCGGGCGACCGGCGTCGTATTCGTCGAAGACGAGCGCGACATTGTGCTGGTAGGCCCAGGGCAGGATGCCGTCCTTGAATTCGGTAACCTGCTTGCCGTCCTTCAGAACGATGGCATCCTTGCCGACAAGGTCGATACGGCTGACATGGCTGTCGAGGTTGACGCGCACGCAGGGCCAGTTGAGGCGGGCAGCAACCTGCTCGATATGGGTGGATTTACCCGTACCGTGGAAACCGGACACCATGACACGTCGGTTGTGAGCAAAACCGGCAAGAATCGCGAGCGTCGTGTCGCGGTCGAAAAGATAGTCGGGATCGAGGTCCGGCACATAGGCGTCGCCCTGGGAATAGGCGGGAACCCGCAGATCCGTATCAATGCCGAAAACCTCCCGCACGGACACCGTCGTGTCGGGCAGGTTAGAAATATCAAGGTCGATTTTGCTCATCACGTCTCCAAGGCGGGCGGCAGCCACCCGGCCACATCATCAATCAGGCGGTAAACACATAAGTTGGCTTAGCAGAAACCTGACTGCTTTAACAATTGATATGCTTGAACAACAGCCCGAAAACGTTCTTCCGAACCACGATCGCCACCATTAGCATCAGGATGGTGCTTTTTGACAAGCTCCTTATAGCGCCTTTTTATGTCTTCCTGCTTTGCGCTGGACGAAAGACCGAGCGTATCGAAGGCTTTTGCCTCCAGCGTCTTCAATTTGCGGTCCTGCTGCATTCGGGTGCCGCCTGCCTTCGAGCCACCCGCAAATCCGCCGGCAAAGCCGAAAGGGTCACGGATACGGGCATTGCCGCTGGCCGAACCGGAGCGCAGCGTGGAATGCAGCGGGCTGTCACGGGCGGTCTTGTTGACGCCCACCGTCCAGGTGGGGCGATGGCCGGTGATCGCTTCCTTCTGGTAACGGGCGATCTCGCTGTCGGAGAGGCCGGAAAAATAATTATAGCCTTTATTATACTCCTTCACGTGCTCAAAACAGAACAGGAAGAATTGCCCCTCGGCATTGCGGCCGACAGGTGCCCGGTGAACGCCCGGTTTATCGCATCCATCCCACTGGCAGGTGGGGGCCTGAACCTCAGGTTCCCGCTCCCTTTTCCGGCGCGTGCGGATGCGATCGAAATATTTCGAATCCAGTTTCATGATGCCCTGATTATGGGGTGCGAAAAGCCGCACAACAAGAATTGACAAAGTGGAATGTTACAGGCTTTTAGGGAGCCCCCTTCAAAGACCACAAACAAAATTGGAGCCCTTCGAATGTCTCTGCGAGAGCGCATAGAAACCAAGCTTCGGGAAAGCTTTTCACCGGAACGCCTGAGGGTCGTCGATGAAAGCCAGATGCATGCGGGCCACCAGCCAGATATGACCGGCACAGGCGAAACGCATATGCGTGTTCAGATAGTATCGGAAAGCTTTTCCGGCAAGTCTCGCGTCGATCGCCATCGGGCCATCAACGCGCTTTTGAAGCCGGAACTCGACGCCGGGTTGCATGCGCTGGCGATCGAGGCGGCGGCACCGGGGGAAGCGGTGCGGTTCTAGGCACGGCTTCCTTTGTCTCGCGGCCTTAACCCGGATGTTTTTCCGACAGGAAGGACTGCACCTCGGACGCCGCCACATCATCCGCCACGAAGGACTGGCCGATGCCATGGGTGAGGATGAAGGTGAGTTTGCCGCCCTTGACCTTCTTGTCCTGCGCAATTGCCGTCATCAGCGTTTCGACGGGCGGCAATTCGCCGGGAATATCTTTCATCGTTGTTGGCAGGCCAACGGCCTTCAGATGCGCTTCGACGCGCGCGGCATCGTCAGGGCTTGCGAGGTTGAGACGGGCGGAGAACTGGTGCGCCAGCACCATGCCGATGGCGACGCCTTCGCCATGTACCAGGCGCTTGCTGTCGTAATTGGTTGCCGCCTCCAGTGCGTGACCGAAGGTGTGGCCGAGATTCAGAAGGGCGCGTACGCCGTTTTCCTTTTCGTCGGCCACCACCACGTCTGCCTTGGCCTGGCAGCTGGTCGCAATCGCCTGAATGCGGGCCGGGCCGCCGGTGCGGATGTCATCGCAGTTCTTTTCCAGCCAGAAGAAGAAATCCGGCTTGTCGATCAGGCCGTATTTGACGACTTCCGCGTAGCCGGCGCGGAACTCGCGCGGACTGAGCGTATCGAGCACCGCCGTATCGGCCAGAACCAGATCGGGCTGGTGGAAAACACCGATCAGGTTCTTTCCATGGCGGGTGTTGATGCCGGTCTTGCCGCCGACGGAGGAATCGACCTGCGCCAAAAGCGAGGTCGGTATCTGCACGAAACGGACGCCGCGGCGGACGATACCGGCCGCAAAACCGGCGAGATCGCCGATCACGCCGCCGCCGAGCGCGATTACCGCATCATTACGCTCCACCCGTGCCGCCAGAACCGCATCGCAGACGGTGACGAGATGCTCGAAACTCTTGGTCTTTTCGCCAGCCGGCAAGGTCAGCGAAACAGCCTCGATGCCATCCGTCTGCAAGCCGTCCATCAGGCCTTCGAGATAAAGCGGCGCGACATGCTTGTCGGTGATGATCGCCGCACGGCGACCCTTCAGCCGCGCCGAAATTTCGCCGCCCGCCCTGCCGATCAGTCCCGGCCCGATCAGAATGTCATAGGCGCGCTCGCCGAGCGGCACATGGACAAGACGTTCATCGGCATGGATTTCGGAAGGCGTCATGGTGGTCAGTCTCTCTGTTTAAAGCCGGCAATAGCCGTCAGCACTTCGGTCGCGATGATCTCCTTGCGGACATCACGGGATTCGATGGTGACATCCGCCTCCGCATAGATCGGGTAGCGTTTCTCCATCAGGGCAGCGAGCGTTGCCTTGGGGTTTTCAGTCTTGAGCAACGGACGATGGTCGCGCTTGTTGACCCTCTCCCACAGAACCTCGAGATCGGCTTTCAGCCACAGCGAAATGCCACCCCGTCTGATATGGGCACGGGTATTGTCGTTGATGAAGGCGCCGCCACCCGTGGAGACGACCTTGGGACCGCCGCGCAGCAGGCGCTTGATGACCCGTGTCTCCAGAGCCCGAAACTCTTCCTCACCATAGGTAGCGAAAAGCTCCGAAATCGTCATGCGCGACACACGTTCGATTTCGACATCCGTATCAATGAAAGGAATCCTGAGCTGCTGGGCGACCATACGGCCCACCGCCGACTTTCCAGCCCCCATCAGCCCGACGAAGACGATGTTTCGCCGTCCGAGCTTTGCCCGCGCTTGCTCCCCGAGTGTGGCCGGGACGGATAAATTCGTTTCATTCATAGATTTGAAAGCCCGTTTGGCATGGATATCTGCAAATGTTTACGAAGCGTCAAGCCAAATTGCTGCCTGAATGGCGGTGAATCACAATGATCGCCGCACGCGGCTTGGGGCTGAACGGGCATTTTGATCTTGTCGCCGCTTTCGCCGCACCGCATATACGTTTTGACCGCCACCTTTACGGAGCCGCCATGCCCACCCTCTTCCGCTTCACGATGATACTGGCGACCATCGCGGGGCTGATCTATGGCGGCATGGTGCTGCTCGTTCTGTTCGTTCAGCCGCGCGACCGCGAGGTGACGGTGCGCATTCCCTCCGAGCGGTTGAATCCGCCATCGACGGAGCCTGCGAGGCGCACCCCATGAGCGGACAGGCGGCGGGAGGGCGCGACGGCGCACGGCTCGAAAGTTTTCTGGAAATGATGAGCGCCGAGCGGGGTGCCGCCGCCAACACACTCGCATCTTATGAGCGGGACCTGATGGACCTGCGCGAATTCCTGAGCAGTCGCGGCCGGTCTCTGACAGAAGCCGCCACATCGGACCTTTCCGCCTATCTGACCCATCTTTCTGCGCAAGGCTTCGCCGCGACCTCGCAGGCGAGACGCCTTTCATCCATGCGGCAGTTTTATCGCTTTCTCTATTCGGAAGGGCTGCGCAGTGACGATCCGACCGGCATCATCGATGCGCCCAGGAAAGGCCTTACCCTGCCGAAAACGATGAGCGTCGCCGATGTGAACCGGCTTCTCGGCCTCGCGGCGCAGGAAGCCGCAACGGCCGGTCCCGGCCAGCTTGCCCGCATCCGCATGCATCTGCTGCTCGAGCTTCTTTATGCCACCGGCATGCGTGTCAGCGAACTCGTGTCACTTCCCGTCAAGGTGCTGCGCCAGGAAGGCCGCTTCCTGATGATCCGCGGCAAGGGCAACAAGGACCGGATGGTGCTTCTTTCCCGCGCCGCCATCGAGGCGATGGAAAAATACGAAGCCGCCC
This sequence comes from Agrobacterium sp. NPDC058088, assembly GCF_042885035.1. Classification (NCBI taxonomy): domain Bacteria; kingdom Pseudomonadati; phylum Pseudomonadota; class Alphaproteobacteria; order Hyphomicrobiales; family Rhizobiaceae; genus Agrobacterium; species Agrobacterium sp. NPDC058088. The sequence continues at coordinate 208,812 of NZ_JBHVSU010000003.1, read as the reverse complement.
GAAAGGCGGTCGCGACGGAAATAAGCAAGGCACCGAAAAAGGCTGAAGCCACGGAGAGCCCGTGGCTCTTTCCTTCCAGCAGCAAGGAAGGCCATCTGCCCCGTCAGGTCTTCGCCCGTGACCTGAAGGACATCGCCATGCGCGCGGGCCTCACACCCTCGGCAGTGTCACCGCACGTGCTGCGCCACGCCTTTGCCAGCCACCTTCTGCAGAACGGTGCGGATCTGCGTGCTGTGCAGGAACTGCTTGGCCATTCCGACATTTCAACGACACAAATCTATACACATGTGTTGGAAGAACGCCTGCAAGAGCTGGTACAAACACATCACCCCCTTGCCAAACAGGGCAAAAACCTTGATTAGAGCGACCGGAACCGCCGGATAACACGGTCAAACCTTGCGCAAAACGATCGGAAACGGATCTCATGCACAATTATCTCGACTTCGAAAAACCTATCTCTGACCTTGAAGGCAAGATCATCGAGCTTAAGAAGCTTGCCGATGAAGACGAGAGCATAGACACCTCGGAGGAGATCAACCGCCTGGAATCGCGCGTCAACGATGCGATGCAGGACATCTATTCCAAGCTGAACGCCTGGCAAAAAACGCAGGTCGCGCGTCACCCGCAGCGTCCGCATTTCGTCGATTACGCCAAGGCGCTGTTCACAGATTTCACGCCGCTTGCCGGCGACCGCAAATTTTCCGAAGACGCCGCCATTCAGGCTGGCCTTGCCCGTTTTAACGGCCAGCCCGTCGCCATCATCGGCCAGGAAAAGGGCAATGACACCAAGAGCCGCCTGAAGCACAATTTCGGCAGCCCGCGCCCGGAAGGTTACCGCAAGGCGATCCGCGTTCTCGAACTGGCTGACCGCTTCTCGCTGCCGGTCGTCACGCTCATCGATACGGCCGGCGCTTATCCCGGCGTCGGCGCTGAAGAGCGCGGTCAGGCGGAAGCCATCGCCCGCTCGACGGAAATGTGCCTCAACGTGAAGGTGCCGATCGTCTCCGTCGTGATCGGCGAAGGCGGCTCGGGCGGCGCGATCGCGATCGCTACAGGCAACCGCGTCTACATGCTCGAACACGCCATCTATTCGGTGATCTCGCCGGAAGGCGCCGCTTCCATCCTCTGGCGCGATTCTACCCGCGCCAAGGAAGCCGCGACCAACATGAAGATCACCTCGGAAGATTTGAAATCGCTCGGCGTCATCGACGGAATCATTCCGGAACCGATCGGCGGCGCGCACCGCGCTCCCGAAACCGTCATCAATGCGACGGGTGACGTTATCGCCAAGGCTCTGGCCGATCTTTCCCAGCGCTCTGGCACGCAGCTGCGCGCCGAACGCCGCCAGAAATTCCTGGATATCGGTCGAAACCTCTAAGGCGGCCTTAATTTCCGCCGCTGTCGCCCCAACTCGGCCATAGTCCGGTCACATCAACAGATGTATCGGCGGCCGCGGCGCGGATCCGATTTGAGTTAAGAAGATGTAAACGGTTAATACCGTATTTAAATTGCACACGGAACGGTATAGAACTGCCGCCATTTCGTGCCATCGTCTTTCGGATCAGATCATGCGTTTGACACATTTTGCCCTTCTCGCCTGCACCGCGCTTATTCTCACCGGCTGCAACGATACGCTTGAAACCGTCGAACGCGACGTTTCCCACGTCAAGAACAAGGTCGATTACCCCTTGTCTCCGTCCATTCTGGCCGAGATCGACAAAAAGGGCATGGATCGTACCTCGCCGATCATGATCCGCATCTTCAAGGAAGAAGGTGCGCTGGAGATCTGGAAGGCCAAGCGGGACAACCGCTTCGACAAGATCGCCGAATACCAGATTTGCGCGTGGTCCGGTAAACTCGGCCCCAAAGTGAAGGAAGGCGACCGACAGGCGCCCGAAGGTTTCTACAACCTGACGCCGGCCCATCTGAACCCGAATTCGAAATATTACCTCGCCATCAATACCGGCTTCCCGAACCGCTACGATGCCGCCAATGGCCGCAACGGCACCAATCTGATGATCCATGGCGCCTGCTCATCGTCGGGCTGCTATTCGATGACGGATGCGCAGATTCTTGAAATCTACGGTTTCGCACGGGATGCCTTCAAGGGCGGCCAGAAGACCGTTCAGCTGCAGGCCTTCCCCTTCCGCATGACAGCGGAAAACATGGCCCGTCATCGCAAGAGCGAACATCTCGAATTCTGGAAGATGCTGAAGGTCGGTTACGACAATTTCGAAGTGACCAAACGTCCGCCCGAAGTGAATGTCTGCGAGAAGAAATATGTCTTCAATCAGCAGACGGAAGGCGGAAGCTTCAACGCGTCAGGCCAATGCCCGGCCATGAGCACACCGCCCGCGCTTGTCAGCGCGCTCTCGAGCTACGAGAAAACCTATGATCTCGCTTATGCAAAGGCTATGTCGAAATATGAGGGCATGGCCTGGTATGATCCGAGCGAGGCGGAGCGCAAAGCGCTGGTTGCCGAAAAGCGCAAAGGCCGTGAGCCCGCCTATGCCCCAACCGGCTCGGCGCTGAAGGCCGGCAAGCTGATGAAGGAAACGGAATATGCCGCGCTGATGGAAAAGAAGGCGCAGCAGGTCACGTCATCCTCGCCGGCCACGACCGCAACCGCCTCCGCGCTGCGCGGCCCGCGTCCTTCTGCAGCCCAGCCCGCCACCGCACCACAATCCAACCCGGCGCCCGCTGCCCCGACCATGGTTGCAACGGCCGCGCCCGCAACAGCAGGCCATACAGGCGGTGCCACGCAGAGCGTCCCGGTCCCCACGATGAACCCACTCGCCTATTCCTCTGCCCCGGCACCGGAAGCGCCCGAAAAGAAGCCATTCTGGAAGTTCTGGGCCAAGGAATGACCGAAACGGCCGAAATCGTTTATGATTTGAGGGGGCTTAAATGCCCCCTTCCAGTTTTGAGAAGCCGCAAGAAGCTCGCCACCCTTAAGGCTGGCGATGTCTTGACGGTAGAGACGACCGATCCACTGGCAGTGATCGATATTGCGCATATGTGCAATGAGGATGGGCACAGCCTAGTGGAAACCACTACGCTGGATAAGGGGCATCGGTTTCGGATTGTGAAGGGCGGGTAATTCGCGCACCGCGAAGGATACCCCCCTCTGTCCTGCCGGACATCTCCCCCTCAAGGGGGGAGATCGTGCGACGCAACCGTTCGGTCACTAGCAAACCTATTTATTGCGGTCTCAACGGTCTGATAACGATATTCGGCGCAGGCCGCTTGTCCATCTCCCCCCTTGTGGGGGAGATGCCCGGCAGGGCAGAGGGGGGTTAAACCGCACCCGCCAGATCTACCTGCGCTAGCACTTCCCTCAAAACCGCAACCCTGAAACCGCCAGCGGATTGTCCGTCATCGCTTGCCTGTCCGGCCGGTCAATGCCCGGTGTGCCGGTGAAGGCGGCAAACAGGTCTTTCACGAAAGCCTCCGGCAAATCCTTCGTAATCAGCACCATGCGAGTGCGCTGATCCGCCGGGTCCGGCCAGGCCGAGAGGCGTTCGGGCGGGTGGAAAATGCTTTGTACCCCATGCAGCACCAGAGGCCGGCCCGGATTATCCGACAGCTTGACGATGGCCTTCATACGAAGAAGCTTTTCCCCATGTGCCGAGCGCAGTAGATCGACAAACATATCGATCGCCATCGGATCGATCGGCTTGTCGTGAATGATCGAGAAGGACCGGATCGATGCGTCATGCCGGTTCACATCATGATGGTGATGATCGTGGTCGCCGTGATGGTGGTGATGGTCGTGGTCGTGGCCGTGATCGTGGTCATGGTCATGATCATGACCGGACTCTTCCCCCAGCCAGCGGCCGACATCGGTATTTTTGCTGGAGACATCGTAAAGGCCATTGTCGAGAAGCCCCGCAGCACTCCAGTCGGTTTTATCGCCACCCTCGATTGTCGCGCGCGGGTTGAGCGCCTCAAGGCGTGCCGTCAGTGCTGCGATCTTGGAAGCATCGGCGAGCGCCTGCTTGGTCATCACCAGCCGATCGGCTACAGCTGCCTGCTTCACCGCCTCCTCGTGATTGTCGAGCGTGGACAAGCCGTTGACGGCGTCCACCACTGTGACCATGCCGTTCAGCACGAAACTCTGCGCAATGACGGGATTGCCCATGATCGACTGCATGACGGGCGCGGGATCGGCAAGACCGGTGGTCTCGATAACCACCCGCTTGACCGGCTTCAGCTTGCCGGTCTGGATACCATCCATCAGTTCCGCCAGCGTATCCACCAACTCACCACGCACCGTGCAGCAGAGGCAGCCCTCCGCCAGTTCAATGATTCCCTCACCAGCACTTTCAACCAGCATATGATCGATGCTGACATCGCCGAATTCATTGATGATGATCGCCGCATCGTTCATTTCGGGGTCTTTGAGAAGACGGTTGAGCAGCGTCGATTTTCCGGCGCCGAGAAACCCGGTAATGATGGAAACCGGTATACGATCGCGAGACATGTCTTGCCTGTGTGTTGATTGCCGCTGTGGGTGATCGGTCGAGGACGCAGACCCGCAACAGCATGAAGCTAAAAGAAATCGCCCGAGGCTGAAAGCCACGAGCGACACCGTAATATCATAACATTATCGACCTGCGAATAGACAAACAGCATGGCGGCCGAGAGCCTCACCCTCGTCCCGCTTACTCCCCGTCAGAACGTCGGACGTGGGATCGGGATCGGAACGTTGGCCAGTTGGCCCTTTGCTGCCGCACCCTTCGGCGCATTGACCGCGACCGTTTCGCTACCGGGGATCAGCCCGGCAAAAGAATATTCCGGCGGCCTGGTCATTTCCTGCACATAGGGGGAATGGATGACCATGCGGCCAGCCTCGTCACGACCCTCGCTGCGCACCTTGGCTGCCTTCGGGTTGCAGATTTCAGCGCTGATATCGTTGACCTCTGCGGTATCGCCATAGGGCGCGAGCGAGGCGAGCGAGACACCCTGACCGGAAGGCGAGGTCAGACCCATCTGCAGAAGATCGGCCGACTGATCGGTTCGACCGGCAAGGCTATCGGCACCCAAAACGACGGTGATGACCGAGCGCCCGTTGCGAACGGCCGATGCCACCTGGTTGAAACCGGAGGCGCATATGAAGCCCGTCTTCATGCCATCGGCGCCCTCGAAGCGGCCGACAAGCATGTTGAAGTTGGCATAATTCTTCTTGCCCGTCGTCACACCTTCCAGCGAGAAATAGTGGGCATATTCGGGGAATTCCCGCTTGATGATCAATGCCAGCAGCGCAAGGTCGCGGGCCGTCGTATATTGCCCCTTGCCCGGCAGACCATTGGGGTTCACGTAATGTGTGGAATTCATGCCGAGGCGCTGCGCCTGCGCATTCATCTGCGCCACGAAATTATCCGTGTTGCCGCCGATGGTCTCGGCAATTGCGACAGCGATATCATTGGCGGATTTAATGAGCAGCAGCTTCAGCGCGCTGTCCATGGTCAGCTTCTGTCCGGGCTTGAAGTACATTTTTGAGGCCGGCTGGTCGGCGGCCTTCTTGCTCATCACCACTTCCGTTTGTGGGCTGATCTTGCCTGCCTTCATCTGCGAAAAGGCGATATAGGCGGTCATCAGCTTCGTGAGCGAGGCGGGATACCATTTGCGGAAGGCTTCCTGGTGTGAAATCACCTTGCCGGTTTTGACATCCACAACCATTTTCGGATTGGCATTTGCCGCGGGCGCCGCGGCAACGAGGCCTGCGGTCATGATGGCAATGGCTGCGGAAAGCCGGCGCGCGGCGTTTGGCGATTTAAAAGTCTGTGGCAAGGCTGGTCCTCGAATTCCCGTCTTCAGTCGGGGAATGGCAATATTCACCATATATGTCCTAGCAATGGCAAAGTACATTGATTACGTCAATTATGCGGCGCACTATCCACCATGGAGGATGGAGTTTTACGACACGCCGTACCGATGAACCCAGGAATGAACGAATGCCGATTTTGAACAGAGCCGCCGAACTCCAGCAGGAAGTCAGCGAATGGCGGCATCACCTGCATGAAAATCCAGAGATTTTGTATGATGTCGACAACACCGCAGCTTTTGTTGCGGAGAAGCTGAAATCTTTCGGCGTTGACGAAATCGTGACCGGTCTCGGCCGCACGGGTGTCGTCGGCATCATCAGGGGCAATCTTCCGGGTCATCGCACCATCGGCTTTCGCGCAGACATGGATGCTCTTCCCATCGTTGAGGAAACGGGCAAACCCTGGGCGTCGAAAACCACGGGCGCCATGCATGCCTGCGGCCATGACGGCCACACGGCCATGCTGCTTGGCGCGGCCAAATATCTCGCCGAGACTCGCAATTTCGCCGGCTCCATCGCAGTCATCTTCCAGCCGGCGGAAGAAGGCGGTGCAGGCGCGCTCGCCATGGTCGAGGACGGGCTGATGGAGCGTTTCGGCATCAATGAGGTTTATGGCATGCACAACATGCCGGGCATTCCGCTCGGCGCCTTCGCCATTCGCAAGGGCGGCATCATGGCCGCACCGGACAAATTCTCCATCACCGTCAAGGGCCGCGGCGGTCATGCAGCCCAGCCGCACCGTACCATCGATCCCATCACCATCGGCGCGCAGATCGTCGGCAACCTGCAGATGATCGCCTCGCGCAATGCAGATCCGATCCGTTCGGTGGTCGTCTCCGTTACCCGCTTTCAGGCCGGCTCCAGTCACAACATCATCCCCAACGAGGCGTTGATTGCCGGCACGGTACGCAGTCTCGACGAAACGGTGCGCGATCTCGCGCAGGATCGCATCAAGCAGATGGCGGAAGGTATCGCTCTTGCAAACGGCGCGGAAGCCGAGGTCGTCTATGAGCGCTATTGTCCGGTGACCTTCAATCACGCCGCTGAAACCGACCACGCCATCCTCGTTGCGCGCGATGTGGTGGGCGAACCGAATGTCGATCCCGATGTCGATCCTTCCATGGCGGGCGAGGATTTCTCCTTCATGCTGAAGGAAAGACCGGGCTGCTTCATCTTCATCGGCAACGGCGATTCGGCGGGCCTCCACAATCCCGGTTATGATTTCAACGATGAGGCCATCGCCTATGGTATTTCCTATTGGGTGAAACTGGCTGAACAGCGCCTGACGAGTTGATTGCCGGCAGAAGCAAAGAAAGCCGAGGAAGAGATCAACCGCGATGAAGAACGCGGTTGATCCGCAGGCATCGTCAGGTTAAAGAGCAATTCAGTGTCCACGTAGCTCAGCAGGATAGAGCACAGGATTCCTAAGGTAAATTGGGGGTTGCGCCCGGAAACGACGCAATCGATCTGCTCAAAGTCGGGGAAAGCTTCGCTGGTCTTCCAGCATGCCAATCCCGAGCCAAGCTCCGGAGAAATCCGGTGAAGGTGTAGAGACTGGATGGGCAGCACCTAAAGGCTTCGGCCCATGGTGAAGGGACAGTCCAGACCACGAACGTTCTGCCTGACAACGGGTGGAACGGCGGTGAAAGCCGAAGCGGTATGAATCCTGGGGTCGGAGGTTCGAATCCTCTCGTGGACACCAAAAATCCTGAGACTAATTTCATTAAGACTTTGTGAAATATATATTATTTCACCTGCACTCGAGACACCGACAGAAAATCCCAGCTTCACGACGCCGCTGTCCGCCACAATATTTTTATATGACAAAGTCCCAAAGGACACATGCTGCTCGTCTAAACTACGAGAGGGAACTTGCACGTTCCGTTTCTCGGCGTGAGGAGAACAGCTAATGTATCTGACCAGAGAATCTGAGATCGCAATCGGTATTCTGACCAACTTCGTCCATGAGGCAGAGGAAGCCCATACGACGGGGAAGCTGGCGCACCGGCTTGGGGTCACAAAAGATCATGCCGCGAGGGTGGTTGCTGTTCTCGTCAAAAACGGTCTGCTGCAGAGTAGGCGTGGGCGGACCGGCGGGGTCGTTCTTAATGTCGACCCGAAAAGTCTTTCCGTGGGCATGATCCTGCGGGCAACGCAGCCGGTTCTCGTCCGGCGACCGCGCACGCGCAATGCCAATCCGTCCGGCACGACTGGCATTTTCCACATGCTGGCAGAGGCAACCTCCGAATATTTCATCGAACTTGCGGACACCTGCAAGATCGCCGATGTCATTCCGACAAAGATCGGCAATGCGCAGTGTCGCAGCCGGCGATTGGTGCCGCCAGTGCCAATCCCTGGGAGAGACTGAGGCTGTCAGCCGGTCGAATGCGACAATTTGAAATCATGTTGAGGAGTGGCGCATTTGATACGCATCGTCAGAGCCAAGCTGCACGGCATCACCGTAACGGGAGCCGATCTCGATTATCACGGATCCATCACACTTGATCCCGAGCATTGTGATCTCGCCGGGATCAGACCTCTTGAATTTGTCGATATCTGGAACAAGCAGAGCGGCGCCAGAATTTCGACTTACGTGATTTTCGGCGAAGCCGGATCCAAATGCTGCATCCTGAACGGCGCTGCGGCGCGCACCTGCCAGCGTGGCGATCAGGTCATCATTTGCTCGTCGTCTTACGTGCAGGAAACGGCACTTTATGACACCGCGCCGATGGTGCTGACATTCACGCCGAAAAACGATGTGAAAGATGTTCTGCGCTATCGCGTCAAGGAAACGGCGCGGCGACCCTTCGACTTCTTTATCGAAACCCTGCCGCACGCGGAAAACTCCGATACGGAAGAGGAGAGCATTGCGGATCGCGCGATTGCCTGAAAAGCCCGGCGGTCTTTTACCTAACTACGGGTGCCAGACCGCCTGACGACCAAAGGTTCCGGCCGGTCATCGCCCGTCACGGACGCCGTCGCCTGTTGGCTGGAAGCCAACAGGCTGCAATCAAGACAGCTGACACGCAGGTTGCTTTCAGGAGCGATCAGATCGGCAATCGTGAAGCGATCGAGAAGACGGGCGAAAAAAGATGAGGTCGTTGAAACAATGCGACCGAGGAATGCTTCGGTTTCAGATTGGGGCGATGAAAGGGTGTCCGCACCTTCCCCAAGCAATTCGGGCTGTACCAGTCGCAGCACGTCGGTCAGCTTCACCGTCTTCGGGTCCCTTGCCAGTTTCAGGCCGCCGCCCGGCCCCCGTTCGCTCCGCAGAAGACCGTTTCGCGCAAGCAACGCGACAACCTGATAGGTATGGTCTTTCGTCGAACCGATTTCCTGCGCGACCTTTTGAACCGATATGATTTCGCGCTCCTGCCGCGCGCATACCGCAAGGATGCCAAAGGCGATTTCAGTCTGCCGTTTCAGATGCATTGCTTATGAACGTCCTCATGGCGAGTGCAGGGATCGCCGATCCGGCGCTCAGACTATCGCGTTACATCGCATCATTCAATTCTTCCATACCAGCCGCCCAGCATGATGAATGCGTCAGCCCGCCTCATGCCTCGCCCCGTGTGAGAGCCAGCGGTGCAGGAACAGGCTGCCCTTTATGGTCTCTTCGATAATCAGCGACCACCACACACCCGTCACCCCGAGATTGAGGAACAGGCAGAAGAACCAGGCCGTGGAAAGGCCAAGACCCCATGTCACGGTCAGGCTGACGAAAACCGGCCAGCGGACATCTCCCACTGCCCGCAGCGATTGAAACAGGATCGTATTGAATGCAAATCCCGGCTGAATGAAGATCGTCAGAAACAGCAGGCTGCCGCACAATTCTACCACGGCGGGATTGTCGGTGAACAACCTTGTATATGGAGCCGAGGCGAGCCAGATCAGCGTGGCGATGGACGTCGTCGCCGCCGCCGCAAGACTTGCCGACCGGAGCGCCTGGCTGGTCGCCGCCTCAAGCCTGCGTTCGCCGAAACGGTAGCCGATCAGAACCTCGTTGCTCTGGCTGATTGCCATGACGACAACGACCAGAAACGCCATGGCCAGCATCGTATAGGTACGGCCCAGGACGGCCTCGACGCCAAATCTGGCAACCAGTCCCAAAAGAATGATCTGGTAAAAACTATAGGCAATGTAATCGGTCACACTTGGCAAGGCGATCGCGATCATCCGGCGGGCAGTCGCGAAACGCGCGATCGTATCCGCGAATGAGAAACGCAACCCCAGTTTCCGCATGAGAACCGGTGTCAGAACGGCGGTTGTCAGCACGCGAATGCTGAAGGTACCGAGTGCAGCACCTTTCACGCCCATACCCGGCAAAGGACCGACCCCCAGAATGAGAATCCATTCCGCGAGAAGGTAAAAGGCTGACACGCCAACCCCGAAGGCCAGGATCAACCTGCTGTGACCAAAAGCGCGCAGACAGGCAAGCCCGGCGGCTATGAAGCCGTTAAAGACCATGGCGGCCGCAACGATGTTCAGGTAGAGGCCGGCTTCATCATTCAGGGACGTCGAACCGGCCAGCCGTTCAAGCACGAAGGGGCCTGCAACGATCACTGACAGGCCAAGCGTCAGGCCAACAAGCGTGTTGGTCAGGAGCGCTACCGCAACCACCTGCCGCGCGTCCTCCACCTCACCCCGGCCGAGATGTCGGGAAATGACGATAACCGCGCCGATGCCGACCAGCCCCGACAATTCGAAAGCGATCATCATCACCTGCTTGGCAACGGCAACGGCCGCCGCAGCTTCTGCCGAATAGGCGCTTATGATCGCCGTATCGGCCAGATTGACGAAAAAGCTCAGCAGCGAATGAAGCAGGAGCGGAAAGCTCAGCTGGAATAGGGTAGGTTTACCATGCGTGTTGAAATCTTCTGTCCCGGCGGTTGCGGCGCCCTGTTCCATGGCTGTCATCCTGATCGGCATCATGAACAGGTCAGGCGAAATTGCCTGACCTGATGCGCCGCTGCAATTGCCGCTCACGCCCCTGCACTCTGGTGTCGCTTCGCCCACGTCCACTCTCCAACGGCGCGGTCTTGCCCTGTTGCAGATCGATGATGTGGCCAGCCAGCGTTTCCAGAGTCGGGAAACGGAAGAAATCCGTGACTTCCAGCTCGATGCCAAGCGCATCGCGAACCCTCGCTGGCATAGCGACGATCAGCAGGGAATCGCCTCCCAGCTCGAAAAAATTGTCGCTAACGCCAATATCCTCGCGCTTCAGCATCTGCTGCCAGACGCCGTGCAATGCCTGTTCGACCCGGTTTCCCGGAGAGCTGATTTCGGAAACCGCCCTTTCCGAGCGATCCGGCAACGGCAGCCGCTTGCGATCCACTTTGCCATTCGCATTCATGTGAAACTCTTCCAGAAGAATGAAATGCGAAGGTACCATGTAACGCGGCAACCGGGCCGAAAGCGCCCTGCTGAGCCGGATACCCATGGCGCCCTTGTCGACCTTACCGGAGCGATCCTTTAGGAGAACATAGGCCAGAAGCTGCTCCTTGCTCGCATCGAGCAGGACCAGAACCTGATCGACCCCGTCTTCTTCCTGAAGCAGGCTCTCGATTTCTCCAACCTCGATGCGATAGCCGCGCAATTTGATCTGGAAGTCGGTTCGTCCGACGAATTCCAGATTGCCGTCCGGTCTGCGCACGACAAGGTCACCTGTTTTGTAGAGGCGGGAGCCCGGCGTCAATGTGCGATCATAGGGATCGGGAACGAATTTTTCCGCCGCAAGCGCCGGCCGATCCCAGTAACCACGGCTGAGACTTATGCCACCAATGTGCAGCTCTCCCGGCACGCCTTCGGGAACGGGATCCATATAGGCATCGAGGACGAGGAACGAGGTGTTATCCAGACGGCCGCCGATCGGCACCTTGCCGCTTTTGGAATGCGCCTCCTCTACCAGCAATGCACCGGCCCAGATCGTCGTCTCGGTCGGGCCATAGACATTCCAGAGAGAACCGATCTTTTGGATGAGCCTGCCGGCAAGCTGGGCATCGAGAGCTTCACCACCACACAGTCCGGTGAGGGATTTTTTCCCTTGCCAGCCGCTGTCCAGCAGCATTCTCCATGTGGCGGGGGTCGCCTGAAAATGCGAAATATCACGTTCGTTCAGTGTCCTTCCCAGCTTCTCTGGTTGAAGTAAAAGGTCCGGTTCGCGCATGACGGCCGTGGCGCCGACGCTCAATGGCCAGAGCATTTCCAGAATGGAGATGTCGAATGCCGGCGTCGTCACTGAAAGCATACGATCTCCAGCCCCTATACCGGGGTGGCGCGCCATGGACTGGAACTGATTGAGCAGGCCCGTATGCGTAATCGGCACTCCCTTGGGTCGCCCCGTGCTGCCGCTTGTGTAGAGAATATAGATGTCACTGTTATCAGGCATTGCCGGAAGCCGGGCATCCGGCTGATCCTCAAGATGATCGGCGGGATCGATGCAGGTAATGCCGGGGAAGATCCCCGCATTGTCAGTCAGCACCAGAACCGCTGCGGCGTCCTCCAGCACGTAACCGATCCTGTCTGCCGGGTGGCGTGGATCGATCGGAACATAGACCGCACCGGCCTTTATGATCGCAAGGAAAGATATGATGCAGCTCGCCTGCCCCGGCAGCGAAACCGCCACACGCATTCCCGGTTTCACCGGCCGGTCCAGTGTCAGAAGCGCTCTTGCGAGATTATTCGACGCCTCTTCGAGCTGACTATACGTCCAGCTCCTGTCCAGGCATTCAATGGCAATCTTTTCGGGATGGAGACGTGCCACGCCGCTTATCAGGTCGTGCACAGCATTGCCCGGCAGAGGCCGCGCCACGAGCGCGCCTGCCGACAGAAGATCTTCACGCTCTCCGGCGGAGATATAGTCGAAGGTCGGTAAAAGCGCGTCGGGGGAAGCGATGACCGACCGCAGCAGGTTTTCAAAATGCTCCAGCTGCCGCTCCATTCGTACCGCCTCGAACCGGCCGGACCGGTACTCAACGGTGACGAGCGCGCCCGATGCACGCTCCATGATCATCCAGCTCATGTCGAGCTTAGCTTCCGCGACCGGTATCGCTTCCTGCCGTACCCGCAGGCTGGCATTGCCCAGATCGAAGCCCTGCGCATTCTGCTGCCTGTAGCCCTGGGTCTGGACCTGAAAGGAAATCTGGAAAGGTGAATTTTCCACCCCTTCGCGGTTGCTGCCCAGCACATCCATCAACTCCGCAAAGGGATAGTCCTGATGTTCTAGCGCGTTGGCGAAGTCTTCCTGTATGCGTCTCGCCCAGTCCCGGAATGACATGGCCGGGCTGAGATCATTGCGCAACACGATCGTATTGGTGAAGAGGCCAATCAATCCTGCCAAATCGGGATCGCTCCGACCGGCAACGGGTACGCATACGGCTAGGTCACGGCGGCCGGTATAACGGTGGTGCAAAAGCTGGAAAACGGCGGCGAACACCACAAAGGTCGTCGTGCCAAGTCTGGCGGCCAGAGCCGACACTTCCGCCATGAGATCCTGTGAAATCTCCTTCACCAGCGTTTCGCTGGCCATATCAGCCGTTTCATGGCGGGGATAGTCGGCTGGAAACTCCTGCGGCTCAAGATTTTGCAGCCGGTTGACCCAATATTGTTTTTGCCGCTCGTATTCCTTCGTGCCGGACCATTTTTGCCTGGCGCGGACAAAGTCGCCATAGGAGTGCGGCAAGGGGTCGAGGACCGGTTCCTGACCGTTTACAACGGCAGCGTAACACAACGAAAATTCGCGCATGAGAATGCCGCGCGACCATCCGTCGGCAACCGTGTGATGAAAGACGAAAACAAGAATATGCTCGTTTTCTCCAAGCTGCAGCAGATGCGTGCGCATCAGCGGCGCCTTGGACAGATCGAAAGGGGTGCGGGCAATCCGACCTATCGCATCGTCACAATCGGAAGCAGACATGTTTCGGCAATCGGAAACGACCAGTTCGGGCGCCATACTGCCGTGAACCTGTTGCCACGGCCTTCCCTCTTCGAGCGGAAACGCCGTGCGCAACGGCTCATGCCGCGCGACGAGAATTTGAAGGGTGCGGATGATCGCGTCGTGGTCCAGCGGGCCGTCAATATGCCAGCGGAACGGAATGACATAGGCCGAACTACCAGGGTAGATCTTCTGCTGCAGCCAGAAATGCATCTGCGATGACGTCAGCGGCAATCGCCCGGCCCCATCGCCAGCATCGCCCTCGTCAGGCGCAACATCCTGCCAGGACATGCCGCGCGCTTCAAGCTGCGAGCGAAGTCTTGCCCGCTGCTCCGGGTCAAGATTTGCGATGCGGTTCCGCAATAAAGCAATCGTCTCGGCATTCGACATCATCGCAAATCCTTCAGACCGCTCTGGCAATGCGCACCGGCGGGCGGTTCGCTTCCACAAGTTTCAGCAGAAATGGCAGGCTACCCATGACGAGGTCGTAATCCTGCACGAAATCGATCAGGCAGGCGATTTCATCGACGCCCATCTCCGCCAATGTGTCCACCGTCGACTGGCAGCTTTCCGGCGTGCCGATCAGCGACCTGCCTTTCATGAAACCCTCGATGCCGAACTCAATCAGGCTGTCGAGGTCGTCATCGCTGAAATTATCGAGCGTAATGTCGACACCCATGCTCCGCCCAAGGCCTTCAAGCAGGTGATAATGGGTACGGAGATAGTCCCCGAAGGGCTTCGAAACATTGGATTTGACCTTGCCGGCATCGTCACCCAGAAACGTGTGGACCATCATGCTGACCGTACCCACTGCCGGATCGTGCCCATGTTTTTCCCGCGACGTGCGGTAGGCCGCAATCTTCGGCGCAAGCGACTCCGTCGTCTCGCCAAGCAGGGCCGTCAGAACATTGAGGCCGCGGCGGCCTGCTTCGATGAAAGTCTCCGTGGATTGGCATGCCACCCAGAAAGGAATGCGCGATTGCACCGGCCGCGGCAGGGTTTTAGCGTCAACGATATTGCCGTCCGCATCCTCGAACGAAACCGCCTCACCGGCGAGAAGCCGGGTGATCTGTTCATACGAGCGCCACATGGTGCTGCGGCGGTTTCCGTGCGGTTCCTTCGAGAAGACGAATTCATCTTTCGTCCAGCCGGCTGCAATCGCAATGCCTGCCCTGCCGCCGGACAGATTGTCGACGACAGCCCATTCCTCCGCCACGCGGGCAGGATGATGCAGGGCGGCAACGACGCTGCCGGCCCTCAGCTGTACCTTGCGCGTGACCATCGCCAATGCAGCACTAACGATCGAGGGATTGGGGTAGAGCCCCCCAAATGCGTGGAAATGCCGTTCCGGCACCCACAGTGCCTCCAGATCATTCGCATCCGCAAACTGTGCACTGTCCATCAACAGGCGGTAGTTTTCCTGACCCGGACGAGACCCGTCACCGTCAAAATAAAAAAGGCTGAATTTCATCAGAATGATCCCGATTGTGTGTGTGCGTTATCGCGTCTTCAACGACCGGCCTCGACGTCATCAAGCATCGAGGCAAGCATATCCGCCTCATGGTTGCGGGCGTCGAGAACCTCCTGAATGACCCTGGCGAGGCCGGCGGCCGTCGGTGCGTCGAAAAGCAGGGCCCGCATTGGGATTTCGACTTCGAAGCGTTTTCGAAGCCGGGCGACGACCTGGATGGCAAGCAGCGAATGCCCGCCGAGTTCAAAGAAATTATCGGCAACGCCGATACCATTGATCCCGAGAAGCTCCGCCATGATGGCGACGACCTCCTCCTCAACCGGCCCCTGTGGCGCGGCATAGGCGGCCGACACCCCGCTGCGGGCGGATTTATGGCCGTTCGCAGTGGCGCCGTCGGAACCCTGGACCGCCGCTGCCGGACGGTTTTCGAGATCATAGGGCGTGACGACGATTGACGCCGGCGAAGCCTGCGAAAGCACCAGCGCGGTGATCTGCCAGACCTCCTCCGGGGTTATTTCCCGATGGTCCGCATGGCCGGCCTCCGTTGCGTGAACCGATGCGCAGGCATCCCAGTTGACGGATTTCCAGACCGGACCGGACGCCTGCCGTTTTGCGGCGACGAAAGCATCCAGATAGGCATTTTCCGCAGCGTATCGGCCAAGGCCTTTGCCACCAACGATCGATGAGAGCGACGACTGGACAAGCACGAAAATGTCGCTGCGCTGTCCAAGAACACGATCAAGAGCGTCAATGGCGCCGGATTTTACGGCCTGAAGGCTTTTGGTGTCGAAATTTTCATTGCCGAGCAGCCCGAAATATTGGTCCCCCATCGCGGCCGTGTGGAGAACACCCTTCACGGTTCCGAGGCATTTTTCTCCCTCCTCCAGCGAAGAGCGAAGCCATTGCGCCTCACTGACATCACCCGAAAAGAGAAGATAGTCCCTGCCGGGGGTCCCAAGCGATCTGAGCGTCTGGATGAAAAGACTGACCGGATGACGGGGGCTATGAGATGCAAGCCAGCGCTCCCAGTCCGGCACCAGCGGAATTCCCGCACGACCCGCCAGAATGACTTTTGCTCCAGCTTTGATGAGCGCGCGGGCATAGACCAGCCCCAGCCCTCCCAGAAGTTCGCCTATGACAAGATAGGTTTCACCGGGCTTTGCAATGGAACCGGCTTCAACATCACTGAGTTCGACCCGTTCATGGGAGAGCGCGAACAAAAGACCCTCGCGAAGGGCATAAATCTGCTCTCCTTCGACCAGAGGCGAGGAGACGACATCCCGAAGGCATTTTGCGGCATTTGCGTCCGGCAGACCCTGAACATCGATACTGCGGCACAATAGTCCCGGCAGTTCCTGGCTCAGCATCCGCGCCAGCCCGTTAATCCGGGCTTTGGCGGGCTGAACCTCATCGGCGGCAAAAATACCGTGCATGGACCTGCTGATAAATGTCACAGCCGGGCGCAGGTTGCCACCGGCGAGCGCTTTGGCAAGAGCCAACGCAAAATTCCACGCGGCGTCCGGCAGGTCCGTATCTGCCAAGCCAAAACCGCTGATGATCTGATCAGGCGCCCAGTTCTTCTTGGCGAGATCGTCGAACAGGGCAAGAAGATGCTCGGCGCTCGCCGGATCGATCGTATAGGCTTTCTCCGAAGCACTGAATGTCGCTCCCTCACCCACAAGAACCGCATCGATCCCGTGCGGAATTTCCGGAAGAGCCGCACCGAAAACAAGCCAGCGACCTTTGGCGACTGCCGATACGCCGATTTTCAGCGGCCGCGTCTTCCACACCGGCTGATGGAACCATTCGGCCATTGGTCTGTGGGTTGCGGCAGCAGCCGTCTCCCGCCCAACCGTGGGTGGCGCAATCCAGTATGATTGCCGCTCGAAATGATAACCCGGCAAACCCACACGGCGGCGCGGCGATCCGTCGTCAAGCGCCTCCCAGCGGACATCGATGCCCGCCAGCCATAGCTGTCCAAACGCCAGCAACGCATGGTCGGCAGCGTCGGCCGTTCCGGCCGCATCCGGCAGGGACGCTACGATGCGGCAATCTTCATTCGCCTGCTGGCGCGCCAGCCTTGAAAGCGTCGAGCCGGGCCCAACCTCCAGCAGAACGGGAGCGGAAAGTTCGAGAAGATGTTTCATCCCGCCGCTGAAATTTACCGCTCTGCGAAGATGTTCGGTCCAGTATGCCGGGTTGCAGGCCTGTTCGGCCCGCAGCCAGTTTCCGGAAAGATTGGACATCACATCGATTGCCGGCGCAGAAAGACCGATGCCATTGAAGAGGCCCGCAAACTCTTCAAGGATAGGCTCCATCGCCGCACTGTGGAACGCATGCGATGTCCTGAGCAGCCGGCAACCGGCCCCGTCCTTCTCCAGACGTTCGGCAAAACGATGCAGAAGCTCCGTATCGCCAGCAACAACGCAGCTACCCGGGCCATTCACGGCAGCTATTTCAAGCCCCTCATCCAGTCGGGCGCGCAGATCAGCCTCGGGCAGCATCACCGACAACATTCCGCCAGCGGCGCAACCCTGCATCAACCGCCCCCGTGCCAGCACGAGGAACATTGCGTCCTTCAGGGAGAACACGCCGGCGAGGCAGGCAGCGACATATTCGCCGACGCTGTGGCCAATCATGGCCCGCGGCTGCAGACCCTTCTGCATCCACATTCTGGCCAGCGCATATTCGACGGCGAATAGTGCAGGCTGGGCACGGTCCGTGCGGTCCAGTCCGGTATCGGAGGCATCCGCCCGTGCAAGAAGCAAAGCCCGGATTTCAAGATCGTATGGTATCAATGACAGGCACTCATCGAGTGCTGCCCGGAAATGCTCTTCGCGCTCATAGAGTGACCGGGCCATTCCCACATGCTGGCTGCCCTGACCCGGGAACATGAATACCAGGCTTGGATCATGCTGCGGGATCTGGCTCGTGGCGAAACCGGGTCCAGAGCCGGCTCTCAGTTTCTCAGCGGCGTCGGATAATGTCGTCGCAAGCGTGATGGAACGGTGGTTGAAGGTCTCTCGTCCCGTCTGCAGCGTATGGGCAACATCGGCAAGGGACATCCCTTGAGGTTTGCCAATTTTCGAGAGCGCATCCGAAAGGGACGATTGCATTGCGGCGAGCGAGGCCGCCGAACGCGCCGAGAGCGGCAGCAGCAGCGCGCCCGTCTCGCCTTCCGTCGATTCCTGGCGTGCGGGCGCTTCCTCTATGATCACATGAGCATTGCTGCCCCCCATGCCAAACGCGCTGATGGCGGCGCGGCGCGGCCTGTCGGCATCGGCTTTCCAGTCGGATTTGCCTGCCGCCACCCGGAAGGGGCCGCTATCAAAATCGCAGGCGCTGCTGGGCGTCGTGAAGTTGCCGCTTGCAGGCAGGCATTCATGCCGCAGGGCAAGCACAGTCTTGATGAGCCCGCCAATGCCGGCCGCGGCATCCATATGCCCGACATTTCCTTTGACCGAACCGATAAGACAAGTCCGGCCTTCGGCGCGAAGCGACGGCCCGTAGATACGGTTCAGTGCGGTCAGTTCGATTGGATCGCCGATCGCCGTCGCGGTCGCATGGGCCTCCACATAATCCACTGCCGAGGGAGCGATGCCCGCATTGGCCAGCGCCTTCTTGAGAACAGAGGCCTGGCCTTTGACACTAGGGGCCGTCAATCCCACCTTGGAGCTGCCGTCGTTACCGATCGCCGACCCGGCAATAACGGCATAGACCGTATCGCCGGCCGCCTTCGCATCGCCAAGGCGTTTCAGGATCACGGCGCCAACGCCGTTGGTGAATATGGTGCCGTTGGCGGAAGCATCGAATGGCCGGCATTGGCCATCGGGAGCGCCTATGCCCCCTGCCTCATAGAGATAACCGGCAGGCTTGGGCTGGCCAACGGAGACAGCACCTGCCACCGCCATCTCGCATTCGCCCGAAAGCAATGCCTGAACGGCGAGATGCACCGACACCAGACCGGTGGCGCAGGTTGCCTGAACGCCCACACTCGGCCCCTCAAGATCAAGGTGGTAAGCCACGCGCGATGCGATCATGCCGGAAACATTGCCGAGCCCCGCCTGCAACGGTGCCACGCTGTCTCGCAGGGACGGGTCGGAATGAATATGGGTGAAGTGATAATTCAGCGAACCGCCGGCATAAACACCCGTGCGGCCCCGGCTTTTCCCGCTTCCATAACCGGCATGTTCCAGCGCGTTCCAGGCGCATTCCAGAAACACCCGTTGCTGGGGGTCGAGCAGCTGGGCTTCCCTTGGCGCATAACCGAAAAACCCGGCATCGAAAGCAGTCGGATCGCTGAACCCGCCCCAGACCCTGACATAGTCGGACTGCCCCGACAATTCCGGGTCGACACCGGCGCTTTCGAGATCGGCATCCGTGACCGTCGTCAGTCCGGAGCCGCCGCCGGCAAGCAGCTGCCAGAAACCGTCAATATCGTCGGCACCGGGAAAACGGCCTGCGAGGCCGATAATCGCTACCCGCTCGTCATGGCGTTTCTGGAAAATCTCCAGACGCTCCCGCGCGTCTCGCAATATTCCGAGCAATGTCGCCTGATCGGGCTGACTGCCGGCCGCGGCCTGTTGTTTTACGTTCATCGGCGATGGCTCCGATCATCGATTGCATGAAAAGCGTGAGATTATTTTCGGCCTGTTCCAGCCTGCAGAAGGGATGACAGGGCAGCCAGTTCGGACGACAGGTCGCTTTCTTCCGCCGCGTCATCCGACCGGGAATTCTGCGCCGGCGTCTCCTGCACTTGCGCCGTTACCTCGGAGGCGAGGAGATCGCTGCACAGATGGTCCACCAGCGCATCGATCGTCGCATGCTCAAAAAACAGCGTCGGTTGCGTTCGGATACCCAGCTCACGCTCCAGCGTTCCGGCAAGGCCGACAAGCGCAACGGAATCCAAGCCGAGATCAAAAAAACCAGCATTTGCAGCGGGCAGGGTTCCGGCAGGTAGACGAGAAAGCCATGACACTTCCTCCCTTATCCACTGCCGAAGCAAAGCAGGATGCCGGGATCGGTCAACCCGAGCCAGTTGTTGCGCCCAGTCTGCAACCGCACCCGGGTCGGCAACCGGCGTGAAACTCGCCTGCGGGGTTGCCTCCCAACGCTCGACCACCTTGAGATTGCCGTTCAGCAAATCCTGGCGGCAGGCAAAACGCCGGACCTTGCCGCTCGGCGTACGCGGCAGGCTGCTGGGGCGGATGAGGACGATGGTGGCAAGCTTGAGCTTGTGAACACGGGAAATGGCTCCGCGAATGGCTTGCAGAACCGCTTCGGCGTCCAGATTGCGCAGACCATCACGGGTAAGCTCGCAGACGAGACCGACCTGTTCCTCACCATCCACATCAAGCGCGAAAGCACCCGCTCGCCCCTGTGCAAGCGCGGCATGCGACGAGAAGGCGGTCTGCTCTATGTCCTCGGGGTGATGGTTCTGCCCCCTGATGATGATGAGATCCTTGAGACGGCCGGTAATGAAATATTGCCCCTCATGGCGAAAGCCGAGATCGCCCGTGCGGCGCCAGCCACCCTCGCCAGCAATTTTCTGGTCGAAACTTTCCGCGCTTGCTTTTGCTCTCGCCCAGTAACCGGGCGTGACATTAGGACCACGGATCCACAATTCGCCGACCTGCCCGTCGTCGAGCAGCCGGTTTTCCTCCGGCTCCATGACAACGATCTCGATATCCGCTCCGGGACGGCCGCAGGCCGCAAGTTCGATTGCATCATGCTCTTCCGCTCCAGCAGGGAGCGGCAGCGCCACTCCCTGTTTCGCCAGCGTTTCACGCTTGAAACTCCGCAATTGTGGCGGGTCGGATGGGGCATTTCCGGTCAGGAAAAGCGTGGCTTCGGCTTGGCCGTAGCAGCAATAGAAGGCTTCTTGCCGAAAGCCATGGTCGGCAAACAGCGCACTGAAGCGCCTCAGCGTGTGCGGGCGCACCGGCTCCGCCCCATTATAGGCGATCCGGACCGTGGAGAGATCAAGCGGCGCGGCGGCTTCTTCACTGTAGCGGTCGGCGCAATGCTCGTAGGCGAAATTAGGTCCGCCGATAATGGTTGCCCGGTTTTGCGTCGCCAGTTCAAGGAACCGCAGCGGCCGTCGCAGAAAGCTTGCAGGCGCCATGATCGACACCGGAAATCCGTTGAAGATCGGTGACAGGATACCGTCGATCAGCCCCATATCGTGATAATGGGGCAACCACGTCGCGGACCGATCCTCGGGGCCATAATGAAATGCAAGGCTGATCTGCCGCAGATTGGCCATCAGGTTGGCATGGGTGACCATGACGCCTTTCGGATCACTGGTCGAACCGGATGTATATTGCAGAAATGCAATCCGGCTTCCATCGAGCACCGCTGGAAGGCTCGATGAAGGCGCAAGATCCTGCAGCGGAATATTGGGATCGGCACCCGAAGGCGCAAGGCAAAATCCATGGCCGACGGCCCTCTGGAGCGGTTCCAGCAGCTCCTTCAATTCGGCGGCGCAGACTATTCCCGAGATGCCGGCGTCTTTCGCGATATGCAACCAACGGTGTATTCCTTCATTCCGCCGCGGCGCCGGGACAGGTACCGGAACGGCACCCGCATGCAGGCATCCAAGGAAGGCTGCGATGAATGCAAGACCCGGCGGATAAACGATGAGCACCCGACCGCCCTGCCCGACGAGACCCGTTCTGGAAACCTCGCTGGAAACAATTTTAACGCGATCATTCAGTTCCCCCCATGTCCAGCCGCCGCTGCGGCTCTCATCGATCGCGCCTGGATCGTCAGGATAAAAACGAAAGGCCTCATCTGCCGGGCGATCGGCGGCGAGATCATCAAGCCTATGTATTATCGTTACAAAATCTCTTTCCACAGACGGCGTTCGAACGAACATCGGTATGATCTGCATCTGAAAAAGCTCCTGACGTCGTGCCATCACTATTCGCGACAAGCAACCATAGGATGCTAATCGTTCTAATTGCCCACGCTTATCCGACAGCGGCAGTTGTCGCCGCTCGCGTCGTCTCGATGACAACAATTACCTCTTGCATATAATTCTTGAATCACATAGTCAAGAATAAGAAATTGAAATTGACGACCGGCTTCAGGCGGCTGAATATGCAATTGATAGTTGTTTTACCGATGGGAACATTGCCGTTTAACGCCGGCCTAAAAGGGCTCGCCCTTCGTTCTCCGGATCGCGCGAAGTCGATACAGCCAAGGGGCGGCTTATGAATTACATCGAGCCAGTCGAAACTCTCATAACCCGGCTTCATCAAAACAATATTCGTGTCTGGATCGACGCCGGCAGCCTGAAATGTTCGGACCCTGACGGTCGCCTGAACGATGCCGTGATGAGCGAAATCCGGACCAGAAAAAACGACATTCTGGCATTCCTCAACATGGCGCACGCGGGGGCCGGAGCACCCGGCCGGAACAATATTCCTGCCCGCCACGAGACCTGCCCGCCGCTTTCATTCGCCCAGGAAAGACTGTGGCTGATCGATCAGATCTATCCGGGCTCGGCTTTGCACCACATCTGCATCGCGCTCGAAGCCCAAGGTACGCTCGACCTCGATGCGCTGAGGGCGGCGCTTGCCGCTGTCATGAACCGCCACGAGGTGCTTCGCGCCCGCATATACAGTGACAAGGGCGTACCGAGACAAACCATATCCGCAGATTGTGAAACGCCTTTTTCCGTCGTCAGTATTTCACCTGCCGATGCGGCAATCGAAGATGTCATTCATACAGAAACGAGCAGACCCTTCGATCTTGCCGCAGAACCGCCCATCCGCCTGCTCGTCGTCAAGTGCGGCGATGGCCGCCATGTCCTTGTTTTTATGCTGCACCACATATGCGCCGACGGCTGGTCTACTGAAATCCTGCTGAAAGACCTCGGCGCGTTTTACAGCGCACAAGTGTCCGGCAGCGAGACGCCGGAAGCGGCGTTGCCGATACAATATGGCGACTTTGCCGCATGGCAGCGCCAGCGTCTGGCGGCGGAAACGGCAGGAGCGCTCGAGGAATTCTGGAAACGGCACCTTTCGCAGCCTTTGCAGATAACGCAGCTGGTAACGGACATGCCGCGCACCGCAGGCCATGGCCATGCAGGTGAACTGCATGACTTCTCGATCGACAAAGCGACGGCCGATGCGCTGCGCAAGATTGCCGCCGCGCATGGCACAACGCTGTTCACGGCGCTTTTTACCGCCTTTAACCTGCTGATTCACCGCTATACCGGGCAAACCGATCTGGTGATCGGCACGCCCGTCGCGAGCCGCCCGTATGTGGAGACGGAAGATCTGGTCGGGCTGTTCGTTAATCCTCTCCCCGTCAGGTCGCGTGTCGATCCCTTCGGCAATTTTGAAAAGGCCCTGCGGCAAACACATGAGACCCTGCAGCAGGTTATCAGCCATCAGGACATGCCGTTCGAGCGTATTGTCGACATGGTCGGCGTGCAACGCGACCCCGACAGCCACCCGCTGTTCCAGATAAAATTTCAGCTCGACGCAGCACCACGCGAGCGCATCCGGCTTCCCGCGCTGGAAATGCGCCGGCTGGCGCGCCAGGACAAGGTTTCGAGGCTCGACCTGTGCCTCGATCTACGCGAGACGGAAACCGGGCTTTCCGGCACGGTCGAATACAAGACCGCACTGTTCAAAGCCGAGACGATTAGCCTGTTCGCCAGCCATTTCCAGCAACTGCTGAAATCCATCGTCGCCACCCCCTCCCTGCCGATCGCAACCCTTGCGCTTTTGACACAGGAAGAGCAGCAGCAGCGGGTTTTCGACTTCAACAGCACGACGCAGGAACACGCTGGGCCGCACTCCTTTCATGAGCTGTTCGAGGCGCAGGTGGCGCGCGCGCCGGACGCCGTGGCGCTCGTCATGCCGCGCGCGGACGCTGATGACATCCTGACATATGGCGAACTCAACGCGCGCGCAAACAGGCTGGCGCGCCTGCTGCGGCATAAGGACGTTACCGCGGAAACGGTCATCGCAATCTCGTTGCCGCGCGGTTTCGACATGATCGTGGCCTGGCTTGCAGTCTGGAAAGCCGGCGGCGCCTATCTGCCTCTCGATCCGGATTATCCTGCCGAGCGGATTGGCTCGATGCTGTCGGACGCAGGTGCCCGACTCGTCGTCAGCCACAGTTCGATCGATCTCCCAGCGACAGCCGACCGGCTCAATCTGGATGAGGATTTCCCCCACGACGAATGCACTGACAACCTTGCAACGATCACGCATCCTTCGCAGCTGGCCTATGTGATCTATACGTCAGGCTCGACTGGCAAGGCAAAAGGCGTCCTTGTCGATCATAGCGGGCTGATCAATCTGACGAGGGACAAGATCAGCGCCTGCGACGTCAGGCCCGGCGATTGTGTGCTGCAGTTCTTCAGCTTCAGTTTTGACGCCTCCATTCCCGAACTCGTGATGAGCCTTGGTGCCGGCGCCAGGCTTCTCCTTCTGCCCGGATATGCGACCCTTCCCGGCGCCGAACTGGCCGATATCCTGCACACGCGACATGTGACACACCTGACGATGACGCCATCGGCCCTGCTTTCCCTGCCGGTCGACGACCTGCCGTCGCTGCGCACCGTTCTGGTCGGCGGAGAGGTTCCGATGCCGGAACTCATCGAAAGATGGGGAAAGAACCGTCGTTTCATCAATGCCTACGGTCCCACCGAAACCACCGTCAATGCCAGCATGGTCGACATGGGAGGCGGGCGCGCCGGCCTGCCGGTGCTGAGGCCTGCGGCAAACAAGCAGCTCTATGTGCTGGATGATAATCTCGAGCTGTTGCCATTCGGCGTGCCCGGAGAACTTCATATCGGCGGCTGCGGCATTGCCCGCGGTTATCACGACCGGGCGGCCCTGACGGCCGAACGTTTCGTTCCCGATCCATTTGCCACGAACGGGCGCGCGGGCGTGCTTTACCGCACCGGCGATCGGGCCGTGCTGCTTGCCGATGGCCGGGTCCACGTATCAGGGCGGCTGGACAGCCAGGTCAAGATCCGTGGATACCGCATTGAGCCCGGGGAAATAGAGGCTGGCCTGCTTGCCCACCCGTCCATCGTTTCGGCGACGGTGACAGTTCGTGACGACGGACGCGGCGGCAAAAGGCTCGCCGCCTATGCGGTTCCTCAAACCGATCAGGACGCTGCAACCAGACCCACGCCGTCGGAAATTCGCGCATGGCTGGCAAACCGCCTGCCGAAATTTCTTGTGCCCGACACGTTCGACTGGCTTGAGGCGCTGCCGCTCACCGTGAACGGCAAGATCGATCCCTCAAGGCTTCCCGCGCCGCGCGCCGAAACAAACCCCGATGGCCGGCCGCCTGAAGGCGAAATGGAAACCCGGATAGCCAGCGCGTTCGGGCATGTTCTGAATATTGATCAGGTTGCCGCAACCGATGACTTCTTCGCGCTTGGCGGCCACTCGCTGCTGGCCACCCGTTTCTGCGCCGTCGCAAAGGAGAAGTTCGGCCTCGACATCGGCGTTCTCGATCTTTTCAATGCCTCCACGGTGGAAGCGCTGGCGAACCGCCTGCGAACCAGAGACGCCGGCGATAGTGGCAGCGACGAAGAAACCCTGCTGCTGAAGCGCGATATAGAACTGGATGACGCAATCCGCCCGAGTGCGACGGCAAGAGCGGAAAGTCCCTCCGCCCACGTCTTCCTGACCGGAGCGACCGGCTTTCTCGGCACCTATCTGCTCCACGAGCTGCTTCGCGACCCGGCGAGAAAAGTCACCTGCCTGGTCCGTGGCGACGACGGAATGAGCCGCCTGCGGCAGGCCTTCAGGCAATATGACCTGCCCCAATCCGTGCTGACGGAGCGTGTGACGACATTGTCGGGCGAGCTTTCCAAACCAAATCTCGGGCTTACCGCGGCGGACTACGACCATATTGCCCGAAATGCCGATTGTATTTTCCACAATGGCGCGGAAGTGCACCATTTGCATCGGTACGAGAGGCTGCGCGAGACAAACGTGCTCGGGACCCACGAAATTCTCAAACTGGCCTGCACCGGGGCAGGGCGGCACGTTCATTACATCTCGACACTCAGTGCGCTGACGCCGCGTCGCGGTTCCGGTAGCGATGCCAGGCCTGTCTGCGAACTGGAGAGCGTGGAAGGGTTTGCTCCGCCCGCCGGCGGTTATAACCGGAGCAAATGGGTGGCGGAGCATCTCGTTCACGAAGCCGGAAAGCGGGGATTGCCGGTGACGATCTACCGGCCGGGAGCGATATCCGGCGACAGCGTTACCGGCGCCTTCAACGGCTCGGACATATTGTGCCGCCTGGTGCAGGCCTATCTTTACACCAGGACAGCGCCGGAAGGCGAAAGGCTGCTCGATATGCTGCCGGTCGACCATGTGGCCCGGGCGATTGTCCATCTCTCCGGCAAACCGGCTTCCGCAGGACAGGTATTCCATCTCATTCATTCCTCCCCCGTTTCAAGCGCCCGGCTCTTTGAGGCCTGCGAACTGGAGGGAATCGAACTGAAACGGGTTTCGCAGCTGGAATGGCAGGACATGCTGAGCGATGTGGCGCCCGGAACGCCGGACCACCCGCTTTATCCATTGCTGGGATTGCTACGATCGCCTTCCGCCGCCGGCAAGAGCGATGAAAAACAGACGCGTAACTTCGATTGCCACCTCACACAGGCGGCAATGTCCGACGCACCATTCCGCGAACCGGCCCTGACATTCGAGCTTTTGCGAACATATCTGCGCGCATTTGCCAAGGCCAACTTTCTGAACGCGACGTCCAATGACGCGCGAAAGCAGGGTGAACGATGAGCACAGTCATATCAAGCGAAGCCGGCAATTACGACCATTGGGCCTGGCTCTACAACCACACGCTTGGCCCGCGCTATAGCGAGCAAAAGATCGAGCCCCTGACACGGGCGGTTCTTTCGCAACTGCCCGACGGCGCTTCGGTGCTCGATCTCTGCTGTGGAACGGGACATCTGGCAAAGCTGATGGCTGCGCGCGGATATGCCGTCACCGGGCTGGATGGTTCACAGGACATGATAAACCATGCCCGTGGCAATGCGCCCGATCTTGAATTCGTTCTGGGGGACGCAAGGGATTTCACCTTCGAACGGCCTTTCGACGGCGTGGTCTGCACCAGCGCATCGTTGAACCACATCCAGAATACCGAAGACCTGCAGAAGGTTTTTTCAAGCGTTCGCCGCTGCCTGAGGGATGACGGAATTTTTGCTTTCGACATCAACCATCCCGGCCAGATGGTGCGCTACTGGCGTGATTTTCCGGCTGAGGGAGAACTCACCGACGATTATGCCTGGCTGATCACGCCTCGATATAATTCACGGTCGAACGAGGGGTCCTTCACGGTTGAAATCCATACGAGGTCGAAAGAGGCGGGCTTCTCCCCGGTGGAGGCGGCATACAGGCTGGTGGCCCGGCTGCTTTCCAATCGCCGGCGGCTCGCTCTCATCGCCCGCTTCGGCATTCCCGGGAAGAACTGGCAGCGCCATGCCGTGACCAACCCTGTTTGGGGGCACGATCTGGACACCGTGACCGAGCTTCTCCGCACATCGGGCTTTTCGGTGACAATGCGAAGCACCGATGGCGGTCCGGTGACCGATGAGAGAGCGGTCTACTTCCTCTGCAAGAAGATTGCCGGGGATCACGCGCGCCAAGAAGCCACGCAGGAGGCCGTCGAATGAATATTCACAATAATATCGGCACGGCGGCCGACCCTGTTGCCGCAATCGTTACCGACTTCAATCTCAAGACGCCGGGTTCGAAGCGCGCCGCCGCCTATAACCGGGATTTCCTTTCGGACAAAAGCTCGATCGGCCTTCCCTTCACCATGCAAACCAAAGAGGCGCTGTATCCCATCGTCGCCACCCATGCGGAAGGCGCCTATTTGCAGGACATCGACAACAACAGATATGTCGATATTCTCATGGGCCTCGGCACCAATCTCTTTGGCCATAATCCGTCCTTTGTCCGCACGGCAATCGAAGCGCAGCTGGCCAAGGGTTTCGCACTTGGGCCGCAATCGGATCTGGCCGGCGAGACCGCGGAACTGTTTTGCCGCATCACCGGAAAAGACCGCGTCACATTCAGCAATACCGGAACCGAAGCCGTGCAGACGGCCATGCGTATAGCCCGTGCCGCGACGGGGCGCGACAAGATTGTGCTGTTTACAGGCTCGTATCACGGCCACTCAGACCCTGCCCTGCATAAGGCGACCAAACTCGAATATATCCGCAGGGGCGCGTTGATGCGGTCCCGTCCGGCATGGCTGGTGGCGCTCAAGCCGCTCCTGAAACGTATGATGCTGACGAAAGCAGTTCCCGGCTTTTCGGGCGTGGCCCCTTCCTCCGCCCGCGATATCGTGCTGCTGGAATACGGCAATCCCCGTTCCATCGATTATATCAGGCGTCACGGCGAAAGCCTTGCCGGCGTGCTCGTCGAACCCGTTCAGAGCCGGAACCCGGAACTGCAGCCGCGAGAGTTTCTCCATGAATTGCGAAGCGTGACGGAAAAGACCGGAAGTGCGCTGATATTCGACGAGATGATCACGGGCTTTCGCGTCGCACCCGGCGGCGCACAGTCTTATTTCGGCATCGATGCCGACATCGCCACATACGGCAAAATCGCCGGCGGCGGATTGCCACTGTCGCTCATCGCCGGCAAGGGGCGGTTCATGGATTTCGTCGATGGCGGAGCATGGGCTTATGGCGACAGCTCCCTCCCGAAAGTGGCCCCGACATTTTTTGCCGGAACCTATTGCCGCCATCCGCTGGCACTCGCAGCCGCCAAGGCCGTCGCGACACGATTGCTGGAAGACGGACCGGCCCTGCAAGACAGCCTCAACGCCAGGACCCAGGCATTCGTGGAACGGCTGAACGGCGCGCTCAGAGATGCGGGGTTGCCCGTTGCGTTCATGAGCTTCGGTTCGTTCTTTGCCGTATCCGCTGCCCGCAGCCGCATCTCGCCGCAGGCTGTCACCATGCTTTCCTTCCTTCTTCTGACCTCCGGCGTTCACCTTCGTGCCGGAGACCGCGGCGGTTTTCTCTCAACCGCCCACAGCGATGACGACATCACCTTTGTTCACGACGCTGTTCTGCAAGGCCTGACGGCTTTGGCGGACCACCGTCTTCTCGACAGACATTGATCGGAGTGACCACCATGAGTTCCCAGACCCCGACTGAAGACCTGCACTACAACGTCGTGATCAGCGACGAGGAGCGATATTCGATATGGCCGGTCTACAAGGCGGTCCCGACAGGGTGGCGACTAAGCGGCTTTTCCGGATCGAAGCAGGCGTGCCTTGATCATATCGAGGTGGAGTGGACCGACATGCGCCCCTTGAGTCTGCGGCGGTTGATGGACGGCGAAACAGCGAACTCTACCAGCACGCAAGAATAGGACGCATCCCCATGGACGACCAACCATGGCCAAGCCCGGTGCCCCGCGAGGACGCCGGACCGGACAGGGACTGGCTTGCGCAGGATGCCGTTCTAGATCTGCTCCTGCCAGAGGCACTGGCACCGGTAATGGTGCCGGAAGAACACGAAAGAGCCCGCCTGCAGCACATCATCTGCGAGGCCCTCGAAGCGTTCACGCTGCATCATCCCGAATGCCGCGCGCGCATCGCAGCACTTCTGGGCAACATGGAAAAGCCGATGTCCGACCCCGGCGTCGTGGATATCAGCGGCCTGCCGCTGACGTCCTTTCACGCCAATGATTATGACCGATATTTCCGCGTGAACCGCATTACCACTGCCCAGCCCGCCCATGTTCTGCTGCGCAGCTTCCTGCAGGTCGCGCTCTCCGTTACCGATCTTTTCTGCCGGGCGCCACACCTGTCGGAAAAGGCCGCTAAGGCCCAGTTTGACGGTTTTAAGGTTCATGCAAGGCTTCTTGCAAGGTGCTTTGGCGTGGAGTGTGCCAGATGACCGTTGCTCCCCCCTCACCTTCCCGGATATGGCGCGAATTCCACTGGGCGTTTTTCATGAACGTGCAGGGGCTGGTTCTGTGCCTTCGTCGTTTCAATATGCAGGTGCATGAGGAAAACCATGCCGAAGCGGACAGGGAATTGCGGGCCGCCGCGGTGCTTCTGCGCACATCTGCCAGCTCCATGGACCTCGCCGCCAGCTTCAGCAAGGCGGATTACGAAAATACCATCCGCGTCTCCATGACGCCGCCATCAGTCGAATCCGATGATTTCAGCGGGCTGATGTCGTTCGATCATGCCGTCCTCATTCAGGTCTGGCGTGAAATGAAGGACGTGTTCGCCACCCTGCCGGTCGAACTCCATGACGCGCACACGGAATTCGTCGCAGCCTACAAATATCTGGCGGAAGGGCATGTCGGCGTCTGCTCCCGTTTCGTCGGCTCCGACGCCGGAAGCCTGCGATACGGCGACCGGAAGGCAATCGATACGCTTCAGCGTTTCGAACGCGGTCGGCTCGGCATGATCGATCCACCCAAAAAAGGCTGCCCGTTCCACAAGTAACGTGCGTGTTCAATTTCTAATCCAGCGAGAACTGCATATGTCCGACTATACCAGCGCTTCAAACCAGGATCGGAACGCCTTTCGGGTCGCCGTCATCGGTATGGCAGGCCGCTTTCCGGGAGCCTCCGACATTGAGAGCTTCTGGGATAATCTGGTTCATGGCCGGGAGTCGGTTAAAGAATGGACCGACGAGGAACTCATCGCGCTGGGTGTGCCGCCCGAACAGCTTGCCGATCCGGATTTCGTGCGGGCTTCAGCGCCGCTGGAGGGCGCTGACCTGTTTGACGCCGAATTTTTCGGCTACAGCCCCAGCGAAGCGGAAATTCTCGATCCGCAGCAGCGGCTGTTTCTCGAATGCGCCTGGGCGGCGCTGGAGCGCGCCGGATATCAGGGCGACACTTTTGACGGTTCCATCGGCGTCTATGCCTCAAGCGGCTTCAATACCTATCTCCTGAACCTGCACGCCAATGCCGCGGTGCGCCAATCGATCAGCCCCTTTGAACTGTTCGTCGCCAACGACAAGGACTTTCTGGCGACGCGCACGGCTTACAAGCTCAATCTGCGCGGACCGGCCATGACGGTGCAGACGGCCTGCTCCTCATCCCTTGTTTCCATCCATGTCGCGGCCCAGAGCCTCATTGCGGGCGAATGCGATATTGCGCTCGCGGGCGGCGTAACAGTTTCCCGTTCGCACGGATATGTGGCGCGCGAAGGCGGAATATTGTCTCCTGACGGGCATTGCCGTGCGTTCGATGCGGATGCCGCAGGAACCGTTCCCGGCAGCGGCGTCGGCGTCGTCGTGCTCAAGCGCCTCGAAGATGCGCTTGCAGACGGCGACACGATCGACGCCGTCATCATCGGTTCGGCCATCAACAATGACGGCGCGCTGAAGGCGAGCTTCACCGCGCCACAGGTGGACAGCCAGGCCATGGTCATAAGCGAGGCCCACGCCGCCGCCGGAATATCGGCCGATTCCATCGGTTATATCGAGGCGCATGGCACGGGAACATCGCTGGGCGACCCCATCGAGATCGCGGCGCTGACGCAGGCCTTTCGCAAGACGACGACGCGCACCGGATATTGCGCCATTGGCTCCGTGAAAACCAATATCGGCCACCTCGATACCGCCGCAGGCGTTGCAGGTTTCATCAAGACCGTACTTTGCCTCAAGCACGGCAAAATCCCCGCAAGCCTTCATTTCAAACAGGCAAACGCAAAGATCGACTTCCCGGCAAGCCCCTTTGAGGTCAATACCGCCCTGCGAAACTGGGATCCTGTGGAAGACCCCCGGAGAGCCGGCATCAGTTCTCTTGGCATCGGCGGAACGAATGCGCATCTGGTGCTGGAAGAGGCTCCGGCCGAAGCAGGCCCGTGCGCTAGGACGCAAGCGGCATCCCCGCAGCTTCTGGTATTTTCGGCGCGCAATGAAGCAGCGCTCTCGGCCCTGCTTTCGGCACAGGCGAAAACGTTCGAGGCGGACCCGGAACTTGCGATCAACGACGTTGCCTTCACGCTGCGTCATGGCCGGAAGGCTTTTAGCCATCGCCAGTCGCTGGTTGCGGATGATCTGGCGTCGGCCGCGACGGAACTGCACCGTCTTGCTGCTCAAAAGCCAACCATTGCCGGCAGCACGCCGTCACCAGTTTTCCTGTTTCCGGGACAGGGAAGCCAATATGCCGGAA
The DNA here is from genome assembly GCF_042885035.1 of Agrobacterium sp. NPDC058088. Taxonomy (NCBI): domain Bacteria; kingdom Pseudomonadati; phylum Pseudomonadota; class Alphaproteobacteria; order Hyphomicrobiales; family Rhizobiaceae; genus Agrobacterium; species Agrobacterium sp. NPDC058088. Next base: position 176,419 of record NZ_JBHVSU010000003.1, on the reverse strand, counting down.
TGGGCAAGGATCTCTACGAGCGGATGGAGCTTTTCCGTGCGCCTTTCGATGCCTGCGCGGATCGTCTTTCCAAGATCATGCAACGCGATTTCCGCGCTGATCTCTTTGCCGGACATGAGGATATCCATAATACGGACTTTGCCCAACCGGCGCTGTTTGCCGTGGAATATGCCCTTGCGAAGGCATGGATGGCGCAGGGTGTGATACCGCAGGCGCTTCATGGCCATAGCATCGGCGAATATGTGGCGGCCTGCCTGGCGGGCATCTTTGATCTGGATACGGCACTTGCGCTTGTGGTGTCGCGCGGCCGGTTGATGCAACAGGCCGCCCCCGGCGCAATGCTTGCGGTCGTTCATCCCGACGCACCGATCGACCGCTGGCTTAACGCGGACATAGCCCTGGCGGCCAGCAATGCGCCGGGCCTCAGCGTCGTTTCAGGCAGCCTGGACGCGATCGCAAAGCTCGAAACGGAACTCAAACAGGCGCGTTACGTGACGCGGCGGCTGAAGACTGGACATGCGTTTCATTCGCCGATGATGGCGCAGGCCGCAGCGCGCTATCTGGAGGAACTGCGAAATGTCAGGCTTTTCCCGCCATCCGTTGCGATGATCTCCAATGTGACGGGAACCTGGCTGAGCGACGCGCAGGCGACGGATCCGAATTACTGGGCCAGCCATCTGGAACAGACCGTGCGTTTCGATGAGGGGATGCGAACCCTTCTCCGCATCGATAATGCCACCTTCATCGAGGCCGGACCCGGCTCGGCACTGTCGGGTCTCATCAGCGCACAGGCTATCGCGGAAGACCGGATCATACCGTGCCTTGGCCGTTCCAGACCGGAAAACGAGACGGGCCAGTACCTTGCCGCACTGGGACAATATTGGCGGACCGGCGGGCATCTCGACTGGCAGGCCGTATCGGCTGAAGGCGGCCGCGTGCCGCTCGCCACCTATCCGTTTCAGGGGCAGCGCTACTGGATTTCCGCCCAGACGGCAGGAAACCAGGCGCCTGTCTCCAACGCCGTCGACAGCGCCAGAATCTATCGTCCGACTTGGCAGCGCCTGCCGGCAAGCCCGGCAGATTGCAGAAACCGCCGTGTCCTGATCCTTGATGAAGGACGTATCGGCAAATCCCTCGCCGCACGGCTGGAAGGCGCTGGCGCTCAGGCCTATCGCGCCATTGAAGGCGACAGGTTCGACGAGTGCGATTTCCGCTGCTTCAGCCTTGCCGGACATTCCGTCGCGGATTTTGCCCGGCTGCTCGACACTCTCGGCGAACGCGGGGCTCTGCCACAGGATATCCTTTATCTTTGGCCGCTGAAGCCCGGCCGGCGGGACGAGGTTACGACCCTGCTCAATCTCGTGCGGGCGCTCACCGCACAGGGGCACAAAAGTAATCTGACGCTGGTGACCAATGGCGCAACGGATGTCACCGGCCTGGAAAAGCTCGACGAGCTGCAGTCTCAGTTGCCGGGCATCCTGAAGGTTGCGGGCCAGGAATATGAAGACCTGACCTGCAGGCACATCGATATCATGGTGGCGCAGGACATGGCGGATCAGGCGGTTGCGGATCGCCTCCTGGCGGAATTCAACGGAACCGGTCCGGTGGTCGCCATAAGGGGGCCGCATCGCTGGTCGCATGGATTTGCGCCGCTCGACCTGCCTGAACCGCAGGCATCCGCCCGCCTGAAGAAAAACGGCGTTTATGTCGTGATCGGCAATATCGCCGAAGGTGTCGGCACCGTCTGGCTGGATCATCTGGCGAAAATATCCGGCACACGCCTGTCCGTGCTGCACTCCATCGAGGATGCCGAGGCCGCCATACAGTTGGACGCAGCTATCGATACGCGCCGGATTAACTGCAATGATCCGGCTGCCATCGGCGCGGCACTCGATGAGGTGGTGTCGAGGCACGGCCGTATCGACGGAATTTTTCTGAGCATGCCTCAGGCGAACCGGCAGGCCGCAGCGCCGCTTTCGATGATGGACGACACGCATCTCAGCTACAATGAAGCGGTTCGCATCGCGCCGCTGCGGGCGCTCATAACGGCGATGGAGCAACGGCGGGCAGGTTTTTGCTGCATCCAGTCATCGCTCGCAACCGTCATCGGCGGCGTGGGCTTGGCCGCCTATACATCGGGATATCAGGCGGTGGAGCTGCTTGTGGCTGCCCAGTCACGCAGCGCGAGAATGCCCTGGTTCGCCATTGGTTATCCGCTCATCGATGTGCTGGCCGCCGGCAAACGTTCCTCGCTCGACACCAACGCCTATGCGGTTGCCTCTGATGATGCCTGGGACCTGACGAGAAGGATCATCGAGAACGGCATTACCGGCACAACGATGCTTTCGCGCAGTGACATCACCGTCGCACCAACGGCGGTCAAGAAGGCGCAGCTGTCGAATGCGCCTGTTTCGGGCCGTGCGAGGCCGGCGATGTCCACACCCTTCATCGCCCCGCGCACCCACACCGAAACCACAGTCGCGGGCATTTTCGAAGAACTGATCGGCGTGAACGGGATCGGCGTGGATGACGGGTTTTATGAGCTGGGCGGCCACTCGCTTCTGGCCATCCGCGTTGTCGCCAAGCTCAGGGAAACATTCCCGGTCAAGATCGAAATGCGCGAACTCCTCTTCGAAAACCCCACGGTCGCCCGCGTGGCGAGCATGATTACCGCCCATATGCCTGATGAAGGCGACCTGGACGAGATGGCGGCGCTGTTGATGGAAATCGAAAGCCTTTCCGACAGTGAAGTCCAGAGCGCGCTTGGAGGAGCAGAAGCACGATGAACGAATTCTACGCCAAACTCGCGAACCTTTCGCCCGAGCGCCGTCGCCTCATAGAGCAGCGCCTTGCCGAGCGGGGATATCAGTCGGCTCTCGACTCCGTCATTCCAGGACGTGAGGAAGGCGATGGTGATCGGCCCCTGTCCTTTGCGCAGCAGCGCCTGTGGTTCATGCAGCAGCTTGAACCTGAAAACACGGCTTACAATATGCGCAGCATCCTGCGGTTCCGCGGGAAACTCGACAGGACGGCGCTGGAAGAGGCGCTGGCGAAGGTTGTGGAACGGCATGAACCGCTGCGAACGCGCTTCATTGCCGGCGCCGACGGCTTTCCTGAACAGGATATTCTGACGGCCGGTGACGGGGAAATCGAATTCCTAGACCTCGCGCAGGACACCCATGCGGAAGCCACAGCCCGGCAGCACATCCTGCAACGGCTTTCCGAACCTTATGATCTGAGCCATCCGCAACTGCGCGCAATGCTGGTGCGCCTTTCGGCCGAAGATCATCTGCTGGCGGTCGGGCTGCATCACATCGCCGGCGACCGGTGGTCCATGACCGTGCTTGCCCGTGATCTCGCGGGCTTCTACAAGGAGACGACAGGCCAGTCACACCATCTGCCTGATATTCGCGTTCAATATGCCGACTGGGCGATCTGGCAGGGAAAGATGCTGCGCGGCCCGGTGCTTGAAAACCAGCTCGCATACTGGAAAAAGGCGCTCGGAACGGACCTGCCGGTGCTGGACCTGCCATTCGACCGGCCGCGACCGGCCGTCGCCACTTTCCTCGGCGCGCAATTTGCGGTTTCCGTCGACCCCGCACTGTCGGGACAGCTGAGGGCGCTGGCACGGGCACACAATGTCAGCCTCTACGTTCTGCTTCTCTCCGCTTTCAAACTGGTGCTGCATCTCTATTGCGACAGCGACGACATCGTCGTGGGCAGCGAAGTCGCAAACCGCGACCGGCCGGAAACCCAGGCGATGATCGGCCCTCTGGTCAACACGCTGGTGCTGCGTACCGATCTTGCCGGCAATCCGGATTTCTCCAGCCTGCTGCAGCGCGTCGGCGAGACCGTCCGCACCGGCCTGGCGAACCAGGATGTGCCCTATGAGCGGATCGTCGAGGCGCTCAATCCAAAACGCTCCCTGTCCGAAATGACGCCGCTGTTTCAGGCAAAATTCGATCTTCAGCACAATCTGGCAAGATTGCCTGAACTCGACGGTCTTGCCATCGAGACACTGCGCCTGCCCGATGGTGCTGCAAAAAACGAAATCCGCTTCAACCTCGAGGACAATGACCCCGACATCGGCGGAAAGATCGAATATGCAACCGATCTCTTCAATGAGGAGACGGTCGCCACGATCTGGCGGCGTTTCGAACATGTATTGCGCACGATCGCCGAAAATCCTGCCCGCAAGCTTTCGGAATTCTCCCTTCTTTGCGACGACGAGCAGCAGGGAGAGATCCGCCGGTCTGCCGGTCAGGCTCTGACACCCAACCGGCTTTGCCTGCACGAGATGCTGACCTCGCAGGCGTCGCGCACCCCGGAAGAATCCGCCGTGGCGAGCGAACATGGCAGCCTCACCTATCGGGAGCTCGATCAGCGAAGCGACGCGATTGCCGCTGCGCTCGCCGCAGGCGGGCTTGGCCGCGGCTCTATCGTCGGCGTCTGCATGCAACGCACGCCGGATCTCATCGCGGCCCTGTTCGGCGTGTTGAAAGCCGGCGCGGCCTATGTGCCGCTCGACCCGGACTATCCGTCAGAGAGGCTTGCCTTCATTGCACAGGATGCGGCCATCAGGGTCGTGCTCACGGATAGCGACCGGCTGGCATTCGACGCCACGGATGAACTGACTATCCTTGAGGTCGCCAAACTTCCCGATGCGGTCTTTGCCGCCGCTCACGCCTGCGATCCGGCCGATCTCGCCTATATCATCTATACATCAGGCTCGACGGGACGACCGAAGGGCGTGGCGATCACGCATGGCAATGCCGCCGCCCGCATGCAGTGGACCCGCAGCAATTTCACTGGTGACGAGCTGGCAGGCGTCCTGGCATCGACCTCAGTGTGCTTCGATCTCTCCATATTCGAGATTTTCGGCACGCTTTCCTGCGGCGGTCAGGTGGTTCTGGCCAACACGCTGTTCGATCTGCCGCGTTTGCAGCATGTCGCCGAGGTCAGCCTGATCAACACCGTTCCGAGTTTGCTGCGCGAATATCTGCGCCACGACACGCTTCCGACCTCCGTTCGGGCCGTCAATCTCGCCGGGGAGCCGCTGCCGCCGGTCCTGCTTGAAGAACTGGCGAAGAAGGCACCGCAGGCGGGCATACACAATCTCTACGGGCCTTCGGAAGATACGACTTACTCAACAGGCGCTATGGTTTGCGCCGTCAACGGGGAAAAAACGGTTTCCATCGGCGCACCCCTGCCGGGCACGGAAGCCTATGTCCTCGACCGGGCCGGACGTCTCCGGCCTGACGGTCTTGCGGGCGAACTTTATCTCGGCGGAGCCGGTGTCACCCGCGGATATCTGCGACGCCCGGGCCAAACGGCCGAGCGTTTCGTCCCGGATGCTTTTTCCGGCAGGCCGTCCGCCTATCTCTACCGCACCGGCGACCGGGTCAGGCGCCGCGCGGATGGTACGCTGGAATTCCACGGACGTCTCGATAATCAGGTCAAGATCAGGGGCCTGCGGATCGAGACCGGCGAGATCGAGCACCAGCTTGAGGATATCGATGGCGTCAACGAGGCCGTCGTTGCAGTTATCGGTGATGAAGCAAGCCCGGAACGCCAGCTGGCCGCCTATATTTCGCTCGATGCCGGACGACAGCTAACGGTCGACGACATCCGCTCTGCACTGGCAAGGCAGCTACCCTCCCACCTTGTCCCGGCCCTATGGACCATCCTGCCGGCCATGCCGCATCTGCCGAACGGCAAGATCGACCGGAGCGCCCTGCGCGCACTTGAAATAAAGACGCCTGATAGCAGCGCTACCGCGCCACGAAACCATGTCGAGGAGCGACTTGCTGCCATATGGCAGGACGTTCTTCAAACCAGCATGATCGATGTCGAGCGCAGCTTCTTCGAGATGGGGGGGCACTCACTCCTCGCTATCAGGATCATTGCCCGCATCAAGGCCGATTTCGGGGTTTCACTGCCGCTGAAAGCAATTTTCGAGACACCGACGATCGCTGGGCTGGCAAACCGGCTTGATAATGAGGCCGAGGAAACCCTCAACGTCGACGGCCTTGCGGTGGTCCATAATCCTGAAGACCGCCATGAGCCTTTTCCGCTGACGGATATCCAGCATGCATACTGGATCGGCCGCAACCAGGGTTTCGAACTCGGGAGCGTCGGGTCACACGGCTATCGGGAATTCGATATAGACAATCTTGATACCGGTGCGCTGGAAAACGCCATAAACGGTCTTGTCGCGCGCCACGACATGCTGCGCGCGATCGTCGATGCCGACGGGCGGCAACGCGTGCTGGCAGACGTTCCCCATTATACGCTGCCGGTGGCGGACCTGCGTGATGCGGCCGATGGGGCCGCGTGCCTGATGGACATCAGAAACCGGCTGTCGCACAATATTTTCAAGGCGGACCGCTGGCCGTTGTTTCACATCGAAGCCGCCCGGCTCGATGAAAAAACGACGAGGCTGTTCGTCAGTTTCGATGTTCTCATCGGTGACGCCTGGTCGTTGAAATTAATGGGGACCGAACTCGCGGCGCTCATGCAGAAACGCGCGCTTCCTGAAATCGGACTGACATTCCGGGATTATGTTCTGTTCGAGAAATCCGCCCATAACAGTGCAGCCTATGAGCGGGCGCGGGAGTACTGGACTGCCCGCATAGCCACCCTGCCAGCCTCACCGGATCTGCCCTTGGCATGCAACCCATCGCAGATCGAGCATCCGCGCTTCACGCGTCGCCGGGGCCGGCTTGCCGCGAAAGACTGGTCACGCTTCAAGGAACTGGCCCAGAGCGCCGGCCTCACCCCTACGGCCGCGATCATGACGATCTTTGCGGAGGTTCTGGCGCGCTGGAGCAGGCGCCAGGATTTCACCCTCAATCTTACTGTCTTCAATCGTGAGCCGGTCCATCAGGACGTGGAAAAGATCGTCGGCGACTTCACGGCGTCACTCCTGCTGGGGCTCGATTTTTCGGCACGTGCCGACTTCACCACGCGTGCCCGTCAGGTTCAGCTGCGCCTGATGGAAGATCTGGAACACCGGCTTTTTAGCGGCGTTTCCGTGCTTCGTGAGCTGGCGAAACAGAACGGGCGCTCCGGCGGCGCCCTTATGCCCGTGGTTTTCACCAGCGTTCTTGGCCAATCTTCGAGAGACGACAACGCTCCGCGTCTCGATACCCGATTGGTGGACAGCGTCAGCCAGACGCCGCAGGTCTATCTCGACCATCAGGTTTCCGAAGATCAGGGCGAGCTCGTCTATAATTGGGATGCGGTCGAGGAACTCTTCCCGCCTGCCATGCTGGACATGATGTTTGCCGCCTATGAGACCCTGCTGCGGGCGCTGGCCAGCGACGACGCGGCATGGCAGACCGAGCCTGATATCGTTGATTGCCAAGCGTTCGAAACGCTGAACAACAGGGCGAAAATCGCGCTTCCCGACGACACGCAGCTGCTGCATGAGGCGTTTTTTGAGAGAGCCGCGGAAAGCCCTGGCAAGATCGCCGTCTGCGCAGGCGGCATCGAACTGACCTACGGACAGGTGGCCGAACGGGCGCTGGCGCTGGCGGCTGATCTGCAGAAGGCCCGTGCAAGTCCTAACGACCGGGTTGCCGTTTCTCTGCCGAAGGGCGCAGGTCAGGTGATCGCCTGCCTCGGCATTCTGGCAAGCGGCGCAGCCTATGTGCCTGTCGACCCCGACCTGCCTGCGGAGCGGCGTTTCGAGCTTGTGGAAGATACGGCGGCCGATCTCGTCATCGCCGAAGGGGGCGACTGGCCGCAGCGGGTAACCGTGATCGCTGTTCCCGAAGATGGCGGAGCCAGACCTTCACCCTCGGCGACCAAACCGTCGGATCTCGCCTATATCATCTTCACCTCGGGTTCGACCGGCAAACCGAAAGGCGTGATGATTGACCATCGCGGTGCGTTGAATACGATCCTCGACATCAATCGCCGCTTTGGCGTTTCCACTGAGGACCGGGTTTTCGCGCTCTCGTCGCTGAGCTTCGACCTTTCGGTCTACGATATATTCGGTCCGCTTGCGGTAGGCGGCGCCATTGTCATTCCCGTGCGCGAGGAAGTGTCGGACAATGCCCGCTGGATGAAGCTTCTGTTGCAACATCGGGTGACGGTCTGGAACTCGGTGCCGGCCCTTGCACAATTGCTCCTGGCCGAGTTACCGGCGCTCCGGGAAAAGCCGCCCCTGCGCCTGATCATGATGAGCGGAGACTGGATTCCCGTCAGCCTGCCTCCCTCCTTGAAAGCACAATTGCCAGATGCCGATCTCATCAGCCTCGGCGGGGCAACCGAAGCTTCCATCTGGTCGATTTTCTACCCGATCGGGGAAGCACTGCGGGACTGGACGAGCATCCCCTATGGCCAGCCGCTGGCGAACCAGCGCTGGTATGTTCTCGATGATCAGGGGCGGCCCTGCCCGCCATGGGTCACGGGCCGGCTGTTTATCGGCGGGATCGGTGTTGCGCGTGGTTACTGGGGGCGGCCGCAGCTGACCGCCGAACGCTTCATTCCCGACAGTTTTGCGGACGAAGAAGAGGCCGGAAACGGCGCGCTGCTGCTTTACGAAACTGGCGATCTCGGGCGGCTGCGGCCGGAGGGACTGCTGGAGTTTCTGGGGCGCGAAGATTTCCAGGTCAAAGTCAACGGCTTCAGGATCGAGCTCGGGGAAATCGAGACCGCCCTGCTGCAAAATCAAAATGTCGCCGAAGCCGTGGTAACGACGACAGGCCAGCCACCTGCTCTCGTTGCCTATATCGTTCCGGATACCAAAGGCAGCCTCATCGGCAAACTTGAAGCGAAGGCCGGCCGGTCAGGTGATGACAGATTGGGCGATGCCGGGAGAACCGTCGATTTGAGCACGCCGGACGGCCTGTTCCACGAAGCGATCACCCGGCAAAGTCATCGCCGGTTTTTGAGCGCTCCCGCCGAACTTCAGAGCATCGGCCATCTGCTCGCCAGCATAAGGGCCTTCGATGTCCCCGGCACACCGCTGAAAAAGGCGCTTTACCCGTCAGCGGGAGGACTTTATCCGGTTCAGACCCATATTCTGGTCCAGGACGGCCGGATCAAGGGGCTGTCTGCCGGCTGGTATCGTCATCATCCCGCCGAACACCGGCTGGAATTTCTGGCGGCCGTTTCACCGGAACAGATCGCGGCAATCGCCGGCAAAAGTGACGATATCGTCAGGCAAAGCGCTTTCCTCGTGGTTTTCACCGGCCTCAAGGCCGCCATGGCGCGCAGTTACGGGCAAAAGGCCAGAGATTTCTGCCTGCTGGAAGCCGGCCATATGGCGCAGGTGATGATGCTGCATGCGCCGCGTCTCGATATCGGCCTGTGCGCGGCCGGTGGCGTTGATCTGGCGGCCATCGCATCGGCACTGGCAACGGACGAAGACGCGGAGCCGCTTTACGTGCTCGCCGGCGGATCCATCGATCCCGCATGGAGCACACAGTGGCAGGCAGCCGCTCAAATGCGCGGTGAAACCCTGTCTGACCGTCTACGCGCCTTTCTTGCCGCAAAACTTCCCGCCTATATGGTCCCCCGCGAATTCGTGATCATGGAGCGGCTGCCTCTCAGCGCCAATGGCAAGGTTGACCGAAAGGCCCTGCCCGCACCCGGCGCGAAGGCACGCCACAGCGTCGCTCCGGCAAGCGAAAAAGAGGCCGCATTGCTGGCGATCTGGCACGAACTCCTGTCCAGTGACAGCGCTGGCGTGGAGGACAACTTCTTCGAAGCGGGCGGTGATTCCCTGACGATCATGCAGCTGCTTTCGCGCATCAGACAGGAATTTTCGGTGCACCTGACGCTCGCTCAGCTCTTCGGCGCCACCACCGTCAAAGCCCAGACGGAATTACTCGGCTCTCTTTCACCGTCCCTGTCGGGCGACGTGGAAGCGGGAATTTCCCCGATCGCCAGGGAGACATCCGTAAGCGACCTTTCTGATGATGACGTGGATAAAATGCTGGAGCAGCTGCTCTCCGGCCAAAAGGACCAGTAGACGTGAACACAATGGATATTTCCCGACTGACCGCAGATGAAAAGCGCCAGCTTCTGCAGCGCATGATGGCCGGACAGCAGGCATCCGAAAAAAAGAACGTCCGCCTGAGCCATGCTCAGGAACGTATCTGGTTCGTCGAGCAGATGCAGCCCGGCTCAGGCGCATATTCGATACCTCTGGCCGTGAGGCTGAAAGGTCCGCTCGACCGCGTCAGGCTGAAGACCTGCTTCGATATTGTCGTAGAGCGCCATGAAAGCCTGCGGACGGTTTTTAAGGTGCTTGACGGAGAGCCATTCCAGGTCATTTCCTCCCGGTCAACGGCAGACTTCAGTTTTCACCAACCGGGCGATGAAGAGACCGCACGCGATGCCGCCATAAGCCGCTTCGCGCGGGAGCCATTCGAACTCTCGCAAGGTCCGCTGTTTCGCGTGGGCCTGTTTTCCGTCGCACCTGACGAGCATATCCTCGTCATTGTCATCCATCACATCATTTCCGACTACGCCTCGATGCAGATCCTCATCGACGAGGTCCACAGACTCTATAGCGCGTCCGGATCTCCCTCCACCGGCCAGCTTCCGGCACTCGATATCCAGTATCGCGACTATGCCGAATGGCAGCGCAACGGCACTGCGGCGCTTTCTGGCCAGGTCGACTACTGGCGCGAACAGCTTCGTGACGCACCGTTGCTGCTTCAACTTCCGTTCGATTTCGCCCGGCCGGTGACGCAGGCGTTTCGCGGTGCCCGGCATAAGTTCCACCTTGGGCCCAACCTCTCCGCCGCCATCAAGGACCTGGCGAAAAGCCGGAACCTGACGACATTCATGGTGCTGCTGGCGGCCTATCAAATTCTGCTCGCCCGCCTTTCGAGATCAGACGACATCTGCATCGGCACGACGGCATCGAACCGCAACTGGGCGCAGACCCGCAACCTCATCGGGCTGTTCGTCAACAATCTCGTCATGCGGACCCGCCTGCAACCGAATGACACTTTCGATGCGCTGCTCGGACGGGTTCGGGAGACGACGCTTGAAGCCCTGTCCAACCAGGATGTCCCCTTTGAGCAGGTGGTGGATGCGCTGAATGTCGAGCGTGACATCGGCCACAACGCCTTGTTCCAGTCGACCTTCGTGCTTCACAACGTCGTGGGTGCAACTTTCGACCTCGGCGATATCAAAGTCACACCGATCGCGCTCGATTCAGGCGCCTCGCGTTTCGATCTCAGCCTCGATATGCACGAGGGACGGGAAACCGAAGGTTTCAGCGGCGTTTTCGAATACAATACGGAACTCTTCCTGCCTGAAACGGTGGCACGCTTCTCCGGCTACTTCATGAGACTGCTCGGCGGGCTCGTATCGAATCCAAGCGGTCGCATCGCCGAAATCGACCTGCTGGACGAGACGGAGCATGCGGCTATAGCGACTGCGAACCGGACCACCATTGCCTTTCCATCAAAAGATGTCGCATCGCTGCTGGAAGAGACCGCCCAGACGCGCGGTTCGTTTGCGGCTGTGCGCTGCGGTGCCCGGCAATATTCCCATGGCGATATCAACGATGCCGCCAACCGCGTAGCGTCGGGGTTGCGTGATCGCATCGGCAAAGACAAACCCCATCCCCGCATCGCCATCTGCCTGCCGCGTTCCGAAAACCTCGTCATCGCCATCCTCGCGGTGCTGAAACTCGGTGGCCATTATGTGCCTCTCGACCCCGGGCACCCGGCGGAACGGCGCGCACTCATTCTCGAAGACTGCAGGCCTGACATTATTCTCGTCAGCGAGGCTGACGATGACACTGCGCAAGCGGCATATCCTTTCGATTGCATGGCGATTGAACCTCTGCTGCGCGCAACCGGCTCCTTCAGCAATCCGCACCGCGAGACGTTGCCTGACGATGTGGCGTATATCATCTACACGTCAGGTTCGACAGGCCGGCCGAAAGGCGTGCCGATCCGGCAGAAAAGCCTGGTCAATCTTCTAACCAGCATGGCGAGACGGCCAGGCATGACCGCTGAAGACCGGTTCCTCGCCGTCACCACGCCGGCCTTTGACATCGCTACCCTCGAGCTTTTGATGCCGCTCATAGTCGGCGGCCTGCTGATCATCGCCGAAGCCGATGATGTCTATGACGATATGGCCCTTTCGGAGCTTATCCGGAACCACGGCGCGACGATGATGCAGGCGACCCCCGCGACATGGCGGCTGATGGCAGACGCCGACTGGAAGGCTCCGGCAGGTTTCAGGATGCTTTGCGGCGGTGAAGCGCTCGAGCCGGGCCTTGCCCGCCGCCTGCTGGAGACCGGTGGCGAATTGTGGAACCTCTACGGCCCGACCGAAACGACCATCTGGTCCACCTGCACTCGCATAACCCCCAAACATCTGGAACTTCCTGCCCTGCCGATCGGCGAGCCGATCGCCAATACGCAGTTGCATTTGCTCGATGACGCGCTGATGCCGGTGCCGGCAGGCGTTGTCGGAGAACTGTATATCGGTGGCGAAGGTCTGAGCCCCGGCTATTTCAAGCGGGACGATCTGACGTCGCGCGCCTTCGTCGAAGGCCCAGCCGCAGGCTCGAACGGTCGTCCTGAAACGTCAAGGCTATACCGAACCGGTGACCTGATGCGGCGTTCCGCCGCCGGGCACCTTCTTTATGTCGGCCGCGCCGATTTTCAGGTCAAGCTTCGCGGTTTCCGCATCGAACTCAGCGAAATCGAGGCGATCCTCGCCTCGCAGCCTTCCATCGAGCAGGCCGTCGTTACCCTTTGGTACGATGAGGAAGGCTCGGGCAACCTCGTCGCCTATTGCCGCCGCGGGACAGGCGTGGTGGACGAGGAAGCGATCCGCACAGCGCTCGCGTCGCAGCTTCCCTCCTACATGCTTCCCTCAGCCTATGTCTGGATGGACAGTTTTCCATTAAACGCCAATGGCAAGATCGATCGCAAGCGGCTTGAGCGACCGAAACACATAGTCTCGTCAGCCGCCTATGCCGCTCCGCGCGACGGCACCGAGCGGATGGTTGCGGCCATATGGCGTGAATTGCTCGGCGCCGAAAAGATCGGCCGTGACGACAATTTCTTCACGGTTGGCGGCCATTCCCTACTCGCGACGCGGGTGCTCGCGCGTTTGCGGACGTCGTTTTCCATCGACCTGCCGCTGCGCGCCATTTTTGAAAAACCGAGGCTTTCGGAATTTGCCGGTGCTGTCGATGCGCTGGTGGCCATCACCGGACGCGGATCGGAAGCGGCTTCATCCGGACTGGCAAAGAGGAACCATACCGGCCTAACGCCACTGTCGCATGCACAGAACAGGCAATGGGCGCTCGCGCAGCTTGAACCGGACAGCCCGCTTTATAATATTCCGTTTGCCCTGAAGATCAGGGGAACGCCCGATTTCGAAATCCTCTCGCATGCGTTGGAACTGACGGCGCAAAAGCAGGATATCCTGCGCAGCCGGTTCGTCTCCGTCGATGGCAAGCCATTCGTCGAGACTGACCCCGAGATGATATTCCGGATCGTGCCGGAAGAGATCTACGATAGGGAACTCGAGGCTGCCCTGCTCGACTGCGCGCGCCGGCCATTCGATCTTGCCGTCGCGCCGCTCCTGCGCATTCACGCCTTCCGCACCGGCCCGCAGGACCATGTTCTGCTTTTCATACTGCACCACATCATCGGTGACGCCCTTTCAGCGGAAATTCTGCTCAACGATGTTGCTGAGTTTTACGTGTCCCTCTTAAAGAAAACCGCACCGCCAAACGGGACGCTGCCGCTGCAATATGCGGATTTTGCAGTCTGGCAGCGGGAGCAGGACACCGCGAATGAGGTCGACTACTGGCGGAAGACGCTTGCAGGCGCTCCACCGCTGCTGGAGTTACCGACGGATTTTGTGCGGCCCGCCATACAGGGCTTCTCGGGTGACAGCATCCGATTCTCGCTTGACGCGGCTTTGCTCGCAAGACTGCGCAAGCTCTGCGACCAGCAAGGCGCTACCCTCTTCATGGGAATGCTGACAGCATTCTCGACGCTGCTCCAGCGCGCCAGCGGCATGCGCGATATCGTCATCGGGACACCGATATCCGAGCGGTTCCACCCCGATCTGGAACACATCATCGGGATGTTTGCCAATACGCTGGCGATCCGATTGCAGACCCAAGGCGGCGAGAGCTTCAACGAAGCACTGAAGGCAACCCGCGACACGGCATTAAGCGCTTTCGCCAACCAGGCTGCGCCTTTTGAGAAAGTGGTTGATGCGCTCTCACTTCCCCGGACATGGAGCCATAACCCGCTGTTCCAGGCCATGCTCGTCTCGACCGTCGAAACCCGGCGTGAAGCCATTTCGCTTGCCGGTATGGATTGGGAAAGACTGGTGCTTCCCGACACGTCGTCGCGTGTGGACCTGACATTGTTCATCCATGAAACGGCGCACGAACTTTCGTGCCGTCTGGAATATCGCAGCGATCTTTTCCGCCGCTCAACCATGGAATCGCTTGGTGATGCGCTGGTCGCCCTACTTGAAAAGATTGTCGAACATCCTGATGTGCCACTCGACAGGCTCTCCCTGCTGTCAGGCAGCCAGCAGAAAAGGCTGCGGCAGTGGAACGACACGGAGGTGGCCTTTCAGCCGCAGCGGCGCTGCCTGCACGACTTCGTAAAAGCGAGTGCTGACGCCAATCCGCAGGCAATAGCCGTCACTGATCAGGACCGGAGCCTGTCCTATGCCGAACTTGACCGAGGAGCCGACCAGCTCGCCAGCGGGCTCGCTGCAGCAGGCATAGGCCGTGGCAAACGCGTCGGCATCCGTCTTGAAAGAAGCGTGGGGCTGGTGGTCGCCATATTGGCCGTTCTTCGCACCGGCGCGGCCTATGTGCCGCTCGACCCGCGTTACCCTGCCGACCGCATAGAATTCATCGCCGCGGACGCCGATCTGGCGCTCATTCTGGTCACGACAGAGGATGATATCTCGACTGCCGGACAGAATTTCCGCTGCATGACGCCGGGCATGGTGGAAAGTCTGGCAGGCGGGGCCGTGCCGACGCCAGCAACGTCAGGCTCCGATCTTGCCTATATCATCTACACATCAGGCTCGACCGGCAGGCCGAAGGGCGTGGCCATCGAACATCGCAACGCCGTTTCTTTCGTGCAATGGTGCCTGCACAGCTTCACCGGAGATCAGCTATCCGGCGTGCTCGCCTCCACCTCGATCTGCTTTGATCTTTCGATATTCGAAATATTTGCGACGCTTGCGGCGGGTGGACGCATCTTCATGGTGGACGACCTCTTTGCCTTCCCGAGCGCACCGTTTTCGGGTGAAGTAACGCTGGTGAACACTGTTCCGACGCCGATATCCGAACTGCTCAAACTCGGGCCCCTGCCGGAGAGCGTGAAAACGGTTTGCCTGGCGGGAGAGCCGCTTCCTCGTGAACTTGTCGCGCGGATTTACGCCAACGACCATGTCGAGAGACTCTATAATCTTTATGGCCCCTCGGAAGACACGACCTATTCGACGGTGGCGCCGGTGCCCAGATCGGGAGAATGGTTCGGGATCGGGGTTCCGATTGCCAATACCCGCGCCTATGTGCTCGACGGCGAGTTAAACGAGGTGCCGGTTGGCGTTCCCGGTGAATTGTTCCTGTCCGGCAGCGGGCTGGCACGTGGCTACTGGAACCGGCCCGGCCAGACGGCCGAGCGTTTTCTGCCCAATCCTTTTGCCGATTGCAGCGAACACCGCGTCATGTATCAAACCGGCGATATCGTGCGCAGACGTGATGATGGTGGCCTCGATTACATGGGGCGCGGCGACCGGCAGCTGAAGCTCAACGGGTTTCGTATCGAGCCGGGTGAAATTGAGGCCGTATTGCTTCAGCAGGAAGGGGTGCACGAGGCCGTTGCCGGGCTCTGGCGCGATGCCTCCAATCATCCGCGCCTGGCGATGTGGGTTGCCGGCAGTCCCTCACTAGAGATCGCCAAACTCGTTGCAACCCTCAGGCAACGCCTGCCTGAGCGCTTCATTCCCACCCTTGCAACAAGGCTCGATGCGCTTCCGCGCCTGCCAAACGGCAAGCTGGACCGATCCGCCCTGCCCGATCCCGCAGCCCATGGCGAACGCTCCACTGAAACCGCAAGCCCGCTCAATGACCGAGAGAACGTGCTGGCGCAGATATGGCAAGGCTTGCTCGGCTGCGGAGACATCCGGCGAAACGACAATTTCTTCTCGCTCGGCGGCGATTCCATCCTTGCCATCCAGCTGGTGTCTCAGGCCCGCCAGAAGGGGTTGAGGATGACCCCGCGCGACGTATTCCTCCACCCCACGCTCGCATCGCTCGCAGAAGCGACACGCACGGAAAGCACGGCGACGACCGAAAACGATCAAGCTGATGACGAAGCGACGCTCGGCGCAATACAGCGCTGGCTGCTGGATCAGGATCTGCCCGATCTCTCCCACTGGAACCAGGGACTGATCCTGAAACCCACCCGATCTCTCGATCTCGACCGGCTGGAAAAGGCGATCGCCAGAGTTGTAGACGCGCATCAATCGCTCCGCGCCAGATTTTTGCGTGAAAACGGGCAATGGCAACAGAAATTTGCCCCCATTTCGGGGATGCCCCTCATGCAGCGACTGGCCGCCGCAGATGAGAAGGAGGTCACGGATTTTGCCAAAAAGCTCCACGCTAGCTTCGATATGAGTGCCGGGCCTCTCTTCGGCGCTATTTTCGCGACATTGCCCGATGGTTCCGGGCGCCTCATCCTCGCGGCCCACCACCTCATCGTCGATGGCGTGTCCTGGCGAATGATCGTCGCGGATATCGAGCGACATTATCTGGAAACTGGCACCATCCGCTCCGGCACGGTCGCTGCGGGCAGTTGGAACAGCCGGCTTTTGCGGTCGGTGCTTTTCGATGGAGAGGAGGCATATTGGCGCGGCATCTGCGAAGAAGACGTGCAGGCGCTGCCGCTCGACAACCAGAGTGGCAGCAATACTCAATCGGATGCGATGACGTACCGGCAGACGATCGATGCCGAAACGACAAGGCAATTGCTTCGGGATGTGCCGGAATGCTTCAGCGTCGCCCCGAACGAAGTTCTGGTCGCAGCCCTTTATCTGACGCTGCGCCAATGGAGTGGAAAGCCACGCCTGCGCCTTGAAATGGAAAGCCACGGCAGACCGCATCTGTTCGAAGATATCGATGTTTCCGAAACGGTGGGGTGGCTGACCGCGCTTTATCCCGTGTTGTTCGATACGCCTGATGAGGCAACGCCAGACCGCCTGCTTCTCGACGTCAAGGACACCCTGCGGCGAATTCCCAATAATGGCGTGGGTTTCGGCGTTCTGAAATATCTTCGCAACAGGGGTAAGCATTTGGACTACGGCCAACCGCAGGTCCGCTTCAATTATCTCGGCCAGATGGATGCCATGTTTGGAGCCGACAGCCTGTTTGCTCCCTCCGGCATTACCTCCGGTCCGATGTACGGCTCCGGCAACCCGCGCGATGCGATCCTCGAGATCAACGCCATGGTGGTGCGCGGCGAATTGCAGTTGCAATGGGTCTATGGCGCGCAGCTGCATTCCGGGGACACCATCAGGATGCTGGCCGAAGATTTCCGGGACAATCTTGAAACGCTGATCCAGCATTGCCTTGATGGTACAGGTGCTGGCTACAGCGTTTCTGATTTCCCGCTGATGGATCTCGGCCAGGACGAACTCGACAATCTGCTAAAGAGCTTGTGACACAATGGACAATCGCCCGCTTGAAAGCCGCCGCCGCCCGGCTATCGAAAACATCTATCCGCTGTCACCGATGCAGGAAGGATTGCTGTTCCACTCCATCGCCACGCCTGACGAGGGCGTCTACGTGCCGCAGATCGTCCTGCAACTGAGGGGCGCCGTCGATCCGCAGATCATGCATGATTGCTGGAGCGAAATGGTGTCGCGCCACGCCGTTTTGCGCACCACCTTTCACTGGGAAGAAAGAGACGAGCCCTTTCAGGTGGTCCACAGCGATGCCAGCCTTTTTTGGTCGCAACTGGACTGGTCCGGTATTGATGTAGAGGAGCAGCACAGCCGCCTCGGCACGCTTCTCTACACCAACCGGCGGCAGGCTTTCGATCTGAAAAATGCTCCGCTCATCCGTCTGCAATGGATCGACTATGGCGGGGAAAATTCGCGCCTTGTGCTTCAGTATCATCATATTATTCTCGATGGATGGTCGGCAGGGCGCATCGTCGAAGACGCCTTCAGGACCTATCAGAGACGGTGCGGCTCATCACGTCCGCCACTGCCCGCACCACGACCCTATGTGGATTATATTGCCTGGCTGAAAAGCAGGAAGCGTGAGGCGACGCGTGCGTTCTGGACGGACTACACTGCCAGGATCGACGGACCGCACAGGATTACCCGCGACGCCACCGGCGGCAAGGCCGATTTCTCAAGTCATCACCTCACCTGCGATCCCGCCGTTTCCACGCAGGCGGCAAAACTGTGCAGGGACATGGGGATTACCCCCAATACCCTGCTGCAGGCCGCACTTGCCATCGTCATTGCCCGAAAAACCGGCAAGAGACATGTCGTCTTCGGTGCGACGACGGCCGGGCGTCCACCCGAACTACAGGGCGTGGAAAACATGGTCGGCCTGTTCATCAACACGCTGCCGGTGTGCATCGAAGTTGACAAGGGCAACCTCGCGCCGTGGCTGCAGACATTGCAGAAACGCCAGTCCGCCTGTGCGGAGCATGACTATCTTCCGTTACGCGAGATACAGGCCGGGCGGGGCGATCTTTTCGACTGCCTGCTGGTCTTTGAAAATTATCCCGTGCCGCGAGACATATCGGCGGAAGCGACATTCGCCGTGACCGGCGTCGAAGTCGATGAATGGACCCACTATCCCCTCACCCTGTTTGCGGCTGCCGACGCCACGAAGATTGCGATTTCCGCCCGATACGACAGGCGCTGCATTGCTGCGCAGGAGATGGAGGCATTTCTGAACGAGCTTGACGCGACAATCGGCGAGATGGTCGGCGGCACGGCGGCGGTTCCGCATGTATCCGATCCGGACACAAAGCCGGTCGATATCGACAAGCCTGCGCCGCCTGTGGCGGTAACACATAATGATCAGCCCCTCTCCGCTAACGCCTGGACGGAGACGGAAGAAAGGATTGCCCGGATATGGGCAGAGGTTCTGAAAGTTGAGGCCCAGCGCAATAGCGACAATTTCTTCGATCTCGGTGGCCATTCGCTTCTGGCAGCCAGGGTCGTCAACCGGGTGCGGCGAGAATTTGCGATCAATTTTCCCGTAAAAGTCCTGTTCGACCGTCCGGTGCTTGCGGATTTTGCGGCATTCATCGACGCGTTGAAAGCAACCGCCGCGCCAGTCGGCGAATACAATGCGATTGAAATATGAGAGGAGCCCCGATGACCGTTCGTCCGCGGTTGATCTGCCTACCCCCGGCCGGCGCCGGCCCGAGCCTGTTCCGATCATGGGTACAGAACTCACAGGCCGTATTTGACGTCGTACCGGTCGCCCTGCCCGGTCGCGAAGCGCATTTCACCAAGCCGCTGCCACGCGATATCCAGAGCCTTGCCGACCACGTCGGAAACGAAATCGCCGGGCTGCTGCAGGCGCCCTATGCCCTGTTCGGTTATTCCATGGGCGCGGTTTTGGCCTATGAACTGCTCCGACACCTCTCTGTTCGGCGCCTGCCGCTTCCCGACGCCTTCTACATTCTCGGTTCCAACGCGCCCGACCGCGTCCTTGAGGGGCGTGAGCCCATCCACAGCATGACGAGCGAGGATTTTCACCAATCGCTGGTCGCGATCGGCGGCACGCCGGACGAAATATTACGTGACAGAGAGGCTATGGCCCTGTTCGAGCCGGTTCTGCGCAATGATTTTCGCATTTGCGAGACTTATCAGTTCACCCCTCCGCATCTGCCCGTGACATTCCCGGTCCATGTCTTCGTTGCCGATGCCGACCATCTTGTCAGCTGGCATGCGGCAGGTGCCTGGGAAAACTGTATCGGGCAAGACATCACGATGCATCAGATCGAAGGGGCGCATATGCTCGCGCCACAGGCCTTCGCTCACTTCATTGGAAAACTGGGCCAATTATGGCAAACCGATCAGGTGCAGGCTTGCGCTGTTTCAACCGGAACGGCATGAGCCTGACTTGCGATGCCAAACTGAGGATGCGGCAGACAATGAGGGATCATGAAACAGCCGGCGCCTCCGCCGCCGATAGTCTGACGGAAGCGACTGCCCTACAGCAGTCCATGTGGCCCGAGGTGCCTTGCAGCGCCGGCCCGATGCTTCCCGGCTGGATGACGTCTGCCGAGCTGTTCTCCAGCCCCGCGGCGCTGGAAGAATTTCTGGATTATGAAGGGTCGTTCGATCCCGGCGTCGATCTCAAAAGTCGCGCCGCATTCCTGATGAGCGACTATTGCTATATTTTCTTCATGGCCACGGTTCCGCTGCTAGTGGGCCGAAGCGTGGTGCCGGATATGTCGCCCGACTCCGTCTCATTGCAGTTCTACACCCATCATGGCGAACATGACGGGGAAGCGATGACGGTGAGGCGGGCACGCGTCCGGCTACTGTCGCCGCAGATATTTACCGATCGTGAGGCCGGGCCTTTTTCGACGGTCACGGACCACGCAGGCTTATGCGAAAGGTTCCGCATGGGCGTCGAGCAACATTTCCATCCGCTGGTGGAAGCATTGGCAAAAAGGACCGGCTTTTCGAAAAACGCGCAGTGGCGGCTGGTGGGAGATGCGATAGCCGGCAGATTTCTCGATGTCGGAAGGCGGTTCGGCTGCCTTACCGAGGCGATGGCTACGGCCATGACGATCGTCAAGGTACAGGGATCGCCGCTGAACAACCGCCAGCTAGGTTATTTCGACCTCACCCTGCATGACAGCGCCTTAAAAGAACCCTTCACCTATACGTTTCGCGCCCGCGGTGGATGCTGTCGGTATTATACCGTAGAGGGTGCGGAAAAGTGCCCCACCTGCGTGCTGAAGTCGAATGAAGAGCGTAACAGCATTCTTCTTCAGGAAATGCGTGCCCATTTCTGCCTAAAATAAGATTATTATTTTCAATATTTTTTTTACCTGAGAGTCCCATCACGCCACCTTTGATCGTCTTCAGCATGAGTGGGCGGATATTGCCGCCTTTTTTCTGAAACGCTTATCAAGTGCGCGGGAGCGGGGGCTTCAATGGAATGCAAGGGAATTAATGGCAGGACGGCTCGAACCGGACTGGCAGGATGGGTAGCGGTGCTGCTTACAACTTCGGTTTCTGCTCTGGCTTTACATGCGCCGGCTGCGGCACAGACTGCCGCCCAGACCAGCACCGCGCCACGACAGATCTCCATTGCCGCCGGGCCGCTGACTTCCGCGCTTAATCAGCTCGCCACGCAAACCGGCCTGCAGATTATCTTTGACGGGTCGATCGCCAACGGCAAAACGTCTAACGGCGCCAGGGGCAATCTCACACCCTCCCAGGCGCTCAGCGCCGTGCTTGCGGGGACCGGTGTCCAGTCGCGGTTTGCCGGCCAGAACCAGATCGCCCTCAGCCTTGCGCCGGCTCCTGCAGATGCCGCAGCCGTCGGTGCCGATGGCGCGACCCAGTTGCAGGCCATCACGATTTACGGTTCCCGCAACGCTACGACGCTTGCCAGCACATCCTCAAGCATCGGCATCGTCAACGCGGAGCAGATCGACAACAGCCAGCTAAGGAGTTTCCGCGATAGCTTCCGCCGCATGGCAAACGTCATGGATGGCGACTGGGCCGATGCCGGTTTCATCATTCGTGGTGTCAGCTCGGAAGGTCTCGTGCCTGGCGGCGCACCTCTTGCCACCCTCTACATTGACGGCGTTCAGCAGACGGTACGTGGCGCGCGCCGCGGGGCACGCGGGCTGTTTGACGTCGAGCAGGTCGAAGTCTATCGCGGCCCGCAGTCAACCCTGTCGGGACGCGCGGCCATGGCCGGCGCAATTTACATAAAGACCAAGGATCCCACTTTCGAAAAGGAAGCGGAACTTTCGACCACGATCGCCACCGGCAATCTCTACGGCACCGGCTTCATGTTCAATGCGCCGTTGATGGACGATCAGCTCGCTGTTCGAATTTCCGGTGAGGTTCAGCGCAGCAAGAACGATATCAATTACCCGACCTTCGAGCGTTTTGAGAACTATAACGAGTTCACCCACGACTTCTATTACCAGGTCCGCGGCAAGGTTCTGTTTGAACCGGCAGAAATGCCGGAGACGCGCGCGCTTCTCAGCTACTCGTTTTCACACGACAATCCCGCCGTCCGCGATATTGGCGGCCCCAAGGGCTCTATTCCTTTCAGCTTCGACCAGAAACGCGGCGACTATCAGCTTCCGGTCTACATCGAATATCGCCCGACCGACGTCCATAACGTCGGACTGGAGGTAACGCATGACTTTTCAGACGAGCTGAAGCTGACGTCACTTTCGGCCTTCAGCTATTCCGATGCCGATCGCCTTTCGGTCAATTACGGAACTCCGGGCGAAATCAACACCTATCATGGCTACTACAAGGAATGGATCGGCTCCCAGGAAGTCCGCCTCAATTATGAAGGTGACAAATGGGACTGGGTCGGCGGCGTTTATTTTTCTTATGAAGACGAGAAAAATTTCTATGATCGCACCATTCCGCTGACAGCCACCGTCAACCGCAACCAGGTTCAGCACAATACGCAGAAATCGTTCAATGCCGCCCTGTTCGGAGAGGCGACATACGAATTCGTTCCGACATGGAAAATCACCCTCGGCGGCCGGCTGGACTATACGGATCAGGATATAACGCAAAATCTGGTTCGGACCCAGCCTCTGGGTGGCACCACGACTGTTGTGACGGACTATGCCGCATCCTTCAGCGAGGTCAATTTCGTACCGAAAATCGGCCTTTCGAAAGAGCTGACTGACACACAGACGGTCGGGATTACCTATTCCCAAGGCTTCCGGACAGGTGGCGCGAGTTACGATTCGTATCGGCGCACAGCCTATAATTACGAACCGGAAACGGCATCGACCTACGAGATTTTCTACAAAGGCTCGTTCATGGATGACCGGCTGACCGTGAATTCAAACGTGTTCCTCACCAAATATTCGGACCAGCAGGTTCTGATGCAGCTCGATCCGACGGATCTGCTGAGCCGGCGCATTATCAACGCTGCGTCTTCGGAAGCATGGGGCTTCGAATTCGAGCCGTCATTCAAGGTCACGGACAACCTCCAGACCTTCGCATCGCTCGGCTACGTCCATACCGAATTCAAGAATTTCAACGATCTGACCTATGGCAATCTGTCCGGCCTGCCATTCCCGGAAGCGCCGGAATGGTCGCTGGGTCTCGGTGCCCGCTACACCTTCGATAACGGCGTCTATGTCGGCGCCGACGCCAAATATACCTCGAGCTACCTCGCGCGTCTGGGCAGCCTGCCGCACGATTATCTCGACAGCCGTTGGATCGTGAACCTGCAGGCGGGCTACAAGACCGAAAGGTGGGAAGTCAACGCCTTTGCGCAGAACCTTCTGGATGAGAAATATTTTGTCTACAACGACAACAATATTGCCGCCACGCTCGGTGAGCGCCGAAACGTCGGCCTGAATCTCAAGGTCAAATTCTGATGCGTTTCCTGCGCGGCTTCATGCCGCGCAGGCTTCCATTTCTGGAGTAACGAATGATCCTGCGATCGTTTCTCATCTTGCTGATGGGACTTTTTGCCTCCGGCGCTTCAGCGCAATGTTCGGGCCGGTCCTTCACATCGGGCGTATATGGCGCACCGATCTGCGTACCGGACACGCCCCGCAGGATCGTCGTGCTCGATCCCTTCTACAATCTGGGAATGGCGCTTGAACTCGGCCTGCCTCTGGTCGGCGCACCGCTCATGTCCGTTCAAGACCACGAACTGAAAGAAAAAGCCGAAAAGGCGGCGGTCGCCGATATTGGCGAAGCACGGCAGCCGAGTCTCGAGCGCATCGTCGCGCTGAAGCCTGACCTGATTATTGGGGACGCCGCCCTGCACAGCCAATCCTACCAGAACTTCGCCAAGATTGCGCCGACCGCGCTCATCGACGCAAAGAGCTGGAAAGACCATTTCCGCACATTGGCGCTCCTTTCAGGCAAGAGTGACGAGGCGGCAGCGATGCTGGCCGGTTACGAAAAACGAGTTGCCGCCATCAGAGAGAAGACCGCTTCCCATAAGGTATCGGTATTGCGGGTGACGCCCAGCGGTTTTCATGTCTATCTCGACGGTCCGGCCGCCTATGCGCCTTATGAGGTTCTTCGTGATGCCGGCGTAAAACGGAGTGCTTACGAAACGACTGAGGACAATACGGTCTTCAAACGGCCCGAATGGGAGGACCTCGCACTCCTTGACGGGGACATCCTGCTTTACGTCGTTGCCGGCCGATATGACACAACCATGGACGACGCGCTTGCCGACCGCACGACCAGCAACCCCTTCTGGCAAATGTTGCCGGCAGTCGCATCCGGAAACGCCCATCGGGTCAGGCGCGAAACATGGATGAGCTTCAACGGCATCGGCTCAGCAAACAAAGTTCTCGATGACATCGAGCAATATCTGCTGGATAAGCCGTGACATTGTTGCGCGGACTATCGAGGGCGGAAAGACCGATACATCCACGCCGAGCAGAATTTTTCTGCTCGGTCCTGCTTTTGCTGGCCATAGCTGGCCTTCTGGTTTCCGCACTGCTGGCAATAATGGCTGGTCCGGCATCCCTTTCACCGTCGACGGTGCTCTCTGCAATCTTCCGCTTTGACGGCTCGCGTGATCATCTCGTCGTGATGTTGCTGCGCCTGCCACGCGTCGCGGCTGCCATGATCGCAGGAGCGGGCCTGGCTGTTTCAGGCGCAATCATGCAGGCGGTAACAAAAAACCCGCTGGCTTCGCCAGGGCTGCTCGGCATCAATGCCGGCGCCGCTTTTGCAGTCGTCGCCAGCCTGTCGATCGTCGGCGTTTCGGGCGACGCACTGGTCTGGTATGCCTTTGGTGGCGCGGCTTTTGCTGCACTCTGTGTTTTCTTCATCGGCTCTGTCGGCCGTGTGGGCGCGACCCCGCTGATCATGGTGCTGGCTGGAGCAGTGGTCGCGACATTCCTCACCTCACTGACCACGGCAATTCTGATCTTCGACCAGACGACGCTGGATGCCGTGCGGCTGTGGACCGTCGGTTCCTTAAGCGGCCGGACTATGGAACACGTCTTCACCATGGTGCCATATTCGCTGGCAGGACTGCTCGGATCATTGCTGCTCGCCCGTCATCTGACGACACTCAGTCTTGGCAGCGATGTCGCTACGGCGCTTGGCCAGAACCTGGCTCTTTGGCGCAGCCTGTCGGTCGTGATCGTCATTCTCCTCTCCGGCAGCGCCGTCGCACTTGTCGGGCCCGTCGGCTTCGTCGGCCTCGTCGTGCCGCATATCGTTCGCCTTGCTATTAGCGTGGATTACCGGTGGGTCATTCCCTTCAGCGCCATCATCGGTGCGATCATGGTGGTCATCGCCGATCTCGCCGGACGGATCGTCCTCGCCAACCAGAGTTTTCCTGTTGGCGTCACGATGGCGCTGATTGGAGCGCCATTTTTCCTCTGGCTGGCGCGTTATCGCACGGGAGCAGGCAGACCGTGACACGCGCGATAACTGTTCTGATCCTTCTTAATCTTCTGGCCATCATTGCTGCGATGATCTGGGGTGACCAGTCGATTGCCTGGCGTGATGTCGCGAATGCACTCATTGGCAACGCGCCTGCCGATCTGCAGATGATCATCATCGAATTCCGGCTTTCAAGAGCGATCCTCGCCCTGCTGGCCGGCACCGGCCTTGCCGTTGCGGGCACGATCTCGCAGACCGTCATGCGCAATCCCCTGGCAGAGCCCGGCGTTCTTGGCATCAATGCGGGGGCAGCACTTGTCGCAAGTGTGGTTATCATCCTTTTTGCAGATGTTTCGCCAGCCGTTCTGCCTTGGGCGGGCTTTGCAGGGGCCGTCACGATGGCGGCTGCCGTCTACGCACTCTCCTGGAAGCGTGGCACCTCCTCCCTCCGGATCATCCTTGTCGGCATAGGCCTCAGCGCCATGGCCGGCGCGGGAACCAGCTTTCTGACCGCATTCGGCAACGTCATGGATGTGCAACGGGCAATGATCTGGCTATCGGGCAGCGTCTACGGCGCTGACTGGACCAAGGTCAAAAGCCTTCTGCTCTGGCTTTCCGTTCCGTTGGCCCTGACCTGGCTCTCCTGCCGACAGCTGGACCTCATCCGTTTCGGCGACGACGTGGCGACGGGCTTGGGACAGAAGGTCAATCTCGCGCGTGCATTCCTGATAGTGCTCTGCACACTGATATCGGGCGCCACCGTCGCCATGGTGGGGCTGGTCGGGTTTGTCGGCCTGATCGCCCCGCATATTGCGAGGCGGATCGTTGGTCCTGCCCATCGGACCCTCATTCCGGTTGCGGCTCTGACTGGCAGTCTCTTATTGTTGGTCGCCGATATTATCGGCCGCACGGTCATAGCACCGGCGCAATTGCCGGCCGGTATCGTCACGGCCCTGCTGGGGGCTCCGTTTTTCGCCTATCTTCTGAAGGGCCGCCGGCATGCATGAAAATTACCGCCTCGCGACACACAATCTGTCCCTTGGATATAATGGCTCCGTCATTGTCGAAGACTTGAACCTGAAGATTCCGTCCGGGCATTTTACCGTTCTCGTCGGGAAGAACGGATGCGGAAAATCCACGATATTGCGTGCACTCGCCGGACTTCTCAGCCCCATGAAAGGCGAGATATTTCTGGATGGCGCTTCGACGCGGACAATCCCATCGCGGGAGCGTGCAAAACAGATCGGCGTCCTCACGCAAGGACCGCAGGCCCCGGAAGGACTGTCGGTCGCGGAACTGGTCCGGCAAGGGCGTTATCCCCATCGCAGGCTTTTCGAGCGCTGGTCCAGCCGTGATGAGGATGCGTGCGCCCATGCTCTCGAACTGACCGACATGACATCACTCTCCGGCCGTCAGGTGGAGGCGCTTTCCGGCGGTCAACGGCAACGCGCCTGGATCGCGATGACGCTCGCCCAGGAAACGGACATCCTTCTTCTGGATGAACCGACGACGTTCCTCGATCTCGCCCACCAGATCGAAATACTTGAACTCATCAGGCAGCTTGTTCATGAGCGCGGCCGCACCATTGTCGCGGTTCTCCACGATCTCAACCAGGCTGCCCGCTATGCTGACGAAATCGTTCTTGTCAGGGACGGCAGGATATTCGACGCAGGGGTCCCAAGCGCCGTCATCACCGCGCCAAATGTTCTTGACGTCTTTGGCGTCAATGCCGTCATCATGCCGGATCCGATTTCGGGAACACCGATGTGCGTGCCCCTTCCATCACAGGCCCGAGGGGCCTGACCTGTGGCCGCTACGCAACATTCTTTGGGTTTTTCGTGAAAGACGCTTCTGCCTCCCGCCTTTGCGGCCATTCGTTCACAAGCCAAAAGATGCAATGAATCCAGACATAAACATGATAAAAATTGTCCTCTTTTAAGCACCAACAGAGTTTTTTGCGGCTCTGACCTTAAATCATTGCACTTGCATCGCTTTTTACCCGTGACTAGAAATTCCCAACCGGCAATGAAGGGCCAAAACTTCGATGCCGGATGATGACGAGGTTCGGACAGACCCTAAGGAGAGCATCCGGTTTACGCTCTGTGTCCGCCTTCAGTTGTCGCACCTTGCAGCTTGCGGAGGTTCAGGAAAGCAATGCGAACGTCGACGGCCAGCCTCAATGAAAGTGACGGAACCGACCTGTTGAACAGGGCGATCGTCGAGCATTACGGCGATATCATCAAGGCCGTGGGGGGACGCAGCCGCTCGGACGGGGCCGCGCGGGAAATCGTGCACGACCTCTATGTCAAGCTCGCCTTGCAGCCGGATGCGCTGTCCGGCAAGCGATCCATAAAGGCGTTCCTGTGCCGCGCCGCTTCGAATATGCGGATCGACCGGATCAGACGGGAGCAGTTCGAATCCAGGCTTTTTTCCGGCTCGGATGAAGATGCCAGAACCGTGGTCACGACAGAAAGCGCGCCCGATCAGGGCCTGGCCATCGAAGCGCGGCTGGCGGTTCTGAAACAGGCCATTGCCGAACTGCCCGAAAAACGGCGTACGGCCTTCGTCCTGCACAGGCTGCATCACCTCTCCCCGGACCAGATCGCCTCAAAACTGAAAATTTCACGCAATATGGTCGACCGGCACCTCCGGCGCGCGCTCAGCCATTGCCTCGACCGGCTGTTTGAAATGGAGTAAACATCCCAATCAACACAGCTCATTCGTCTACACATGGAAGAGCATAATTGGAGCGTTCCGTGCAACGTAGACGCCTGACGCGTGATCAGCGCAAACGAAACAGAGAGGCAGCCGACTGGGTGTTTCGCAACCGCGATCCGGACCAGCCTGAAACCGAAGTGGCGGAATTTCGTCGCTGGATGGAGATGGATCCGGAAAACTGTCGGGCCTACACGGCGGCGAAACGCATTCTCGGTGAAGCGAGAACGGCGATACGCTCTGACGCCGGGCTGCGTGAAGCGCCGGCCGCATCCTCATCGCGCACCCGCAACACGATCATCTCCTCGGTCGTCGCGATCATCGCGGCCGGAACATTGTTCGTTGCTCTGGATGGCCCCATGCGCCTGAGTGCGGATATCATGTCTGGCGCCGATGAGATGCCTGAAGTGACACTGGAAGACGGTTCCCGGGTACAATTAAACGCGTCATCTGCAATTGCGCTCGATTTCACCAGCGAGCGACGGACCGTTCGGCTCCTGCGAGGACAGGCCTTCTTTCAGGTCAGCCCGGATGCGAAGCGACCTTTCTCCGTCAGCACGGACGATACGCTGGTCACGGCTCTCGGCACGGCCTTCGATGTTCGCCAAAGCGAGACCGACACCCGCATTGCCGTTACGGAACATTCCGTGCGCGTCGATTTCAAGGAGCAGGGAAGCGTTCCGGTGAAAGTTGGCGAAGGCGAAGAAGTGCTTCACTTGAACGAGACAGGCAAAAGCACGATCCGGAAAACGGATGTCAGTACGGCGCTTGCCTGGCGCCGGGGCCAGCTCACCGTGGACAATGTGCCCCTCTCCTATGTGGTCGAGGAAATACAACGGCATTTTCATGGGCGCATTGTCATAGGAAACGAAGCGACGGCACGGCGTGTCGTCAGCGGCACGCTCTTCGTAACCGATACGGAGGCCGCGCTGAACTTCCTGCGCACCGCGCTCAACATCCAGACATATAGAGTTGGTCCTATCATCGTTGTAACCTCCTGATCTCGGCAGGCTGTCTTCGCCGCTTGGACGGGGGAAGCACGATTTAACGTTCCAACTAATGAACTTACTCGACAAAAACCCGCACACTTGAGGCGCGGCCATCGGCATCGATGACTGTCAGCGTCGAGAACCCCTGCCCCTCCGGTCGCCATTCGCTGTTGCGGCGATGAGAAGCATCCGGCAAAGGCAGGCCGTTGGCGAGCCAGCGGAAGGGCGCGCGCCCGCCCTGCAGCTTCAGCACCAGCGGCGAAATGCCTGATTGGCTGGAGAGTTCCACCCGCGCGCCTTCCGGCGGATAGACGATGCGCGGCGGGCTTTCGCGTCTGGAGGCCGAAAGCAGGCCGTTTGCAGTCGTGGTGAAGCGCCGCTGGTTGGCGGGAAGGTCGCTTACGGCGACGCGCGCAATGCCGGAGGGTGCGGCGGGCATCGGCGTCACCGCAACGCCGGATTTCGCGAAAGCCTCGAACAGGATGGGAGCTGCCGTCGCGTAACCGGCAATACCAGGCACCGCACCATTATCGGCGCGGCCGACCCAGACGCCAACCACATGCCGCCCATCGTAGCCGACCGACCATGCGTCGCGATAACCATAGCTGGTGCCGGTCTTATAGGCGATGCCTCGCTGTTTCATGCCAAGCGGCGGAAGAACACCGGAGAGTATATCGGTGACATTCCAGATCGCGGCATCGGAAAACAGCCGGTCCCCCTCCAGCCGTTCGGGGATGGCACGGACACCATCGCCCAGCCGCACGGGATCGCCGCTGCCGACAAGCCCGGCGTAAAGCTGCACCAGATCGACGAGGGAAATGCCGGCACCGCCGAGCGCTATAGCAAGGCCCGGCGCTTCATTGGCCGGGAGCACCAATTTGACGCCCGCCCGCCGGAACCGCACCATCAGTGCGGAGGGGCTGACGGCATCAAGCAGTTTGACCGCTGGCACGTTGAGCGACAGTTGCAGCGCCTGGCGGATGCTGACATCGCCTTGGTAATGCATGTCGAAATTGCGCGGCCGGTAACCGGAAAAATCGACCGGGCGATCCTCGATGATGGTTTCCTGCCCGACAAGACCGTCTTCAAAGGCAAGGCCGTAGATGAACGGCTTGAGGGTGGAGCCCGGCGAGCGGACGGCCCGGCTCATCTCCACGAAGCCACGCCGTGCCGTATCGAGATAATCCGCCGAGCCGACCTCCGCGAGAATATCCCCGGTCTGCGCATCGGCCATGACGATGGCGACGGAGACCTTGTCGCCCAGCTTTTCAGCCGCATGGCGGGCAACGCCCTCCAGTTCCCGCTGGATCGGCAATCTCAGCGTTGAACGCGCCTCAGGAGCATTTTGAAACTTCGCGCGAGCTGCTACCGCCATATGCGGCGCAAACGATGGCAAGTCCCGCCGGTTGACCGGCACAGCCGCCGATGCGGCCCGCTCCGCCTCTCCTTCCCCCACCACGCGCTCCACGGCAAGCCGTTGAAGCACCCGTTCGCGCGCCTGTTTCGCCGCGTCCGGAAAACGGTCCGGGCGGCGTTTTTCCGGCAATTGCGGCAGCGCTACCAGAAGAGCCGCTTCGGCGGTATCCAACCGGCCCGGCTCCTTGCCGAACCAGGCGAGGCTTGCGGCTCTGATACCCTCAAGATTACCGCCATAGGGGGCAATATTCAAATAAAGATCAAGAATCTCGGCCTTGTCGAGCCGCCTCTCGATCTGAAGCGCGCGCGCCGCCTGCAGGAACTTCGCCGAAAAAGATCGGTCGGCGCGCGGCTCGAT
Organism: Agrobacterium sp. NPDC058088; assembly: GCF_042885035.1. NCBI lineage: Bacteria > Pseudomonadati > Pseudomonadota > Alphaproteobacteria > Hyphomicrobiales > Rhizobiaceae > Agrobacterium > Agrobacterium sp. NPDC058088. The sequence continues at coordinate 145,342 of NZ_JBHVSU010000003.1, read as the reverse complement.
CAGCCTCGCCACCTGCATGGACAGCGTCGACGCGCCTGAGACGATCCGCCCGTTGCTGGCCAGTTGCCAGGCGGAGCGTAGCAACGCCCAGGGATCGACGCCGTGATGATCGTAAAAGCGCTGGTCTTCATAGGCGACCAGCATGCGCAGGAATTGCGGATCGACCTCGTCGGCCTCGGTCTTCAGCCTCCAGCGGCCATCCGGTGTCGCAAAGGCGCGCAACAGCTTACCGTCGCGGTCCAGCACCTCGAAGGATCGCTGCTGCGCCGCCTCCAGCGGTGGTGGGAAGGCCTTGTCGAGCGCGTCGAGACCGAAGGCCGCGCCGCCGATAAGCAGCGCGGCCGTAACGATGCCGACGATAACAGCCTTTTTCCGCCTCATGGGGTTGCCGAGCGCACCTCCATGCGGCCGGTTGCCGTGCGGGCGGCAAATTGCGGCCGGTACATATCCTCAACCGAGGCTGCTGGATGGTCATAGGTGCCGGGGGTGACGGCCCGGACCACATAACCGAGAGCAATTTCCGAACTGTCGCCGGCCGAGCGATCAAAGGCCGCGACGAAACGGTCGTAGCGGAATTCGGTATGTGCCGCTTCCGTTTCCGGCAACCAGTCGAAATTCGAAAGCGCTGCCGAATTGACGAGGCTCGGATTGTCGATTTCGAAACCGGAGGGCAAAAGATCTGTCACCAGAATACGCGACTGCCAGTTATTTTGCGGCACCACGTTCAGTACCACCACATAACGCTCGTTTTGCGTGACCTCGCTCGGGTTCACCTCCTCGCCATCCATGGAATAATAGGTGCGGGTTATGGTGAAGCCTTCGCCGCCGGCGGCAAGCGGCTGCGCCGGGGGCGCCACGGTGGTGACAACAGCCGTGACCGGATCGGCCGAGGCATTGGCGATCTTCAGGGGAGCCGCCAGCAATTCATCGCCGCTCATCCGCTTACCGAAACCGCCGGTCTGCAGATCGCCGTTCACGTCGAGACGGATATCCTTGTCCTCGCCTTTGACGGCGCGGGCGGCCAGCAGCATCCATGCCTGTTCCTGGGTGCTGGTGTAGGGCTTCTTTTCCCATTCCTTCGCCACGGCACCGGCAAGCTGCGGCACGACGGCCGGAACCGGACGGCTTTCGGCCGCAAGCGCCAGCGTTGCCGCACCATCACGCAGGGCCGAGCCATAATCGGCGCGGGCGAAGCTGACATTGGTTGCACGGCTTGCCATATCGAGCGAAGCGCCGAACACACTCTTCGAACGGGTCTGGTCGCCATAAAGCGAAAGGGCAGCGGCAACCTGCGCCTTGGCAAGCGGCGTCGGGAAATCGGCAAGCGCCGTATCGGCGTAATAACGCAGATCGTTGATCGCCGCCTTGCGGTTGCGCGCCAGCACATAAAGCGAATAGGCGATCTCGTTGCCGCGATCCTTGACATTGCTGTCATAGGAAAGACCGTTCTGCAGGTTGTTCAGCGCCTGCACCATGGCCGCTTCGGGAACATCGTAACTCTGCTCACGCGCTCTTGTCAGGAAGTCAGTGATATAGGCATCGAGCCACAGATCGCCGTACCCCGGCGACCAGAGGCCGAAGCTGCCGGAACTCGACTGGAAGGACAGCACGCGGTAAATCGCCTCCTGCACCCGCTTGCGGGTATCGGGATCCTCAGCCATGCCGCTGTCCTTTGTCAGTTCCGAGACATAGAGCAGCGGCAAAGCGCGGCTAGTCGTCTGCTCGGCGCAGCCATAAGGATATTTATCCAGCATCATCACCAGCGCCGGAATATCGAAGGCGGGTGAGCGCGTGACGTTGATGGCGACGGAGGAACCGAGCAGCATGCTGTCGGCCAGAAGATCACCGTTGATCGTCAGGCTGCTGTTCGGCGCGATCTTGATTTCGCGCCGCGTTGTCACCGGCAAAACGGCCGGGCGGACCGGAACATTCAGCACCTGCTCCAGCGAAACGCCTGACGCATTGGAAACCTTGATGGTGATTGCACCGTTGCCGGGCTGTTCGCCCGTCAGCGGAACGGTCAGCGACGACTTACCGCCTTTTTGAAGCGCCAATGTCTGCGACATCTCACCCTGATCAACCGTCAAGGCCGTATTGCTTGTCACATCCAACCGGTAATCACCGGCCTCGCCATCCGTATTGGCGATATCGAGCCGCAATTGCGAGACATCGCCGGGGGCAAGGAATTTCGGCGCGCTGGCCGTCACCACGACGGGATCGCGAATGATGGCATCGGAAACCGCATGGCCAACACCCGTCTTCGTCCAGGCCACAGCCATGATGCGGGCGGTGCCGTTGAACTGCGGAATATCGAAACTGACAGTCGCCTTGCCGTTAGCGTCAAGTTCGACCGGACCGGCAAAGAAGGCCACCAGCTTTTCGGTGGGCGGGCTGCCCTGAAGGGCTGCACCCGCGCCGTCACCACCGGTGCGCAGCCGGCCGGTGGCGCCAAGCGAACCGTCAATCAGGCGGCCATAAAGGTCACGGATTTCCAGCCCCAGCCGGCGCTGGCCGAAATACCATTCATCCGGCTTCGGCGGCTCATAGCGGGTGAGGTTCAGGATGCCGACATCGACGGCCGCGACGATGGCATAGGCCTTTTCGCCGACACCAGCACCGGCAACGGTGATCGGAATTTCAAGCGGCTGGCGCGGCAGCGTCTTCTGCGGCGCGCCGAGCGTGACGGCAAGCTTGCGCTCGGCCGGATCGACGGCAAGCCACTTGATGCCGATGGCGCGCATCGGCATACGGCTTTCCTGGGCATCGCCGGGCCGGAACAGCGTCGCCGTCACATAAGCGCCCGCCCCCCATTCCTCAGTGACCGGAATGTCGATCTCGCCACCATTCTCACCAATCTCGGCGTTCTGAATGGAAATCAGCTTCTCGGAACCGGACGTGATCATCAACTCGCCGGCAAAACGCGAGGAAACCTTGAGTTTGGCCGTATCGCCGATCCTGTAGCTCTGCTTATCCAGTGCGATTTCCAGTGCATCCGGCGTTTCTGTCGAGCTTGCCTCGACATAGAAACCTGCATCGAATTCGACGCTTGAAACCGGTGCGCCATTGCCTGCGCCTTCCACTTCCAGCCGGTAGCGGCCCCAGGTGACGGGCACGGAAATCTCGCCGCCGTTGGCATCGACCGAAAGCGTACCCGCTTCCTGCTGCTTGGTGTATTCCACCGGTTCGTAACGCCAGGAATTGCCCTGACGATACCATTGATAGTTCCGCTCGACCTTGATGAGCTTCCAGTTGAGGCCGTTCATCGCCTGTTTCGCACCATCTGTGCTGACGCCGATAATATGGAAACGACCGACGGAATTCTGGGCGAGATCGCCGGAAAATTGCGGCTTGATACCGATGAGAGGCGCTTCAGCCTTGATGGGTAGCGTCAGCGAGCGCTCCACGGCACGGCCGCCCGCCTCCTGCATGCGCACGGTAATATTGGCGGAAAGAAGCTGCGTGGTGGAAGGTAGATCGGTCAGATCAACATTGAAGCTCGCCTTGCCCTCTTCATCCAGCACCGGCAGGTCGGCAAGCGTCGTGCGGTTTTCTTCTTCACTCTCCTCATCGGCCAGACCGAAGAAGTAACCTTCGAAATCGGCACTGGTGCGTGTCGGCTTGATGGCGATCTCGCCTTCCAGCGTCAGGCCTTCGGCCGGGGCGCCATAGAGATAACGGCCATCCACATCGATTGCCGTTTCCGCACCCGGATCGATCTGCTTTGCCTTGCTCGAGAGGTCGAATTCGGTGCGATCAGGCACGAAATCATCGACGAGGAAGCTCTTTTCGCTGATCGCAGCCGTCTTCGGGTCGGTATGGATGCGCAATGTCCAGGTGCCGCGCATGGCGTTTGCCTGCAACGGCAGATCGACTGCATGGCCGCCCAGTGCCTTGCCGTCGCTGACGAAACGTCGATCCTCGACACCGTCAGGGCGTGAGAAGATGAAGGTGAGCGGCAAATCCTCGATTGCCTTGCCGTCGACATCGCGGGCAAGCGCCGCCGCATGAACGGTCTCGCCGGCGCGGTAGATGCCGCGCTCGGTCCAGCTGAACACATCGATCGGGCCGGGAGCCGCACGTCCCGTCACGCCGCGATCCGAGAGATCGAAGCCGGCGCGTGTCATATCCAGAAAGACGTAGTCCTTGTCGCCGTTCCGCGCCGTCAGGATCGCAGGCGCCTGCGCCGCCGTGCCGCGCATCAGGCCGGCCGAGAACACCGCGCGGCCGTCCGCATCGGTCTTTGCCGTGCCGAGCACTTCGTTATTCTTGGCAAGCAGCTGCAGGTCCACGCCCGCAAGCGGCTTGGCGCTGCCAAGGGCTCGGACGAACACATTCAAACCGTCGGTTCCAGCATAAGTGGTGATGCCGGTATCGGACACCAGGAACCATTGCGTGGCGCGGGAATCCCATGTTTCCGGCGCGGTGCCGGGCGGCACGGCGGTCAGCACATAAATGCCGGATTTGCGCTCCGGCAGCGCTTCATCCACCGGGAAGCTTGTCACCACATCCTTGTTGAGGTCGGGCTGGATATCGATCGCGCCCTGCCAGACGAGTTCGCCGATTTCGTTTTCGATGCGGTCGGCGTTGTAACCGTCCATCTGCGTCAGAAACTGCGAATTGGTGAGAAGCGCGGTGATGTTGCGATCACCGACACGATAGAGTTTCAGATCAGCCTTGTCGGCATTAACAGAGACAATCGGAATGCCACGGCGCGCCGTACCCGGCAGTACGAAGTTCTCACCCGTGAATCGCACGCTGGCGGCGCGGTCGCGCACGTAAATATCGAGATTGACCTGCTTTTCCAGAGGCTCGTCCACCGAGGACGGCAGGCCGGCGCGAAACGCGATCTTGTAGCGCTGGCCGTGGCTCAGGCCCTCCACGCAAATTTCGCTGCCCTTCGCTTCGATGGCCTTGGGGGCTGCTCCATCCAGCGTGATGAAGGAGGAATAATCGACGCCGTTCTTTACCAGCGGTTCGGAAAACTGCACGCAGGCGCGCGGGCTGACACTATCCGTATCCACCGTGTTGTTGATGACACGGAAACCCTGACGCGTGCGCAGATCCGCATAGGCCGCCTTTGTCTGTGCGTTGTCGGTGAGCGCAAGGCTCTCCTTATAGGAATTGAGTGCTGCGCGGTAATTCTGGGTTCGCTCAAAAGCCTTCGCCAGCCGGTTCAGGGCTTCGGTGCGGGCGCTGACCGTGCGGCTCAGTTGGTAGGCGTTGATGGCAGCAGACGCCGCCTGCCCCGCAATCGAATAATTATCCGTGACCTGAGCCGCCTTTTCCGACAATTCCGCCCAGAGCGCACCGTCATCAGGCGTGATGGCTAGAGCCTGTTTATAGGTCGTGACTGCATCGGGAATATTCCCCGAAGCCACCTGCTGCCGAGCCGTTTCGACCAGCGCTTCGACACCCTGCCCGGCCTCAGCGTCAGTTGCCACAAGACCGGATTTCAGCCGGCGTGCTTCCTGCTGCAGGCTGTCGGTGACGAAGGACAGGCGCTGTGGCGCGCCTATATCGGACTCTGTCGCCACGTTCACGATCTTGCCGGCAACAGCGCCGGGAAAGGCGTTCAGCTGATTGAAATCGGATTTGAGGAAACACCATTTCACCTTGGGATTGTAGGTGAAGGCCTTGCAGGCTGCGTCGCCCACACAAATTTCGCCGCACTGCTCCAGCGAGACATTCTGCTCCGTTCGAAGATCAAAGCCGAAATAATCGCCGTTCTGGGTGGTTACCACCTTCCGCGAAGGTTCTGCTGCCGTGGCTGGAAGAAAAATGAAGGCGGTAGAGACCGCAACCAACGAGACCCGGACAAGAGCGCGCAACGACATCAATATTCTCCCCGCAACAGACATGTCGGGCGGGACTCTGGTCAAATCCACGCATGGTTGTCAACGCATCTTCGTCAATTCGCGACATGACGATCTGTGGAAGACGGAGGAAGGGGAGGTTAGTCTTCTATTTTGCGCGCTTCCGAAATCAGCATGATCGGCACGCCGTCACGGATCGGATAGGCAAGCTTTGCGCTTTCGGAAATGAGCTCGTTATGGGTGCGGTCATAAGAAAGACGGCCCTTCGTCAGGGGGCAGACCAAGAGCTCCAGCAGCTTCGGATCGACACTGCTCATCCTGTCGTCCATGGCAGCGATCCTATTGCAGCACGGTGCCGCCCTCGCCCGAACCCTGGGCAAGAACGATCTCGGTGATGGCGATCAGTGTTTCGGCCCGCGTCTTCAGATCAGGCGCTTCAAGCAGCGCCTGCTTTTCGGCAGGCCCGAACGGAGACATCATGGAAAGCGAATTGACGAGAACGCGATTGCCCGCCCTCTCAACGCTTTCCCAATCCGCCTCCAGCTGATTGGCATCCAGAAACGAGCGGAAGACACGCAAAAGGTTCTCGCGGTCCACAGCCTCCTCGTCATATTCGCCGCTAAGATCGGCGATGAAGGGCGCGTGCCGGAAACGTCGATAGGGCTCACCCGCGGCGACCTCCTCCAGCAGGCGGAAGCGGCAGACACCGGTGAGCGAGATGATGTAGCGGCCATCCCCCGTTTCGGAAAAGGAGGTGATGCGGCCGAGGCAGCCGACAGCACTCAGAGGCCCGCCTTCAGTCCCCGCCTCGAGGAGGTGAAGGGCCGGCTGCACCATACCGATGAGACGGTGGCTCGCCAGTGCCGTATCGATCATGGCAAGATATCGCGGCTCGAAAATATTGAGCGGAAGATGGCCTTCCGGCAGAAGCAACGCACCGGGCAATGGAAAGACCGGCACGGTCTCCGGCAGGTCATCGTTCTCCACATATCTCGCATTTCCGACATGCATGGGATCAAGCCCCCTGTTCACTGCTGCCCGGCCGGCGGTTCAACCGCAACGGCCGGGATATGCCCGCATTAAGAAAACAGTATCGCCGAAAGCTTCCTGCGGCCGGCAACGGTTGCCGGGTCCTTGAAGCCCCAGGCCTCGAAAAACTCCAGAAGCTGGCGGCGCGCGCCATCATCATCGAAAGTGCGGTCTTTGCGCATGACGTAAAGCAGATGATCCGCCGCCTCATCGCGCCGACCCTGTGCGTTCAGCACCTTGGCGAGTTTTACCCGCGCCTCGTGATCATCAGGATTTTGGGCGAGGTCATGCTCAAGCGCGACCGGATCACCGATCTTACGCGCTTCTTCATATTGCGCGATCTTTTTAGAAACCAGTTGGATGCCCGCATCGTCATTGAGTTCGGCAGGAAGGGAAGAAAGCAACTCGCTGGCCCGCTCGTATTGACCGGCGGCGATCATGCATTCGGCGATACCGGCAATCGCTGCGGGGTTTTCCGGATCGGCCTGCATGACGGCACCGAAGAGCTGTGCCGCACCGTTAAAATCACCATCAGCCAGAAGCTGCTTCGCCTCGGTCAGAGCCGCCTCGATTTCGGCCTTCGGATCACCCGCATCCGGGCCTGCAATCTTGTCAATGAATTGCTTGATCTGGCTTTCCGGCACCGCACCCATGAAGCCATCCACCGGCCGGCCGTCGACAAAAGCGACGATGGCGGGAATGGACTGGATGCCGAGCTGACCTGGAATGGACGGGTGATCGTCAATATTCAGCTTCACAAGCTTCACACGGCCATTTGCCTCATTGATGACCTTCTCCAGCACCGGCGTCAGCTGCTTGCACGGACCGCACCAGGGTGCCCAGAAGTCCACCAGAACAGGCTGGCGGCGCGACTCATCCAGAACGTCCTTGGAAAATCCCGCCGTCGTGGTGTCTTTGACATGGCCGGAGGCCGCGCCGTTCACCTCGCCATGATGATGCACGCTTGCGGTCATCTGCCCGCCATAGGAGCCGCCGTAGGGATTATTCGTGTCACTCATGCCGGTCTCCCGTAATCTCTCTCGCATGTCTCAGTTGAAGCAAAGATCGTATCTCACTCGCTGACTTTCAAGACAAGCGGCGCATGTCCGGTTGCCTCGAGAAAGCGAATAAGATCCTTGGACGCGATCGTTGTCGTCTGGTCATTGGAAAGCGGATGGCCATTGACCAGTTCGTTTTCCAGAAGATCGCTATCGAGCACGAAAGTGACCTGCCTGCCCGTGTCGTTGATGGCCCCAAACACCGTGACGGACCCCGGCACGACGCCCAGATATTCCAGCATTTTTTCCGGCCTGCCGAAGGAGACGCGGCTTGACGCACCGATGGTCTTGTGAACGCTTTTAAGGTCCACGGCGGCATTTTCCTCGACGGTCAGAACAAAATACTGGTCCTTCTTGTCCTTCACAAAGAGGTTCTTTGTATGACCGCCTGGAATGAGATCGCGCAGCGACTGGGATTCTGCGACGGTGAATACTGGCTCATGCTGTTTCGTGGTGTGCGAAATGCCAAGACCGTCGAGAAACTCGAACAGCTCCGTTGCCGTCTTCCGGGAATTTTCCGTCATATCCTGCCACCTGCTTCCGCCGATTCCGTTATCGTTCTTTCCTGATTAAGGCGGTGGCCAGCGCTTGGCAACGCAGGAAAAACCGCCAAATCGAAAAATTCTCAATCATTTCCGCTGCTTGTCGCATTTCTCAAAGAAATTTTCGCGTTTTTGTCATTTCCCTGTTGCATTCCAAAATCGATTGAGCGATATAGCGCCCGTCGCCGCTTGGCGGCCCACGGTTCAGCGAACTACCCCGGACCGGTGGATTTGAGCGGGTGTAGCTCAGGGGTAGAGCACAACCTTGCCAAGGTTGGGGTCGAGGGTTCAAATCCCTTCGCCCGCTCCAAGTTTTCCTAGAAAAATCGACGTTTGGACGGCTATCCCTTTATACGACGCGCCTTCTGTTTGCGCTTGTATAACGCCGCCCGGCAAAGCCCAAACTGTCCTCAGGACACCATCTTCCGCGGCTTCCCCACGTATCAGTCCGGCATTGAAGCGCCGTTTCGCCTCTCCGGCTGGAAACAGTCAATATTCGCCACGATCATTGGCACGAGGATAGTCGGCTACTCTCCCCACCGGCTGCGCGCCTGATGTCGATCGCGCCGGCGCCGCAACCTTGACCGAACGTTCCGCGAGGCGGAGGCTGTTCCTTTCGGAAATACGGACCTCGTATGGGAGAAACAGCATGTCGAACATCGAAACACCTCCCGCTTCTGCGGAGATGCAAACGCCCCCCACAATCACCGTTTTTGAACGCTCTCCCGATGGTGGCCGCGGTCTCGCGCGCGACATGCCGGTGCGCTGGGCGCTTGAGGAAGTGGGCCAATTCTGTTCGAGTCGGGCGCGATCGTCCTCCATATCGCCCAGAATCATGTAGGCCTGCTGCCGGAGGATGCACTGGAACGAGCCCGGACCATCGCCTGGATGTTCGCTGCATTGAACACGATCGAGCCACCCGTCATCAATTTCGGTACGGTCTGGCTCTTCGAGCGCGACGAGCCCTGGTACGACGCCCGGCTTGCCCGAGTAAAGCAACAGCTCCTGCAGCGCCTTGACGAATTATCCGCGTGGTTTGGCGACCGCGAATGGCTCGAAGGTTCTTTCAGCGCTGCAGATATCCTGATGATCTGCGTATTACGCCGGCTGGAATCGTCGAGTATATTGAAAGACTACGGAAACCTTTTGGCCTATGTTGACCGAGGCAAGGCGAGGCTTGCGTTCAAGCGGGCCTATGACGCCCAATTAGCGGTCTTCACCGCGGCCCCGAAGAACTGACCCGGCGCGAGCCAGATTCCGATCCAAAATCAGCCAAGCCCAGCGCTGTACAACAAGAATATATTCGCCATGATCTTGCCATATTTCATTTCATGTGCTTTTGTGCAGCCGCCCTTGTGGGAGGGGGTAAAGGTTGAGACCCGCTGGCTGTATTAACAGTGCGCGGGTTTCCCTTTTTTTGGGCAGCACTCAATTACAACGCAGGGAATACGCGTCAGCCATCGTTGTGATGGGGCACGGGCGCACGGATGACATCCGGCCTGTCGCGGTTCACCTCCTTCCGTAGGATCGAATTTCCTTTTGCAATTCGTCAGGCGTTACCAGCTTATGGTCACGAATGCCTTCATGACGGCAGTCCCAAGAATAGCTAAGACATACAATTCCGCGCGAGGATGTTGCGCTCTGATTGGGATTAATGCCACATCGGTCTAGGGGACGTTATTACCGCCTCGGTCTCCGATCTGAATGAACCGGGTGGCATAAGCTCTCAGTCTCCGATCCTTACGGGCACAGCATGACCGTTTCCGTCAGCAGACCTCAAGCTGACCGATCGCGAATGATGCCGACATCGATACGCGATGTCGGCCGGCTCATATAAGGTTTGTAAACTCTGCTACCCTTGAAGAAGGTTGAGGCAGATGACGGTTCTGTCATCGCTGAATTCCGCCGTCGTTGAACCTTTGACGGACGGATATTCACGCAACTTGTGAAAATCCACCGCCTCCACACGCGCGAATTCCGCTTCCCAGGCCGCAACATCCGTCCCCGCCGGCAGAGATAAATAGCCGTCAGAGAATATTTCAATGCTCGAAAGCTCGTCCTTGTTGACGCGAAGGTCAACCGTCCCCTCCTGCATGACGGTTCCGCCATTCACCGAGGCGTAACCTAGTACATGCCCATGCCGGTTTGCGAATTGCGGCTGGACACGGATTCCACCCATCAGGAATTCCTCTACCGTTTCGATGTCGTTCTCAAGGCCGCTCATCCCGGCCGAAGCAATGACGACATTTTCCGCATCCTGCGCCGTCATGATCCCGTTTTCGACCGCCGAACGCAGGCCGGAGAAGATCGTCGCACGCGTGCGTGCTTCGGCCGCATCACCGTCACCGATGGCGGCGAGAAGCTGTTGAAATACGAATATGCGCGCCGACGTGCTTACCGTATCGATCAACTTTGTGTTCTGGACCAGACGCGTGCCGTTGATCCTGACGCCGGAATCGCCGGCGAGCAGCAGGCGGAAACTGTCGCCCATATCCGCCACGATTGCCAATGTGGTCGATGGGGGATGGCCGGCATTGATCCGCTGCGCCTCCTTTTTCAGGATATCGCTGATATTTTGAAAAAGCGTGGGCGCAGCGAGTGTTTGCAGCCTGCCGTCAAGGCTCATTTCAGCCACGGCATTGGCGGCGGCGAGGGCCGCGATGCGGCCAGAACTCAACCCGCCGTAACTTGCTCCGGTCGGGTCGGTCGCGCCATCGAAAACGGCCAGAACCCGCCCGGGAATGAGAAGCGCCACATCGTCCCCCGGCTTTGCGGCGTTCTTGTATTTCGATTGCGAAAAGCTCGCGATATTCATCTTTCTGGTGTCCTTGCAGAGGGAGGCTGGCGGCGACACATGAGTCGCCGCTGCTGCAGTTTTGAATGATATTTGATGGCTTCAGACGAAAGAGGCTTCCTTGTCTTCCGAAAGCCGGAAGACGACGAAGACGCAAAGTCCGGTGCTGACGAGAAGCAACGTTGAAAGTGCGGCTGCCGTGCCGAACTCGCCGTCAATCACCTGAATATAGATCAGGACCGGCATCGTAATCGTCCGCGCCGTGTAAAGGATCAGCGTCGAAGACAGCTCATTGATGGCGGTGATGAAGCTCATCAACGAACCAATGATGAGACCCGGCAACATCAGCGGCACCGTCACCGATATGAACGTCTTTGCCGGCGAAGCGCCGAGATTGACCGCGGCCTCTTCGATGGAAGGCTTGATCTGCCTGAGAATCGAAGTGGTGGAGCGGACGCCGTAAGGCAGGCGACGGATAAACACCAGCAGGATGATGATGAGCGCCGTGCCGGTGATATCAAATGGCGGATAACGGAACGTCGTGACGTAGCCGATTGCCATGACGACACCGGGTATCAGATAGGGAACCATCAACAGAAGATCGAGCGAGCCTGATACTGCATTGTCCCGCCTGACAACGATGAAAGAGAGCAGGCCGGAAACGATGGCGATCAACACTACCGCGGCAAGCGCAAAGGTGAAGCTGTTGGCAATCGCCTGCGGTGAATCGCGGAGAATGCGGGCATAGCTGTCCAACCCGAAACCGCCGGTGAAAACGGGACCGTTCGTTGCGAGGAACGATGTGTAGATGACCGTAAGAGACGGCAGCATGGCGACAAAGACGACCAGGTAGCAGAAACCATGCACGATGAACGATTTCAGCGGGCGCATGGAGCGCTTTACCGGCCGGCTCGTCAATGAGCTGGCATAACGGCGCTTGGCGAGGATGTGCCGCTGCAAGAGGAGTGCGGCCATGGAAATGGCGATCATCACCATGGAAATCGTGACTGCCATGGTCGGCGTACCGGCCATTTCGGAGGTATATTGCGCATAGGCGATGGTCGACAGCGTCCTGATGCCCTTGCCGAGGATTGCCGGCGTTCCGAAATCTGCGATGGACAATACGAAGCAGATGATCGCGCCGGTGCTGACTGCCGGAAAGACCAGCGGTAAGGTGATCTTGCGGAACCGTTGGAACGCCGTGCAGCCGAGGTTTTCCGCTGCATCCTCATAGGATTTGTTGATGGTGTTCAGCGCATTTTCCGTCATCAGGAAGATATAGGGAAAGAATTTCAGGCTGAAGACCATCACGATGCCGGGTATCCCGTAAATCGTTGGCAATGAAATGCCGGCGAAAGACAGGAGATTGGTTACTGCGCCGTTGGCGCCGAATAGCATGATCCAGGCATAGGCGCCGATGAAGGGCGGCGCGCACAGAACCAGCACAGCAAAGGTGGCAATGAAGGTGCGGCCCTTGATGCGGTAACGCGACGTGCAGAAGGCAAGCGGAATACCGAGCAGGCAGGCCCCCAACATGCCGAGCACACCGATGACAAGCGTATTCCACAATGCCACGGTATAAAAACGCCGCGTCAGCACCTGAACATAATTGCCGAAACCGAACGCACCCGTCTTGGCATCGAAGAAACTGATGAAGAATACGCTGAAGATCGGCAGGATCAGGAAAATCCCCAAGAGGATAACGGCAAGTACCGTCACGCTTGTCCAGAACCCCGGCAGCCGCAGGCGGAAACCTCCGGGTAGTGAAGTCGCAGTCATATCCGTCATGACAGGCGCTCCCCGGTAACGCCCTCGCCAAAGAGCTTGGTATCAACAGCAGACCAGGAGAAAACCGTTTTCTGGCCGGGCTGAAGGGCGATGATGTCAGGCGACGGCTTGGTGATCGCCTCGATTTCCTCTCCCGACGACAGTACCGCGGCAACATTCATCTCGCGACCGGTGAAGCTCACCTGTCTTATGGTGACGGGCAGTTCGATGCGGTCTTCGCCATCGGTTGCCCGAGAGCCAACGGTAATCGCTTCGGGGCGGATGGCCGCAACGACCGTTCGTTCCGGCATAATGGCGTCGACCTGCGGTAGCTCCACCGGGTGCCCGGAAATGGAGGTCTGTCCGCCCGAACGATCTAGCGTCAGGAAATTGTTCGCACCCACGAAGGAGGCGACGAAACGGTTGGCTGGGTTGTTATAAACCTCCCAGGGTGCAGCTGCCTGCTGGATGACGCCACCATACATCACACAGACCAGATCGGACATGGCAAGTGCCTCCTCCTGATCGTGGGTCACATAAACCGTGGTAATGTTCATGGCCTGCTGAATTTCACGCAACTCGCGCCGCAGATCGACGCGCAGTTTCGCATCGAGGTTGGATAGCGGCTCGTCCATCAACAGCACTTTTGGATTGATGACGAGTGCACGCGCCAGACCGACGCGCTGCTGCTGACCGCCGGATAATTCATGCGGCATGCGCTTGGCGTAGGGAGCGAGCTGCACGATATCGAGAATCTTGCCGACACGTTCACGAATCTCGGCGGAAGACGCCTTGCGCTGCTTCAAACCGAAGGCGATGTTGTCGAAGACGGAAATATGCGGAAAGACCGCGTAATCCTGAAAAACCATGCCCACATCGCGCTTATGTGCGGGCACATGTTCGATCGCCTGTCTCTCGATACTGATGCTGCCGCTGTCCTGCTGGTGAAACCCGGCAATCGTGCGCAGGAGGGTCGTCTTGCCGCAACCGCTCGGACCGAGAAGCGTAAAGAACGAACCCGAGGGGATGGAGATATTGATGTCGGAAAGGGCAACGACATCCCGGTAACTCTTTTTGATGCTGGTAATTTCCACGGCGGCCATGTGCTGCTCCATGACAAATCCTGCACGGCCCGTGACCACGCTGGACAAAACGAAAAGCGAATTGTGAACGGGATAAAGGGGGGACGGCCGCTTCTGCGCCGTCCCCGGCAATTATCTTATTGAACGTCGAGCAATGTCTCGTTCCACTTTTCCATCAGGCGCGCGCGGTTGTCCGCAGCCCATTTGAAATCGTATTTCGCCGCCGGAACATCGGACAGCGGAACAAGTGCCGCATTGGCGGGAACATCGGTACGAACCGAGCGACGACCCGCCTTCACGACGACTTCCTGCGCTTCCTTGGAGACGATGAAATCGATGAAGGCCTTGCCATTGTCGGCATTCGGCGCTCCCTTGACGAGCGCCATGCCGTCAGGCGCAATTGCCGTACCCTCTTTCGGATACACGATTTCGACCGGCGCGCTGCCGAGCTTGTAACGCAGCGCGGCATCTTCCAGCGTAATGCCAACGGCCTGCTCGCCGTCGTTCACGAAACGCGGCACCGCGCCCGAAGAAGTGGACAGAACCGAGTTGCCGAGGATGCCGGTATAAATTTCCCAGCCTTTTTCCTCGCTGTCGAAATCCTGCAATACCGTTGCCATCTGAATATAGGCGGAGCCCGACTGATCGGCGCGAGCCGACGAAATCAGGCCCTTATATTCCGGCTTTGCGAGATCGGCCCAGGACGTCGGAACGGGAGCGCCCTTCAGGGCCTCCTTATTGACGATAAAGGCTGTGACGACGGCCGTAAAAGGCACCCAGTTTGTGCTCGGTGAAAAGGCTGGGTTGATCGATGCAGCCTCAACCGGCTTGTATGGCTCGAAAAGGTCAGCGGAGAAATCGATAACCGTTCCGTCGACGCTCCAGATCACATCGCCCGCCGCCTTGCCGCTCTCCGCCTTGATGCGGTTCATAAGCTCGCCGGACCCGGCTTTGACAAGCTCGACCTTGGTGCCGGTTTTCTTTTCAAACATGGGCAGCAATTCGTCCATGAGTTGCTGAGGGGCAGCGGAATAGACCACGACGGTACCTTCGGCATGAGCGAAAGCCGCGCTGGCAAGGAAAGTGGCGCCGGCAAAAAGGCGCGCGAAAATAGTGCATGATTGACGCATGAGGGGGCTCCGTTTTTTTGTTCCCTGACAGACCGGCCCTGCGACATGATTTCTTTTTGGTTTTCCCTGTCGCCACCCGCTGTCTGCTATTTATTTTCTTTACGTAAATTAATTAGTCAAGCCAAAATTTATTTCGAATATGACAATAAAATATCATATTGAAAAACCACATTATTTCCTGATTTTGACTCACAGCCCACCAATTTCAATGGCGGGATTTTTGGCGAAACGCGATGTACAATCGCGTAATTTTCGCTAATCATCCGGCATGATTTCTCGCGGGAGACTTTTTTGATCGATCTCGGCTACAATGAGCGGCGTCTGCTCGAGATTTTGCGCGGCAAGGGAGGTATGTCGCGTATCGAACTGGCGCGGGAGATGGATGTGTCCGCCCCCACCCTTACCCGCCTGACCGCCAATCTTCTGGAATCCGGCCTCATCGTCGAAGCGGAGGAAGCCCGCAATGACGGTAAACGGGGGAAACCCTCCACCGCCATCGAAATCAACCCGAACGGGCTTTTCACGCTGGGGGTCTACTTCAATCCAGACGATCTGCGTGTCTGCGTGGCCGATCTCAACGGCACGATAAGGCAGGAAATCAGATCGGAACTGGAAGGGCACAGTTTCGAGCATATTATGGAGATGGCCGAGGCATCCGCCCGGCAAGTGCTTGAAAAAGCGAAGATAAAAAAGAAAGATGTACTGGGCTGCGGCATCAGCTTTCCCGGCCATTTCAAGCGGGATCGCGGCCATGTCTTCCGCATCAAGCAGTTTGAAAGCTGGCGCGATATCGACGTCGAAAAGGACTTCCAGCCCTATTTCGATTTCCCGGTCTTTCACGAAAATGACGGCAACACCGTCATTCTTTCGGAACTCTATTATGGTGCAGGCCGCAATATCCGAAATTTCGCGATGATCTGGCTGACATATGGCATTGGCGGTGCGCTGGTGGTGCAGCGCCATCTCTATCGCGGCACCAATGGCAATGCCGGCGAGTTCGGTGGACTGTTTCCAAAATCCCATCCCCGACCCTCGGGACAGGACCTGTGCGACACTCTGGCTGCTCAGGGCATCGGCATTCGACGCCTGAAGGACATTGACGAGAGTTACGCCGACCATCCCGCCGTGGTGTCGTGGCTGGAGCGGGCAACGGATCAGCTTCGCCTGCTTTCACTGACGGTCGCCCGCACGATGGATCCGGCAGCCATCATTTTCGGTGGATCGCTGCCGGACTGGATTCTCGAGCATATCGTGCGGCGTATCGGTTCGCTGGACATACTCGGGGAAGATTTTTTCGTCGAACCTCCGGAAATACGCAAATCGATCATGAGCGACCTGCCTCATCTCGGCGCCGCCAGCATACCGATCTACCGCGCCACCACGCCCAGCTATTATTCCGGGCGGGCGCTGAAGGGCTGGGCATGACAAGTCATCGCCGGTGGAAGTGTTTCCCCACTGCTCTGTTTGTTGATGGCGGGGCCGCCGTCACCTCGATATGCGTCGCCGGAATTCGTCCGTGCCCTGCATGATCTTGTCCAGAAGAGCCTCTATCGCCCAGAAATGCTCCTGAATATTGAACGTCACCGCACGGCTGCGGCTTTCTTGACAAAAGCAGCCAGCTCCACGCGCTCCTCAAGGGGTGATCTCCACTTCGTGTCGGAGATAGCTTGTGTAAGCTCTTGAACGGAGTCGAACTCGCAACCCGTGGATTTTCGTCAATTGACTGGCATCGGTCCGACCTAGCTTAGGATTGCAACTAGGATGATTTTGGCTAATCGAGATTCTGAGTTCAAACAGCCCATTAACACGATCGAGCAAGATCACCGGGCTTCAAATCTTTTCATTCTGCTTCAGCAACAACGGGATGGAATCGACGTTGGCAGCATCTGACGACGACGAGATCAAAGTCGCGCATCGCCGCGATAGACATTTAGCTTCGCGCCGGTCAACTAGCCGAAATTCATGTGTGCGTGGCCGCAGCACGGATAGCGGGGCTGCGAAACTTGCTGCCGTAATGATTGTCCGGCAGCCTGTCGCTTGCCCCGAACAAGCGGCTGCGAAGCGTGCCATTGGCATAAGCCGTCTTGTAGGCGCCACGCTCCTGTAATTCCGGTACTACGATGTCGATGAAATCGATATAGCTTTCGGGAACGACTGTTCGCGCCAGATTGAAACCGTCAATTCCGCCCTCGTCCAGCCAGGAGATCAACTCCTCGGCCACTTTGGCACCATCGCCGACAATCACCGGATACCGCCCGCCGATCGCCAGTTCCTTCAGCAGCTGTCGCTTGGTCCAACCCTTTTGACGCGCCAGCTGCGTGACGGATTGAATGGCGTTGCCGGTCGCATATTCAATTGTCTCATCCAGGTCGAAGCGTGAAAAATCGATGCCGCTGCCGGCAGCGAAATGCGCCAATCCCGCCTCCGGATTTGCATGTTCCAGATAGTCCGCGAGCTTCGCCTCCGCTTCGGACGCCGTGCGCCCCGGCACAACCGTTATGCCGACGAAAATCTTGATGTCTTCGGGTCGCCTTCCAGCCGCAACCGCCTCCTCTCGGAGAGCACGGGATGTCTTGGCCGCGGCGGCCTTGTCGGTTGCGTTGATGAAAATACATTCGGCATGACGACCTGCAAAGCGTCGGCCACGCCCTGACGTGCCTGCCTGATAGAGCACCGGCGTGCGCTGCGCAGAAGGTTCCGACAGATGATACCCCTCACCTTGGTAGAAGGGTCCCTGATGGTGTATTTTTCGCACGCGGTCCGGGTCTGCGAAGACGCGTCGCTTCTTATCGAGAACTACCGCGTCATCCGCCCAGCTTCCCTCCCAGAGCTTATAAAGCACATCAAGATAATCATCTGCGCGGTCATACCGCGTGTCATGCTCTTTCAAGCCGGACTGGCCGAGGGCGCGTGTGGCGCTGTCAAGATAACCCGTCACGATATTCCATCCGACGCGACCCTCTGTAAGGTGGTCAAGCGTCGAGATTCGCCGCGCAAAGGTGTAGGGGGCTTCGACGCTGGTATTGACGGTGACACCAAAACCCAGATGTTGCGTGGCCGCCGCCATGGCCGATATCAGCAAGATCGGATCGTTGACGGGAAGCTGAATCGACTCCTTCAGCGTCAGGTCCACAGAGGACTGGTAGATATCGTAGACACCGACGATGTCGGCAAGGAAGATACCATCGAAAAGGCCGCGCTCAAGCGTCCTCGCCAGATCCGTCCAGTAGGATAGCCGTTTATAGTCATGAGAGCGGTCACGGGGATGCGTCCACAGACCATGATTAATGTGGCCCACGCAGTTCATGCTGAAGGCATTGAGCAGAATTTGTTTACGCGACGACATCACTTTTCCAGAATTCGAACAAAGGCAAACGGCACCAGTCAGATAGCACCGTGGCGCGGCGGCCGACGGCCATTGAGGATGTACTGACCGATCGCCTGATATTTCCAGCGGACCGGATCATGGAGCGTGTGGGTTCGCACGTTCCGCCAATAGCGATCGTAGTTATCTACTTTCATTGTGGATGAGGTGCCGGATAGTTCAAACAGCTTGTTGGCTGCAAGCAGGCCAGCTTTGGTAGAGAGAATCTTCGCTTCCGCAACGGCAATTGATGCTGAAGCAACCGTGTCTTCCGTCGGATTGGCCATAGCTTCATCCACCAGTCGTCCCGCTCGTCGCAAGAGAGCATCCGCTGCACGCAGTCTGACCCGGACCTGGCCGATTTCGCTCAATGTCAAGGGATCTTCGGCCGCAGTTTCCACCTTGGCATCGATCCATGGCCTGGCTCGTCCCCGGACAAAATCCAGCGTGTCCCGATAAGCCCCCTCGCCGATCCCAAGATCGATTGCGGCATGGATGATCTGCGCAACCGGGCCTATGGTGGTTGCCGTTTCAAAGGAGGACTGAAAAGGAACGATCCATTCCGGCTCGACCCCGACATCCTCGAAACGGACTGTGCCGCTGCCGGTCACCCGTTGGCCAAACCCATCCCAATCATCCACAACGGTGACGCCGGGCGCACTGCGTGGGATGAAGGCGATGTAGGTCCTGACAGCCCCCTCCTCCTCCGCGGATACAAGCGTGGGGATCCAGTGCGCATAGATGGCGCCGGTGCAGTAATATTTCGTACCGTTCACGCGCCATCGTCCACCGTCTCTTGTCAGATGCGTCCTGCGCTTGAAATCTTTGTGACCGATTTCGGCTAGGGCGTTGCCAGTGCGCTCACCGGCGAGGACGCGATCATAGAAGTAGCGTTTCTGGGTTTCGCTGCCACCAACGCGCAGCACCTCAAGCGAGTAATAATGGTTTTGCGGGATTTGGGAGAGAGAACCGTCCGCCGCGGCGATGGTCGCTGTCACCTGCGCGAGCGTGGTGGCCGAAACCCCCGCCCCACCATACTCCTTGGGAACACTTATGCCCCAGAGACCTGTCGCGACAAATTCATCCAGTTCCTTCCACGGCAGGCGACGTTCCGTATCGCGGATGGAGGCCTCTGCCCGCACCCGTTCTGCGAAATTCTGTGCCGTCTCTAGAGCCTCTGCATCGGACGTGATCAGATGCGGCCTGACGACAGGCGCGGGCGCGGGGTCTGCGATGCGCGGATCGGTCATGATTAGTTCCATTGGTGCCGGGCGGGTAATACGCCGTTCAATTCGTAATTACCGATGAGATGATATTTCCACCGAACCGGGTCATGCAGGGTGTGAACGCGGGCATTTCGCCAATGGCGATCAAGGTTGTGGCTGCCCCGGGTCGCAGCCGAACCCGCCAGATCAAAGAGCTTCTCGCTGGCCTCCAGGGCAATCTCCGTTGTCAGGATTTTCGCCTCCGCCACGGCGACGGAAGCGCGGCCACTGCTTTTTGCCGTTACCGGTTCGGCAGCAACGCTGTCGAGGACCCGCCCCGCTTCATAGAGAATTTCCTGGGCCGCATGCAGGTTCGTAGCAAGATTGCCGACTTCATGAATGATGGTCGGATCATCCACCGCCCGCTCCAGGCCTGAATCCATCCATGGACGTGCTTTTTCACGCACGAAATCCAGCGTATCGTCCAGTGCGGCGCGGGCGATGCCCGCATCGATCGCGGCTTGAATGATCTGGGAGACCGGTCCGGCAAGGCCCGGCTTGTCGACAAAGGCATAGACGGGAAAGACGAGAAGGGGATCGATGGGCACCCTGTCGAATGTCACCGTGCCGCTGGCGGTGGTTCGCTGACCAAAAGAATTCCAGTCATCGATAACAGTGACACCGGGTACATCCCTTTGCGCCCAGACCTGAACCGCTCTGCCTTCATCGTCCACCGCCCGCGTTGGAATATAATGGGCGAAGATCGATCCC
This sequence comes from Agrobacterium sp. NPDC058088, assembly GCF_042885035.1. Classification (NCBI taxonomy): domain Bacteria; kingdom Pseudomonadati; phylum Pseudomonadota; class Alphaproteobacteria; order Hyphomicrobiales; family Rhizobiaceae; genus Agrobacterium; species Agrobacterium sp. NPDC058088. The sequence continues at coordinate 124,787 of NZ_JBHVSU010000003.1, read as the reverse complement.
GTCGAATAAAACCGTTCTCCGCTGAGAAAAAGACCTTCGCGCTGCTGCTCAAGGCGTGTCGTGGCGATGTTGACAAGCTTGGTTTTCCGCTCAGGGCCTGCATTGCCGATCCGGCAACCTGCAAGAACATCGCCGTAGACGCGTTCTTTCTGCTCTTCGGTACCGATATCGTGCACAAGCGCCAGAACACCGAAATGGTTCTGCGGAATTTGACCCAAAGCCGGATCTGCCGCGCAAAGGATTTCGAAGACCTTGGCCAGGGTCTCATAGCTCACACCTGTTCCGCCGTGAGCGCGTGGAATGGTAATCGCCCCAAGTCCGCTTTCCGTGTAGGCCTCGATTTCATCCCATGGCAAGGACCGGTCCCTGTCCCGCTCTGAGGCGCCTGCCTTGAAATTCCCGGCTAGCCGATGGGCAATGTCGATGGCTTCCCCGTCGTCACGGATCCGGTATACGGGCCTTGGAGCGCGTGGCAGCCGGGACCCCTGTGGATCGTTGGCCACGGCAAATTTTGTCTGAGGCACTGTCATAGCTCCTGCCGTTTTTGAAAAAACGCGTTCGGTCAACGTGCTCGCAGTCGCCGTACGGCGGTATCGCCAATGAATTGCACGATGCAAACGGTGGCGATCAACACGACGATCACCGCCAGCATCACGGTAGTGTCGAAACGTTGGTAACCGTAGCGGATCGCCATATCGCCGAGCCCACCCGCCCCCACTGCCCCCGCCATCGCCGAAGCGCCGATCATGGAAACAACCGTTATCGTGAAGCCGCCGATCAGGCCCGGCAGGGCTTCGGGAAGCAGCACATGCCGGATGATATGCCAGCGCCGGCAACCGATAGCCTGGGCAGCTTCGATCAAACCGTGCTCCACTTCGCGAAGGCTGACTTCAGCGATACGGGCGAAAAAAGGCGTGGCGCTGATGGAGAGTGGAACGATGGCAGCCCATACGCCGATGGTCGTTCCCGTTACCAGACGCGTGAATGGAAGAAGCGCGACCAGAAGCACGATAAAGGGCGTTGCGCGGAAACCATTGATAACGGCACCCAGCACCCGGTTGGCACGCGGCGCGTGGATAAGCCCGCCCGGCGAGGACAAAACCAGAAATACGGCAAGCGGAATACCGGCCAAGAGCGCCACGAACGCAGATACGCCGACCATTGCCAATGTGTCGAGAAAAGCCTGCCAGAGGCGGTTATACATTTGCGGCGTCATAACCGATTATCCTTGCTGCATGGGCCAGATCGGGGTTGGCAATAAGCCGTTCCAGGTCTTTGCGCGCGGGCGAAGCGACGATCAACCGTCCGCTGATATGACCCTGAATGCGGTCCAGATTGCTCTGGATGATCCTTGTGCCCTCTCCGAGAACAGCAAGAAGACGGCTCAGATCCGGCTCCAGACCGCCGGCCCCCGTATAGGTGAATTCGATTACGGCCGTTGCACGGTAGCCATCCCAGTCAGCAACAAGACGGCCGGTCAACTCCTCCGGCAGACCACGATCGAGCGGTTTCAGCAGCGCCCGTGTCGCCTCGTGGGTTGGGTTGCCAAACACTTCCCAGACCCGTCCGGCCTCGGCAATTCGCCCCGCCTCCAGCACCAGAACATGGTCGCATATCTCACGAATGACGCTCATCTCATGAGTAATGAGTACGATCGTCAGACCAAGACGGCGATTGATGTCTTTCAGCAGGGACAGGATTGAGAGCGTCGTTTCTGGATCGAGCGCGGATGTCGCCTCATCACAAAGCAGAATTTCCGGGCGACTGACAAGCGCACGGGCAATTCCGACACGCTGCTTCTGTCCGCCGGACAGGCGAGAGGGATAGGTGCTCTCCTTGCCTTCCAATCCAACGAGTTTGAGTACCTCGGCGACCCTTGCCCGCACTTCCTGCGCCGGCACACCGGCCACGACCAGCGGCAAGGCGACGTTACCGAACACCGTCTTGGCCGAGAGCAGGTTGAAGTGCTGAAAGATCATACCAACACGGCGGCGCAGAGCTACAAGCTGATCCTCGTTGAAGACAGAGATATCCTCACCATCGACAACTACCTCGCCAGCGGTTGGCCGCTCCAGCCGGTTGATCGTGCGCAGCAGGCTCGATTTACCGGCGCCCGAACGCCCTATGATGCCAAAAACGGTACCGGCGGGCACTTCGATGGTAATATCCGTGAGTGCTTTCACCGGTCCTGCGGAGGAGACATAAGTCTTCTCCACAGACTGGAAGCGGATGGAGCCGGCGGCAGTTGCCGCAGGCCTCAACTCTTGTGACGATACGTCGTCCTCGACGCTACGCGAGGTTGTCACCGTCATAGGCGTAACATCGTCGTCTGCATCGAAAAGAACGGCGCTCATTTTTCCCACGCAAGTGTGTAGAGCTTGGGGTTGTGTGCAAAGCCCTTGTCGATCGCTTCGCGCACCGTCTTGGACGTCTGATAAAGCTCGACAACCTTCTTGAGCGCAGGGTTATCTGCCTTCGCCTTGTTGGCGGCAAAGACGATTGCAAACTGCTTGTCGTCGATGCCGGAGAAAATCAGGGCCGAACCTGGATCGAACGTCTTAGCGGCGATGATGAAATGCGGATAGCCCAGAGCCAGATCCACATCGGCCGTGATGCGGGCAAGCTGCGGACCTTCGACTTCCTTAAACGTGACGTTCTTCGGATTGTCGACGATATCGTCAAGCGTGCCGAGGTAGCCGACACCATCCTTCAACTTGATCAGTCCGCCCTTGGCCAACAGCAACAGGCCGCGCCCCTGGTTGACCGGATCGTTGGCGATAGCAACCGTTGCATCTTGGGGAACGCTGGCGAAATCCTTGTGCTTCAGGGAGTAGATGCCAATATTGGCAAGCGTGCCGACACCGACCGGCGTGATGTCGTAGCCTTTCTGTTTAATGGCATTGGTGAGGAATGGCACATGCTGGAAGTAGTTGAGATCCAGATCGCCCGCCTGAAGCGCCTCGTTCGGCGTGGTCCAATCGCTGAATTCGATGACCTGCAAGTCGATACCGGCGGCCTTCGCCTCCGGCACGAGTGCCGCGACAGAATCGCCATAAACGCCGGGAACGACGCCAATTTTTACGGTTTCAGCAAGCGCCGGACCTGTGACAGTAAGGAACAGGGCGGACAGGAGAGCAGTGAGTTTCATTGGAGCCTCTTAAAACTATATTGTCTAGCAAATTAGTAGATTCAATTGGTTTTGATAGAAACGAAAAGCCCTTCCGCCTGACCGGCGCGAAAAAAAATTCCAAAAAGCATGCAAAGGCACATTGCTGGATCTCAAGGGGCAAGGCCGACCTCCTAAGGCCAGGTCAGGCTCATTTTTCGGAATCGCAGGCAAACGGCTCCGGGGCGGCGTTTACCAGACGAATCTGTGCGCATCGCAGGGCGGAGACTGCACTGCACAGGCTCTTCTTGCGTCAGGCAGCACTCACTGCGGGATGCTGGCGCGAAGCTGTGCCAAGAGAACGTTCCAGCAATCCTGACAAATGGCGCTTCAAGGACGTCGCGGAGGACGAATTTCGGTCGCGTTTGCGTGCCAGATCGACGTTGACAGTTTCAAATATCCGCCCAGGCGATGGCTGCATCACGACGATCCTGTCGGCGAGCACAACGGCCTCTTCGATGTCGTGCGTAACAAGCAGCATGGTTGTGCGCTTCTCTAGCCACAGATCGGCAAGATGGTCTTGCAGATCGGCTCTCGTCATCGCATCAAGTGCAGAAAAAGGCTCATCGAGAAGCAGGAGGGCAGGATCGGCGACAAGCGCCCGCGCGAGCGCCACCCGCTGCGCTTGACCGCCGGACAGCTCGCGCACCCAGCGGGTTCCGTAATTCGAGAGACCTATCCGAGAGAGGATTTTCGAAACCCGATCCCTGCGGTCTTTGGAAGGTAGATGGTTTAGCCCGAACCCGATATTGTCAGCGACGCTTAGCCATGGAAAAAGCCGCGGCTCCTGAAATACGAGATTGACGCGCTCATCGGGTTCTATCAATGGCTTGTCGTGCAGGACGATCTGTCCGTGCGTTGCGCGCTCGAGACCGGAGACCAGCCGCAGCAAAGTGCTTTTGCCACATCCGGAGCCACCGATGATGGCGACCACCTCTCCCGTTTTGATCTGCAGGGTGAAATCGCTGATCGCGTTTGTGCCGTTGGGATAGGTCTTCGACAGTCTGTCTATGGTGAGCATATTATCCCTTTCGACCGTGGTAATCGTGCCAGCGAACGAAGGGCGCGCTGGCCACTATCAACAGGGTGTCGGTCAATTTGCCAACGACGGCGAAGATGAGGATCGCGGCGAGAATCTGGTCTGGTTTACCCAATTGCTGACCGTCCACAAGAAGATAGCCAAGCCCCTTTGACGCCCCCATGAATTCGGCAGCCACCACGAACATCCAGCCGAGCCCGAGACCGGCGCGAAGTGCCAGTACATAATCTGGCAAAATGGAGGGGAGCAGGATGCGCCGAACAAGCTGGAAATCGGAAAGCCGGAATATTCGCCCAACCTCCACGACTTTACGATCCACGCCCCGCACCGCGCCATAAACGCCGAGGTAGACCGGAAAAAAGACACCGACGGCAATAAGCGCCACCTTCGATGCTTCAAAGATACCGAACCAAAGGATGAATAAAGGAACCCAGGCAATCGATGGAATGGCACGAAGTGCTTGCAATGTAGGATCCAGCAACCGGCTCAGCCGGGATGAATATCCGGTGAATGCGCCGATCACCGTACCAAGCGCGGCGCCAGCCAGAAAGCCAACGACGACACGCCAGAGAGTAACACCAATATGGCCCGTGAGCTCACCTGAGGCGGCAAGTTCGAAAATGGTCGCAAAGATGCGCGATGGCGGCGGCATCAATCGTCCCTCGACAAGTCCGGACCGGACTAAAACTTCCCATGCGATGAGAAGCCCACAGGGAAAAGCCAGTCCAAGGATAGGATTGTCAAAAACCGGGAGGCGTCCTGGACGCCTCCCGGCTTCTTTCCCTACTCCATCTGGTCGCGACAGATCGGCCAAAGCCATGGGGCGCCTCCTTATTGACCCAGGCTGTTGCCGAATGTCGGATCGATCAAGTCGCCAGCCACTTTCTTTACGTCCACATCAGCCTTGATAACGCCGGCCTGTTGCAAGGCAGCCCCGGCAGCCTCAATCGTGGCGCGCTGTTCATCGCCGATCTTAGAGTAGCTGAGATCGGTCCGCTCAAGTTGCTTTGCAATGACGTTGTCCGGCAATTTTGTCGCATTCACCAGTGCAGCCTTGAGGACCTCAGGCTCGGCAACAGCTTTCTTACGAGCAACCTCATAAGTGGCGATAACGCGTGAAACGATCTGCGGATGTTCTTTCGCGAAGGCCTCGCGAACATTCAGAACACCCCAAGTGTTGTTCTCCGGCTTGCGATAAAACAGGCGATCGCCGTTTTCCACTTCGGCCGAAGCCATCAGAGGATCGAGCCCGGCCCAGGCGTCGACATCTCCGCGTTGCAGGGCAAGCTTGCCGTCTGCATGCTGCAGAAGCACAAGCGAGACATCCTTTTCCGAAAGGCCGGCATCCGCCAGGGCCCGGACCAGGAATATATGCGGGTCCGTTCCACGCGTGACGGCGATGGATTTGCCTTTCAAGTCAGCCACCTTGGAGATACCGGTATCCTTACGGGTGACGAGAGCAGTCCATTCAGGTCGGGAATAGACATAAACGGATTTGATAGGATTGCCGTTGATCCGGCCGATCAGCGCGGCGGCACCGGCTGTGGAGCCGAAATCCAGCGATGACGCATTGAGGAATTCAAGGGCCTTGTTTGACCCAGCAGATTGGACCCAGGTAACCTTGATGCCGTCCTTCGCGAATTCTTTCTCCAGCAGACCATCGCTCTTCAGAACCAGACTGACGGGGTTGTAAGTCGCCCAATCTATACGGATTTCGGAGATCTCGGCGGCAACGGCATGACCCAAAGCCGTTACTGACGCCAAAAGACCGAGCGCCAGGCTAATCACATATTTCATGTCCAACTCCCTTTGAAACGATGAAATTTAATCTATAAATTTCATCGAATACAGGAAGCCGTTCCATTCTAAATTGGACGCCTGGTGTGAAATAAAGCTACCGCCCAGATGCCTGACCTTAGCTCATGGGACACTCAAAGCTGTCTTCCGATAAGGTCCGTCATGATCGCATGTCACCTCATGTGCCGCTCCTTTGCAGCATCAAGCCGACCAGAAAGGCGATTTTCGCGGCATAAAATCAGGGCCAGCAGCAGCGTCACCCCAATAGAACACAAAATCGGTCGAATTTGCTAACTAGCTTTGTTCGACGCAAATTCCTTTTCTCGCAAGTTCGACAATTTGGATTACGCTGCTTGGTGACGCACGATTTCGTCTGACATGCTTTCTGAACATGAGGCACTCGCCTCATTGAACTCAGGGGCGATAAAATGATCAAAAAACTCGGAAACACCACATCTATTTCACGTCGTTTCGGCCTGGTTGCTTTGCTTGCATCCTTTGCAGCAGCGGCAACTGGCGTTACAACAATCTATGCAGCCGACAAGACCATCAAGGTCGGTATTATCAGCGGTGAAGACGAAGACGTATGGCGTGAAGTTACGAAACAGGCCGAGAAAAATGGCCTGAAGATCGAAACGGTTATCTTCAACGATTACACGCAGCCGAATGAGGCTCTGGAGCGCGGCGAAATCAATGCCAACGCCTTCCAGCATAAGCCATATCTTGACAATCAGATCAAGCAGCATGGCTACAAGATCGTCTCCGTCGGATACACGGGCGTATGGCCGATTGGGCTCTATTCCAAGACCCACAAGACGGTGGCTGAGCTGAAGGAAGGCGCCCAGATCGGCGTGCCAAACGATCCCTCGAACGAAGGCCGCGCACTGCGCGTGCTGCAGAACGAAGGTCTGATCAAGCTGAAGGATGGCACCGGAATTCTGGCGACTCTCGCTGATGTCGTAGAGAACCCAAAGAAGCTCAAGATCAAGGAACTTGACGCCGGTATCGTCGGCCGCTCCATCGATGATCTCGATGCAGCCGTCGTCAACACGGATTGGGCCTTGAAAGCGGGCCTCGGCCCGAACAATCGCATTGCCCAGGAACCGACCGCTGACAATCCTTACCGCAACTTCATAGCGGTGAAGGAAGCCGACAAGGATCAGCCCTGGGTGAAGCAGCTGGTCGCATCCTACCAGAACGACGCCGTGAAGGCCGTGTTCGAGAAGGTTTATCGCGGCACGGGTTTGAGCGCTTACTAAGCATAAGCATGGATATGTTTTTGAACGGCGACACGGGCTTGCCCGTGCCGCCCTTCTGGTTTGAGAAAATAGATGAACAGTCACACCACGATTGCAGCGACGAATATTCTTGAAAAGCAGGCAGACGAAATCGTCAGGCTGAACGACGTACGCCGGAGTTTTGGTCACGTCCCCGCGCTGGCTGGCGTCTCCCTTAGCGTCAGCAGGGGTGAGATCCTCGGGATAATCGGGCGGAGCGGCGCCGGGAAATCTACGCTGATCCGATGCCTGAACGGCCTTGAGCGTTCTGACAGTGGCGACATCTTTATCGAGGGCCAGAAGATCGATCGGCTTCCAGAGCGCCAGCTCCAACCGTTGCGCCGCAAGATCGGCATGATCTTCCAACACTTCAATCTTCTTTCAGCCAAAACGGTTGAGGCGAATGTTGCCCTCCCTTTGAAGATCGAAGGACTTGCAAGAAAGGAGCGTCTGCAACGCGCTCATGAAATGCTGGAGCTGGTGGGGCTTGCCGATAAGGCCAAAGCCTATCCCGGGCAACTGTCCGGCGGCCAAAAACAGCGCGTTGGCATTGCCAGAGCGCTTGCGGGAAAGCCCGCACTTCTCCTCTCCGACGAGGCGACATCTGCGCTGGACCCCGAAACAACCCGTTCTATCCTCGCGCTTTTGAAGGACATCAACCGGAAACTCGGGCTGACAATTGTCCTGATAACCCACGAAATGGATGTCGTTCGTGCCATCGCAGACCGCGTTGCCGTTATCGATGCGGGCAGCATCGTGGAGGAAGGCGACGTCTGGTCGGTTTTTTCACGGCCGGAAAAAGACATCACAAAAAGTCTTCTTGCAGGCAGCCGACCACAACTGCCTGGTCATTTGCAAAAGGCAATCGGAGACGCCGGAACGGATATTCTGCTCAGCGTCGATCTTGTTGGGCCTTACGCGCAACAAGCCCTTTTCAGTGATCTTTCAGAAGCATTTTCACAGGGTGCAAGAATAGTGGAGGGCGGTGTTGAGCATATCCAGCGCAAGCCGGTTGCGCGCTTCTTCATAACTCTCCCGAAGGCAAATCCGGATCTGCTGGAGGATGTGAAAAGAAAGTTGAGCGCTTCAGGTGCGCGTGTGGAGGTGCTCGGAAATGTCTGACATCATGATTGAACTTCTGATCCGCTCATTGTGGGAAACGATCCTGATGACTTTTGCCGCCGGCGCGATCTCTCTTGTGGCGGGCCTGCCGCTTGGCCTTGCGCTGGTAGCAACCGCCAAGGACGGCATCGCGGAAAACCTTTGGATCAACAGCATCATTGGCGCCATCGTCAACGCGTTCCGGTCTGTCCCCTTCATCATTTTGCTCGTCGCGCTCATTCCATTGACAAGACTGATCGTTGGAACGTCGCTTGGCACCTGGGCGGCGATCGTTCCGCTGGCTATTGCCGCAACACCCTATTACGCCCGGATAGCGGAGGTGTCTTTGCGCGAGGTCGATCATGGTCTGATTGAAGCGGTCCGCGCCATGGGCGGCAATCGGTGGACTGTCATTCGCGAAGTCCTGGTGCCGGAAGCGCTTCCGGGTATCGTTGCGGGCTTTACCGTCACACTTGTGACCCTCATTGGTGCCTCCGCGATGGCAGGCGCAATCGGTGCCGGAGGCCTCGGCGACCTTGCCATCCGCTACGGATATCAACGCTTCGAAACAAACGTCATGATCGCCGTCGTGGTGGTCTTGATCGTGGTCGTGTGTGGCATTCAGTGGCTAGGTGACAAGATCACGCAGAAACTCGAAAGACACTGAGCACAAAAGTCAGAACCCTGGCGGGTTTCCGCTTTCGGTAGGCGCATTGCAACCGGAAGGGTCGAACACCGCACCGCTAGAAAAAGGAACATTCCTCCGATGCCAGCCAGGTGATCACGGCGGCGATCTTCTCTGGTCGCCGCACCATCGGCCTAACAGCTCTTCGCACACGCGCCATCATCCGCCCAGCCCGGCAGTTCACCGGTTCCGTCAAACCCACGGGACCGATCGCCGGTGACGCCGCCCACCAAGCATGACAGTTCCCTAGACCTGCATTTTTGAGATAATTATCTACGCATTCGCGATATTTCGGAGAAATATAGATTTTTCTTTCGGAAAAGACACAAATCAATGGCTCCGTTTCTAATATTAGTCTATATTTTTTATAGAAACAACGGCAAGAAAGAATTCGGAAATGGCCTTTGCATCCGCTCCGCCTGCATTGACATTGGATCATGTCCGTCACCCCAGGTCGTGTTGTCGCTTCTCTGTGCAGCGAATGCAGACGCCGTCGAAAGGCGGTCCAACCCACAAAGCCAAAATGGGCGGAGAAGCGAAATGCAAAGACAAACGATCGAATATCAAGGACTAGCTGTCGGGATTGCCATTCCTAACGACGACAAGCTGCGGTTCATCGCTGTCAAATTCCACGTTATCGACCTGGACAACCGACAGTTTTCCAGCGTTGCGGAGCTGAAGTCGGCGATCCGGGCGCATCTGGACGGCACACAGGCATTGGCTGCCTGAGCCGCTGAGGACTAGATCATCGGGCGTGCCGCGTACCGAGCGATCAAGGAACCACCCGAAAAAAGCTGGAAACTGGACATGGCGTTTCAATCCGAACCAAACGAAGATACGGCATTGCCAACACTCGACTTTTCCTTTTTCCATTCGCCGGAGAAGCGCGCCGAATTTGTCGGCGACCTTCGTAACGTGCTCCATCACCACGGTTTTTTCTATCTCACAGGCCACGGCGTTGACCCCCGGCTGGTTGAAGATGTGCTGTCGACCTCCAAACGTTTTTTCGCCCTGCCGCTTGAGGAAAAGCTCAAGATCGAGATGGTGAAATCACCGCATTTCCGCGGATATAACCGGGCTGGTCAGGAGCGGACGCGTGGCGAGCAGGACTGGCGCGAACAACTCGATATCAATACCGAAGGCGAACCGGTAAAGATCGGTCCGGATTCACCGCCATGGAAGCGGCTGTTTGGACCCAACCAATGGCCGGAGGCTTTGCCCGAACTCAAGCCCCTGCTCTTGCGATATCAGGCGGAGGTGACTCGGATCGGCATCGATCTCCTCAAGGCGATTGCCGCCGCTCTCGGACAGCCGGAAAATATCTTTGCCGAAATTTACGAGCCCCAGCCGACGCAGCTTCTGAAAATCATCCGCTATCCCGGACGGGATGTTGCCCAAACCGATCAGGGCGTTGGTGCCCACAAGGATGGCGGCTTCGTCACCGTGCTTCTCCAGGATACGACGCCGGGACTACGGGTGCGCACTGAGACAGGAGACTGGATTGACGCGCCGCCGGTGCCAGGAACCTTCATCATCAACACCGGCGAATTGCTGGAACTGGCTACCAACGGATTCGTCCGCGCAGACGTCCATGACGTCGTGGCGCCGCCGGCGGGTGTCGAGCGCTTCTCCGTCGCCTTCTTCCTCGGGTCACGCTATGATGCGACAATACCGGTCATCGAGTTGCCGGACGAGTTGAAGCGCTCTGAACGGGGCATCACCGTCGACCCCCTGAATCCGATTTTCCGGGAAGTGGGCCAGAACCATCTGAAAAGCCGATTGCGCTCGCATCCTGACGTCGCCCTCGCACATCACGCCGATCTTCTGTCGCCGCAACAGGTGCCGTGACCTTTGTCACCCGATACGATCAAGCATTCGTTGCAGCATCAACGGACGTTGCGTCATGATGACGAGGATGACGGGGATCGTCATGGGATTTCAGGAAAAAGCGACGGGCAACATCGAGATAGCCGTTATAGACGAGGCCGCCATTGATCGTGACTAGAGCGTTTCGGTGGCGACGGTAGAGAACAGGGATTCTGTACCAGGGGACGGCAGGCAATTTGTGATGCAGCACATGCAGATTATTGTAAAGAAACAACAGCCCGAATAGCGGGCTGTTCTCAACGATCGCGGTGCGCTCATCCTGATGCTCGGCGTAGCGGTGCTCCGCATAGGACCGGAGCCTGCTCAGCGCCGCGCCAGTATAAACAAACCCAAAGAGATAGAGCCAGAGAGGCATTGCGCAAACCACCACTACCCAGGTCAGAACGACCGCAACACCAACCGCATGCCGCGCCCACAGCACCGCCCGTCTCCTGTCCCCCTTGAAGAGCGATGAAGCCTCCTGCAACAGAAAACTGGCGATCATCACCAGCGGTCCAAGCGTCAATCGCCCCAGCAAGGTCGTGTTCCAGAGCGCCAGATACCGGCCAATCAACCCCATTTTCTCCCAGGCGGTCCGGGTAAAATAAGAGGATTCCGGATCCTCGATCGGATCGGTCAGATGTTCGTCGCGGTGGTGGGTCAGATGTCCTTCCCGGTAAATGGTGTAGGGCAGCCAGAGGGATAAAGGTGGCCAGCCTATCGCATCATTGACGGCGCGAGAGCGGGTGGGATGCCCGTGAATAACCTCATGCTGAAGCGACCCATGCCAAGCGACCAGCCATCCGCCAAGACCGATAATGACGAGAACCGGCAGAGATTGCCAGAACCATGTCACGGCAAGGAAGCCACCGTAGATAACGACTGCCAGAGACACCGTCTGCCATTCGATGCGGGCTATGACTGGAGGATTGGCGGAGGAGAGGAAGGTATCAGGAGATGGACGATGGGACATAAGCAAGGTTTCCGCCGAGACTGGTTTCGCGCACCACTATAGTTCCGGGCGTTCGCGGCCGCGCCGCACGGCTTTGCATCGAGGAAGCCAAAAAGGGAAAAATGGTTTTGCAACAGAGTTCCAGAGAAAATATTTATTCTATAAATATTGTAGATTATTGGCTTTAATCCCTCCATCGAATTGATGAGCGCTACCTGCTTTTTGGCCGGTGAGCGCTTCGTACCGGAGGGGCTCTTCTTGACTTTTAACACTACACGCCGGCAGGTGCTCGTCGGCGGCGCGTCCATTGCGGGTCTCGTCGCTTTTGGGGGTGTAAATCCCGTCTTTGCCAATGCCGACCGATCCAGGATTGTCGTCCGCGTCGAGAAGGACCTTTCAAATCTCGATCCGGCCAACCGCTCCGGCCCGATCGATCTCAACGTCCTGTGGTCAGTGCAGCAGGGCCTGATCTCTTTCAAGCCGGGTTCGACGGACTGGGAACTCGATGCTGCCGAACAACTGGAACAGGTGAGCGACACCGAAATCCGTTTCAAACTGCGCAGTGGCCTTACCTTTACCGGCGGTTATGGCGAACTGACAGCCGAAGACGTGAAATTTTCCTTCGAACGTTTCCTGAAACCCGATGCCGAAGGCAAACCCGTTACCTATGCCAAGGACTGGTCCGCTCTTGACCGCGTCGAGGTCACAAGCCCGCTCGAAGGCCGCATTATCCTGAAGCAGCCGGCACCGGCGCTCTATACGATCGCACTGGCCGATGGATCGGGCCGTATCATTTCCAGGAAGGCGTTCGAAGCGCTGGGCAAGGACATTGCCACGAAACTGATCGGCAGCGGTCCATACCTTCTCAAGGAATGGGTTCCGCGCGAGCACTTCACCCTGGAAATCAACCCCGACTACAAGGGTCCGATCAAGCCTCACTTCCAGCAGATCGTCGGAAAACCCATCGGGGAACAAAAGACGTCGGAAATCGCCTTCCGGTCCGGCGAGATCGATTTTACAGCGATCGACCCGGAGAGCGGCAAGGCGCTCGCGAACCTGCCGGATGCGAGCGTGACGGAAATTCCCGCCATCGACTATGTCTGGTTCGGTCCGAATATCGAGAAGGCTCCCTTCAACGACATTCGAGTGCGTCAGGCGATCCGTTATGCCGTCGACATCGACGCGATCCTGCAGGGCGCCTATTCCGGTATCTATCCGCGCGCCAATTCGCTGCTGGCGCCAAGCCTGCTCGGCTACTGGAAAGAGGCTCCGGTCTACACAAGAGACCTGGAAAAGGCGCAGGCATTGCTTGCAGAAGCCGGCCACGCGAACGGTTTCAAGACCAAGCTCACCATTGAAGCGACGGCGCGTTACGAGGCCATCGCCCAGATCATTCAGGCCAACCTCTCCGAAGTCGGTATCGAGGTGGAAATCGAGGCGCTGGAATCCGCCGCCTACTGGGCGCTCGGCAAAAATGACGCCAGCAAAGATCTCGAACTCTCGCTCGTCAAATTCAACGGAAAATTCGACCCTGGCTTCCAGACGCAATGGTTCACTTCCGCGCAGGTCGGCCAGTGGAACTGGCAACGCTGGAAGAACCCGGATTACGATGCGCTGCATGAAAAGGGCGGCGTCACAGTCGATCGCACCGAACGCGAAAAGATTTACATCGAGGCCCAGAAGTTGCTCGACGAATCCGCGGCCTTCATCTGGATCACGCATAATCTGAATGCTTTTGCCTCGCGCAAGTGGCTTAAGCCTGGTGTTCTTCCAAATGGCAACAACTGGATCTATACGGCATTCACGGAAGCAACGGCCTGATATTGTGCGCGTTTTTTCAATGCTGACAGGGATGTGCTGAGGTGAGGAGCACGTCCTTACACATTCATCTGGCCTTCAAGCTGGTCACGGCGCTCCTCGCCGTGGCCGGCTCCGTTGTTTTATTGATGGCGTTAACCCGGCTGATCCCCGGCGACCCTGCAACGGTGATCCTCGGCTCACGCGCAACGCCTGAGGCAGTGGCGGCGCTCAACGCGCGCATCGGTCTCGACAAGCCGTTAATCGAACAGGTATTCACCTTTTTCGGCCGACTGGTTTTCGGGGATCTTGGCGAAGACGTTTTCAACGGTCGCCCGGTAATTAGCCTTGTTGCAGCCGCCTTGCCGAACACCGTGGCGTTGGCCGTTTCCGCCATGCTCTGCGCCATTGCGCTCGGCGTGCCGCTTGCTCTTGTCTCCGCGCGCTGGCCGGGCGGCAGGATGGACCGCCTCGTCGCGTTCCTGAGCGTCGGGTTCATCTCGACGCCGAGCTTTGTCGTCTCGGTCTTCCTCCTGATGATGTTCTCGGTGAAGCTGCGCTGGTTCCCGGTACTGGGCGCCGGACAGAGCGGCGACATCACCGACCAGCTCTGGCATCTCGCCTTGCCCACGGCGGCGCTGGCCGCCGGCTGGATCGGCTATATCGCTCGTCTGCTGCGCGCCTCGTTGCTTGAGGTACTGGGCGAAAACCAAATCCGCACCTTGCGTGCTTATGGTGTCAGCGAAATCAAAATACTCGTGAAATATGCGCTAAAGCCGGCGGTGCTGCCCACTGTGGCGGTGCTCGGCATGGGCTTCGGCGAGCTCTTGGGCGGGGCGGTTTTTGCCGAAGTCATTTTCAACCGTCCCGGCCTCGGTTCGTTGATCTACGATGCGATCCGCACCCGCAACTATCCCGTGGTTCAGGGCGGCGTCTTTGTCATCGTGCTGCTTTACATCCTGACCAACCTCCTTGCGGACCTTTCCCAGAGCCTGCTCGATCCGCGCGAGCGCGCCCGGCTCTTATCTGGAAGGCAAGAACAATGACCGTCCTCCACGATCTGTCCCGCCGGCCCGGCGGCACTTTCGCGCTGTTTGCCGTCACGCTGCTCTGTCTGGTGGCAATCGCTGCTCCGCTGATCGCCCCGTATGGCCCGAACGCGATCGCGCCGGCCAACCGGTTCATGGACCCGTCGCTGCAACATCTTCTGGGCACCGACCATCTCGGGCGGGACATATTGAGCCGTGTTATCTACGGCGCTCGGATAGCGCTCGGCATTTCTCTCTCCGTCATCGCCATTTCGCTGACGGCGGGTGTGGCGCTTGGCGTGGCTGCCGCGCTTTCCTCACGTGTCGTGGACCTCTTCATCGTCGGTATCTTCGATGTCGTGACATCGTTTCCAAGCATCATTCTTGCCCTGGCGCTTGTCGCCGTCTTCGGCCCAGGTCTTGGCAACGTCGTCCTGCTTGTCAGTATCGTCTTCATCCCGCATTTCGGCCGGGTTGCCCGCGCCCAGACGATCGCGATCCGCAACAGCCCCTTCATCGAAGCAGAAAGGGTTCTCGGCGCGGAAACGTGGCGGGTGGTGGCGCATCACGTCACGCCCAACATCATCGGTCCGATTTTCGTGCTGGCATGCATGGACATCCCCGTCGTCATCACCATCGAAGCGGGGTTGAGCTTTCTTGGGCTTGGGGTGCGCCCGCCACTGGCAAGCTGGGGCAATCTCCTCAATGACGGCTACACCTATCTCGACCAGTCGGTATGGCTTGCCACCTTTTCCGGCCTGGCGCTGATCCTCGCGACGCTCGGTTTTGCACTTCTCGGTGAAGCACTGCGCGACACGCTCGATCCGAAGCTGAGGAAAAGCCTGTGACAGACGCACTGCTCCTCATCGAAAATCTCAACGTGTCTTACAAGAACGCCGGACACAGCGCGCATATTCTCGACGGCGTCGACATCACTATCGGCCGCCGCCAGTCAGTCGGCCTTGTCGGCGAAAGCGGCAGCGGCAAATCAACGGTTGCCTTCACCCTGCTCGGCCTGCTTGCCGATAATGCTGAAATTTCGGCAGACCGTGCAGCCTTTGACGGGCGTGAGACAGACCTGACACCAGCGGAGACAGCGGGTCTGCGCGGTACCGACATTGCGATGGTTTTTCAAGACCCCATGACCGCGCTGAACCCGATGTTCACGATCGGCACTCAGCTTGTCGATATTCAGCGCCGGCGGTTTCCAAAGGAAAGCCGGCGTACGCTCTGGGCACGGGCAGAGACGGTGCTGTCCGATGTGGGGTTGCAGGATGCCGCCTTGCGCATGCACCGTTATCCGCACGAATTCTCCGGCGGCATGCGGCAACGCGTTGTGATAGCCATGGCGCTTCTGGTCGAGCCGAAGCTGCTGATTGCCGACGAACCGACGACCGCGCTTGACGCCACGGTCGAAGCGCAGGTGGTGGAGATGCTGCATAGGCTGCGGCAACGCACTGTCGCTTCCATGCTGGTCGTCAGCCACAGCATGGGGCTGATTGCGGAACTCTGCGACAGCGTCATCGTAATGTATGCGGGAACGGTGGTGGAAAACGGCCGGGTAGCAGACGTTCTGCATCATCCCAAACATCCTTATACCCGCGCCTTGCTCAACTGCGAGATCGACCCTTACGCCGCCTACGACCGGCTGCAGGATCTTGCCACTATTCCCGGCACCGTTCCCGATCCCGCCCGGCGGCCACAGGGTTGCGTCTTTGCGCAACGATGTCCCTCCCGACACGACCGGTGCGTTGAAAAGCCGCCACGCCGGCTGGCAAAAACCGGGCAGACCTTCTCTTGCTGGCTGGAGGCGGCGGCATGACGACCACCCCTGTCCTCTCCCTGACAAATGCCGTGATCCGCTATGACCGGCTGACCGCCGTTGATGGCGTATCGCTTGATCTGTATTCTGGCGAAACCCTGGGTTTGGTCGGGGAAAGCGGATGCGGAAAATCTTCCCTCGCCCGTGCAATCGTCGGGCTTCAGCCACTTGCCGCAGGAACGCTTTCCGTCGCCGGAGAAACGCTCACCAATGTGACGGCGGCCCGTCGTAAAGATCTGCAGCGCCGCATTCAGCTCCTGTTCCAGGATCCTGCCGCCTCGCTTTCACCGCGCATGAAGGTGGGGGCACTTTTGGCCGAGCCGCTTAAAATCCGCAAAGTGCATTCCGCCGAGAGCTGGGCGCGGATATCCGCGCTTGCGGAAAGCATCGGTCTCGGCGAACAGCTTCTTTCACGGTATCCGCATCAACTGAGCGGCGGGCAAGCGCGCCGTGTGGCGCTTGTGCGCGCGCTTGCAGCCGAACCCTCGATCATCGTTGCCGATGAACCCACCGCTGGTCTCGACATCTCCATTCAGGGCGAACTGCTCAATCTCCTGCGCACGCTTCGGGATCGTCTGAAGCTCAGCTATCTGCTCATCTCGCACAATCTCAATGTCGTTGGCCGCGTTACCGATCGTGTCGCCGTGATGTATCTTGGCCAGATCGTTGAGAGCGGGCCGACATCCGATTTGTTTCGCAATCCCGCGCATCCCTATACGCAGGCGTTGCTCTCCGCCAACCTTACGCTCGATCCCGGCCGCCGACGTGAACGCATTGTGCTTTCCGGAGAATTGCCAAGCCCCGGCAGCCCGCCTTCCGGCTGCCGTTTCCACAAACGCTGTCCGCTGGCGCGTCTCCGCTGTTCAAGCGAAGTGCCATCGCTTGTTCCTGCCGGCTCATTGGGCCGTAGCGTCGCCTGCCATTTCCCGCTCCTGGTGGACGCCGACGCCACGCCTCAGGCGATTACGGGGTAACCATGACGCGCAGCATCCCGATCAAGCTCAGCCAGTACCTCATAATCGGCATCTCCAAGCAAACTGATGCCACGCAACGAAAGCGTATCGCAGACGCCGGCAAGCTCGGGATCAGCGATGGTCTCCGCCAGTGCCCTCCGCAAAATGATCAGTTCCCTGGCCGGTGTCGCCGCAGCCGTGATGAAAGGCAGGCCTGGTCCCCTGGCCGTTTCGGCAAGGATGCGCACGCCTGCGACGCGCTGCGGATCGAAGCGTTGCGTATTGCCAAAAGTGACACAATCTACGGAAGCGACGTCGGCCTCGCCCTTCGAAACCGCATCGATGCTCGCCAGATGACCGCCGGTTTCCTGTACCGAGGAAAAAAACCGGCCATCCCTGGCATGCGGCGCAATGAAAGCGCGAAAGAGGTTGTAACCGGAATTGCTGCCCGGCTCGTTGATGGCAGCTCTGGCGCCCCGCAGCTCCTCGATCGACTGGACCGGCGACGACGCCTTGACGACGATGAAGCTGCATTTGAGCGGACCGTCGCAGCCGGGAAGGTTGTAGACGGGGGTCGCCACCAGTTGCACCTTGCCACGCAGGCGCTGCACATAGGGATATCCACAGGTCTGACCGAACACCAGGTCGGGCCGCAACCATGCCTCGTCGTAGCGGATCTCATCGTCCAGCGCCCGGGGCGCATCAACTCCAGCGGCGCGAAGGCGTGTGCCGAGCGCAACCCAGAACAACGTCGTCGCTTCGCTGACGGGCGAAGGACTGGCATACATGGCAAGGCTTGCGAGCGGCATCGGGGAAACTCCAGGAAAACAACTCAAAAACCTATGCAATACATAGATTTAAAGTGCAATTCGATTTCTTCGTTCAAAGGATGCCCGCCATGAGCATGCCCCTGCAAGATACTCGCTTTCCTCCCACGAATACCGCCAGAGATAGCTGCGATGTGCTCGTCATTGGCGGCGGACCCGCTGGCTGCTGGGCAGCGTTGGAGGCGGCCAGCACCGGAGCAAACGTTGTTCTGGTCGACAAAGGCTATTGCGGAAGCTCGGGCGCAACGGCCTCGGCCGGCACCCAGATCTGGTATGTACCGCCGGACCCGGCCGCACGCGATGCGGCCATGGCAAGCCGCGAAGCCATGGGCGGTTATCTTTCCGAACGCTCATGGATGGCACCGGTCCTCGACAAGACATTCGAGAGCGTCAACCGGCTGGCGGACTGGGGTTATCCCTTCCCACGCGATGACAGCGGCGAGCAGCAGCGCATCTCTGTTCAGGGACCGGAATATATGCGGCTTTTGCGCCGCCGGGTGAAAAGCGTCGGTGTGACCATTCTCGATCATCACCCCGCGACCAAACTGCTGACCGAGGGTAAGCGCGTTGTCGGTGCAACCGGCGTGCGCCGGCAGCAAGGCGGGCAGTGGCGCATCGCCGCCGGGGCGGTGGTACTGGCAACGGGCGGCTGCGCCTTCATGAGCAAGGCGCTTGGCTGTGACGTCCTGACCGGGGATGGCTATTTGATGGGCGCTGGGGTCGGCGCCGAGCTCTCCGGTATGGAATTCTCGTCGGCTTATGCGATTTCGCCGGCTTTCGCGTCAATCACCAAGACGGCGCTCTACCGGTTCGCGCAGTTCTATCGCAAGGACCATAGCCTGATTGAAGGCGCGGGTTCGGCGCGGGGAAGATCGATCATCGCCCGCACCCTGCTTTCACAACCCGTCTATGCCCGGCTGGACCTTGCCGGAACCGACGAGGTGAAAGCGATCCTGCGACGCGCCCAGCCGAATTTCTTCGTGCCTTTCGATCGCCGCGGCATTGATCCCTTCGCCGAGTTCTTTGAGATCAAGCTTCGACTGGAGGGCACGGTGCGCGGCACCGGTGGGCTGCGGCTGACCGGCCTCGACTGCGCAACGACAGTTGCCGGCCTTTATGCAGCTGGCGACAACGCCACGCGCGAGCCAATCTGTGGTAGTTTTACCGGCGGCGGCAGCCACAATGCAGCCTGGGCAATTTCCACGGGCGCTTTCGCCGGCGCCTCGGCCGCAGCCTTCGCCCGCGAAAAGGTGGGGCTATCGGGAAATGATCTTCCGCAACCCACTATGCCAACCGCAGTACGCAGGGAGGCTGTTGATCCCGAAGCTATCATCAAGGCAGTGCAGGACGAAGTCTTTCCCCTCGAAATCAATTATTTCCGCACGCATTCCGGCCTTTCGGCAGCATTGACGCGGCTTGACGCGCTGTGGGTAGAGGTCGCCGCCGCTACCGTGACCGACGAAAGCCAGATACTGTCGCTGCATCAGGCGCAGGCCATGATAGCGACCGCGCGCTTCATGTATCGCGCGGCCTTGGCGCGGACGGAAACGCGCGGCATGCACCGACGCGACGATTTTCCGAAGCAGGATCCTGCCCAGCATCACCGGCTCATTCTCAGCGGCCTCGATGCAATCGCCATCCGGCGGGAAACCATAGATCCTGGCATTAACAAGGAGGCAGCGGAATAATGATCGAGGTTCTGGATAAAGACGCCTGCACGGACTGCAATCTCTGCGTTCAGGTCTGCCCCACCAACGTGTTTGAGGCAATGCCGGAAGGCCCGCCCATCATTTTGCGACAGGATTCGTGCCAGACCTGTTTCATGTGCGAGGCCTATTGCCCGGTGGATGCGCTTTACGTCGACCCGGATGCCGAGGCCCTACAGGGCCTCACCCTTGAGAGCGTGAAGGCGAGCAATCTCTTCGGCAGTTACCGAAAGGCCATTGGTTGGCACAAGGAAACGCGTTACCGCCGCCACATCGACGATCATTTTCGCCTTCCGCAATAATGCCGGACACGTTGCCAGTCGCTCCGATAAATAATCTTCGGGATATATTAGACGTGGAAAAACCAGCCCGCCATCATCGTGGCGGGCTGGTTCTGTTTATTTCTTTGGTTCTGACGGTAGCTAGGCGGTTCGTGATCCCGCAACGTTATGCGACACGGCAAATCCCGGTAACTGCAGATTGGCTCGAAAGTCGTCGCCCACATAATCCGTATCGATTATGGCGCGACGACGCAGTTCCGGCAGAAGTCCGTTGACAAGCAGGTCTTCCTGCTCCGGGTTGCCAAATCCATGAAGCGAGAGCACGTCAAGAATTCCCGCCCGATAGCGTTCCTCAATGGCGTCGGCGAGTTGTTCAGGTGTACCCGCCACGGACCAGTGCCCTGTTTCCTGCGCCTGGACGATAAGCTCTCTCAACGACAGCCCCTGTTTGGCGTATCGGCGGAAAACTTCCACCCGGCCGCGCCGGCGATTGATGCTCGTCACATCGGGCAGCAGCGCATCCGGCAGAGGCTGGTCCAGCGGCAGGTCAGACAAGTCGAGATCGCCGCCCAGCATGTCGGCAAGTTTCAGGCGACCCTGCTCATAATCGATACGCTCGTGTTTTTCCTTCAGCCGGCGCGCAACATCCGCGTCGGACTCGCCAATAACCGAATGGAAGGAGTTCATGATGAAAGGCAAGCCGCCGGCACGGCCGAAAGCGGTTGCGCGACGGCGCAGTTCGGTTGCGAAGGTAACCGCATCTTCGAAACGCGGCTGCGATGTATAGACGACTTCGGCGTAACGCGCGCCAACGGTAACGCCAGCATCCGACTGCCCAGCCTGAAACAGCACGGCCCGGCCCTGCGGTAAAGGCGGGACGTTGAGCGGTCCCTGTACGTTGAAATATCGACCCTTATAGTCGATCCGGTGAAATTTGGCGGGATCCACCCCAACCGCGCCGGAGGCTTTGCGCTGGGCTGCATCCCGCTCATTGGCGTCGTAAAGGGCGTTGACGACCTCGATAAACTCCGCCGCTCGCTCGTAACGCTCTTCCGGGCTCGGCAATTGCTCACCGAAATTCTCTTCGCCAACCGAAGATGTAACCGCGTTCCAGCCGGCCCTGCCGCCACTGAGATGGTCCAGCGTGCCGATCTGACGCGCCAGATTAAAGGGGTGGTGGAACGTGGTGGAAATCGTGGCAATCAGACCAATGCGCGACGTTGCCTGACTGAGCGCCGACAAGGTGACGATCGGTTCCTGAATACCGGCTGTACCAGCCAGTCCAGCGGGATCGATATGGAGAAGATCGGCGGTGAACAGCCCTGTGATCTTTTCGGCCTCAGCCTTTTGGGCCAGTTCAACGGCGCGTTTGATGCCTGTCGTTGCATCGGCGTCGTTAGCTGCGGCAATCACGCTGCTGGCACCTGTCAGCGTTTTCAGACGTCGGGGTCGGGTAAGCGCCATGATCGTTTCCTCTTCAAGGCTGTGTCGTGTTTCTCTCGGGCGGCGGGCAAACCGCGGACTTATGCAAGCGCGGGAACGGCATCGATCAGTTTTCGTGTGTAACCGTGCCGTGGAGCGGAAAATACCTCGCCAACCTCGCCGCTTTCGACGATCCGGCCGTCCTTCATCACCAGCACCCGGTCCGTCAGGTGACGCACGACGCCGAGATCATGGGAGATGAACAGCAGCGACGTGCCAGAGGCCGCCTGGAGTTCAGCCAGGAGATCGAGCACCTGGGCCTGGACCGAAACGTCAAGCGCGCTCACCGGCTCATCGGCGACGAGAAGACGTGGACGCGGCGCGAATGCCCTGGCGATGGCCACGCGCTGACGCTGGCCGCCTGAAAGCTCGCGGGGGTAACGGGTGAGAAAATCACCGCTCAGCCGGACGGCTTCGAGAACCTCAAGCACGCGGTCTCGACGCTCGGCACCGCGAAGGCCGGTGACATTGAGGCTCTCGCCAACGATCTTTTCCACCGTATAGCGTGGGTCAAACGAACTGAAAGCGTCCTGGGCGATCAATTGCATGCTGCTGCGGCGGGATTTGCGCAGGCTCTCGGCTACATTGCTCCACCGCTCACCCTCGATGAAAACCTCGCCATTTTCGGGTTCAACCAGCCCGAGGACCATTTTGGCCACGGTGGTTTTTCCAGAGCCGGACTCGCCCACGATACCGAGTGCTTCTCCGGCGGAAAGATCGAAGGATACATCATTGACGACAGGCGCATTTTCCGGACCGCCGTAATGCTTGACGAGATTGTGCACTGACAGCACGTGCTTGCCCGGGTGGACCGTCCTCGGCGGCAACGGCACACGGTGCGCAACGGGCGTTTCCTGACCGTCGACCGGCGGCGAGACCGTTGCCGAAAGCCGATAGCCTTTCGATCCAGCCGAGGGCACGGCATCAAGCAACTGACGCGTATATGGATGCTTCGGCCGACGCAGCAACTCTTGTGTCGCCCCTTCCTCGACAATGCGACCCTCGTTCATCACAAGAACCCGGTCGGCAAGGCGCGAAACCACGGCCAGATCATGGCTGATCAACAGCAGCGTGTGCCCGGCTTTCCGGCGTTCGGCCAAGAGATCGAGAATCTGCTTCTGCACTGTCGCATCAAGCGCCGTGGTCGGCTCATCGGCGATCAGCAGCGACGGATTGCGAGCGATCGCTGTCGCGATCAAGGCGCGCTGCCGCAATCCACCAGAGAGCTGATGGGGATATTGCCGCAAGCGCCGGACGGGATCGGGAATGCCGACCGATTGCAGCAGCGCGTGGCTGTCGAAACCTGCAGGCGCGCGGGAAAACAGCGTCCGACGACCCGCGGCATCCGAAAGCTGCTGCGAAATGCGGCGCAACGGATCGAGAGAAACCAGTGCGTCCTGCAAGACGAAACCGATCTTCTGCCCGCGCAGACGCCGCCAGTCACCTTCGCGATGGCCGAGCACATTTTCCCCCGCTATCTCGAATGTGTCAGCGGTCACCCGGGCGGTATTTCCGGCAAGCCCGATCAAGGAACGGGCCGTAACCGATTTTCCCGAACCGGATTCCCCGACAAGCGCAACGGTTTCGCCGCGGTGGATGGCAATATCGATCCCGTGCACAACGGTATTTTCACGATCCCCCTGCGCAAAGCCGATCTTCAAATTACGCACTTTCACCAGCGGCGTCATGCCTGTCTCCTGCCTTCAAATGCGAGCTGCCAGCGCTTTCCAAGAATGCTGATGGCGATGACGGTGAGTGTGATGGCAAGGCCCGGCCAGATACCGATCCACCACGCGACACGTAGATAGTTGCGCGCCTCCGCCAGCATTGCACCCCATTCCGGCGTCGGCGGCTGCGGCCCCATGCCCAAAAAGCTCAGGCCCGCCGCCTGAATAATGGTCGAGCCGAGGCCGATCGTCGCCAGAATGGGAACCTGGGCTATCGCATGTGGCAGGATGTGCCGGGTGACCAGCGTGAAGCGGCTGAGGCCAAAGGTTTTCGCCTGCTCCACATAACCGCTCCTGGCAATGACGAATGTCTGCGCGCGCACGACGCGGGCAAAACGCGGCACGGAGGCGACACCGAGTGCGAAGATCAGATTGACTGTTCCCGGCCCGGTAAACGAAATCAGCACCAACGCCAGGAGCAAATCCGGAAAAGACGATACGACATCGAGAAACCGCGATATGAGTTCATCGATCGCGCCGCGTGCCATACCGGCGACAAGACCGAGAAGGGAACCGGCCAGCGCGGCGATGGCGATAGCGCTGACGCCGATCAGGATCGAATAACGCGCGCCATAGACAACCCGCGAAAAGACATCACGCCCCAGATGATCGGTTCCGAACCAATGTTCGACTGAAGGCGGCAGCTGCGCCTGGAGCGGGTCTGCCAGAAGAGGATCGGCGGCGGTCACAAGATGCGGCCATAGGGTTGCCACCGCCACAAAAAGCAGGAACAGCGAAGAGAGAGTGAGCGCCGGCCTTGTAAGCAACGCCGCTACCACCTGCCGCAAACGACCTGTTGCGGACACCGGAGCATCGTAGGAAATGCTCATGACCTCGTCCTCCCGCCCTCATTGCGCAATCGGGGATCAAGCAAAAGGTACAGAATATCCACGAGCGTGCTCATCAACACGTAGATGAGCGCGGAAAGGATGGCGACCGCCAGCACAACCGGCATATCATGCGCAAGAACGGCATCAACCGTGATCCGCCCAAGCCCTGGCCGTCCGAATACCGCTTCGGTGATGACAGCACCCGACAGGAGATTGCCGACCAGCCAGCCCGCAAGGGTCACGGTCGGCAGCGCGGCGTGGCGCAAACCGTGACGCAGCCTGAGAACGAGATTGCTGGCGCCCCAGCTGCGAACGGTCAGCGCAAAGGGCTCCTCAAGCGCGCGCTCCAGACCTTCCCGCAGTACCTGGCCGAGGACGGCCCCCAGCGACAGGCCCAGTGACAGCGCCGGAAGCACCAGCGCTGACAGGTTGCGATCTCCGGAGACCGGGAAGATCTTGAACGTGAATGAAAAGACGTAAAGCAGCAGGATACCCAGCCAGAATGTCGGCGTGGAAATCAAGGTCAGTTCAAGACCGCCTGCAATGCTGCGCGCGACGGGTTTGCCGGCGGTTAAAACGGCGCTCGCAACGGCGAAGATGATGGCCACTGCAAGCGCGGCGGCCGTCAACTTCAGGGTCGGCAGCATCTGCGTTGTGACGAGGCTCGATATATCGGTTTGCAGGATATAGGAACGGCCGAAATCACCGTGCAGCAATCGCGTCAGATAAGCGAGATATTGCTCGGGGATGGACTGATCCAGTCCCCACTCCGAGCGGATGGCGGCTTCGATTTCCGGGGTACGGATCTGTTCGCCGATCAACAGGCTGACAATATCCCCGGGCGCAAGCTGTATGCTGATGAAACTCAGCGTCACCGCCGCCCACAGGACAAGTATGCCGGAGCCGACACGGCCGAGAACCTGCAACAGCAGGCCGCTTCGCCGCCGGAAGCGTCCCCGGCGGAAAAGGGACGCCGGCGCCTGGCCGAGCGATGTCACGTTATCAGCGGTCATGGCCGTCCACCTTCCGTTGTTATCTTCACCAGCCGTAAAAATTACTCGCTACGCCACAGGTCATAGGCATTTTCCGGCAATTGCTTGAACGGCCGGAAGGTAATGCCCTTCACATAACTTGCGGCGGCTACCTGGTCTTCCGGCTCGTAGAGCGGAATGGCGTAAGCCTGATCGAGGATCGCGAAACGCTGCAGCTTTGCATAAATCTCGAAACGTTTTTTCTGATCGAGAGTCGATGCCGCCTCGTTCAGCCACTGCGCCAGTTCGGGTGCTTCGGCGCGGCTGTAGTTGATGGTGCCACCCTTCTGAAGCGGCAGGTAGTGATATTCGATATCGATCGCGTCCGTCGGCGTGTTGGAGTTGGCGATCGACCCGAACTGGCCGGTCTTGCGACGATCGGTGTAAGTGCCGGCGTCGACATAGTTGATGGCAAGATCAATACCCGCCACCTGTCGCGCCTGCGCCTGCAAAGCCTGCAAGAGAACGTCGCGCTGGTCGCGCACGGTCGCTTGTGCCTGTACGACATCGATGGTCAGGCGCTTGCCATCCTTGATCCGAAAGCCGTCCGCGTCCTTTTCGCTCCAGCCCGCTTCATCCAGCAGCCTGTTGGCTACGCCTGCATCCGCCCCATAGGTCTTCTCAATGCTCTTGTCATAGAACTGCGGATCAATCGGCGAGGTGATGCCCCAGGCGCGCGTGCGTTCGCCGCGATAAACGGCCTTCAGGATCTTGTCGATATCGAGCGAGGCGAGAAGCGCCTTGCGCACTTTCACATCCTGCGTCGGACCCCAGGTGACATTGAGGAAAAGCGAATATGGCGTCCCCGTATTGAGCGCCGTCTGATAGGTGAAGTCCGGATTATCCTTGAAGAGAGCGGCATCGTTGCCCGAAATCCCTTCGATGACGTCAAGCTGGCCGGATGTCAGGGCACCGGTTCTTACCGACGATTCCGGGAGGAACCGATAAGTTATCTGGTCGAGATAAGCCGCACCCTGATGTTTGGCAGTCTTCGGCGCCCAGTTATAGGCCGGGTTCTTTTCGAACTGGATTTCCTGGCCCTTGACGTAACGTTTGAGGATGAAAGGACCGGTTCCGGCAATCTCTGTTCCACCCGATTTGATTTGCGACGAGGAGAAGGCAGCCGGTGAAAGGATTTCAAGGCCGGCGACATAATCGAGAAAGGGCGCGTATATATCTTTCAGCGTGAAAGATACGGTATGGTCATCCACGGCCTTCAACTCGGCTATGCGTGAAACCGGCCCCGCACTGACGCTGGCAGAGTAGGCCGGAGCTCTAAGTTTTTCGAAATTGGTGACGACCGCCTTCGCGTCAAATTTCTGGCCGTCCGTGAAGCTGACATCGTCGCGCAGCCTGAACGTATAGGTCTTGCCATCCTCGGAAATGCTGTAGCTTGTTGCAAGCCATGGCACGTATCCACCGTCCGCCGTGCGCGCCAGCAGGGATTCATAGGCGTTTCGCAATAAAAGCTTGGTCTTGTCCTGGCCGTTCAGCTGCGGGTTGAGGGTTGCGGGGTCGGTCTCCACGCCCCAGGTCAATGAGCCGCCACTGACCGGTTTCCCCTCCTCGGCCAGGGAAAGGACCGGGAAGGCCGAGATTGCCAGCAAGGTGGTGCCTGCAAGAACGAACTGTCTGCGATTAAACATGCATAACTCCATAAAAAATTGAATAGCCGACAGATCAGGCGTTCTGCTGAAGCCAGATATCGTACGCATTGTCGGGAAGGCGTTTGAACGGTCTGAAGCCGACGCCCTTGACAGCGACCGCGGCCGCTATCTGGTCATCGGGCACATAAAGCGGCAGACCGAGCGCCTGCTCCAAAATCGCATAGCGCTGCAGTTGCGCGTAGATTTCGAACCGCTGTTTCTGATCCAGCGTGGATGCGGCCTCGTCGAGCCAGGCGGATATTTCCGGCGCTTCCGTGCGGCTGTAATTGATGGATCCGCCCTTGTCGCGTGGCAGATAGTGGAAATAGATCGTAACGCCGTTTTCCTGTGTCGTCGTCGAGTTCGGAATGATGCCGTACTGACCGTCTTTCTGACGGCTCGAATAGGTTCCCGCATCGACATACTGCAAGGCGAGATCAATGCCGGCATGCTGGCGAACCTGCGCCTGTACCGCCTGCAAAAGAATGTCACGCTGGTCACGCACCGTCGATTGCGATTGTACGACCTCGATCGTCAATCGTTTGCCGTCCTTCACGCGGAAACCATCGCCGTCACGGGCGGACCAGCCGGCTTCGTCAAGCAAGCTGTTGGCAAGCTTGGGGTCGAAGCCGTAGGCATTTTCGATACTCTTGTCGTAAAAATCGGTATCCGCCGGGGTAAGAATACCCCAGGCACGCTGACGCTCGCCCCGATAAACCGCCTGCAGTATCTGGTCCACATCCACCGCCGCCTGGAACGCCTTGCGCACTTTGAGGTCGGCGGTCGGCTGCTGGTTGACGTTAAGATAGAGCGTATAGGGCGTGCCGGTATTGATGGCCGTCTGATAGGAAAATTCAGGGTCGTCCCGGAAGAGACCGGCATCGTTACCCGGGATTCCCTCGATCACCTGCACCTGCCCGGAAGACAGGGCACCGCTGCGCACGGCCGATTCCGGCAGGAACCGATAGATGACCTCATCCAGATAGGCTGGCCCCTGATGACCGGCGGTCGCCGGCGCCCAATTGTAAGCAGGATTCTTGACGAAGCGGATTTCCTGACCCTTGACGTAACGGTCGAGGACAAACGGGCCGGTACCGGCGATACCCGAACCGCCGGATTTGAGTTGCGGTGAAGAGAAAGCCCGCGGCGACAGGATTTCAATTCCCGAGGCCCCGTCAAGGAAAGGCGCATAGACGCGCCCAAGCTTGATCACGACCGTATGGTCATCTACCGCCAACGCCTCGGTAACATGGGAGAGATGACCAGCACTGATGCTGCCGGAATAGGTCGGCTCTTTCAGCTTGGTGAAGTTGAGCGCGACGGCGGCCGCATTGAACTTTTCGCCATCGCTGAACGTCACGTCGTCGCGCAGTATGAACGTATACTGCTTGCCATCGTCGGAGATAGAATAACTCCTGGCCAGCCAGGGCGCGTAACCGCCATCAGGCGTGCGGGCCAGAAGCGACTCATACGCATTGCGCAGAATGAGCTTTGCTTTGGCCTGGCCGTTCAGATGTGGGTTGAGCGTGCTCGGCTCTGTCTCCACGGCCCAGGTCAGCGAACCACCGCTTGTTGGCTTCTCAGTGGCGTCACCCGCTGCGAAAGCAACCCGGGTGCTGGCAAAAATGGCTGCGGCACTCGTTGCCAGAATGAAATGACGTCTGGTTACCATATCTAAATCTAATCCTTTGTGCCGAACGGCCTGCCGTCACGCGGCGAGAGAGCGGCTGCCTGCCGCCAGATATTCAATCGTCTTCAGACGGTGTGCGCCCTCGGAAACGGGGCACTCCACGATGAATTCGTCGATGCCGTAATGTTGATGCAGTCGAAGCAATTCGGCACGAACCGTGGATGGCGAGCCGCGAAGGATGAGCGGGCTGCGCTCTTCAATGCGATACTGCGTGGCGCCTGCCTGCCGGATATATTCCAGCGCCTGCGCCTCACTGCCGACATTCACGCCTTGGCCACCCTCGACCTCGACGCGGAAGCGGCGGCCTTCAACCGCAAGCGCCTCTGCGGCCTGATCGGTTTCAGCAACCACCACGGCGACCGCCAGAACCGCCTGTTTGCCGCCCGATGCCCTGAACGCGCCCAGCGCTTCGGAAATCGCCGCCTCATTGCCGTGGATATGACCGGCATAAACGAAGTTCCACCCCAGCCTGCCGGCAAGCCGGCCACTCTCCGGGCTCGCACCCAAAAGGAAGCGTTCGGGCGGCGAAGGCGGCAGAGGGTAAGCCGCAAGCTTGCCCTCGTCCGCGATGTCCGCCTTTCCGTCACCGACAAACAGGTCCAGATCCTCAAGCTGCTGTTCGAAAGAGGGCTTGCGTGCCGGATCATAGGCTCCCTGGAGAGCGCGCGTTGACAGCGGAAGGCCCCCCGGCGCCTTGCCAACGCCGAGATCGACACGGCCCGGCGCCAGAGCGGACAGCAGCTTGAAGTTTTCGGCGACCTTATAAGCGCTGTAGTGCTGCAGCATGACGCCGCCGGAGCCGATATTGATCCGCTGTGTCTGAGCCAACAGGAAGCCGATCAGCACTTCGGGAGACGAACTCGCCAGCTTCGGCGAGTTATGATGCTCGGCAACCCAGAAGCGGCGGAAGCCATGTGCTTCGGCTTTTTGTGCAAGCGCAACAGTGCGCCGCAGCGCCGCCGTCGCGCTTTCATCCTGATCTATCGGGCTTTTGTCGAGGAAACTCAAACCAAAGGTCATCGATACTCCCTGAGGAACCTGTCATTGATTTGATAAAATCTATATTTTTAGTGATGTAATTAATCGAGCAATGATATTTCCTTATTCAGTTGCACAATAAAACATCATGCCGCGCCAAAGCGGTCCGGCTTGCGCCATCCTTCAGCCGCGGCTGAGGCAGGTGCAGGCTTTCAAATCCAACGATTGACACACACCGCCCGGACAGCCGGCTATCGTGCCCAAGCGAGACAAGCCATGCCCGATGTGATTATTCATTCCTCTCTACTGCACCCCTCAACCCAACCCCTCATCGAAGGCCTGATCGCCGAATATGACGGGCGATATGGCACAAGAGATCGCCCGGGCGGCGCTCGCGGCGAGATATATCGCTATCCGGAAGGACTGTATTTTCCACCGCTGGGTGATCTCCTGCTGGTGCAAAGGGATGGTAAAACCATCGCCGGCGGCGCCTTCATGAGCCATGACGACGAAACGGCGGAAATAAAGCGGATATGGACGGACCCTTCATTGCGAAGGCAGGGGCTTGCCCGCACCATCATGTCGGCACTGGAAGAGAGCGCCGCTGCACTCGGCTACACCCGCACCTATCTCTCGACCGGCTTCCGCCAACCGGAAGCAGTCGCACTGTATCTCACCCTCGGATATCGCCCGCTTTTTGACACCGACGCGGATCCGCAACTCTATCGCTCGCTTCCTTTCGAAAAATACATCGGCACCAAGGCGGGCCAAAGAGGAACCACGCCGGTCTACCCGCCTGCCGCCTCCTTCGAAGAGGCGACCCTGAGGGTGAAAGCGTTGAAGGAAGGACAGGAGGCGAGGATCCTGGCTCGCTTTGCCGAACATGGCGCCGCACAGGCTGAGGCGAGCGTCGACAGACTGTCCTATCAGGATGCGCTGTCAGCCCGCACCGCCGAACTCTCGGCACGGAGTGCAACGTGACTTCAGCAACCAATTTTTATTTGAGCATCGATCTCGGCCTGCCCTCACATGATATAATCAGGCAGGACGGCAGATCAGACGGCCTGCTTCAGCAGCTAGATAGAGGTTTCGATCTCATCACTCTCGAAGACGGCTTTGCCCTCCCGACGGGCGATGGTCTCGATGGCATATTGTTCGCGAACTGGCTTGGCGCGCGAACCAGCCACGCCGGCATCCTTGCGGGCGCGCCCGTCAATTTTCTTGAACCCTTCCATGTATCGACGGCCATCGCCACGCTTGACTACGTTACAGAAGGTCGTGCCGGCCTGCTTGCGCAGCCGCTTGATGACAGCCGCGCGGCGGCGGCAAGACGCGCGACCGGTGAACTTAACGGCTACCCTGATGACAGCCGCAAGGCGCTCGAACAGGATTTCAACGAATCGATAGACGTTATCCGCCGGCTCTGGGACAGTTGGGAAGATGACGCCGTTATCCGAGATCGGGAAAGCCAGCGCTTCATCGATGGAGCAAAATTGCGCTATGTCGATTTCAGGGGTACGAATTTCAACGTCCTTGGCCCCTCGATCACACCGCGGCCTCCACAGGGCCAACCCGTCATAGCCGCCATCATCGAGCCTAAAAACCGCGCCTCTCTTGCTTCCTCAATCGACCTTGCCTTTTTGCGCGCAAGCGGCGAACAGCTTCCATCATTGGTGAAAGACATCAAATCCAGGCATCCGGAACTGCGGCTTTTTGCCGACGTCGGGTTCGGAGCCGGCTGGTCCGGCAACGACACCATCCCGCAATGGGCCGCAGACGCCAACGCCGCGATCACGAGGGCGCGCACATTGGCCAGCGCCGGTCTGGACGGCATCCGCTTCCTGCCCCGTGAGCCTGAACGGGACCTGGTGCCTCTGGTGGAGCATGTCCTGCCGGCAATCCGGAATGCCGGTCTTCTCCAGCCACGACATGGATCGGCCCTGCGTGAACGCCTGTCCCTGCCCGCCGCCGCCAACCGCTACGTCGGCACGGCCGCCTGAACGCCATCGGAAATAACATCATGTCGAAGAAACAAGTCATCATTGGAGCCCAGTATCCGGGCGTCAACAATTTCACGGTCTGGAGCGATCCGGCGGCCGGCAGCCAGATCGCCTTTTCGTCCTTCAGGCATTTCGCCGAGACTGTCGAAAGGGGCAAGCTGGATTTCATCTTTCTCGCAGAAGGGCTTCGGGTGCGCGAGCAAAAGGGCCGTTTCCACGAACTGGATGTCGTCGGACGACCAAACACGCTGGCGATCCTGACGGCAATCGCCGCCGTCACCCGCAATGTCGGCCTGATCGGAACGCTGACAACGACCTTCAATGAACCCTATCCGCTCGCCCGTCAGCTTGCGACGCTCGATGTACTTTCAAATGGTCGAGCCGGCTGGAACGTCGTCACCTCGCCGGGAGCCTTTACGGGCGCGAATTTCCGCAGGGGAGACCATTTGCCGTTTGCCGAGCGTTATGAGCGCGCAAGGGAATTTATCGAGGCGGCGCGGACGATCTGGAGAGGCAGCGATTTCGCTTTCAGGTCCAGGCACTTCGATATTGCCGGCCGCTCCAGCCTGCCGCCATCGCCGCAGGGTCGTCCCGTCATTGCCCAGGCCGGAGATTCCGAGACCGGGCGCGAATTGGCGGCAAGCCACGCCGATGTCATCTATTCCCGCCATGGCACGCTTGAGGACGGGCAAGCCTTCTACCGTGATGTCAAGGCGCGGCTTTCCAGATATGGCCGGGCCGTGGATGATCTTAAAATATTGCCGGGCGCGGCTTTCGTGCTGGGCGACAGCCAGGAGGATGCGGAGGAACGACAGCGCGCCATTCGTCTGCAGCAGGTGAGCCCGAAAAACGCGATCGTTTTCCTTGAGCAGGTTTGGAACCGTGATCTGTCCTCTTACGATCCCGACGGACCACTACCCGAGATCGATCCAGAAGTATCCTCCCCAGCCCTTGCCCAGGGGCGCGCAAACCGCATTGAAGACCGGCTCGAAACTGCTCGCACCTGGCGGGAAATCGCGAAGCGCGAAAAATTGAGCATTCGGCAGCTCATCATCAAGGTTACGGCACGCCAACATTTCACCGGCACGCCGGAAACGGTGGCGAGACAGATCAACAACTATGTTCAGGAAAATGCCGCCGACGGTTTTGTGTTTGCTCCACATCTGACGCCAACGGGCTTCGACGATTTCGTCGACAAGGTCATTCCTTATCTTCAGGAATGGGGCGTTTACCGCAGAGATTACCAGACACAGACATTGCGGGGCAATCTCGGCCTCGCGGTGCACTGAGTGTTTCAACTCTCTGGCTCTTGCGAAAACGCCGCGGTGATCGCGAAATACAGAAACGACCGGAATGCCCTTTTGCTGGCGCCCGTGCTCAGACGAGCGCCTCCAATACCCAGCCGCGAACCATCTGAGCAATCTTCTCAGTCGAGGGCATCAAAGAGCGAAAGATAGCGCTCGCCACTATCCGGCAAGACGACCGCAATCGTCTTGCCGTTGTTTTCCGCGCGGCGCGAAAGCTCGATCGCGGCAAAGATGGCCGCACCGGATGAGGTTCCCACGAGGAAGCCCTCCTCTCTGGCCACCGCAAGCGCTGCCCGCCGCGCCTCCTCGGTGGTGACGGCGATGACTTCATCCACGACGCTCTTGTCGTAGGTTTCCGGCAAGGTCCCTTCCTCCACCTCGGTGACCTTGTGGACACCTTCAATCGTGGAAGCATCGGGGTTTTCGGGGGATGGAACGGACTGCGGCGTCGGCTCGGCGACGACGATCCTTATCTCCGGTTTTTGCGCCTTCAGGAAACGTCCGGCACCGGACACGGTGCCGCCCGTACCCACTGTGGCGACCAGAATATCGACGTCACCTTCGGTATCGCGCCAGATTTCCGGCCCGGTCGTCTCGAAATGCACCTGCGGATTGGCATCATTGGAACGCTGGCCGGTATAAAAAGCATCCGGATTTTCAGCTTTGATCCTGTCTATGATGCGATGGATGGCATCCGGCTGGAAGAGCTCCTCATTTTCGATCAGTTCGATCTCGGAGCCGAATTGCCTGAGGATATTGATCTTGTCTTCGCTGATGGTATTGCGGAGATAAAATTTCGTGCGATAGCCGCGTGCGGAGGCAACCGCAGCAATTCCAATGCCCGTATTACCACTGGTCAAATCGAACAGAAGATCGCCCGGTTTCAGTCGGCCGCTCTTCTCAGCCTCACTTATGATGCCCCAGGCGGTGCGGTCTTTGATACTGCCTGCGGGATTGAGGTACTCGATCTTGGCGAGAAGGCGCGAATGAAGATCGTATTTCGTCCGAATTCTGGCAAGTTCCACCAGCGGCGTATTGCCGACGAGTTCTGTAAAATCCCGATAAATCCTGCCCAATTTCACTATCCTGTTTGCACTGCGTGGATACAGAACGACTGGCTCTGATGCGTATCGCCCGTCGGACCGCATGTTTTGATCATGCTTCGGATTTTTCCTTCTGCGCTTGCGGTGCTATCCCCACGCCTCCATTTGGCGCTGGTAAGGCGCCGTTCACGGCAAAATCTCCAACGATACGGTCGTGATAGATACGGGGATTGTGCGAGGTTATCGTGCGGGCGTTTCGCCAGTGACGATCGAGACCATGGCTGCGTTTTGCAGCCGAGGCGCCAAGCGCGTCGAAGAGGACAGTGGACGCGTCCAGGATAAGGTTGCTGACCACCGTAACCGACTGGCTGACCTCCAGCTCCGCGTCACGGTTGGCAGATGCAATGCGCTTCTCGTCTCCAGACAGATTGGCATCGTAGGCAGCCTGCAGAGCTTCTGCGGCCTTTAACACGATGGCGCCGGCGCTATAGGCCGCACCTCTGATCCGCCCCACGACCTGAAGCACCTGCGGGTCTTCGGAAAAACGCGCAGCGTTACTGCGTTGATAGATCCGTTTGCGCTCCGCAACATGGCGGGCGATTTCCAATGCGGCCGAGCGGCCGATCCCGGCAAGCGAGGCGAGATGGACGAGCTGGAAAAAGCCGCCTGAATAGCTGAAACGAAGCGCGCTGGGCTTGATGAGGTCCTCGGAAATTGCCACGTCGGTAAATCGCGCCGTGCCGCTGGCCGTCAGCGCCTGTCCGAAACCATCCCAGTCGTTGAGGATCTCGACGCCTTCGGCCTTTGTGGGAACGAGCGCACCAACCGGTACACCGTCGCCATCCACGGCTCCGAGGGTGATCCAGTCGGCATAGAGCGAGCCGGTCGTATAATATTTCTCGCCATTCAGCCGCCAGCCGCCGCCATCCCGGGTGAGTTGGGTGGAATAGGTTCCAAGCTTGGCATCTCCAATTTCCGAAAAGCCGCTGCCAATGGTTTCGCCACGCCCGATCCGCTCCAGCCACGCACCCCGCCATGGTGACGGCGCTGCATTCAGCAGATCCTCCGTAAAGCCAAGGTGGCTGCGGTAGGCATTGGTGAGGTTGGGATCCGCCTGCGCGAGTTCAATGATCAAGCCAAAAAGCTCGGGAAGCGTCAGGCCCAGGCCGCCAAATTTCTCCGGCAGGCGCAGTCTTGAAAAGCCAGCCTTCCTCAAGGCTTCGTAGTCGTCAAAACGAAGCTCGCGCTCCAGATCATGTCGTATTGAATCTTCGCCAATTTCGGAAAAAATTCCCCGAAACCTCTCGGCGATCGCGTCAAAACGTTTGCTGGGCGCAGAACCCCAGGCATGGCTGGCACTGGTCATTGCAAGTTCCTGTCTGTGGAGCAGTCTGGCGGATACCCGACCGGGTCTAGGCGGCTGCCGCTTCGGCACCCTGTTCGAAGTCGTGTAAATGGAGCGCGATTTCGAACCCTCTGCGTTTCAGCCAGTGGGCCACGACCCTGGCGCGGGCGCCCAGCAGGTCATCCACCAAAATGACCCGGGCGCCGCGCACCGCGATCGTTCGATAGGCGACACCGAGAAGCTGCCCACCTTCCGACGAAATTGAGCCCTGCAGATGGGAGGCCTCGAACTCTTCCGGTGTGCGCACGTCCAAAAAATAGGTCGTCCGTGATGGGTCCTTCAACCATGTCTCGGTGGTCGGGCGGTCGATGAAGAGCAGATCGTCATCCCCGGAAAAGGCCTTCAATCGGTCTTCTGCAATCTCTTTCGCGTTGGCGCTGACATGCGAATATGTCCGGAAGCGGCCTGATTCCAGCTCAAATCCGTCATCCGTCCAGCCGCGCGTCCCATCATGCAGGTAACTGACATCGTTTTCGACGCCGGCGTCGATCAATGTCTGCGCGCCGAGAATTGCGCGGGGCAGGCCCGCGCAGGAGACGACGACCCTTGTTTTGGGCGAGGGAACGAGATCGGAAAAGCGCAGCAGGAGTTCCGCACCCGGCACACCGATCGCACCGGGCACGTGCGCTTTTTCATATTCCGGCAATGTGCGGGTATCGAGGATGACAACATCCTCACCGGCTTCCTGCCACGCCTTGAGCTCACGCGCAAAAACCACAGGCGTGTTTTTCTCGCCTCTCACCTTCTGAACGAAAGGAACGCCGGGAATATCGAATGTCGGCAACGCCTCGACGCCACCTTCGATCCATGCC
Source organism: Agrobacterium sp. NPDC058088 (assembly GCF_042885035.1). Taxonomy (NCBI): domain Bacteria; kingdom Pseudomonadati; phylum Pseudomonadota; class Alphaproteobacteria; order Hyphomicrobiales; family Rhizobiaceae; genus Agrobacterium; species Agrobacterium sp. NPDC058088. The sequence continues at coordinate 88,539 of NZ_JBHVSU010000003.1, read as the reverse complement.
GGAATTCCACCGCGCAGAAAGTGAACGTCGGTCCAACCCTTTGCGGCAAGCCGTTCGGCCGCCTGCTCCGCGCTGCCTTTTCCGTCATCCACCAGCACGGTGCGCACGACGGGGCGCGGAATGAAGCGATCGATTTCCGCCTCCAGCCTGTCCACCGGAAGGTTGGTGGCAAATAGCGGTGAAGCATACCCCACCTCGTCGGCTGTACGGATATCCAGAACCGCAAGTTCCCTGCCATCCCGCAGCCATTCTATGAGACGATCTTTTGTTACAGCATATACGGACATTGCGTCTTCTCCTGACAAATCCGGAATTTTCATGCGGGATTTCAAGCGGTCGGATCGAGCCACAGATCGCCGAAACTCCAGTTCAGCCCCTGCGCGCCGGTGACATAGTTCCTGACCCGCTTGTGCGCCACGATCTGGCTTCCCGCCGCCACGAGATCGACGGAGGCGACATCGTCATGGATGAGATGCTGGAATTTGCTCCAGGTCACCCAGCGTTTCTTGGGATCCGGTTCGATGGCGGCCGCCTCAAGAAGCGCATCCGCCTCTGGATTGGCGTAGTTTGCCGCATTGGAAAAGGGCAGCCCGATCTTGAAATTCTTGCTCCAATAGGCACGCTGTATGCCGAGCGACGGGTCGAAGGTGTTGGAGAGGGATTCCACCACCAGATCGAAGGCACGGTCCGTGTAGACAGTTTTCAGATAGGTCGGCAGGTCGTATTTGCGGATTTCGACGGCAATGCCGATCTTTTCCAGCTGGCTGCGAAGGACATCGGCATAGCCCGGCGTCAGATAGGAATTGTAGGTCAACCGCACTGGAAAACGCTTGCCGTCCTCCTTGCGCGGATATCCCGCCGCATCGAGTAACTTTTCCGCTTCTTTCGGGTCGTAGGCATATGGCTTGACCGAAGCATCATACCAGTTGGGAAGGGCCGTGCTGACGGGGCTCGGCGATATCTGCGCATACCCGAAGAGCGCCACGTTGACGATCTCGTCGAGGTTGATTGCCTTCGCAACGGCCAGGCGAACATCTTTCTTGCGGAAGATTTCGTTATCGTAATTGAAGAACAACTGCTGCTGCGGACCCGCATAGGCATAGGTGTTCGTATCCAGAACGAGATCAGGGTTCTGCTTCAACCGTTCGAGATCCGCCAGCGGCACGGGGTTGTCGCCCAGATCGACTTCGCCAGTCTCCAGCGCAACCGCCCGCGCAGCCGGATCGGTGATGATGCGCAGGATGATGCGATCAAGATAAGGTTTGCCGGCATCCCAATAATCGGGATTTCGATCGAAGATCAAATGGCTCCCCGGCGTCCATTCGGTCAGCTTGAATGGACCGGTGCCGACCGCGGTCTGCAGCGTCTGACCATCGGCGGGCTTCAGCTTCTCAAAAATATGCTTTGGCACGATCGGCGATTCCGAACTTGATTGCGCAGCAATCAGAAAAGGTGCCGGTTTGGAGAGATCGATAATTGCAGTGAGCGGATCCGGCGTCTCCACCGCCTGAACGTTCTGGTACGTGATGCGGCCGCGGGGGTGCGCTTCTTTCAGGCGAAAAATCGAGAAGGCAACGTCGTCCGATGTAAAATCTTTGCCATCATGCCATTTCACATTTGGCCTGAGTTTGAACGTATAGCGCAGATGGTCATCGGAAACGGACCATTCCGTTGCCAGCAAGGGCTGCGGCTTGAGGTCGAAATCGAATGTCAGAAGACCTTCAACAATCTTCGGGCCGATCGCCTGGCCCGTGCCTGACGATGTGTTGATGGCGAAAAGCGCGTTGCCGGGATCGACACGATAAAGCAGCCTGAGCGTGCCGCCGGAAACGGGCCGGCCCGTGTTGCCGCTCGCTGCGAAGACCGAACCCGGAAGGGCCGTTCCCGCTGTTGCCAGAAGAAGCATTTTATTGAACTGCCGGCGTCCTATCGTCATGAATATCCCCGTTTGAAAACGTCGTTTCGATGACGAAAGCATCAGGGCAAAGCAGCCCATTCCTAAGGAGAAAATTCTTCCTGTCGCCCAAAGAAATCGTTACTTGCGGAATTTTATTCCGGTACATAGGGAACGAGGCACCAAAACTTGCGCTGGATTACGGCATTGATCGGGATCTTCGTTGCGTCTCTGGAACCCATGGTGAAATACGAAGAAATCTTGCCGACGGCCGTTTCAGACCTCCCGTGGAAATGTTGTTTCATCGAAAAATCGCAAATGAGAAGGACATTGCTCGGCAGATGCCTTGGCGAGGCATATCAAATGGCGGGTATTTCGCAGCCTTGCTGATCCTACCTCATGCCCACCCTCCCGCTCCCAACATTATGGAGTTTCACCCGATGACCCTGTCCAGACCGATCGCCAAACCGGAAATCCCACAGCAGCGTGTCGAGGCCCGTTACGGGACACAGGCCGATTTTTCTCCACCTTTCTGGAATGATACGATCGACGCCTTGCTGAACCACCGCACCGCTCGCGCCTATTTGCCGAAGGCTTTGCCGGAGGGCAGCCTAGAACTTCTGGTCGCAGCCGCCCAATCAGCGCCCACGTCCTCCAATCTTCAGGCGTGGAGCGTGGTGGCGGTGCAGGACAAAGAGCGCAAGGCACGGCTGGCGGGCTTCACGGGCGGTAACGCCCATATTAAGGATGCGCCTGTTTTCCTTGTCTGGCTAATCGACCTCAAGCGGCTGCGAACGGTCGCTTCAAACCATGGCAACAACGCAGAAGGGCTGGATTACCTGGAAAGCTTCCTGATCGGTGCCATCGACGCTGCGCTGGCCGCGCAGAACGCTGTTGCCGCTATCGATTCACTCGGTCTTGGTTCCTGCTACGTTGGCGGTATTCGCAACAGGCCGGAAGATGTATCCCGCGAACTAAACCTGCCTGCCGAGACGGTTGCCGTCTTTGGCCTTACCGTGGGCTATCCCGACCCGAAGGTGAAGACTGACGTCAAACCGCGCCTGCCACAATCTTCCATTCTGTTTCATGAAACCTATTCGGAGGCCGCACGGGATGATCTCGATTCCTATGACACGGTGCTCAAGACGTTTCAGGAAAAACAGGGCCTGCCACAAAACGGCTGGACAGCGCCTATCGCCCAGCGCGTCAAGGACACCGATGCTCTGAAGGGTCGCGCGGAACTGAGCCAGACATTGCGCCGGCTTGGTTTCGGCATCAAGTGACCGCCGCTGATGCCAACAGGATCGAATGCGGAAGCTTTCGATCCTTTCGTCACGGAAAAGCACCCGGTCGCTCTGCATGGCACGCACGGGTTCCCTGCTACCGCAGCTGCCATACCTGCCACGCTCAAGTCTAAAATCGTTGACGTGCTGACTATTCAAATCTTGTTGGTATGGTCTGCACATGTTCTGGCTTGGCCGCAACAGATCAGCCGGCATGCACGCGATCGCTTTTGCGTCCCTGCTTCGCGCGTCACGATAAGGACCTCCCAAAATCACCGTTTTCACGAATTTATTTTCTATAAAATTAGTAGATATAGAATGACCGGTCTTCCTCCAAACCGGTCACGGGCCTTACGATGGTTTTCAGAATGTTTTTGAATCGCGTTCAGGGCCGTTCTCAATCGCCATCCGTTCCTTTCAGCAGCTGATTTCTCCGGCAAGCCCGGACATAAAAAGAAAAGACGAGACACGAAAAATGCCACGTTATGTTATCATCGGCGCCGGTGCGGTGGGCGCGAGCCTTGCGGCACAATTCGCACTTTCCGGCATTGACTATGCACTTTTCGGACGGGGCGCCCAGATCAGCCATATCAGGCAGCATGGCCTCACCTTCCAGCGCCCTGCAGAGACGAAACAGATCGATCTAAAGGTTTTCGACCTCACCGATCTTCCGGAATTGACGCCGGATGATATTCTCCTGCTCACCGTGAAAGCTCAGGATGCCGTCAGCGCACTCGCCTTCTGGTCCTGGCAGAGCGTCGCCAACACGACGACACCGGCAGCGGCAAATCTTCCGATCGTGACGTTTCAAAATGGACTGGCGACCGAGGCAAACGCCCTTAGAACATTTTCCAGGGTTTATGGCGCCAGTATTCTGACACCGGCGCGGTTCACCGAAACCGGCAAGGTGGTGGTTGGCGGCGAACCGCAATTGGGCATCGTGACGGTTGGGCGTTATCCGACCGGCCAGGATGACGTGAGCGCACAGGTCACGGAGGACCTCAACAGGGCCGGATATCTGGCCGAGGCGACCGACGATATCCGCCGATGGAAAGCAGCAAAGCTCCTCCACAACGTCCGCAACGTCCTTGAACTTTTCGACGGTCCAGGCGACCTTAACGACAGGGTCAGCGCGGCTTTGGTAGATGAAGCCCGCCATGTGCTTGAGACAGCAGGCTACACCCTCGCCTCGCCTTCGGAGCGAACCGTCGACATATCGAATTGGCGCATTGCGGCCAATAGCGGAATTCAACCGGGCCAGCAATCGACATGGCAGAGCTTCAAGCGTGGAGCCTCGAGCGAAGTGGATTTCCTGAACGGCGAAATCGTCCTGCTTGGCCGTATTCACGGTGTTCCCACGCCCTATAACGAAGCTGTTCAAACGCTCGCCGGAAAGCTTGCACTTCAGGGCGGTTTTTCAAAGCCGCTGCCACTTGATGCCATTACGTCCCTCGTCGCCGCCCCGGACCCGGCAGCACATGCCAATCGTGCCGTCACGTCGTGATCGGCAAGTTTTATCAGCGCGATTTTTGAAACAACAGTGTGAAACGATAATGCGAGAAGCCATATCAGACCATATCCTCACCGCCGCTGGCGCACTCTTCTATCGCGAGGGCATTCGGGCTGTCGGCATAGATCGGATCATCGAAGAAGCGAATGTCGCAAAGGCGACGCTCTATCGGCATTTCCCGTCGAAAGATCACCTCGTTGCTGCCTATCTGCAGGCGCGTCACGAGCGAGTGATCCATTCGCTTCAAAAGGTGCTGGAAGCAGGCATCGCTCCGAAGGAGCAGGTCAAACTGATTTTTGAGCAGTTACATGAAAAAGCGGACAGCCCCGATTTTCGCGGCTGCGCCTTCGCTCTTGCTGTCGCAGAACATGGTGAGTCCGAGCGCGTGGTCGTCGTTGCCCGCGCCCATAAAGCGATGGTCAGGGAGGTCTTCGCCACTATCCTGGCCAGAGCCGGCAGCGCCGTGGAGATTGCTGCTGCACATCTGTCGCTTCTCTACGAAGGGGCATTGGCGACCGTCGCGGTCGGGCGCGATCCCAAGGCAGTCCTGATCGCCCGTGACTGTGCGCTGTCCGTGTTCGACACGGCCGCCACCATCAATCAACGCAACTGAAAGCAGCAGATAATGACCAAAACGATCGACTACTTTTTCAGCATTGGCTCCCCCTGGGCCTTCATCGGTCTTGAGCCGTTTGCTGCGCTGGCGAACGAACAGGGCGCCACAATCCGCCCCCATGTCATTCCTTTGATCGAGGAGAATGGCGGCATTTATTCGAAAAACCGCCCGGAGGCGAGACGCGCCTACTGGATCAGGGATCTGAAGCGCTGGGCGGCATTGCGTGGGAAAGTGCTCAATTTCGATAATCGCGCAGCTCTCTCTGATCCTTCGCCTGCCGGCCTGTTGGTTGCGGCAGCAATCGAGACGGGCGAGGACTGGTTGAAGCTTGCAATTGCGCTTCAAGAGGCCTTCTGGGTTGGCGGGGCAGATATCGGCAACGCCGACATCCGCCGGGCGATCGCAGCGGCTGCGGGCTTCGATGCCGCAGCGCTCGAAGAGCACAGCCGAAGCGATGCCGTTGCAACGCTGCAAAAAACAAGCTTCGAAACGGCCAGAGCAGCCGGCGTGTTCGGAGTGCCGACTTATCGTTATCAGGATGAACTCTACTGGGGGCAGGACAGCCTTCCGTTCCTCGAGCGTCATCTGGCTGGGGAAAAGCTCGCCGCCTGATATCGCCGCAAGACGGCGGAGACGTTCCTGCATTTGCCGGGCCGAGCCTTTCCCGTCGATCTTCCAAGTCTGTCGCAGCAGTCTGCCGTCAGATTTCCATGGACCCTTTTCATGCCTGACCTGCCATCCTCCCTTATCCAGTCCCTTCGGAACCTCCTCGGGGATCGTCTTTCAACATCCATGGCGTTGCGCGAGCAGCACGGGCGCGGAGAAGCGCATCATGCGGCCGGTTTTCCCGACGCGGTGGCTTTCGCTGAAACCACTGCCGAGGTCTCCGAAATCGTGCGGCTATGTGCGGCTGAGGGCGTGCCCGTCATCGCGTTCGGTGCCGGCACCTCACTTGAGGGGCATTTGACGGCCGTCAATGGCGGCGTTTCGATCGACCTCTCGCGCATGTCGAAGATAGTCCGTATCAGCAGTGAAGATCTGGACTGCACGGTTGAAGCTGGCGTCACCCGGGAGCAGTTGAATACACACCTGCGAGACATGGGACTGTTCTTTCCCATCGATCCCGGCGCAAATGCCTCGCTTGGCGGCATGGCAGCGACCCGTGCTTCCGGCACCAATGCCGTCCGCTACGGAACGATGCGAGAAAACGTGCTCGGGTTGACCGTAGTACTGCCCACTGGCCAGATCATCAAGACCGGCGGTCGCGCCCGAAAATCTTCCGCCGGTTACGATCTGACGCGGCTGTTCGTCGGCTCGGAAGGGACATTGGGGATCATTACTGAAGTGACGCTTCGTCTCTACGGAGTACCCGAAACCATCTCGGCAGCGCTCTGTTCTTTCGAGAGCGTCGAACAGGCGGTGGCATCCGCCATCCAGGTCGTACAGCTGGGCATCCCCGTCGCACGCATGGAGCTCATGGACCGTGGCCTGATCAATGCGGTCAAAGCCTATTCGGGGCTGAACCTGAAGATTGAAGATACCTTGGCCTTCGAGTTTCACGGCTCGCCGGCCGGCGTTCAGGAACAGGTCGAGATGGTATCCGCCATCGTGGGTGAAAATGGGGGTAAGGATTTCGAGTGGGCCAATGCACCGGAAGAACGCAATCGTCTCTGGAAGGCGCGGCATAACGCGTTTTATGCCGTCGTCTCGCAAAGACCGAATGCCAAGGGCTGGTCATCGGATGTCTGTGTTCCAGTCTCGCAACTCAGCAATTGCATCTTGAAGACCCGGGAACTTTTGAAGGCGTGCCGCGTGCCTGCGGCCATCCTCGGCCATGTCGGGGACGGCAACTACCATGTTGTCTTCGCCGTGGATCCTGACAATCAGGAGGAGCTGAACAACGTGGCAGCCATCAACAAACAGATGGTGAAATATGCCTTGTCCGTCGGCGGCACCTCAACCGGCGAACATGGCGTGGGGACCGGTAAAATCGACTACCTCCGCGAGGAACACGGAGACGCAGTTGATCTTATGGCGCTCATCAAACATGCGATCGATCCCACCGGTATCATGAACCCTGGGAAAATCCTGCCCAAGTAATGTTTCCACCTTGCACTGCATAATCCCGAGGCGACGCGATGACTTCCTTAACGACACACAGTTCTCACTGGGGCGCGTTCTCCGGGCGTTTTGCAAAGGGGCGACTGGAAATAAAGCCGCATCCAGATGACCCGCACCCGTCGCCGCTGCTTGGCAATCTTCCAGCAGTTGCCGACAGCCCGGTTCGCGTTCGGCGGCCGGCGGTGCGGCGCGGTTGGCTGGAGCGCGAAACGGGGCATGCGCAGAGGCGCGGGACTGACGAGTATGTGGAGGTCAGCTGGGCCGAAGCGAACAAGCTGGTCGCGGATGAGTTGAGACGGGTCTACGACAGTCACGGTCCAGGCGCCGTGTTCGGCGGTTCCTACGGCTGGTCGAGTGCTGGCAGGTTTCATCATGCGCAAAGCCAGGTCCATCGCTTTTTGAATGTTCTTGGTGGCTATGTCCGGTCAGTGAACACCTATAGTTCCGGTGCGGCCATGGTCATAATCCCGCATGTCCTTGGTCCTTATGACAGCTTTGACCGCAAGAGTGTGACCTGGGATGCGATCGAACGCAGCACCGAGCTGGTTCTTGCTTTTGGCGGGATGGCGATCAAGAACGCCGATGTCCATGGTGGCGGCATCAGCAAGCACACGGTCCGGCAAAAACTTTCCGGCGCCAAAGAGCGCGGTGCACATTTCACATTCGTCAGCCCGTTGGCGGACGATTTTCCGAGCAATTTGAATGCCGAATGGCTTCCCATCACTCCCGGCACTGATGTGGCGATGATGCTGGGGCTTGCTTACGTGCTCGTTACAGAAAGACTGCACGACCGGATATTCCTGGACAGATATACGGTCGGATACGATCGGTTCGAGGATTATGTTCTGGGCGAGCAAGATGGTCAGCGAAAAAGCCCGGAATGGGCGGGGGCGATCTGCAATATCCCAGCGGAGACGATCCGCGAGCTGGCGCGGAAGATGGCCTGCTCCAGGACACTGATCACGGTCAGCCATTCGCTGCAGCGCGCCGACTTCGGGGAACAGCCGGTATGGATGGGTATTGTGCTTGCAGCCATGCTCGGCCAGATCGGGCTGGATGGCGGAGGATTTTCCTATTCGCTCGGCGCCCTTGGTAATATCGGCAATAACCTTCTGGCCGTTCCTTTGCCAACATTGCAACAATTCAAAAATCCCGTGCCTGACTATATCCCCTGCGCCCGCATCGCCGACATGCTGCTCAACCCCGGTGCCGAGTTTCATTATAATGGGAACGCGCTGCGTTACCCCGACATCCGGCTGGTCTACTGGGCAGGCGGCAATCCGTTTCATCATCACCAGGATATCAACAGGCTGCGAACCGCTTTCCGCCGACCCGAAACGATCATCGTCCACGAGTCGGCCTGGACCTCGACCGCCCGGCACGCCGACATTGTTCTGCCGGCCACGACCACGCTTGAACGCGACGATATCGGCGCCGCCGATCGTGATCCGCTGATGATCGCCATGAAGCGCCTGATCGACCCTGTCGGCGAAGCACGCGACGATTATGAAATATTTGCCGGCATTGCGCGGGAGCTCGGCAAGTTCGATGCCTTCACCGAAAACCGCAGCAGCATAGAATGGCTCGCCTTCCTCTATGAGACGACCCGAAAAGCGCTTGCGGAAGGCGGCCATGAAGCGCCAGATTTTGAAACCTTCTGGGAACGCGGGGAGCTAATCCTCCCGGTGAAACCCGACGACGGTGGCCCGGCGCGCACGTTCCTCCAGGACCCGGTCCGGAAGCCTCTGCCGACGCCATCGGGAAAAATCGAGATATTTTCCGAAACCGTGGAGAGCTTCGGTTATGATGATTGCAAAGGTCATCCGCGGTGGTTTCCTGCCAGAGCGGAAACGTCTAATGACGAACGTAACCACCCCTTGCATCTAGTCTGCAATCAGCCGTATCAGCGTCTGCACAGCCAGCTGGACTACGGTGACTTCAGCCGCTCGACCAAGATCAAAGATCGAGAACCTGTGCGTATCAATCCGGCCGACGCTTTAGCCCGAGGAATATCGAACGGAGACGTCGTCAGGCTCTTTAATGCGCGCGGCAGCTGCCTTGCCGGCGCTATCGTGAGCGACGCCGTCATGGCGGGCGTGATGCAGCTTGCAACGGGCGCCTGGTTCGAACCGGCGGATGCGGCCACCGAAAACGCCGTCTGCGTCCATGGAAATCCCAACATCCTGACACGCGATATCGGCACATCGAAATTGTCGCAGGGTTCGACGGGCCAGATCGCGAGGGTGGAGATCGAGCGCTTCACTGGCGATTTGCCGCCGGTCAAAGTTTTCGAAGCGATGAGATTTGTGACGCGCAACACTGCAACAAAGCCATCGGGCCACCACCAATCTACTGCGTTCAACGGCAATTCAAGTGCGTCTGAAACACCAATCCAAACTGTCGGCGAAATGGCGATAAAATAATTCACTAAATCCATAGAAAAAGAATAACCAGTCTTTCTCCCTCGCGCCTGACTGCTAGTTTATGGGCAAGATAAACACCGCAACGAGGGATCGCGTCATGACTGGAATATGTAGAAGCGGGCGCGCTCCTCAGCCACGCGGACTCACAGCAGCCGCTCGCTAGCCTCGCGACGCCCAACCCGACCACCAGATGAACTCAAGCATTTTCCTGCACGGCTGAAAGGCCGGCGCGGTACCGATTTGTCATGCGTTACGCCAGTGACGGCAGCAGCATGCACACCGCGAGGAGATGCCGAAATTGCAACGAAAAAACTTTGGAATTTTCAGGATCATACCATGACAAAACGTCTTTTCTCATCCTCTCTCTCGCGTCGCCGGCTGCTTCTTACGGCCTCGCTCGCAGTTTCCACCTCGCTGTTTTTCTCGACAGCTGCACCTCTAACCGCCGTGGCCGCAGACACGCCAAATGATGGCGGTGACATCACGTTTCTGATCGATTCACTGGGTGACACATGGATCCCCAATAACAGCGCGATCTCCAGTTTTCAGGGCCACATATGGGGTCATGTTACGGATAAGCTGCTTTACGTCGATGCCGAAGGCAAGGTCAGCCCGTGGATTGCCGAACGTTGGGAGCAGAACGACACCGCGACGGAGTTCACCCTCCACCTCAAAAGCGGCGTGACTTTCTCCGATGGCGAACCGCTGGATGCGAAGGCCGTCGTTGCCAATCTCGACATCTGGTATGCCGGCCGCAAGAACGAGGGCATCAACCCGATCGGCCTCTTCCCCAAGACCTATGATCACGCCGAAGCGGTTGATGCGACGACGGTCAAGGTTTTCTTCAAGAAGCCGACCCTCGGGTTCATTCCAACGCTTGGCTACCACGGTTCCATCCTGATCTCCCCCAAAACAATTGCCCAGCCTGCCGGCCAGCAAGCGGACCTCAGCAAGACCGCCGGTAGCGGACCCTATGTGGTGGAGTCCTGGAAAGAGGGCGACCATGTCACCCTCGTCAAGCGCAAGGATTATAATTGGGGTCCGGCCGCGGTCGGCCACACCGGACCCGCCTATCTCGATACCATCACCTACAAGCTTGTATCGGAGCCATCCCTCCGCGTCGCCTCCGTTCAGTCCGGTCAGGCGGATGTCGCTTACAACGCCTCGCCCCAGGAACTAAAATCGTTGAAGGAAGAAGGCTTTACCGTTGCCACGCCGCGTTATCTCGGCTTCGTCAACGGCTGGGCCGTCAACACCAAGCTTCAGCCTTATGATGACGTGAAAGTCCGCCAGGCACTTCAGGCCGGCATCAACCGCCAGGAAATCATCGACACCGTCTATACGCAGGACTGGAAGCTGGCGACATCCTTCATCCAGAGCAACGTTCCAGGTGCTACGGATCACAGCGATCTCCTCGCCTATAACCCCGACAAAGCGGAAAAACTTCTGGACAAGGCCGGATGGGTCAAAGGCGCGGACGGAATTCGGGTGAAGGACGGCAAGCCGCTGGAATTGACGATCCATTCCAACCCCTATCTTGCGACCTCGAAGTCCGTCGATGAGCTGATTGCCCAGCAGCTTGGCAAAATCGGATGGAAGGTCAACATCAGGACTTATGATGTCGTGACCTATGGCGAGAAGGTCAAATTCGGTGGCGCCGCGGTTCCCACATATGAAGTCACGCGCAGCTTCATCGATGCCGGCACGGTCGCCAGTATCCTGACCAATGCCAATAATGGCGAGAACTGGTTTGCGCTGGACGAGCGTGATGCAAAGCTCAACGACCTGCGCGACAAGATTGCTGGCGCAGGTTCGGTCGAGGACAGAAAGCCTCTTCTGGACGGCCTGCAAAAATACGTGCTGGAACAGGGTTACTTCATCCCGCGCACGCAAATCGTTCAGCGCATCTATGTGCAATCGCCGAAGCTGAAGGGCGAAGTCTACAACGGTGTCGCCTACGCCAGCTATTACACCGCGTTCATTGCCGAATGACGCCAGCACCCACCGAGTAACGTCAAGGAGGTGACGGCATGAGCAATGCCTACCTAACCTACGCCGCAAAGCGGCTCGGCCAGGCGATCGTCGTCATCCTTCTGGCCTATGTCTTCACTTTCGTGGTCGTCAGCGTCTTGCCTGGCGACCCGATCACCAGCGTTCTGCGCAACCCGCAGAACGGCTTTACCGAGCAGGAGATTGCCGAAATCATTGCTGCGCAGGGGCTGGACAGGCCGGTCATCGTGCAACTCTGGCACTCCCTGTCGGCATTCCTGACGGGCGATCTCGGCATCTCCATGCGCTCCAACCGACCCGTCTCGACGCTTATCGCCGAGGTGCTGCCATCGACGCTGGTTTTGGCCACCGCCGGACTCACGGTCGCGTTGATCCTAGCCTTTGCGGTTGCCTATGGCACGCAGGTCGTGCCGAAACGGTATGGGCAGGGGCTTCTGAGGGCCTTCCCTTCGCTGTTCCTGTCGACACCGAATTTCGTTATCGGCCTGTTTCTGATCCACCTTTTCGGTTTTCAGCTCAGGCTGTTCCGGGTCATCGAACCCGACAGTTTCTGGGCAACGCTGTTCGCTGCGATCACCATCGGCATACCGTTTTCCGCACAGATCGCGGAAGTCCTGATTGCCAATCTCGATCATGAGGCCGAGCAGGATTACGCAGCGGTTGCCCGTAGCCGCGGCATCGGGCCGAGACGGCTTTTCGCAACACATCTTCTCAAGCCCGCCTCATTGCCTGTGGTGACGGTTATCGCCCTGACGGTTGGCGAGCTTTTGGGCAACTCGCTGATCACGGAAACGGTATTCGGCCGAACCGGTATCGGCAGTCTCGTCCAGCGTTCCGTCAGTACGCAGGACCTTCCGGTCTTGCAAGCCATCGTCTCGCTGGGGGCCGTGGTGTTCGTCGTCGTCAACCTCATCGCCGATCTTCTCTATCCGCTGCTCGATCCACGGGTGAAAATTATCGTTGGCCGAAAACGCCGCCTCTCGACCATCGATGACACGTCGCTTGGCTTTGAAACGGGGGCCAAACCATGAGCCTTATTTCCAGCCCGGTTTCCGTCAGCGACCCGTTGGAGCGACTGAAAGCTCTCAACATCACCCTGACGGTCGCCCTCTCCCTGCTTGTCATCGCAATCGTCATCGCTTGGTCGATTGCGCCGCAGTTGTTCACAAGTCTCAGCCCGGTCAATGGTGTCCCCGCCAACAAGCTCCTTGCGCCCAGTGCTGCCCACTGGTTCGGAACGGACCATCTGGGGCGCGATCTCTACACCCGCGTCGTATATGGCACCGCGTCCTCGGTATCGAGCGCGCTCGTCGCCGTCGTCATTGGCGTGTTGATCGGCGGGGTGATCGGTCTTCTCGCTGGATTTTTCGGCGGTTGGGTGGATATCGTCTTTGCGCGTTTTGTCGACGTGCTGCTGTCCATCCCGAAGTTCCTGCTGGCCGTCATCATCGTCACGGCGATCGGCTTCGAGACGATCAACGCCGCGATTGCGACAGGCATATCGGCGATCGCCTTCTTCGCCCGCGTGGCGCGTTCGGAGGTCATAAAGACGCGCCAGGCGACTTTTGTGGAGGCGTCGTTTCTCGCAGGTGGCTCACGCGGCTACATCGTGCTGAGACATGTGCTTCCAAACGCATCCCGCTCAATGCTGCCGCTTGCCGTCCTGCAATTCGGCGAGTCCATCCTTGTGATCGCCAGCCTCGCCTTCCTCGGCTACGGCGATCCTCCGCCTTCTTCAGACTGGGGCCTGCTGATTTCGATCGGCAAGGACTACCTCAAATGGCCCTGGCTCGTTTATGCGCCCGCGTTCGTTACGATCGTGACCGTCCTCTCTGTCAACAGGATCAGCCGATGGCTTCGCAAATCGCACTGAAAACAGCGCCAATCCGTCCCGAGATCGTCGCAGCGTCTCCACAGCGCGCCATACCCCTTCTCGGAGTTGAAAATCTTACCGTCTCCTACGGGCGGCAGGAAGTCGTGCATGGTGTCGGCTTCGAACTCGGGCGTGGTGAAAGCCTTGCGCTGATCGGAGAGTCCGGTTCGGGAAAATCAACCATTGCGAAGGCTGTGCTGCGGCTTTTGCCCACCGGCGCAAACGCCACCGGTCGGGTCGTTTTCGACAGGCAGGACATTATGGCATTGCCGGAACGGCGCTTCAGGCCGTATCGCGGTCGCGAGATCGGTTTCGTGCCGCAGGATCCCGGCAACTCCCTCAACCCTGTGAGAACAATCGGCGCACAAGCGCTGGAGGCGGCAGCGCTGACGGAAGAGGTCAATCCGGCGATCCGCAAGGCACTTATCCTCGAAACCTTCGCCAAGGTCGGTCTCGACAATCCGCAGCGGGTCTACGATTCCTATCCGCATCAACTCTCGGGCGGAATGCTGCAGCGCGTGCTGATCGCTCTGGCGATATTGCCGCGTCCTGCCCTGCTGGTGGCCGACGAGCCGACCTCGGCGCTCGATGTCACGATCCAGAAACGTATCCTCGACCTCCTGTCCCGCCTTCGCGATGAGCTGAACATCAGCCTACTTCTCATTACCCATGATCTCGCGATAGCAGCAGAGCGGGCAGATAAGCTCGTCGTGCTGAAAAACGGTGTCGTGCAAGAGGCCGGCAAAACATCCGCCGTTTTTTCCTCCCCCTCTTCTCCCTATGCGAAAAAGCTCCATGGGGACGTGCCTGCACTCAATCCGGACCGCTACGCGACGTTTCGCGATCCGGGGTTCCGCCTCCTCAAGGGAGATAATGCACCGAAGATCAGCGTGGAGGGTGTCACCAAACGTTTCACAGTGGATGGCAAAACCCTGACGGCGGTGGACGATATTTCATTTACGGTTCCGGCAGGCACGACCCATGCTCTCGTCGGCGAGTCCGGCTCCGGCAAGACAACGACGATCCGCCTGCTGCTAGGGCTCGAAGAACCGGAGAGCGGTACGATCACGGTTGCCGATGAGACCGTCACGAGCCAGAGCAGGGCTTTGCTGCGGTCCGTCTGGCGGCATCTTCAACTGGTCTACCAGAACCCGTTCACCTCACTCGACCCGACCTGGAAGGTGGGGCAGCTTATTCGTGAACCGCTCGACCGGTTCAAAATCGGCACGCCAAAAGAGCGGTCCGAACGGGTACGGGAAGCCCTCGCCAATGTCGGTTTGAGCGAGCAACTGCTGGAGCGCAAGCCATCGGCTCTCTCCGGCGGGCAGCGTCAGCGTGTGGCGATCGCCCGCTCGCTCGTTCTGAAGCCGGACGTGATCGTGTTGGACGAACCCACATCCGCTCTCGATGTCAGCGTTCAGGCGGACATCGTCGAGGTTCTGTTGTCACTGCAGGCGAAGCTCGGCCTGACCTATGTCTTCGTTTCGCATGACCTTGCCCTGGTCCGGCAGCTTGCACACAGCGTTTCCGTTATGCAGCGGGGACGCATTGTGGAGCATGGGGCCGTTACCGAAATCTTCGACAATCCGCAACACGACTATACCGCGTCGCTGCTGAACTCGATCCCGTCGGGCATCGCCGGGAAGGTTCACGCTCCCGCTGTCCAGCGCGCTCCACGAAAGGAGCAACACGCATGAATATTGCGGCACCTTCCGGCGATCTTCCCCTCCTGTTTCGACCGAAGCAGCGACTGGGCTTCAATACGCGGGTATCGTTCAACGACGACGACGGTCCGGCGAAAGGACTGCGGCAGGGCATTGAACTGTTCAGGCAGGCGGAAAAGCTGGGATATCAATCGGGCTGGGCCTATCAGCGTCACTTCGATCATTATCTTTCTTCCCCGTTACCCTTCTTTGCGGCAGTCGGCCAGCATACGAGGCACATCACGCTTGGCTCCGCCGTCATTCCGATGCGTTATCAAGATCCCATTCTCCTTGCGGAAGCGGCAGGAACGACAGACCTGTTGATAGACGGCCGGCTTGAGCTGGCGATTTCGACCGGGGCCAACGGCGCGTTTGACGCCGTGTTCGGAACGGTCGATACCGATGCGCGAACGGAGGCAAAACGCCGTCAGTCGCGCTTCCTCGCGGCTATTGCAGGAGATGTTCTGCACAAGGTTACGGAGCGGGACCAAGGGGCACCTTTAGGAGCCGAATTGCGGGTTACACCGCACAGCCCCACCTTGCGCAGCCGCATCCGACAGGGCTCAGCCAGCATCGATTCAGCAATCCAGGCCGCCGAGCTCGGTATCGGGCTGATTTCGGGAACCGTCCTTCACGATCACGCCGAAGGTGAGACATTCGGACAATATCAGGCGCGGATCATCGATGCTTATCGCACCCACTGGCTCCGCCTCTGGAAAACGACGCCGCCGCCGGTCGCCGTTGCCGCTTCCGTTCTGGTCGGCACAACCCCGGAATTGCGTGAGAAATATGCCGCCTACGACCTTGAGCGTCGCACGGTGGGTATTGCCGCCTCACGCCCCAAGGGAGCGCTGGCTCCTGCTGGCCAGCCCGTCGGAGCCCAGATTTCTCCGGTCTTTCAAGGCACACCGGACGAAGTCATCGAGAGCGTATTGAGCGACCCGGGATTGGCGGCCTCAGATGAACTCGTTCTGTTTCTGCCACCCGCTTTCGGGCTGTCCGAAAATCTACGATTGCTCTCCGATCTGGCAACGACGGTCGCTCCATCTCTGGGGTGGACGCCCGCTCCGGATCACGAAAAGCCGTAACAGATGACAATCCAAGGTCTCAGAGCCTAAGTCGGGCAATATTTTCTACATTTTCCATAGAAATAGAAAGACCTGTCTTCCTCATGTGCCGTCGCGGCTTTAGCTTTCACCCATATTCAGAAACACCAAGGAGCTCCCATGGCTGCGGAATTCATCAGCGTCAGCTTTCCCAACGAGTCCAATGATCTAAACCCCATCCCGGATGCTCCGGTCGATCCGCTGTTTCTGGAGCGTTATGCACGTGCATTGGACGACTACGGATTCAACTATACGCTCATTCCCTATTCCTCTTCTTCGTTCGATCCGTTCACGCTGGGCGCAACGGTGCTTGCGCATACGAAGAACATCAAGATCATCGTCGCGCTCAGGCCCAACACTGTTTACCCGACGGTAGCGGCCAAATCGCTTGCAACGCTCGATCAGTTGAGTGGCGGACGCGTCGTCGTTCACTTCATCGCCGGCGGAAGCGATGAGGAGCAGGCGCGTGAGGGCGATTTCCTCAACAAGGAAGAGCGTTACGAACGCCAGGAAGAATATATCCGCATTCTCCGCCTCGCCTGGACGTCGAAAGAACCCTTCGATTTCGACGGAAAATATTACCAGTTCAAGCAGTTCCGCAGCGCCGTGCGTCCCACCAACGGGCTGATCCCGATTTCGCTCGGTGGTTCGTCGGATGCCGCCTATCGTATCGGCGGGTCGCTGTGCGACATTTTCGGCCTGTGGGGAGAACCGCTGGCAGAAACCAAGCAGCAGATTGACCGTATCTATGCCGAAGCCGCAAAAGCTGGCCGGACCGATCGCCCGCGCATCTGGGTCACCTTCCGGCCGATCGTTGCCGAAACGGATGAATTGGCCTGGGAAAAGGCCCACAGGGTTCTCGACCGACTGAACGAAAACCGCCAGAAGGGTCTTTCCCGCGCACCGGTCAATGCGACGCCGCCCGCCAATATCGGCTCCCAGCGCCTGCTCGACATTGCCAAGCGCGGCGATGTTCACGACCGCGCACTCTGGTATCCGACAGTTACCGCGACCAATGCCAGCGGCGCGACAACCGCTTTGGTCGGGTCACCGCGGACGATCGCTGACTCCATTCTCGATTATATCGATCTTGGCGCTGATCTGATTTCGATCCGCGGATACGATAACTACAATGATGCTGTCGACTACGGGCGATATATCCTGCCCCTCGTCCGCGAAGGCATTCGTGAACGCGAAGAAGCAAAGAAGAAGGCTGCCGCCTGATCGCGGCAGTCCGGTCAGGTCATTGGACCTGTCCAGCTCTTCCCCCAAGACCAGGATCATCCAGGCCCGCATTGGGTGATCCCGCATCCCGACCTTCAGAAAGCCATTGTCCGCATGTCCTATGATCCCACCGCCCTTGACGCAGCCGTGCGCGTCGTTTCCGAAGCCGCACCGGTTGCGGATCAGACCGGTCAATTTCCCTGGGCCGGTATCCGTGCCGTTCATCAGGCTGGGCTTCTTGAGAGCACCGTGGCGACGCGTTACGGCGGTTCGGGTGGCACCTTGAACACCGCAGCCCATATTCTGGCGGCGCTTGGACGCGGTGATCCTTCTGTGGCGCTCATCAGCGCGATGACGATCTTCACGCATCTGGGACAAGCGGCAAAAGACCACTGGCCGGACGGTCTCTACAGGGACCTTCTTTCAACGGCCAAAAACCAACCGCTTCTGCTGAACGCCGCGCGTGTGGAGCCCGAACTGGGCTCGCCGGCACGCGGCGGATTACCGGCCACACGGGCACACCGCACCGCAAATGGCTGGTCGATCACCGGGCGCAAACGCTTCGTAACGGGTGCCCATGGCCTCACCCACTTTCTCGTCTGGGCGCATACCGATGAGGTTCAGCCGCGGGTCGGCACCTTCGTCGTCCCCAACGGTCTGCCGGGCATCGAGATTATCGAGAACTGGAAAAGCCTCGGCATGCGGGCGACCGGTTCGCACGACGTCGAATATACCGAGGTTGAAATCCCGGCAGAAAATGTGCTGGAGCTGGTTGATCCCTCGGTCGCCCAGCAGGATAATCGCGGCCATGCGGCAATGACGCTTGCCCTCACCGCCATCTATCTGGGCGCGGCGGAGGCCGCCCAAGAAGCGTTCATCCGCTTCGCGCATGAGCGCGTGCCGGCTAATCTTGGCCGTCCGATTGCGCAGACGGACCGTTTCGTCGAGCTCTCGGGTGAGATCGACCTTCTGGTTTCCGGCGCCCGCCAGATCATCTTTGGCACGCTCGCAAACCATATTGGCGATGCCGAACACCTGATAAGGGCCCGCCTTCTCGCCGGAAGGCAGATCCGCGACGCTGTCCAGCTGGCGGTCCGAGGCATCGGCAACCCCGGCCTCAACGCCGATCTCGGCCTGGAGCGGCATTTTCGCGATATCCAGTCGGTTCTCGTCCATGCCCCTCAGGAAGATACGTCCGTCGCCATTCTGGGACGCGCCGCCTTTGAGCGTTGGAAAACCGGCGAGAATGACCGGTCGGCACACCCAGGCGGCCTGTCAATTCTGAAGACAGCTTAAGGTGCGATGGCGCAAAACGCCTTTCCTCAAGACCACTCGAAAGAACGCCCAATGAGCAATAATCTGATCGTCGGTTTCTCCGGCAACACATCGCGCCCATCCAGCACGAAGCGTTTTGTCGAAAGTGTCAGCGAAGGGCTGGCCGGGCAACTGGGCCTGAAGCACCGGGTTTTCGACATCGAGGATCTCGGGGCATCGTTGAGCTCGGCACGGTCCGTTGCTGATCTCGATGGCGATGCAAGGCAGATTGTTCAGACGATCATCAATGCCGAGGCTCTGGTGATCGGCTCACCGACCTACAAGGGGAGCTATACAGGGCTCTTTAAACACGTCATCGATCTTCTCGACCCCGCGGACCTCAGAGGTAAACCGATCATCCTGACGGCAACCGGCGGCGGAGACCGGCATTCGCTTGTGGTGGAACACCAGCTCAGGCCGCTATTTGCATTTTTCGAAGCCTTCGTGACACCAACCGCGATCTACACTTCCGGCCGGGATTTCGTAGAAGGTGAGCTTTCACCGACCATAAACGCGCGGATAAATCAGGCAGTCGCAGAGGCTGCCTTGCTTGTAAAAGCACGTTATCAGAACGCAACAATCGCTGCGGAATAACTGGATTATGTGCGGGGATAGCACAAACCGAGCCCGCTGACTTCAGTGACTTCATTCAAAGCCGCTCGCCATTTCTCCAACGGCTGACCGCCCAGGGCAATTCGTCGTCATATCTTTACCGGAACGTTGCCGCCGCAAGTCTCGGAAGCATAAGCCGAAAGGCGATGCTTCGAGCGCCCTGGAACAACAGCAGGGAAATCCATAGGCCATCGTTGCCATAAAGAGGCTGCAGGACCGCCCAGGCGGCGAAATAGATGATCAGAGACGCCACCATAAGGTTGCGCATTTGTCGCGACCATGTGGATCCGATATAGACGCCGTCCATCTGGAAGGCGATGATGCCGACGACAGGCAAAACCACCACGTAGATCAGATAACCGTCAGCCATTCTCGCAACGGCATCGGTAGGCGCCGTCAGCGCGATGACCCAATCCCCGCCAGCCAGGAATGCCAAGGAAACCAGCGCCGCGAAAATGACGCCCCAGAGCGTCGTCAATTTGATCGTGCGATCGAAGGCGGGTCGATAACGTGCGCCGACGGCGCGGCCGGCAAGCTGTTCTGCCGCTGTAGCGACACCATCGAGGAAGGCGACGCCGAAGAAATAGAACCGCAAGAGAATGGTGTTGGCGGCAAGCACCTCGATCCCGAGAAAGCCGCTCTGGCGCGTAAAAAAGGACAGGCCGATCAGCAATGCGAATGAGCGGATCATCATGTCGCCGTTGACCGCAAAGGATCGCCTGATCGCCGGTATATCAGGAAGCTGCCAGGAGGAGCGATCGGTCTTGGCCAGGATCAAAGCTGCGCCTGCCAAAGCGGTCACGGCTTCTGCAACCAGCGTGGCGATCGCGACACCTTCCACGCCCCAGCCGAGCCCTATGACCCAGTGAACGCTGAGGGCGGCATTCAGGCCATTCAGCAGCGTCTGAAGGATCATGCTCCACATGGCCTCACCGCGGCCAATAAGCCAGCCGAAGGCGACAAAGTTGAACAGAACAAAGGGGGCCGACCAGATCCGCCAGTGGAAGTAGGTCGTGGCGGCTTCGGCGACAACCCCATCTGCGCCCATGACGCTCATGCCAAGCGCGCCGATCGGGCCCTGGAGCAGCAGCAACAACAGACCGGCCACCAGTGCGATGATAAGGCCGCTCAGCAACATGCGCTGTTCCGCCACCCGGTCGCCCGCGCCCATCGCCTGCGCCGTAAAGCCGGTCGTGGCGCCGCGCAGAAAATTGAAGGTCACGAAGATGACGTCGAAGATAACCGAGGCCAGCGCGACACCGCCCACCAGTGCCTCGTTTCGCATATGCGCGATGACACCCGTCGCCACCAGACCGACTAGCGGCGTCGACAGATACGCGATCATCATCGGTATCGCGATTTTGAGGACATCGCGGTGCGCGACGCTGAACGGGCGGACAGCTGCCTCGGTCGCGGTAATTGCCGTTGCGTTCACTTATTCTTTCCGATGTGGTTCACCCAACGTATGCATCAGCCGGTTCGCCCAGCCGAAGATGGCGATGGAATGGATGAGGTCGAGAATTTCAAGATCATCCAGGCCGATTTCCCGCAAGTGATAAAATTGGTAGACCCCCACATTGTCTGGATGGGCGGTCAGATCGACACCGAAATTGAACAGCGCCTGCTCGAAATCCGGAAGGTCCGCATCCAGCCCGTTCTTGTATATCTCGTCAACGACCTCGGGCCGTTTCTCCAGCTGGATATAGCGGTTGGCGTGAACCGCGGCGCAATAGATGCAGTGATTGACGAAGGATGCCGCCAGCGCGCCGATCTCGCGCCCACCGCGTGATAATCCGTTTTCACTATACATGATATCATTGAAGAGCGGGGTGCGCTCGTTCAGCGCCTCCGCCTCATTGGCGAGCACCAGGACATAGGCCGATACCTTGGTATTGGAAGGGGTGACCTTCAGGGCCGACAATTGCTCGGGCGTCGCCGTCGTGAGATCGACAGGCTTGACGTAGGGATGCCAGTCAAGCGCATCGAGGGTGAATTCATGGACGGGCTGTGACATATCAATTGTCCCTCATCATCTTGAGGCCGGCGACGACCAGCACCTGATAATTCACATAGGCAATAAGGCCGGCGAGCGTGACGATATCGCGGTCGTCGAGACCAACGGCGTAGAGTTTTTCAATGTTTTCCCGGGTCGCGTTCTTCGGCGTAAGGGTCACGAGATCAACGTGGTTTAGAATGGCTTGCAAACGGGGATCCGCGTGCTGAAGGACCGACGACGGATCGGCGACTGATGCGTAGTCGGAGCCTGCCTCCTCCTCGGCAAGCCGCTCAATGTAGTGCGCATGGAGTTCTTTCGCCTTCCACAAAGCGGACATACGCGCGGCAAGTGCCGCCCGCAGGGCGTAGGAAAAGTTGCGTGGCTCTGCTGGCCTCAACGCCGCAAGATAGCTGGTCTGCGTCAGGTGTTTGAGGTTAGAGCGCCGCTCGCGGAGTTTCAGCAGATCGGAGCTTTCATCAAGGCCGAGGACGCGGTCGATCACGTCTTCTGGAGGTGTGGCTGTCATTGTTTTTTCAATCCTCGGAAAGAGCGTCATCCAGAAAGGTCAGGCGGTCCTGCCCCCAATAGAGCGTGTCGCGATAAACCCAGGTGGGGGTTCCAAAGACACCACGCGACTGCGCTTCGGCGTGGCTGTCATGCCAGGCCGCCATGATCTCGGGCGTGTCTTCGAGCGCACGCAGCGCACGACCATCAAGACCCAGGCTGTTTGCCACGGCAATGCGAACGTCCGGATCGGTCACGTCCTTCTCCTCCGCCCATAGGGCTCGCAGAAGCGCATGACTGAGTTCCAGTGCAGGCAAACCCTGCCTGTCGGCCGCAATCACCATGCGCGCGGAAAACTCGTTGTTGGTCGGATAATATCTGGGCTTCAGCACCAACGGCATGCCCAGACGTTTGCGCCAGCGGTCCAGTTCGACGGCGTGGTAGTCCTGCCGCGGCTGAGGTCTGGAACGAAGCGGAACACCACCGTTTTCGGTGACGATACGGGTGGGGCGGACGACGACATCAAGATCGTATTTTTCGATCAGCGCCTTGAACTGTGGCCAGCCCAGATAGGCCCAGGGCGAACTGAGCGCGTGGTAATAATAAACCGTTTTTCTGCTCATCACTTTAGCCTCAGGCTGTCTTCTGCATGGAAGGGCCGGCATCCGCATCGGTCCATTCGGACCCATCGAGTTCAGGCTTTTCGTAAGCCTTCAGCGCTTCCCAGTGATGATCGATGTCGGCGATGAACAGCGAAGCGGCGATACCTCGCGCGAGCCAGAGCGCACCTTCGCTGATGGCCGGAATATCGCCGCTGACTTTGCCCAGACTGACCGATGAACCGTAATTGAAACAATGGATGTGCTCCAGCCAAGGGGCGGCACCCGGCTCTTTCTCGGTGAAGGAGAAGTCGTCTTGCAGCCAGGGAAACCTGCCAAGACCGGGGTTTTCCTCACCTGCTGGCGGTGTGTAGCGGTCCTCCCAGCAGGCGATCTGCCCATTGAACATTTCGAGCTCGGGACGACTGACGGGGTCGATTGAGAATCCCGTTCCCAAAATCACGAAATCGGTCCGAAAGACGCGACCGTTGATTGTCGTGATCACAACCTCGCCACCCTCTTCCTTCATCGATTGGATACCGCAGTCGAAATGGAAATAGGCGTTGGGATGTCGGCTCACCCTCAGCGTCGAGTTGTGCGGGGCGGGGGTCTGCTGCTTGACGGAATAATCCATGAGACGCCAGCGCCACTCAGGGTCAATTTTGGCGAAGCCGGCGGTGACGCCGTAGGATCCGATGCCCATCAACTTGTTGATGGTCGGCATTGTCTTGCGTCTGGCAAGGAGACGCACCTCACCGGCCCCCTGCTCCAGCGCTTCGGCGGCATTGTCCACGGCGGACGCCCCTACCCCGATGACAACGACGCGTTTCCCTTTCAGACGCTGAAAATCAATCATGTCGGCGGAATGCGCCCAGCTGACGTGGCGCTGCATGCCCTTCACAAAGTCCGGGATCGTCGGTTCTCCAAGGCCATCGCGCCCCGTTGCCATTACCAGTTTCCGGGTGACGATCGGGGCAGCCTTCCCACCCTCGATCTCCAGCTCCAGAAGCCCATCGGGCCGTGGGACGACGCGGGTGACGTGGATATTGTTTTCAACCGGGATTTCCATCACCTGCCGGTACCAGCCCAGATATTCCATCCACATGGGGCGCGGAATGCGGAAGAGTTCTTCCCAGGCCTCTTCGCCAAAGCGGGCGGTGAACCAAGCCCTGAAGGTGAGCGACGCCATGCCGAGGGCGGGTCCAAGCAGGTTCTTGGGCGAGCGCAGGGTTTCCATGCGCGCGTAAGTCACCCAGGGCCCCTCCTCGCCTTTTGCCGCCCGGTCCACAATCCGGATATTGGCGATCCCTGCCCGTGTCAGGGCATGCCAGGCAACGAGGCCGCACATGCCGCCGCCGATGATCACGACGTCACTGGCGCGCTGGCCCTCTGAGGTCGAGACCGGTTTCGACCAGTTTGCTGCGGGATAGTTGAGGTAGGACAGATCCTGCCTCACCCGGGCGTTGAGCGCAGCTAGTCTCTGCTGCTCGGTCCGGTCTTGATGTTCCAATGTCATCAGGTGATCTCCTGAAATATATTGTTGCCCATCGGCACCGACGGGCATGAGGATTAATCGGCCAGCACCACGGCATCGCGATCACGCCAGCCGACCCAGACTGTCTCGCCTTCGAGATGCGAGAGCGCCACCGGATCGAGTTGGGCCGACAGGAGGGCGCCGTTATCCAGACGGACAGTCAACGTCGTGTGCGCGCCCTTGAACACACGCCGCTCGATCTGGCCCTTGAGGGCAAAACGATCACTCGGCTGCTCGGGCAGACAGAACAGAGCCTCCGGACGCAGCGCAATCGTAACGTGGCTGCCAATGGCGTGATGGTGGCCGTTAAGATCGGCCCGGATCAAGCTGCCCTGCCAGTCGACCGTAGCGACCCCGCCCTCGGCAGAGACTAATCGGCCTTCGAGAAAATTGCTCTGACCAATGAAGTCGGCGACGAAGCGGCTGCGGGGGCGCGCATAGAGATCATCAGGCGCTCCCATCTGCTCGATCCGCCCCTTGTTCATCACCACCACGACATCAGACATGGTCAGCGCCTCTTCCTGGTCATGGGTGACGAAGATGAAGGTTTTGCCGGTCGTCTGCTGGATCGACTTCAACTCGATCTGCATCTCATGACGCAGCTTGGCGTCGAGCGCCGATAGCGGCTCGTCGAGCAACAAGACGTTCGGGTCCGGCGCCAGCGCCCGCATGAGAGCCACGCGCTGGCGCTGACCACCTGACAATTGTTCAGGCATGCGCCCTGCAAAATCCTGCAGCTTGACGAGACCGAGGAGTTCCATGACCCGGCGGTGGATGGACGCCGAATCCAGCCCCTTCAGTTCAAGTCCGAAAGCAATGTTGCGCTGGACTGACAGGTGCGGAAACAGGGCATAGTCCTGAAAGACGATATTGACGTTTCGCCTGTTGGGCGGCAGATGCGAGATCGGCTGCCCGTCGAGATAGATCTCGCCGGAAGATGGCGTTTCAAACCCGCCCAGCATTCTCAGCGTCGTGGATTTGCCGCAACCGGAGGGGCCAAGCAGAGTAACGAATTGGCCCGGCGCGACCGCCAGGTCCAGATCGTCGACAGCAAGAGAAGCGCCGTACGACTTGTTGACGTTTTTAAAATGAACAACCGGCTGCATAACTCAGCTCCTCGAACGGCGGGTGAAGTGCTCGGCATAAAGGCCGATGGCGGCGGTGACGATGAGGACGATGGTCGCCATCGCATTGATCTCGGGTGACATGCCGCCCTGGACCTTGGCGAAGATGAGCATCGGTAGCGTCGGCTTGTATCCGCCCAGGAAGAAGGTGCGCACGAAATCGTCGATACTGGTCAGGACGCAGAAGATCATGCCGCCGATCAGCGCCGGCAGGATGTAGGGGACCGTGACGCGCATGAAGGCGATAAAAGCGTCCGCCCCTAGGTCTCTTGCAGCATCGACGAGATTGGCAGGCATGGAACGAAGGCGCGTCAGCACCATGATCACGACAAACGGCACCGCGTGTACAGTGTGGGACAGAATGATGGCGAAGGTGCCCGTGGGAATATCGACCATCCGGATGAATATCCGCATCGAGATGGCGTTGATGAGACCGGGAACGACGGCAGGCAGACAGGCGAGCGCAAAGAGAATAGCCTTGCCGCGGATGCCTTCGGCTGAAATCAGCAGGGCAATCCACACACCGATGACGGTCGCACCAATCGTGGTAGCAAGCGCAATGCCGGCCGAATACACCGACGCTTCTATGAACTGCTTGTCCTGCAGCACTTTGCCGTACCAGTCCAGGGTCCAGTTACTGATCGGAAAGGCGATGAAGTTTGCATCCTTGAAGCTCATTGCCATCATCAGGGCCAGCGGCAAAAGCAGATAGATAACGAAAATGGCGTAACAGGCACCAAGTGCCGTCTTCGGAAGGTCATTTAACGGGGACCGCATCGTTATCTCCTACATCAGCCGGACAGAGCGACCGCCAACGACGCGCATGAAGAGACCAACCGTTGTCAGCGATACGGCGAGCATCAGCATGGCGAAGGCAGCGCCTTCAGGCCATTTGTCGTTGGAGGAGTGGAAGAGTGTTGCGATCACCTCCGGAAAGATGACGGCGTTCGGGCCACCGAGCAGCAGGGGAGCCGCGAAGACACCGACGGCCGTTAGGTAAACCAGGCTGCAGCCGGACACGATACCGTCTTTCGACAGCGGCAGGATAACACGACGAAAGCGTTGGAAAGGACTTGCGCCAAGATCGGCAGCGGCATGCACCAGCTGTACCGGGATCTTTTCTATGGCCGAATAGAGCGGGAGCAGCATGTAGAGCGCCAGGAGGTAGATGACGCCGAAGCTCAGCGAAAAGGACGTGTAAAGCATCGGGATAGGCCGATCGATGAGGCCGATCTCGCGCAACAGAACGTTGACGGCTCCGCGATTGGCCAGCAGCATGATGACCGAAAAGGTACGGATCAGTTCTCCGGCCCAGAACGGGATGAGCAGGAGCAGCAGCGCGCGCATACGCTGCTTCGGCTGGAGCACCTTCGCCACGTAATAGGCAACCGGATAAACGATCACCAGGGTCGACACGGTAACGACGGCCGCAAATACGAGGCTGCGTATGAAGGGCAGCACGTAAATCGAATCCGAGAAGAACAAAGCATAGTTGGCGAGGGTATAGCGCGTGGTCTCGTTCGGTTGAGGCGGATAGTTGTCCGTGAAACTGATATTGGCCATTTGCAGGATCGGCCCGACATGCAGGACGAAAAGCCATATCACGGGTATACCGGCAAGGAGTGCGAGGCGCGCATGGCGACTGTCTGCCAGCCGGCCTATGGTGGTTCGGTAAAGGGCTGAGCCTGTCACCTTGCCAATCCATCCGGAATAAGGCGCCGGGGCTGGCGCGCTTTCCTCTCGGAGTTCAGTCATTGTCGTGTTCACCATGATCGTTCCCAGCTCTGGACAAGCTTTTTATTGGGGTCTGCGAACCCGGTGCAGGCCGGGTTCGCGTCGCATCGCAGCGGTAACTCAGGCAGCCTTGATTTCGGCAGCTGCCTTGTCGATCATCGCGTTCTTCATCGCCCGGTTGACCGAGCTGAAGAACTTGATGCGCTCCATCTGGTCCTGTGGAAGCGCCATGGCGGCCCGTTCGCGGTCGTTGAGCAGCTTGTCGACGCCATCAAAGGCCGAGGCAAAGCCGGACTGGCGAACCATGGCAGCACCGATTTCCGGTGAGGCGAGAATGGCGTCCAGGAAGGCATAGGCAGCGTCCGCATTCGGACCGTTCTTCACAACGTTGAAGGAGTAGAGGAACCCGTAGGTGCCTTCCTTCGGAACCGACAGTTCGATGGGGTGACCGTCCATGATCAGCTTGGACGTCGGACCGGACCAGGCCTGCGCGACGTAGATGTCCTCGTTCAGGAACATTTGCTGAACCTCGGAGCCCGCATCGTAATATTTGCGAACCTTGTCCTTTTGGCTGATCAGGAAGTCGCGCGCCTTGTTGGTTGCTTCCTGGGCAACGGCTTCCTTGCCTTCATAGGCGACATAATCGCCGTCATTGCCTTGATACAGCATGGTCAGAGAGAGGAAGTCCGAAATGATGTAGGACGTCAGTCCCTTGTATTCCTCGTCGAACATCATGCCCCAGCTGTCGGAAGGCTTGGTGTACTCCGTGTTGCGGGCCAGACCTTCAAAGCCCGCCAGAAGCGGAACGCCGTAGGTGGAGCCGTTGATGGTGAGCTGTGGTGCGCCTTTGTAGGCTGCCGCCAGCTTGTCCCAATTCTTCAGTCGGCTGGTATCAAGCGGCGAAAGGAGGTTGGAGCCGATGAACTGGGAGAGCCGGTGGCCGGTTACCGTCACGATATCGGTCGACGGCGTGGCGCCTTCGGCCGTCAGAATGTTATACTGCTTGCCCTGATCGTCCGTCAGACGGATGCGGATCTCGATCCCCGTGTCCTTCTGAAACTGGTCGATGAAAGACTGCGGCACGAACTTGTCGTAGGTCGTGATGTTGACGACCTTTCCCTGCGCGTGGGCGGAGCGCATCAGGCCAGGCGCCGCCAGGATGCCGGAGCCGGCGGCGAGCAGTTTGAGGGTGGAACGGCGGGTCGCTTTAAACTCATTCATGGCACTCTCCTTTGTTGTTTCTTGGTTGGGGTCGACGGGGCAAAAAATTCTGATCAGGGAGCGTCCCCTTCGACGGTTCCCCCATAGGTGACGTCAGCCACACGCCCTGAGGCGCGCGGATCGTGGGCGATGAAATCCGGCATGCGGGCTGAGGCGACACGGATAATCAGCTGAATCAACTCCTGGGCGGTGGCCGACAACGGGCGTGCTGTTGCCGAGAAAATTCCCCAGAGAAACGGAATGTCGACGTCGAGCGGTCGCACAGTCACGCCCGCAGTCAAGGGACCGTAAGCGGTAGCCGGTTCAACGATCGCAATTCCCATGCCGGTCGACGCGACTTGTACCGCACTCATCGCCGCGCTCGTGGCGATGATCCGCCGTGCGCGGACATTTGCCTCTTGCAGCGCCTTGTCGACGCGGCGGCGCAGACGGAATGGGTTTGCAAGCGTAATGATCGTCTGGTCGGCAAGTTCGCTAATAGAAACGACATCCTTGGCCGCCAGCGGATCGTTGACGGACAAGACCGCTGCACAGCGGCCCTGGAAATAGCCATGCGCCTCGAGACCCGGTTGCTCTGCCGGAAGCGACGTCACACAGAAATCCGCAGTCCGTCCCAGCACCGCCTGGACCGCAGCCTCGGCCGGCATGCTTCTTAAAAAAACCGTATGCGGCAGAAGAGCTTCGGGTAACTCCGCGAGAGCGAGCGGCACCATTCCGGTTGCAAAAGCAGGGGTCGCCGCGATCTCGACCGGCTCAGGCTCCTTGAGACTGATGCGTTGGGCACGGTTGCGCAGATGCTCGATGCCGCTGATGAAGCGCTCCGCTTCGGCGTGGAAAGCCACCCCCTTGTCACTCGGCGTAATACGCGGGCCATTGCGATCGAACAGCGGAAATCCGAGCGATGTCTCAAGATCTTGAATGAGGCGCGTCACCTGAGATTGCGAACGGTCAAGGAGGCGCGCAGCACCGGTAATGCTGCCTGCGGACATTACCGCCAGAAACGCCTCGAGCTCGCGTATCTCCATCGCTATCATGCATCCTTTGCATTATGACAAATTTAATGTGCATTAAACGCATGATATCTGCTAGTGACAAAAGAGAATTTTTCGTTCGAGGGGGAGAAGATGAAAAAGATGGCTCGCTGACTTCGAACTGTGCAGAAAATTAAGCCTCAGGGCGCGGCTTTTGCTCATGCAGCACATGCATTTACTCGAAGGAGCCAAGACTTGCTGAGGGTGTAGGCAGGCGCGCTGATAAATGAGGCAGGAGAACCGAGAACGCGGTTTCCGGCGTGCCAGAAAAAATGATGCATTTGCGCAACGATCGGCGGGCAATGTACAGAACCGGTTTGTGTCCTGCGCGAAAGATAGAGACCAGAGGGTGGCGCCACGCCTACTCCTACAACCGAAAGGATAGATGACATGCGGATAGCCATTCTCGGTGCGGGTTCGATTGCTTATGGCATGGCGGCTTTTCTCGCCGAAGCGGGACATCGCCCGTCACTGTGGTCGCCCTCCGGGCGCAGTGCTACGCCCTTGTCGGAAGGCAAACCGCTCATCGCTACCGGCGCGTTGGACTTCGTCGGTCCAGTCGACGTCGCGGCAACCTGCGAGGCCGCTGTTGCGGATGCAGATGCGGTCATCATTGCAATGCCCGCCAACGGTCATCGTGCCGCTATCGACGCGGCACTGCCGCATTTGCGGCAGGGACTCCCCGTCATCATCAGCTCTCATAGCTCCTTTGGAGCGCTTTATCTGTCCAAGAGGTTGGCCGAACGCAACCTCCATTTGCCGATCATCGCCTGGGGGACGACGCTTCTGACGGCGCGCCGCCAACCGGACGGGCGCAGCGTCGTTGTCAACACCATCCGCCAGAAGGTGGACTTTGCCACCCTGCCGAAGTCGGCAGCCGCTGAGGGTCATAGCCTGTGCACTGAACTCTTCGGTGATCGTTTCGTCGAACGCGACGGTTTGCTCGCCATCGCGCTCTCAAACCTCAATCCGCAAAATCATCTCGGCATCGCATTGCTCAATCTGACACGGATGGAAAAGGCGGAGAGCTGGGGACAGGGCGAACATGTCACACCGGCGGTCGGGCAGTTGATCGAAGCGCTCGACGCCGAGCGACTGTCAATCGCCGAGAGCTTTGGCCTTGGGGTAAAGACGGTCCGAGAGCACTTTTCTCTCTCCTTTCATGTACCTCTCGCCTCTGTGTCGGAAATGAACCAGCAGATGCATCGTGAGGGACGAGGCGGGATGGGACCTTCCTCCATCGACAGCCGCTATATCTTCGAGGATGTGCCCTTCGGTCTTTTACCAACCGTCCTTCTAGGCCGCATCGTCAATCGTCCTGCCATCCTGCACGAAGCCGGTATTCGCATCTTCACCGCATCGGTCGCGCGCAATCTGGAAGCGGACAATGATCTGCTGCCGGAGCTTTCGCTTGATCATCTCGCTCCGAGGGAGCTGCGGGAGCTTTGCGAAAACGGATTTTCGCCGGCGTAAGTAGCGCCTTCTCCCCAGCCGGGACCGGGATCATCTGAGCCCCATCACGCGGTCGAGAATACGTGCAAGCGCTTCGGTATCAATGTCGCTATCGACGCGGATACCGCGGCCACGTGCAAGTTCGATCGCAAAATGCGCGCGCCTTACCATTTCCTGCCGCTCATTTAGCTGGCTTCGGAACGATCATTGAGCTTTGCTCGACTGTTCAAGCAGGTCACAGCTTTCCAACCGGGCTGCAGGGTCGCTCCGTTGACCTATTTTGCTTTGGCTTTGGTTAGGGATGCGCCTGAACCATATCCAAAATCATTTTGGCCAGTATTTTTCGATGTAGCGGTTCATCTCCGACAGCATGAATTTGCCGGAGTGATCAGCTTTATCCTCCCAGGCGAAGACGCAGGCCGTCATGATCCCGTCGAAACCGATCTCGGCCAGCGTGCCAAAGAAGTCGTCCCAAGGCACCTCGCCCTGACCGATATTGAGATGCTGATGCACACGAGCCTGGGTGCCGGGCGGGTTCAGGATATAGCGCAGGCCGGAGCTTGCCTTGTGATTGAAGGTGTCGCCGACATGCACATGAGCGAGAACGTCCTTTGCCTCTCGCAGCATCGCCTTGGTATCATCGCCGAAGTAGAATGTGTGCGGGGCGCAGTAGAGGAACTTCACATTCTTCGAGTTCACAGTTCTGATGATATCCAGGGCTGGCTGCAGCGTCTCGCACCAGTCTTCAGGATGAGGCTCGATGTTAAGCTGGATGTTTTCACGTTCGAAGACTGGAACCAGCTCTTCCATCGACCGCCACCAGGCATCCTCGCAGGCTTCGATCATCGATCCGGTGTGGCAGCAATAGCAGCTTCCCTTGTCGGGATGCGGTCCACGACCGAACTCGGAGTTCATCGTGTCGATTTCCATTTCGACGGCAATTTCGATGGCACGCTTCCAGTGCTTCACCGCGGCCTGGCGCTCCGTCTCATCATTTGAGGCCCAACGATACATTGGGAGAAGCGACGCGATTTTGACGTTCTCGGCCGCCAGCGCCTTTTTGAACTCCTTCATGCGCTGTGGAAACACGCGCGGCGCCTTGAACCACTCGAGGAAATCGGCACGCGGGCTCATCTCGATCCAGTCGTAGCCAAGCTCGCGCACCTTGCGCGGTAATTCCTCAAGGCTCAGGTGACGATGCATGAACGGGTCTATTGCGATACGCATTTCTGCCTCCGGACTAATATGTGTTGATGTTGCGCGGGCTGACGCGCTCTTGGCGGTTGCGGGCCACAGAGGGCGGCCCGCAACCAGAGGCTGGCTACTTCGCGTAAGCGGCCATGTTGTCAGGGGTGACGAGTTCGAAGGGAACCCAGAGTGTCTTTGCGACGGTTTTACCGTTGGAAAGATCGATTGCGGCCTGCACCGCAACCTCACCCTGTTTCGTTGCATTCTGGAAAACCGTGACGTCGAGCTCACCGGCCTTCATGGCAGCAAGGCCGTCGGGGGTGGCGTCGATGCCGGCTATCACCACGTCCTTCATGTTAGCACCGGATGCCTTGAGAGCCTGGATCGCGCCAATGGCCATCTCGTCATTATTGGCAACCACCGCATCAAAGGTGATGCCAGCGGTCATCCAGGAAGACACCAAGTCCTGTGCCTGGGTTCTATTCCAGTTGGCCGTCTGCTTTTCCAGGATTTCGATCTTGCAGTCAGGACGCGAGAAAACGGTTTCCACGTCCTTCGTGCGCACCAGAGCGGCATGGTTTTCCAGCGGCCCCATCAGCACGACAGCCTTGCCTTTTCCACCAAGCAGCTTGCAAACCGCTTCGGCTTCCATCGTGCCGGAATCAAGCTCGTTGGAACCGACGAAGGCGGTCTTTTCGGGCATTCCGGTGTCGAGTTCGGCAGGGGGATGGTTCACATAAATCAAAGGGATGTTTGCATCTGCCGCGGTCTTTGTGATCGCCGCCGTCGAGTCCCCATCGACGGGATTGACGATGATGGCTTCCACGCCGTTTGCTACGAAATTTTGCACCTGATTAAGCTGCTTTGCGGGGTCGAGCTGCGCATCCTCGGCGATCAGGTCAACGCCTTTCTTTTTGGCATCCTCTCTCATCCCATGCAGCAAGATGGTGAGAAAGGGATTATCGAAAGATGTCATGGTCACAGCAATGCGTGTTTCGGCAAATGCGGGGACGGCGAGCAAACTGAAGACTGTAGCAAGCAATAGTTTTTTCATGGGGTTCCTCCTCAAGCTTTCTTGACGCGCTTTTTCTCGCGATTAGGCGATCGATACGCCGATATTCTCGACGTGAGCTGTTCCAGCCGTAAGGTCCGCCAACAAGGCTGCCGTAAGCAATTTGGTCTTCATGCTGCTCTCCTCCCAAATTAAGAGCTTTGCTTCAGGGAGGGTACGGACTACCGCACCCTCTCCCCCATTACCGGTAATCGACCCAAACTCCGCCGAGGTCGGCGGAGCGCACGCAATTCTCAACCCAGCGAACGCCTTCCACTCCCGCCTCGACCCCCGGATACCGAAGGCTGGAAAGCCGTTCATTATCGTCCTCGTTTCGCGCTTCCATCGCAATGGCGAAGCGGTCGTAGAGGTTCGCCCACGCCTCGAAGAGACCTTCCGGGTGGCCTGCACCAATGCGATCGTCGGCAAGCGCCTTCGCGTGTAAATAGCCCATGCCACGCTCCAGGATGCGGACCGGGTCGCCTTGAACCTCGAATCGAAGCTGGTTCGGCTGCTCGTCCCACCATTCGATCGAAGCCTTTGAGCCGACGATGCGAACTTTCTGTCCGTGCATGGAGCCTGCATTGATAGCGCTCGACCAGACCGTGCCGAACGCGCCGTTGTCGTACTCCATCAACGTCACGGCATTGTCTTCAAGGGGTGCGCGCGTCTTGATGAAGCTCTGCCGGGCGCAGAGAAGTCGCTTGATATGGAGATCAGGTAGAATGACCTCGGAAATGTAGAGCGGATGTGTTCCGATATCGCCAAGCACGTAGCTTGGTCCCGCGAACCGTGGATCTACGCGCCACCGCGTGGCTGGGTTCTGAAGCTCGACAGCCTCGTTGTGGAAGCCATGGGCGAATTGAAGATTGACGAGCCGGATTTCTCCCAGTTCGCCTGCAGCGACAAGTTCCCGAGCATGCTCAATCACTTGATGCCCGCTATAACCATAGGTCACGCCGACAATACGACCGCGTTCGTCAGCAATACGTTTGAGATCCTCGGCCTCGGCGACTGTGAAGCAAAGCGGTTTTTCGCACACAACATGCAATCCACTTTCGAGTGCAGCTTTTGTGATTTCGTAGTGGGTGTTGTTGGGCGTCGCGATCGATACCGCCTCGATCCCATCTGAACGCTTTGCCTCCTCCGCGAAAAGCGCTCGCCAATCCGAGTAGCATCGAGCAGGGTCCAATCCCAACTCCACCCCGAAGGCCCGGCCACGTTCTGCATCAATGTCGAAGGCACCCGCGACAAGATCGAAGTATCGATCACGAAGTGCGGCACTGCGGTGAATGTAACCAATTTGGCTTCCCCGGCCGCCGCCCACCATGGCCCAGCGAAGAGGTCGTTTCGTTTGACGAGTTCCGTAAATCATAAGTTTCTGTCCCGGATCATTAGAATCCAGCCGACTTGAGGTAGTCGCGGCTGAGTTTCACATCTGCGAGGCTACCGCCGGCGTTGCGAGGATCACGCTCTTGCTCCACCGTGATGAAGCCTTCATAACCAAGCTCATCGAGAAGCGTCCGGATTGCCGGATAGTCGATACAACCATTTCCGATCGGGCACATGACGCCTTGCCCGCAAGCTTCAAAGAAACGAATGTGTTCGCCCATGACACGGTCGAAGACTACCTTGTCGATGTCCTTGAAATGGATGTAATCGAGGCGGTCGGCGTACTTGCGCAGAGTTTCGACGGGGTCCATTCCGGCATACCAAGTATGACCGGTGTCGAGGCAAAAGCCTGCGACGTCCTGCGGGATGTCGGCGGCAAGACGAGCGATCTCATCCTCGAATTCGATATAGCCGCCAGCATGAGGGTGAATGGTGGCGCGAATGCCATATTTGTCGCGGGCAAGCTCGGATATGGCCCGGATATTGTCCATCATTCCCGCCCAGGCGGCGTCATCAAGCCGCGGCGCCCTGTCGGAATGACCCGCCGCGTAATCGCGCTCGTCGTGCCCCCAGTCCATCACCGTCAGATAGGGAGCCGAAAAGCGCTGATGTGCTGATTTCGGTGGCTTGGGCAAGCGAGTGATCAACGAGCAAATCTCGTCGGTTTCCCGCAAGAGGTTCTCGCGGTTTCCCGGGGCGACAAGATCGTTGAAGATCGTTCCGGCCACGATGTAGAGGCCACGGCTCGTTAAAGCCGAAGAAACCAGGTCGATGTCTAGTGGGACGTAGCCGTAGGGGCCGAGCTCCATTCCGCCGTATCCGGCCGCCTTGACCTCATCGAACACAAGCTTCCATGGAGGCAAATTCGGATTGCGCACGTCATCGACGCCCCAGCAGCAAGGTGCTGTGGTGACTGTAATACTCATGGTGTTCTGGTCCTTCCCTAGCGCCGCTCACCTTGTGGGCGACCCTCCTTGGCGCTGAGATGTAGCTTGAGATATGCGGTTTACAAAGTGAGATTTTGATGGGATTCCATCAGAATGCGCAATGGAGAGGCCGATGGCAGCACGAAAGGTGAGCATTACGGATGTTGCGAAGGCAGCAGGCGTATCGACTGCAACAGTCGATAGGGTTTTGAACAATCGCGGTGGGGTGCGCGCTGATAAAGAAGGCCTCGTCCTGGCCACGGCGCGCGCGCTC
Organism: Agrobacterium sp. NPDC058088; assembly: GCF_042885035.1. Taxonomy (NCBI): domain Bacteria; kingdom Pseudomonadati; phylum Pseudomonadota; class Alphaproteobacteria; order Hyphomicrobiales; family Rhizobiaceae; genus Agrobacterium; species Agrobacterium sp. NPDC058088. Next base: position 52,824 of record NZ_JBHVSU010000003.1, on the reverse strand, counting down.
GGTATTGATCGGGCGCTAGACCGCACACCCTCTCGTGCACTCCGCGTAGCAGTTCTTATACAGCCTCCGGTTAATCCATTTCATGCGGCGTTGAGAGAAGGCATCGATCTCGCTGCGAGGATGTACACAGCGTTGAACGTACAGTTCTTCGTCCACCACATCGATCCCCGGAAGCCTGCGGCCATCGCCGCAGCCGTTCGCGATTGTCGCTCATACGATGGTCTCGTCATCACGAGCCCTGATGACATTCGTGTGAGGGAGGCCGTAGCGGTCCTGTCTCGAAAGATACCGGTGGTAACCTTGGCAACTGACCTCACAGATTGCGGGCGTGCGGCCTATATCGGACCGGACGATCGGCAAGCTGGGCGCGTCGCTGGTGAACTAATGGGGCTTTTTCTGCGGACAGGTGGGCGGGTGATCATAATCGCCGGTTCGCGCGACATCATCGGCCATCGGGAAAGAGAGGAAGGCTTTCGCGCAGTACTGAGCGAACGCTATCCGGACTGTAGCCTCACCGCGGTTCTTGAAACAGGAGAAAATCAAGAAGAGGCAGGGCGTGTGGTGGAGATTGCCTTTCGGGACGATCCTGGCTTGCGCGGCATATATCATCTATCCGCCGGTGCGATGCCGATCGTAAGCATGCTTCAACGGCTGGGGCGGGTCGATGATACGGTTGTCATCACCCACGAACTTACTCCTGACCGACGAATGCTCCTAAAATCCAGGAAGATCAACGCGGTCATTGACCAAAGGCCACTCTTGGAGGCGCGGCTTGCCGTCGAGACGATCTCCAAATTATTGGGTCGATTACCGGGCGATGGAGTTTCCATCGCCACAGAGATTCAGATCTTTCTTTCTGAAAATGCGTAGCGAAGGATCAGAACCGCAAAAGACCTGCATCGATCTATATCTTAAGCGCCGCACGGATAGTCCTTTCGATCGATTTGGAACGACAACCAAACCAAGTCCAAATTCACTCGCCTTGAACTGATACGAACCCAAACCAGTGGCTGCCGGATCTGCTCGGCATTCTTCACTGGCGCGAAGGCGAACCTGCCAGGAATCATCCCGAGGCCGTCGATGGCGGCCGCGTCTCCGTCAAGTCCCCAACCAGTGGTGCTGATGCATGCCCTTCCGCGGACGAGATAGCAGCCTTCGATCAGGACGTAGGCCTCGGTAACGGCGATGAGGCCGGGCTCAGTCGAGATCGCGCGAAGAAGCCGCGCCCGATACCGCAGCGACCAGAGCCCTGATGGCCGAGGCATGGGCCGGGGTTCGCGCGCGGGACAGAAGAACGATGTCCGAGGAAGGCAACGGTGGCAGGCCGAGTTCGGCGCCGCGATCAGGCAGTCCTCGGGCGCTGATGTCGCCGAGGGCGGCGATACCCGCACCGGCAAACACCCCTTCAAGGAGCGCTGAGCAGCTTCCGGCCGTGAAGGCGTCGCGCCAGGCCACGCCAGCCTTTCCAAGCTCGGATATTGCGATATCCCGGACACCACATCCGGCCCCAAGAGACACGAGCGGAACGGCACCGTTGGCGCGTGGCCGCCAGTCCGGGGCCACACGCCATCCCAGCCTGTCGGTGCGCAGCACTTCGCCATCGGACCCGCCGCCATTGCGCCGGATGATAGCGGCATCGGCCAGTCCGGATGCGAAGCTTTCCTTCACGTGGCGGGAAAAACCCATGCTTACATCGATGACGGCATTGGCCGGCAGCGATGCGCGCATCGCTCTAATCGCTGCCGAGAGGCGCGTCCCGATCGCGTGATCGCTGGCCGCCAGCGCAAAATGCAGCGGCGGCTCGTCACTGAAGTTCAGCGCATCCTCATGTTTGGCCAACAACTCGCGCGCCTTGGGCAGGAACACCTGCCCGTCCTCCGTCAGCCGAAGGTGGCGTGGCGAACGGTCGATCAACCGTCTGCCGAGACGCTGCTCCAGCATCTTCAGCTTCTGGCTGACGACCGGCTGCACGGTTCCCGCAGCCTCGGCTGCCCTGGTCAGGCTGCCCAGTTCGATGGAAAGAATGAAGAGGCGGACGCTTTCAAGGTCAATCATATAAAATCGCTATGAATGGAATAATAATCATTATCTTCTCATTATGGTGAAATTTGCGCAAGGTGGTCTCCGGCAACAAGGAGATACCACCATGCCGATGATCAAAGCCCGCTACACCAGACCCCAAAATGCCGCCGACCCGAAACTGGAAGTCGCTGCCCTCCTGTCCCGGCTGACTGCAGAAATCCTGCACAAAGACCCGGCAGTGACCGCCGTTCTCATCGAAAGTGCCGATCCCGCCGACTGGATCATTGCCGGGTCAAGCGTCGCGGAACAGAAGGCCGGGACATTTTACGTCGAGGTCTCGATTACCGACCACACCAACATAAAAGACGAGACGACCGAATGGGTGCGCCGTGTTTATGAAGAGATGCGCAGGCTGCTTGGCCCCGTACACGAAGCAAGCTATGTGCTGGTTCACGCCGTGGATGGCGACGCCTATGGGTATGGCGGGGAAACGCAGAATTTGCGATGGGCGCGCAAGCACGCATGACCGGCGTGGGGATGAGGCAACAGCGGAGCGGTGGAACGAGATGGTAATCTATGAACTGGCCGCCGTGGGCGCTGCAACCTGCTGGGCGATGACGGGGCTGCTTGCCGCCCGCCCGGCGGGGCATCTTGGTGCGCTTGCCTTCAACAGGACAAGGCAGCTTTTTGTCGCCTCGGTGCTCGGTCTTTACGTGCTTGGATCGGGAACGTGGCGGGACTTGCAGCCGGATGCGCTGTGGTCGCTGCTGCTTTCCGGCTTCATCGGTATCTTCGTTGGCGATACGCTGCTTTTCACCTGCCTTAATCGGCTGGGGCCGCGCCGCTCGGGAATCCTGTTCGCGCTCAACGCTCCCATTGCCGCCGTGCTTGGCTGGGCGGTTCTCGGGGAACAGCTTTCCGTGACAGCCATAGCCGGCATAGGCCTCACCCTTGCGGGCGTTCTGCTCGCCATCCTTTTCGGCAAGCGCAAGTCCCAGCTGCATGCATGGGAAAGCGTGAAGGGGCCGCTCTGGCTCGGCGTGCTCGTCGGCCTTCTCGCAGCTCTCAGCCAGGCCGTTGGCTCCCTGATCGCAAGGCCTGTCATGGCAGCGGGTGTCGATCCCATTGCCGCATCCATGTTGCGCGTCGGCGTCGCGGCGATCTGCCTTACGATGTTGACGATGCTCCCCATCAAGGCCGTCAAACCCAAAGGGCCATTGACGGGCAGCATATTCTTCCAGACGGCGCTGACCGGCATCATCGCGCTCGGTTTCGGCATGACACTGCTGCTTTTCGCGCTTTCCGGCGGCAAGGTCGGCATTGTCTCCACGCTTTCGGCCACAACGCCCGTCATTATCCTGCCGCTGCTCTGGCTCAGAACCGGAGAGCGGCCGGCATCCGGTGCATGGGTGGGAGCCGCCCTTGTCGTTATTGGCATGGCGCTCGTGTTCTGGCGCTGACGCGTCCCCTCTCTCGGATAACCGCAAAGCTAGACGCGATAAACCACGGCTCCGCCCGTCATGCCCGCACCAGCCGCGGTCAAAAGCAGGGTATCGCCGTCCGCAAGGGGTCGTTCGGTATTGGTGATGGACAGCGACAGCGGGATAGTTGCGGCGGACGAATTGCCAAAGCTTTCTATGGTGCGGACCGTCTTCTCCCGCACAATACCGAGATTGCCGCAAACGGCATCGAACATGCGGGCATTGGCCTGATGCGGCACGAAACGGCAGACATCGGCAGCGCCCAGTTCCGCCTCGTGCAGCACGCGCTGAGAGCTCTCGGTCATCAGCGCCACCGCACGGGAGAAAACCTCCCGGCCATCACGCATCGTCATCAGGGCATCTTCGGCGGGCATATCAGCGCAAAAGGGCTGGCTGCTGCCGCCTGACGCAATCTGGATGAGATCGTAACCGCTGCCTTCGGCAATGAGATCGGCCGACAACAGCCCCCGTTTCGTCTCGGGGCTCGGGGTGAGCACCACGGCGCCGGCAGCATCGGCAAAAAGGACAGCGCTCGCCCTTTCCGCCGGATTGATGCGGCGGCTGAGAATATTGGCCGCGACGACAAGGACGGCGCGACCATGGGTGCGGACAAAACCATCTGCGAGGGTAAGCGCATAAAGAAAACCGGAACAGGCCCCGGCAAGATCGATCGCGCCGGATCGCGTCAAGCCTAGCTTGTGCGCGAGCAGCGGCGCGGAAGGCGGCAGAAGATGGTCCGGCGTAGAGGTGGCAAGCAGCGTCAACGCGATGTCGTCAGCATTGATTTTCGCGTCGGCCAGCGCCATCCGGCCGGCTCTTTCGGCAAGGCCGCTTAACGTGTCGTCCGCCTCTGCCCAATAACGGGAGCGAATGCCGGTTCGCCGTTCGATCCAGCCGAACTCCAGCCCCAGATTGGCCTCGATCTCGGCATTGTCGACGCAACGGGCCGGAACGGCATGGCCAAAACCGGCCATGCGGGAAGAGCGTGTCCGCATTGTCAGGGCTTTCCTCATGGTCGGAACATCGCCATTTTCTATGTCCCGGCGGCGCGCGAAATTGTCGGTGCACCACGGGTAACGATCCCGGCAACCTCATCGATGACGTCAAAGGCACGTGTCAGGTCGTCAGCCGTCGAACAATAGGGCGGCATCAGGTAAAGCACGTTACCGAGCGGACGGATGAGGAAACCGCGCTCGCGGAACAGCTGGCGCATGCGCGGACCGGCCTCGGAAAGATAGCCGCCAGCCGGCACCACGAGATCGAGCGCGGCGATGGTGCCTGCCTGCCGGAGATTGGCGAAACGGCCATCATTTGCGAATCGCCCGATATTATCGCCCAGCGCCTGTTGTACCTGCCCGATGTGCTGGAGAACCGGTTCATCCCGCCAGACCTGGAGATTGGCAACGGCAGCGGCACAGGCGATCGGATTGGCCGTATAGGAACTCGAATGGAAAAAGGTTTTGCGACGGTCGGTCGAAAAATGCGCATCGAAAATCTCTTCGCTGCACAGCGTCGCCGCCAGCGGCAGGGAACCGCCAGTCAGCCCCTTGGAGGTGCAGAGAATATCCGGCGAAATTCCCGCCTGCTCGCAGGCAAACACGGTTCCGGTCCTGCCCCAGCCGGTCATCACCTCATCGGTAATGACGAGGCAGCCGTAGCGTTCGGCTATCTGTTTCAGCCAGGCCAGAACATCTGCGCCATAGATCTTCATGCCGCCGGCTCCGAGCACCAGTGGCTCGATCAGCAGGGCGGCGATGCGGCCCGAGCGGCAATAAACCTCGAACATATCCAATGTACGCTGCTCGCTGCCCGCCTGCGGAAAGGCCAGACGGTCGACACCGAAAAGCAGCGGCTCGTAGGCGGCATTGAACACGCCGCGCTCGCCTGTCGACATGGTGCCGATCGTATCGCCATGATAGCCATGCTCCAACACCACGATACGGTCGCGCTTTTCACCGCGATTGTGGAAATAACCGAGCGCCATTTTCAGCGCCACCTCCACCGCCGTCGAACCGCTGTCGGAATAAAACACATGGCTTAGCCCACTAGGGGCAAGCTCGATCAGCCCGCAGGCGAGCGTCTCAGCGGACTCATGGGAAAATTCGGCGAAGATGACCTGGTCCAGGGTTTCGGTCGCGGTGCGGATGGCCGCCATAATCGCCGGATGCCGGTGCCCGTGGGTGATGACCCACCAGGATGAAATGGCGTCGAACAGGCGATTGCCATCCTCATCCACCAAAAACGCCCCTTGCGCAGAGACTACACGTTTCATCGGGGGTTCCAGCCCATGCTGGGTGAAGGGATGCCAGATCGGGGAACGGCTCATGCCGGCACCTCCACAAAACCAGCGAGATTGAAGTGTTGGGCGAAGGCCTGATGCAGCACGTCGCTGGTCAGATCCACCAGGCGCGGTAACCGCCCGAGCGGGCGCACCGCGCCGATGTTGGTTATGATGCGCTGGTTTTCCCTGTCTTCATCACCGATGAAAACCACACCCTGCACGGGAATGGCGCGTTGCCGCAGTGCTTCGAGCGAAAGCAGCGTGTGGTTGATGGTACCGAGCGCGGTTCTGGCGCACAGGATGAGCGGAATTTGCCAGCGGGCAAAGACATCGGCGAAGAGTACCCTCTCCGTCAGCGGCACCAGAAGCCCGCCTGCCCCTTCGATGACAAGCGGTCCATCCAGTCGCGGCGGCTGTAAAAGTGCGGGATCGATTGTGACATTGTCGAGACGCGCCGAAAGATGCGGCGAGGCCGGCGTCTTCAACCGATAGGCTTCCGGCAGGATGCGCGTGTGCGGCACGCCGGCAAGCCTTGCCACCGTCTCGCTGTCGGTTTCGTCCTCAAGCCCTGACTGAACGGGCTTCCAGTAATGGGCCTGAAGGGCATGGGTGAGCGCTGCGGCAAAAACCGTCTTGCCGATGCCGGTATCCGTGCCGGAGATGACAAAACGCGGGCTCATGCCGCTTCCTCCCGCAGCGAAAGGGCAAGCAGCCCGATCATGTCGGCAATCTGGCCATCTTCTACATTGAGCGTGATGGCGATGCGCAGCCGCGCGGTGCCTTCCGGCACCGTCGGCGGGCGGATCGCCCGCACATCGAAACCGCCTTGTCGCAGACGTGCGGCAATTTTCAGCGAGCGGGCATTGTCACCGATCATCACCGGCAGTATCTGTGAACCGCTTGCCGCCACGCCGAGTTGGCGATGCAACTCTTCGCCGGCGAAACTTACCAGCTCAGCCAGTCGCGATCGCCGCCACGGTTCGTCCGCGACAATGCGCAGGGCTTCCCGAACCGCCGCCGCCATCAGCGGTGAAGGCGCGGTTGAATAGATGAAACCGCGGGCGCGGTTAACGAGATAGTCGGCAAGAACCGCAGGCAGGCTCAAAAGCGCGCCGGAGGCCCCGAGCGCCTTGCCGCAGGTGTGAAGCGCCACCACATTACCCCGACCTTCCAGTGCCGCAGCAAGTCCGCGCCCACCGGGGCCGAAGACGCCGGTAGCATGGGCTTCATCGACGACCAGAAAACCGCCATGCCGTTCTGCAAGATCGGCAAGCGCCGCTAGCGGCGCGCAATCGCCATCCATGGAATAAAGGCTTTCGACTGCAATCCATGGGCGACCGCGACCGCCCGCCCGCCGCCAGCGGATTATTTCCCGCTCGAATGCCTCAACCGCATTATGCGGAACGACCACCGCCTTGGCCTTGCCCGCCGCAATGCCATCATGCACGCTGGCATGGATCAGGGCATCATGGAGGACAAGATCGTCCCGCAGCGGCAGGGTGGAAAAAAGCGCGACATTGGCGGCAAAACCGCTGCCGAAATAGATGGCTTTTTCAGCCCCGAAGAACGCCGCCGCTTCCGCTTCCACCGCCTCGTGTTCGGGATGGTTACCGCGCAGCAGCCGCGAGCCGCCGGCGCCCACCGGCACGCCGTTGCCAATGGCCTCAGCGATTGCCGCTTTCAGGCGCGGCGCTTCGGCAAGCCCGAGATAATCATTGGAGGTGAAGTCGATCCCCTCCCGGGGGGCAAGCGCACGCAGGCGCGATTTGCGGCTAAGGCCGGCAAGCTTGGCCTCATAGGAAGAGAGCGCTGCAAGGGTCACCGGCAACCTCCCGCCTCGGAAGATTGCAGCTCCATCGGCTTCAGGCCAAGCCGCCGGAAGAGCGCCATATCGTGGTCTTCCCCCGGATTATCCGCCGTCAGTAGCGTCTCGCCGATGAAGATGGAATTAGCGCCGGCCAGGAAACACAGCGCCTGCGTCTCATCGCTCATCTCCGTGCGCCCGGCCGAAAGCCGCACATGCGAACGCGGCATCAGGATGCGTGCGAGTGCAATGGTGCGGACGAAATCGATCGGGTCGACAGGATCGGCATTGGCCAGTTTCGAGCCCGGGATCGGGATCAACATGTTGATCGGCACGCTTTCCGGCGGAACCGGCAGGTTAGCGAGCGTCACCAGCATCGAAATCCGGTCCTCGACCGTTTCCCCCATGCCGAGAATGCCGCCCGCGCAGACCTTGATGCCGGCATCGCGGACATTGGCGAGCGTGTCCAGCCGGTCCTCGAAGGTGCGGGTGGTGATGATCTCGGAATAAAACCGCTCTGACGTATCAACATTGTGATTGTAATAATCCAGCCCGGCATCGGCCAGCCGCTGGGATTGTTCCGGCGTCAGCATGCCAAGCGTCATGCAGGTTTCCATGCCAAGTGCCTTCACGCCTTCGACCATGGCGACCACAGCCTCCATGTCGCGCTCCTTGGGATTACGCCAGGCCGCGCCCATGCAATAACGCGTCGCCCCGCCCTCCTTCGCCTTGCGCGCCTCAGCCAGCACCCGCTCCACTTCCATAAGCTTGGAGGCCTTAAGCCCGGTCGGATTGCGGGCGGACTGGCTGCAATAGCTGCAATCTTCAGGGCAGCCGCCCGTCTTGATCGACAAGAGCCGACTCATCTGGATCGCATTCGCATCAAAATGACAGCGGTGAACCTGCTGCGCGCGAAAAAGCAGATCGTTAAACGGTAAATTATAGATAATTCTTGCTTGCTCAAAGGAGGAATTTGTTTCGGCCATACCCACAAAGGTGGTTTTTTCGTCATTCTGCGTTGTCAGCTGGTCCATATTTCGACGTCTTTCCCAAAATAAATAGATAGAAGTTATTTTTATCTATTTTTTTTAAACGGCATTTTGCAAGCACTTTTTTTCAAGAGAGCTTTTCCGGCACCGAAAACAGGCGGACTCAAACGCGGTCGAACATCCCGTTTGTTAACGTAGAAATTCATTGACTACGCACATGCTCACGAAAAGATCGGGCCGGCCCATGGCGCGAAAAGGTCGCAATTGCTAAGGGTGGAGCATGTTTACACTTCGTGCTTCCACCAGCCGCGACGCGGCCCGCATCCTTGACATCTGGAGCAGGGCTGTCGACGCCACCCATGGCTTCCTCCTTCCGGCGGATCGCGACGCGATCGGCGAGGAAGTCAAAGCTTTCCTGCCGCAGGCGCCCCTGACGCTCGCCGTCGATGCGGCGGACCATCCCCTCGGTTTCATGTTTGTGCATGAAGGGCAGATGGAGGCGCTTTTCATCGATCCGGACCATCACGGCAAAGGGATTGGCAGGATGCTGGTGGAAAGCGCGCTTGCGCTCCACCCTGCGCTGACCACCGATGTCAACGAACAGAATGGCGAAGCTTTGGGCTTTTATCGCCGGCTGGGTTTCGAGCCGACGGGACGCTCCGACCTCGATGGACAGGGTCGGCCCTATCCGCTCGTCCATCTTCGATTTCGCGTAACGGAAAAATAGACCACCGGCGCAGTCGGGGAGGACAAGGCCACGAACACCATCATCCGTTTCGCAACCGATGATTTTCTGCCCGAGCACCGCTTCGACCAATGGCGGGAGGTGCGCGGCAAAAGCCTGTTCGGCGTGACCATCGAACTGGCGCGGGACCGGCGCCACAGCTTTAAAGGTTCGTTTCAGGCGCGTGCGCTGGCCGGTGCCGTCGTCACCGAGATGCGCGCTTCCTCTTACCGGGTCAACCGCACCGAGGCCGATATCGCCCGCATTGCCGGCGACAGCCTCTGCATCGGCCTGCAGGTAAGGGGCTCGGGTTTTCTGCTTGCCGGCCGGGACCGGGTTCACAATGTCGGCGGCGGCGACATCACCATCAACTATTCCGACCTGCCGTATGACGCCATACCGGGCGGCGAGGCGGATTTTCACTACAAGATGCTGAAAATCCCGGTGAACGACGAAGTCATGCTGGGCCGACCGGCCGACGACCTGTTTGCGACGCGTTATGCGGAAAATACCGCTATTTCCCGGCCATTCCGGGCACTTTTCGATGCGCTCAATGCCGATCATGGCAGGCTCAGCGATCCCGCCCGCGACGTGGCCCATATCGCCCGGCTGGCCATGGCGGTTAGGGGCCGGCTTTCTCCTGCCATGCCGGAGGTGCGTGCAGCACTCAGGACCGGGCTCTGTTATGCAGCCCAGGAGATCATGATGCGGAAAAAAGCCCGGCAGGATCTTGCGCCTGCTGTGGTGGCAAGGGAACTCGGCATTTCACTTCGGCAATTGCACGTCATCTTCGAAGGTGCGGAACTGTCGTTCTCCCGCACGCTTTCCACCATGCGGATAGAGGAAGCAAAACGATTGCTGCTGGCATTTCCCGCCTTGCCGGTCACGCAGATCGCCTATGGCTGCGGCTTCGACAGCCTCGCCACCTTCTACCGGGTGTTCGCCAGTACCTATGGCATGACACCCGGCGAAGCGCGCATCACGGATATGCCGCCGGCTTAAAATTTCGGCTCTGCGCGCAATGAGAAGACGCACCATTTCAGCTCCTGTAAGGCCGTAGACCATCCCATTCCGGAGCGCGGCCCATGACCAATTTTTTCGACTTTGCGATTTCCCAATTGCCGGCCGCCACCGCCGATCGCCGCGTGCCGGCACCGGACGAAATCGACGCCATGATCTGCAAAGATTCTTTCGCGGCAGTGTTGCGCCTGCTGGCGGGAAGTTTCATCTCGCTTTACGAAGGCTCGCCCGAGATGACCGCGCTTTTCGCGACGCGCCGGAGCCGGCTCCTCTGCCATGCGCTTCTGGCGCTCTATTTTCAGAAATCAGCCGCTGGTGAGGGTGAAATCGCCCTGACACGCGAAGATTTCGGCCATCAGGCGCTCCGGCACGGCCTTGCGAGCCACAGTGTCGCTTACGCCTTCTTCAAGGAAGCCCTGAAACGTGGGCTGATACGGCCGGCAAGCCCCGCGCAGGGGCAGGCAGCGGGGGTCGTTCCTTCACCACCGGCTCTCGCCATGCTGGCGCAATGGTACGACGTGCATTTTCAGGCACTTGACCTGCTCGACGAGGGCTTCCGGGCGTCACGTTTCATCGAGCGCGCAGACGTCGTGGTTCCACATATCCATCCCTTGGTGTCGAGCGCGTTTCTCTCGCACCCGGAGGTGCGTTGTCCCGGTCCGCTGTCCATCATCTTCAACTGGTTCGATGCGGGCGGATTGCTGATGGACCGCCTGATTGCCGGCATTGATGGGGAGAACCCAACCGAACAGGGCAGGCGTTTCACCGATATACAAACCGTGACGCAACTGGCGACTTCGCTCTCCCTGTCGCGTATCCATGTGGGACGCAAGCTGGCGGCAGCCGAACTGATCGGCGGTATCGGCTGGAGCGGCCGGCGCGGCCGTTCCGCGCTGTGGATTTCGCAGGGTTTTTACGAGGAATATGCCCGCACGCAGGCACGCAAGCTGCTTATTCTCGATGAAATCCTCATAGGTTTTGTATGAAGCTGGACAGGCGATCAGCCTCAAAACAAGGTTTCATCGATGGTTATGAAGTATATCCATTGACAAATCACGAGACAGCGGCTTTTCTAAAGCACATGCGTGAAACGTTGCGAGCATCGAAATTGCTGGCCCTTGTGTTTAGACTGGTGATGATCCTATCACTGGCAAGCTACAGCGTTTCCACCGTCAATGCCGCGATGCATGGTCCCGACACCGGGGGAATGCAGCACGATCGATCCGCCATGATGGATCACGGCAAGATGATGAATCACGGCGGTTCTGCCATCACGGCAGACAACCATGATAACCACGACATGGCCGACAATGACAGCGGCGTCAAAAAACCTACAAAGCCGCAATGCTGCGGCGATTTCTGTCTCGGCATGGCGGTTCTGATAGGCCACGACACCGTTGGCGCGCCCGTCGTCAGCAGCATTCGTTCATTCCTCGACGACAGCAAGGCGCTGGGCCAGATCCCGCTGCTTCACCGTCCGCCTAATATCTGAACAGGCAAAGCCCGCCTTTGGGCAATGACCGTGCGTGAGCGGCCTTAACGCCGTCGCGCCGTTGCATCTCCTGTTCGGAAAATATCCATGAACCCGATCCATATTGTGGTCGCGGCGCCCCTGCTTTTGGGCGGCTGCACAGCCACATCCATGATGAATGACGCCGCCTCCTATGACGACGCGGTAAACCCGACGCTTGGCGTCGCCCCTCCCCGCTACCAGACCCCGGTCTCGGGCTACACCGCCCGCATGCCGGTCGATCCGAAGCCCTGGCGTAACCAGAACGATGCGCAGGCTCCGAAAGGAGACGCATCATGACGCCACAGGCATTGAAACGCGGAGCAAAACTTGCGGCCGTTCTATCCGTGCCGCTTTTCCTTGGCGGTTGCGTCTCGGCCGCCCAATATGCGGCGCGGGACGCAGGCTTCACCAATGTCTCGGCAAAGACATCGGAGGCGACCGGAAAACAGACGGTCTGGGTGCAGAACCGGACGCAAGCACAGGCAACGCAGGCCCGTGTCAAATCACTGATGACGGCCAGCAAGACCCTTGATGTCGAAACGGCGGTGCAGGTCGCGCTGCTGAACAACAAGGGCCTGCAGGCGGCCTATGCCGATCTCGGCGAATCCGCAGCAACCGCTTGGCAATCGACCATGCTGGTCAATCCGCGGGTCGGCATAGGTTTGACGGGGATCGGCACCCCCGGCCTCAGAGCCTATAAGGCGATCGAGGGTGCTGTGGTCACCAATATCCTGGCGCTCGCCACCCTCAAGCAGAACGTTGAAATTGCCGATACCGGCTTCCGCAAGGCGCAGCTCGGCGCGGCGCTGAAAACGTTGCAACTGGCGGCAGATACCCGCCGCGCATGGATCAACGCCGTTGCCGCCCTCGAAAATGTCGGCCAGCTGGCGCAGGCGCAAACCGCGGCGGATGCCGCCTCGGAACTTGCCAGAAAACTTGGCGAGGCCGGTTCGCTCAACAAGGAAGGCCAGGCCCGCGAACAGGTGTTTTATGCCGAACTGACGGGCCAGATCGCCAAGGCACGGCTTGCATCCCGCCTTGCCAGGGAGGAACTGACGCGGCTGATGGGACTGTGGGGAACCGATATCGACTACGCCATACCCAACCGCCTGCCACAGCTTCCGAAAGCGCTGGCCAAGCGTGACATGATCGAGGCCGAGGCGCTGCAGCGCCGCGTCGATCTGCAGATGGCAAAACTCGATCTGGAGGCGACCGCACGTTCCTTCAAGCTCACCGAAGCCACCCGCTATGTCACCGATCTCGAACTGCGCTCCGGTTTCGAGACCGAGCGCGAACGGGATGATGACGGGATCGAGAAACAGACGACCGGCCGAGCCGAGCTGGAATTCGTCATTCCGATCTTCGATTCCGGTCAGGCGCGCATGCGGGAATCCGAACTCGCTTACATGCGTGCAGCCAATCTGCTGGCGGAAAAGGCGGTCAATATCCGCTCGGAAGCCCGCTCCGCCTATCAGGCCTATCGCTCAAATTACGATATCGCCCGGCATTACCGCAACAGCGTGGTGCCGCTGCGCACCAAAATCGAAGAGGAGTCGCTGCTGACCTATAACGGCATGCTCACCAACACGTTCGAGCTGCTGGCCGACAGCCGCGAAAAGGTCAATTCGAACCTGCTGGCCATCGAAGCCAAACGCGACTTCTGGCTCGCCGAAGCCGGTCTCGCCCCCGCCATTTATGGCGGCGGCGCCGGTGCGGCTGGCGCAGAGACCGAGGTTGCAGCCGCTTCCGGCGGCGGCGGTGGCGGACATTGAGAAAGGAAAAGACCATGTTCAATAGAAGACAACTTCTGGGCGTCAGCGCGGCGATGGTCTCCACGGCGGCCTGGGCGAAAACCTCCAACAGCAGTCTGCCGGAAGCGGCAGTGATGGAAACGGCGGCAACGCAGGCGCCGGTGAAGCCCACCACTGGCCCCGATTACAACCCCGTCGTAACCCTCAACGGCTGGACCCTGCCCTTCCGCATGAACAATGGCGTCAAGGAATTCCACCTTGTCGCCGAGCCGGTGGAACGCGAAATGGCCGAGGGCATGACCGCCCGCCTGTGGGGTTACAACGGCCAGTCCCCCGGCCCGACCATCGAGGCCGTTGAAGGCGACCGGGTGCGTATTTTCGTCACCAACAAGCTGCCGGAACATACAACGATCCACTGGCACGGCATGATCCTGCCATCTGGCATGGATGGGGTGGGCGGCCTGTCGCAGCCACATATCCCTGTCGGCAAGACCTTCGTCTACGAGTTCGACCTCGTGAAGTCGGGCACCTTCATGTACCACCCGCATTCGGACGAGATGGTGCAAATGGCGATGGGCATGATGGGTTTCTTCGTTGTCCATCCGAAGGACCCCACCTTCATGCCTGTTGATCGCGATTTTGTGTTTCTGCTCAACGCCTTCGATATCAATCCCGGCGCGTCCGTCCCCAAAATCATGACGATGACGGATTTCAATCTGTGGGCATGGAACAGCCGGGTATTTCCGGGCATCGATCCGCTGGTGGTTTCCAAGGACGACAGGGTGCGCGTGCGCGTCGGCAACCTGACCATGACCAACCATCCGATCCATATGCACGGTTACGATTTCGAGGTGACCTGCACGGATGGCGGCTGGGTGCGGCCGGAGGCGCGCTGGCCAGAGGTCAGCATCGATATCCCCGTCGGCGCCATGCGGGCCTATGAATTCGACGCCAAATATGTCGGCGACTGGGCGGTCCATTGCCACAAGTCGCACCACACGATGAATGCCATGGGACATGACGTCCCCACCTTCATCGGTGTCGACAAAAAAAGCGTCACCGAAAAGATCCGCAAGATCCGGCCGGAATATATGCCGATGGGTACCGCAGGCATGGCCGACATGGGCGCGATGGAAATGGAAATCCCTGAGAATACCGTGCCGATGATGACGGGATGGGGCCCGCACGGCCCGATCGAAATGGGCGGTATGTTCTCCGTGGTGAAGGTTCGCGAAGGCATCTCCGCGGGCGATTACGCCGATCCCGGCTGGTACGAAAATCCACCCGGCACCCAGGCCTGGGAATGGACCGGCGCATTGCCGGACAGCCAAAAAAACACCGACCCCAAAACGCAAATCACGCCGCAACCAATGAAACACGGCTGATCGCACAAACCAACGACCTCATCAAAATCAAGGAACATACAGAATGACCAAATTGAAACTTGCACTGCTTCTTACCGCTATTGCCACACCGGCCCTGGCCTCGGGCACCCACGGCGGTGGCCATGAAGCGATGGCGATCGGAGAACCGGGCGACAAGGCCAAGGTGACACAGACCATTCAGGTGACGATGAAGGAAACGCCCGATGGCAAGATGGTTTTCACCCCCGGCAAATTCGAATTCAAGAAGGGCAAGACCGTACGTTTTGCCGTGAAGAATGTCGGCGAGCTCGACCATGAATTCATCCTCGATGAACATGAGGCCAATCTGAAGCACAAGGCCGCCATGGAAAAGGCTCCGGAAATGGAACACGACAATCCGAACGCCATCAGCCTTGCGCCGGGCGAAAGCGGCGAAATCATCTGGAAATTCACCAATGACGGCATGTTCGAATTCGCCTGCCTGAAACCCGGGCATTACGAAGCCGGCATGCGCGGCGATCTCAAAGTTTCGGCAAAGTAACCCATTCAACAAAGGAATCTGACCATGAAGACGATCGTCAAAATCACCATCGCAGCAATGCTTTCACTGACCATTCCCTTCACCGCTTTCGCGCAGGAATTCACCAAGGGCACGGTGAAGAAGGTGGATGCTGGCGGAAAGAAAGTCACCATCATCCATGAGGAACTGAAAAACCTCGACATGCCGGCGATGACGATGGTGTTCCGCGTCAAGGATGAAGCTTTGCTGGCTAAGCTCAAGGAAGGCGCCAACATCGAGTTCGTCGCCGAACGCGAAGACGGCAAGCTGGTGGTTGCGCAGGTAAAGTAAGACTGCTGACGCCAATCCGAAAGAAACGAGACGGCAACGACTATCCGTTGCCCTCTCGTCCTTGGCGGCCAAAAACCGAGAAGCTCAGCCCGGCCAGCAGCCAGACACCGATGCCCGCATAAAGCATGACCAGCCCAAAGCCATCTGCAAGCGCCTGATGGACGAGCGTTTCCGAAACACGCTGCGCCGATGTGCCGGCGGTTCCGGCCGCAATCTTTTCCGCAAGCGATTGCAAGACATTCACATCCGTCTCGGCAGGCAGGTGTGCCCGCAGCGAAGCCCGAACCCCCTCCACCAGAATGAAGCCCATGATGGGGATGTTGATGGCAAGCGAGATCATGCGCGCGCTCATGTCGATGCCGGATGCCATGCCGGAGCGGGCGGGAGAAACCGCGCCCGTGGTGGTGTTGGTGACCGGCGTATTGGTCAGGCCGAGCCCGATGCCGGCAACGATGCAGCCGGGCACCATGGTAAGCCAGCTCGCATTTTCGATACTGCTCCCGAATTTCATCAGCATGAAACCCAGGCCGATGGTGAATAACCCGGCCGGAATGACGAGGCGCGGCTGATAACGCAACGACAGGCGCTCCGCGAGCGGCGGCACGACCAACGCCGGCAGCGTATAGGCAAGCAGACCGAGGCCGGCGGTGACGCTGTCATAACCGAGACCGGCCTGAAACCAGATCGGCAGATAGATCATGAACGGCCAGAAACTGATATTCATCGCCGCCGAACCAACGATCGCCCCGGAAAAAGGCCGCATGCGGAATACGGAGAAATCGAACATCGGCCTCTGCGTGCGCTTTTCAGCAACCACGAAGGCCATGAAGCTCACAACCGAGACCCCAAGGATAAGAAGCGCCATGGGGCTTGCGAAACCGAGCTCAGGCCCCTGCGTGATGAAAAAGGCAAGGCAAAAAACGGCGAGCGAAAGCGTGACCATGCCGGCAAGATCAAGCCGCGCCGCCTCCGGATCGCGCGATTCTCCCACGCCGCCCGCCGCAAGCAGCCATGTGACGATGCCAAGCACCACATGAACGAGGAACACCCATTCCCAGCTCCAAAGCGCCACGATGGCGCCGCCGATGATCGGGCCGAAACCCAGCCCCACGCCGGAGACGATGCCCCACCAGCCGAACGCCATGCCACGCTCCCGGGCCGTGCGGAACTGATGCGACAGGATGGCGATCTGGCACACCAGCATCGCCCCGCCGCTCAAGCCCTGAAAGAAGCGGGCGCCGATCAGCACGGAGACATTCTGCGTCATTCCGCAGGCAAGGGAGGAAAGTGCAAAGGCGGCAATACTGGCAATAAAGACGCGTTTGCGGCCGAAGCGGTCGGCCAGCGCGCCGGTTGCCATCAGCACCATGGTCACGCCGATCGTATAGGCGTTCATGATCCACTGTAGCTGGCGGAAATCCGCCTGCAGCACCTTTTCGAGCGTGGGCAGGATTGCCGGAACACTGGAAATTTCCAGTCCGAACATCAGGGCGGAGAGACAAACGGCAGCGAGCGCCATAGCGCTTCTGCTGCCCGCTTGTTCGGTAACAGCAAGGGTCATTCTTCAGCCTTTCGTGGGTGGTGCGCGCAAGGCGACATCCGCTCAATAAACCGAGGGCAAACTAGTCAAGGCTTGACCATAACGGAATTGGATGATTGGTTATTTCAGAGACAACAAATTGGAATGACAGAGATGCGCACGCTCGATGTGGAGGCCGTCGAGGCCTTTGTCACTATCGCTGATCTCCAGAGCTTCACCCGGGCCGCCGAAACGCTGGGCACCACCCAGGGCGCCATCAGCGTCAAGCTCAAACGGCTGGAAGACAGGCTTGGCCAGCGGTTGCTCGAACGAACACCGCGCGCGGTGCGCCTGTCTGCCCAGGGGGCGGTGTTTATCGCACCCGCCCGCGAATTTCTCGCGGCGCATGATCGGGCACTGGCGGGCCTTTCCTCGCCGCGCCGCCGTTTCGGCCTCGGCATTGCCGCGCATGTGGCCGGGCCAGAGGTGCCGACCCTTCTGGCACGGCTTAACGACCATGATCCCGGCCTGACGATTGAAGTGCGGATGGATCATTCCCGCTCCCTGCTCGACGCCTTTGACCGTGGTGAAATCGATGCGGCCATCATCAGACGCGAAGACGACCGGCGCGACGGCGAGGTGCTTGGGCCGGAGCATTTCGGCTGGTACGCAACCCCGCAATTCGAACACCGTCAGGGCGAACCGCTCAGACTGGCGGCACTTTCACCTACCTGTGGTGTGCGCAACATCGCCACCCATGCGCTGGACGCAGCGGCGATTGCCTGGACAGAGGTGTTTCTCGGCGGCACATCGTCAATGGTGACCGCGGCCGTCTCAGCCGGGCTTGCGATTTCCGTCTTTTCCTGCCGTCTTGCACCGCCCGGGACAGTCGAGGTCAGCCAGCGTTTTGGCCTGCCGTCTCTGCCCTCCAGCGAAATCATCATGTTCTCGACCCTGACCGACAGCAGGTCCCGCGAAGCGTTGCGCACACTTGCCGCTGCTTTTCGCGAGCACCGGCCGGCAAATTAACGCCCTCTGCTTGTCGACAATTGCCGGCGGAAAATTTAGCATCGGACGACAATGACACGGCCGATGCCCCTCTCGGTCCAGTCGCCGCAGTGGAGTATTCATGTCCCTTCCCCAGAAAATCGGCTTTATCGGAACGGGTGCCATCACCGATGCGATGGTGCGCGGCCTGCTTGCCAAGCCCGCCGCCGTACCACATGTCATGGTATCTCAGCGCAGCGCGGATATTTCGGCCAGACTTGCCACCGATTTTCCGCAGGTGATCGTCTCCGGCGACAATCAGATGATTGTTGATGGCTGCGATACCGTCATGCTGGCAATCCGTCCGCAGATCGCCGAAGAGGTCATCCGACCTTTGCGGTTCCGGGACGGGCAGAAGGTCATCAGTGTCGTGGCGGCAACCAGCCGGCAAGCGCTTCTGGACTGGATCGGAGCGGATGTGCGTCTCGCCCAGGCGATCCCCCTGCCCTTCGTTGCCCGGCGCAAGGGCGTCACCGCCATTTATCCCGCCGATACGGACACCGCCGCGATATTCAACGTGCTCGGCAATGCCGTGGAATGCGCGACAAAGGCGGAATACGACCTTCTGGCCGCCGCCAGCGCGCTGATGGCCACCTATTTCGGCATCATGCAAGCGACGACGGAGTGGCTGGCGGAGAACGGCCTGCCGGAAGACAAGGCGCGAGCCTATATCACGCCCCTCTTTGCCGGTCTCTCCGAGGTAGCCTTGCTGTCAGGCGAAAAGACAGGCTTCAACGAGATGAGCCGCGAATTTGCCACCAAAGGCGGCCTCAACGAGCAGGTGATGCAGGATTTCGACAAAAACGGCGGTTCCCATGCGCTGAAAGAGGCATTGAGCCGGGTGATGGAGCGGATCACACAATAACCGGCCGGCCTTTCAAGACGAGAACGAAAAAGGGGCCCTTCGGCCCCTTTCTGTTTATGCTTTTCCGGGACGATTGATCGTGAGGAAGTGGCGTACGACAGGCCTTTCCAGCCCCGAATGGTAAGCAAGCACCTTGCCCTGCAAATCCGCGTCGGCATTGGAAACCCGCTTGTGCTGGCGCAGATGCTCGGCCCAGGATTCCACCATGAACCATTCCACGATTTTCTGCGGATCGCCGGAATCTTCGGTGACACCCCAGCCATAGGCTCCATCGCGGCGGCGCTCCTGGGAGAGTTCGTCCAGGGCATGCAGGAAAGCCGAACGGTGATGCTTCTCGACATTATACTCGATCAGGATAAGAACCGGACCGCGATCATGGGCCACAGGCTCGGCAACCAGCGGTTCGGGCCAATGGTTGGATGGCACCATATCCGCGTCACCCGCAGGCAGTTTCAGGCGGTGCATGACGAGGCCTGCGATGAGAAGACCAGCGGCACCGATCAGCAGGGTGCCCGGGACACCGGCCGCCTCACCCACAGTGCCCCAGCCGATGCTGCCGGCTGTCATCGCACCATTGAAGACAGTGAGATAGACGGCGAGACCACGACCCCGCACCCAGTTTGGCAGGATCGCCTGAGCTGCGCCATTGAGCGTCGTCAGTGCCGTGATCCAGGCACCGCCGAGGAACAGCAGAATGATGATGGCAAGCCATTTCGGCGGAGCGAATGACAACCCGGCCATGACGAGCGCGGTGATGATGGCGGCGCCGAGAAGCAGGGCATCCGCATCGAAACGTGAGCGCAGCTTCGGCATGACCAGCGCCCCGCCGATTGCACCGGCCCCGACGGCGCCGAGCAGGATACCGTAGAAACTCGCATCTCCACCCAGCAATTGCCGGGCGACCAGCGGCAGCAGCGCCCAGACGGCACTGGCGAAAGCGAAGAAAATCGCTGCCCGCAGCAGAACGACATGCAGCGGCTTGCTGGCACGGGTATAACGAAGGCCTGCCCGGAATGCGCCGAGGAAACCTTCCGCCAGCGCGTCATCGGCGTTCTTCACCCGAGGCCACCACAAAAGGGCGGCGATGACGACGAAGTAACTGGCGACATCGGCACCGTAGGTGAAGGCTGCGCCAAAGGCCGCAAGCAGAATGCCGCCAACAGCGGGGCCGATGGAACGGGCGATGTTGATGCCAAGCGAGTTCAACGCCACGGCGCTCTTGATGTCCTCGCGCTTCACCAGTTCCGGCACGATCGCCTGCCAGGTCGGCCCCATCAGCGCGGCACCGATGCCACCGAGGAAGGTGAGGCCGATCAGGGCGCTGACGGACAACAGGCCGGTATGCGCGAGAACCATGAGGGTGACGCTGACAGAGGCCAGCAGCAGTTGGACGGCGATCAGGAATTTGCGTCGGTCGAGAATATCCGTCAGTACGCCGGCCGGGATCGCCAGAAGAAAGATCGGCAGGGTTCCGGCCGCTTGAACCAAGGCGACCGCCGCCGGCGAGGCCGAAAGATCGGTCATCAACCATGAGCTGGCGACATCACGCATGAAGCTGCCGGTATTGCCGAGCACTGTCGCAGCCCAGAGGACGGCGAAAACCGGTTGCGCAAGAGGAGCAAAGCTGCTCGCGGAAGATTTTGCGGCACTCATTTGCCTGTTCCTTTCGTGAGATCGATTGCACCGACGATGATGAAGGCACCGGCCAGACCGAGATGTTCGAAGAAGGCATTGGTGGCCATCATGCGGTCCATGCCGGGCGCCATTTCCCAGAACCGAAGAGCGATGAAAGTGGCAAGAAGCGTAAAGCCCGAGAGCGCCAGAGCACCCGCCCAGCGCAGGAAGCCCGATACCACCATGGCGGACGCGGTGAGTTCAAAAACGATGACAAAGACGGCAAATGCCGCCGCTGGCTGCAGGCCAAAATGGTTCATTTCCGCAATCGCGCCGGGGAAATCGAAGATCTTGGTAAGCGGCCCCTGAATATAGGCCGAGCAAAGCGCCAGAAGTGCCACGATTCGTGTGACGGGCGCGGCGACGATATCCGCAAGAAAACCGCGAAGGCGAAGGGTCGAAGATGGGTCAGTCATTGAATGCTCCTGCGATCTGGCCGTCGATGTGTGCGGCGCTGCGTTCATCTGATGGAGCGATATTGGCGCAACGGATTGTCGCCAACAATTGCATCAATAGTTTCGATATAATTGCACAATCTGCAATATTCTTTTGCGAACAACGGGCGACGGCGTGCGCCGCCCGTTGGATTTCTCTTGTCGATCAGGCTCAGACCGCCCAGCAGGAGCAGCCCAAGGCACCGAAAAAGCCCTTCAGATCAGCAATCGGCAGTTTCGATGTCCAGGCGCCGGCATGGTCGTGGCCATGGACACCGCAATCGCTGGCACAGCCGCAGGTGGAGATGGCCGTGCGGCGCAGCGAGCGGGCACCAGCGCCCTCGGGTTCACCCCAAGCGGCGTAGCCGCCGAACTTGCGCACTGGCGACCAGTCAGGCATGGCCGGGGGAATATTGCTCTCGTCCAGTGCCTTGAAGTCGCCAGCACCATAGACGATCTTACCGCCGACCATGGTCAATTCCGAGGTGAGGAAGGAGATTTCATCCTCCGCGCAGGAGAAGAAGTCCTTGTCCGGCACGACGAGGTCGGCGAACTGGCCTTTCTCGATGCGGCCCTTCGTGCCTTCTTCATTCGAGAACCAGGTGACTTTTTCCGTCCACATGCGCAGCGCTGTTTCGCGGTCGAGGCAGTTGGCGCGGGGATAAAGCTGCATGCCGCCGACTGTCTTGCCGGTCACCATCCAGAACAGCGACACCCACGGATTATAGGAGGCGACGCGCGTTGCATCCGTGCCGGCCGAAACGTTCACACCCTTATCGAGCATGCGCCGGATCGGTGGTGTGGCTTCGGCCACGCCCTGACCATAACGCTCGACGAAATATTCGCCCTGATAGGCCATGCGGTGCTGCGTGGCGATGCCGCCGCCAAGCGCGGCGATTCGGTCGATAGAGCGGTCAGAGATGGTTTCGGCGTGGTCAAAGAACCAGTTAAGCCCTTCGAGCGGGATGTCACGATTGACCTTTTCGAAGACATCCAGCGCCCGCGAAATAGTCTCGTCATAGGTGGCATGCAGACGCCAGGGCCAGCGGTTTTCCGCCAGAATACGGACAACGTCTTCAAGCTCGCCTTCCATTTCCGGTGGCATATCGGGCCGCGGCTGACGGAAATCCTCGAAATCGGCAGCGGAAAAGACCAGCATTTCGCCCGCACCATTGTGCCGGAAATAATCGTTGCCCTGCTTGTATTTGACCGATTGCGTCCAGTTGAGGAAGTCTTCCTTCTCCTGTTTCGGCTTCTGCGTGAAGAGGTTGTAGGCCAGCCGAACCGTCATCTGGTTCTCATCCGACAGCTTCTGGATCACCTCGTAATCATCGGGATAATTCTGGAAACCGCCGCCGGCATCGATCACGCCCGTCACACCCAGCCGGTTCAGCTCGCGCATGAAGTGGCGGGTGGAATTGACCTGATAATCGAGAGGCAGTTTCGGACCCTTGGCGAGCGTCGAATAGAGAATGCCGGCATTCGGCTTGGCGAGCAGCAGGCCCGTGGGATTGCCGTTGGCGTCGCGGGTGATCTCGCCGCCGGGCGGGTTCGGCGTATCCCTGGTATAGCCAACGGCGCGAAGTGCGGCACCGTTCAGCAGCGCCCTGTCATAGAGATGCAGAAGGAAGACGGGCGTATCCGGCGCCACCGCATTGATCTCTTCGATGGTCGGCAGGCGCTTTTCGACGAATTGATGCTCCGTGAAACCACCGACGACGCGCACCCATTGGGGGGCGGGCGTTATCGCGACCTGGCGCTTCAGCATGTCCATGGCATCGGCAAGCGAGCGAACGCCATCCCAGCGCAGTTCCATGTTGAAGTTCAGGCCACCGCGAATGACGTGGGTGTGGTTGTCTATCAGGCCGGGCAGAACTCGCTTGCCCTTGAGGTCGATGATCTTCGTTTCCGGCCCGGCAAGGGCCATGACCTTGGTATCGCTTCCCACCTCAACAAACAGACCATCCTTGATGGCGACTGCCGTTGCATTCGGATTGCCACGATCAAGTGTCGTGACGCGGCCATTGTGAAGGATGGTATCTGGGTGCATGGACGAAGCTCCGGTCTTGATGGGATCAGCGGCCTTAGCCGGTGAAAACAGATTCGGAAAGGCGAGACTGGATGCCGCGCCGAGGAAAGTGCGACGTGTCGGCATCAGCTTTTCTCCCGACTGGTTGGCTGCTGTGTCTGCGCAAGATCAGTCGTTTCAACACCACCCTTGGGCATATGACCGAACATGTGCGGCTTGATCTGGTTGAACCACGAAACGGCGGCGGGCTCCCTGTCGATGATCGTCCTCGCGAAAGGGATGATCTGTTCTCCGACCAAAATGCCCAGCAGGCCGACAAGCGCGATGACGGGCGGCGCGGGGGAGCGCACGTTGAGCAGGCTGTAGACGATACCGACCAGCAGGCCGGCGCCAAGCGACAAAAGATAGACTTTCATGGAAACCTCCTTTGGGTGGATAAAGCCGCGCCGGCCCGGATATCAATCCTGCCGGCGCGTCATGGTTGAAAGCTTATTTCGCGGGGTTCGGGCCGATGCGCTTGCCGTGCTTGACGCGCTCTGCACCGCCATGGACATGGGTGACGGCATAATCGATGCCCATGCCGTAGGCGCCGGAATGTTCCTTCACCAGCGAGGTAACGGCGTCATAGGTTTCCTTGCGGGCCCAGTCGCGCTGCCATTCCAGCAGCACCTGCTGCCAGGTGACGGGAATGATGCCCGCCTGCACCATGCGGTCCATTGCATATTTATGCGCATCGACAGAGGTGCCGCCAGACGCATCCGCCACCATGTAGATCTCGTAATCCGCGACATCATGCAGTGCCGAGAGCGCGAAGGTGGTGTTGCAGACCTCGGTCCAGAGACCGGAAACGACGATCTTCTTGCGGCCACCGGCGGCATTTTTCGCCAGGGCATCGCGGACATTCTGGTCATCCCAGGAATTCATCGAGGTGCGCTCAAGAATGTCGTTTTCCGGGAAAACCGCGAGCAGTTCCGGGAAGGTGTTGCCCGAGAAGCTTTCCGTTTCGACCGTGGTGATGGTCGTCGGGATGTTGAAGATCTTTGCCGCCTTGGCGAGGCCGACGACATTGTTCTTCAGGGTCTGGCGGTCGATCGACTGCACACCGAAAGCCATCTGCGGCTGCTGGTCGATAAAGATGAGCTGGCTGTTGGCGGGAGTAAGGACTTCAAGCTTCGACATTGTGGTTCTCCATTACTGTGGTGATTGCCGGTCTACGGCGGTGAAATTGACAAGGCTTGGCCGGTCAGCTGCCCGTCAGGGGCAGCCGTCTTGAAAAGGCGGAATGGGGTAGTGGGTCGATACGGCTCAGCGATCCGCCTATGCGGTGAGCGGCACCAGGTTCGCTTCGATCTGATTGCGGAAAGGCTCGTAGCGGCTGGGCAACTTCAGCGCTTCGCCCAGATGAGCCGTATCCTCGTCACGGTCGAAACCGGGTTCGTTGGTTGCGATCTCGAACAGGATCCCACCCGGGGTCCGGAAATAGATCGCCCAGAAGTAATCGCGGTCGATGACGGGGGTAACCTGATAGCCGGTATCCATCAGGGCCTTGCGCACTTCCAGCTGCTTTTCACGGTTTTCGACCGCAAAGGCGATGTGGTGGACCGAACCTGCTCCCTGACGGGCGAAGGGCGTATTCGGCAGGGTGGCAAGATCAATCGTATCGGCCCCGTTGCCGCCGGGAATGACATAACGCGTCACATTGCCCTCGGCATCGGCCCGCTCATATCCCATGAAGCGAAGAAGTTCTTCGGTGGCAGTCGTATCATTGAGATTAAAGCGCGCACCGGAGAAACCGCGTATGGCGTTTTCTTCGGAAATGCCCTCAGCCTGCCAGGCGGCGCGTGTATCATTTTCCGTTTCGATCAGCGCAAGGCCATCGCCATCGGGTCCAGTGAAGCGCAGGCGATTGGCGCCGAAGACCGTGTCGGCCTGAATACCAGCGGCACCCTTTGCGATCAGCCGGTCTTTCCAGAAACCCATGGCACCCTTCGGGATGGAGAACTGGGTCTCGCCCACCTCGCCGACGCCCGGACGACCCGCCATCATGTGTTCGAAGGGAAAATAGGTCATGACCGTGCCGGGCGTTCCCGTTTCGTCACCGTAATAAAGGTGATAAACGCCGGGTTCGTCGAAGTTGACCGTCTTCTTCACCCGGCGCAAGCCGAGCGTATCGGTGAAAAAGCTGTTGTTCTGCCGCGCATCCGACGCCATCGAGGTAACGTGGTGCAGGCCCTTGATATCCTTGATCATCGTCGGCGCCTTTCGTTCTGGCTGTGTTTGTTTCGATGGACAAAGATGTAACCGGCTTGATCATGTCGCGGAATTGCAATATTTCTCTCGAATGAATTGCGATTTATGAAATAATCAAGATGAACGATCACAAAGCCCTCAAAATCTTCCTGATGGCGGCCGAGAAGCGCAATTTCGCCCAGGTCGCCCGTGAACTCAGCATGACGGCCGCGGGCGTCACCCGTGCCATTGCTGCGCTTGAATGTGATCTCGGCGTGCAATTGTTTGTCCGCACCACCCGGCAGGTATCGCTGACCACGGATGGCGCAATCTTCGCGGCACAGATCCAGCCCGCGGTCGAGGCGCTGGAGAATGCCCGACGCGATGTGCGCAACGCCCACAAGGCCGATGAGGGGCGGCTGAGGATCAGCGCGCCGACCTGGCTCGGCAAGACGGTGCTGCCACAGATCCTGTCGGGCTTCCGGGAATTATATCCAAAAATGTGTTTCGAGGTTTCCCTGTCGGACGGCCTGGTCAATATTGTCGATGACGACTACGATCTGGCAATCCGTATTTCGTCGGCCCCATCAGACAAATTCACCATCTGGCGCAAGATAAGGGCTGTCCCGAGAATCCTGGTGGCAGCGCCCGGCAGTCGGTTCACGCAGATGAAACACCCAGGCGAGCTTACCCCCGACGATTGCCTCGCCTATAGTGGTGAAAGCCGGCGCGAAAACTGGATGCTCTCGGATGGCGGATCGAGCATCACTATCACCGCCGGTCGCGCCTTCAGCGCCAATAGTGGCGAAGTGCTGGCCGATATGGCAGCCGATGGCGCAGGCGTGGCCATGCTGCCGGGCTTCAATATCGCCGAACATATCCGCAGCGGCCGGCTCGTGCATGTTCTGCCGGGCTGGGTTCCACCCGAACTCTGGCTGACGCTCTATTATCCGCCCTATCAGACCCTGCCGCCCCGCATAGCGACCTTCTCGAAATTCTTCGAAGAACAGCTGTCGGCCCACATGGTGACGCTGGACTAAGGCCGGCATATTCCTCCGACGAACCGCTCAAATGCCTCGGTTGTGAAAGCGCTCTGGCCGAAATTCCGGGAAGGCGCTTTCGACATCCATTCTGCAGAATGAACTTGTCAGCGCTTGACGCAAACAGCCTATTGGCGACATCCGCCGGGTTAAAGCATTGCCATGACCTAAAGACAGCTTCCGATTTTAAAAAATGAAAAAAATAGTACGAATAAAGAAGGAAAAGCAAAAACCTCAACCCGTGATGGCATGCATTACATAAGTCGATCAGCCATTATCAAGCATTGCTATTTATCTTGAAACGACCCTCGCGATCGGAACCTGATCGCCACGCCTCCTTCAAGTTATGCTACTTATACGGTAGCGAAATTATTTGACGTCCAGAGTGAAGGATGGAAAATCCGGCACCTATTCGTTTTGCTTTATACTTGAATGGAATCTAAAATACGCATCCACCAAGAATAAATTGGGTCAGAGCAAACATTAACTCGTCTTTAAATGTTAGACTGATATGACACGCACGTCGCGATCTCTTAAGCGGCAAAAAATTATTAGCGGCATTCGCACAAGCTAGCGTGGAAAATCCGAGCCCCTATCTCCGGCTCGAATTGCATGAAGCGTTTCCAGCGCAGGTTCACATGAGCCATGTTCTCCACAATTTCGCTTTATTTGCGGATGTCTGATCGCTGTCATCATAGGCAGTGTCTGGCAGCAGATAGGCGTGACCATCCGCCATTCGGTAAAGGACACGTTCATGACTTCGATCCTATCCTCATTGTCTGCTGTGCAGATTTCCAAGCTTTCGACGTCCACCATTGCCAGCCTGACGTCGGAAGACGTGAATGCTCTTGATAGCACCAAAATCAAGGCTCTTTCGTCATCTCAGATCGCGTCTTTGAGCACGGATAACCTTGCTCTTTTCAGCTCTGAGGACCTGCGCGCCATTTCGGTGACCGCAGTCAAGGGTCTGACCCTCACCCAGATGGCGAAACTGAGCTCCGCTCAGGTCAGCAGCCTGTCGTCTTCTCAGGTTACCGCCCTTTATGCCAGCCAGATTGACGCCCTTTCGACCGACCAGATCAAGGCACTCAACTCGTCTCAGGTAGCAGGCCTCAGCTCCGCTCAGGTTGCAACACTGAGCAGCGACGAACTGGCCCTCTTCTCCACCGACGAGATCAAGGCGATCAGCGCCAATGCCATCGCAGGTCTTTCCACAGCAGCCATCGCCGCTCTCAGCACCGACAATGCAGCCGCGCTGACAAAGACGCAGATCGCCGCCTTGTCTTCCACGCAGTTCAACGCACTCAGCTCCGGCAGCCTTGCAACCTTCTCGGCAGACGAAGTCAAGGCGATCAGCACCAAAATCCTTGCTGGTCTTGATGTGAGCAAGCTCAGCACCGGCAATATCGCCGCACTCAGCAAGGCGCAGGTTTCGGCGCTCTCCACGGCGCAGTTTGCGGCCATGTCGACTGATCAGATCAAGGCGCTGACATCCGAGCAGGTCTCTGGCCTCAGCTCCGCTCAGGTCGCGACGCTCAGCAGCGACGAACTGGCTCTCTTCTCGACAGACGAGATCAAAGCGATCGCCGCCAACGCCGTTGCCGGCCTCTCGTCCGCAGCCCTCGCTGCGCTTACGACCGACAATGCATCTGCCCTGACGAAGACCCAGATTGCCGGCCTTTCGTCCACGCAGCTCAACGCATTGACCTCCGCAAACCTTGCCACCTTTACGGCAGACGAGATCAAGGCGATCACCACCAAGGCGCTGGCAGGTCTCGATGTGACCAAGCTCAGCACCGACAACATCGCCGCGCTGACCAAGGCTCAGGTGACGTCGCTTTCCTCGACGCAGTTCGCCGCCATGTCGACTGATCAGATCAAGGCGCTGACATCCGAGCAGGTCTCTGGTCTGAGCTCTGCCCAGGTTGCAACGCTTAGCAGCGACGAACTGGCCCTCTTCTCCACGGCTGAGATCGGCGCCTTCAGCGCCAATGCCGTCGCTGGCCTTTCCACGGCGGCTCTGGCTGCCCTGACGACCGACAATGCATCTGCTCTGACAAAGACCCAGATTGCCGGCCTCTCGTCCACGCAACTCAACGCCCTGACATCGGGTAGCCTCGCCACCTTCACGGCAGACGAAGTCAAGGCAATCACTACAAAGGCGCTCGCTGGCCTTGATGTCTCCAAGCTCAGCACCGGCAATATCGCCGCACTCAGCAAGGCACAGGTTTCGGCGCTCTCCACGGCGCAGTTTACCGCCATGTCGACCGACCAGATCAAGGCCCTGACCTCCGATCAGGTGTCCGGTCTCAGCTCCGCTCAGGTCGCGACGCTCAGCAGCGACGAACTGGCTCTCTTCTCCACCGATGAGATCAAGGCCATCGGCGCCAACGCCGTTGCCGGCCTTTCTACCGCAGCCCTGGCTGCCCTTACGACCGACAATGCATCGGCTCTGACGAAGACCCAGATTGCCGGCCTTTCGTCCACCCAGCTTAATGCTCTGACCTCCGCAAACCTCGCCACCTTTACTGCAGACGAGATCAAGGCGATCACCACCAAGGCGCTCTCCGGTCTCGATGTGACCAAGCTCAGCACCGGCAACATCGCCGCACTGACCAAGGCTCAAGTAACGTCGCTTTCCTCGACGCAGTTCGCGGCGCTCTCGACCGACCAGATCAAGGCCCTCACCTCCGAGCAGGTCTCTGGCCTCAGCTCCGCTCAGGTCGGGACACTGAGCAGCGACGAACTGGCCCTCTTCTCCACGGATGAGATCAAGGCCATCGGCGCCAACGCCGTTGCCGGTCTTTCTACCGCGGCCCTGGCCGCCCTCAGCACCGATAACGCAGCCGCACTGACGAAGACCCAGATTGCTGGCCTCTCGTCCACGCAGCTCAACGCGCTGACCTCTGCAAGCCTGGGCAACTTCTCGGCAGACGAGATCAAGGCGATCAGCACCAAGGCGCTCTCCGGTCTCGATGTGACCAAGCTTAGCAGCGACAACATCGCTGCTCTCAGCAGAGCCCAGGCGGCATCGCTCTCGACTGCACAGTTCGCAGCCATGTCGACTGCCCAGATCAAGGCTCTCAACTCCGATCAGATTGCCGGCCTGAGCTCGGCCCAGATCGGTACGCTGAGCAGCGACGAACTGGCCCTCTTCTCCACCGATGAGATCAAGGCCATCGGCGCCAATGCCGTCTCCGGTCTGACGACTGCGGCTATTACGTCGCTTAGCACCGACAACGCCGCAGCACTGACCAAGACCCAGATTGCGGGCCTGTCTTCGACGCAACTCAACGCCTTCAACTCCGCGAACCTTGCGACCTTCACGGCGGACGAAGTCAAGGCGATCACCGCCAAGGCTCTCGGCGGTCTCGACGCCACCAAGCTCAGCACCGGCAATATTGCCGCACTCAGCAAGGCTCAGGCCGCAGCACTGTCGTCGACGCAGTTCGCAGCCCTCTCGACCGATCAGATCGCGGCACTGACCTCCGAACAGGTGTCTGGTCTGAATTCTGCTCAGGTCGCTACGCTCAACAGCACCGAGCTGGCGCTGTTCTCGACAGACGAGATCAAGGCTATCAGCGCCAACGCCGTCGCCGGTCTTTCCACCGCGGCTATCGGCGGCCTCAGCACCGCCCAGGCTGGAGCTCTTTCGGCCCAGCAGCTGAAAGTCATGAACGACGCACAGGTTGAAGCGGTCATCAAGGCTTACAAGGGTGTATAAAACTTAAGAAACCAGACGATCCACGACGCGGCCCGAAGCCGCGTCGTGGCACATTTGGGCTTTTCGTCGCAGAATGCTTCGAAAGATTTCTGAAAAATTCGTCTGCATCGTTTATCGAAACAATGCTTTCGTCGCGCGATAGAACAATCGGCTGAGGCATTCTCGCCCGGAGACAATTTCAGCAATTGGTCCCTTGGCCTGACTGATCCGTTGCCTCCCAGGCGACCGTTTGACTGGAAGGACATTTCGCTCCTCAAAGCCCGCGGCTGATCAGCGCAAGCAACCCGGAACTCAATACATCCAGCCACAGGCAAGTTACCTGCGATAGCTAAAGACGGCCCATCAACAGGCTGCTTTATCTTAGACCCTTTGTCGCCTTGCCGCAGGATGTCATGACCGCCAACCAAGTCTCCCCATCAAATGACGACACCGCTCCGAGCGCACTCGATCTTGCGCGGAACCAGCGGCTGAGCCTCATGGATCTGCTGAGCATATCAGAGGCGCTCAATGCCGCCGGGCAACAGGCGGCGGCGGCGGAGCTTTACAAGACCTGGGTCGCATTCAACGACAACAACCCGACGATCCATCTCGCCTATTTCAACTATGCCGTCATGCTCAACCAGCTGGGCGATCGGGCCGGCGCTGTACAGGCGTTCCGCGCCTGCCTGAAGGCCAACCCGGAATTCGCGCCCGGCCACATCAATCTCGGCCGCGCGCTTGAAGATGCCGGGTTGATCGGCCATGCCGTCGAGCAATGGTCGCATTATGCCGAAGCGACGAAAAGCGTCGACGCCGAGACAATCGGCCATCGGCATATGACCCTGCAGAATATGGGCCGGGTTCTCGAAGGCGCCGGAAAGCTCGTAGAGGCCGAGACCGCATTGCTGCAGGCGTTCGAACTGCGGCCGGAACTGCCGGAGGCCGGCCAGCACTGGGCGTCGTTGCGGCAGCGCCAGTGCAAATGGCCCATACTTGCCCCTTCGAGCCATATTCCCGTGCGCAAGATGCTCGATGCGATGTCGTCGCTGACGTTGAGCTGTTACGCCGACGATCCGATGTTCCAGCTCGCCAAGGCATATCGCCTCAGCAAGATGCTGGTCGGTGCGCGTCCGGACCTCAGCCGGTTCCCGCGCCGGTCACCGAAGCAGAAATCCGGCACCGGCCAGCGTCTGCGCGTCGGCTATCTTTCGTCGGATCTTCGCGATCATGCCGTCGGCTTCGCCCTCTGCGAAGTTCTGGAACTTCATGACAAGGATAGCATCGAGGTCTTCGCCTATTATTGCGGCAATGTCCGCGGCACTGACAGCACGCAGGGGCGCATCAAAGCCGCGGTCCATTGCTGGCGTGATATTCATGGCATGGATGACGCCACCGCGGCATCTCAGATCATTGCCGACGAGATCGATATATTGATCGACGTGAATGGTTACACCAAGGATGCCCGCACGAAAATCTTCGCCTATCGTCCCGCGCCTGTCATCGTCAGCTTCTGCGGTTATCCCGGATCGATGGGAAGCCCGTTCCATCAATATCTGATCTCCGACGGTTACATGATCCCGCCGGAGAACGAGATCTATTATTCCGAGAAGGTGCTCCGCATCGCCTGCGACCAGCCCCTCGACCGGAAGCGGTCCATCGCCCCCCGGCCCACCCGGGCAGAGGTCGGATTGCCGGAGGATGCCTTCGTTTATGCCAGCTTCAACGGCATGCAGAAGATCACGGAAAACTGCTTCGCCCGCTGGATGACGATCCTGTCTGAGACGCCCGGCAGCCTGTTGTGGCTGCTGGCGGGTGATGACGACGTCAATCAACGCCTGCGAGACCTTGCGGAAAAGAGCGGCGTCGCGTCCGACAGGCTCATCTTCGCGCCGAAGGCCCAGAACCCGCAGCATATTGCGCGCATCGGCCTTGCCGATCTGTTTCTCGACACGTTCCCCTATGGCGCGCATTCCACGGCATCGGATGCGATAACCTCAGGCCTGCCGGTTCTCACTATGTCGGGCAAGACCTTTGCCGCACGCTTCTGCGGCAGCATCGTCACCGCAGCAGGTGTGCCGGAGATGATCTGCTCCTCACCGGAAGATTATGTCGCCCGCGCCATCGGTTTCGAACGCGACCGCAAAAGCCTTCTGGAGGTCAGGGAATCGATCGCCCGGCAGCGCGACACCAGCGTCCTGCGGGATATTCCCGGTCTGGCGCGGCGTCTCGAAGAACTCTTCTGGCAAATGCAGGGTGAATGCGAGCGTGGCGAGACCCCTGTGCCCGACCTCAGCAATCTCGATATTTATTACGAAGCAGGGGCAGAGGCGCTGCAGGAAAACATCGAGTTCGAGGACGAACAGAGTTACCGCGAGCGCTACCTGAAAAAGCTGAGACAATGGCACGACTATGCGCCAATCCCCTATGACCGCCGCCTCTGGCAGAAACCGGACAATTGAGCGGCGCATCGAACGACACCGGCGAGGACAAGCGCCGTGCGGCGCCTCCCGGCAAATCTTGACCGCCCGCAAGGCGATGGATGAACAGGACTGACTTAAGCAATGATCGCGGACGAAAGAATTGTCATTGTGGGTGCCGGGCTTTCCGGCGCGGTCATTGGCCGTGAGCTTGCACTGGCGGGCCATAGGGTCGACATCGTCGATGCCCGCGATCACATTGCCGGCAATTGCTACACCGAACGCGACGACGAAACCGGCGTCATGGTGCATGTTTACGGCCCGCATATTTTCCATACCGACGACAGGGAAGTCTGGGAATACGTCAACAGCTTCCAGACCTTCATGCCCTATAAGAACCGCGTGAAAACGACGAGTGGTGAGCAGGTATACTCCCTTCCCGTCAACCTGCACACGATCAACCAGTTCTTCGGCAAGAATTTCCGGCCCGATGAAGCGCGACGCTTCATCGAGGAAAAGGCCGACAAGTCGATCACCGATCCACAGACCTTTGAGGAGCAGGCGCTGCGCTTCGTCGGCCGCGATCTCTATGAAGCCTTCTTCAAGGGATATACCGAGAAACAATGGGGCTGCTCGCCGACGGAACTGCCCGCCTCTATCCTGAAGCGCCTGCCAGTGCGCTTCAATTACGACGACAATTACTTCTTCCATAAATATCAGGGCATGCCTGAAAACGGTTATGCGGAGATGATCGAGCGCATCCTCGATCACCCCAACATCACGGTAAAGCTCGGCACGCGTTTTGATCGCGCCGAAGCGCCAGCCTCCGCCCATGTCTTCTACTCCGGTCCACTTGACGGCTATT
Source organism: Agrobacterium sp. NPDC058088 (assembly GCF_042885035.1). Taxonomy (NCBI): domain Bacteria; kingdom Pseudomonadati; phylum Pseudomonadota; class Alphaproteobacteria; order Hyphomicrobiales; family Rhizobiaceae; genus Agrobacterium; species Agrobacterium sp. NPDC058088. Next base: position 19,203 of record NZ_JBHVSU010000003.1, on the reverse strand, counting down.
TCGATTTCGAATTTGGTCGTCTGGCATACCGGACCCTCGATTTCGAACGGTTCACCTATGACGGCGATTATCAAGGCTGCGCGGTGATGAATTACGGCGACGTGTCGGTGCCCTTTACCCGCATCACCGAACACAAGCATTTTTCTCCATGGGAAGACCCTGCCGGTTCCGTCTGCTACCGGGAGTTCTCCCGCGAATGCGGCCCGCAAGACATTCCCTATTATCCCATCCGGCTGGTCGAGGACAAAGAACAGCTTGCCGATTATGTGGCGCGGGCCGAACGGGAAGCGTCGGTCACGTTCGTTGGACGGCTCGGGACCTACCGTTATCTCGACATGGATGCGACCATCCGCGAAGCGCTCGACACCGCCCGCCTCTATCTCGCCAGGCAATCAGAGGGCGGCTCCATGCCGGCGTTTCTGCACTCACCGGTCTGAGACGGATTACGCATTTCCTTTTGACGGGTTTATCGGCCGGTATCCAAGCCTTTGCTGCTCTGAAGAGCAATATCGCAAAGGCGACCGGCCGAAGCGCAACTTAAGGTTCAGGCAAGCCCGCTTGCGTACTCAACATCTGAAAAATGGTGGACCTGTGTAACCGATGCCCTTGCGGGGGCTTGGGCGGGCAATCCATCTGTCGAGGCTTGGGCTTTAGGATTTTCCGGACATGACGTCGATCATTTCTTCCCTGAATGTCAATCAGATCAGATATCTTTCGACAGAGGCGGTCGCTGCCTGGACAACCGAGGACGTCGCGTCGCTCTCCACAACGCAGATCAAGGCGCTCTCCTCTGATCAGATCGCGGCACTGGATGTGGAGGATGTCAAAGTCCTCAACTCCCAGCAGCTGAGCGCCATTTCCCAGGGCGCCATCGTCGGCTTGACACTCGACCAACTCAGCATTCTCGATCAATACGCCATCAAAAGCCTGAGTGCGAGCCAGGTTTCCGCGCTGACGGCCACCCAGTTTCATGCCCTGACGACGGATCAGGCGGAGGCTTTGACCTCCTCCCAGGTACGTGTTCTGAGCTCAGCGCAACTTGCTGCGCTCAGCGCGGAGGATATCGCAACATTCTCGACCGCGGACATGGCGGCGATTACGGCGAAAGCCATACCGGGCCTGAGCACTGAAGTGATCGCAGGACTTACCCCGGATCAGATCGCGGCGCTGAACATCAGCGCGATCGCAAGCCTCACGACAGAACAGATCGCGATCCTGAGCCCGCAGCAGGCCGAAGCCCTGACCCCGGTTCAGGTGAAGGTGTTGAGCGCGCTTCAGCTCGCCGCCTTCGGCACAGACGATATCGCCACCTTCTCCACGGCCGACATAGCCGCTATTACCGGCAAGGCCATAACGGGCCTCAGCATCGAGGCAATCGCAGAACTGACTGCGGATCGCGTCGCCGCCCTGAATGCAAGCGCGATCGCAGGCCTGACGACCGAGCAGATCGAGGCTTTGAGTACTGCCCAGATCGCCGCCTTGACGACGGCGCAGATTGCTGCACTCAAAACGACCCACATCGCGGCCTTGAGCACCAGCCAGGTCGAAGCCCTGACCCCGGAACAGGTACGGTCGCTGAACGCGTCGCAACTCGCAGTCCTGAGCGCGGAGGATATCGCAACATTCTCCACCGCCGATATCGCCGCAATCACGCGCCTGGCCATGCCTCGCCTGAACACGGAAGCGATCAGCACACTGACCCTCGATCAGATCGCAGCCCTGACGACGGCCCAGCTGAGCGCCCTCAGTGCAACACAGTTCCAGGCCTTGAACGCAGGTCAGGTCGAGGCCCTGTCGGCCGCTCACATTGCAGCCTTGAGCACCGCCGTGATCGCAAGTCTGACGGCCGATCAGATAGAGGCTTTTAGCACACAACAGATCGAGGCCTTCTCCGCCGCACAGGTGAAGCTGCTGAACTCGGCTCAAATTGCTGCCCTTAGCCCGGACGACATAGCGACATTCTCAACCGCTGATATCGCGGCTATTGCCGGCAAGGCAATATCGGGCCTGAGCACGGGCGCAATCGCCGCGCTGACCACCGCTCAGATCGCCGCCCTGGCAACCGGCGCGATCGCCGGCCTGACAGACGATCAGATAGATGCCCTGAGCACCAATCAGGTCGCGGCCCTCTCCCCGACGCAGGTGAAATCACTGAGTTCAACGCAACTCGCTGCCCTGAGCGTGGAGGATATCGCGACATTCTCAAGCTCCGATCTCGCCACGATTACCGGCAAGGCCATGTCGGGCCTGAGTACGGATGTCATCGCAGCGCTGACCGCCGCTCAAATCGCCGCCTTCGGCGCCAGCGCGATTGCCGGCCTGACGGCCGACCAGGTCGAAGCCTTGAGCAGCGCCCAGGTCAGCCTTTTGTCCACCGCGCAGATCAAGGCGTTGAGTTCGACGCAGGTCGCGGCCCTGGGGAACGATGTCGCTGCCTTGTCCACCAGCCAGACCGCCGTCTTGAGTGCAGTAGGCATCAAGGGCCTGACCTCGGACCAGATCGCAATCCTGCGCGCCGATCAGTTTTCCGCCTTGACCACAGCCCAGATCGCGGCCCTCAGCTCGGGACAGATTGCGGCGATGGGCGCCAGCAACATCGCATTACTTTCCGTGGCCCAGATTGCGGCAATAAACACGTCAAGCATGGCAGGACTTTCAACCAGCCAGATCGCAGCGCTCACCACCGAGCAGATTTCCAGGCTGTCGAGCAGGCAGATGGCAATGTTGAGCTCGGCACAAATTGGGGCGCTCACCACCGACGCCGTGGCCGCTCTTTCAATCGCACAGATTTCCAGCCTGAGCGCCTCGGGTATTTCAGGGCTGAGCAGACAGCAACTGGCGACGTTCAGCACCGCCCAGGTTGAAGCCCTGACGAGTGCGCAGATCCTCAATTTCAGTTCCATGCATATTGCCGAACTGGGAACGGAAGATCTCGCGAAATTCACCACCAAGGATATTGCCGCGATCAGTTCGAGCGCGATCGCAGGATTGTCGGCGGAGGCCCTGGCCTCCCTGACGACGGCCCAGATTGCGGCTCTGAACGCGCAAAGCATCAATGCGCTGAGCACCGCGCAGATTGCGGCCTTGACCACCGCTCAGGTCGAGGCATTGACCTCCACCCAGATCAGCGCGCTCACCTCAAAACAGATCGCGGCCTTGAGCACGGACGACATCGCAACGTTCTCGACCAAGGATATTGCCGCAATCAGTTCGGATGCGATTGCGGGCCTGTCCGCGGATACCATCGCGTCGCTGGCGACAGCTCAGATCGCCGCACTGAATGTGAAAAGCATCGCTGCGCTCAGCACCGTGCAGATCGTGGCCCTGACAACGGCTCAGGTCGAGGCATTGACCACCACCCAGGTCGGCGCTCTCAGCTCGACGCAGGTCGCCGTCCTGAGCACGGACGATATCGCAACCTTTTCGACGAGAGACATGGCCGCACTCGGTCCGAGTGCAATCGCGGGCCTATCGAAGGACACCATAACGTCGCTGACGACAGCCCAGATCACCGCGCTGAGCATGGCCGGTATCAGTGGGCTGACCACGGGGCAGATCGCGGCCTTGACGGGCGATCAACTCAACGTCCTCACCAATACCCAGATCGCTGCCCTCACCTCCAGGCAGGTGGCGGCACTTGATGTGGCGGATATTGCCGCGCTTTCGACAGGCCAGATCGCCGCCCTCAGCGCGGCGGGCGCGGCCGGTCTCACCACCGATCAGATCGCCGCCCTCAGTACCGATCAGGTCGCAGCGATGACCAGCGGCCAGGTCGCGGCTCTCAGCGCAAAACAGATCGCCGCTCTGGGCACCGACGACATTGCGACTTTCTCGACAGGGGATATTGCCGCACTCAGTTCGAACGCGGTTGCGGGCCTCTCAAGGGACACCGTGGCATCGCTGACGACAGCCCAGATCGCGGCGCTGAGTTCGGCCGGTATCAGCGGGCTGGGCACCGGGCAGATCGCTGCACTCACAAGCGATCAGATCAGCGTTCTCACCAATGCCCAGATCAGCGCCCTAACCTCCAGGCAGGTGGCGGCACTTGATGTGGCGGACATCGCCGCGCTTTCAGGGGCTCAGATTGCCTCGATTGGCGTCGCAGGCGTGGCAGGCCTCACCACGGATCAGATCGCAGCCCTGAGCACCCGTCAGGTCGAGGCACTGACCAGTGCCCAGATCGCGGCTCTCGGCGCAAAGCAGATTGCGGCTCTCAGCGCCGATGATCTCGCGATCTTCACCACCGCCGAAATGGCCGCAATCGGCTCCGCTGCGATCTCCGGCCTGTCGGCATCGACCATCGCTTCCCTGACGACGGCGCAGATCGCGGCCCTCGGCACGGCGGCGGCATCGGGCCTCACCACCGACCAGATCGCCGCCCTCGGCACCGGTCAGGTGGATGCCCTCACCAATGCGCAGATCGGCGCCCTCACCTCCAAACAGGTTACGGCACTCAGCGTTTCCGGCATCGCCTCGCTGTCGTCGGCCCAGATAGCCGCTCTCAGCACAGTGGGCGTGGCGGGCCTCACCACGGATCAGATTGCGGCCTTGAGCACCAGTCAGGTCGAAGCCCTGACCAGTGTCCAGATCGCCGCCCTGAGTTCGAAACAGATCGCGGCCCTCAGCGCCGATGATCTCGATATCTTCACCACCGCCGAAATGGCCGCAATCGGGTCGAGTGCGATCTCGGGCCTGTCGGCATCGACCATCGCGTCCCTGACAACGGCGCAGATCGCGGCCCTCGGCACGGCGGCGGTATCGGGCCTCACCACCGACCAGATCGCCGCCCTCGGCACCGGACAGTTGAACGGCCTCACCAATGCGCAGGTCGGTGCCCTCACCTCCAGGCAGGTGGCGGCACTCAGCGCGGCGGGCATCGCTGCGCTGACGACAAGCCAAATCGCCGCTGTGGACGCCAAGGCCGTCGCGGGCCTCGGCAGCGCGCAGGCTGGCGCCTTGAGCATCGAACAGGTTCAAGCACTATCGACCCGTCAGATAGCGGCGTTGAATTCGGATGCCCTGCAGGGGCTGTCTACGGACATGCTGGAAACCTTCTCGCCAGAGGAACTCGCAGCCATTGGTGCGAGCGCGATAAAGGGACTGTCTACGAACTTTGTCGCCACACTTTCCACGGCAGAGGTTGCCGCCCTCAGTACGGCAGGCATCTCCGGATTGACCAGCGAGCAGGTCGATGCCCTTGGCAAGGACAGGATCAACGCCCTTTCCAGCAGCCAGATCGCCGCATTGAGCTCATCCGGGCTGGCCGGGCTGACGGTGGAGGATATGGCAACCTTCTCCACCGGGGAACTTGCCGCAATCAGTTCAACGGCCATCAGGGGTTTGTCCACTACCGTCGTCGCATCCCTGTCTCCAGAGTCGCTAACCGCGCTGACGACGGGCCAGGTGGCTTCGCTGAGCTACGGCCAGGTGGAGGCAATGAACGCCGCACAAATCGGCGCATTGTCGACATCCCAGGTCAACGCCCTCAGTGCAAGGCAGGCAGCCGCGCTTGGCGCAGACGACCTCACGAGATTTTCCGCCGAACAGATCATCAGCTTGAGTTCAAGCGCGATCCCGGGACTGAGCACCAGCACCCTCGCCGGTCTGACGGCCTCCCAGGCCGCGGCTTTCACGCCGGGCCAGATTGCCGCCATGACATCGTCGCAGGTTACGGCGTTGAATAGCAGCAAGCCCGCAAACAGCTCCGTGCAGGAGATTGCTTCCTTCCTCTCGACCACCGAGGCGACGTCTTCGCAAGGCAATACGGGCAAGACAGGTGGATCAGTCGACCCATCGACGACGGCGCAGGATTCGTCCAGCGTCGCCTCAGCCATCCTCTCTTATCTGGACGTCTGAGCGGTCCTGTCCTCTGACGCCGCGAATATCGAAGAGGCTGATGAGACCGGAAAAAGAAACGGGCGTCACCGCAAGGGACGCCCGTCATGGCAACTACCTTGAGGACAATCAGCGTCCCTGCTGCTTGCGCCATTCAGCAAAGGCGACCTGGTGTTCTTCCTTGGTGCAGGGGTAAAGCCCGATGATCGTCTGGCCCGCCTTGACCTGCTCCACCACGAAATCTTCGTAGGCCGTCATTTCCACCGCTTCCGTTGCCACTTCATCGGCAATGCCGGCGGGGATGACGATGACGCAATCCGCATCGCCAACGATGATGTCACCCGGGAAAACCGGCGCGTCACCGCAACCGATCGGACCGTTGATCTCGATCGCCTCGTGCTTGGTGAGATTGGTCGGGCTGGAAGGCCGGGTGTGATAGGCCGGAATATCCAGCTCGGCAATGGTGGCCGCATCCCGGAAACCGCCATCGGAAACAATGCCCGCACCGCCCCGAACCATCAGACGCGTGACCAGAATATCGCCGGCCGAGGCGGCAGAGGCATCCTTGCGGCTGTCCATGACAAGCACATGGCCGGGAGGGCAGGTTTCGATGGCAACGCGCTGCGGATGGGCGGGATTGCGGAATTCCACGAGCTGGTTGCGATCCTCTCGGGCCGGCATGTAGCGCAGGGTGAAGGCCGGGCCCACCATGTTCTTGCCCTTGTAACCCAGCGGGCGCACGCCCTGAATGACCTGGTTGCGCAGGCCGCGCTTGTAAAGCGCTGTCGCCAGCGTGGCCACGGAAATCGTCAGCAGTTTTTCGCGTGTTTCATTATTCATGTCAGTCTCCTCGCAATGGGCGGATGGATGTGTTTCAAGTCCTGTGAATGGGCTCATCGATAAAAATGCCGCCCTGATATTTTGCGATCGCAGCCTCGGAATCGGGGCGCGGAACGTCGCGCTCGATATCGGCCCGGTAGCGCGCGGCATTGTCGCGCCGCTGCCAGCCTAGAAAATCGACATGGGAATTATCCCACCAGCTGTCGTCATTGGCCGAAACGCCCCAGATGACCGGGCAGCCGAGTTTTGGCACGCGGAAGGTCGCCTCTATCAAAGAGACGAAGTCACCGTAGCTGAGCCAGGTCGACAACATGCGCCAGTTCGTGGGTTTCTCGTCACAGGAGCCGATGCGCACGATGGCCGTCTCCTGTCCGAATTTAGAATGGTAGAGGCTTGCCATGGCCTCGCCAAAGATCTTCGAGACGCCGTAAAGGCCATCCGGCTGAAAGGGCGTCTCCGGACCGAGCTTCTGGCCCTGCGGATAATAACCGATCGTGTGGTTGCTGGACGCGAAAAGGATGCGGGGATTGCCGTGTGCTCTGGCCGCCTCGTAAAGATTGTAAACACCACGCAGATTGGCGGCCTCGATCGGGTCAAAAGCCCTCTCCACGGAGATGCCGCCGAGATGAACGATGCCGTCACAACCCTTGACCAGATCGTAAACTGCCTGCTCGTCCTCCAGCGCGCAGTGGACGAGTTCTTCGTGCGGCGCTGGGCTACCCAAATCGACGACATCGGACAGGCGAATGGTTTCGGCAACATGGCCAAGCCTTCCGCGCAGCATGCTGCCCAGCTTGCCGCCAGCACCGGTGATGAGCAATCGCTTCAACATGATGGCGTCTCTTAGAAAATATCCGGCTCGCCGGCGGAACGGCCAAAATCCGTCTGCAGAAAGTCGAAGTCGCAACCCTGATCGGCCTGCGTGACGTGTTTCGAAAAGAGATAGCCATAGCCGCGTTCATAACGCGGCGCAGGCGCCTGCCATGCCCGCCGGCGCTCTGCGATTTCCTCTTCGCTGACCAGCATATCGAGGCGACGCTGCGGCAGGTCGAGGCGGACGATATCGCCGGTTTTCAGCAGGGCCAGCGGGCCGCCGACGAAACTCTCCGGCGCGACATGCAGCACGCAGGCGCCATAGGAGGTGCCGGACATGCGCGCATCGGAAATGCGCAGCATGTCGCGATGGCCCTTTTTGATGAGCGCCTTCGGAATGGGCAACATGCCCCATTCCGGGAAGCCGGGACCGCCGAGCGGACCGGCATTGCGCAGCACCAGCACGTGGTCGGGCGTCACATCGAGATTTTCATCGTCGATGGCGGCTTTCATTTCCGGATAGCTGTCAAACACCAGCGCGGGACCCTGATGGACATGGAGTTTGGGATCGCAGGCAGCAGGCTTTATGACGGCACCGTCAGGGCAGAGATTGCCGCGCAGCACGGCAAGTGAGCCTTCCGCATAAACGGGATTGTCAAGCGAGCGGATGACGTCGTCATTATAGACTTTTGCACCCTTGAGGTTTTCGCCCATGCTGCGGCCGGTCACGGTCAGCACGGAACAGTCGAGACGACTTTCCAGCTGCTTCATCAGTGCCCTCAGGCCACCGGCGTAAAAGAAGTCCTGCATCAGATAGTCTTTGCCGGAAGGGCGGACATTGGCGATCAGCGGTGTAACGCGGCCAAGCTCGTCCAGCTCGTCCAGCGTCATCGGCACACCGGCGCGGCGCGCCATGGCGATGAGGTGCACAACGGCATTGGTGGAACAACCCGTCGCCATGGCGACGATGGCGGCGTTGCGGAACGCTGCCGCTGTTAGTATCTGGTTTGGTGTCAGGTCTTCCGACACCATCTCGACAATGCGGCGGCCGCAGGCGGCGGACATGCGCTGATGCTCGGAATCGACCGCCGGAATGGAGGAGGCGCCCGGCAGGGTGATGCCGAGCGCATCGGCAATGGCCGTCATGGTTGAGGCCGTGCCCATCGTCATGCACACACCGGCAGAACGGGCGATGCCGCCCTGCACGCCACGCCATTCCTCGTCCGTGACATTGCCTGCGCGGCGCTCATCCCAATATTTCCACGCGTCCGAACCCGAGCCTAGCACCTTGCCAGCATAATTTCCGCTCAACATCGGGCCGGCGGGCAGGTAGATCATCGGCACACCGGCCGAGATCGCACCCATGACGAGGCCCGGCGTCGTCTTGTCACAACCACCCATCAGCACCACGCCATCGAGCGGATGCGAGCGGATCATTTCTTCCGTCTCCATGGCCAGCATGTTGCGATAAAGCATCGATGTCGGCTTGGTGAAGCTCTCATCCACGGAAAGCGACGGCATTTCGACGGGGAAACCACCGGCCTGCAACACGCCGCGTTTCACATCCTGCACGCGCTCCGGAAAGTGCGAGTGACAGGTGTTGAGCTCCGACCAGGTGTTGAGGATGCCGATGACGGGTCTGCCGATAAAATCCTCCTCCGCATAACCCAGCTGCATCATGCGCGAGCGGTGGCCGAAGCTGCGCAGGTCATCAGGTGCGAACCAGCGGTCGGAACGGAGTTTTTTATCGGTCATGTCATTGGTCCTACGTTGCGGGTGGTGCCTAAGGCTGTCAGTCCTGCCGGAGCGTCAGCCCGCTCGTCGTGTCGAAAAGGTGGACGTGTTGAAGTGGCGCCGACAGGCGGATGACTTCGCCCGCCGATGTCGAGGTCTGGCCAGAAAGATGCAGTGTCACCGGGGTGCCATCACCGAGATTGCCGTAGAGATAGGACTCCCCGCCCAGCTGTTCTGCGGTGCGTACGGACATCGTCAAAGCGCCGCCTTCACCCGGCTCCACATGGTTCGGGCGTATGCCGAGCGTCACCTTCTGGCCGGGCTTATAGGCAAAGCCGGTCTGCGGCAGCGGGATAGTCTCGCCCGTCGCGATTTTGAGAGCAGGCGTTGCGTTCGACGTTACTTCGCCAGCAAAGAAATTCATCTTTGGCGAGCCGATAAAGCCCGCCACGAAGAGATTGGCCGGGCGGTTGTAGAGATCGAGTGGCACGCCAAATTGTTCAAGCTTGCCAGCGCGTAGAACGGCAATCTTGTCAGCCATGGTCATGGCCTCCACCTGATCATGCGTCACATAGATCATGGTATTGCCGAGACGACGGTGCAGGCTGGAAATTTCGCCGCGCATATCGACGCGCAGTTCCGCATCAAGGTTGGAAAGGGGCTCGTCGAAGAGGAACACGCGAGGTTCTCGCACGACGGCGCGGCCGATGGCGACGCGCTGGCGCTGACCGCCCGACAGATCCTTGGGGCGACGCTCGAGAAGCTGATCGATCTGCAGCATCTTGGCGACTTGGGCGATCTTTTCGGCGATCTCTTTCTTCGGCGTGCCGATATTCTCAAGACCGAAAGATAGGTTTTCGCGGACCGTCATATGCGGGTAGAGGGCGTAGGACTGGAATACCATGGCAAGGCCGCGGTCCGCAGCCGGCACCGTGTTGACCACATCGCCGCCGATGACGATGTCACCACCGCTCAACTCTTCGAGGCCCGAGATCATGCGCAGCAGGGTGGACTTGCCGCAGCCGGATGGGCCGACGAAAACGCAGAATTCGCCGTGCTTGATATCGAGATCGACGCCTTTGATCACATCGAGGGCGCCATATGTCTTTTTGACCTGACGAAGCTGAATACTTGCCATTGTCGTATTTCCTCCCTGAGGATTATTTGCCGCCCGTGGACGCAATGCCGGTGGCGATATATTTTTGCAGGAACATGAAGACCAGCGCGATGGGCGCAAGCGTCAGCACGGTCATGGCCAGAAGGTTGCTCCATTCCGTCGTCATCTCGCCCTGGAAGGAGTTGAGCGCCAGCTGCAGGGTGAAGTTGTCGTTGCGGGTCAGCACGATGAGCGGCCAGAGGAAATCGTTCCAGCGCCACATGATCGCAAGGATCGCGAGAACCGCGAGCGCCGGTGCTGAAAGCGGCAGGATGATGCGCCAGTAGATTTTCCACTCGCTGGCCTTGTCCATGCGCGCCGCATCGAGGATCTCGTCCGGTATCGTCAGCATGTATTGCCGCAACAGGAAGACGCCTGTCGGTGTTGCCGCGCCGGGAATGATGACGCCCCAGAGACTGTTGATCAAACCGAGCTGGCTGGTGATGAGGAACAGCGGCACAAGCACGACGGTCTGCGGGATCATCAGCGTACCGACCACCAGAGCCAGCACGACGCCCCTGCCCTTGAACTGATATTTCGAGAGCGCGAAGGCCGCCATGGAATTGACGATCAGCATGATGATGGTCGAAGTGACCGTGATGAAGGTCGAGTTCCAGAAGTAGAGCGGGAAATTGAAGCGCTGGAAAAGCTCGGTGTAGTTTTCCGTCGCCAGCGCCACCTTTTCAGCCGGCTTCAGCTCGTTGAACTGCATCTTCAAGACTTCGCTCGGTTTGGCCGGATCAACCACCTGCGCAACGAGACCGATGCGGCGGACCATGCCGAACTTGCGGCCGTCTTTATCCACATAGGCCGGCAGCGGATTTGCCTGCCCGTCAACCACTACGGTTTCCTGGCTATAGGGTAGCAGCCGAGGCGGGAACCGCTGGAGATCGGCTTCCGTCTTGAACGAGGAGAGCACCAGCCAGACGACGGGACCGAACATCATCAACACGGCGACGCCGAGATAGGCGTAGGACAGCCAGTCCGTCCAGTGCAGCTTGCCGTTACGGCCGCGGGTACGGGTCAGAAATGCGCCAATCCTAGCCATCGACCTTGCTCCTGTTTGCCCGGAATTGCAGCGCGGTCAGCACCACGAGGACGACGGCGAGCAGCAGCGAAGCGGCGGCCGCAAGTCCGAAATTCCGGGGCGTTCCGGCAAAGCCGGTCTGATAGATGAATTGAATGATGAAGGTCGTCGCCGAACCAGGGCCACCGCCGGTAAAGGCAAAGACTTCATCGAAAGTCTGCACACCCTTGATGACCGACAGGACAAGAACGACAAGCATGGTGGGTGCAAGCAGCGGCAGGGTAATGCGCCGGAAGATGCGCCATGGGCTTGCCTTGTCCAGCTGGGCCGCCTCGTAGACATCGCGCGGGATCGCCTGAAGGCCGGCAAGGAGAATGAGCGTATAGAAGCCCATATGCGCCCAGACCGAAAGGAAAACGGACCAGCCGAAGGCAAGATTGGCTTCGAGCAGCCAGTCCACCGAACCGAGGCCGAGGCCTTCCATCGCCGCATTAAGAACGCCGAAACGCTGGAGAATCCACTTCCAGATCAAGGCCACAACGACGGGCGACAAGAGAACCGGAAAGAAGAATACCGCACGGAAAAAGCCGCGCGCCCTTATATCGCGGTTGAGCACGATGGCCGTGATCAGCGAAAAGCCGACCATGAAACCCACCTGCAGCACGACGAAGAACAGCGTGTTCCAGACGGAGCGCCAGAACAGGTCGCGCGCACAGGAATTGGGATCAAGATAGTTCTGACAGGAAAGAAGGACCGAAAAGTTTTCGCCGCCCACCGAAGGGCGCTCGGAAAGCAGTATGTGTTCACTGCCGGTCACAGAGTAAGCCATGTTCAGCAGGATCGGCAGAAAGGCGAAGACCGCAAACAGGATCAGGTTGGGTGTCAGAAACACCCACGCAATCCGCCGGTGGCCAAGAACCTTCTGCAGGAAGGAAAAAGGCAGTTCGACGATGCCCATAACGGGCGCAAGAAATTTATACATGAGGGTCCTCCTTCGATCCGGCGCGGCGCGGCATGCGCCGCGCCGGAAGGCGATGGATCACTTCGCCTGTTTCAACGCTTCCTCAAGGTCCGTCTTCGCACGGGCCATGGCCTCATCAACGGTGCTTTCACCGACAATGGCCTGCGTGATGCGCTGGACTGAGATGTTGAACATGGCGCGGTTGTTCTTGTAGCCCTGATAGGCGTAAGCAATCGGGCTGAGACCGGGAATCTGGTCGAGCCAGGCATTCATGGCCTTCTGCGTCGCAGGTGTCGCACCGGTATAGGTCACGCCCTTGTCAGCCACCGACTTGTTGGCCGGAACGTTGCGGGTGCGCACCGTAAAGTCGAGATAGTTCTCGTCCTGAGCAAGGAAGTTCAGGATGTCGGCAACGATCTTCGGGTTCTTGGTCTGCTTGAAGCCGACGATGCCGGTGCCGCCAGGCATGCCGGTGCAGGCTGCGCCACCGCAGGGCTGCGGCACGACTTCCCAGTCAAAGGCATCGCCCACCTGGCTGTCGAAACGCGCGGTCTGCCAGCTGCCGGAATAATAATAGACCAACTGGCCGTTGATGAATTCCTGTGCGGCATCGCGATAGGTATTGCCGCCCTGTCCAGCCCAGACGTCACGCGCCATGGTGCCGTCCTTGTTCCATTCCACGAACTTCTTCACAAACGTCGTGAAGCCTTCATCGACGAGGATCGGCTTGCCGTCAGCGTCGAAAATCTTCGCGCCGTAAGAAATGGCCGGGCCGGCGATGCGGTGACCGGAACGGTCGATGGCCATCGGGTAAGGCGTGCCGGTTGCCTTGGCAACAGCATTGGCGGCCTTCGCCCAGTCGTCAAGCGTGGCATCCTTGCCGGGAACGGCGACGTTTGCCTGGTCGAACAGCGTGCGGTTGATGAAGGCGCCGGTGATGGTGAGCTGCGTGTGCATGCCGTAGATGCCCTTGTCGTCAGGGCCGCTGCGGTACCATTTCAGCACGTTGGAGAAGTTATCTTCCCAATATTTCGCGTCCACATAGGGCGTCAGATCAAGATAATAACGGTTGAGACCGCCAAGATCGGTCACCGTTGCGAAGTCGGGACCGCTGCCGCCGGCAAGCTGCACGGGCAGGCCTTCCAGCAGCGCCTTGTAGGGCACAACGTCGGTGACGATCTTCACATCGGGATGCTGCTTTTCGTAACGTGCAAGAATATCCTTCAGGATTTCGCAGCCGTTACCGTCATAAGCGCAGGTGAAGCGCACTTCCTGGGCCGCCTGCGCGGCACCGGCAAAGGACGCCGCGCCAATGGCGAGCGCCAGTGCCATGCTGTATTTTCTGGTCATCTGGTTTCCTCCCGTTAGATGATTATGCTTTGGCGGATGTGCTCGGCGCCCAGCCCTTGATCCATTCACCTTCGGCGGCGTCGGACAGGCGAACCGGCTTTCCTTCCCGGACCGAGCGGTAAATGGCGGTCACGAGTTCGATCGACTGCAAGCCGTCGTGGACCGTCACTTCCTTACCGCCGCGTCCTTCCATCGCGTCGGCAATGGCTTCGACAAAACCGGCAAAGCCGTTTTCGCCATCAGCCACCGTTGCCAGAACGGCGTCGATCTGATCCTGCGTCGTCGGGGCGCGGGCGATGAAACGCCAAGTGTCTTCCGCCGGACGATAGGGCAGCGTGCCGCTTTCCGCCGTGAAGCCCTCGAAGCAGAAGCGCAGGCGCGACGTGTCTTCGGCGGCACCAAGCGTCACCGAGCTGGTTGCCAGTGCACCGCTTTTCATGCGGAAGCTGAGTGCTGCGCAATCTTCGGTTTCGATCTTGTTGACGCGTGTATCGGCCATGGCGAAAACCTCATCGACCGGTCCGAGAACGTGGCAAAGAAGATCATGGGCATGGATGGCATGGCCAAGGATCGCGCCGCCGCATTCACCCTTCCAGGTGCCGCGCCAGGGAATGTCGTAGTAGCTGGCGCCACGGTTCCAATGGACCTCCGAGCTCGCAACAAAGGCCTTGCCGGCAAGACCGGCATCGATGAGCGCGCGCATCTGCCGCATCGCCTGTCCGAAACGATACTGGAAGACGGGAAACACGCCGCGACCGGTCTTCTTGACGGAGGCGATCAGCGCATTGGCTTCTTCCAGAGAGCGGACCAACGGTTTTTCGCAGACCACATCCTTGCCCGCCGCGTGCGCCTTCAGCGTCACCGGAAAATGCAGGTGCGGCGGCAGGCAGACGTCGATCAGCTGGATGCTCTCATCGGCCAGAACCTCATCGAGATCGGTGGTGAGATGAATGGAGGTATCATCGCCGGCGACGGAGCGTGCGCGCTCGAGATCAAGATCGCAGATCGCCTTGACGACGAAGCGGTTGGGCAACGCCCGATAGCCGCTCAGATGCTGGGCGCCGATGCCGGCGCCAATAATGGCAACACCAATCATTTCGAGGCTCCCTCAGCCTTGGCCTGTGCCTGCAGCGACAGGTCGCAGACCTTGAAGACGTGTTCCTGCGTCATGGCCGTTTCGGTGCGGTTGCGGATATCGTCGCAGATACGGGCGAAATAGGGCAGACCAGCGCCGGAGGCATCGATATATTCGCAACGGTCACCATTCACGAGAACGAGGCGGTCCGTGCCTTCGGTGTTGCCGACGTCAACATATTTACGCAGCTCGATATAACCTTCGGTGCCAAGGATGGTCAGGCGACCGTCACCCCAGGTCGGGAGCGCATCCGGCGTGTACCAGTCGACGCGAATATAACCGTGGCCCTTGTCACCGCGCAGCACCACTTCGCCGAAATCCTGCAGGCCCGGATCGCCTGGGTTGGCGTAATTGGCAACGGTGGCGGACACGATCTCAACCTCGGTCGAACCCGTGAAGAACATGAACTGGTCGATCTGGTGGCTGGCAATGTCGGTGATGATACCACCGTAGGCTTCGCGCTCGAAGAACCACTTCGGGCGGATCTGGCGGTTCAGGCGGTGCGGGCCGAGGCCGACAGTCTGGATGACGCGACCGATAGCGCCCTGGGCAACGAGTTCAGCGGCCTTGGTCACGCTCGGCACCTCGAAGCGCTCGGAGAAATCAACGGTCCAGATGCGCTTGGTTTTTGCGACTGTCTGGCGGAGACGATCAAGCTGTTCGAAGGTGGTGCAGCCCGGCTTGTCGGACATGACATCCTTGCCTGCTTGCATCGCTGCGATCGCGAGATCGGCGCGCTTGGAGGGAATATCGGCGATCATGACGAGATCGACGGTGCCGTCAGCCAGCAGCGCCTCTTTCGATGCTGCGCGCGGCACATCCGGGAAGCGCTTGACAAAGCCTTCCACGACATCGGGCTCGCCTTCCGTCCACCAGCCGGCAAATTCGGCGCCGGCATCCAGCAGGTTCTGGGCCATGCCGAAAATATGCCGATGCTCAATACCGAGAGCGACGAACTTGATTGCTTTAGTCATCCTGCAGTTCCACTTCCTTGCCGGTGTCGGCCGAGTTGATGATCGCGTCGATCAATCTGTGAGACAAAAGAGCCGCTTCGCCGGTGACGACCGGCAGGCGTCCTGAAGAGATGGCGTCTGCGAAATCATCGAAGACGCCCTGATGCCATTCATGCGTGAAAGCCATGGGGTCGGCGCCGCCGCCCGTGCCAGCGGCCGCGCCGCCAAAAGTCTCCTGTCGGCCATCGCGCCAGTCGAGATGCAACAGACCAGAGGCGAGCCGCAGGCTGGCTTTGTCGAAATGCAGCAGGATCGATTCCGCAGCGCCGGGGAAACTTGCGGTGCTCGCAACGAGCGAGCCGACTGCGCCATTTCTGAAGCGCAGCCCAGCAGAAACATAATCTTCGGTTTCCATACGGTGGAAACGCGTCGTCGCAGCCATGGCCTGGACACGGGCGACCGGCCCCGTCAGGCTCAATGCCAGATCGATCGTATGAATTGCCTGGGAGATCAGAACACCGCCGCCATCGCGTGCCAGCGTGCCGCGACCCGGTTCGTCGTAATAGGATTGCGCGCGCCACCACGGCACGGAGATTTCGCAGAGGCCCAGCGCTCCGAGCGTGCCGCCATCAACGAGCTCACGGGCTTTTTGCGATGCAGCCCGCATGCGGTGCTGGAAGATGATACCGAGAGTAACACCTGCCTCGCGACACAGGGCGACGAGACCCACTGCTTCCTGCGTATTGCGAGCGACGGGCTTCTCCATCAGGATATGCTTGCCCGCTTTCGCCAGTTTCCCGACGATATCGATGCGGGCATTTGGCGGTGTTGCGATGATTGCGAAATCCACATCCGCATCCCCCGCCGCTTCCTCGACTGAGGAATAAACCGCAACTTCATATCCGGTATGTTTCGATGCTTCAGCGGCCAGCGCCTTGGCGCGGCCGGAACCACCATCCACGATGCCCTTCAGGCGAATTTTCTCAGGGCTTGCCGCGCAGGCAAGCACATGCGTCTTCGCTACCATTCCGGCACCAACGATGACGCAGGTCTTGATATTTTGCATTTCGGGAGCCTCCTTCCCAATGCGCAATCATTTGCATACCGGTATGCCGGTTGTCAACAGACTTGTGTTCCGGTATACCGGTTATGAGAACGCTGGAGGGTATATGCCGAAAATTCCCGTAACAGGCGGCACCGTGCCGACAATGGAGCGACTGGACCTCAACCGTCCGGTTGTTGATCAGATCTATTCTGCGCTGAAATCCGCCATCCTTTCGCGCGAGCTTTTTCCCGGCCAGGCGGTCTCGGAAAACGAAATCGGGCAATCCTTCAGTTCCAGCCGGACGCCGGTGCGGGAAGCGCTAAGCAGGCTGAGAGATGACGGCCTGATCGTCACCCTGCCGAGCCGCGGCACTTATGTTTCCAAATTATCGGAAAAACACATCCGCAGCGCACAGTTCATTCGCGAGGCGCTGGAGGTGGCCGCCGTCTGCAGGCTCTGCCAGATCGGCATTGCGCCGGAAGCGGAACAGGAGATCGAACATGCCCTCAGCGGCCAGCGCGCGGCCATGCGCCGAAGCGACCGAAAGGCCTTCCGTGTGCATGACGACCAGTTCCACAGCGCACTTGCAGCCGCGACGGGGCTGGAGAGACTGGAGACCCTGCTGATCCGCGAAAAGGCGGGACTGGACCGTCTGCGTGCCCTCGCCATCACCGACGAGGCGCATATGGCGCGGCTGCTTTCCGAGCATGAGGCGGTCTATGACGCTATCAAAGCCGGAGACGAAACGCTGGCGACGGAAGAATTGCGTAAGCACCTGAGGCGCGTCCTCGGCATTCTTTCGCAGGTCTTTGAGAACCACCAGGACTATTTCGAATAGGCTGCGGCATCATTTCAACGGTTCGAGCATCATGAATACGGCAAATCCCGAACAAGCGCTTGCTATGACGCAGGCGAAACTTTTGTGCGACACGATGAGCACGCTGGCGGAATCCCCCGTTTGGGACGAGCGGCGCCAGGTCCTTTTCTGGTGCGATATCCTCGGTAAGACGGTACGGTCCGCAGCACTCGAGCCCGGCCAATATCGGCAATGGTCGTTTCCTCACACGGTATCGAGCCTCGGACTTTGTGAAAACGGCGATCTCGTCATCGCCTGCGGCATGGATATCGTCATCCTCGATCCCGATAGCGGCAGGACAAGTCTTCTCCACTCCATTCCGGCGAAAGAGGGCATTCCGTGTCGGCTGAATGACGGCCGTGTTGGCCCCGATGGCGCTTTCTGGGTGGGAACCATGCACAATGTTCCACTCTCTGACATGGAGCCCCATGGTGAACTCTGGCGGATCACCGCAAAGAGCGCCAAGCGCATGCTGACGGGACTGACATGTCCAAACGGGCTGGCTTTCTCCCCTGATGGTTCCATCATGTGGCAGAGCGATTCCGTACAGAAATGGATACGCAGACGCAATTTCGACAGGGTAAACGGCCTGTTCGACGAGGGTGTGCTCGTGGCTCGGATGACCGAAGAAACGGGAAGGCCCGATGGCGGCTGCCTCGACAGCAGCGGCACCTATTATAGCGCAGGCGTTTCCGCCGGCATGCTGAATGTCTTCGCCGAAGATGGCGGCGAACAAACCGCGTCGATAAAGATGCCTGTGCCACACCCGACCATGCCCTGCTTCGGCGGACCCGATTTCAGCACTCTTTTCGTTACCTCGCACCGCCACAACATGTCGGCCGACCGGCTCGAACAGGCTCCTTTCTCCGGCGGCGTGTGGATGATCCCGACACAGACAAGAGGATTTGCACCCTTCCGATTTAACCGAGGGTGACGCTGGCTTTCTAATCGTACCGGTGCTGGCAAGACAGTGCATCCGCTCTTGCGATAGCGGCGGCAACGATTGCCTTGAGAGTGGAGGCTTCCGGCGCGTTCGCCTCGTACCATGACACCTGAACGGATGCTGAAACTAGTCCGCCTCGAGTTGCTAGTTAGCATCCGGCAAAAATGAGCGGACAAGCTTCCTCACCCCTAAGAGCGCCTGCAAGGGAGATTGACGCTATCACCTCGTCCGAGACGGACATGCGGACGAAGATCGAAGAATAAAGCAGCGTCACAATCCCGCTCAGACGGAACTGCCAATGCGGCATTTCTTCCTGCACGCGCGCCGCAGCAAAAACGACGAAGCCAAACGTCAGGTGATGAAGCCGTTTGAGGCACAGAAGCAGCACGCTTATCTTGAGGCGCGTCTTGCTTGCGCGTTGGACAGGGATCAGAAACGCAAAAAGCTCCTCGACGCTTGCGCGGAGGAGCTTTCTGTTAAGGGATATGAATGGTCGAACATTCAGGTTTGACTTGGTTGCGGGGGCAGGATTTGAACCTGCGGCCTTCAGGTTAT